>CALXGN010000031.1:0-11238 GCA_944387865.1 Candidatus Scatomorpha stercorigallinarum | reverse complement strand
CATAGGAATGGCCGCCCGCATAGGGCGGCCAAAATCGCCCCGGGGCTTTGCCTCGGGGCGATACCTTATCTTGCGCCCCGTGGGCGCAACCTCCGCGCCGTGCGCGGAGAGGGGGAGCCTACGAGGGGGACGAAGTCCCCCTCGTATCTTATTTGGCGTAGTATTGCAACGCCACGCTGTACACGACGATGGCGTCCACCTGGGCGTTGTTGAGCTCGTTGAAGAGGGCCTGCGCGCCGCCGGTGACGCGCTTTATCTGGTCCGGGCGCTCCATCAGGTCCTCGTTGGCGAGGACGGCGTCGATGTACTTCTGCTCCACGTCCACGGCCAGGGACGCGCCGGAGAGGCCGCGCATGGAGCGCACGTCGCTGCTCGCGCGCGTGACCACCAGCACGGAGTTCGACATGTAGGGCTCGGATATGACGTAGTCCTCGCCCTCCCCCAGCGTGAGGCTGAGGCCGCCCCAGGCCACGTCCACATTGCCGCTGGAGAGCTCCACGAAGGCGTCCTCCCCCTTGATGGGGATGAACTGCGCCGTCCAGCCCAGGCGCTGGCAGACGGCGTTGGCCGCGTCCACGTCGAAGCCGGCGTAGGCGCCGTTTTCGTCGATGTAGCTCATGGGGAAGGCGTCCTTGTCCACGCCGATGAGCAGCGTGCGCGGCGCGGGCGTGCCCACGCCCTCCAGCGCGCCGGCGCGCGAGGGGAAGGAGGTGTCGTCCTCCGCGAACCACTTCAGGGCCAGGCTGTGCATGGTGCCGTCCGCGGCCAGTTCGCGGATGGCCGCCTCCACATAGGGCTGGACGTTGTCGCCGCTGCGGTAGCCGATGGAGAACTGCTGCTCGGCCAGCGTGTCCAGCACGCGGTAGCTGCCCACCGTCTCGCCGCAGGACGCCAGCGCGAGCATCAGCGCCAACACGGCGGCCAGCGCCGCCGCCTTCCTGACGCGCATGGCCAAAGCCCCCTTTCCGTAAAATGGGAAACGGCGCGCCCTCGCGCGGCGCTCCCGGCAAAAGATCATGGCTGTGTTTGTCACACAGCCATGATAATCGAATCTTACGCGCGATGCAAGTGGAAATTTGTAAACAAAAGTTCAGCGCGCGCCGGCGTAGCCGGCGAGGAAACGGCGCGTGCGCTCCGAGCGGGGGGCGCTGATGACCTCCGGCCCGCCCTGCTCCACGATCACGCCGCCGTCCATGAAGATAACGCGGTCGGAGACCTCGCGCGCGAAGCTCATCTCGTGCGTGACGATGACCATGGTCGTGCGCTGCTCGGCGAGGCCGCGGATGACGCGCAGCACCTCGCCCGTCAGCTCCGGGTCGAGCGCGCTGGTGGGCTCGTCGAAGCAGAGGATGTCCGGGTGCATGGCCAGCGCGCGGGCGATGGCCACGCGCTGCTGCTGCCCGCCCGAGAGCTGGTGCGGGTAGTGGCCGGCGCGGTCCGTGAGGCCCATTTTTTCCAGCAGCTCGCGGCCCTCGGCCTCGATGGCGGCGAGTATCTCCTTTTTGTTCTGCTTGTAGTCGGCGCGCTCCTTCGCCAGCAGCTGCGGCGCGAGCGTGACGTTGCCCAGGGCCGTGTACTGCGGGAAGAGGTTGAAGCTCTGGAACACGAGGCCGAAGTGCAGCCGCTTGCGCCGCACGTCCGCCTCCCGGCGGGTGGCGGGGTCGGCGGCGTCGAACAGCGTCTCGCCGTTGACGGCGATGCTGCCGCCGTCCGGCGTCTCCAGGAAATTCAGGCAGCGCAGCAGCGTGGTCTTGCCGCTGCCGGAGGAGCCGATGATGGTCAGGGCCTGGCCCTTTTCCAGCGTGAAGCTGATGCCGTTGAGGACCTGCGTCTTGTTGAAGTGCTTTTCGAGGTCCTTCACTTCCAGTATGCTCATGCGGCCGCCCCCCTTAGCGGAAGAATTCCAGCCGCCGCTCCAGCCTGCCCAGCAGGAAGGAGACGACGCCGTTGAAGATGAGATAGTAGACGCCGGTGAAAAACAGCGGCCAGATGAGGCCGGAATAGCCGTGCGAGCCCTTGAGGAAGGCGTAGCCGGCCCAGATGACCTCCTGGAAGGAGATGATGCGGGCCAGGGAGGTGTCCTTCACCAGCGTTATCACCTCGTTGGCCATCGGCGGGACGATGCGCTTGACCATTTGCAGCAGCGTCACCTTGAAGAATATCTGCCCCTTGGTCATGCCCAGCACCTGGCCGGCCTCCTGCTGGCCCACGGGCACGCCCTGGATGCCGCCGCGGTAGATCTCCGAGAAATAGCAGGCGTAGTTGATGATGAACATCACCGCCGCCGCGGCGAAGCGGCCTTCCGGGAAGCTCCAGGGGTTGTTGTCGAATATGTAGCCGGGGATGTAGAACACGATCAGCAGCTGGAGCATCAGCGGCGTGCCGCGTATCACCCAGACCACGAAGCGGCTGAGGAGCGAGATGGGGCGGAAGCCGAGGAACAGCTTCGCGCCGCGCGCCAGGCGCTTTGCCAGGGCGCGGGCCTGCTGCTCGCTGAGCTCGCGCGCCCCTGCGCCGGCGCCGGAGACCACTTTCCCGCCCTCTTCCAGGGCGTGCAGCAGCGCCTGGCGCCGCGCGTTCTGCCGGCGGCCGATGAAGCCCAGGGGGGCCCAGCGGCTCATGGAGCCGAAGCAGACGATGAGGCCCAGGGGGATGGAGCCGACGAGCGTTACGAAAAACAGCTTAAGCGTCTCTATAAAGCCCTCGTTGAGGGCGCTTATCACGGTTTGAAATACTGGCATGGGGGCTCAGACCTCTCCTGTCCGCGCCAAAAGCAGAGAGCGCCAGCGCCCTCTGCTTCCGGCTTTTTTGTTATGTATGGCTTATGGGGCGCTCAGCCCTGGGCTATCAGGGCGGCGCTGACGCCGTAGGTGTCGGCGATCTCCTGCATGGTGCCGTCGGCGTAGGCGTCGACGAAGAACTCGTTGAGCGCGGCGCAGAGGTCGCTGCCCTTGCGGAAGCCGACGCCGTACTCCTCGCTGTTGAGCTGGATGGTGTAGGTGAGGTCGGCGTAGCTGGTGCCCTCGCCCACCATGGCCGCGGCCATCAGGCTGTCGATGATGGCGGCGTCGCAGGTGCCGGAGCTGACCTCCAGCACGGCGGTGGCCTGGTCTACGACCGGGGTGTAGGCAAAGCCGTTCTCAATGGCCATGTCCTCGCCGGCGGAGCCGGTCTCCACGGCGAAGTTCAGCTCCGCCATGCTCGCGGCGTCCGGGTACTGGTCAGCCACGCCGGCGGGCAGGATGACCACCTGGGCGTTGTTGCAGTAGGCGTTGGAGCACTCCATGGCCGAGAGCACTTCGTCCGTGAGGGTCATGCCGTTCCAGACCACGTCGATGGTCTTGCCGTCGAGCTCCATCACCTTGTTGTCCCACTCGATGACCTGGAACTCGGCCGTCACGCCCAGGCTCTCGGCAAAGGCCTTGGCCATGTCGGCGTCAAAGCCGATCCACTCGCCGTCCGCGCTCTGGTAGTCCATGGGCTCGAACTCCGTGATGCCCACGATGAGGGTGCCCTTATCCTGGACGTAGGCGAGGTCGCTCCCGCCGGCGTCTTCGGCGGGCGCTTCGCTCTCCGCCGGGGCCGCGGACTCCGCCGCGGGCTCTTCGCTCTCCGCCGCGGGCTCTTCGCCGCAGGCGGCAAGGGCGAACACCATCGCCAGGGCCAGTATCAGTGCAAATAGCTTTTTCATTTTTGTCGCTCCTTCGTTTGAAAATGGAGTTGCTGTCGAGTCACTATACTACCACAGTAGCGAAATAAAGCAAGCCTTTTCTGCCAAAATAGCTGTGCGTTTGCTGCACAGCAGGATCTTGCTGTGCAACTAAGTTAACTTTAGGCTTGACAAGTTGCATTAGTGCTGATATATTATGCCTATACTTGATTAAGTTGCCTGTAAGGAGGCGGGGCTATGGCATTGACACAGGGCGGGCGCTGCACGGAGCGCTGCCGCAGCTGCGGCTACTGCTACATCGGGCTGGACATGGCGCTCTGCCGCTCCATGCCGATGTGCGAATACCTGCTGCAGACCGGGCGCAGGCGGCCGTGCCCGGCGGGGGATGGCTGCGCGGCGTTCCGGCCGGCGGAGGAGGGCGGCGAGCGCCGCCGGCGGGCGGCAGAGCGCATGTGGGGGGCGGTGAGCCGTGGCAGACAGGGCGTATGACGGCGGGACGGACAGCCGCGAGCAGATCGAGCGCTGCCTGAAGTGCCCCTATCCCGTGCGCTACTGCACGGGGCAGCTCTATGAGCGCTGCCGGACAGGCATGAGCCCCTCCGGGCGCGCGGGGCGGCCGAGGGGGCTCATTTATTCCATGCTGGGGCCGGTGATATCCGGGGAGATGACGGCGGCGGACTTCTGCCGCCTGACGGGCTACAGCGAGCAGCAGGTGAGCCGCGCGCGGCGGCGGCTGCGCGAGCGTCAGCCGATGAGGTAGCTGGGCACCTGGATGATGTAGCAGCTCATCTCCGGGGCGTAGTTCATGATGGGCGCGTAGCGCAGCGAGGCGTCGCCCACGGTCATGGGGGCGGTGAGGGTGTCCGCGTTGGCGCCGGCCTGCCAGGCCGTGGCGGCATAGCAGCACAGGCGGTCGAACACCTTTGTGAACAGGCCGATGTCCTGGCCGGAGAGGGCCGTCTGGCCCTCCGCCAGGGGCTGGGAGTCGATGATGGCGGAGACCGCGGCCCCGGCGCCGCGCACGGCGGCGGAGAGCGTCTGCGCCAGGGTGCAGACGGCGGTGGTGGGCGTGGGCGCATAGGAGAGGGCCGCGTTGTAGTGGATGGAGGCCTCCGTCACCGGGAGGGAGACGGCCTTCAGCAGTATCTCGTCGAAGCCGTAGCCGGCGAGCTCCTCGCAGAGCTCCGTCAGGTAGTCCACGACGGTGGAGCTGTAGGGGTCCATCCAGCCGCCCTGCGCGTCGCTGTAGGCCGAGCCGTCGATGAGATGCAGCGCGGAGGTGGCCGCGCGCTCGCTCATCATGTCGTCCACCAGGCAGCTCACCTGGGCCACCAGGTAGATGTCCTGCTCCTTGAGCGACTGCACCAGGCCGGCCATGTTCTGAGTGCCGTTGACGGCGAAGCCCTCCGCCGTCTCCGACGAGCTGGCCCAGACGAGCTGGCCGCTGGTGGGCTTTACCTCCAGCACCAGGGCGTTGGCGTTGTAGCTGCCCATGAGGTTGACGTAGGACTGCACGGAGACGGAGTTGACGCTGGCGGCGGGCACGAATATGGCGCGCAGCGGCTCCAGGCCCTCGCCCGCTACGGCCTCCACGTTCGAGTAGTCGGCCTCGCCGATCTCCAGCTGCACCTGTACTTCCTCGAACACGCGCTCGCCGGACTCGTCCACGGCGGCCTCCGGCGTTGCCAGGAGGGGCAGCTCGAGGGAGATGCCGTCCTGGTCAAAGACGATGTACTGCTGGAAGGCGTAAAAGAGGACGATGACCGCCACGGCCAGCATGGCCAGGGCCGAGAGCGCCAGGGCCAGCACGTTCAGCCGCCTGCGCTTGCCGCGGTAGAGCTCATTGTCCCGGCGGGCCATGTCAGTCCCTCGCCTCGATCTCCGCGAGCTTGCCCAGGCGGCGGGCGTGGCGGCCGCCGTCAAAGCCCGTGGAGAGGAAGATGTCGACGATCTTCAGCGCCAGGCCGGGGCCGATGACACGGCCGCCCAGGGCCAGGACGTTGGCGTCGTTGTGGCGGCGGCACATCTCCGCCGTGTAGCAGTCCGAGCAGGCCGCCGCACGCACGCCGTGGACCTTGTTGGCGGCGATGGAGATGCCGATGCCCGTGCCGCAGACGGCGATGCCCAGCTCGCACTCGCCGGAGGCCACGGCGCGGCCCACCGCCTCGCCGTACTCGGGGTAGTCGCAGCTCTCCTCGCTGTAGGTGCCAAAGTCGCGGAACTCGATGCCGCGGTCCGCCAGATGGCTGATGATGACCTGCTTGAGAGCATAGCCCCCATGGTCGCTTCCGATGGCTATCATGGTCGTGTACCTCCTGAAGTGATAAGTGATGATCCAAAAAGCCGGTTTTACCGGCCCGTCCGGTCAAATGTTTATCAGCAGAATCTGTCTCCCTTTTGCGCGGCAAACGCCATCGCGCCGGAGGCGCGGGGCCAAATTTGGCATTGAATGGCCGCCGCGCGGCCATTCAAGCCAGCCTCTTAAATTCCGCCTTGTGGTGGCGGTAGCTCGCCACGTAGCGGAAGCCGTTGGCGAGCAGGAGCTCGCTGCCCTCCTCCACGCCGGCGCCGGCGGACCTGGGGCTGTGGGCGTCCGAGCCCACGGTGACGATGTCCCCGCCCAGCTCGCGGTAGCGGCGGAGGATGGGCACGGAGGGGTAAGTTACCGGGTCGGCGTCCGAGAGGCCGGAGCAGTTGAGCTCGATGCCGCGGCCGTTCTCGATGAGCGTGCGCAGCAGCGTGTCGATGCGGTCGCCGAAGCGCTCCATGTCCATCTCGATGTCGAAGCCCTGGCGGCGCATGTAGCGGCGGCAGTAGCCGATGTGGGCCATGATGTCGAAGCAGGGGATGGCGGCCAGCTCGATGAGCTCCTCCAGGTAGCGGTCGTAGAGGGCGAGGCACTGTTCCTCGCTCTCGTACTTGAGGTAGTAGAAGTCGCGCTCGCCGCGCAGGTTGTGCAGCGAGCCGAGGATGAAGTCGTACTCCGGCATGGCGTACACGCGCTTGCCGCGCGCCGGGTCGTGGTTGGCCTCGCCCAGCTCGAGCCCGAGCTTTATCTCGATGCCCTCCGGGGCCTTCTCCATGGCCTCGATGAACTGGTGGCCCTGGATGCGGGGCAGGAAGAAGTTGTTGGGGCCCAGCTGCAGCGTCTCCGGCGTGCCGAAGTCGCAGTGGTCGGTGAAGCAGACCTCCGTGACGCCGCGCTTGAGCTCCGCGCGCGCCATCTCCGCCATGCGAGCCTTGCTGTCGGCGTCAAAAGAGCAGCTGCTGTGTACGTGGTAATCGGCAAGGAACATAAATGCTATCTCTCCTAAAAATGCTTGATCTTCCGGGTCGCTGTGTCAATGGCCGGTCAGAACGGCCAACTGGGGAACCACTTGAGGAAGGCCGTCGTGTACCAGGTGGGCGTGCGCACGCCGGTGAGCACGGGGTAAAATGCGGCGAACAGCAGCACGCAGGCGGCGGTGAAGCCGTACATCTGCCGGGCGGCGGCCCAGGGCTGGCGCTCGCCCAGGCGCGTGAACACATTGCAGAGCGCGAGCACCATGAACACCTCGCAGGGGAAGTAGTGATAGGCGAAGGTGAGGCGCGTCACCAGCACCCAGGGCAGGAACTGCGCCAGATAGCCGATGACGATGAAGAGCGCGCGGCCGTCGCGGTCCTTGACGGCGAGGATGGCGTTGGCGATCACGGCCAGCAGGCCGGCCCAGCAGAAGATGGGGTTCAAAAACGCGCCGAAGGCCATCTTCGTGCCGTCGTCAAAGCGCACCAGGTAGTAGAGGATGGGGCGCGCGTCCACCAACCACTGGTACCAGCGGGAGGCGTAGGGGTGCTCGGCCACCAGGCCCGAGTGGTAGTTCCACATGTACTCCTGGTTGTGGAGGACGATCTCCAGGTAGTCGCGCGTGAAGAACATGCCCACGCCGCCCTCCAGGCCGCGGGCCGTGCCGTAGAAATAATAGCTGGCGTAGTAGATGGCGCAGGGCAGGGCGACGAAAAATACGAGGCAGAAGCCGCAGTTCGAGAGGAAGTCCCGCCAGAAGCCCTCGCGCCGGCGCTGCGTTATCCAGTAGAGCAGCCAGATCGCGGCGAGGCCCGCGCCGGCGTAGATGCACGTCCACTTGCTGGCCGCGCCGAGGCCGAAAAAGAGGCCCGAGAGGGCGAGGTAACGCCACTTCCCGCTGCTGACGAAGCGCCACATGAAGAGGTACATCAGCAGTATGAAGAACACCGCGTAGGTGTCGATAGTGGCGATGCGCGTCTGCACGAAGTGCATGAAGTCGAACGCGAAGATGAGCGTCCCGCAGGCGGCGACGGAGCTGCGGCGCAGCATCCGCTTGAGGAAGGAGTAGAGTATGGGCAGCATCAGCGCGCCGAAGAGCGTGCCGGCGAAGCGCCAGCCGAAGGGCGTCAGCCCCCAGAGGGCGACGCCGGCGGCGATGATGAGCTTGCCCAGCGGCGGGTGCGTTATCTCGTAGGGGTAGACGTTCTCCAGATGCTCCACGGCCGTGCGGGCGTGGTAGATCTCGTCGAAGTAGGTGCTGTTGAGGTAGTCTATCTGTTCGGGGACGGCGCCCTGCTCGTCGAAGAGCGGGGCGCAGCCGGCGTCGTAGCCAAACGCCGCGGCGTCCAGGCGTTCGCCGTCCGCGCCGTAGAGCGCTATCTCGCCCAGCCAGAGCTCGTCGGAGGCGATCAGGCGCACATGGCGCGCGCGGCCGGGCGTGAAGCCCTCCTCCGTGCTGTCCATCCACTTGAATATCTCCGTATAGCCCTGCTCGAGCGTGCCGGCGTCCGTCCAGTTCTCGCCGTCCAGAGAAAACTGCACCGCGTACTCGCCCGTGTGCAGGCCGCAGAAATAGCGTATCTTCGTTATCTCCGTCTCCTCGGGGAGGGCGATGTCCACATAGCGGCCGCGCTCGGTGAACTTGCAGAAGCTCTGCGGGGAGGACATGTTCCCCAGGCCCATGAAGGCCACGGCGGCGTACACGAGCGTGATGGCGAGGGCGAGCAGGGCGTCCCGCCGAGTGATGCGCCCCTCCGTCTGCGCGAAGCTGAGCCGGGGGCGGCGGCGCGGCGCGGCCTCCTCCCCGGCGCCTTCATCCGGTCGGGCCGGGGGTTCAGGCGCGTCCTCAAAGGGGTCGGCGAAGATGGGCGTCCAGCGCCAGGCCATGTATATCACGCCGAGGGCGGCGGCGATGGGGAAAATATAGGTGAGATAGGACAAGGTGAAGCCCTCCCGCTGTATCTAAGCGCCGATATTATACACCGTTTCCCCCCGCTTGTCCACTGGAAGGGATATTTTGGACGGTGCGGGCGTCTCGCCGCGCCCTGCGCGCGGCAGGGCTGCCGCCGCGCCGCTAAAAGTTGTGACGGCCGCGGCGGCCTTTTTGTTCTGCCGCGGCGGAGGGAAATTTGTGCTTGACATGGGCGGGGCGGGCTGGTATAATAACAAAGCTCTTAAAACAAAGCAGTACGGTGTCCGCCGTCCTCACCCGGCCGCTATGCGCGCCGCGGTCAACAGGAAGCTCTGCCCGCCTTGCGGCGGATGGGATGTTTTGCGCGCGGATACCGGTGGTATCCGCGCTTTTTGCGCAACTGCGCGATCACTATTATGGAGGTGTTTTTGATAGCCGTCAACGAGTACCAGATCAACGAAGAGATCCGCGACCGTGAGGTGCGCCTGATCGGCGAAAACGGCGAGCAGCTGGGGATCATGTCCGCGGCGGCCGCCATGGACATCGCCGTGCAGAAGGACCTCGACCTCGTAAAGATCGCGCCGGGCTCCAATCCCCCCGTGTGCAAGATCATGGACTACGGGAAGTACCGCTTCGAGCAGTCCAAGCGGGAGAAGGAGGCGCGCAAGAACCAGCGCATAGTGGAGGTCAAGGAGATCCGCATGTCCCCCGGCATCGGGGACAACGACTTCCTCGTCAAGCTGCGCAACGGGCAGAAGTTCCTTGCCGACGGCGACCGGCTGAAGGTCACCGTGCGTTTCCGCGGCCGCGAGATGGCCCACACGAACATCGGCGAGCAGCTGCTGCGCGACTTTGCCGAGCGCTGCGCCGAGCTTGCCAACCTTGACAAACAGCCCAAGCTGGAGGGGCGGAACATGTCCATCTTCCTCTCCCCCAAGCCCCAGCAGCCGGCCAAAAAGCCGGCCAAGCCGAAGGCGCCGAAGGACGCCGCCCCCGCCGCGGAGAGCGCGGCCACCAACGAGTAAGCACCCAACCCATTAGGAAGGAGTAAATAAGCCATGCCGAAACTGAAGACCCACAGCGGCGCGAAAAAGAGGTTCAACCTCACCAAGACCGGCAAGGTCAAGCGCGCTCACGCCTACAAGAGCCACATTCTCACCAAGAAAGACACCAAGCGCAAGAGAGGCCTCCGTCAGGGCACCTACGCGGACGTCACCAACGAGTCCGCCATCAAGCGCATGATCCCGTATAAATAAGGAGGAGGCAGCACAATGGCCAGAGTCAAAGGCGCGATGATGACGCGCAAGAGAAGGAACAAGATGCTCGGCCTCGCGAAGGGCTACTGGGGCAGCAAGTCCCGCCACTTCAAGATGGCCAAGGAACAGGTGATGAAGTCCGGGCGCTATGCTTACGCCGGCCGCAAGCAGAAGAAGCGCGACTTCCGCCAGCTTTGGATCACCCGTATTTCCGCCGCCTGCAAGATGAACGGCATGAACTACTCCACCTTTATGCACGGCCTGAAGCTCGCCGGCATCGACATGAACCGCAAGATGCTCAGCGAGACCGCCATACACGACCCCGCCGCCTTCACCGCCCTGTGCGAGAAGGCGAAGGCAGCAAAATAAAAAACTTTACGAGGGGGACCGGGGGTCCCCCTCGTATGCTCCCCTCCATAAAAAATATATGGGCATCCGGGGCAAAGCCCCGGGTGCCCATATATTTTGCGCGCCGCACGGCGGCGCGGTTGCGCCTCAAAGGCGCAAGATAAGGTATCCCCGGCAGGCAAAGCCCGCCGGGGATTTTGGCCGCCCTATGCGGGCGGCCATTCCTATACTTGCGGCGCTGGGTGCCTCTGACCGCACGGGGTTTTCTAATGTGTCCCATTTTGCTTAAGCAAAATGGGACTTAAATACGCCGCCCGCGCTGGCAGGCGCGGGCGAGCGAGATGGGCGGAGCGGGCGGAGCCCGCCCACGGGCGTGGTTCGCGTGGTTGGGGACATTGTGCTTGTCGCGGCGTTACTGGGGGCTCCGCCCCCTTGCCCCCCTATTTGTGCACGTAGTGCCGCGAGCGAAGCGAAGCATTCCGCGGTCGGCGGCGAGCAGGGCCATTCGACAACGGGATGACCACCTGCGACACGCAGGAACCCGTAAAAGACAGTTCGCGCCTACGACCCGCACCAAAGCGGTTTTCTCTTTGGAGTCTGAGGGGTTTCTTTTTGACAAGACAAAAAGAAACCTCTCAGAAATGGGTCGCAGGGACTTGCCCTGCTTTGGCATGAAAAAACGCTCCGGTATGAGGGGCGGTGACGTAAGAAAACATTTATGTGAGAGAATCGGCGTAGTTTAGGCTACGCCGGTTTTCTTTTCTTTTTG
>CALXGN010000030.1:0-11676 GCA_944387865.1 Candidatus Scatomorpha stercorigallinarum | reverse complement strand
CTTGTGACGGCCATCACTGTATAAGAAAGAGCTTAAAGCCTGAAAAGTGTAAACATGAGGAGACCGGGATGAGAAAAATGTTGCTGCTCGCACTGCTTGCGCTGTGCCTCTCCGCCTGCGGCGCGCCGGGGGCGGAGCCGACGAGCGGTGCATCTACTCCGATGACCGGGACAAATGACTGGGATCACAGTTCAATAATCATCCCGCATGATTTAGATGTATTAGCAGGCCCGGAAGAGCACGCTTACATATTTCACGATGAGGAGTTGGGCTTCTCTTTGCCAGTCACCGAAGAAGAAGCTTACCGCACCTTCTTTGTAGACGGTACTTGTCTTGACGTCGGCGATCATGCAGGGGACGGCGTCATGATCTACCATATAGCAGAGTGGGAGGGCAAGCTGGTCCCGGCTGAACATTTCACCATTACCCGTGTCCCCAGAAGAGACTTCTTTTCTCAGAGCGTATGGTATGCCAGAGGCCGCACGACTATTTTACCTGTTGCGTTCAACGATGAATGGGCCTATATATACGTCGGAACGATCGGCGGCTTGGCCTTGCCCCCGACCTTCAGGACAGAGATGGGCAGCACCTATGTGCAAGAAAACATCGAAATTGAGGGAAAAGACGCAATACCACAGCTAAATATGGACAAAGTCGCCGCCGCTGCCGGCATATTGGAAAAACACGACAGCATAACATTAACTCATTCAGAAGCCGCGGCGTTCGCGTTCGGCCTATTAGATGCTGATAACAAGGAGCGTGAATACCCTTTGCGCTTCAAAGATGTGGATGCTGGTGACAATAACTCGCACGAGATAGCATATCTGGAGAGCTACGGTTTCTTTTATGGCACGGGAGAAAACTTTTTCCCAGATGACCAACTTACACGTGCAGAATTTGCAGTGCTGTTTCAGCGGCTGATGTTCCGGCAATATCCTGAGTGGTATGGCTACCCAATTGAAGTATCAGACCTGGATGTGACGCACTGGGCGTACGACTTTATGACCTGTGCTTGCAAGGAAGGATGGCTGACGATCGAAGACGACCAGCTACGTCCGGACGACCCAATAACTGCCGGGGAGATGGCCCACGCCCTGAGGGCGGTGTGCGCGGGGCTGCAGCCGGCCGTGTGAGCGAGGCCGGAAGGGCTGCGAAAGATGCGCCGGGCGGGCTGAAATTTACCGGGCAAATACATTTCACTATTGACTATAGGATAAAAACCGTTTATAGTCGTTATAAAAGAAAGCATCTAATGAGTAGGGATGTTTATGATTGCCTGAGCAATTTATGGGTAAGTAAGCCGCCGCAGGAAAGGGACCGACGAAACGAGTTTCACCGCAGACCGCCGCTGCGCAACGCAGCAGAAAGGAAAGATAACGATGAAACGCAGGAAAATTGCCAGCCTCCTTCTCAGCGTACTCATGCTTGCCGCCCTCGCCCTGCCGGCAATGGCAGGGCATACCATAGGTCAAGAGGCGAGCTGCCCGCATCTCAAGAAGGACAGGGTTGTCCAATCCATTGATTACAGTCCGTTGAACTCAGAAGAGCACAGTGTGTACACCACATACCGGGTTTCCTGCGCGGTTTGCAACGCCTATCTTGAAGATGATACAGTTGTCTCGACGGGAACGCACAGTCTGCGCGATTCCGGCAACCATCACAATTCCAACGGCACGCACACCTACACGCAGACCTGCTCTCTTTGCGGCTATAGCAGGTCGAGCACATATTCATGCAGCGGGCCTCCGTGCAGGGAGCCCTTCAGGGTAGGATAAACGCACAGCCGGGGCGGCTACGGCCGCCCCCCATATGAGGAGAGGGAAATATGACATCAAAGCTCCGCCTGCTGCGGCGAAAGGGTATCTCTGCCCTCTGGCTTATCCTGTTGCTTGTGCCTTCCATAATATTCCTGCTCGGCTGCGGCCTGGTGTTTTCCGCGCGCGGTGTCCGGCGCAGCTTTGAAGAAAGCCAGACCACCATCGCGGTCCCCGCGCCGGTCAACAGCGTGCAGAAAATTGACGGGATGGGAAACTCTTTTAATTTGGGCGACGCCATGTATTCACCCGAGCAGATAGACGCCCTTGCCGGCTACGACCATGTCCTGAAGGTGGACAGCCGGCCCATCGTTACCGGTTATTCCCAACAGCTCTCCGTGTTGACGGCCGCCGGGGACGGCGCGCATCTTTTCAACTCTTTAGACAAGGCATACGCCAACACCCTCCTCATAGGCGAATTCACCGGCGTGACTGCGGACATAGACGCAGCAAATGCCTTCGCCGTCTGCGAGGGCGAGATAGCCGTGGAGGAAGTGATCCTCACCATCCCCGGGATCGACATACCGGAGACGATAGAATTCAACTGGAATGTAAATACATATGACGAAAGCGTGGAATTCCCCGAAGAGGGCAGGCGCTGCATAGTGTACGGCAGATACTCCGCCTCAGATCTCTACTATAAGGCCTATAGCGAAAGCATCGGCCTTCCCTGGCCGGAGGCCGCCCCTTTTATTTCACTCTCCGACGGCATCCCAGCCGTTACAGCCGTACAGGAGGACGGCAGCATGAGGCGGCTTACGCGCAGTGAGATTTTGGCATCCAGGGATCATGAGCTGCTGCCCACGTTTGAATATATTGGCGCGCAGGACGCGGACAGCTTCCTGGCGGACGAGGACAACGCCGCCTGGCGGGACGTGCTTGAGAAGTCGAAGATCACCCAGAAAAGCGTCCCCGTGTTCGGGACGCAATCTTTGGAAAGCGTATTCCTGTTCAACCAGAATCAGGCGCTCATCGTTGACGGCCGGGAATTTACGGAAGAGGAATATGGCGCGGGCAGCGCCGTGTGCATCATAAGCGAGGCGCTAGCCGGCAACAGCGGGCTGTCCGTGGGGGACAAGATCAACCTTTCCTTTTATAAGGGCGAGGATACCAGCGGCTACATGAATATAGAGACCGTGTTAACGCCCGGCGGCGACGCCACATGGTCTATCGGCATTCCGTTGTCGGCGGATTTCATAACTGCGGACGGCTTCTCGTCCGAAAACAGGGAATTTGAAATAATCGGGCTTTACCGCTGCGAGGACAGATGGGACGACGGCATTTTTGCCATCAGCCCCAACACCGTCTTTGTGCCCACGGCCGCGCTGGCGGGTGAAGAGACGTTTCAGGCCCGCGGCGGCACATATCTGTCGGTGGTCATTGAAAACGGCAGGGCGGAGGAGTTCCTCGCCTCGCTGGAGGGCACGGAGCTGGAAGGGCGCTTCATAACCTTCGACCAGGGCTATGAGGCGGCTTCTGCGGCCGTGGCGGACCTTGAGCGCTCGGCGCTCAGGCTCTTCCTCGGCGCGGCGCTCGTCTGGGCGCTCGTGGCGGCGCTGTTCCTCATGCTGTATCAGGCGCGGGAAAAGCGGAACATCGGCATCATGCGCTCGCTCGGCGCGAGCCCGGCCCGCTGCCGCGGCTATCTGTTCGGCAGCGCGGCGGCGCTTGTGGCGGTGGCCTCGCTGCTCGGCGCCGCGGCCGCCGGCGCACTTTCCGGCTATGTCAATTCGCTGGTGTTCAGCGGCGCGCTGTCCGGCGAGGCGTCAAGCGAATACGGCACGGCGCTCTCCGCCGGGCTGGAGGAGCTCGCCGCCGGGCTGCAGTCCGCCGCGCCGGGGTTTGGCGTCAGCCTGCTCGCCGCCGCCGTCTCCGCCGGCATTTTGTGCCTTGCGCTCTACCTGCAGGCGGACAGGATAGCAAAAACAGGCCCGCGGCTCCTGCTTGGGAGCGCGGAGTAGGGAGGCTGACCCATGGGCCCATTTTATTTAAGGCGCCTGCGGCGCCGGCCGTGGCGGCCGCTTTGCGTGCTGCTGCTTTGCGCGGCCTTCGCGGCGCTGCTCTGCCGCCTGTCCGAACAGGCCGCCGGGCAGGAGCGCGAGCTCGAGCGCGTCCACAGCAGCATGGACGTCCGCTGCACGGTGAGCGACGTGCGCGGCACGAGCACCACCAGCCTGCGGATGAGCGAGGGCATAATATGGCGCGTGACGGACCCGGAGGGGCCGCTGACGCCGCATGTGCGCGATTTGCGCATGACGAAGGAATTCTATTACGACTGCGCCGAGCTGGGCGTAAGCTCCGGCGCGCTCACCGGCGTCACGGACGAGAGCTGCGCGGAGGCGCTGGATCCGGCGTTCGGCGCGGAGGTGGAGTATTTTTCCGAGGGCTTTTACGGCAGCAGTGATCTGCTGTGCCTCGTCTCGGAGGGGCTGTACAGCCAGCTCGGCGGGAGCGGGAGCGTCGCGCTGGCGTTGCGCGACCCCTACGGCGAGCTCTGGGGCGACGCGAGCGGCGAATACGAGTTTACTGTCGCGGGCCGCTATCCCGGCGGCGGCACGGAGATATACATCCCCTGGCCCTGCGCCGCGGGGCTGATGGAGGAGCTGTCCGGGACGCTGAGCTGCGACTCGATGACCTTTTACGCCCGGGACAACCGCCGGCTCGGCGCCCTGGCGGAGGCCGCGGCGTCAACCTTCTGCCCCGTAGACCCGGCCGGGAGCTCCACGATATACAGCTACGCGCTCACCGTACACGACAGCCAGTATCTGGAGACGGTGGAGACCCTCGAGGCCAGCATCCGGCGCACGCAGCTGACGATACCTGCGCTGCTGCAGGGGGCGCTCGCCGCCGGGCTCCTGTCGAGCTATCTTTACATGCGCGGCGAGCGGAGGAGCTTTGCTCTTATGCGCACGATAGGCATGCCGCGCGCAAGGCTGGCACTCGCCATGCTCTCGGAACAGCTCGTGCCGCAGGCGGCAGGCTGCGCATTGGCCGCCGCCGTATTTGGCCGCGCGCTCCCGGCGGCGGCGCTGTTCGCCTGTACGCTGCTCGGCGTCTGCGCGGGGGCGGCGCCTGTTATCCGGCAGCGCCCGGCCGCGCTGCTCTCAAAGAAGGAGTGACAACGCATGGCGGGAACCATTCTCGAATTGAAGGACGCGTGCTATTCCTACCGCACCCGGGCCCAGACCGTAAACGCCGTGTCCCATGTGAGCCAGGCCTTTGAGGCCGGGCTGTTCTACGCGGTGATGGGCCGGAGCGGGAGCGGGAAAACGACCCTGCTGAGCCTGCTGGCGGGGCTGGAGCTGCCCGACGCCGGCGAGGTGCTGTATCGCGATAAAAGCACGGCCGCGCTGGACTGCGACGCGTACCGGCGCGACCACGCGGCCGTAATATACCAGAGCTACAACCTCTTCCCCCAGCTCACGGCGGAGGAGAACGCCGCATACCCTCTGCGTCTGCGCGGCGAGGGCGCGTCCTCGGCCATAGAGGCGGCGCGGGGCCGGCTGCTGGCCGTCGGGCTCACGGCGGAGCACTTCGGCCGCTTCCCCGCGCAGCTCTCCGGCGGCGAGCAGCAGCGTGTGGCCATCGCACGGGCCCTTGCCGCCGGCAGCGAGATCGTGCTGGCCGACGAACCCACGGGCAACCTCGACGAGGCCAATGCCGCGGCGATCGTGGACATGCTCTCCCGCTTGGCGCACGAGGACGCCTGCTGCGTGATCGTCGTGACGCACGACCCCGCCGTCGCCGCGAAGGCGGACGTGGTGCTGAAAATGTCCGACGGCCGCCTGTGCCCCGGCGGTTGACGGCAAATAACGCAAGGCGGCAAGGCGGAGACGCCCGCGCTCGACGCCGCAGTCGGCGGGCGCAGCCGGAACAGGCCCGGCAGGATGCCGGGATCCTGCAGGAGCGGCGTGAGGCGCTGAAGCAGGCGAGCGAAATCTGGCCGGCAGCGTCAGCCCGGAGCACTGTGCCTGGGACTACCTTATGTACATATCAGGCTGGCTGGAAGCAGCCTTATCCGGGCGGCTGTGCCCGGACGAGGCCGTGAGCGCCGGGGAGATGGCCTACGCCCTGCGGGCGGTGTGTGCGGGGCTGCAGCCGGCCGTGTGAACGAGGCCAAAAAAGTTTCAAAAGAGGAAGCGCGCCTCTTCTGAGGATAAGATTTCCACAGGATATGTCGAAATGGAGGCCTTATCTCATGAAACTGTACAAAATGTTGGCCAAAGAGTTTATCGCAGAGCACGCAGGCGGGCTGCGGCGGGCACGCGGCCTGACGCAGGAGGAGATGGCGGAGCAGCTGCACATCACGAGCCGGGCATACGGCGACCTGGAGCGCGGCAGATACTGTTTTTCGGCGGCGCCCCTGCTCTTCCTCCTGCTCATGCTGAGCGACAGAGAGCTGGCCGCCTTCCTGGGCGGCTTCCGCGAGCGCGCGCGAGCTTGAGCGCAGGGGGGCCGCCTGAGGCCGGCCCCGACACCGGTCAGATCAGCGCGCTTCTTTACAGCCTGGGCGTCACGGCAAACTATTCCGGCTTCTTTTACACGTCGTATGCCGTATAACTTGCCGCCAAGGAGCCGGAGCGGCTGCTGCTGGTCACGAAGTGGCTGTACCCGGAGGTGGCCGCGCGCTACCGCAAGACCTGGCAAAATGTAGAACGCGGCATACGCACGGTGGCCGCCCTCGCATGGCAGGAGCAGCGCGGGAGCCTCGAGGCCCTTGCCCGCTGCCCGCTGCCGCAGAGGCCAAGCGCCTCGAAGTTCATCGCCATCCTCGTCCACGCCGTCACCTCCGGCCGCGCGGCGTAGGGGCAAACGCCGGCCAAGGCGGGGCTCAAAAGAGCCCCGCCTTGGCTTTATTCTTTATTCCGGGATAATATTCTGTGCCCTCTCCCGACGTGATGGCCCTATGGAACCAATTGTGAATATTATACGCACAATGATGTATTCCTTTCGCGCAGTTTATGGTCGCTTTACACAAACTTTATATGGACACTTGTGCCGCTATAGGATATAATGTTGGTGCATGTCGAATGAGGGGATACTGATAATGAAAATTGACCGTATGCTTGTATTGCGTTTATCCATAGCTGCCATACTCTTTGCCCTTCTGTTCGCCCTGGCGCTATGGCTTGCGCGTCCGGATGGAAGCGTTGAAACGTCGGCCAGCCAGCTGGTCTTTGAGCGTGCCGAAGTGACCGCCGTGCTCAGCGATGACGCCGTCGCCGACTATGACAACTCCGAGGGGCGCCGCATTGGAAAGCAGGAGCTGGAAATAAAGCTGCTGACTGGCGAGCATAAAGACGAGATCCTGACGCTGACGAACTACATGAGCGCCCTTTTCAATGTCGATGTCACCGCCGGGGACAGGGTCGTCGTGCGCCTCATCACCAACGAAGACGGCAGTTACTATGCCAGCATGTTCAACTATGACCGCGGACTGGCCATAGGTGCCGCGCTGCTGGTGTTCTGCGCAGTATTGGCTCTTTTGGGTGGATGGAAAGGGCTGCGCGCCCTGCTGGGGCTCATATTCACGCTTGCCTGTGTGTGGTTCCTGCTCATCCCCGGGCTGATACGCGGCTGGCCCGGGATATGGCTGACTATCGGCGTCTGTGCCGTGACGGCGGCCGCCAGCCTCGTATTGCTCAATGGCTTTTCGGCAAAAACGCTCTGCGCCGTGCTTGGCTGTGTGGGCGGGGTGGCGGCCGCGGGGCTGTTTGCCGGCTGTGTGGGCGCGATAACGCCCCTCAACGGCTTCAACATGTCCGAGGCCGAGAATTTGCTGCTCTATGGCGCGGACATGGGCCTGAAGCTCTCCGGGCTGCTGGTGTGCGGCGTGCTCATCGCCGCGCTGGGCGCGGCGATGGACACTTCGATGAACATCGCCAGCGCCATGTGGGAGCTTCGAGAGCACAACGCGCGTCTGACGGCGCGCGAGCTCTTCCGCTCCGGCATGAACATCGGGCGCGACGCCATGGGAACGATGGCGAATACGCTCATCCTCGCCTTTGCCGGCTCCTCGCTGAACATGCTGATACTGGTGCAGGTCTATGACATCCCCTTCCGCCAGCTCATAAACACCGACTTCATATGTATCGAGATATTGCAGAGCGTGGCGGGCTCAATGGGCATCTTGCTAACTACACCTCTTGTGGCGGCGATAAGCGCAAGCGTGATGTCGCGCCGCAGGAAGGTTTGACATAGATCGCGGGAAAATTTTATCAAACAGGAGGGAAAAAGTTTTGGAACGTAAGACAAAGAGATGCGTTTCGCGCATCCTCGCCCTGGCGCTGGTCTTTGCGCTGTGCCTGTCGATGCTCGGCGCCGCCCCCGGCAGTTCCGCCAGCAGCAGCGGCGGGACGTGGGTGCAGGTGACAAGCGCTGACCAGTTTACAACTGGGCAGTATTATATGGTCACGGACACAGGTTACGCTCCGGGCGCGCTCGACGGCACATGGATAAGCGCCGTTGCAGAGGAAAGCGCCTCAACTGACGCAGTTTGGACGCTGACGGTCGATGGAAGCAATGTCACCCTGACCGACGCCAATGACGTTTCTGTTGCTCCCAAAGGCGGCAATACCAACGGCATTGTATCAGGTAGCTACGAATGGGCTTGGGCTTTTGAGGGCGGCAAGTTCACGTTCTCCGGGCAGGACGCTGATACCGTCGTTCTTGCCAGCAATAAGGGGGAAAATAACAAATTCCGAGGTTATAAAACTTCTACCATCAACGGGAATCCCAACGGCTACCCTTCTGAGTTTGCGCTCTACAAGCTCGATGGCGGCAGCGGTGAAGTGACCGTTGCGGCGCCGCAGGCTGATCCGCAAGCGGGCGCGGTAGTTAGCGGCACGCAGGTCACGCTGAGCTGCACGACCGGCGGTGCCGTCATCTACTACACGCTGGATGGCAGCGACCCCAGCACGAGCGGCACGCGCGTGCAGTATAGTGATAGTAGTAAACCTACCATAACCGCTGCTTGCACCCTCAAGGCTATCGCGATTCTGGGCGATGCGCAGAGCGCGGTGCAGACGATAAGCTACACCATCAAGGCCGAAGCTGAAATGCCTATTGCCGACGGGGATCAGGTGGTTATCTATGCACCCGCCTATAATAAGGCTCTGTCCAGCACCAAGACAGGTTTTTATAATGTCGGTACTGATATTCAAATCACCGACGGAGTCATGACCGGCTACACCGCCGCCGACGTGTGGACGGTCGTAGGCAACGATGACGGCACTTTCAGTTTCCAACAGAACGGCCAGAATATCGGACTGGCTGACGAATACGCCAGCATGGACCTTGGCGCTGAACACGACAAGTGGGAACTCATCGACCTTGGAAATGGCCTGTACAACGTCAAGAACACCGGCCGCGGCAACTACATGGAGTGGTATGACCAGTATAGCAACTGGAGCACATACAACTCCAGTTCTGCCGCCACTGATGGCCAGTTCAAGCTTGCCTTCTACAAGGTGGAGGGAGACACCCCCGAGCCGGGGCCGACGAGCGCTACTCTGGCTGAGAGCGTCAATGAAGGCGATATCGTCCTCATCTATTATCCCACGGGCAATAATGTCATGAGCACGACCAGGTATACATACAACGACTACAAGGACGAACTTGTAGCTCTTGACGCCTCGGTCTCTGATGACACCATGTCGAGCATCCCCGCGGGCACGGCGCTCTTCAAGGTCTATGAAAAAGACGGGCACCTCGTGTTCAGGAGTGATGCAGGTTTCCTGTACCTTGACGGCACGCATGTGCGCCTGGTAGAGGAACTCGGCGAATACACCTATTTCGACCTTGAGGAGGCTGAAAACGGCTGGTTTATCAAGAGCACGAATGCCCAGTACAGCGGCAAGCCGCAGTATCTGGAGTTCTATGGCGGTTACTTCACGTGCTATGGGATGAACAGCGGCAATTCGGGTATCTACACCTTCCAGTTCTACAAGGCCGGCACATTTGACCCCGCTGATGACCCCCTGCCGGATGAAGGAGAGACTGCTGGGGCGCCAATTAAGGATGGCGACAAAGTCGGCATCTATATGCCTGGCAATGGTCTTATCATAACCGCTGATGCTGACGGCAGCCGCCTCTACGGCGCTTCCGCCACACTCGATGAAGGTACGCTGACCACCGAGTCTGCCACTGCTGAATTTACTGTCGGCGGCAACAACGAGGACGGCTTTACCTTTACGTCCGCAGACGGCAAGTATCTGACCACAGGATCCACCGGCGGTAATCTGACGATGGAAGATGCTCAGAACGACTATAGCCTCTGGATACTTGAGCAGAACGGCGACGCCGGATGGTACATAAAGAATAAGGCTGCGGCCTATAATGGCAACGCACAGTACATTGAGTATTATAGCGGCTTCACAACTTATAGATTTAATGAAAGCGATTCTGAGATTTTCACATTCCAGTTCTACCCCATAACCAGCGGGCAGAGCGGCGAAGAAGTCACCGGGCTGGAAGTGCTTGCTTCCCCTGTTTCCGGCGCGGTGGTGCGCAAGGGCGACACTATCGAGCTCATCGCCGCCGAGGGCGCGACGATTTATTACACCACGGACGACAGCGAACCCACCAGTGAAAGCGACGTATATACCGAACCACTGACAGTAGGCGGGGCTCAGGTACCTGAGCCGACAAGCGGCCAGCCGCTTGTCGTAAAGGCCCTTGCCGTCATGACTGGCGAGGACGGGACCGAGCAGGCCGGCAGCGTCTATACCTTTACCTACAAGGCCCCTGACACGCTGGACGGCTATACGCTCTACTTTGGCCAGCTGCACTCACACACCAACATCTCCGACGGCGCGGGCAGCGTCACTGACGCTTTCGAGCACGCGGCCGGGGTCGAAAACCTCGACTTCCTCGCCGTCACCGACCACTCCAACTCGTTCGACAACGAAGACGATTCCCGTGTTGACCTCGGCACGGACCTGACGGGCGTCAGCAGCGAGTGGAAGCAGGGTCATGATGCCGCCGATGCAATCACCAAGCAGAGCAACGGTACATTTGTCGGCATCTACGGCTTTGAGATGACCTGGTCCGGCGGCTTCGGCCACATCAACACCTTCAACACCCCGGGCTTTGAGAGCCGCAACAGCGACGAGTTTGAAAATAACCCCACCGGCCATGTCAACTACTACAACAAGCTGGTCGAAGTTGAGAAATCCCTCTCCCAGTTCAACCATCCCGGCACGACCTTCGGCGACTTCGCCGACTTCGGTTACTACTCGCAGGCCTATGACGAGCGCATAAACCTCATCGAGGTCGGCAATGGTGAGGGCGCGATAGGACAGAGCGGCTACTTCCCCAGCTACGAGTATTACACCCGCGCGCTGGACAAGGGCTGGCACGTCGCCCCGACGAACAACCAGGACAACCACAAGGGCAACTGGGGCGATTCCAACACCGCCCGCAGCGTCGTTCTGGCGAGCGAACTCACGGAAGATGCGATATACGACGCCATTGCCAATCACCGCGTCTATGCCACTGAGGACAACGACCTATCCATCCTCTATTCCCTCAATGACAACGTGATGGGCTCCATCATCGGCGAGCAGGATGCCATCGAGATAGAGGCCCAGATCAGCGACCCGACGGACAGCGCCGACATGACGGTCGAAGTCATCGTCAACGGCGGCCTTGTCGCCGCGAGTCAGACGCTGAGCGGCGGCAGTGGCAAGGTTACGTTCGACTTCGACAACAACGACTACTCCTACTACTACCTGCGCGTCACCCAGGCCGACAGGCAAATAGCCGTCACGGCCCCCGTCTGGACGGGCGAGAGCATCAACGCCGGTATCTCCAAGACCGAGTGCGACACCGTCCTCGTCGTCAAGGATGAAACTGTCAACAT
>CALXGN010000029.1:0-12021 GCA_944387865.1 Candidatus Scatomorpha stercorigallinarum | reverse complement strand
CGCCTGCTGCGCAGGCGCCACCTCCCCTGCACGGCAGGGGAGGCTTTTAAGTTTGAGAAAACTTAGTGCCGCGAGCGTAAGCGAAGCAACGCACGGCCGGCGATGCTGAACACCCATTCGACAACGGGATGACCACCTGAAAGCCTGTCACCACCCGGACTAACGGGCAGATTTTACGTATCGACCCGCACCAAAGCGGTTTTCTCTTTGGAGTCTGAGGGGTTTCTTTTTGACAAGACAAAAAGAAACCCCTCAGGAATTGGTCGCAGGGACTTAAAGTCCCTGCTTTTGCCCCGCCGGCCTTGCACTCTTGGCTGTTGCGTGATATAATTATTCGCCAAGTTATCATCAAGAGGGAGAAACGCGATGTGGGTCTCGGACAAATGGCGTGATTTTGAGCTTCTGGACTGTTCCCGCGGCGAAAAGCTGGAGCGATGGGGGCGCTATACGGTCGTGCGGCCGGACCCGCAGGCGATATGGGACACGCCGCGCTCCGACCGGCGCTGGCAGCGCTGCGACGGGCGCTATACGCGCAGCGCCTCCGGCGGCGGCAGCTGGGACCGCGGCAGCCTGCCCGCCAGCTGGCAGATAAGCTACGGCGAGCTGACGTTCAACGTCAAGCCCATGAGCTTCAAGCACACCGGGATCTTCCCCGAACAGGCGGCGAACTGGGACTACATCATGCGCAAGGTGCGCTCCGCCGGCCGGCCCATCAGCGTTTTGAACCTCTTCGCCTATACGGGCGCGGCCACCGTGGCCGCCCTGGCGGCGGGCGCCAGCGTCTGCCATGTGGACGCCGCCAAGGGCATGGTCGCCTGGGCGAAGGAGAACGCCGCCTCCTCCGGCGTGGCGGACCGCCCCGTGCGCTGGATCGTGGACGACTGTGCGCGCTTCGTCGAGCGGGAGATCCGCCGCGGCCGCCGCTATGACGCCATCATCATGGACCCGCCGAGCTACGGCCGCGGCCCCGGCGGCGAGGTCTGGAAGCTGGAGGACGACCTCTGGGACTTCGTCAGCCTCACGGCCGGCGTCCTCAGCGACGACCCCCTGTTCGTCATCATCAACTCCTATACCACCGGCCTCTCGCCCTCCGTGCTCACCTACATCGCCGAGAGCATATTCACGCGCCGCTTCGGCGGCCGCGCGGAGAGCCGCGAGCTGGGCCTGCCCGTGACGGCCACGGGCCTTTGCCTGCCCTGCGGCGCCGCCTGCCGCTGGGAGACCCTTGAGAGGTGAATCCCTTGCCCACTGAGCCCATCATCAGGATAGAGGATCTGCATTTCACATACCCCGGGGACACGGAGGAGACGCTCCGCGGCCTCAGCCTGGACATCGCCGAGGGCAGCTTCGTGGCCGTTCTGGGCCACAACGGCTCCGGCAAGAGCACGCTGGCCAAGCTGCTGAACGCCATACTGCTGCCCAGTTCCGGCCACATCTACGTCGCCGGGGTGGACACGGCGGACGAGAGCCGGCTGCTGGCCGTGCGCGGCACCGTGGGCCTCGTGTTCCAGAACCCCGACAACCAGATCGTCGCCAACGTCGTGGAGGACGACGTGGCCTTCGCGCCGGAGAACCTCGGCGTGGAGAGCGCGGAGATCCGCCGCCGGGTGGACGACGCGCTGAAAACCGTCGGAATGTACGAATACCGTCAGCACGCGCCCCATCTCCTCTCCGGCGGGCAGAAGCAGCGCGTGGCCATAGCCGGCGCGCTGGCCATGCAGCCGCGCGTGCTCGTGCTCGACGAGCCCACGGCCATGCTCGACCCCGTCGGCCGCCGGGAGGTCATCTCCACGGTCACGAGCCTCTGCCGCGAGCGCGGCATGACGGTGGTGCTGATAACCCACCACATGAGCGAGTGCGTGCAGGCCGACCGCCTGATCGCCCTCTCGGACGGGCGCATGATAGCGGACGGCACGCCGCGCGAGGTGTTCGCGCAGATAGCGCTGCTGCGGCGGGAGGGGCTGACGGCCCCGGCCACCGTGCGCTTGCTCTATACGCTGCGGCAGGCGGGCTACGACGTGCCCCTCACGGCCCTCACCGTGGACGAGTGCGCGGACGCCGTGGCGGCCCTGCTGGCCGGGAAGGGGGCGCGCTGAGATGGATACCGTCATCCGCACCGAGCACCTGACGCACGTCTACAGCCGCGGCACGCCCTTTGAAAAGGTCGCCATCAGCGATGTGAACGTGGAGATACACGCCGGCGAGCTGGTGGCCGTCATCGGCCACACGGGCTCCGGCAAGAGCACCTTCATGCAGCACCTCAACGGCCTGCTGCGCCCGTCCTCCGGCGCCGTCTATGTGGACGGTGAGGACATCTTCGCCAACAAGGAGGCCACGCGCGACGTGCGCTTTAAGGTCGGCCTCGTTTTCCAGTACCCCGAGTACCAGCTCTTTGAAGAGACGGTGTATAAGGACATCTCCTTCGGCCCGCGCAACATGAAGCTCGGCGAGGGCGAGATCGACGAGCGCGTGCGGGAGGCCGCGCGCCTCACCGGCGTGGGGGAGGAGCTCTTTGAGCGCAGCCCGCTGGAGCTCTCCGGCGGCCAGAAGCGCCGCGTGGCCATCGCCGGCGTGATGGCCATGCGCCCGCGGGTGCTGATCCTCGACGAGCCCATGGCCGGGCTGGACCCGGCCGGCTGCGCCGGCATCATGCAGAACATCACCGATTACCGCCGCGAGACGGGCTCCACCGTGCTGCTCGTCACGCACGACATGGACGACGCCGCCAAGATCGCCGACCGCCTGATCGTGTTCCACGAGGGCGCCGTGGCCATGGACGGCACGCCGGACGAGGTGTTCTCCCGCCAGCGGGAGCTCGTGGAAATGGGCCTCGACGTGCCGCAGAGCGCCGCCATAGCGGACGCACTGCGCGCGCGCGGCGTGGCCCTGCCCGCGTCCATCTATACGCTCGACCAGCTGCGCGCGGCGCTGCTGGCGCTGGCAAAGGGGGTGGCGGGATGCTGAAGGACATCACCCTCGGCCAGTATTTCCCCGGGGACACCATCATCCACCGCCTGGACCCGCGCACGAAGCTCATCTGGGTGGTCATATTCATCGCCGCGCTCTTCACCGCGCGCGACTATGTCAGCTACGCGCTGATGATCGCCGTCACCGTGGGCCTGGTGGCCGTCTCCGGCGTCAGGCCGCGCAACCTCCTGCGCGGGATGAAGCCGCTCATCTTCATCATCTGCTTCACCGGCATCCTAAACCTCTTCTACACCAGGGGCGGCACGACGCTCTTCGAGTGGTGGATATTCACCGTCACCACGGCGGGCATCAAGCGCGCGGTGCTGATGGTCATCCGCATCATGATGCTCATCTGCGGCACGCTGCTGCTCACCTACACCACCAGTCCCATGGCCCTCACGGACGGCTTCGAGATCCTGTTCGGGCCGCTGAAGAAGATCCGCGTGCCCATCCACGAGATGAGCATGATGATGAGCATGGCGCTGCGATTCATCCCCACGCTCATCGAGGAGACGGACAAGATCATGTCCGCCCAGCGGGCGCGCGGCGCGGACTTCGACACGGGCCGCCTGCTGGAGCGGGCGAAGGCCATGCTGCCGCTGCTGGTACCGCTGTTCGTCTCGGCCTTCCGCCGGGCGGACGAGCTGGCCGTGGCCATGGAGAGCCGCTGCTACCACGGCGGCGAGGGCCGCACACGCATGAAGCAGCTGCGCCTCGTGCGGCGTGACTACCTGGCGCTGCTGGCCGGGGCCGCGCTGCTGGCCGCAGTCATCACGCTCAACGTCTTCGGCCTATGAGGAACATCGCGCTCAGGCTGCGCTACGACGGCAGCGCATATCACGGCTGGCAGGTGCAGAAGAACGACATAAGCGTCGCCGAAACGCTCGAAAAGGCGCTCGGCAAGGTCTGCGGCCATGCGGTGAAGGTCACCGGCTGCGGCCGCACGGACGCCGGCGTCCACGCCCTCAGCTACTGCGCCAATTTCCGCACAGATAGCGCCATCCCCGCGGAGCGCCTGCCCCTGGCGGTGAACAGCCGCCTGCCCGGCGACATCGCCGTGCTGCACGCCGTGGACGTGCCGGAGGGCTTCAACGCCATCGGCAGCTGCATAAAGAAGGAATACGTCTACAAAATAATGAACACCCGCATACGCGACCCGTTTTTGCAGCGCCGCGTGTGCTTCTATCCCGCGCCGCTCGACTTTGAGCGCCTGGCCGCCGCCGGCGCCGCCTTCGAGGGCACGCACGACTTCGCCGCCGTCCGCAGCGTGGGGACGGAGACGAAGACCACGGTCCGCACGGTCTACTGGTGCCGCGCGGAGCGGCAGGGCGACCTTATCACCATCGCCGTCTGCGCGGACGGCTTCCTCTATAACATGGTGCGCGCCATCGTGGGCACCATGGTCTACGCCTCGCACGGCAAGCTGGAGCCGGGGGACATCCCCGCCCTGCTGGAGACGCGCGACCGGCGCCTGACCGGCCCCACGATGCCGCCGCAGGGGCTCTATCTCTCCCGCGTCTGGTACGAGGGGGAGGCCGGAAAGCTGATGGAGTGAATCGATGCGCACAAAACAGCAGGCAATGAAGCGCCGCCGCACAAAGGGCCTTGCATACGCCGCGCTGCTGGCCGGCCTCGGCCTGGCGGCGCTGCTGGCCCTGGCCCTCACGCCGGGGGCGGGGAGCGGCTCCGCGCCCGGGTACGCCGCCGGCACAGCCGCGTTTGCCGCCGGCGGGAACACTTTCGTCTCCGCGGCGTCAACGTCCATAGGCCTGCGCTCAGCCGCCCTCGAGCCGCTGGATGAGCTGACGCCCGGCTTTGGGCGCCCCGCCGCCGCGGGCGGGGAGGGCGGCGCCGCCGCCTGGGACATCGGCGGCAGCGAGCTCGTATACGCCGCCCCTGGCGGCGAAGCGGGAACGCTCGGCGTGACCGGCAGCCTCGTCTCCGCCGATGTGAACGCGGCCGGCTACGTCGCCGCCGTGTCGCTGACGGAGGAGGAGCTCGGCCTCGTCACCGTCTTTTCGCCGGAAGGGGAGGAGCTCTACCGCTGGCACTTCAACAGCGCCTGGCCGCTCGCCGCCGCCGTCTCGCCGGACGGGGAGGCGCTGGCCGTCCTCGCCGCCTCGGAGCAGGGCGGGGAAGTGCGCCTCGCCCGCCTGGACGGCACGGAACAGCTCGCGTCCTACACGCTGCCGGGGGAATACTTCTTCTGCCTCGGCTGGCTGGACGGCGGCGCGCTCTGCGCCGTCTCCGCCCACCGCGCGCTGGTGCTGGACACGCTCTGCACCATCGCCGCCGAGCGGGCCTTCGCCCCCTATGAGGCCACGGACGCCGCCTTCGGCGCGGGCTTCGCCGCCGTCGCCCTCAGCGGGGAGGGCGGCCACGCCCTGCTGACGGTGGACGCCGCCGGCGAGGCTGGCTTCACCGCGCTGCCCGCCGCGCCGCTCAGCCTGGACGCCGGGGGCGGATACGTGCTCTGCCTGGCGGGGGAGCGGGCGCTCTTTTTCGACAGCTCGCTGCGCGCGACGGCGGAGCGGGACGCGCAGGGCGCGCACAGCGCCCTGCTGAGGGACGGCGGCGCGCTGCTCGTCGGCCGCGACTCGGTAAAACTGATATACGTTTGAATCCAGATACAGGGAGGGCCAAGCATGAGAGCCGTCATAGACCTCGTACTCTTAGCCATAATCATCATCAGCATCTGGTCGGGCTATAAAAAAGGCCTGATCATGGGCATAGCCGCCCTGCTCGCGGCCATAATCTCTTTGTACGGCGCGAGCCTGGTCTCGCAGGCGTACTCCTACGAGGTCGTGCCCGTGCTGCGCCCCTTCGTCAGCGGTTACATACAGAACCGCATGGAGAACGAGGTGCTGGAGGACCTGGGCATCGACGACACCAGCCTCTCCGTGGAGGACGTCCTCTCCGGCGACCCCTCGCTGAGGCATGACTTCTGCGCCGCCTGCTACGCCTCCACCGGCATCTACGCCGACGCCGCCGACCAGATGGCCACGGAGGCGGAGGAATACGCCGCGGCCAACGGCGCCACCATCCAGGAGTCGGTGGTGGAGGTGTTCTGCATCCGCGCGGCCTATGTGGCCGGCGTGGCGCTGGTGTTCATCGTGTTCCTGATCGCCCTCACGGCCCTCGGCAACATCCCCAACCTCTCGTTCAAGATACCGAACATGGACACGCTGAACGACGCCGGCGGGGCGGTGATGGGCCTGGTGAACGGCATGGTGTACTGCATCCTGCTCTGCTGGGCGCTGCGCTTCCTGGGCCTGGTGATAGGCCGCGACACGCTGGAGAATACCATCCTCGCCAAATTCTTCATCTCCATCGATTTCATCACCAGCGGCGTGGGAATATGAACAAACTGTCAATTCACGCGGCATGGTGTTGACAAAAGCCGTACATGGTGATAAATTAGCACTCGGTAATATAGAGTGCTAATTTGTCTTTAAGGCATCGGGACATTTTTATAAAACAGGGAGATATACCATGCAGCCAACCATTTGCTCACGCTGCCACAAGAACATGGCCGTGATATTCATAACCAAAGTCGAGAACGGCGAGACCAAGAACGAGGGCCTCTGCCTGAAGTGCGCCCGCGAGCTGCACATCAAGCCCGTGGACGACGTGATAAACCGCATGGGCCTTTCCGACGAGGACCTCGACTCGCTCTCCAGCGAGATGATGGACGCCCTCGGCGGGCCGGAGGCCCTCTCCGACACCGGCGACGGCGCGGACGACGAGGACGAGGGCAAGACCGCCACCTTCCCCTTCCTCAACCGCCTCTTCGGCGGCGGCAGCGGCCCCAACCTGCCCGCGCGGCAGGACGGCCCCGTGCAGGAGGGCAACGCCTCCGCCCAGTCCGGCCCGCAGCAGCCGCCCCAGGGCGCGCCGCAGCGCGGCAAGCGCAAGTTCCTGGACACCTACTGCATCAACCTCACGGACCGCGCGCGCGAGGGCAAGCTGGACTCCATGATCGGCCGCGAGGAGGAGCTCGAGCGCGTGATACAGATCCTCAACCGCCGGCAGAAGAACAACCCCTGCCTGATCGGCGAGCCCGGCGTGGGCAAGACGGCCATCGCCGAGGGCCTGGCCCAGCGCATCGCCGCGGGGACCGTGCCCTATAAGCTGCGCGACAAGGAGATATACCTCCTCGACCTCACCTCGCTGGTGGCCGGCACGCAATTCCGCGGCCAGTTCGAGAGCCGCATGAAGGGCCTCATCGAGGAGATACGCAAGACGGGCAACATCATCCTGGTGATAGACGAGGTGCACAACCTGGTCGGCGCGGGCGACGCCGAGGGCAGCATGAACGCCGCGAACATCCTCAAGCCCGCGCTCTCCCGCGGTGAGATACAGGTCATAGGCGCCACCACCTTCACCGAGTACCGTAAGCACATCGAGAAGGACTCCGCCCTCGAGCGCCGCTTCCAGCCCGTGACCGTTGCCGAGCCCTCGATAGAGGACAGCGTGAAGATAATCGAGGGCATCGCCCACTACTACGAGGAGTGCCACAAGGTCCGCATCCCGAAGGAGATGTGCCGCGAGGCCGTGCTGATGAGCGAGAGGTATATAACCGACCGCTATCTGCCCGACAAGGCCATCGACCTTATCGACGAGGCCTGCTCCGACGTGAATTTGAAGGACAAGAGCATCATCCGTGCCGAAGAGGTGAGCAAGGAGATCGACGACCTGAACAAGGAGCGTGACCTCCTGCTGGCGGACACGGAGCAGGAGCACTATGAGCGCCTCGCCGTGATACGCACGACGATAATGCAGCTCACCGACGAGCTCAACCGCCTGAAGGCCTCCCCGCCGACGCTGACGCGCGAGAACCTCGCGCGCGTGATCGAGCTCTGGACCAAGATCCCCGCCAAAAACATCACGGCGGACGAGTTCGAGCGCCTTGCCAAGCTGGGCGACCGCCTGCGCGAGCACATCGTGGGCCAGGACCAGGCCATCGACGCCGTCTGCGCCGCGATAAAGCGCTCCCGCGTGGGGCTGCAGGCCAAGCGCAAGCCGGTCAGCTTCATCTTCGTCGGCGGCACGGGCGTGGGCAAGACGGAGCTCGTCAAGCGCCTGGCGGCGGACCTCTTCGATTCGCCGGAGAGCCTGATAAGGCTCGACATGAGCGAATTTATGGAGAAGTTCTCCGTCTCGCGCATCATCGGCTCGCCCCCGGGATATGTCGGCTATGACGAGGCCGGCCAGCTTACGGAGAAGATACGCCGCCGGCCCTACAGCGTGGTGCTCTTCGACGAGATAGAGAAGGCGCACCCGGACGTGATGAACATCCTGCTGCAGATCCTCGACGACGGCCGCATCACGGACGCCCAGGGCCGCACGATAAACTTTGAGAACACCGTCATCATCATGACCACCAACGCCGGCAGCAACACCAAGAGCGGCTCGCTGGGCTTCATCGGCACGGTGTCGGACATGGACCGCGAGCGGGCGATGAAGGCCCTGGGCGAGTTCCTGCGCCCCGAGTTCATCAACCGCGTGGACGAGATAATATGCTTCAACAAGCTGACGGAGGAGAATTTCCGCGACATCGCCGTCCTCATGCTGAACGAGGTCAGGCAGCTTATGGACGAAAAGGGCCTCGGCTTCAGCTGGGACGAGAGCGTCATCGACTACCTGGTGAAAAAGAGCTACAGCCTGACCTACGGCGCGCGCAACCTGCGCCGCACGATACAGAAGGACATCGAGGACGAGATGGCCTCCGTCATCGTGGCGCGCGGCGCCGGCGGCCTGAGAGCCATCGCCCTCCGGGCGGAGGACGGAAAAATAAAAGTGGAGGCGGAATGAGCATGGTAAGGTTCGAGAGCGATTACCTTGAGGGCGCGCTGCCGGAGATACTGGCGGCGCTGGAAAAGACCAACTACGAGCAGACCCCCGGCTACGGGGCGGACGCCTACTGCGCGGAGGCCGCGGAGCTGATACGCGAAAAGTGCGCCGCGCCGGAGGCGGCCGTCCATTTCCTCATCGGCGGCACCCAGGCCAACTTCATCGTGATATGCGCCGCGCTGCGCCCGCACCAGGGCGTCATCGCCCCCACGGAGGGCCACATCTCCGTGCACGAGGCCGGCTCCGTGGAGGCCACGGGGCACAAGGTGATCGAGCTCGCCTCGCCGGACGGCAAGCTCACCGCCGGGCAGGTGCGCGAGTGCGCCGCCGCCCACTGGAACGACCCCAACCGCCTGCAGATGACGCAGCCGGGCATGGTGTACATCTCCCAGCCCACCGAGGGCGGCCTCATCTACTCCCTGGCGGAGCTGGAGGCCATCTCCGCCGCCTGCCGCGAGTACGGCATGTACCTCTTCGTGGACGGCGCGCGCCTGGGCGTGTCGCTGGTCTGCCCGGGCGCGGACGTGACGCTGGCCGACCTCGCCCGCCTGACGGACGCCTTCTACATCGGCGGCACCAAGCTGGGCGCGCTGCTGGGCGAAGCCGTGGTGATACTGAACAGGGACCTCGACCGCGATTTCCGCTATATCATGAAGCAGCGCGGCGGCATCCTCGCCAAGGGCCGCCTGCTGGGCGTGCAGTTCGCCGAGCTGATGCGCGACGGCCTCTACGAGCGCACGGCAAAGCGCGAGGTGGACCTGGCCTGGAAGCTGCGCCGGGCCTTTGAGGAAAAGGGCTGGCCCCTGGCCAGCGATTCGCCCACCAACCAGCAGTTCCCCATCGTCCCCGACGCGGACCTCGCCAAGCTGGCGGAGAAATACTCCTTCAGCGAATGGGGCCGCTATGACGAGGGCCGCCGCATCGTCCGCTTCTGCACCAGCTGGGCGACGAAGGAGAGCGACGTGGACGCCCTCATCGCCGACATCCGCGCCCTCTGAGCGGACAGGCCACAAAAAAACAAAAGCAACGCCCCGCCGGGAGAGCCGGCGGGGCGTTTTTTCGCGCCCTCCGCGGGCGCGGGTTCAACGCAGGTATGATGAAACTTCATACTTACCTTTTCAGGGATTTAACAATATACTGTTATCAGCTTGTGTAGAAGCTCATCTGAAAGGGGAGACCGGAGTTGAACAAAAACAAAAACTCCTGGGCGAACAAGATACCCGCCTGGGTCTGGGTCATCATATCGTTCGCGGCGGCTATGGTGGTCTGGTACATATTGAGCCTGCTGCCCGCCACGAAACGGGCTTTCCCGTTCGCGCCCATCACTGTCGAGGGCCTGATGACCATGATAGAGCGCGGCGTGTTCTGGGACGACCTCGCCAGCAGCCTCATCTCCGTGGCGATGGGCTACGGCCTCGGCTTCGTGATAGCGCTCCCGGTGGCCATCCTCATGGCCTGGTACGTGCCGGTGCGCAACATCATCAACCCGTGGATCCAGTTCATCCGCAACATACCCCCTCTGGCCTATGTGCCTCTGCTGGTGGCCTGCGCCGGCATCGGCCGCAGCGCCCAGGTCACGACCATCACCATCGCCTGCTTCCTCACCATGTGCGTCACCATCTACCAGGGCGTCGTCAACGTGGATGAGACGCTGATAAAGGCCGCGCGCGTCCTCGGCGCCAAGAACCGCGACATCTTCATCCGCGTCATCACCCCCGCCACGCTGCCCTTCATCCTCACCGCCGTCCGCCTCGGCGCGTCCGTCGCCCTGACGACCATCATCGCCGCCGAGAGCGCCGGCTCCCAGTTCGGCCTCGGCATGCGTATCCGCGCCCTGAGCGCGAACTTTGACAATGCGCCCATGCTGGCCTATGTCATCGTGATCGGCATCATCGGCATACTACTCGAAAAAGGCATACGCTTGCTTGAAAAGAAGCTCACCGGATGGCAGGAGACGATAAAGTGATGGAAAACCTCAATAATTACATCGAAGGCGCGCCTGTCAAGGTGCACATAGACAACGTCGTCAAGAAGTTCAACGGCCGCAACGGCGAGATGGTCGCCCTCAACGGCGTCACGCTGGACATCCACGACAACGAGTTCATCTGCGTCGTCGGCCCCTCCGGCTGCGGCAAGAGCACGCTGCTGAACATCATCGCCGGCCTGCTTGAGCCCACCAGCGGCCAGGTCTACTGCGACGGCGAGCTGGTCACCGGCACCGGCACGGAGCGCGGCGTCGTCTTCCAGCAGTACGCCCTCTTCCCCTGGCTGACGGTGAAGAAGAACGTCCGCTTCGCCCTGGAGATGAAGGGCATCAAGGGCAAGGAGGCCGACGATCTGGCCATGCAGTACCTGCGCAAGGTCGATCTGGAGAAGTTCGCCAACCACTACCCGAAAGAGCTCTCCGGCGGCATGAAGCAGCGCGTGGCCATCGCCCGCGCGTACGCCGCGGACCCGAAGGTCCTGCTGATGGACGAGCCCTTCGGCGCGCTGGACGCGCAGACCCGCACCCAGCTCCAGAGCGAGCTGCTGGAGACCTGGGAGAAGGACCGCAAGACCTGCTTTTTCATCACCCACGACGTTGACGAGGCCATCATCCTCGCGCAGAAGGTCATCGTCATGTCCGCCCGCCCCGGCCGCGTGAAGGCCATCATCGACATCGACATCCCCTATCCCCGCGACCAGGAGACCAAGATGAGCACCCGCTTCCTGGAGCTGAAGAACCAGATCTGGGGCCTCGTCTATCAGGAGTACCTGGAAGTCCGCAAGTGAGCCCAAACGGCGCGAGCCGTTGGAAATAGTAAAACCAAATCCAATATCATCAGGAGGAAAAGCAAAATGAAGAAGATACTCGCACTGCTGCTCGCTCTCGCCATGGTGTTCGCCTTCGCCGCCTGCGGCGAGGAGCCGGCCGCCGAGAGCGAAGAGCCCACCGTCGAGAGCGAGGCCCCCGCGGCCGAGAGCGAAGAGCCCGCCGGGGAAGAGCCCGCCGTCGAGCCCATCACCATCAAGGTCGGCTACATGAACAACTACGGCTCCCTGTGGAGCGTCCTCACCGCCGAGCAGATGGGCTACATGGAAGAGCAGGGCATCACCCTCGAGCTCAGCTCCTTCGCCGACGGCCCGACCATCATCTCCGCCATGGAGTCCGGCTCCATCGACATCGGCTACATCGGCGACGGCGCCCACAAGCTCTGCGCC
>CALXGN010000028.1:0-14332 GCA_944387865.1 Candidatus Scatomorpha stercorigallinarum | reverse complement strand
GCGCCGATGGCGCGCAGGATGCCGATCTCCTTCGTGCGCTCGAGCACGGAGATATAGGTGATGATGCCGATCATGATGCTGGAGACGACCAGGGAGATGGCCACGAAGGCGATCAGCACGTAGCTGATGGCGTTGATGATGGTGGAAACGCTGCTCATGAGGAGCGCCACATAGTCGGTGTAGCTTATCTGCTGCTCCTCGTCGGCCGAGGCGTTGTATTCGTCGATTATCCTCGCTATCTCGTCCTTGTCGGCGAAGGTGGAGGCATAGAGGTTTATGCTGTCGGGGCTTGCGATGTCTATGTAGCCGAGGGCCTCGAGATTCTGCTCGTAAGTGCTCTCGGAATAGCGCGCAGGCATGAGGTTTTCATAGACGTACTCATACTGCCAGTCGCTCAGGCCGTTTATGGCCAGGGCGGCGGCGAGCTGCTGCTGGCTGAGGGCGGAGAGCTGCTGCCGTGCCGCCTCGGCGTACTGCTGGGCGACGGCCTCGCGCGCCATGTCCTCGACATAGCTCATCAGCGTTTCGTCGTCCATCTGCGCGACATAGTCGCGCAGGGAATCGGCGTCGACGCCCATCTCCTCGGCGTAGCCTTCGAGCATCATGCCCTCTATGTCCTCGCGCGTGAGCTCGGAGAGGGCCTGCTGTACTGCGGCGTCGAGATAGTCGTCGGTGGGCGTGCTGCTGATCTCTGTGTAGAGCTCCGCCTGGCCGGCGGTGTCGAGCCCGGCGATATATTCGTCCACTTCCGCCTTGAGCTCGTCACCGGTGGGCTCTACCTCGTCGCCGGTAGCAAAGGGGAGGCCGAGGATCACGTCGGTCTCCGGGTCGGCCATCTGGGCGGAGACAACGTCGCTGCCTTCGGCCTGCTCTATGACGCGGTCGATGAGGCCGCTGGTGTAGCCGATGGCGCCGGACATCATGCCGGCCACGGCGTCCTCGTTCTGGCGGACTATGCCTGATATCTTCAGAGTTATGCCCACGTCATCGTTTTCATAGAGGTAGTCGAGCCCGGCCTCGGTGCCGGAGACGTCGGTATAGGTGCCGGTGGCGGAGTCGTGGACATAGTGGTCGTACCAGCCGACGAGCTTGAAGGTCATGCCGCAGAGCTCCTCATAGCTCCAGCTCTCCACCTCGGCGTCCACCGTCTCGCCGTTCATATAGGCCTCGAGCGAGCTGGTGAGCTCTTCCTCGGTGCGCAGCCCGAGCGTGTAGAGCACAAGGTCGCTGACCTCGTTGTTCTGGTTGACGATGAGGACGACCTCGTCGTAGTCCTGCGGCCAGGAGCCGTAGATGACGTCGTACTGGTCGAGCAGGGTCTGGTTGATGAGCTCGCCGTTTTCGCCGGGGAGCATCTCCTGCCAGCTCTCAAAGCTGGAGTAGAAGTCGCCCATCGTGTCGAAGTAGCTGGAAAAATCCCCGCCGTACATGCTGGCCATGAGCTCGTTGAGCAGTGTCACCACGTCGCTCTCGACGATGTTCCCGTCGCTGTCCTTGGTGTATATGTTGAAATTGGGGTCGTACTCATACTGGATGGCGCTCGTGAACTCGTTTATCCCGCCGCCATTGGCGTCGAGGAACTCCTTGAAGCTCTTGAGGTCGTTGGTCTCCGTGTCCATGCTCATCAGGTTGTCCATCAGGTCATAGAGTATGACGTTGGAGTATACTGCGTCGAGCTCGTGCTCCTCGCCGTCGCCCGCGGCGCCGGTCATGGCCTCTATCATGCTCGAAAGGTCCGCGGCCTCGCTCTCGATCGTGAGCGGATAGGTGGAGAGCGTGTCCTCCTGGACCTGGTTTATGTAGGTCTGTATGCCGTTGGAGAGGGAGAGTATCAGCGCTATGCCGATGATGCCGATGCTGCCGGCGAAGGCCGTGAGTATGGTGCGGCCCTTTTTAGTCATGAGGTTGTTCAGCGAGAGGCTGAGGGCGGTCAGGAAGGACATGCTCGGGCGCTTTTTGCCCTCGTTCGAGCGCTGGACGGCCTTTGAGCCGTCATACGGGTCGGAGTCGCCGACTATTTCCCCGTCCAGCAGGCGCACGGTGCGCGTGGCGTAGCGCTCGGCGAGGTCCGGGTTGTGCGTGACCATGATGACGAGGCGGTCCTGGGCCACCTCCTTCAGCAGGTCCATCACCTGCACGCTCGTTTCGCTGTCCAGCGCGCCTGTGGGCTCGTCGGCAAGAAGGATGTCGGGGTCGTTTATCAGCGCGCGGGCGATCGCCACGCGCTGCATCTGCCCGCCGGACATCTGGTTGGGTTTTTTGTATATCTGGTCGCCCAGGCCGACGCGCTCAAGGACCTTTATCGCCCGCTCGCGGCGCTCCTCGCGCGAGATGCCGGAGATGGTCAGCGCGAGCTCGACGTTTGCGAGCACGCTCTGGTGCGGGATGAGGTTGTAGCTCTGGAACACGAAGCCTATCGAGTGGTTGCGGTAAGTGTCCCAGTCCTTGTCGCCGTAGTCCCTGGTCGAGCGGCCGTTTATCACAAGGTCGCCGCTGGTGTACTGGTCGAGGCCGCCGATGATGTTCAGCAGCGTCGTCTTCCCGCAGCCGGAGGGGCCGAGTATGGCCACGAACTCACTTTCCCGGAAATCAATGGAAACTCCCCGGAGAGCATGAACGGCCGAGTCGCCGGCCGTGTAATCCTTTGTTATGTTTTTGAGCGTGAGCAAGGGAGACCGTCCTTTCATAGCGCGATTTCATACGGTGGCGATTATAACGCGCAAATGTGAATAAATCAAGAAAAATCGCGCCCAAAAGCGCACGTATAAGCGCTCATTGCGTTGACAGGGAGCCCTTTTGGGGGCTATACTTGACACTGCGGGTGAAATTGTATAAATTTCGACTAAATAAAGATAAACGGAGGGACAACATGTCATTTTCTTTCGACGCCGGGAGCTACCGCTACCCCTCAAGGCGGCGCGTGGTCTTTGCCGGGAACGGAATGGTCTGCGCGTCCCAGCCGCTGGCCGCCCAGGCGGGGCTGGACGCCCTGCGCCGCGGCGGAAACGCCGTGGACGCCGTGCTCGCCGCCGCCGCCTGCCTGACGGTCATCGAGCCCACCAGCAACGGCCTGGGCGGGGACGCCTTCGCCATCGTCTGGCACGGCGGGCAGATGTACGGCCTCAACTCCTCGGGCCCGGCCCCCGCGCTGGCCGACGCGGCCTTCCTGCGGGAAAAATACGGCGAGATGCCCTCCCTCGGCTGGTATCCCGTCACCGTGCCGGGCATACCCGCCGCCTGGGCGGCGCTGAACGGCCGCTTCGGCCGATTGACGCTCGCCGACACGCTCTCCGCCGCCATCGACTACGCCGAACACGGCTTCCCCGTGGCCCCGGTGACGGCCCGCTTCTGGGAGCAGGGCTACCGGACCTTCTCCGCGCGCGGCGGGGAGTTCGGCGAGTGGCTGGACACCTTCGCGCCCCACGGCCGCGCCCCGCGCGCGGGCGAGGTGGCGTACCTCCCGCGCCACGCCGAGAGCCTTTGCGAGATCGCCGAGACGAACGCCGAGAGCTTTTACCGCGGCCGCCTGGCGGGGAAGATAGACGCCGCCTCGAGGGCCGGCGGGGGCTGGCTCCGCGCGGAGGACCTCGCGGAGTTTTACCCCGAGTGGGTGCAGCCGCTGAGCGTGGACTACCGCGGGTACACCGTCCATGAGCTGCCCCCCAACGGCCACGGCCTGGTGGTGCTGGAGACGCTGGGCATCCTCTCCGGGCTCGAGCTGGGCAAGGGGACGGCGGAGGATGTTCACCGCCAGCTGGAGGCGATGAAGCTCGGCTACGCCGACGGCCTGCGCTACATCGCCGACCCCGCCGCCATGCGCGTTTCGCCCGCGGAGCTGCTGGACGAGGGCTATCTCGCCTCCCGCCGCGCGCTGATCGGCGGCACGGCCCGCGAGCCGGAGAGCGGCGACCCGCGCTGCGGCGGCACCGTCTATCTCTGCGCGGCGGACGGGGAGGGCAACATGGTGTCCTATATCCAGTCCAACTACAAGGGCTTTGGCTCCGGCATCGTGGTGCCGGGGACGGGCATAGCCCTCCACGACCGGGGCTGCAACTTCTCGCTCGAGGAGGGCGCGGCGAACTGCCTCGCCCCGGGCAAGCGGCCCTATCACACCATCATCCCCGGCTTCCTGACGAAGGGCGGCCGCGCCGTGGGCCCCTTCGGGGTGATGGGCGCCTTCATGCAGCCGCAGGGCCACGTGCAGGCGGTGATGAACATGCTGGACTTCGGCTGCAACCCGCAGGAGGCGCTGGACGCCCCGCGCTGGCAGTGGACGGGCGGCAAGCGCATCGAGCTCGAGCCGGGCTTTGACGAGACCGTAGCGGAGGAGCTCCGCCGCCGCGGGCATGAGATCGCCGTGGCCGACCCCTACGAGTGCGGCCGCGGGCAGATCATCTGGCGCGACGATGAGGGCACCCTCTGCGGCGCCACCGAGCCGCGGGCCGACGGCGGCATCGCCGGATATTGAGTAAAAGGCCGCCCCCCGTCAAAAGACGGAGGGCGGCCTTTGCGTTTTGCAGCTATTCGGCGAGGGCTTTCAGCGTGTCCCCGGAGAGGCGGTACACCGTCCAGTCGCTCATCGCCTCGGCCCCCAGCGAGCGGTAAAAGCCGATGCTGGGCTCGTTCCAGTCCAGGCACCACCATTCCAGCCTGCCGCAGCCGCGTTCCACCGCTATGGCAGCCAGCTTTTTCAGCAGGGCCTTCCCATAGCCGCGGCCGCGGAACTCCGGGCGCACATATAAATCCTCAAGGTAAATGCCCGCCCGGCCCAGGAAGGTGGAAAAATTGTGGAAGAACAGCGCGAAGCCCACCTCCTCGCCGCCCTCCAGCACGAAGAGCACCTCCGCCTTCCGCCGGTCGAAGAGCCACTCTTCCAGCGTCTTTTCGTCCGCCACCACCTCGCTCAGCAGCTTTTCATAGGCGGCAAGCTCCTTTATGAAGCGCAGGATGAGCGCGGTGTCCTCCCGCACGGCAAACCTGAAGTCCATTTTCCTTCCTCCATTCCGGGCCCGGCCTATGACCGCAGCCCTATTATGAACACTGCCAGCGCCATGACGGCCAGCGCGGTCCAGGAGATATAGCGGCCGGCGATTTCCCAGTCCGAGGGCTCAGCCCGCTCCGGGTGGCGTATCGAGAAGGAGAGACCCCAGCGGAACAGCTCGTCCGCATAGAGGATGGACGCCGCCGTGATAAGGCAGATGATAACGCCGGCGAAATAGCCCCACCAATTGCCCTTGTGCGTGAGCTCGGGGCCGGACATGAGCTCCAGCACATTGTTCGCGCCGGGCTCCAGCGGATCGATCACGTTCCCGCTGCCGTCTATCGCCATGCCGCCGTTCGTCGTCACCACGAAGCCTGCGGAGGACGCCGTCCCGTCCTCGTTGTAAAGAAGGAAGGAACCCTTCCAGTCGAGCACGCCGCCGCGGAAGATGACTTCGTCCCCGCAGCGCAGCTCCACGCCGCGCATGTCCTCCTTCAGCCAGTGCTCCTCCGGCACGGCGGAGGGGTCCTCCCGCGCGGTGTAGGGGCCGTAGAGCGTGTCCCCGCGGCGGAACTCCACCGTCCCGTCCGCGGACACGGTGAATTCGGCGCTCTCGCCGCGCACCCTGCCGGAGTAGACCGTGCCGCCGTCTTCCTCGGAGGGGACGAGGATGGCGCCGTGGTACTTATAGCCCACGCGGCCGGTGGTGTAGGCGTAGAGCGCCGCAAATACGACGATCATCGCGGCCATGGCGAGCATCACGCCCTTCTGGTAGCGGTCAAGGGATTTGAACTTTGCCGGTATCTTCATCGCGCCGCCTCCGTTCCCATAATAAACTGTCCCCGGCCATTATATCATGGCCGGGGACGGCGCGCCACAGGTTGTGCGCGGTTTTTACAGGTTTTCAAACCTCCGCGAGCCGCCGCGGCCCAGATAGGCGTACATGGCCGCGCAGGCGGCGGCGAGGGCGGCGGCGCAGATGTAGAGATAGGCGGTGAGGCCGACAAGGCCGTCCAGCAAGACGAAATAGAGTATCGCCGGCGCGGCCAGCACGGCCCAGGAGCCGAACATGGCTATCATCACGGAGGCGCTGTTCTTGACGACGGCGGTCTCGTTGATGTAGTCGAATTTGGGGAAGCGCAGGTTGGCCACCACGCCCAGCAGCGCGCCGAAAACGCACATCAGCGCGGGCAGCAGCACGACCGCCGCGGCCTCGGCCGCCGTGAGGGGCAGCGCTATGACGCAGCAGGCGGAGGCGATGAGCGTGGGCGGCAGGGCGATGACGAGGTGCAGCTCCACCTTGCTCATGAGTATGGCGCGCGCTTCGACGGGCAGACTCTTGAGCAGCCAGAGCGTCTTGCCCTCCAGCGAGATGCTGGGCGCGCTGATGACGTCCGTGGCGCAGAGGAAGCAGAGCGCGACGGCCATGAGCGCCGCCGTCCAGCCGGCGGGCAGCGGCTCGAGCAGCGCGATGAGCGTGCCGCGGTAGATGACGAGCGCCACGGCGGCGGCCACGGTGAGGATGCTGCCCATCGCGGCGTTGAGGATGTACATGCCGTTGGCGCCGAAGCGGGCCAGCTCCCGCCGCAGCAGCGCGCCGCGCACGGAGCCCACGCGCAGCGCGCGCTCGCGGTAGACGAGCTTTTTGGCGGAGGGGCGGCGCGTGGTGACGGCGAGGAAGCCGCGCGAGAGTATGGCGTAGACGATGGCGAAGGGCACGACGCAGCAGGCGGCAAAGCCCGCGAGCTGGACGAAATTTCCCTCCGCGATGGCCTGGCCGAAGGCGTAGGCGGGGTAGACCGCAGACAACGCCCCGGCCACCTCGGCGCCGTTTGCGATGAGCGACGTGAGCAGGTCGTTCATGTTCATGTACACATAGAAGTAGGCCGCGAGGAAGATGAGGTAGAGCACCATCGTAATGATGGTCTTGTTGCGCATCCGTGAGCTTATCGCGGCGAGTATCCACGCGAAGAGGCAGGTGAAGCACATGACGAGCAGCGGCAGCAGCAGCGCGCCGGCCGCGGCGGCTATAACTCCCGCGGCGGAAAAGCCTATCTGCACGCCCCAGACGATGTATGCCGGCAGCAGTACGATGAGCTCAAGGGCGTAGTTGATGAGCAGCAGCATCACCATGCGCGAGCCGAGTATGCTGCGCGGGGGCACCGGCATGGCCAGCAGCAGTTCGTTGTCGCGGGCGGAGAAGAGCTGCTGCTGCGCGGTGAACACGCTGCCGATGAAGCACAGCGCGAAGGCCGTAAGCGCGGCCATGGCGAAGTAGAACCAGGCCAGGCCGGCCTCGTTCAGCGGCCCGGCCAGCACGTAGAACGTGATGCCGACGGCGAAGGCCAGCACGCCGATGACAAAGACGAACAGCAAAGCGATGAGCGCCATGCTCGCCGCAGAGCGCTTCTCATTGCCTTTCGACGAGCGCATCAGCGAGGCGATGACGCTCGCGATCTGCACTCTCATAAGGGCCTTGAACATGGCTCACTCCTCCTCCAGCTCGAGGAACACGTCCTCAAGGGAATCGTCGCCGCGCACCTCGTCCATCGTGCCGGAGCGGATGAGCCGCCCGCCCTTGATGATCGCCACCATGTCGCAGAGCTTTTCGGCCACCTCCAGCACGTGCGTGGAGAAGAAGATGGCGCCGCCCGCGTCGCAGTGCTCGCGCATCAGCCCCTTGAGCTTGTGCGAGGCCACGGGGTCGAGCCCGACGAAGGGCTCGTCCATGATTATGAGCTTCGGCGAGTGCACCAGCGCGGAGATTATGGCGAGCTTCTGCTTCATGCCGTGGGAATAGGCGCTGATGGGTTCGGCCAGGTCGCCCGTGAGCTCGAATATATCGGCGTATTTGTGTATCCGCTCCTGCCGCTCGGCCTGCGGCACGCCGAAGATGTCGCAGACGAAGTTGAGGTATTTGATGCCGGAGAGGAAGTCGTACAGATCCGGGTTGTCGGGGATATAGGCCGTCTCGCGCTTGCACTCCAGCGGCTGCTTTTTGACGTTTTTGCCGTCGATGTAGATCTCGCCGGCGTCGAAGGCCATGATGCCGCAGCAGGCCTTGATGGTCGTGGTCTTGCCCGCGCCGTTGTGGCCTATGAAGCCGTAGATCTCGCCCGGGCGGATGTGCAGCGAGAGGTCGTCCACGGCCTTCTTCTCGCCGAAAGTCTTGGTCAGGTGCTCGATTCTGAGCATGGTCAGGTCCTCCTTGTGTTTGTTGGCGGCGATAGTTTGCCGCGAAATATTCAAGAAATTATCAACTTCGGCCATGCGGCCGCGGGCAGAGCGCGCCCTCCGGGCGCGAGGCGGGTGCAGGGAATAGGCTCCCTGCAACGCCCTTCTGAGAGATTTCTTTTTGCCTTGTCAAAAAGAAACCCCTCAGACTCCAAAGAAAAGACGCTTTGGTGCAAATCGGAGCCAAAAGTCGGCTATCACTCAACTTTACGGAATCGTTAAGTAGTCATCCCGTAGGGCGAATGACGTGAGCCATCAAAACCGTGCATTGCTCCCTGCGGTCGCGGCACTAACGGGTAGTTGTCGGGACGCCCTCGCCGCAGAGCGGTGCTCTGCCTCCACACGCAGTGTGGCTACCGGACGCCGCCCAGCGCCTCCCTGAGTTCGTTATAAAACCCCTCCGTCTCTTCCGGCGTTTTCAGCGAGAACACCCACGCGCCGTCCGCCGTTGTTATCGCTATGAACGGCGGCTGGCTCTGGTTCAGGCTCACGGTGCAGCGGCCGTAGCCCTCGACCTCATACCAGCCCTCGGAGAGGAAATAGACGCCTATGCCGCTGATTTTACTGATCGGAGGCAGCTCCTCGAGCAGCTCTAAGGACGAGATGCCGGAAAGCGGCACGTCGAACTCCGTGAAGAGGTGGCTGAAATGCAGCGTGCCGTCCGACACCTCCGCCCGGCGGGGCGAGAACACGGCGAAGAGGATGAATGCCGCTATCGCCAGCAGCAGAATCACAGTGAAAACAATCCGCGCGTTGAGATTGCCCTTGCGCTCTTTCATGTTATTTCCTCCTGTATTTTTCAAAGGCCTTCTCCACGTCGAAGTGTACTTCCCTGAAAAAGAGTATAAGCCACACTGCGAAAGCGGCTATGGCACAGTACTGCGAGACGAGCAGCGAGAGCGCGGCCCCGGCGGCGAGCACCGCCGCCCAGAGCAGGAAGGAGTTGCGCTGGTCACGGCTCATGCGCGCCGTGTCATAGAGCGCGCGCTTTTCCGGCGGCAGGGTGTTGAAGCCGCTGATGAGCATGGCTGCCTTCTCCTTCAGCGCGGCGAAAAGCGCTCCCATCAGCAGGAACAGCCCGCCTAAAAGCGAACACATAACGGCCCCGATATTCATGGCAGCGCCTCCCTGAGTTCGTTATAGAAGCTCTCCGTCTCCTCCGGCGTTTCGAGCGAGAAAATGCGCGTAAATTCCGGCGTAGTCACCGCGATGTACGGCGGCTCCTCGGGATTCAGGCTGATGCGCGTGTTCTCATAGCCCTCCACCCGGAAGCGGCCCTCCAACAGGTTCGGCAGGCCCGTGCCGGCGATGCGCTTGGCGCCGGGCAGCTCGTCTATGAGCTCCAGGGAGTCGATATCCTCCAGCGGTATCTCGTATTTTTCCGCAAAATGCCGGAAAGAGAGCACGCCGCCCTCGATGTGCGCCTCGCGCGGGGCGTCGAAGCCCGCGGAGAGGCAGACGCCAAAGACCATCATGCCCACGAGCAGCAGCGCCGTGCCGATGATTATCGCGCGGCCCGCCGGACGGCCCACGTTCACGCCCATGCCGGAGCCGGTGCGGTCGTTGATGAAGAGGTGGCGGTCGTTGGGGTTGTTGTAGAACAGCCCCCAGAGCCAGAGGTCGTCCTCGTCCACATATTCGTCGCTGCGGTGGGCGGCGGTCAGCCGCTCCTGCGCGCGGCGCACGGCGAACTCCGTGGAGAGGCAGAAGGCGATGAGCGCGAACATATAGGCGATGGTGAGCAGCGTCATCCAGAGCCCGTCGTTGCGCAGCAGCCAGAAGGCGACGCCGAAAGCGGCGGTCAGATACTCCGTGCCTAGCAGCATCTTGCCCCAGTTGTAGCGCCGCACGCGGGTCAATGCGGCGTTCAGGTCGCTGTCCGTGTCCACCACGTCCGCGCGCTGGCGGAAGATGAGCGGATAGAGCGCCCAGCACAGCAGGCACACGAGAGCCATCGGCAGCGAGAACAGCAGCGCGTCCGTGCGCTCCGCGCCGCCGGCGATGAGCCCGTACACGGCGGGCACGAGAGAAACAGCCACCGGCGGGATGAAAAGGGCGCGCTTCAGCCGCCCGCCCGGGTCGCCGGCCGCGGCCTTCATATCGACGACCACGCTGCCCGCGTAGGGCGTGCGCCAGCCCTCGGCGGATTTCAGCGCGCGCAGCTTTTTGTTCGCCCGCGCGAAAAAGACATAGGGCAGCAGCACCGCCGCGGGCAGCAGCACCAGCGCGAGGATGAGCACGCCTTCGTCGCCGCCGAGGAACATCACGGCGGCGAATATGGCGCTGCCGGCGCCGCACCAGAGCCACTGCGCCCTTTTGAAGCGCCGCACGATCTCCTGCACGCGCCCGTCGTGCTGGCCGGTGTACGGCAGCGTGACGCCGAGGATGATGTTCTTCTTCACCTTCGCCTCGTTGGCCATCAGCAGGCTTATGAGCGGCAGCACCGGCCAGAGCAGGACGAAGAAGATGAGCCTGAACGTGAAGTCACCCATTTTCGCGCCCCCCTTCGCGATAGATGTCCCGGCAGAGGGCGAGGAAGCCGTCCTCGTCCATGCCGGCCAGGCGGGCCTCGGCGGCGATGATGCGCAGCGCGCCGCGGTAGCGAGCGCTGAGCTCCCCGGCCCCCGGGGAGCCGCTCACGACGGTCCCGCCACGGCGGTCCGCCGTGATGTACCCTTCCTGCTTGAGGAGGGAGTAGGCCTTGCTCACGGTCATCATGTTCACGCCAGACTGCTCCGCCAGCGCGCGGATGGTGGGCAGCTTTTCCCCCGGCGCAAGCTCGCCGGAGGCGATGCCCAGCACGATCTGGTTGCGTATCTGCATGTAAATGGGCAGCCGGCCGGAAAAATCCAGCTGCAAAAGCATATGCCGTCCCTCCTTCCATGTCCTATTTGCATTACACAGTATAATATAAACGATGCAGCCTGTCAATAGCCCGCCGAGCCTCGCGCCCCCGGCGAGGCAAAAAATTTAAGAGGCGCATAATGCGCCTCTTAAATCAGTCCATTATCCTTTATAGCTGTCCTTCAGCGCCACGGCGCGGTTGAACACCAGGTGCCCGGGCGCGGAGTCCTTGCTGTCGCGGACGAAATAGCCCTGGCGCAGGAACTGGAAGTGGGTGCCGGATGCCTCGTCGGCGAGCATCTTCTCCACCTTGCAGCCGCTGAGCACCTCGAGCGAATCGGGGTTCATGCACTCGATGAAATCCTTGCCGGCGGCGTCCGGGTCCGGGTCGGTGAAGAGGTTGGAGTAGAGCCGCACCTCGGCGTCCGCGCAGTTGCCGGCGTCCACCCAGTGGAGCGTGGCGCCCTTCACCTTGCGGCCGTCGGCGGGGTCGCCGCCGCGGCTTTCGGGGTCGTACTCCGCGAGCACCTCCACCACCTCGCCGTTTTCGTCCTTGACGAAGCCGGCGCAGCGCACGAGGTAGGCGCCCTTCAGGCGGCACTCGAGGCCGCAGCTCTCGCCGTCCTCGCCCGGGCAGAGGCGCTTGTATTTCGGCGCGCGGTGCTCCATGAAGTCCTCGTGCTCGATGTAGAGGTGGCGGGAGAAGCTGACGCGGCGGGTGCCGGCGGAGGGGTCGTTGGGGTTGTTCTCGACCTCGATCTCCTCGCTCTGGCCCTCGGGGTAGTTGACGATGGTCAGCTTGAGCGGCCGCAGCACGGCCATCGCCCGCTGTGCGTGCTCGTTCAGGTCCTCGCGCAGGCAGTGCTCGAGCAGGGCGTACTCGGCGGTGGAGTTGACCTTGGCCACGCCCACGCGGCCGATGAAGTCGCGTATGGCCGCCGGGGTGTAGCCGCGGCGGCGCAGCCCGCAGAGCGTGGGCATGCGCGGGTCGTCCCAGCCGGAGACATAGCCCTCCTCCACAAGCTTGCGGAGCTTGCGTTTGCTCAGGACCGTGTGGTCGATGCCCAGGCGCGCGAACTCGATCTGGCGCGGCCTGTTGGGGACGGAGACATTGTTCACCACCCAGTCGTAGAGCGGCCTGTGGGCCTCGAACTCCAGCGAGCAGAGCGAGTGGGTGATGCCCTCCAGGGCGTCCTGGATGGGGTGGGCGAAGTCGTACATGGGATAGATGCACCACTTGTTGCCCTGGCGGTGGTGCTCAAAGTGGCGGATGCGGTAGATGACAGGGTCGCGCATGTTGAAGTTGCCGCTGGCGAGGTCGATCTTCGCGCGCAGGGTGTAGGTATTGTCGGGAAACTCGCCGGCCCTCATGCGGCGGAAGAGGTCGAGGCTCTCCTCCATGGGCCTGTCGCGCCAGGGGCTGCGGGCGGGGGTGTTCACGTCCCCGCGGTACTCCCTGAACTGCTCGGGCGTCAGCTCGCAGACATAGGCGAGGCCCTTTTTGATGAGCTCCTCGGCGTACTCGTAGGTCTGCTCGAAGTAGTCGCTGCCGTAGAAGAAGCGGTCGCCCCAGTCAAAACCCAGCCAGTGGATGTCCTCCTTTATGGAGTCCACGTATTCGGTGTCCTCCTTGGCGGGGTTGGTGTCGTCCATGCGCAGGTTGCAGATGCCGCCGAAGCGCTCCGCGGTGCCGAAATCGATTATGAGCGCCTTGCAGTGGCCGATGTGCAGATAGCCGTTGGGCTCGGGCGGGAAGCGGGTGTGTACCTGCTTGCCCTCGAAGCGGCCGCCGGGGGCGATGTCCTCGGCGATGAACTGCTCTATAAAGTTGCGGGAAGTGTCGTCCATAACTCTCACCCTTTTAGTTTTTGTGATACCGACACATTATACCTGATAATTCCGAGGTTTACAACGGGGAATTCATAATATATAATCAATTACAGCGTTTCTGGCAAAGGAGGCAGCAGCTTGGACGAAGTTTTTGACATAGTCATAATAGGCTCGGGGCCCGCGGGCGTCTCCGCCGCCCTCACGGCGCGGCACCGCGGCAAGACGGCGCTCATCATCACAACCGCGCCGGAGGATTCGCCGCTCTACCGCGCGGAGCACGTGGACAACTATCCGGCGATGCCCTCTGCCACGGGCGCGCAGCTCGTCGAGGCCTTCGTGGCGCACGCGGAGCGCTCGGGCGTGAAGCTCATGCGCGGCCGGGCGCTGGCCGTGGCGGACATGGGCGGCGTCTTCGGCGTCAGCGTGGGCAGCGATTTCGTGCAGGGCCGCGCGGTGGTGCTCGCCTGTGGCCTCACGCGCGCGAAGCCCTTCCCCGGCGAGGAGGAGCATCTGGGCCGCGGGGTGAGCTACTGCGCCACCTGCGACGGCATGCTCTACCGGGGGAAGGACGTCTGCGTGGTGGGCCTCTCGGCGGACGCGCCGGAGGAGGCGGAGTATCTCAGGGGCATCGGCTGCAAAGTGGAGTATTTCGACCCCGCGCGGGCGAAAAAATACGCCATCCTCGGCGCGGAGCGGGTGACGGCCCTGGAGGCGGACGGCGTTGAGTATCCCGCCGACTGCGTGTTCATACTGCGCAGCGGCCTGGCGCCGGATTCGCTGCTGCCGGGCCTCGAGCTGGAAAACGGGCACATCAAAGTGGGCGCGGACATGTCCACCAGCGTCCCCGGCGTTTTCGCCGCGGGCGACTGCACGGGCGCGCCCTACCAGGTGGCCAAGGCCGCCGGGGAGGGGAATATCGCCGCCCTCTCGGCGTCAAAATATATAGAGAACAGAGCCAAGGAGGAAAAATAAAATGGCCATAGAACATCTGACAAAAGAGAATTTCGACGAAGTCACCGGCTCCGGCCGTTGCGTGGTGGATTTCTGGGCCACCTGGTGCGGCCCCTGCCGCATGCAGGCGCCCATCCTCGACGAGGTGGACATGGCCCTTGACGGCCGCGCGAAGGTCTGCAAGGTGGACGTGGACGAGCAGCCCGAGCTGGCCGCCCGCTTCGGCGTCATGAGCATCCCCACGCTCATCTATTTCCAGGACGGCAAGGTCACCGGCAAGGCCGTGGGCGTGCAGTCCAGGACGCAGGTGCTGGCTGCGCTCGGGGAATAACAGTACGAGGGGGACTGCGTCCCCCTCGTAGGCTCCCCCTCGCGCCGCACAGCGCCGCGGTTGCGCCTCAAAGGCGCAAGATATGGTATCGCCCCGAGGCAAAGCCCCGGGGCGATTTTGGCCGCCCTATGCGGGCGGCCATTCCTATGCTTGGGAGGTTT
>CALXGN010000027.1:0-17581 GCA_944387865.1 Candidatus Scatomorpha stercorigallinarum | reverse complement strand
TCATGCTTGACAACACCCTGTTTCTGCCTGATTATTCAGTTGTTTTGACCTGCCCCGTTTTCCGCTGCCCTAAAAAAACATTGATTTTACTGGTTTTTTTCATGTTTTCTTATGGCAACGCCCCTTGCACCGGAGCGTTTTTTCATATACAGTTCACTCCGCCTCGAACATATCCTTGCCGAGGCCACAGACGGGGCAGACCCAATCCTCGGGGACTTCTTCCCAGGGGGTGCCGGGGGCGACGCCGTTGTCGGGATCGCCGACGGCGGGGTCATAGACATAGCCGCAGGGGCAGACGTACTTCATTATAGGCGCTCCTTTCATTTATTAGAGGTAAGGGCGGGCGAGAACGCCCGCCCTTTGGGGTTAGTGTTTTCCGCCGATTATAGCTTTGCTCCGTCACCGGGCGGCGAGCTTGGCTGACTGCCCAACGCGAAGTCTCGCATTGTCAGCGGGCACAGCCCGCCGCATTGCCGGCGGCGGCACGCCGCTCACTCGCCGAAGTAGCGCTTCAGCAGACCGGCGAAGGCACGGCCGTGGCGGGCCTCGTCGCGGGCCATCTCGTGGACGGTGTCATGGATGGCGTCCAGGTTGAGCTGCTTGGCCAGTTTGGCCAGCTCGGTCTTGCCGGCGGTGGCGCCGTTCTCGGCCTCGACGCGCATCTCGAGGTTCTTCTTGGTGCTGTCGGTGACGACCTCGCCCAGCAGCTCGGCGAACTTGGCGGCGTGCTCGGCCTCCTCATAGGCGGCCTTCTCCCAGTACAGGCCGATCTCCGGATAGCCCTCGCGGTGGGCCACGCGGGCCATGGCCAGGTACATGCCGACCTCGGTGCACTCGCCGGTGAAGTTCATGCGCAGGCCCTCGATGATCTCCGCGGGGGCGCCCTTGGCGACGCCGACGACGTGCTCAGCGGCCCAGCTCATCTCGCCCTCTTCCTGCTTCACGAACTTGGAAGCGGGGGCCTTGCACTGCGGGCAGAACTCGGGAGGGGTGTCGCCCTCGTGAACATAACCACATACGCTGCAGATCCACTTTGCCATGATTCTTTTCCTCCTAAGATTTTTATAAAAGTTTGTGTGTTTATCTATTCCGTCTATGTAAACGGCTCAGACGGCCGTTTCCACCAGGCATTCGGCGCACTCGCCGGTGAAGCTCAGCGCGTGGCTGAGCACGCGCCCGCCGGTCTCGCGCTCCACGGCCTCGTCCATGCGCTCCAGCGCGGGCGTTTCCACGTCCAGCACGCGGCCGCAGAGGCGGCAGATGAAGTGGGCATGGGGCGAGGTGTCCGCGTCGTAGCGCTCCTGCCCGGCGACCGCGCCCACGCTGGTGATCTCCCCGTCGTTGATGAAAAACGCCAGGTTGCGGTACACCGTGCCCAGGCTGAGGTCAGGATATGTGCCCTTCAGGCGCGAGTACAGCATCTCTGCGCTGGGATGGTCCTTCGCGCAGCGCAGGGCCTCCAGTATGGCTTCGCGCTTTTTGCTGTGCTTGCGTACAGTTTCCATCTTCACCACCAAAACAAAAATAAGAATCATTATTGTTTATAGCCATATAATAGCACGGCCTGGCGGGTTTGTAAAGACCCTTTTGAATATTTTTATCCATCTTTTTTGAGCCGGCGGATGTTGGTAGAGATCTCGGCGAGGGCGGCGGCGGCCTCCATGTCGCAGGAGCGGGCCATGTCGGCGAGGGAGAGCATGCCGACGAGGCGGCCGTTATCGACGACGGGCAGGCGGCGCACCTGGCCGCCGCCCATGGAGCGGGCGGCCTCGCCGACTTCGGTGTCTGGCCCGGCGGTGACGACGCCGCGGGTCATGATGTCGCCCACGCGCACTTCGTGGGCGTCGGCGCCGGAGGCGACGCAGCGGAGGACGATGTCGCGGTCGGTGAGCATGCCGCGCAGGCGGCCGGCGCGGTCGGTGACGGGCAGCGCGCCCAGGTTCATGCGCTTGAGAAGCCGCGCGGCGGCGATGACGGGCTCGTCCTGGCAGATGGTGACCACGCGGCCGGACATGATATCGGATACTTTCATATGGTTACCTCCCTGTTGTATTTGCAGGGATTCTTGCCAGCAGCGGGCGCTTCTATACCCAGGCTGCGGCGGCGGGATGCAGGGGCGAAAGTCCCTGCGACCCATTTCTGAGAGATTTCTTTTTGTCTTGTCAAAAAGAAACCCCTCAGACTCCAAAGAGAAAACCGCTTTGATGCTTGTCGATACGTAAAATCTGCGCGTTAGTGCGGGTGGTGACAGAATTTAGGGTGGTCATCCCGGTGTCGGATGGCTTTGCACAACGCCGACCGCGGTTGGCTTCGCTTCGCTCGCGCCGCTGAGTTTGCAGAAACTTAAAGCCTCCCCTACAATGTAGGGGAGGTGGACGCGCGCAAGCGCGGCCGGAGGGGTGCTAAAGGTCTGCGGTTCTTACCGAAGATGCGCAAACCCACAACACCCCTCCGTCGCCTGCTGCGCAGGCGCCACCTCCCCTGCACGGCAGGGGAGGCTTTTACGTCGCGTAGAACAAAAGCCGGGGAGCGAGAGCTCCCCGGCTTTTCCGTTATAAGTTTCTGCAAACTTCCCTGTAGACCGGGCCGCAGGCAACCGCCTCCGGCCGCCGGACGCTCAGCCTTTCTGGCCGCGGGACTGCCTTACCATGTCCTCCACGACGATGTCGTAGATCTCGCCGAGGGAGGCGCAGTATTCGAGCACCTGCCAGGGCTCGTTGGTGTGGAAGTGTATCTTCATGACCTCCTCGTCGCCCACGGCGATCAGGCAGTCGCCGCGGAAGCGTTCGCGGAACTCATCGGCGAGGTCGTCCTCGTCGATGGGGCAGCCCTCTATCAAAAGCTGGGTGTCGTAGCGGAATCCCTCCATTTTCTGTCTTCCTTTCAGGTGAAGTCGCGCTTCATCTCGCGCATGTAGAGCGATTTGTTGTCCACCGCGCGCATGGTGGCGAGGATGCCGTCCAGATGGTCGTATTCGTGCTGCAAAAGCTCCGAATAGTCGCCCTCCAGCTCCATGTGCTGGGGCCGGAAGTGCTCGTCCAGGTATTCTATCACCGCGCGGCGGTGGCGGCGCACGCGCACGATGAGCCCCGGGAAGGACATGCAGTCGTCCAGCAGCTCATAGGTCTCCCCGTCCGGGAAAGTGAGCACGGGGTTCACGAACACGTACGGCCGGTCCGTCAGCATGTAGATGAGGCGCTTTTTGACGCCGATCTGCGGCGCGGCCACCGCCCGCCCCGCGCCGTGAGCAGCGCGGTAGTCGAGCAGCGTGTCGTGCAGGTCCTCTATCCAGCCCGGCAGCAGCGGGGCGTCCTCCGCCGTCACCTCATCGCATATCTCATACAGGCGTTCGTCGCCCAGCAGCAGTATCTCGCGGACCATATATCTACCTCCTGGCTTTTTCCCGATTATAGCACCATCCACCGCGCCCCGCAACAGGAGAAGGCCCCGTCAGGGGCCTTCTTCAGCGGTCAGTTCCAATATCTCCTTCAGGCGCAGCATCATGCCGTTGGCGGCGGAGCCGGCGGCGTCGAGGTCGTATTTATAGTCGCGGCCCTGCGGCTGCGTGAACTCCGCGCGCACGCCGTCCTCCAGCTGGGTAAAAGTGAGGACTGAGCCGTCGCCAAAGTCGAGGCGGATGGCCTGCGCGCCCTCCTCCGGGCCGCCGAAGGAGACGAAATACTCGCAGTCCGTGATGTAGAGCAGCAGCCGGTTGAGGTCGTCCAGCCGCGGCTCGCTCGTCTCGCCGGCCGGGCCGGTGGCGGTGACGCCCGCGAGCACGGAGTCGCCGATGCTGTCCGCCAGCTCGCGGCGGAAGTCCTTCTGCCCGCCCATCCAGCGCACGCCCCAGACCATGAGGACGATGAAACCAAGGAAGAGCAGGAAGGCCGCGGCGGCCAGCACGACGAGGATGTTCCACCTGAGTTTTCTGCCCTTGCCCATTGCGAGCCCCCCCTGTTGTCTTTTTTTGGTTGGCTTATTATACATGGACGGCCAGTACCTGTCAAGTATGCTATTTACATCTGCGCCGGTTTTGTATATAATATTGTAGCTACATTTTCGGAAAGCGGTTGAAGATATGCAAGGTATGCTTGAATTTGAAGACTATAAAGTGAAGCTGAACGCCATCCGGCCCACGCTGGACGGCCTGGGCGGCGCGCTGAAGCTGGACGACGCCCGCGCGGAGATCGCCAAACTGGAGGCGGAGAGCAGCGAGGACGGCTTCTGGAGCGACATCGAGCGCAGCCAGAAGGTGCAAAAGCGCATGAAGCAGCTGCAGAACAAGGTGGGCGGCTATGAGAAGCTCTGCTCCAAGTGGGACGACCTGATGGCCATCTGCGAAATGGCCATCGAGGAGGGCGACGACAGCATGCTCGACGAGCTGCGCGGCGACTATGCCAAGCTGGAGGGCGACCTGGAGGCCATGCGCCTTTCCACGCTGCTCAGCGGCGAATACGACGCCAACAACGCCATACTCACCATCCACCCCGGCGCGGGCGGCACGGAGGCGCAGGACTGGGCGCAGATGCTCTACCGCATGTACACGCGCTGGGCCGAGCGCCACGGCTACACCTACACCCTGCTCGACTGGCAGGACGGCGAGGAGGCCGGCATCAAGAGCGCCTCCATCAAGATCGAGGGCGAGAACGCCTACGGCTTCCTCAAGAGCGAGCACGGCGTGCACCGCCTGGTGCGCATCTCCCCCTTCGACGCCTCCGGCCGCCGGCAGACGAGCTTCGCCGCCGTGGAGGTGATGCCCGAGATCACGGACACGGGCGAGATCGAGCTGCGCGACGAGGACATCAAGATGGACGTATTCCGCTCCTCCGGCGCGGGCGGGCAGAAGGTCAACAAGACCAGCTCCGCCGTGCGCCTGACGCACCTGCCCACGGGCATCGTCGTCTCCAGCCAGGTGGAGCGCAGCCACTTCCAGAACCTTGAGAACTGCAAGGAGATGCTGCGCGCCAAGCTGGCGGAGATCAAGGAGCGCGAGCACCTGGAGAAGATCAGCGACATCAAGGGCGTGCAGATGAAGATAGACTTCGGCAGCGCCATCCGCAGCTATGTGTTCATGCCCTACACGCTGGCCAAGGACGCCCGCACGGGCTTTGAAAACGGCAACATCAACGCCGTCATGGACGGCGACATCGACGGCTTTATCAACGCCTTCCTGGCCATGAAGGCCGGGAACTGAGCGCAGGTACAAGGCCAAAAAGGAGGCGGCGGCATATGAAACGGGCACTGCTGAGGGTGCTGGCGCTGCTGCTCGCGCTGGCGGCGATGTTCCTCGGCGGCAGCGTGCGCGCCATGCCGCCGATCATCGACCCCGCCACCCTGCCCACGCGCAGCCCCTCCATGTCCGCCATGCCGGCGGAGGGGGACGCCCCCTCTGCTGAGGGCGGCGTGCTGCCGGGCGCGGAGGCGCCGGCGGAGGGCTGAGCAGGAGTTTTTTAGCGCTGCCAGGAGGCAAAATGGACGAAGGAAAGATCAAGGAGGCCGCGCGCCTCTTTCTGGAAGGTATCGGCGAGGACCCCGCGCGCGAGGGCCTGCTGCAAACGCCGGAGCGCATCGCGCGCATGTGCCATGAGCTCTTCGCGGGCTATACGGCCTCGGCGGAGGAGCATCTGGCCACGCGCTTCGCCGCCCCCGGCGGCGGCATCGTGGTGGAGCGGGACATCCGCTTTTACAGCGTCTGCGAGCACCACCTGCTGCCCTTTTTCGGGCGGGCGGCCATCGCCTATCTCCCGCAGGGTGAGGTCGTGGGGCTGAGCAAGCTGGCCCGCACGGTGGAGGTGTTCGCCCGCCGGCTGCAGCTGCAGGAGCGGCTCACCGCCCAGGTTGCGGACGCGGTGGCGCAGTCCATCTCGCCCCGCGGCGTGCTGGTGGTGACGGAGGCGGAGCACCTGTGCATGACCATGCGCGGCGTGGCCAAGCCCGGCTCCACAACGCTCAGCGTGGCCGCCCGCGGCGAATTCGAGACGGACGGCGCGCTGCGCGCGGACGCCCTGCGGCTGCTGGGGCTGTGAGATGAAGATAGGCAAACGCGAATTTGACACCGGCAGCGGCTGCTATGTGATGGGTATACTGAACGTGACGCCCGACTCGTTTTCCGACGGCGGGCGTCACGCCTCTTTGGGCGCCGCCGTGGGGCACGCCCTGCGCATGCTCGGCGAGGGGGCAGACATCATCGACATCGGCGGCGAGTCCACGCGCCCGGGCTACGCGCCCGTGGACGCCGCGGAGGAGATACGCCGCGTCGTGCCGGTGGTGGAGGCGCTCCGCGCCGTGTCTGGCGCGCCCATATCCGTGGACACCACCAAGGCCGCGGTGGCGGAGGCCGCCCTCGCCGCCGGGGCGGATATGATAAACGACGTGAGCGCCCTGCGCGCAGAGCCCCGGATGGCCGCCGTTATCGCCGCGCACGGCGCGGCCTGCTGCCTGATGCACAGCGAGAGCGCGCCGGAGGGCGGGGGCTTCATGCCGGCGGTGAAAGAGTCGCTGCTGCGCAGCGTGGACGCCGCGCTCACAGCGGGCGTGCGCCCGGACGGGATCGTGCTCGACCCCGGCGTGGGCTTCGCCAAAAACGACGCGCAGAACCTCGCCGCCGTCGACCGGCTGGGCGAGCTGCGCGCGCTGGGCTATCCCGTGCTGCTGGGCGTCTCGCGCAAGTCCGTCATCGGGCGCACGCTGGGCCTGCCGGTGGACGGGCGGCTGGAGGGCACGATAGCCCTCAACGTCGCCGGGGCGCTGCGCGGGGCCAGCTTTTTCCGCGTACACGACGTAAAGGAGAACGCGCGCGCGCTGCACATGGCGCGCGCCGTCATGATGGAGGGCAGGCAGGATGGATGAGATACGTATACGCGACCTCACGGTGTTCGCCAGGCACGGCGTGCTGCCGGAGGAGACGGCGCTGGGGCAGAAATTCCTGCTCTCCATGACGCTGCGGCGGCCACTGCGCCGCGCGGCGCTGACGGGCGGGCTCTCCCTCTCGGTGGACTACGCCGAGGCCTGCGCCTTCGCCACGCAGTTCATGCAGGAGCACACTTACGCGCTCATCGAGTCCGCCGCGGAGGCGCTGGCCGCCGCGCTGCTGGAGCGCTATGACATCTGTTCCGTGGCCGTGGAGCTGAAAAAGCCCTGGGCGCCCATCGGCCTGCCGCTGGAGGGCGTCTCCGTGTACATCGAGCGGGCGTGGCACACGGCCTATATCGCCCTCGGCTCCAACCTCGGCGACCGGGAGGGCTATCTGCGCTCGGCGGTGGAGGCCCTGCGCACAGCGGAGGGCTGCCGCGTGCAGCGTGTGTCCTCCTTCATCGTCACGCCCCCCTACGGCGGCGTGGAGCAGGGGGATTTCCTCAACGGCTGCCTGGAGCTGCGCACGCGCCTGGAGCCCATGGAGCTGCTGGAGCTGCTGCACGGCATCGAATCCGCCGCCGGCCGCGAGCGGCTCGTCCGCTGGGGCCCGCGCACGCTCGACCTCGACATCCTCTTCTACGACGGCCTTGTGCTGGACAGCAGCGAGCTCACCATCCCCCACCCGGACATGGCCAACCGGGCCTTCGTCCTCGTCCCCCTGTGCGAGCTCGCGCCCCAGCTCCGCCACCCCCTGACCAAAAAGACCGTCCGTCAGATGCTGGACGAGCTGAAATAAAAAACAGCCGCGCCCGGGCGCGGCTGTTTTTTATAAAACGACGGTATTGAAGAAAAATTGATATCATTTTTCCCGGGGCTCCGCCTCGGGAAAAATACTTTGCGCGCAGTGAACGTGCGCCCGCCAGTCCGCAGACTGGCGGGCGTGCGCTGAACGGAGCGCCTGCCATCGCGCGGCCGGAGGCCGCGCGGGGCATTTGGCATGGAATGCCGCCGGCTTTGCCGGCGGCATTCCAGCCAGCTCACCCTATTGTGCCGCTGGCCGTTATGTACTCCAGCTCCTCGCCGCCGTAGCTGCCCTGGAAGTGCCAGCTGAGCTCCGCCTGCGCGGGCAGGACGGAGCCGTCGATGACGGCCTCCAGCGTCCCCAGGACGCTCGTGCCCTGGCCGGGGCCGGCGAAGTCCACCGCCTCGGTGTCGAACTCAAAGGCCTCGCCGCCGAGCGTGAGCGCGGCGCCCTTCCAGATCTCGCGCGTCTGCAAACTGTAGCTCTCCGCGCTGAGCGTGAGCGAAAGGCGCGTCTCCGCGCCCGAGCCGCTCAGCGACCAGTCCGCGACGATCTCCAGGCCCGTGCCGGTGTCCGAGCGGAAGCTGCCGCTGCGCGCCGGCTCCGGCGTGGGCTCCGCGCTGGGCTCGGGGCTCGGCGTGGGCTCTGGAGTGGGCGTAGGCGTAGGCTCCGGGGTCGGGGTGGGCGTGGCCTCCGGGGTGGGCGTGGGCGTGGGCGCGGGCTCTGTGCTCTCCTGCGCCGGGGGCGTGGGAGTCTCCTCCGCCTCGCCGCCGCCCTGGCGTATCACCACCACGAGGGCGATGACGATCATTATCAGTATCAGCAGGGCGACGATCGCGCCCGCCGGGTTCCTCTTTCTTCCGTTAGATGCCATATACCTCACCTCAAATTCGGCGTCATGCCGCCATTATACTATATATGACGCGCGGAAGCGGTAAAAAGTTTCTCCCCGCGCGCGGGATTTTTCGCCCGGCGGAAAACGGGGATATAGAGCAGCGCCACCAGCAGCGCGGCCAGCGCGCCCAGCGCCAGGACGTAAGCATACCAGTGCCAGGGCTCCGTCAGGCGGATGAAGTCCACCGGCGGGGCGAAGGTGTAGAGGAAGTTCGTCGTGTACTCCACGCTCAGCAGCTCGCCGGCGCTGTACACCGGCACGGCGAAGGCGCTGTTGAGGTAAAAGGAAACGAAGCCCGCGGCCACGACGATGGCCATGGTGCTCAGGTAGTGCCGCGGCCGCAGCTCCACCTCCCGCGAGAGGGGGATGTAGAGCCCCAGTACCACCAGCATCGTGTGGTAGAGAAAATACTGGTACGTCAGCGGGCGCAGAAAGGCCTCGGCGAAGTCCGCGCTGCTGCCGAAGGTGGTGGCAATTACAATGGCCATCAGCGCGCCGATCAGGCAGCTGGGGTACATGAAGGCCAGCACCACCGTGCGCGCCGGGCCGTCCTTGGCGTACCGCGCGTAGAAGATGAGCGCGATCTGCGCCGAGCAGAGGTGGAAGGGCAGGTGGGCGAGCTCCAGGTAGGGATAAAACCGGCTGCCGTCCGCCGAGGGGACGAGCTCGATCACGCTGAGGATCTTCACCACCTCCGAGAGCACGCAGCCGGCGCAGGCCCAGCCCAGCACGCGCCGCAGCGGCGGCCTGTGGCGGCGGAGATACGCCGCCGCCAGCGCTGCAAGCAGCGCGCAGATTCCGAGCCATATGAAGTGATACACACCGAACATGCCGATCCGCCTCCCGCCATATCACGGCCTGATTCTACACAAGCCGCCGCCGGATGTCAACGCCCGCGCGGCAAACAGCCGTTGCAAAGCCGCCGCGGACAGCTTATAATCAGGGCGTACGCATGTGAAAACACACGGCTTTTTTGAAAGGAGCTTTTCATGAGGGCGATCATCATCGGCGCGGGGGCCTCCGGCATGGCCGCGGCGCTCACCGCCGCCAGGCGCGGCCACACGGTCACGCTGCTCGAGCGCCAGGCGCGCGCCGGGCGCAAGCTGATGGCCACCGGCAACGGCCGCTGCAACCTGACCAACACCAACGCCTCCCCCGAGCACTACCACGGCACGGACGTGTCCTTCATGCGCCGGGCGATGGAGGCGCTGCCGCCGCAGGAGGCGCTGAAGCTCTTCCGCGGCATCGGCCTGCTCACCGTGGAGGAGAGCGGCGGGCGCGTCTATCCCCTCTCCAACAGCGCCAACAGCGTGGTGGACGTGCTGCGCTTCGCGCTGGAGGCCGCCGGCGTACAGCTTATTGCCGGCGACCGCGCGCGGGAGATATATAGGGACGGGGACGGCTTCACCGTGGCCACCGAGAGCGGCGCGCGGCACCGGGCGGACGCCGTGGTCGTCGCCTGCGGCGGCCTCGCCGGGGAAAAGCTCGGCGGCGGGCGCGACGGGTATGAGCTTTTGAAGTCCCTCGGGCACACGCGCACGGCCCTGCGCCCCGCGCTGGTGCAGATAACCACCGCGCCGGAGTACCCGCGCGCGCTCAAGGGCATCAAGGCCGACTGCCGGCTGACGCTGCGCGCCGCCGGCCGCGTGCTGGACACGGCGGAGGGCGAGGTGCTGTTCACGGAGACGGGCGTCTCCGGCCCGGCGGCCTTCGACCTTTCGCGCTCCGTCTCCGCCGCCGGGGACGAGCCGATGGAATTGCAGCTGGACCTGCTGCGCGGCTATACCCTGGCCGCCGTGCTGGGGCATTTGCAGTCCCGCCGCGAGGCCGCGCCGGACATCCCCGCCGCGGAGCTCTTCACGGGCGCGCTGCACAACCGCCTGGGGCGCATGGTGGTGAGATACGCCGCGCTCGAGCCCGCGAAGCCCCTCGCCGCCCTGGCGGACGCCGAGCTCAGCCGCGCCGCGGCCAGCGCCAAGTGCTTCGTGCTGCCCGTGCGCGGCACGGAGGGCTTCGCCAACGCGCAGGTCACCGCCGGCGGCATCAAAACGGCGGAATTCGACCCCAAGACGCTGGAGAGCCGCCTGGTCCCCGGCCTTTTCGCCTGCGGCGAGGTGCTGGACATAGATGGCGACTGCGGCGGCTATAACCTCCAGTGGGCCTGGGCCAGCGGCTGCCTGGCCGGGAGGCTGGGCTCATGAGGGCCGTCGGCGGCCTCACGCTGCCGCCCGGGGGCGACGAGCGGCGGCTCTACGCGCTGGCGGCGGCGAAGCTGGGCGTCCGCCCCGCGGCGATAGAGGAGCTCACGATCACGAGGAAAAGCCTCGACGCGCGCAGGAAGGGCTCCGCGCGCTGGGTGTACTCCGTCTCCGTCCGGCTCAAAGGCGAGCCGGACGAGCCGCCGGAGGAGTACGCCATCCCCCGCCTTGAGCGCCGCGGCGCGCCGCCCGTGGTGGCGGGCTTCGGCCCGGCGGGGATGTTCTGCGCCCTGGCGCTCTCCCGCGCGGGGCTGCGCCCCGTCGTCCTTGAGCGCGGGCTGGACGTGGACGCACGCGCGGCCAAAGTGGCCGCCTTCCGCGCCGGCGGCGCGCTCGACCCCGAGTGCAACGTGCAGTTCGGCGAGGGCGGCGCGGGCACCTTCTCCGACGGCAAGCTGAACACGGGCACGCACGATAAGCGCATCGGTTTCGTACTGCGCGAATTCGCCGCCCACGGCGCTCCGGGCTCCGTGGTCTATGACGCCAAGCCCCACGTGGGCACGGACGTGCTCGCGCGCGTGGTGAAGAACATCCGGCAGGAGATCGTCTCCCTCGGCGGGGAGGTGCGCTTCGGCTCGCGCCTCGTGGGCCTTGAGCTGGACGCTCTGGGCGCGGTGCGCACTGCGCGCGTGCGCTCCGGCGGCACGGAATACGCCGAGAGCTGCTCCGCGCTCGTCCTGGCCACGGGCCACAGCGCGCGGGACACGTTCTACATGCTGCACGCGCTGGGCGTGCCGATGGAGGCCAAGGCCTTCTCCATGGGCGCGCGCATCGAACACGCGCAGCGCGAGCTCGACCTCGCCCAATACGGCGCGCCGCGCGGCAAAACGCTGCCCGCGGCGGACTATTCGCTGAGCGCCCGCCTGGCGGACGGCCGCGGGGCTTACACCTTCTGCATGTGCCCGGGCGGGGAGGTCATCGCCGCCGCCAGCGAGCGCGGGGGCGTGGTGACGAACGGCATGAGCTACTCGGGCCGGGCGATGCCCAACGCCAACAGCGCGCTGCTGGTCTCCGTGCGCCCGCAGGACTTCCCCTGTCCCGGCGCGCTGGGCGGCGTCGAGTGGCAGCGCGAAGTGGAGCGCCGGGCCTTTGAATACGCCGGCGGGGGCTACCGCGCGCCGGCCCAGCTGGCGGGCGACTTCCTCGCCGGCCGCGCGAGCGCGGGCCCGGGGCGCGTCCTGCCGAGCTACCGGCCGGGCGTATACTGGGGCGACCTGCGCCGGGTGCTGCCGGAGTGCGTCGCCGCCGGGCTGGCGGAGGCCCTGCCGCTGCTGGGCGGCAAGCTGAAGCTCTTCAACGACCCGGAGGCCGTGCTCACGGGCCCGGAGACGCGCTCATCGAGCCCCGTGCGCCTGCCGCGCGGCGAAACGCGCGAGAGCGCCCTGCGCGGCCTCTACCCCTGCGGCGAGGGCGCCGGCTGGGCCGGCGGCATCGTCAGCGCCGCCGTGGACGGCCTGCGCGTGGCGGAGTCGGTGATAGAAAGGAGCGGCCATGCCGGGATTTGAGATAGACGCATACGGCCTCGGCTGGATACTCGGCACGCCCGACGAGCCGGACGACCGCTGCCTGCACGGCCATGCGGTGGCCGTCATCGGCGGCGAGCGCTTTGAGTACGACTGCACGGTGAGCGCAACGGCGCTGATGCTGCTGAAAAGCCTGACAGAGGACCACATCGCCGGCGAGGGCGAGCAGATGCTGCCCTGCTGCGGCCATTTCCTCGTCGCGGACGAGGGCTGCGAGAACGTATACATAAGCGGCTGCGGTAACGGCGTGGACTGGACGGTGCGGCACGAAAACGGCGCGGTGCGGCTGATCACGCCCACGGGCCACGAAGTCGTATTGCCGCTCGCCGAATACAGCGCGGCAGTCTGCCGCTTTGCGGACAAGGTCGCAGCCTATTACGCCGCCTGCTCGCCGAAAACGGAACCCACAGACGATTTCGACCGCCGCGGCTGGCTCGCCTTCCGCCGCGAGTGGTCCCGCCGCCGCCAGGCTGCGCCTGGAGGTCGGCCAACGGCCGCTGGTGCTTGCCTGCGGCCCGGGCTACGGTGAGGTTTGCGGAAACTTGTAACGGAAAAGCCGGTGAGCTTTCGCTCCCCGGCTTTTGCTTTACGCGACGTGCGCTGTGCGCGGCTCTATCTGAAGTTTTCGCCCGCCTTTTACAAAAGGCGGTGGGGTCGAGGGGCAAAGCCCCTCGGCGCTCGCCGCAGCGAGCGAAATTTCCCTTTCACACGAAAGCGCAGGAAGGGGGCTTGGGGGAAACCCTCGCCGGGGGTTTCCCCCAGCGGCCAACGGCCGCGGGCAAGCACTTATACCGGGGGCGGCTGCCGAAGTTTTGGGGCGCGCTGAAAGATAGGGCTGGATTTTCCCTGCCGGTAGGTGTAATATATGTGCGTTGACATTTTCCCGGGAGGACCGTCAGATGGCGCTCTATGACGATGAGGCGTTCTTCGGCAACTACGCGCAGATGGCCCGCTCGCGCGGCGGGCTGGAGGCCGCCGGCGAGTGGCCGCAGTTTTCCGCCCTGCTGCCGCAGGACATGTCGGGCCTGGACGTGCTCGACCTGGGCTGCGGCTACGGCTGGCACTGCCGCTATGCCGCGCAGCGCGGCGCGCGCTCCGTGCTTGGCATCGACCCCAGCGCGCGGATGCTCGCGCGGGCCGCGGAGCTGGGCGGCGAGGGCGTTGAATACCGCCTGTGCGCCGTGGAGGAGTTCGCCTGGCCGGAGGCGCGCTTCGACCTCGTCATCTCCAACCTGGCGCTGCACTATGTGGAGGACCTGGACGCCGTTTTCCGCGGCGTATACCGCGCGCTGCGCCCCGGCGGCGTGTTCGCGCTGAACATCGAGCATCCCAGCTTCACCGCCGGCGTGCACGAGGACTGGTACCGCGACGCGCAGGGGAACATCCTCCACTGGCCGCTGGACGGCTATTTCATCCCCGGCGCGCGCAGCACGCTGTTCGCCGGCTGCGAGGTGACGAAATACCACCACACGCTCGCGCAGATACTGGGCGGGCTGCTCGCCGCAGGCTTTGCCCTGGCGGCGGTGGACGAGGCGCGGCCGAGCGCGGAGCTGCTGCGGCAGTCGCCGGAGATGCGCGACGAGCTGCGGCGGCCGATGATGCTGCTGGTGCGCGCGGAAAAACGAAAGGACGGGCAGAAGGCATGAAGATAGCCGTGATAACGGGCGCGTCCTCGGGCATGGGGCTCGAGTTCGCCAAAGCCATAGACCGCGAGGAGCAGCTGGACGAGCTCTGGCTGATCGCCCGCCGCGAGGAGCGGCTGAAGGAGCTCGCAAAGTCGCTGCGTAACAAGTGCCGCGTGCTGCCGCTCGACCTCTCGCAGCCGGAGAGCTTCGAGCGCTACGCCGCTGCGCTGAAGGAGGCGCAGCCCGTGGTGAGCACGCTCTGCAACGTGGCCGGTTTCGGCCGCTTCGCCCTCTTTGAGGAGACGGAGCTCTCCGCCAACCTGGGCATGGTGGACGTGAACGTGAAGGCCCTGACGGCCGTCACGCAGCTCACGCTGCCCTATATGAAGCGCGGCTCGCGCGTCATCAACCTCGACTCCCTCTCCGCCTTCCAGCCGGTGCCCTACGAGTGCGTCTACGGCGCCACCAAGGCCTATGTGCTCTCCTTCTCCCGCGCGCTGAACGTGGAGCTGGAGCCGCGAGGCATCCGCGTGATGGCCGTCTCCCCCGGCTGGGTGCAGACGGAGTTTTTCGACCACGCCGTGAGCGACAACGGCGCCGTCACCTACTACGACAAGGTGTGGCAGCCGGAACAGGTGGTGGAGCGCGCCCTGCGGGACTATAAGAAGGGGCGCGACGTCTCCGTCCTTGGCGCGGGCGTGCGCCGCCAGGTCTTCCTTGTCAAGCACCTGCCGCATAAGCTGGTGATGAAGGTCTGGATGAAGCAGCAGGGCCACGCCAAGCGGCCGCCGGTCGATTAAAAGGTATATAATTTTTTGCGCGCTTGCGCGCGGAAAGCGAGGCATATATGAACATACTCTTTGAGCGATTCACCCTCCCCGATGAGCTGCGCGAGGTCATCTACAACAGTCCCAGCGTCATCATCCCCACCAGCAAGGAGGTGCTCTTTGAGCTCATCTTCGGCAACGAGCACACGGACAAGATAGAGGTCACCTACGACGTGCAGGGCCGCAGCATCAAGGAAGCGGAGGTCGTGCGCTGCAAAAACGGCGCCGCCGTCAACTTCCCGGAGGACTATATGCGCCGGCGCGACCCGGACTGCATGCGCATCGGCGACAGCCTGCCCACCGACAAGCCCCGCTTTGAGGAGGTCTACGGCTACGAATTTTCCGACCTGCGCCGCGTCACGCTCGACTGGCTGACGCGCCAGGAGCTGGTGCTGGTGCCCTTCAAGTCCGGCGGCTATGACTACGGCTACGACTCCGTGCTCATCTGCCCGCGCAACGCGGCCTTCTTCGCCTTTGCCATGAGCCAGCTGCAGGCCTTTGTGGACATCCGCCAGGTGCAGCACTTCACGCCGCGGGCGGTCGTCTATGTGGCCCCGCCCTTCCGCCACACGCGCTTCGGCGGCAAGCAGGTGGTCGTCCACTGCCGCAGCGAGGAGCTGCACGAGGTGTTCTCCTACAACCTCTACCCCGGCCCCTCCGCCAAGAAGGGCATTTACAGCGTGCTGCTGGACATCGGCGAGCGCGAGGGCTGGGTGACGGCTCACGCCTCCGCCGCGCGCATCATCACGCCCTATGAGAACGAGATGGTGATGATGCACGAGGGCGCCTCCGGCGGCGGCAAGAGCGAGCTGCTGCAGGACGTGATGCGCGCTTCCGACGGCCGCGTGCTGCTGGGCGTGGAGCTGAGCACGGGCGAGGAGCGCTACATCAGCATGAGCGACACCTGTACCATCGAGCCGGTGGCCGACGACATGGCCATGTGCCCGCCCTCCATCCAGAAGGGCAACGGCAAGCTCTGCATCACGGACGGCGAGGACGGCTGGTTCGTGCGCGTGGACGGCATCAAGGAATACGGCTGCGACCCGATGTATGAAAAGATCGCCATCCAGTCCAAAGAGCCGCTGATGTTCCTCAATCTGCAGGCCGTGCCGCGCGCCACCTGCCTGCCCTGGGAGCACATCCCGGACTCCAACGGCCAGCCCTGCCCCAACCCGCGCATCATCGTCCCCCGGCGGATGATCAGCAACGTGGTCAACGAGCCGGTGGCCGTGGACGTGCGCTCCTTCGGCGTGCGTATGCCGCCGGCCACCGCCGAGCGGCCCACTTACGGCATCATGGGCCTGATGCACATCGTGCCCCCGGCCCTGGCCTGGCTGTGGCGCCTGGTGGCCCCGCGCGGCTTCAAGAACCCCAGCGTCACCGGCGGCACGCCGCTGGCCAGCGAGGGCGTGGGCTCCTACTGGCCCTTCGCCACCGGCAAGCGCGTCACGCAGGCCAACCTGCTGCTCGAGCAGATCATCTCCTGCCCGCGCACTCGCTATGTGCTCATCCCCAACCAGCACATCGGCAACTTCCGCGTGGGCTTCGCCGCGGAGTGGATCAGCCGCGAGTACCTGGCCCGCCGCGGCGGCGTGACGATGAAGATGGACCGCCTGACCCCCGCCCGCTGCCCGCTGCTGGGCTATGCGCTCAAGGACATGAAGGTGGACGGCCAGCACATCTCCGCCAAGTTCCTGCGCCCGGAGACCCAGGAGGCCCTGGGCGAAGAGGGCTACGACAAGGGCGCGGAGATCCTCTACGGCTTCTTCGACAAGGTGCTCTCCGTCTACGACACGGAGGACCTGCACCCCGTCGGCCGGCAGATCCTCGAGTGCTTCAGGAACCACGGGAGCGTGGAGGATTATTGCAACATAATATGAGTACGAGGGGGACTTCGTCCCCCTCGTAGGCTCCCCCTCGCGCCGCACGGCGGCGCGGTTGCGCCCACGGGGCGCAAGATAAGGTATCCCCGGCAGGCAAAGCCCGCCGGGGATTTTGGCCGCCCTATGCGGGCGGCCATTCCTATGCTTGGGACGTTGGCAGCCTCTGAGTCAACGGGCTTTTCTAAGGTGTCCCATTTTGCTTAAGCAAAATGGGACTTAAATACGCCGCCCGCGCTGGGGCGCGGGCGAGCGAGATGGGCGGAGCGGGCGGAGCCCGCCCACGAGGGGTGGTTGCGTTCGACAGAACGCCGCGCTTGTCGCGGCGTTTATTGGGGGCTCCGCCCCCTTGCCCCCCGGGCTTCTGCGCGGCAGTGCCGCGAGCGAAGCGAAGCAACGCACGGTCGGCGGTGCTGAACACCCATTCGATGACGGGATGATCACTTACGACACGCAGGAACCCGTAAAAGACAGTTCGCGCCTACGACCCGCACCAAAGCGTTTTTCTTTGGGGCGCCACACCCGTTTCTTTGGGCAAGACCAAAGAAATGGGGTGGCACTTGGGCCTCGCAGGGCCTTGCCCTGCTCTGCCCGCCGCCGCTTGCGGCGGCAATTGCCTCCAGGCGCAGCCTGGTCACACTTTGAAGTTGACGCTGGTATCGCCCTGGAGGTCGGCGCCGAACTCATAGTCCTTGCCGGGGAGCACGGCGTTGAGCACGATGCCGACGATGGCGGCGGTGGCGAGGCCGGAGAAGCTGACGTCGCCGGCGATGTGTACGCTGCCGGCCTCGGAGTAGGTGATGCCGATGGCCAGCACGAGGATGAGCGCGGCGATGATGACGTTGCGGCTCTTGGTGAAGTCCACGCGGTTTTCCACCACATTGCGCACGCCGACGGCGCTTATCATGCCGTAGAG
>CALXGN010000026.1:0-18318 GCA_944387865.1 Candidatus Scatomorpha stercorigallinarum | reverse complement strand
CGACCATCATCTCCGCCATGGAGTCCGGCTCCATCGACATCGGCTACATCGGCGACGGCGCCCACAAGCTCTGCGCCCAGGGCAACGCCCAGATCATCGCCCTCAGCCACATCTCCAACGGCGACGCCGTCATCGGCGGCCCCAACGTCAAGACCCTCGAGGACCTGGCCGGCAAGGTCGTGGCCTACGCCGCCGGCACCTCCAGCGAAGTCATCCTCACCAACGCCCTCACCAAGGCCGGCCTGACCATGGACGACATCACCGCCATGAACATGGACGCCTCCGCCATCGTCACCGCCATGATGACCGGCGACGTTGACGCCTGCGCCCTCTGGAGCCCCGAGAGCCTGACCGTCCTGGAGCAGGTCGAGGGCACCACCGTCCTCGCCGACAACGTCACCTTCTCCGACACCAGCATCTCCCTCGCCAGCTGGATCGCCATGCCCGACCGCGTCGAGGCCGAGCGCGACATGTTCCTGCGCTTCGTCACCGCTCTCTTTGAGGGCATGGATTACTCCGCCGACGAGCACCACGACGAGGTCGCCCAGTGGGTCGCCGACCTGCTCGCCCTGAGCTACGAAGACGTCTACAAGCAGCGCGGCGACGCCGACTGGCTCACCGGCAAGGAAGTTTACGAAGGCGTCCAGGACGGCACCGTCGAGGGCTACTACGAGCTGCAGCAGGAGCTGATGATCTCCTCCGGCAACCTTGAGGAGCCCGTCCCCGTCGAGAATTACGTCTCCTTTGACATCATGACCGAGGCCGGCGAAGCCCTCTACGGCGCCGCCGCCTGAAAAACCGCATAAATGAGCCCAAGGGGCGGCGATTCCGCCGCCCCTTTCTTTACAGGGGCGCGCATCTGCGGTAAAATGGCGGTATCAGGAAGGGGGAGCGAAACATGCTGCTGCTCTTGTCCGCCGGACTGCTGCTCGGCTCAATGGTCACGCTCATACTGCGGCACAACCGCGAGAGCCTGCTGCTCGCCGCGCTGTGCACCAGCCTCACCGTCTACCTTGTGGGCATCATGCTGCTTATAAGCAAGAAGGGCGGCGTCTCCGCGGAGGTGGAGAGCTTCCTCTTCTTCTCGCACGGCGTGCGCCTCTGGTTCCAGTTCCGCATCGTCACCTTCGACCAGCTGGGGATGGTCATCAATGTCGGCCGCCACCTGTTCCCGCTCTTCCTGCTGCTGATGACGGAGCGGTACACGATGGTGCCCCTCATCCGCAAATACCCCTCGCGCGCCGCCTGGCTGGCGGCGGCGCTGCCGGCCGCCACCATGCTGCTCTACATCCCCGCCGTCTACGCCGCCATGGTGGCGCGCTTCCACGCCTGGCGGGCGCTGCTCTTTTACATCAGCTACGGCTGGGTCATCGCCTACCTGCTGCTGTCGCTTTTCCTGCTCGTATACGAGCTCTTTTCCATCGCCATGCCCTTTTTCCGCCGGCAGTTTTTCATGCTCGTGGCCTGCCTGGCGGCCCTCGCGCTGCTCTATTACATCTACTGCGGCCAGGACCCCGGCCAGGTGTACAGCTTCTACAGCTACGACTACCTCGGCATCCGCGGCGTGGGCTACATGCTGCTGATGCCCGGCCTGGGGGGCTACATACTGCTGGTGGCGGCGAACGTCATCGGCGGCCTGCTGGGCATCGGCATGCTGCTGCGCTATACGGAGGACACCATCTCCTCCAACGAGGACGACCCCGGCCTGGAGCGCAAGTTCGACGTGGCGCGCACGGGGGCGAGCGTGTTCGTCCACGGCATCAAGAACCAGCTGCTGGCCAACCGCGTGCTCTATAAGCGCATCCGCGCCGAGCTGGACAAGCCCGAGCCGGACATGGACCGCCTGCGCGAGAGCGCCGAGCGCCTGAACGAGATAAACGACACGCTCATCGCCCGCAGCGAGGAGCTCTACCGCACGGTCAAGAGCAAGAGCGTGATGCTGGTGCCGGTGGCGCTCGCGGACGTCTGCGCCACGGCCGCCGACCGCTTCCGCAAAAAATACCCGGACGCCCCGCTGGAGCTGGACGTGCCGGAGGGCGTGCAGGTGCTGGCGGACGCCAACTACCTGGCGGAGGCGCTCTACAACCTGCTCACCAACGGCTGGGAGGCCAACGTCTCCGCCGGGCACGTCCAGAGCCCCGTCAGCCTCATCGGCTACACCGTGCGGCTCTACACAGTGCTCGAAGTGCGGGACGACGGCGAGGGCATCGCCGAGGATGACAAGCGCAAGATCTTCGAGCCCTTTTATTCGAGCAAAAACACCAACTTCAACTGGGGCATGGGCCTCTACCATGTCCGCACCATCGTCCGCAGCCACCTGGGCACGCTGAGGGTGGAGAACCGCCGCGCGGGCGGCGCCGCCTTTTTCATCCTCCTGCCCCGCTACGATGGCAGGACCCGCCGGGAGGGGAGACAGCTCAAATGACGAGGATACTGGTGGCGGAGGACTTTGACATCATCCGCGAGGACCTCTGCGACACGCTCAACGCGCAGGGCGACATGAGCGTCGTGGGCCAGGCCGCCTCCGGCGCGCAGGCCGTGGCCCTGGCCGGCGAAGTGGACTGCGACCTGGTGCTGATGGACATCGAGATGGAGACCACCACCGCCGGCATCCACGCTGCGGAGGAGATACTGGAGTCCCACCCGGACGCGATGGTCATCTTCCTCACCGCGCACGAGACGGAGGACATGATCCTCACCAGCATGGGCGCGGGCGCGGTGGACTACATCGTCAAGGGCTGCCCGGACGAGGAGCTGCTGCTGCACATCCGCTCGGCCGTCGCCGGCCGCCCGATGCTGGACGCGAAGATACAGAACATGCTGCTGAAGGAGTATTCCCGCCTTCGCAGTTCGGAAAAGAGCCTGCTCTTTTTCATCAACTCCGTGAGCAAGCTCACCGCCGCCGAGCGCGAGCTGGTGCGCCTGCTGCTGGAGGACAAGAAGCTCAAGGAGATCGCCTCTTTGCGCTGCGTGGAGCTCGTCACCGTCAAGACGCAGATAAAAAGCCTGCTGCGCAAATTCGGCTGCTCCCGCACGAAGGAGATCGTCGAGACGATAAGAGAACTGAACGTGGCCCACCTCTTCTGAGCGGCCAGGAAAGGAGATAAAAACATGGACTATTTCAAGATCCCCGCCGCGGAGCTCGGCAAAGGCGCCAGGATACCCGTCTATCCCCTCGGCGATTCCGGCGAGGTGTTCTACGAGCTGGCGCTGGAGATGGTGAACACCATCAAGGCCCATAACGCGGAGGGCAAAAAGACCGTTTTCATCTGCCCCGTGGGCCCTGTGGGCCAGTACCCCATCTTCGTCCGCCTGGTGAACCGCGACCGCGTCAGCCTCAAAAACTGCTGGTTCATCAACATGGACGAGTACCTGAACGACGACGGCACTTACATCGACATCGAAAGCCCGCTCTCCTTCCGCGGCTTCATGCGCAACAACGTCTACACGAAGATAGACCCCGAGCTGCTGATGCCCGAGGAGCAGCGCGTGTTCCCCGACCCGGCCGACCCCGGCAGGGTGGACCGCCTGATCGAGGAGCTGGGCGGCGTGGACATCGCCTTCGGCGGCATCGGCATCAACGGCCACCTGGCCTTCAACGAGGCCCGGCCGGAGCTCACGCCGGAGGAGTTCGCGGCCCTCGGCACCCGCACGCTCACCCTCACGCCGGAGACCAGGACCGCCAACGCCATCGGCGACCGCGGCGGCGCCATCATCGCCATGCCCAACAGGGCTGTCACCATCGGCATCAAGCAGATACTCTCCGCGCGGAAGGTGCGCCTGGGCGTGTTCCGCGACTGGCACCGCGGCGTGGTGCGCCAGGCCGCCTACGGCGAGATCTCGGCCTCCTTCCCGGTGACGCTGCTGCAAAAGCACCCGGACGCGGCTATTTTCGCCAACGCCACCGCCTCGGCCCTGCCGTTCTGACATGAAGGGCACGGTATTCACCGGCGGGCGCGTCCTCACCGGCGGCGCGCTGCGCGAAACGGAGGTGCTCGTCCGCTCCGGCCGCATCGCCGCCGTCGGCGGCGGGCTGGACCGCACGGGCTGCGAGGTGGTGGAGCTCGCCGGTAACATCCTCTCGCCCGGCTTCATCGATGTGCACACGCACGGCGGCGCGGGCGTGGACGTGAACGCCGCCGGTTATGACGGCCTCTGCCGCCTCTCCGCCTTTTTCGCCAGCCAGGGCGTGACGGGCTTCCTCGCCAGCATCCTCACGGACACCGTGGAGGGCACGGAGCGCGCCATCGACAGCGTCTGCGCCTTCATGGACGCCCCCGCCAGGGGCGCGAAGTGCCTGGGCATCCACCTGGAGGGCCCCTTCCTCTGCCAGAAGTACAAGGGCGCCATGCCGCCCGAACTGCTGCGCGAGGGGGACGCGGAGCTTTTCCGCCGCTACCAGGCGCGCGCGAAGGGCCGCGTGCGTTACATGACCGTGGCGCCGGAGGTGCCCGGCGTGCTGGACATGCTCGGCGAGATCCGCGGCGAGTGCACGCTCGCCATCGGCCACTCGGACGCCGACTATGAGACGGCCGTCCGCGCCATCGACGCCGGCGTGGAGAGCTGCACGCACACTTTCAACGTCATGAGCCTCTTCCACCAGCACCGCCCGGCCGTGATGGGCGCCGTGCTGGAGCGCGACGTGTTCTGCGAGGCCATCTGCGACGGCCGCCACCTCCATCCCGGCACGGTGCGCATGCTCCTGAAGTGCAAGGGCTGGGACAGGGTCGTGGCCATCACGGACTCCATGCAGGCCGCCGGCCTGCCGGACGGGGAATACATGCTGGGCGTCAACCCCGTCACCGTCACGGACGGGGACGCCATGATATCCGGCACCAGCATCCGCGCCGGGAGCACGCTCACGCTCGCGCAGGCCGTGAAGAAGATATCCGCCTTCACCATGGCGCCGCCGGAGCGCGTGCTGCCCCTGCTCACGTTGAACCCCGCAAAGCTCATCGGCGAGGAGCACCGCCGCGGCGAGATCGCCGTCGGCCGCGACGCGGACTTCACCGTCCTCTCGCCGGAACTGGACGTACTTGCCACCTGGTCGGCCGGCGAAAATATCTACGCCGCCGCGAAAGAATAAAGGAGGAAATAAAAATGCCGCTCATCCCGCTCCGCCCCCTGATGGAAGCCGCCGAAAAGTACAACTACGCGCAGGGCGCGTTCAACGTCAACGCCGTGGCCCAGGCCAAGGCCGTCATCGAGATGCACGAGACCTTCCGCTCCCCCGCCATCCTGCAGGGCGCGGACCTGGCCAACGCCTTCATGGGCGGCCGCGTGGACTTCGCCAACGGCACGCTGGAGGACAAAAAGGTCGGCGCGCGCCGCATCGCGGACGCCGTGCGCAAGTACGGCGAGAACAGCCCGATCCCCGTGGTGCTGCACCTCGACCACGGCAAGAACATCGAAAGCTGCATCGCCGCCATCGACGGCGGCTACACCTCCGTGATGATCGACGGCTCCTCCCTGCCGCTGGAGCAGAACATCGAGCTCACGCGCGAGGTCGTCAAATACGCCCATCCGCTCGGCGTCAGCGTCGAGGGCGAACTTGGCGTCCTCGGCGGGCAGGAGGACCACGTCTTTGCCGAGACCAGCACCTACACCAACCCCCTCGACGCCGTCGAGTTCATACAGAAGACCGGCGTGGACGCCCTCGCGATTTCCTACGGCACGCAGCACGGCGCCAACAAGGGCAAGAACGCCAAGCTGCGCCGCGAGATCGCCATCGCCATCAAGGAGTGCATCAACCGCCTGGGCATCTTCTGCGCCCTGGTGAGCCACGGCAGCTCCACCGTCCCGCAGTACATCGTCCGCGAGATCAACGACCTCGGCGGCGATATCCAGAACGCCTACGGCATCCCCGTTGACGAGCTCGTGGCCGCCATCCCCTGCGGCATCCGCAAGATCAACGTCGACACGGATATCCGCCTGGCCGTCACGCGCAACATGAAGGAGCTGTTTGCAAACCACCCCGAGCTGCGCGACAGCGCCTCCATCGGCGGCGTCTACCGCCTGCTGGAGGAGAAGCGCAGCGCCTTTGACCCGCGCGTGTTCTTCCCGCCCATCATGGACACCGTCCTCACCGGCAACATCCCCGACAACGACGTGGCCGTCCTCATGGAGCGCGTCGAGGCCGGCGTGAAGGAAGCTGTCGGCTCCCTCATCGTCAACTTCGGCTCCTACGGCAAGGCCCCGCTCGTCGAGATGAAGACGCTCGAGGACATGAAGGCCTTCTACGCGGAGTGAGGAGGGCGGCATGAAGCATCTTTACCTGAACCTCAAGCGCTTTGACGTGCCGGTGGAATTCGGCGGCGTCAACCGCCTGGCCGGCGTGGCCGAATGGGGCGGTTATATCGTCTCCAGCACGCAGGAGGCCCTTGCCAAGTACGACCCCAGCGAGGTGGAGTTCGCCCAGTTCTTCCCCGAGGCGCACATACTCGGCGCCGCCGCGGCGAAAAAGCCGGGCAGCCCCGTAAAAATCGGCTGCCAGGGCGTACACCGCGCGGACACCGCCGTGGGCGGCAATTTCGGGGCCTTCACCACCCTGCGCCCGGCCAGCGCCGCCAGGGCCCTCGGCTGCGAATACGTCATCATCGGCCACTGCGAGGAGCGCAATTTCTACAACGACACCTTCGCCGAGGCCGGCGTGAAGGACCCCTCGGCCACGAACAGGATACTCAACCAGGAGATCCTCCGCGCCACGGAGCGCGGGCTCCGGGTGCTCTACTGCATCGGCGAGAAGAGCGAGGAGCAGAGCGAGTGGCGCTCCGTGCTCGGGAAGCAGCTCGACGAGGGGCTCGCCGGCGTGGACAGGAGCCAGGTCGTCATCGGCTACGAGCCTGTCTGGAGCATCGGCCCGGGCAAGACGCCCGCCGGCAAGGACTACATCACCATGATCGCCCGCTTCGTCAAGGAGCGCACCGGCGGCCTTGACGTCGTCTACGGCGGCGGGCTGAAGACTGACAACGCGGAGATGCTCGCCTCCATCGCGGAGATCGACGGCGGCCTCATCGCCCTCACCCGCTTCAGCGGTGAGATTGGCTGGTACCCCAACGAATATCTCGACATCATCCGCCTCTATCTCGGCAAATAAGGAGGAGACCAATGAAACTTGACTTTGAATACGGCAACGGCCTGATGAGCGCCGAACTGCCCGACGATACCGACGTTTTTATCCCCGGCAAGACCGTCCCCGACCCCGAGTGCCTGCCCCAGGACTGGGACACGCTCTATAACGCCACGCTGGAGAGCATCCGCCACCCGCTGGGCATGCCCCCGCTGCGGGAGCTGGCAGGCCCGGGCAAGACCGTGGTGTTCGTCATCCCGGACATCGTCAAGGGCGGCACCCAGCCCACCAGCCACCGCAAGGTGAGCATCAAGGCCTGCCTCGACGAGCTCTACGCCGCCGGCGTGGAGAAAAAGGACATCCTGCTGCTGATATCCAACGGCCTCCACCCCCGCGCCACCGTGCCGGAGATGAAAAAGATACTGGGCGAGGAGCTCTTCAACGAGTTCTACTACTCCGGCCAGCTCACCAGCCACGACAGCGAGGACTATGAGCACATGGTGGACCTGGGCGTCACCTGCGCCGGCGACCCCGTGCTGATGAACCGCTATGTCTATGAGTGCGACATCCCCATCCTGATCGGCCACACCCAGGGCAACCCCTACGGCGGCTACTCCGGCGGCTACAAGCACTGTGCCACCGGCATCACCCACTGGCGCAGTATAGCGAGCCACCATGTTCCGAAGGTCATGCACCGCGCGGACTTCACTCCGGTGAGCGGCCACAGCCTGATGCGCACGAAGTTCGACCAGATAGGCATGCACATGGAGGAGAAGATGGGCCACCCCTTCTTCTGCTGCGACGCCGTGCTGGACACCTATTCCCGCCAGATCGCCATTTTCAGCGGCTACGCCGCCGTCATGCAGCCGGCCAGCTGGGAGGTCGCCAACAAGCGCACCTATGTGCCCTACGCGAAAGAGAAATATGACATCATGGTGTTCGGCATGCCGCAGGACTTCCACTACGGCAACGGCATGGGCACCAACCCCATCCAGATGATGCAGGCCCTCAGCGCGCAGGTCATCCGCCACAAGCGCGTGATGAAGGAAAACTGCGTGATAATCTGCTCGAGCATCTGCAACGGCTATTTCCACGACGAGCGCTGGCCCTACCTGCGCGAGCTCTACGAGATGTTCCAGCACGACTACATGCAGATCCTGCCCGACATGGACCGCTACGGCGAGTATTTCGCCACCAACCAGGAGTACATCCGCAAATACCGCTTCTGCAACGCCTTCCACCCCTTCCACGGCTTTTCGATGATGAGCTGCGGCCACATCGCGGAGATGAACACCTCCGCCATCTACATCGTCGGCGCGCAGGAGCCGGGCATCGCCCGCGGCATGGGGCTCAAGACCCGCGCCACCTTCGAGGAGGCGCTGGAGGACGCCAAGCGCAAGTTCACCGGGCCCGCGCCGCGCATCCTGGCCCTGCCGCAGACCTTCAAAGTGGGCGCCGTCCACCTCTGCATGGCGGACGACGACCTGAGCAATGTGTGAGGGGGTAAGCGACATGCTCAAAGGAAACATGCTCATCGCCCACGGCGGCGGCCCCACGCCCGTCATCAACAGCTCCCTTCTGGGCGCGGTGCGCGAAGCGAAAAAGCACAGCGAGATCGAGACCATCTACGGCGCGCGCTTCGGCGCGGAGGGCATCCTTGCCGGAGACCTCATCGACCTGGGCGCGGTGAGCGACGAAGATCTGGGGCTGCTCGCGCGCACGCCGGCCTCCGCCATCGGCTCCTGCCGCCGCAAGCTGACGGACGCCGACTATCCCGCCGTGCTCGAGTGCTTTAAAAAGTTCAACATCCGCTATTTCTTCTATAACGGCGGCAACGACTCCATGGACACCTGCAACAAGGTGTACCAGCTGGCCGTGCAGAGCGGCTATGAGCTGCGCGTCATCGGCATCCCCAAGACCATCGACAATGACCTGGCCGTCACCGACCACTGCCCGGGCTTCGGCAGCGCCGCCAAGTTCGCCGCCGCCAGCGCGCTGGAGACGGCGCAGGACGCCGCCGCGCTGCCCATCCACGTTGTGGTGATGGAGATGATGGGCCGCAACGCCGGCTGGATAACCGCCGCCAGCGCCCTCTTCACCCACCTGATGCCCTGCGAACACCTCGTCTACCTGCCGGAGACGGCCTTTGACAAAGAGGAGTTCCTCGCCGCCGTCAGGGAGCGCTGGGCGCGCGGCCGCGGGCTGCTGGTCACCATCTCCGAGGGGCTGCACTATGCCGACGGCTCCCCCGTGGCGGACAGCGGCGTGGTGGACGGATTTGGCCACAAGGTGCCCGGCGGCGCGGCGCAGACGCTCTCCGACATGATCATGGCGGAGACGGGCCTCAAGTCCCGCAGCGAGAAGCCGGGCCTCCTGGGCCGCACCAGCGTGGCCCTCATGAGCGAGGTGGACCGCGCGGAGGCCGAGCTCGCCGGCGCGCAGGCCGTGAAGAGCGCCGTCGAGGGCCAGACCGGCTTCATGGTGGGCTTTACCGCCGCGCGCGAGCCGGAGTACAGCTGCGAAACGATGCTCATCCCCCTGGAGCAGGTGGCGAATGCGGAAAAGACCTTCCCCCTGGAGTGGATCACCCCGGGCGGCGTCTCGGACGAGTTCCGCGCCTACTGCCTGCCCCTGATAGGCGAGTACGACACCCGCTTCGTCTCGCTCAGGTAAGATGCTGCAGGCCGTAATTTACTTCCTCATCTGCCTGGCGGCGACCACGGCGGGCGGCATCAGCGGCGTCGGCGGCGGCGTCATCATCAAACCGGTGATGGACGCCGTCTCCGGCCTGGGCGCGGCCACCATCAGCTTCCTCTCCGGCTGCACGGTCCTCGCCATGACCATCACGAGCATGGTCCGCTCGCGCGGCGGCTCCGTCAAGGTCGAAAAGCGCCGCGGCACCTTCCTTGCCATCGGCGCGGCCTTCGGCGGGATCATGGGCAAGGAGGCCTTTGAGCTGGTGCGCGCCGCGGGCGGCTCGGCCGTGGACATCTCGCAGCAGACGATGATGATCCTGCTCACCGCCGGCGTGTTCGTCTACACGCTGAAGAAGGGCAAGGTGCGCACGATCGACGTGCAGAACGCCCCCGCCTGCGTGCTGATCGGCTTCACGCTGGGCCTGCTCAGCGCCTTCCTCGGCATCGGCGGCGGGCCCATCAACCTCGCGGTGCTCAGTTTCTTCTTCTCCATGGACTCCAAGACCGCCGCGCTGAACTCGCTGTACATCATCCTTTACAGCCAGGCGGCGAGCTTTATCAACACCATCGTGCGCGGCACGGTGCCGGACTTCGACTGGCTGGTGCTGGCCGCCATGTGCGTCGGCGGCGTGCTGGGCGGCATCCTCGGCCGCAGCATCAGCGCACGGCTGACGAACAAGGGCGTCGACCGGCTGTTTCTCGTCATAATGGCCGTGATAACGGCGATAAGCTGCTACAACCTCTATAACTGCTTTGCCTGAGGAGGTATAAATATGTTCAGCACTATCAACAGCGGAGAACTGCGCGTAACGGTGAACAGCCTCGGGGCCGAGCTCTGGGCGGTCCAGGCGATCGTCCCCGGCGGGGAGGAGACCGAGTGCCTCTGGGACGGCAGCGGCGGGCACTGGCCGCGCCGCGCGCCGCTCTGCTTCCCCTGGTGCGGCCGCCTGGAGGGCGACTACTTTGAACACGGCGGCAAAAAGTACCCCGGCGGCGGCCACGGTTTCGCCCGCGACCTGGAGCACGAGCTGCTCTCCGCCACGGATACGGAGCTCGTCTACCGCCTGGCCTGGCCCGGCGACAGCGAGCGCTGGCCCTGGGCCTTTGAGCTGACGACGCGCCACAGCGTGTCCGGCCGCACGCTCAAGTGCGAGGTCACTGGCGTCAACCGCTCATCTGAGCCGATGCCCGCACAGCTGGGCTTCCACCCCGGCTTCCGCTGCCCGCTCACGCCGGGCGGTACGCCGCAGGACTGCCTGGTGCGTTTTGAAAAGCCCGAGCTGCCCGGCGGCACGGATGTTTTCCGCCTGCCCCCGGAGGTGTTCGACAACGACAGCCTCTGCTTCGAGAGCATCGAGAGCGGGTGGGTGCAGCTGGAAGAGCGCGCCACGGGGTGCTATATCCGTGTGCGCACGTCCGGCTTCCCCTTCGTGCTGCTCTGGAGCCAGCCGAAGATCCCCGGCTTCGTCTGCATCGAGCCCTGGCTCGGCTACCCCGGCCCCGGCCACGACCTCGCTCAGCGCCCCGGCGCGCGCCTGCTCGCCCCCGGCGAGAGCATAGGGGCGAGGCTGGAGATTATATTCGCCGTATAGGATACGAGGGGGACTTCGTCCCCCTCGTAGGCTCCCCCTCGCGCCGCACAGCGGCGCGGTTGCGCCCACGGGGCGCAAGATAAGGTATCCCCGGCAGGCAAAGCCCGCCGGGGATTTTGGCCGCCCTATGCGGGCGGCCATTCCTATGCTTGGTGAGTTTTTGCCACTGACCACACGGGCTTTTCTAATGTGTCCCATTTTGCTTAAGCAAAATGGGACTTAAATACGCCGCCCGCGCTGGCAGGCGCGGGCGTGCGAGATGGGCGGAGCGGGCAAAGCCCGCCCACGGACGTGGTTTGCGTTGAGCGGAACGCCGCGCTTGTCGCGGCGTTTATTGGGGGCTCCGCCCCCTTGCCCCCTGTTTGCTTACGCAGTGCCGCGAGCGAAGCGGGGACAGGCTGCGATAAGGAGGCAAGGGCTGTGCCCCGGCTTGCCTAAAGGTTTCCGCCGGTGAGGCGCGCAGCGCATCTGCATCCAAGCGCAGCTTGGTTGGAGTCTGAGGGGTTTCTTTTTGACAAGACAAAAAGAAACCTCTCAGAAATGGGTCGCAGGGACGTTCGTCCCTGCATCCCCCCGCCTGCGGGCGGGCCGCAGGCAAATGCCCCCGGCCGCCGGCCGGTCAATTTTCCGCCTGGGCGGCTTCGTAGGCCCTTCTCACGCTCATGGGGTATATGCCGTGCTCGTGCAGCCAGTTGAGGGTGCGGCTGGAATCGCGGCTGAGGTCGATGTAAAAACTCTGGAAGCGCTCCTCCGCGCCGGGCGTGCGCAGGCGCTCGTAGCAGTCGATGTAGATGCTGCAATCGTACTGCCGCCGGCTGTACTTCTCGTCCTCGATGAGGCCCACGGCGCCGATGGTGCCCTCGGCCATATCTGGCAGGATGCAGTCGTAATAGAGCTCGTGCGCGTCCCAGGCCGTGAGCTCAACGCTGTAGTTGCCGTCGTCCAGCGGGTAGTAGCCGGAGCTGACGGAGGCGTAGGTGATGTTCTCCAGCGTCACGGGGAAGTCCGTGGCGTTGCGCGTCTCGATGCCCTCCTGCGTGTTCAGCAGCTCCTCCAGCGCGCGGATGTCGCGGCTCTCGCCGCGCGCGGCCAGATCGTAATAACGCACCAGCTTTCCGCCGTCCGTTAGCTCATACTCAAAGCGCACGCCGACACGGCTGAGGGGGTCGGCCCAGGGGTCGTCCTCCGCGCCGCCGTAGGCGAGGTCGCTGGCCGAGACCTGGGTCGTAGCGGTGGCCGAGGAGGGGGAGAGCGCGCCGGCGTTGTAGTCGTTCATGTCCCGCTCATGCCCGTCCTGGTTGGCGATGAGCGCGCTGTGCAGCTCCATTGCCTGATCGATGCCGCCGCCGCTGGTGAAGCGGGCAGGGTTGCCGCCGTAGGAGGTGTCCACGCTCACGGCGGCGACTTCCCCGCGCGCGGGGAGGCGCGTCTCATAGCCGAAGAAGCCCGTCTCGCAGGCCACGACGAACAGCGCGGAGCAGAGGCACACGGCGGCGAAGCCGATGTAGCGCCGCGCGCCGGAAAAGACCTGGAAGCTCTTTTTTATCAGCATCTCGGCGGCAAAATAGCCGATGAACGCGCCGACGCACATGAATATGGCCAGCTGCGCGGCGTAGGCGGCCGTGCCGTAGCGAACGGTGGAAGAGACGATGCCGAAGAGCAGGTAGCCCAGCCCAAACGCGCCGGCCACCGAGAGCAGGTACTTGAAAATGGGCTTCAGCCATGCCACGGCCACCGCGTCGCCCGCCGTCTCCAGCCTCCGGCGGCGGTAGAGCAGCAGCGCCAGCACCAGCAGGACCAGCCCCGCGGCGGCGTAGGCAAGCGCGGCCGTCCAGCCCTGGAACTCATAACCGGTGAGGCGGGAAAGCCCGTCTGCGTCCGCTTCATATACCGGCAAACTGACGAGCGAGCGCCGCAGGCCGGTGATGGGCGAGAGCAGCGACACCACGCCGCCGCCCTCATGGCTGTAGCCATAGACGAAGGTGGTGAGCAGGCCGGTGACGACACCCTCCGCAAACCAGGCGGCGACGTTGACGGCCGCGGCCAGCAGGGGCAGGACGACCAGGTTGCCCGTCAGCTGCGCGCAGAAGGCGCAGATGCCGAAAAAAGCCACGCACTCCAGCGAGACGGCGCCCAGCCAGGTCATGATGGGCCAGAGCAGCAGCTCGCCGCAGAGGGCCTCCGCCGCCAGCGCCGCGGCGGCCACCAGCACATTTGCCGCCAGCAGCGGCAGCAGCCCGGCCAGCGCCAGGGAGCAGAAGGCCGCTTCGCGCCTGATGGGCAGCGCGCCGTAGGCCGCGGCGGCGCGCGATGAGTAGAGGTGGCTGAATACGGCCATGGCCGCCACACAGCAGGCGCCGAATACGAACACCGGCACCCACGCGAATGTGGCGGCGTCCAGCGGGCGGCCCGCGATGACGTACAGCACGGCCGCTGCCGGGTCCTCCATGCGCAGGCTGCGCACGAGCGCCCCGCCGATGCCGGCGGGGAAGGCCAGCAGCCACACGAAGGCGTAGAGGAACCACACCGGCCAGAAGCGGACTATGGTCTTTTTGAAGAGCGTGGCGTTAAAGAGCGAAGTCCTTGACCGCATAGTCGTCGCCTCCCAGTTCGTAGATGAATATCTCCTCCAGCGTCAGCGGCACGGAGTCCATGAAAACGGGCTCCAGCGCGGCCAGACGGCCCTCGGTCTCCTCGCTCGAGCCGCGGACGATGAGCGTTTTCAGCCGCCCGGGGCCGGAGCAGTGCAGCACGTCCAGATCCGGCGGCAGCACCACGCCCTGCGGCAGGGCGATCTGTATCTTGCAGATGCTGTCCTGCAGGTCGGAGAGCCCGCGCTCCAGCAGCAGTTTGCCGCGCGATATCATGCCCACGCGGTCGCACACGTCCTCCAGCTCGCGCAGGTTGTGCGAGGAGATGAGGACAGTGAGGCCGTTTTCGGCCACGTCCTGCATGATGATGGCCCACACCTGGCGGCGCATGACGGGGTCCAGCCCGTCCACGGGCTCGTCGAGTATCAGCACCTCCGGCCGCAGGGAGACGGCCAGCCAGAAGGCGGCCTGCTTCTGCATCCCGCGGGAGAGGCGGCGGATGGGCCGCCTGGGGTCGATGTCGAACACCCGGCCCAGCCGCTCGAAGCGCGCGCTGTCAAAGCTGCGGTAGATCCCGCGGTAAAAGCGCATCATGTCCTGCACGCAGGCCTGGGGGAAGTAGAAGACGTCGTCCGGGATATAGGCCAGGCGCGCCTTGGCCGCGGCGTTTTCAAAAACGCCCTCCCCGCCGACGAGCACCTCGCCGCTGTCCGCGCGCAGTATGCCGGCGATGTGCTTGATGGCCGTGGTCTTGCCCGCGCCGTTGGGTCCCACCAGCCCATAGACGGAGCCGCGCGGGACGTGCAGGCTGAGCCCGTCCAGCGCGCGGAAGCCGTCGAAGCTTTTAACGACCTCTTTCAGTTCAATCATGCCTGGGCGGCCTCCTTCCCTTCGCTTATCCGTTCGCAGAGCTCCTCGGGCGTCACGCCCAGGTACAGCAGCTCCGTCACCGCCTCGTCAAAGCGGCGCAGCAGCTCGCGCGCGCGGCCGGAATCCACCGCGCCCCGGGGGCGGGCAAAGCTGCCCCTGCCGGGGATGGAGTTGATATAGCCCTCCGCCTCCAGCTCGCGGTAGGCCCGCTGGATGGTGTTGGGGTTTATGACCAGCTGCCCCGCCAGCTCGCGCACGGAGGGCAGCTTTTCCTCCGGCGAGAGTGCGCCGGAGATGATGAGCCGGCGGAAGGCGTCCTTCACCTGCTCATAGATGGGGCGGGGATCCCGTAGATTAATGGATATCATCGCCAAGTGTCATCACTCCATCAGCAACATGCTTGCTGTACCAAAAGCCGTAATACAGCATAAATGATATAACGTTTTTGCCGCCTTGTCAAGTGCCCGCGCCGCGCGCGATGACGCCGCCGGCGGCGAGCCGCCCGTCCGGCAGGTACACGGCCGCGGCCTGACCCGGCGTGGGCGCGCGCTGGGGCTCGTCGAAGGTGATGCCCAGCCGAGCGCCCTCCGCGCGGCAGACGGCGAGCGCGGCCGAGCGCGAGTGGCGTATCCGCGCCAGGCAGCGGAAGGGGCCGTCCGGGACGGCGTCCAGCTGCCAGCGCGCGTCCAGCGCCGTCACCTCGCGCGCAAATAGCCCGTCGCCGTCCGCGAGGGTGACGCTGTTGCGCTGCGGGTCGATGTCGGAGACGAACACCCGCCTGCCGGCGGCGAAGCCCAGCCCGCGCCGCTGCCCCAGCGTGTAGCGGTGTATGCCCCGGTGCTCGCCGACCACCCGGCCGCCGTAGATGAGCGGCCCCGGCCCCGGCGCACCGCCGCGGCGCTCGATCCAGGCGGCGAAGTCTCCGTCCGGCACGAAGCAGAGCTCCATGCTGTCGTCCTTTTGCGCGCTGGGCAGGCCGAGCGCGGCGGCCAGCGCGCGCACCTCGCGCTTTTCATACCCGCCCAGCGGCAGCAGCAGCCTCCGCCGCTGCTCCGGCAGGATGCGGCAGAGCATATAGCTCTGGTCGTTGGGCTCGCGGCCCATATAGAGGGCCCCGCCCTCCGCGCGGGCGTAGTGCCCGGTGGCGATGGCCTCCGCGCCCTGCCCGCCGGCGTATTCCAGCAGCAGCCGCAGCTTGACGGAGGGGTTGCACATCACGCATGGGCTGGGCGTCTCCCCGCGGGCGTAGGCCGCGGCGAAGGGCGCGCAGACATATTTCTCCAGCTCCGCGCGCGCGTCGTATACCGCCAGGGGCAGGCCCAGGGCGTCCGCCGCGGCGCGCGCGGCGGCCTCCTCGCCGGAGCCTGTTTCCAGATAGAGGCAGAGCACCTCCCAGCCTGCTTCGCGCAGCAGCGCGGCGGCAACGGAGCTGTCCACCCCGCCGGAAAAGCCCAGGACAACGCGCCTCATCGCCCGTCCCTCCTCAGATAGACCATCAGCGCGGCCATGTCGGCGGGGGAGACGCCGGAGATGCGCCCAGCGCGGCCAAAGCTCTCGGGCCGCACGGCGGAGAGCTTCTGCCGGGCCTCCGTGCGCAGCCCCGGGACGGCGAAATAGTCGATGTCCGGAGGCAGCCGGCGCTCTTCCAGGCGCGCGAACTCATCCACCTGCTTCAGCTGGCGGCGGATGTAGCCGGCGTATTTGAGCCGTATCTCCACCTGCCTGCGCACGGCGCCCGGCAGCTGCGGCCGGCCGGGGTCAAAGGGCGCGAGCAGCTCATAGCCCACGCGCGGCCGGCGGATGAGCGAGGCCAGGCTGGCGCCGCTCTCCGGCGCCGTCTCGCCCACGGAGGCGAGCGCGGCGGCCAGCTCCGCCGATGGCGCGGCGTGCGTGCGCTCCAGCCGCGCCATCTCCGACTCCACGGCGGCGTATTTCGCCTGCACGGCTTCGTAGCGCTCGCGGCTCACGAGCCCCAGGGCGTAGCCGTAGCCGGTCAGGCGCTCGTCGGCGTTGTCCTGCCGCAGTATCAGACGGTATTCGCTGCGCGAGGTCATCATGCGGTAGGGCTCGTTGGTGCCGCGGGTGACCAGGTCGTCGATGAGCGCGCCTATATAGGCCTCGCTGCGCCGCAGCACGAAGGGCTCTCTGCCCTGTATCTTCAGCGCGGCGTTCACTCCGGCCATGAAGCCCTGCGCGGCGGCCTCCTCATAGCCGCTCGAGCCGTTGAACTGCCCCGCGCCGTAGAGGCCGGGTACCTTTTTTGTCTCCAGCGTGGGCAGCAGTTCCAGCGGGTCCACGCAGTCGTATTCGATGGCGTAGGCCGCGCGGGTGATCTCCGCGCACTCCAGCCCGGGGACGGTATGCAGCATCTCCACCTGCACCTCCTCCGGCATGGAGCTGGAAAAGCCCTGGATATAGAGCTCCTGCGTGTCCAGGCCCATGGGCTCGACGAAGAGCTGGTGGCGCTGTTTTTCGGGGAAGGTCATCACCTTGGTCTCGATGCTCGGGCAGTAGCGCGGCCCGGTGCCGGTGATGCTGCCCGAATAGAGCGGCGAGCGGTCGAGGTGCGCGCGGATGATCTCGTGCGTGCGCTCGTTGGTGTAGGTGAGGTAGCAGCGCGCGCGGTTCACGGGCGCGTCCGCGGTGGAGTAGGAGAAGCCCTCCGGCTCGGCGTCGCCCTCCTGCAGCTCCATGCGCGAGAAGTCCACGCTGCGGGCGTTCACGCGCGGCGGCGTGCCCGTTTTGAAGCGCCGCAGCGAAAGCCCCATCTCCGCCAGCCGCCCGGCGAGGGGGATGCTGGCCGCCAGCCCGTCCGGCCCGGAGTCCGCCTCCGCCTCGCCGGTGAAGGTGCGGCCGCGCAGGTAGGTGCCCGTGCAGACGATGGCCGCGCGGCAGCGCCAGCGCGCGCCGTTGCGCGTCACGACCGCCTCCACCGCGCCGTCCGGCCGCCGTTCCACGTCCACGATCTCGCCCTGGATGAGCCGTAGGCCCTCCTGGCTCTCCAGCGCCAGCTTCATCACGGCCTGGTAGCGCCGGCGGTCGGCCTGTGCGCGCAGGGAGTACACCGCCGGGCCCTTGCCCAGGTTGAGCGTGCGGTATTGTATGCAGGATAAGTCCGCCGCGCGGGCCATCTCCCCGCCCATGGCGTCCAGCTCGCGCACCAGGTGCGCCTTGCCCGTGCCGCCGATGGCCGGGTTGCAGGGCATGTTGCCCACACTGTCCAGATTTATGGCAAAACAGCACACCGAGCAGCCCATCCGCGCCGCCGCCAGCGCCGCCTCGATCCCCGCATGCCCCGCGCCGATGACCGCGATATCACATTGTCCAGCCTCGTATATTTTCATAACACCTTATTATAGCGCATAAGCGCGGGATTTGTCCATAGCACTCCATACCACGCGAGCAGGGCGAAAGCCCCTGCGCCCCTATTCTGAGAGATTTCTTTTTGTCTTGTCAAAAAGAAACCCCTCAGACTCCAAAGAGAAAACCGCTTTGGTGCG
>CALXGN010000025.1:0-18577 GCA_944387865.1 Candidatus Scatomorpha stercorigallinarum | reverse complement strand
TACCTCCAAAATTTAATGTTCTGGAAGTAATGTAAGCGTGGGTTTGTGATTTGGTATCCTTAACTATGTGAAACTTCCTATTTCCTCCCCGAAACGCTGTGGCGCATCCTCTCCGACCAATGGCTGCAAAACCTCGCCGCCCTCGCCGTGCTGGCCTATCTGCTCAGCAGCCGCGAGCGCGAATTCTGGCGCTGGCTGGGCCGCGTGACGCTCTGGAGCGCCGCCGCCCTGCTCGCCTGTTACCTCGTTTCCCTCGCCACGGGCGGCTACCTCGCGAGCTATCTCAGCTCCGAGGTCTCCGCGCTCTTTTCCGACGGCATTTACCGCGGGCTGCTCTTCTGGCTCACGCGCTGGCTGGTAGCGGCGTGTGCGCTGCTCTCCGCCTTCGAGCTCGCCCGCAGGCTGTCGCGCGCGCAGGCGGAAGCCCGCGCCCTGGCCGTGAAGGACCGCGTGATGGCGGAGAATTACCGTTCCCTGCTGGAAAAGCACCACGACACGGCCGTGATGCGCCACGAGTGGAAAAACCAGTTATCCGCCCTCCGGCTCCTGGCGGAGGGCGGGGACAGCGCGGCTCTGGAGGCGCGGCTCGACGAGCTCGCCGGCATGCTCGACCGCCTTGACCCCCAGCAGTACACCGAGCACCGGGCCATCAACGCCATATTGCAGAACGCCGCCGCGCGCGCCGCGGATCAGGGCGTGGAATTCCGCTGCAGCGCCCTGGTGCCCGCCGGGCTGCGCATTGACGAGGGCGACCTCTGCACGCTGCTCATAAACATGCTCGACAACGCCGTGGAGGCCGCCGCGCGCGTGCCCGCGCCGCGCCGGCGGGAGGTCAACTGCCACATCAAATACCACCAGGGCCACCTGGCCGTCTCCTGTGTGAACAGCTGCAAGGGCCCGCCACACGTTGACGAAGCCGGCCGCCTGCTGACAGAAAAACCAGGCCCCGGCGAACACGGCCTGGGCCTGGTGCAGATGCGCGCCGTGGCGGAAAAATACCACAGCCGCCTGAATATACCTATGACAACGAGACCTTCACGGCGGAGACCGCCCTGCAGGTGCCGTAAAACGAAACGGGGCGCTCGGCGCCCCGTTTTCATGTCGTGTTCAGATAGTGGACGAAGCGCTCGTGCAGGCGCTCGTAGTAACTGCGCCCCACGGGGATGACCGTGCCGTCGTCCAGCAGCACGCCCCGGCGGTCGATGGAGGCGATGTACCTCATATTCACCAGGAAGCTGCGGTGGCAGCGGCAGAATATCCGCGACGGCAGCAGCCGCTCCAGCTCGGATATGTTGATGCGGTAAGAACGGGGCCCCTCCGGCAGGCAGGCCACGGCCATATGGTCCTGGCTCTCGATATAGCGCAGGGCGCGCAGCGGCAGCGAGAACACGCCCGTTTTCGTGTGTATGGACACCGTCTCCGGCGTGTGGTGCAGCCGCAGGTCGGTGCCCAGCGCGTCCGCCAGTTCCGCCCTGCGGACAGGCTTGAAGAGGTACTGTATGGGCCGCACGGCATAGCCGTCCTTCAGGAAATCGCTGCTGCTGGTGATGAACAGCAAACTCACGTCCTCGTCCCAGCCGCGCAGCTGCTTCGCCAGCTCCATGCCCGTCTTGCCCTCCATCAGGATGTCCAGGCATAGCAGGTCAAAGCGCTCCCCCGCGCCGAGGGCGCCCTCCAGCTCCTCCGCGCTGGAAAAGGCGGCCACGGAGTGCTCCACGCCCCAGCCCTCCAGTATCTCGCCGCAGAGCGCGCACAGCGCCGCCCGCGCCTGTTCCTCGTCCTCGCACACCGCCAGCCGGTACACCCGTTCCTCACCTCCCCTTTTATTCTACCACCAAGCGCCCCAAGCTTCAAGACGTCAAAAAGCCCCGGGTCTCCGGGGCTTTTTGCGTTTGCCGTTTACTCTCAGTCCAGCGCGAAAGCCAGCTCGGTGCAGACGCCGAGCGTGAGCGCGGACTCGTCCAGGTCGAACTGGCCGTTGTGGTGGGCGGCGCCGCTGCCCAGCTCCTCGTTGCGGATGCCGAGCAGGCCCAGCGCGCCGGGGTACTTGGCCAGATAGGCGCTGTAGCACTCGGAGGCGAACCAGCGGTCGCAGTCGCCCAGCACTTCCTCGCCGCAGGCGTCGACGACGTTGGCGCGCACGCGCTCCACCACGCCGGCGTCGTTGACGACAGGCAGCGGGCTGATGCGGTGGGTGGGGTCGAACTCCACGCCGCAGCGGTGGATCTCGGCGACGTTCTTGATGGTGCGGTTGATGAGGGCGAAGGCCTTGTCGCCCTCCACGGGGTCAAAGTAGCGCGCGTTGCCGGTGATGTAGGCGTCGTCGGGGATGATGTTCCAGGCGGTGCCGGCGGCAAACATGCCGAAGCCGAGCGTCACGGTCTCCTCGATGTTCAGCTGGTTGTTGAAGGCGCTGTTGATCTCGGAGATGATGTGCGCGCCGGGGATGATGGGGCTGATGGCCTGGTCCGGGCGGGAGCCGTGGCCGCTCTTGCCCTTCAGGTGGAAGCCGATGCGCACCGTGCCGGCCATGCGCGGCCCGGGCACCAGGTTGACCTTGCCCGCCTCCAGCATGTTATAGACATGCAGGGCCATGCAGCGGTCGATGGGATACTTCTCCAGGGCCTGGATCATGGCCTCGATGCCGCAGTTGGTCTCCTCGCCCTCTTCAAAAGCGCAGTAGACCGTGCCCTTCAGGCGGTCGCGGACAGAGACGAGGACCTTCATCGTGCCCAGCAGCATGGCCATGTGCGCGTCGTGGCCGCAGGCGTGGCAGGCGCCGGCGTTCTGCGATACGCAGACCTTCGGCTGCTTGAGGTTGACGGCCTCCTCCTGCAGCGGCAGCGCGTCGATGTCCGCGCGCAGCAGCTTGTTGTCGCCGGGCAGCTCGCCCTTGATGATGGCGATGAGGCCCGTTCCGGGCACTTTTTCATAGGGGACGCCCATGGCGTCCAGCTCGCGGATGAGCCGCTCGCGCGTCTCGAACTCCTTGCCGGAGACCTCCGGGTGCTCGTGGAACTCACGGCGCATGGCAACGACGTAGTCGCGCATTTCCTCGGCCAGTTTTTTAATCTCGATGTCCATAGTGGGTCAACCTCCGATAGTTCATTTTATGCCGGCGTCCCGGCCCTTTCCTGGAGCTATTTTAGCAAGTCCCCGCGCGCACGTCAATGCTCAATTAACATATACTCAGGAAAACTGCCGCCCGGCGGCGGGCGTTCCGCGCCGCGCCCGACCGGCGCACAGCGCGCCCTGCATGGCGCGAAGCGAGGTCTCCCGGGTGCGCTCCAGGCGTATGCCAAGCTGCCCGCAGATGCTGTCCAGCGGAGATATGAAGAGGTCAGCGCTGGCCGTCACCTGGCCGCCGAGGCAGCACATCTGCGGCCGGAAACTCCTCAATACCGGCTCCAGGGCCTCTGCCAGCAGCGCGGCGAAGTCTCCCCACGCCGCCAGCGCGCCCGCGTCCCCCGCCCGCGCCCGGCGCGAGAGCGCAAGGCCGTCCAGCTCTTCACCCAGCCGGAGGCGGCTCAGTTCGCAGAGCCCGCGGCGCGAGAGCCAGTCGTCCACTCGCCGTCCGCGCAGCGGCAGCGGGTAGATGTAGCCGCCCTCCGGCACCCCCGGAGCCCCCTCCGGCGCCAGGGCCCCTCCCACGCTGAAGGCGCTTCCGCAGCCGGTGCCGATGCAGATGAATACCGCCCGCTCCGTGCCCCGCGCGCAGCCGAAGCGCAGCTCCCCGAGGGCGAAGGCGGCCACGTCATTGATGAACCTTATGTCCTCCGCCGCCGCGCCCAGCGCACCGCGCAGCCTTGTGCCCAGCTCTGCGCGCAGGTCCGCACCGTAGAGCGCGGCGTATTTCCCCAGCCCGTCGATAAGGCAGACGCCTTTATCATAATCGAACGGGCCCGGCATCGCCAGGCGCACGCCCCGCACGCCGCCCTTCCCGGCCGCCGAGGCCGCCAGGCAGCCGGCCAGATGCCCCAGCAGCGCATCCCGCGGCAGGCCCGAGCAGGCGTCAAAGCGCTCTATACCGCCGGCTGGCTCTCCCGTCTCCTCCAGCACCGCCGCTTTGATCTGCGTGCCGCCCACGTCTGCGCAGAGATAACGTGCGCCCATAGCCTTCTCCTCCGTCTGAAGTGTTTGAGGCTAAGATACACCTGCCGCCCAGATTTGTAAATACTTATTTTTGTGATTTTAAAATTAGTATTGACTTTTGCTCCGTTTGGTACTAACCTGTATACGCCCGCCAGGGCGGGAAGCACACTTTTAAGGAGACGATGACCATGTCGCAGCTGAGCGAGGAAATGTTGCGCCCCGTACTGCCCATCTCGCCGCGCGAGGACGGCGCCTGCCGCGGTGCGGAGCCCTGCCGCGCCGCCCTCTCCGCGGCGCTTGCCGGCCGCGAGCGCGTTACCGCCGTTTTGGAGTGCTACCCCGGCGTCGATCAGTCCGAGGCGCTCGAGCTGCTGTCCCCGCTGGGCTTCGACACCGTCATCCACGCCGACGACTGCGCCCTGCCGCCGGAGGAGCTGGACGCCGCGCTGGAGCGCGACCTGACGGACGACCGCGTGTTCGGCATCATGACCGTCCGCCGGCTGGAGGACTTCTACCCGCCCGAGCGTCTCGAGGAGGCCCGCCGCCGGGCCGAAGCCGGGCGGCGCGTGCTCGTCTACGGCGTGGGGGCCACGCTCATCTGCCCGGGAGACGTGCTCGTCTACGCCGATATCACCCGTTGGGAGCTGCAGCTGCGCTTCCGCCGCGGCGCGGACAACTGGCGCACAGCCCGCCGCGGCCTGCCCATGCTGAGCAAGTATAAGCGCGGCTATTTTGCCGAGTGGCGCTGGGGCGACCGCGTGAAAAAGCGCTGCCTGCCGCGCATGGACTTCTATCTGGACATGGCCACGGAGGGCAGCCCCGCCCTCCTGCCCGGCGGGGCGTACCGGTCGGCGCTGCGCTCGCTCGCCCGCCGGCCCTTCCGCATGGCGCCCTATTACGACCCCGGCGTCTGGGGCGGGGACTGGATGAAGCGCACCTTCGGCCTGCCGGAGAACGGCAGCAACTACGCCTGGAGCTTTGACGGCGTGCCGGAGGAAAACAGCCTCCTGCTGGGCTTCGGCGGCGTCACGGTCGAGACCCCCGCCGTCAACCTCGTGTTCAGCGAGCCGCGCGCCCTGCTCGGCGAGCGCGTCCACGCCCGCTTCGGCGCAGAGTTCCCCATCCGCTTCGACATGCTGGACACCATCCACGGCCAGAACCTCTCCTTGCAGGTACACCCACTGACGGAGTACATACAGGATGAGTTCAACATGCGTTATACGCAGGACGAAAGCTATTATATCCTCGACACGGAGGGCGAAGAGGGCAGCGTCTGGCTGGGCGTGAAACCCGGCGTGGATCCACAGGAAGTGGGCGCCGCCCTGTACGCGGCGCAGGATGGCGGCGAGCCCTTTGACGCAGCGCGCTATATTAACCGCTTCCCGGTGAAGAAACACGACCACCTGCTGATACCGGCCGGCACGGTCCACGGCTCCGGCGCGGGCACCATGGTGCTGGAGATCAGCGCCACGCCCTATATCTTCACCTTCAAGCTCTGGGACTGGGGCCGCGTGGACCTGGACGGCAAGCCGCGCCCGATACACATCGGCCACGGGCTGGCCAATATCCAGTGGGACCGCGACACGGGCTTCTGCGAGCGCCATCTCCTGCATCAGGAGCGGACGGTCTATTCCGGCCCGGAGGGCAGCGTCGTGCGCACGGGCCTCGCCGAGCGCGAATTCATCGACACTTTCCGCCTCAGCACCGGCTCCGCGCTCGACGTGCCGCGCGACGGCAGCGTGGATGTGCTCAACCTGGTGGAAGGCCGCGAGGCCTTCATCGTCAGCCCCACAGACGCCTTTGAGCCCTTCCGCGTGCGCTATGCGCAGACCTTTATCGTCCCCGAAGCCGCCGGGGATTACCGCCTGGTCTCCGCCGGCGGGGAGGTCATGGCCATACTCGCCCGCGTCCGCGCCTGAGCGCAAAAAAACAGCCGCCCCTCGGGGCGGCTGTTTTGCTCTTCACACGTTGAACCGGTCGTACTCCTGATAGCAGTCGCGGCAGAGCAGCCGCCCGCCGCTGAGGTGCAGGTGCTCCTCGGCCGTGCGCTCGCCGCAGGCGTCGCAGCGTCGCGAATCCATCATCCGCGCCTTCTCCGGCAGCGGCAGCTTCACATCTGTCACGGTGAATATCTCCCGCGGCTCGTGCGACAGATAGAATTCCATCGACTGGCGGCGGTCAAGCCCGTCGTCATAGGCCGTCATCATCAGCCGCACGGCGCGGCCGGAGCGGCGCTCGTAAAAGGAAAAGGCGAATTTGCCCGTGATGTGAAAGAGCAGGTTGCCCTTCCCCGCCGTGCAGCCCAGTATGACCTGTATGGCGTCTATGGGGCAGGCGTCGCATTCGGCGATGCACACTACTTCCTCGTCTTCCGCGCGCCCCAGCCCCAGCAGCTCGCGCGCATAGAGCGCGGCCTTGAAGCCGATGGCCAGCCCGCCGCACTCATGGCCGTGGAACCCTACGCATTTTTCCCAGAGCTTCTTTTCTTCCATCCTGTCCTCCTTATGTGTCCACCAGCACGACCGTGTGGCCCCCTACCTCCACCACGCGCGCCTTCACATTGTATACCTGCGAAATGGTCTCCGCCGTCAGTATCGAGCGGTCGCCGAAGCGGAACACCCGCCCGTCCTTGATGAACAGGAAGCGGTCGCAGTGCTGCACGGCCAGGTTGAGGTCGTGGATGACCACCACCACCAATATGCCATCCTTGACGGCGATCTCCCGCACCAGCTTCATCACCTCGTGCTGGTTGTAAATGTCGAGGTTGCTGGTGGGCTCGTCCAGCAGCAGCACCTGCGGCTCCTGCGCGAGCGCGCGGGCGATGACCACCTTCTGCAGCTCGCCGCCGGAGAGCTCGTCTATCTGCCGCAGCTCCAGTTCCTCCAGCCCCAGGCGGCGGATGGCGTTTTTCACCACCTCGAGGTCGTGCGCCGTGGGCTCCATGCGGATATACGGCCGCCGCCCCAGCAGCACGGCGTCGAACACCGTGAAGCGCGCGGCGGAGTTGTGCTGCTCTACATAGGCCATGGTGCGCGCCACTTCGCCGCGCCGCATGGCGGCCAGCTCCCGCCCGCAGACGGTGATGCGCCCGCCCTTGGGCGCCAGTATCTTGTTCAGGCAGCGCAGAAGCGTGCTCTTGCCCGCTCCGTTGTTGCCCATCAGGGCCAGGCAGTGCCCGCCGCCGAGCTCAAAGGAGATGTCCTTCAGCGTCTCCTCCCCGCCGCCGTAGGCGAAGCGCACGTCCTGCAGCTCTATCATCTGCCGATCCGTCGTCATCTGCGTTTGCTCTCCCGAAAGATTATCATCAAAAACACCGGCGCGCCCACGAAGGACGTGATGGCGCCGATGGGCAACACCACGGGCGACACCGCCATGCGCGCCACGATGTCGCTGAGCAGCAGCAGTATGCTGCCGGCGAGCCCCGAGGCGGGCAGCAGGAAACGGTAGTCGCTGCCCACGAACCTGCGCACCATGTGCGGCGCGATGAGCCCCACGAAATTGATGAGCCCCACGTTGGAGACGATCATCGCCGCCGTGAACGCGCAGACGAGCATCCCCACCAGCAGCAGGGCGTCAGTATTGACGCCCAGTCCCTTGGCCGTCTCCTCGCCGCTCTGGATGGCGTTGTAGTTCCAGCGGTTGAAGTAAAAATAGACGAACGCCGCCAGCACCACGGCCAGCATCAGGCCGATATCCTTCCAGTACGTCCCGCCCAGGTCGCCGAAGGTCCAGTAGACCACGGCCGCCACGCGCACGTCGTCGGCGAAATACTCGAGCATGGTCGTCGCGCCGGAAAAGAGCGCCCCCAGCGCCACGCCCGTCAGCACAAGCGTGCTGGCGGAGAGCTTCTGCACGCGCGAGAGCAGCAGTATGCAGAACGTGGAGAGCATGGCGCCGGCAAAGGCGCAGCCGGACACCAGGTAGGGCTGCGTCACGTTGACGATGCCGGAGGTGGTCACGCTCTCCACCCCCGCGCCCAGGGCGATGATGGCGAACGCCGCGCCGAAGGCCGCGCCCTGCGACACGCCCACCGTGGAGGCGGAGGCCATCGGGTTGCGCAGCACACTCTGCATCACGCAGCCGACGATGGCCAGCCCGAAGCCGGCCACGATGGCCGTGCAGACGCGCGGCCCGCGCAGGTTGAAAACGATGACGTTCTCCTGCGTGCTGCCCCCGCCGGCCAGCGTCCGCAGCACGGCCCCGATGGGCATACCGGAGGAGCCGCAGACGATGGCCACCAGCGCTATGAACAGCGTCAGGCACAGCAGCAGTATCAAAAACAGCACCTTCAGATGTATATACTGCCCGTAGCTCCTGGGGCTCAGTTGGTCTTTTATCCTCATTCCCTCACCCTTCCGGGGCAAACGCTCAGCCGCCGATGGTCACGGGGCCGAAATACATGCCGTTCTCCGCCAGCACGTCCAGGAAATCGCTGCCGAGCATGGTGTTGAATATCTCCTCGGCCCTGGCCTCGAAGTCCACGCTCTCAAAGGCCTCGGGATAGAGCACGGAGGCCACGTAGTAGGAGTTCACCACCGCCAGCTCCTGGTTGGTCCAGTAGTAGTTGAAGCCCACCTGCGAATAGACATGCCCCTCCTGCACGGCGCTGAGCGTATCGTAGTAGTTGGGGTTCTGCGCATAGTCCTCGTTGACGATGCCCATGTTGTCCACCGTGAGGAAGATATAGTCCGGGTCCCAGGCCGTGATCTGCTCGCGGTCGATCTCCACGAAAGCGTCGGCCCCCGTGCTGTCCACCACGTTGTTGGCCCCCGCCGCCACGAAGGGCGGGTACTGCCCGTAGCTGCCCTCGATGCCGTGCGAACCGCTCCAGTTGACGGCCCCGGCGTACACCGTGGGCTTTTCCTCCTCGGGCACGCCCGCGCTCAGCGCGGCGAGCTCCTCTTTCCAGCCGCGCAGGGCGGAAATGAGCTCCTGCGCGCGCTCCTGCCGGCCGCAGATCTGCCCGATGAGCTCCAGCGAGGCAAAGAACGTGTCCTCGTCGTACCAGTTCTCGGCGTAAACGCCCACCACGGGCAGCCCGGTCTGGCGCGCCAGGTCGTCCATGGCCGCCGTGTCGGAGTCGAAATAAAAAATAACGTCAGGGTCGGCCACAACGATGGCCTCGGCGTAGGCCGTGTCGTTGCTGCCGCCGGTGGCCAGTTCCTCGGCCCCGGCCAGCTCTTCGGCGTAGATATAGGAGTAGGGCTTGCTGGCCGTGGGCTCCAGGTCCATGGCCGTCACGCCCGTAAGCTTGTCCGTGGCGTCCATGTAGCAGAGCAGGCGCGCCGCGCTGCCCAGCGCGGCCACGGACTGCACTTCGCCCGGTATCTCCACCTCGCGCCCGAATATGTCCGTGACGGTGTAGCTCCCCGCGGAGCTGGAGCCCTGCGGTGAAGTCACGTCAGGCTCCGCCTCGGCCGCCCCGCAGGCGGCCAGGGACAGTATCATCGTCAGGGCGAGCGCCAGCGCCGCCAGTTTCTTAAAAGCAGGCATAGGGGTATCCTCCGAAATGTTCTTGCCCCTATGATAATCCCTCCCCCCGCCGCGCGCAAGCCGGGTGGGGGGATGCAAAATATGAAAACCGCCCGTCCCCGGGCGGTTTTAGTTTACATAATATTCGCCTCATAGCCCACTGCAGGAGAGGAAGCCCCCGTCCACCGGCACGGTGACGCCGGTGATGAAGCCCGCGCGCTCCGTGTCCAGCAGCAGGTCCGCCACGCCCAGCAGCTCGCCGGCCTTGCCGAAACGGCCCATCGGCGTGTGCGACAGGATGTTCATCCCGCGCGGCGTATAGCCCGTCTCCAGCGAGCCGTAGAACCTGATATTGTTGGCGTTGGTGATGAAGCCCGGCGCCACGGCGTTGACGCGGATGCCCGCCGGCGCCAGATAGGCCGCCAGCCACTGCGTGAAGTTGACGATGGCCGCCTTGCTCAGAGCGTAGGCGGGGCGGCAGCTCAGCGGCCGGTAGCTGTTCATCGAGGCGAAGTTCAGTATGGCCCCGCCGCCTTTTTCCGCCATCTGCCGGCCGAACACGCGGCTGCATATCACCGTGCCGACGACGTTGATGTCGATGACGCTGCGGAAGTAGTCCATGTTCACGTTGAAAAAGCCGATCTTATCGGCAAACGCCGCGTCGTCGAGCTCCTCCGGCGTGAAGGCGGCGTTGGTGGTGATGGCTTTGGGGTTGTTGCCGCCCGCGCCGTTGACGAGGATGTCGCAGCTGCCCAGCCGCGCGCGTATCTCCTCCGCCGCCCGGCGCATGGACTCCTCGTCGGAGACGTCGCCCGTCACGGCGATGCACACGCCGCCGGCGGCGGTGATGCCGTCCACCACGGCCTCCAGCTTGCCCATCGTGCGCCCAATGACCGCCACCCTGGCCCCCTCTTCCGCCAGATGCCGCGCAATGCAGGAGCACAAAGTCCCCCCACCGCCCGTGATGACTGCAACTTTGTCTTTGAAGTTTTGATAACGCATCGTTTTTCTCCCAAATACAATACTGCAGCCGCGTAAGCGGCTGCAGTATCCATCTCATTTCAGTTCTTCTATCTTCTTCCTGTAGGCGTCTACGATCTGCTCATACTCGGCTTCGTTTAAGTAGGTCTTCCGTGGGTTCATCTGGAACACGCCGTTCCAGTCCAGTCCCTCTTTCTTCTTAGGCACGATGTGAACATGTATATGCTTCACATTGTCCCCAAACATGCAGTAAACAACATCCAGCGATTCTGTGAATATCGTAGGCCCAACCTGTACACCGTGTATCATGAATGCGCTCATCAGAATGGCCGTGACGGAATCGCCTGGCACAGCAAGCGAAAGCATCGGGATCAACGCGCCACCCGTAGTAGCGTTATTAGCAGTTTCGCAGGCAGCGATCCCTTCCGGGATACCAGTGCCAAATCTCTCCGGATGCTTGGAACTGTTTTTTGCCTCATTATAAGCGATAAATGCAGCTATGGGGCCGCCTGCTCCAGGCAGTGCACCGACGCCCGTGCCAATAAGGGAAGCCTTGCCGATCACCCATTTGAGCTTCCATATGAGTTTCCATCCAGGGAACACTTTGGCGATCTGCTGCGGCTTAGGCCGTTTCTCACGAACGTGAACAATCTGGTCGATCAGCTCCGAGAAGCCGAAAAGTCCTATCAGTGCCGGGACCTGATCTATGCCATTATAAAGCTCGGGTATGCCAAAGGTAAACCTTGCGGCCCCGGTAAGCAGGTCGATGCCCACCAGCGAAAAGAGGAATCCAAGCATACTTGCGACCAGGCCGTGGAGCAGGGACTTGGCCGAAGCGTTAGCGATAACACAAAGCCCAAAGAATGCCAGTACGAACAGCTCGGGATAGCTGAACATCATGGCTACGGATGCTATAAGTGTGCAACCAAACACGAGGAAAACGCAGCTTATGATACCACCGATAAAAGACGATACAGTCGCGATGCCAATAGCTTTACCGCCCTCGCCTCTCAGGGCCATCGGGTGGCCGTCAAGGCCTGTCATAACTGCGGCCGATGTACCGGGAACATTTATGAGTATGGCACTGATACTGCCACCGTAAACAGCGCCCATATAAACACCTAGCAGCATGGCCAGGGCGCCGCCCATATCCATACCGAAAGTGAACGATGTAAGTACTGCCACGGCCATTGCGCCGGTAAGCCCGGGTATAGCGCCGACCATGATACCCATCGTCGTACCCAGGAAGGCAAACAGCAAGTTCGTCCACGTCAGATATTGCTGAAGTGCATAAACAAAAGTTTCCATATTCTCTCCTTTCCCAGGTATTACAGACTAGTGAATATCATCAGAGGCAGAGCCACTTTCAATATCACACGGAATATGAGCAGAACACCAAACATCGTACCCAGGGGTATGATTATAAGTCGCAGCGGCCTGTGCTCGCCGCAAAGGAGCATAACGCCCACCATAAATACCACAGTGCAGATCTCAAACCCCACCGTAGGAAGCAGAGCAGCATAAAGCAGCATAAGGACGATAACGCCTACCGCGCCAACAACGCCCTTCCAGTTGGCCTTCATGTTCTCTTTCGCCGCTGCCACCTTTTCTCTTTCAATCTGCATATATGAAACGCCCTCAGCGTTCACTTTTTTCACGCACGCTTTATAAAACACCTTTACAAGGAACGCGGCAGCAGCAATGTACAAAAACCAAGAAATAATATTGGGGAACATTTCCGGACCGACTTCAACAAGCGCAGAAAAATCTCCATATCCTGCGGTGTCGATCCTTACAACCGTTGCGACTACTATCAGGAATACCGAAAGCAGGGCATCTCCGATCATAGTTTTGCCTCCTTTTTACGTTTCCTCACCGAGCGCTCTGGGAAACACTGATCCTTAGCGCGCCCAGCCTCCTCAGCCAAGTTTTACCTTGAACACCGCCTTGCGGATAGTTTCCGGCTCATCGACGGCGAGGCCGGGGGCGTGGACGTCGTCCGGGAAGACGATGACGAACTGTCCCGGGAGGAGCGTCAGCTTGGCAAAGTCCCCGTCGTAGAAATAGATGTCGCGCTCGGGCGCAGCCTCTGTTTCCGTCAGAGCGTCCGTTCTGAAGCACCAGCCAATGCACTCCGAGCCGTCAAGCAGCATCTGGATATCTGCGAAGTCGTTATGAGCTTCGAGCTTCGCCATCTCCAGCGGCTTGGTCTGCATGTGCTGCACCTTCACCCGGACGTCCTCCCCATCAATAAGGTGGTTGCCATCCGCGAGGGCGGCGATATCCGTATCAGCAATAAAACGCAGCGCTTTATCCAGCCTATCATTCAGGCCGAGATAATCTAAAGCGTGCTCACGATTAGTCACGATCATGTTTTGTCTCCACTCCGCCTCAATACTTGTACAAATACTTCGGTTCCCGGCCTTCGATCACGTCGATCAGGCCTTCCACGGCCCACATGGCCATGTTGTACATCGACTCCTGGGTATTGGCCGCCACGTGCGGGAAGCCGATGAAGTTGTCCAGCTTGTTCAGCGGGCTGGTGAAGGACGTGGACTCGTCCACGAACACGTCCGAGCCGCAAGCCCTCAGCTTTCCGGTGGTCAGCGCGTCGTAGAGCGCCTTCTCGTCGACGATCGCGCCGCGGGCGGTGTTCAGCAGAATAGCGCTAGGCTTGAAATAGCTGAACATCTCGGCGTTGAAGAGGTTGCGCGTCTCGTCCGTCAGCGGGCAGTTGATGCTGACCACGTCGCTGCGGGAGATGAGCTCGGGGATGGTCTCCACCTTCTCGATGCCGTTCGCGGCCAGCTTCTCGGCGCTGGTGTGCGGGGCATAGCCCAGTATCTGGCAGCCAAACGCCCCCTTGAACATGCCGGCGAGCGTGGTGCCGATGCGCCCGGAAGCGCCCACGATACCGACGGTCTTGCCGCGCATCTCGTTCCCGCGGAGGGAGACGGGGCCCATTTCCTTGAAGCCCTGGGTCTTTTGGATATACTCTGTCTGGTACACGTTCCGCATCAGGCACAGCGCCATGGTAAAAGCGAACTCCGCAACGGAAAACGTGTTGGCGCCGGGGGTGTAGACGATCGGGATGCCGAACTCCTTACACGCGGCCACGTCCAGGATATCCATCCCAACGCCGTGCCGGGCGATGACCTTGCACTTCTTGGCCCGCGAGATCTGCTCGCGGTTCAGGTGGTGCGCGCGGAGCAGAATGCCGTCCAGCTCCTCGATATGGTCAAAATTATCCACGATCTCCGCGAACTCGCTCAGCTTTTTCACGGCGTCTGGGTGTATGACCTCGGCCATGTACACCTTATAGCCCATCTTACCACTCCTTCTCTTTTTTCTTATTAACAGACCGTCAGCCATAACTGGCGGATATGTTCAATTTCCTGGGGATTTTCAATAATTTCTTAACAAATTGGCACATTGACTAACATGCACAATGATTATTCAGCAAATTCCCGCCTGTTCTGTATAAATCATACTACAGGATTCCCGATTTGTATAATCCCAATAATTTATCGGTCCCATTACCTAAAGTTATGGTCAATATGACATCGCGTCAGCGCTTACTCATTTCCCAGGACATAACGCCGGATAAAAAACGCCACGCCGTCCTCCGTATTCGGCAGCGTCACATATCCCGCGGCGGCGCGCGCTTCCTCCACGCCGTTGAGCATGGCGACGGAGTTGGGGAACGCGGCCAGCATGGGCACGTCGTTGTGCCAGTCGCCGAAGCAGCAGACCTCTTCCCTCTTCAGCCCCAGCCGCTCTGCGAGCAGCAGCAGCGCCGAGCGCTTGCTGGCCTCCCGCCGCGTGACGGACATGGAACGCCCCTCCGAACAGTCGATTCGCACATCCTCAAAACCGGACAGGAACGCCTCCAGTTCAGCGCGCTGCATATCGTCCGGATTATCTATGAATACCTTGTATACACGTTCCGCCGCGATGCGCTCCGGCGTCGTCTCCTCATACACCGCCGTGGGCACCGGCGGCGCGCCGTGGGCGGCCGCTGTGCGGTCATATAGCTCGAAGCGCCACATGCGCCGCGTGTCCCGCCTCAAATAACAGTTTTTGGCTGTATATATCGTGTAGTCCACGCCGGTGCGGTGGCATTTATCGCATATCCGCGCCGCCTCCGCGGCCTCCAGCGGGCAGCCGTAAAGCGGCTGCTGCGTGTCGGAAACGATCTCCGCGCCGTCCATGGCGATGACCGGCGTGTCGCCGATGCCCGCCTGGCGGCAGAACACGCCCAGCATGAAGGGCGTGCGGGCCGAGACGATGGTCACGCGCACCCCCCGCCGCCGCAGCGCGTCAAAGGCCGCCAGCGTGGCGGCGCTGAATTCCTTGTTTTCGTTGAGGGCCGTGCCGTCCATGTCGCAGGCCACGAGCCTGATGCCCTCCAGCGGGCGTTCCGGCAGGCGCAAAAGCGCCGGCTGCTCTCCCATTGCCATCCTCCTTGCAGTAAAAGAGGCCCCTGTATCTGTGGAGTTTTCCGCAGACACAGGGGCCTGACGCGGCTAAAGCCGCCGGTTATCTGGTGACGGCCGCTTTGCCGTCGAGGTACTTCAACACCTGGGCATGGGTCGGCACGGCCTCGATGTTGCCGGGGGCCGAGACGGCCATGGCGCCGATGGCGTTGGCGTAGCGCAGCTGCTCGGCCAGGCTGTAGCCCTTGAGCCGGGCGGCGATGATGCCGGCGGCGAAGGAGTCGCCGGCGCCGAAGGCGTCCACCACATGCTTCACCTTGAAGCCCGGGGAGACGACCTTTTCGCCGTTTTCATAGCCGATGGCGCCGTCCGCACCGATCTTGACGATGGTGCAGCCCACGCCGCGGGAGCTGAGCTCCTCGGCGATCGCGTCGGGCTCGCCGCTGCCAAAGAGCAGCTCTCCTTCCTCCGCGCCGGGCAGGGCGACATCGACCAGGGGCCAGATGCGCTCCATGGCGCTGCGGGCCTGCTCGATGGTCCACATCTTCAGCCTCAGGTTGGGGTCGAAGCAGACCTTGACCCCGTGCGCCTTCGCGATCTCCGCGGCGCGGACGACCGTCTCCAGCGCGCTCTCGCTGACGGCCATGGTGATGCCCGTCAGGTGCAGCCACTTGGCGGAGGCGATATACTCCTCGTCAAGCTGCTCGGGCCTGATGGCGCTGGCGGCGGAGTTCTTGCGGTAGTAGAAATTGCGGTATTCGCCGTTGCCCACGGCCTCGCGGAAGAAAATGCCCGTCGGGCGCGAGGGGTCGGCCGCAACGCGGCTGAGATCGACGCCCTCGCCCATGAAGGTGCGCCGGATGAGCATACCGAATTCGTCCTCGCCCAAGCTGCTTATCCAGCCCGCGGTGTGTCCCTGGCGGACCACGCCGACGGCGACGGTGGTCTCGGCCCCGCCCGTGTGGCAGGTGTAGTTGCTCGCGTAGCGCAGCGGGCCGGCGGATGCGCTGTCAAAGACGACCATGGTCTCGCCTATCGTGACGAGTTCAGGCACGTCGCATCACTCCTTGCTTTTGGGTATGGGCCTCAGCCGATGAGCATCTGGGTCTCGGTGAGGGCCTTGCGGATGCGCTCGACCTCCTCGGGAGGCAGCGGCAGGAACGGGCGGCGGGGCATGCCGATATCGACGCCGAGCATCGGCAGGACAGCGTGATAGAAGGGCACGGGGATGCCGCTGCCGGTGACGCTGCGGAGCAGGTTGGCCTTCAGCTGCATGTCGCGGGCCTCGGCGAACTTGCCTTCCTTGCACTTGGTGTAGATCTCCTTGATGAAGCCGGGGAAGGCGTTGGAGAGGCCGGAGACGCAGCCGTGGGCGCCGCCGACGACCGCGGGCAGCAGGTGGGTCTGGGAGCCGATGAGGAAGAGGAAGCCCTCCTTCTTCACCTTGGCCATGAAGTCATAGAACAGGCTGATGTCGGCGCTGGAGTCCTTCACGCCCTCGAGGCCCACGTCGGCCAGCTCGGCGAGGAAGTCGCCGCTGATGCAGAAGTTGCTGTACTTGGGGTTGTTATAGGCGATGACCGGCAGATCGACGTTCTTGATGAGGTCGGCGTAGTACTGCTTGATCACGTTGGGGGTGTGGCGGTAGTAGAACGGGGTGACGGCGGCCAGGGCGTCCGCGCCGACCTTCTCGGCGTGCTGCGCGAGCTCGATGGTGTCGGTGAGGTTGGTGGTGCCGATGTGCATGATGACGGGGATGCGGCCGGCGCAGGTCTTGACGGTGACTTCAGCCAGTACCTTGCGCTGGGCGACGGTCATGATGGGGCCGGAGCCGTAGGAGCCGCCGACGAACAGGCCGTCCACCTTGTCGGACAGGTAGTTTATGTAATTTTCCAGCTTTGCGACGTCAACTTCGCCGTCGGCGTCAAAGGGGGTGATGACTGCGGGGTAAACACCGGAAAATTTCTTTACATCCATTTCTTTGCTCTCCTTTTAGGAGGAAGTGTTCGGCAAGCTGCTCGGCTTCGGCACCACGCAGCACTACGCCATCGTCTCCGGCGACTTCCGCGCGGAGCTGCGAGATCTCGCCCGCATAATGGGCTTCCAGTGGCTCGAAGCATGATTTTTTGACAAGCAACTGAATAAGTATTAGAATTAAAGCCATCAGCGCCCCCGGCGATTTAGGGCCGGGGGCGGCAGAAAACGAAATGGGGAATGAGAATGAAGATACTGGTGATCGGCGCGGTGGCGGCCGGGACGAAGGCCGCGGCGAAGATCAAGCGGGAACTTGGTAACGGCGCGGACGTGCTCGTGATCACGAAGGAGCAGGACATCTCATACGCCGGCTGCGGGCTGCCGTACTACATCGGCGGCGTGGTGAAGGAGCGGTCCGAGCTGCTGCAGAACACGCCGGAGAGCTTCGCGGGCCTGACGGGCGTGACGGTGCGCTGCGGCGTGGAGGCGAAGGGCCTGGACGCCGCCAACAAGACCGTGCACGCGGTGGACCTGGCGAGCGGCGAGGAGCTGTCCCTCGGCTACGACAAGCTGGTCATCGCCACGGGGGCGCGGCCGTTCATGCCCAACATCCCGGGCATCGGCCTGCCGGGCGTGTACGCCCTGCGCAACCCTTCCGACGCCGACGCCATCCTGGCGGCGGTGGAGGCGGGGCTGAAGCGCGCGGTCATCGTGGGCGGCGGTCTCATCGGCGTGGAGATGGCGGAAAACCTCTCCAACCGCGGCGTGCGCGCGAGCATCATCGACATGGCGCCGCACATCCTGCCGGGCTTTGACGCGGACTTCGCCGACTACGTGGAGAACCTCCTCGCGGACAACGGCATCCCCGTCTTCCTCGGCGACGGCGTGACGGAGATCGAGGGCACGGATAAAGTGACGAAGCTCCGCACGGCGAAGCGCGGCATCAAGACGGACGCGGTGATCATGGCGGTGGGCGTGCGGCCGAACACGGAGTGGCTGGCCGGCTCGGGGATAGAGCTGGCGAAGAACGGCGCCATCGCGGTGGACGACTACATGCGCACGAATCTGGAGGACGTGTACGCCGCGGGCGACGTGGTGATGGTGAAAGACCGCGTGACGGGCAAAGACATGTGGACGCCGATGGGCTCCTCGGCAAACCTCGAGGGGCGCCAGTGCGCCAAGACCGTCGCCGGCACCGCCCGCCACGGCTTCCACGGCGTGCTGGGCACCACGGTGGTGCAGCTTCCGGGCATCATCGCCGGCAAGACGGGCCTGGGGCACGACGCGGCCCTGGCGGCCGGGCTGGACTTCGAGTGCGTCACGGCGGGCGTGGACGACAAGGCCCACTTCTACCCCGGGCGGTCTAAGATAACCATCCGCGTGGTGGCGGATAAAAAGACGCGCCGGCTGCTGGGCGTGCAGGCCCTGGGCCAGGACAAGGTGGACAAGGTGATCGACGTAGCGGTGGCGCTGATCTCGATGGGCGCGACGATAGACGACGTGGACGACATGGACTTTGCCTACTCGCCGCCGTTCTCCAGCCCCATCCACCCCTTCACGGCGGCGGTGAACGCGCTGGAGAACAAGCTGGACGGGAAATACTTCGGCGGCGCGCTCGCCGA
>CALXGN010000024.1:0-22107 GCA_944387865.1 Candidatus Scatomorpha stercorigallinarum | reverse complement strand
CGCGCAGAAGCCCGGGGGGCAAGGGGGCGGAGCCCCCAATAAACGCCGCGACAAGCGCGGCGTTCTGTCGAACGCAAACCACCCCTCGTGGGCGGGCTCCGCCCGCTCCGCCCATCTCGCTCGCCCGCGCCCGCCAGCGCGGGCGGCGTATCAAAGTCCCATTTTGCTTAAGCAAAATGGGACACTTTAGAAAAGCCTGTTGACTCAGAGGCACCCAACGCCGCAAGCATAGGAATGGCCGCCCGCATAGGGCGGACAAAATCGCCCCGGGGCTTTGCCTCGGGGCGATACCTTATCTTGCGCCTTTGAGGCGCAACCGCGCCGCCGTGCGGCGCGAGGGGGAGCCTACGAGGGGGACAACGTCCCCCTCGTATCTCACTTCAGGTCCTCACGGAGCCTCTGCACCGCCCTCCTCTCTATACGTGAGACCTGTACCTGCGAGACCCCGAGCACGCGCGAGGCCGCCTCCTGCGTCATGTCGTGGAAGTATCTCAACGACACCACCTGCCGCTCCCGCTCGGGCAAGGCCTCGATGGCCTCCCGCAGGGCCACGCGCTCGATGAGCCGCTCCTCCTGCCCGTAGTCACCCAGCACCTGCTCGAGCGAGAAGCCCTCCTCCCCGCTCTCGCGCTGGAGGCTTTCGGCGGGCGCAGCGGCCGTCTCCGCGGCGGCGATCTCCTCGATCTCCAGCCCCGTCTCCTCCGCCAGCTCGCTCAGCGCCGGCTCTCGCCCCAGGCGCTGTTCCAGCGCGCCGCGCGCCGCGCGTATCTGGGCCGCCCGCTCCTTCAGCGAGCGGCTCACCTTTATCGCCCCGTCGTCGCGCAAAAAGCGCCGTATCTCGCCGGAGATCTTGGGCACCGCATAGGTGGAAAACTGCGTACCGTAGCTCTCGTCATAGCCCTCGATGGCCTTCAAAAAGCCCACGCAGCCCAGCTGATAGAGGTCCTCCGAGTCCACGCCGCGGCCAAAATAACGCCGCGCCACGCTCCATATGAGGCCCGAGTTCTCCGTCACCATGCGCTCGGCGGCCTCGCGGTCGCCGGACTGGGCCGAGCGCAGGCACTCGATGGCGTCGCCGGTCATTTGGCGGCGCTGCGCGGGCGGATGGAGCGTATCATTGTCACCGTCGTCCCCCGCCCGAGGGCGGAGCGCACGCGCAGCTTGTCCGTGAAGCTCTCCATGATGGTGAAGCCCATGCCGCTGCGCTCCTCGCCGCCGGTGGTAAAGAGCGGCTCGCGCGCCTTCGCCACGTCCTCGATGCCGCGGCCCGCGTCCTTGACCACGATCTCCAGCCGCCCGCCGGCAAGGATGCGCAGGCGCATGGATATCTTCCCCAGCGCGTCCGGATAGGCGTGGACGATGCAGTTCGTCACCGCCTCGCTCACCGCCGTTTTGATGTCCCCCAGCTCCTCCAGCGTGGGGTCGAGCTGCGCGGCAAAGGCCGCGGCCGCCGCCCGGGCAAAGCCCTCGTTCACGCTCTTTGAGGGGAATTCGAGTTTTATGTAGTTTTCCGACTTCACTGCCGCTGCGCCCCTTTCACCTGTATCAGCCTGTCTATGCCGGAAGCGTCTATCACCCGCAGCGGCTGCCTGCCCGGGTTGAGCACGGCCGCGCGGCCGCCGAGCGCGCGCATCCGCCGCTCCGTGCGCAGTATGAGCGCGATGCCGGAGCTGTCCATGAACGAGAGGCCGGACATGTCTATCGCCGTGTCCCGCGGCAGGTATTCGTCGATCAGCCCGTCTATTTTCCTCATCGCCTCGCGCGAGCCGTGGTGGTCCAGCTCGCCCGCCAGGCGTATCGTCAGGCGGCCGGCGCTGTAGTCTGTCGATATGAGCATTCTTGTCCCTCCCTTGCCGCCATTCTACGATAAGCGCCGTGAAAAAGCCGTCGAAACGCGCCGCGCGGTGTATTTGCACAACAGCGCTTGACCATTTTGAGCCCGCCGCCGTGCAAAGCGCCGAATCGCATTTTGCCTATTGCATATTTATTCATCATGTGCTATTATCATCGCATATAAATCCGGCATAAACGCCGCTACGGGGGTCTTATCATGAATAAGGATTCTATCAAAAAAGTCGTGCTCTCCTACAGCGGCGGCCTGGACACCTCGGTCATCATCCCCTGGCTGAAGGAGAACTACAGCGGCTGCGAAGTCGTCGCCGTCTCCGGCAACGTGGGGCAGGCGGGCGAGCTGGAGGGGCTGGAGGAAAAGGCCATAAATTCCGGTGCCAGCAAGCTCTATGTGGAGGACCTGACGGACGAATTCGTGAACGACTTCCTGGTGCCCGCCATCAAGGCCGGGGCCAAGTATGAGGATTACCTGCTGGGCACGGCGCTGGCCCGCCCGGCCATCGCCAAGCGCCTGGCGGAGATAGCCATCGCCGAGGGCGCGGACGCCATCTGCCACGGCTGCACGGGCAAGGGCAACGACCAGGTGCGCTTTGAGCTCACGCTCAAGCACTTCGCGCCCCAGCTGCCCATCATCGCCCCCTGGCGCGAGTGGGACATAAAGTCCCGCGAGGAGGAGATAGCCTACGCCGAGGCGCACAACGTGCCGCTGAAGATCGACCGCGAGACGAACTACTCCAAGGACAAGAACCTCTGGCACCTGAGCCACGAGGGCCTCGACCTGGAGGACGCGGGCAACGAGCCGCTCTATGAAAAGCCCGGCTTCCTGGAGATGAGCGTCTCCCCACTGGACGCGCCGGATACGCCGACATATATCACGCTCGATTTCGAGCAGGGCGTGCCCACGGCCCTCAACGGCCAGGCCATGGGCGTCAAGGACATCATCCTCAAGCTCAATGAGATCGGCGGGGCCAACGGCATCGGCCTGCTCGACATCGTGGAAGACCGGCTCGTCGGCATGAAGTGCCGCGGCGTGTACGAGACGCCGGGCGGTGCCATCATCTACGCCGCGCACGAGTATCTGGAAACGCTGTGCCTGGACAAAAAGACCATGCACAAGAAGCAGGAGCTGGCCATCACCTTCGGCGAGCTGGTCTACGACGGCCAGTGGTACACGCCTCTGCGCGAGGCGCTCAGCGCCTTCGTGGACGCCACGCAGAAGCACGTCACCGGCACCGTCAAGCTCAAGCTCTACAAGGGCAACATCATCAAGGCCGGCGCGTGGAGCGATTGGAGCCTCTACAGCGAGGAGATCGCCACCTTCGGCGAGGACCACGTCTATGACCAGACGGACGCCAAGGGCTTCATCAGCCTCTACGGCCTGCCGATAAAAGTGCAGGCCCAGGTGGAGGCCAAAAACAAAAAATAAGCCGCGCAGGCGGCTTCGGAAGGGGGACGGCAGGATGGAAAAGCTCTGGGCAGGCGCGGCGCACGGCGCGCTGGACGCGGCGGCGGACAGCTTCAACTCCTCCATCGGCGTGGACGCGCGGATGTATAAGGAGGACATACGCGGCAGCATGGCGCACGCGGCGATGCTCGCCAAATGCGGCATCGTCTCCGCGGAGGAGGGCGCGCAGCTCATCGCCGGCCTGGGCGGCATCCTCGCCGACCTGGAGAGCGGGGCGCTCGCCATCGACCCGGCGGCGGAGGACATCCACAGCTTCGTGGAAGCCACCCTCACCGCCCGCCTCGGCGACGCGGGGAAAAAGCTGCACACCGCCCGCAGCCGCAACGACCAGGTGGCGCTGGACACGCGCCTCTACCTGCGCTCGGCGGCCGGAAAGACCGTGGGGCTGCTGAAAGCGCTCATCCGCGCCCTCGCCGCGCAGGCGGAGCAGAACGCGGACGCGGTGATGCCCGGATACACCCACCTGCAGCGCGCGCAGCCCGTCACCTTCGCCCACCAGCTGCTGGCCTACGGCATGATGTTCGCGCGCGACATAGGCCGCATAGAGGACGCCGCCAAGCGCATGAACGTCTCCCCCCTCGGCTGCGGCGCGCTGGCCGGCACCACCTTCCCCATCGACCGCGCCATGACCGCCGCGGAGCTGGGCTTCGACGGCTACTGCCTCAACAGCCTCGACGGAGTCTCCGACCGCGACTTCTGCGTGGAGCTCGCCTCCGCCCTGGCGCTGGTGATGGCGCACCTCTCCCGCCTCTGCGAGGAGCTGGTGCTCTTCTCCAGCTGGGAGTTCGGCTTTGTCTCCATCGCGGACGCCTACACGACGGGCTCCTCCATCATGCCGCAGAAAAAAAACCCCGACATGTGCGAGCTGATACGCGGCAAGACCGGCCGCGTCTACGGCAGCCTGATAACGCTGCTGACCATGCTCAAGGGCCTGCCCCTGGCCTACAACAAGGACATGCAGGAGGACAAGGAGGCCGTTTTCGACGCCTTTGATACCGTGGACGCCTGTTTGTCCATCGCCGCGCCGATGGTGGCCACGCTCACCGTGCACAAGGACAAAATGCTCGCCGCGGCGAAGGGCGGCTTCATAAACGCCACCGACCTCGCCGACTACCTCGCCAAAAAGGGCGTCCCCTTCCGCACGGCCTACCAGCTCACCGGCGACATCGTCGCCTGGTGCTCGCAGCGCGGCCTGGCGCTGGAGGACGTGCCGCTGGAGGTCTATCAGGGCTTCTCCCCCGCCTTTGACAGCGGGCTCTACGACGATATATCGCTGGAAAAATGCGTCGCGCGCCGCACGAGCGCAGGCGGGGCCTCCCCCGCCGGGCTTGAAGCGCAGCTTGAATATCTGAGAGGTGTCACAGATGGCTAAGGTGTTCATCGACGGCAGCTCCGGCACCGCCGGGCTGCGCATCCACTCCCGCCTCGCTGAGCGCGCGGACATCGAGCTCTTCACGCTCAGCGGCGAGGCGCGACGGGACCCGGCGGCGCGCCGCGAGGCCCTCAACAGCTGCGACATCGCCGTCCTCTGCCTGCCAGACCAGGCCAGCCGCGAGGCCGTGGCCATGATCGAGTCCCCCCACGTGCGCGTGGTGGACACCTCCACCGCCCATCGCGTCGCCCCCGGCTGGGCCTACGGCTTCCCGGAGCTCTCGCCGGAACACCGCCAGGCGGTGACAAACGGCCGGCGCGTGGCCAGCCCCGGCTGCCACGCCGGCGGCTTCATCGCCCTGGTGCAGCCGCTGATAGAGGCGGGGGCCCTCCCGGCGGACGCGCTGCTCGCCTGCCACTCACTCACCGGCTACTCCGGCGGCGGGAAGGGCATGATAGCGGACTACGAGTCCGGCAGCCGCCCCGCGGCGTTCGACTCCCCGCGGCAGTACGGCATATCCCAGCAGCACAAGCACCTGCCGGAGATGGCCAAAATCTCCGGGCTCAGCAACCTTCCGCTCTTCTGCCCCATAGTCGCGGATTTCTACAGCGGGATGCTCGTCACCGTGCCGCTGTTTGCAAAGGCGCTGAATCCCGGCTTCGGCATATCGGAGCTGAAGGAGATCTACGCCGCCAAGTATCGCGGCCCCGTCGTGAAATACACCGAGTCCATGGACGAGGCCGGCTTTGTGAGCTCCAACGCCCTCGCCGGCTCGGACGCCATGGAGGTGGCCGTGTTCGGCAACAGCGAGCGCATACTGCTCTGCTCGCGCTTCGACAACCTCGGCAAGGGCGCCTCCGGCGCGGCGGTGCAGTGCATAAACCTGATGCTCGGCGCGCCCGAGACCATGGGCCTCGAGCTCTGAGAAGGGAGCAAGGAATATGTTGAAATATATCGACGGCGGCGTCTGCGCGCCGCTCGGCTTCAAGGGCGCGGGCATACACTGCGGCTTCCGCAAGAACCAGAGCAAAAAGGACCTGGCCCTCATCTACAGCGAAGCGCCCTGCACCGCCGCGGCGGTGTACACGCAGAACCTCGTCAAGGGCGCGCCCCTTGGCGTGACGAAGGCCCACCTGGCGGACGGCCGGGCGCAGGCCCTCATCTGCAACAGCGGCAACGCCAACACCTGCAACGCCAACGGCGCATATATAGCCGAAACCACCTGCGAGCTGCTCGGCTCGCAGCTCGGCATCGCCCCGCAGGACGTGATCGTCGCCTCCACCGGCGTCATCGGCGTGGAGATGACCATGGCCCCCTTTGAAGCGGGCATCGGCCCCCTGGTCTCCTCCCTGGCCGCCGGCAACAGCGCCGCCGTGGCCGAGGCCATCATGACCACGGACACGAAGATGAAGCAGTGCGCCGTCAGCTTCACGCTGGGCGGCAGGGAGTGCCACCTCGGCGGCGTGGCCAAGGGCAGCGGCATGATCCACCCGAACATGGCCACCATGCTCGTTTTCATCACCGGCGACTGCGCCATCAGCGCGGGGATGCTGCAAAAGGCCCTCTCCGCGGACGTGCAGGACAGCTTCAACATGATAAGCGTGGACGGAGACACGTCCACGAACGACATGGTGTCCGTCATGTGCAACGGCCTGGCGGGCAACGCGCCCGTCGATTCCGAGGGCGAGGACTACGATGCCTTCTGCGCCGCCCTCGCCGCCGTCACCAAAACGCTCTGCAAGGCCATCGCCGCGGACGGCGAGGGCGCGAGCAAGCTCCTCGCCTGCACGGTGAGCGGCGCGGTGGATAAGCCCGCCGCCCGCGCGGCCGCCAAGAGCGTCGTCTGCTCGGCGCTGCTGAAGTCCGCCATGTTCGGCGCGGACGCCAACTGGGGCCGCGTGCTCTGCGCCATCGGCTATTCGGGCGCGGACGTGGACGTGAGCAAGATAGGCGTCGTCTTTAAGTCCGCCGCCGGCTCCGTGGAGGTCTGCCGCGACGGCTCCGGCGTCCCCTTCTCCGAGGAGGAGGCCAAAAAGGTGCTCAGCGAGAGCGAGATAGCCATCCTGGTCACCGCCGGGGACGGCCCCGGCGAGGCCACGGCCTGGGGCTGCGACCTCACTTACGAGTACGTCCGCATCAACGGCGACTACCGGACCTGAGGTGGGCGCTATGGACAGCTTCATCGAAAAGGAAAAGCGCGCCCAGGTGCTGGTGGAGGCCCTGCCATACATCCAGGAGTACTGGAACCGGGTGGTGGTCGTCAAATACGGCGGGCACGCGATGACGGACGAAACGCTCAAGCGCCAGGTTATGGAGGACATCGTCCTTTTGCAGCTGGTGGGCGTAAAGGTGGTGCTGGTACACGGCGGCGGGCCGGAGATAAACGCCGCCCTCGCCAAAATGGGCGTGGAGAGCAAGTTTGTAAACGGCCTGCGCGTGACGGACGCCGAGTCTATGGACGTAGTGCAGATGGTGCTCGCCGGCAAGGTGAACAAGAGCCTTGTAAACCTGATAGGCTCAATCGGCGGCAAGGCCATGGGCATCTGCGGCATCGACGGCCGCATGGTGGAGGCCAAGTGCAAAGACCCCGCCCTCGGCCAGGTGGGCGCGATAACCGGCGTGAACACCCGCCCGATATACGACCTGCTGGACAACGGCTACATCCCCGTGGTGTCCAGCATCGCCTGCGGGGAGGACGGCGGCGTCTATAACGTCAACGCCGACTCCATGGCCGCGCAGCTCTCCGGCGCGCTGGGCGCGGAGTGCCTGATATCCATGACCGACGTGCCCGGCATCATGGCCGACCCCGCCGACCTCTCCACGCTCGTGAACGCCGTGGACATCGCCGGGGCCATGGAGCTGATGCGCAGCGGCGTCGTCCGCGGCGGCATGATACCAAAGGTGGAGAGCTGCATCGAGGCCCTGCTCTGCGGCGTGAGGAAGGTGTTCATCCTCGACGGCCGCGTGCCGCACTCCATACTGTTGGAGATGCTCACGGACGAGGGCAGCGGCACCATGATGCTCGAAGAACTCGGCAAGTAAGGCCGGCAATAAATGAAAAAGCCGCTCAGCGCGGCGGAATGGGGGATAAAAATGAACAACATCAAGGAACTTGACAAGAAATACGTCGCCAACACCTACGCCCGCTTCCCCGTGCTGCTCGAGCACGGCAGCGGCTCCCTCGTCTACGACGACGCGGGCAAGGAGTACATCGACCTCGGCGCGGGCATCGCCGTCACCTCCTTCGGCATCGCCGACAGCGAGTGGGCCGCGGCGGTCACGCAGCAGCTGACGAAGCTCCAGCACTGCTCCAACCTCTATTTCACCGGGCCCTGCGCCCTGCTGGCGGAAAAGCTCTGCGAGGCCACGGGCATGAAGAAGGTCTTTTTCGGCAACTCCGGCGCGGAGGCCAACGAGTGCGCCATCAAGGCCGCGCGCAAATACTCCTTCGACAAATACGGCCCCGACCGCTACAAGATCGTCACGCTGGTGGACAGCTTCCACGGCCGCACGATAGCCACCCTCTCCGCCACCGGCCAGCCGGACCTGCAAAACGGCTTCCAGCCGATGGTGCCGGGCTTCATCTACACGCCGGCAAACGACTGCGAGGCCCTGAAGGCCCTGGTGGAGAGCGAGAGCGGCATCTGCGCCTTCATGTTTGAGCTGATACAGGGCGAGAGCGGCGTGAACGTCCTCTCCCAGGAGTTCGTGGACTGCATGGTCTCCCTGGCGAAGGAGCACGACATCCTGCTCGTGGACGACGAGGTCCAGGCCGGCAACGGCCGCACCGGCACGCTCTACGCCTACATGCAGTACGGCTTCACGCCAGATATTATGTCAACTGCGAAGGGCCTCGGCGGCGGCCTGCCGATAGGCGCCTGCCTCATGGGCGAAAAGGTGCAGGACACGATGGGCGCCGGCACACACGGCTCCACCTTCGGCGGCAACCCGGCGGTCTGCGCCGGCGCGCTGAACATCCTCAGCCGCATCGACGGCAAGCTCCTCGCGGACGTAAAGGCCAAGGGCGAGTATATCGTCAAGGAGCTCAGCGGAGCCCCCGGCGTCAAGGGCATCAGCGGCAAGGGCCTCATGATAGGCATTGAGACGGAAAAGAGCGCCGGCGACGTGCTCGCCGAGTGCATGGCCAACGGCGTTCTCGTGCTCACCGCGCACGGCAAGGTGCGGCTGGTGCCCGCGCTCAACATCCCCATGGAGCTCATTGAGAAGGCCGTGGCGGTCATAAAGGCCGCCTGCGCATGAACACGGCAGCCGATATGAAGGGCCGCGACTTCCTCAAGCTGCTCGACTGCACGCCGCAGGAGATCGAATACCTCCTCGGCCTGGCGTCGGAGCTGAAGGCAAAGAAAAAAGCCGGCGTACCGCACCGGCTCTGCGAGGGCAAAAGCGCCGCCCTGATATTTGAAAAGACGAGCACGCGCACGCGCTGCGCCTTTGAGGTGGCCGCCTTCGACCTCGGCATGCACGCGGTCTATCTCGACCCCTCCGGCTCGCAGATCGGCAAAAAGGAGTCCATCGCGGACACGGCCCGCGTTCTCTCCCGCATGTTCGACGGCATCGAGTACCGCGGCTTCGCCCAGTCCACGGTGGAGGAGCTGGCCGAGTACGCCTCCGTCCCCGTCTGGAACGGCCTCACGGACGAGGCGCACCCCACGCAGGTGCTCGCCGACCTGCTGACCATGCGCGAGCATCTGGGCGGCCTGCGGGGGAAAAAGCTCGTCTATATGGGCGACGCCCGCTTCAACATGGGCAACTCCCTGATGATCGGCTGCGCCAAGATGGGCGTGAACTTCTGCGTCTGCGCGCCGGCGGAGTTCTTCCCGGACGCCGGCTTGCAGGACGTCGCGCAGGAGCTGGCCGCGGAGAGCGGCGCGGTGCTCGAGTTCTGGACGGAGCCGGAAATGGCCCTGCCGGGGGCGGACGCCGTGTACACGGACATCTGGGTCTCCATGGGCGAGCCGCCCTCCGCCTGGGAACAGCGGATAAGGGCCCTGTTGCCCTATCAGGTGAACGCCGCGGCCATGGCCCTCGCCAAGCCGGACGCCATCTTCATGCACTGCCTGCCCTCCTACCACGACCTCAAGACGGCCATCGGCCGCGAGGTCGGCGAAAAATACGGCCTCGACGCGCTCGAGGTGACGGACGAGGTCTTTGAAGGGCCGCAGTCCGTGGTGTTCGACGAGGCGGAGAACCGCCTGCACACCATCAAGGCCGTGATGGCCGCCACCTTACAGTGACACCATTCACCTCTTTCCAAGGCCCGCGGAGCGTAAAAAACTCCGCGGGCCGCTTTTGCGCCCTTCAGAAGCCCTCGCCCGTCACCACGCCGAAAAAGAGCGGGATGTTATACTCCCTGTCCACGATCATGTAGGCAAAGGGCCGGTCGAGTATGACCTCGGGCGGGTCCTCGGCCGGAGCCATGCTCTCTGTCGGCGCCTCCACCGCCGTGGCGGCCCCGGCGCGGGTGCCCAGGCCGTCCACCTCGATGAAGGCCCTGTGCAGCACGCGGCTGATGAAGATATTGCCCGCGCCCGACTGCCCCATGCCGGAAAAGTCGGCCAGGCCGCCGTCAAAGGCGTCCGTCATGCCGAGCGATCTCAGCGCCTCGCTCAGCTCAAGGCCCGTCTCCGCGCTGAACGCGGGCGTGCCCGTGATGACGCTGCGGCTCTCCGCGCCCACCAGCGCGGCGGCGAGCGCCTCACCCGTCAGCGACGCGAGCATGGCCTCCAGGCTGCTGTCCCCGTCCGGCAGCAGGGCCGCGAAGGCGTAGCGCCCGCCCTCATAGGGCTTCATGAAGCCCGTGAAGCCCTCGCCGCTGATATAGCTGCGCTCCTGCGAGCGCATCATGGTGACCTCCCGCTCCCCCTCCGGCGCGTAGAAGGCGGCGGGCCGCATCTGATATTCCTCGTACTGCTCCTGCCAGTCGGCCGCGAAGCTGAGCGCGTTCACCAGGTACATCACCGCTTCCGGGTCGATCTCATCGACGATGGCGTCGATCATGCCCTCCGTGTGCTCGCTCACCCAGCCGTTGATCTCGCCGGCCAGGGCGTCCGTGAACTTGCCGGCAAAGGCCTCGGCCCCGGCGAAGGACGCGCAGTTGGACAGGAAACCCGCGTCCGGCTCGAAGGTGCCGTCGTCCCTGAACCAGATGGCGTTCGCCATCTTCGCCTCCGTGCCCGCGACGCTGGACATGTACGCCGCGAGCGAAGCGCGCAGCGTCTCCGCGTCCACGCCGAAGGCTTCCTCCATCTGCGCGAGCGTCTCCCCCCGCGCGCCGCTCTCCGCCATCGCCAGCGCCGCGAGCACGCTCACCGGCGAAATGAGCGAGTCCCCGCCCTCGTAGGCCGCGTTGAAGAGCGCCACGGTGAAGTCCGCCGAGAGCGCGGCGGCGTCCTCCGCGCTGCCTGTCTCCGCCGGTGATACGCCCTCCAGCAGCGGCTCCGACGTCCCGCAGCCCGCGAGCGCGAGCGCAAAAGCGAGCGCCAGTATCATTGCCAGTGCCTTTTTCATCCTTTCCATGCCTCCTCAAAGCGATAACTGCTTTTTTGACGCGCGCCGCCGCGCCGATGTTCCACAAAATTCTACACTTGTTCATATATTGTATGAGGAAAGTTTACAATTACAGATGTATAATCTGCATTAGAAAAATACCTCAACTCGACTTGAAAGGATGGAGCCCCATGATACAGGAGCCCGAACAGGACAAGAAAAAGCCCCGCAGAAGCCTTATTTATTACTACGTCGTCACGCTGCTGATACTGATGCTGCTCAACGCGCTGCTCTTCCCCTCCCTGCTGCAGCGGCAGGTGACGGAGGTCGGCTACAACCAGTTCCTCGACATGGTCGAAAACGGCCAGGTGAAGGAGGTCGCCTATGAGGACGCCGAGGAGCAGATCGTGTTCATCGCCACCGATGAGAACGGCAAGGAAGAAGTCTACAAGACCGGCATCTTCCCCGACGACGACCTGGTGAACCGCCTGCTGGCGGCGGACCCGGAGATAACCTTCGCCAACGAGATACCGACGCAGAACTCCCCGCTGATGAACATGCTGATAAGCTGGGTGTTCCCGCTGCTCATCATCTTCGGCGGCAGCGCGCTGCTCTGGCGCTATATGATGAAAAAGATGGGCGGCAACATGCCCGGCATGCCCTCCATGAGCTTCGGCAAATCCGGCGCCAAGCTCTATGCGGAAACGGAGACGGGCGTCACTTTCGCCGACGTTGCCGGCGAGGACGAGGCCAAGGAGGCCCTGAAGGAGATCGTGGACTTCCTCCACAACCCGAAAAAATACGCCGACATCGGCGCAAAGCTCCCCAAGGGCGCGCTGCTCGTCGGCCCCCCGGGAACCGGCAAGACGCTGCTGGCCCGCGCCGTGGCCGGCGAGGCGCATGTGCCCTTCTTCTCCATCTCCGGCAGCGAGTTCGTGGAGATGTTCGTCGGCATGGGCGCGGCAAAGGTCCGCGACCTCTTCAAGCAGGCGTCTGAAAAGGCCCCCTGCATTGTTTTCATCGACGAGATAGACACCATAGGCAAAAAGCGCGACAACGGCGCGATAGGCGGCAACGACGAGCGCGAGCAGACGCTCAACCAGCTGCTCACCGAGATGGACGGCTTCGACGCCACCAAGGGCGTCGTCATCCTCGCCGCCACCAACCGCCCCGAGAGCCTTGACCCCGCGCTGCTGCGTCCCGGCCGCTTCGACCGCCGCATCCCCGTCGAATTGCCCGACCTCGCCGGCCGCGAGGCCATACTCAAAGTCCACGCCAAGGACGTACGCATGAGCGGCGGCGCCGACCTGCACGCCATCGCCCGCGCCACGCCCGGCGCCTCCGGCGCCGACCTCGCCAACATCATCAACGAGGCCGCGCTGCGCGCCGTCAAGATGGGCCGCGGCATCGTCGAACAGGAGGACCTGGAGGAGAGCGTGGAGACGGTCATCGCCGGCTATCAGCGCAAGAACGCCGTGCTCAGCGAAAAGGACCGCCGCACCGTGGCCTATCACGAGACGGGCCACGCCCTGGTGGCCGCGCGGCAGACGAACAGCGCCCCTGTCACCAAGATCACCATCGTCCCCCGCACCAGCGGCGCGCTGGGCTACACCATGCAGGTCGACGAAGGCGACCGCGTGCTGATGTCCCGCGAAGAGATCGAGAACAAGATCGCCACCCTCACCGGCGGCCGCGCAGCGGAGGAGCTCGTCTTCGGCTGCGTCACCACCGGCGCGAGCAACGACATCGAGCAGGCCACAAAGCTGGCCCGCTCCGCCGTCACGCGCTACGGCATGAGTGAAAAATTCGACATGGTGGCCCTGGAGACCGTGCAGAACCAGTACCTGGGCGGCGACGCCTCCCTCGCCTGCAGCGAAAAGACCGCCGGCGAGATAGACGCCGAGGTCATCGCCCTCGTACGCCGCCAGCACCAGAAGGCGCTCGACATCTTGAAAAACGACGAACCGGCCCTGCACCGCCTGGCCGGCTACCTGATGGAAAAGGAGACCATCACCGGCAAGGAGTTCATGGACATCCTGGCCGAGGTGGACGCCGGCAAGGCGTCCAAATAAGCCCCTCCCGAGCCCCCGCGGAGCCTCCGCGGGGGCTTTTTCTGCCCTGCGGCGGCGGAAATATGCCCGCTTTTCGCAGAAAATACGCACAGCAGCCGCATTTCGCGGCATATTCTCTTGATTTTTTCATAGTTTTAGTGTAGAGTAAGCAGTCGGCGCACAAGTTCCGGGCGACGCGCGGACACTGCCGCCTGATGGGAGGTATACCATTGTCTGAACCCAAAAAGCAAAACTATCTCCACGGCGCGGCCATCCTCGCCGCGGGCGTCGTCATCATGAAGATACTCGGCGCCATCTATAAGATACCGCTCCGCAACATACTCGGCGACGCCGGCTACGGCTATTTCAACGCCGCCTACAGCATATACAACGTCCTGCTCACCATCTCCACCGCGGGCCTGCCCGTGGCGCTCTCGCGCATGATCTCCGCTTCCAGCACGCTCGGGCGCTACAACCAGGTGCGCCGCACCTTCCGCGTGGCCTATATCACGCTGGCCGTGCTGGGCGCGCTGCTCTCCGCGCTGATGCTGCTCTTCCCCTCGGAGATGGCCATCATCCTCGTACACACGCCGGAAAGCACGCAGAGCGTGTTCGCCCTGGCCCCGGCGGTGCTGCTGGTGTGCATCACCAGCGCCTACCGCGGCTACATCCAGGGCCACGCAGACATGCGCCCCACCACCGTGGGGCAGGTGCTGGAGGTGCTGGTAAAGGTCATCGTCGGCCTTACGCTGGCCGAGTGGCTGCTGCACACGGGCGAGAGCGTGCCCATGGCCTCCGCCGGCGCCATCTTCGGCGTCACCGCCGGCGCGCTGGCCGCGCTCATCTACATGGCCGTCAAGTGCCGGCCATACCGCGCCCTGCCGGACTCCGCGGACGTGCCGCAGAGCGCCAGGAGCACCTTCGCGCGCTTCGTCAAGATCGGCGTGCCCATCACCCTCGGCGCCTCCGTCATGAGCGTCATCACCCTGCTGGACACGAATCTCGTCAACGTCCGCCTGCTGGACGCCGGGCTCGGCAACGACCTGGCCGACACGCTGTATGGCTCCTATTCCGCCATGCTCACGCTCTATAACCTCCCCGCGGCCTTCATCACGCCGCTCACCATCTCCGTCGTCCCCGCCATCTCGGCCGCCGTGGCCGCGCGGGACAACGCCGGCGCGGGCGAGATCGCCGAGTCCTCCCTGCGCATCTCCACAGTCATCTCCCTGCCCATGGGCGTCGGCCTCTCCGTCCTCGCCTTCCCCATCGTCAACGTGCTCTATTCGGACACGCACGAGATCGGCCCCACGCTGCTGGTGTGGCTGGGCGTGGCCTCCTTCTTCGTCTGCCTGGCGCTGATGACGAACGCCATATTGCAGGCCGGCGGCAACGAAAAATACCCCGTCTGGTCGATGCTGGCCGGCGGCGCGGTGAAGCTCATCGTCAACTGGGTGCTCGTCGGCGACCCGGAGGTCAACATCGTCGGCGCGCCCATCGGTACCATCTGCTGCTACGCCGTGATGTGCGTGATGAACGCCCTGTTCATGCTCAAGTGCATGAAGCGCCCGCCCAACTTCGCCAAGGTGCTGCTGCGCCCCGCTTTGAGCTCGGCCGTGATGGGCCTCTCCGCCTGGGCGGTATACGGCCTGGCCGTGCGCTTCATCGGCGGGCCGGACATGGGCCGGCTGATGATGACGCTGTGCATGTGCGCCGCCATTTTCGTGGCCGTCGCCGTCTATCTGGTGATGGTCATCGCCACCCGCGCAGTCACTTATGAGGACATGAAGCTGGTGCCAAAGGGCGAAAAGCTCGCGCGGATACTGCACATCAAATGAACGGGCCGTATTTTCCAGCCCGCAAATGAAAAAACTACTTGCGAAAAGAGGTTGAAGGCAATGCCGGAGTTTGAGGTAAAAGACCGCTACGGCCTGAGCGACTTTGTGGACATCATCGCCTACCTGCGCTCGGAGCGCGGCTGCCCCTGGGACAGGGAGCAGACCCACAAAAGCATCCGCCGCAACGTGCTGGAGGAGGCCTATGAGGTCTGCGAGGCCATCGACGAGCACGACAGCGACCACCTGCGCGAGGAGCTGGGCGACCTGCTGATGCAGGTCATCTTCCACGCGCGCATGGAGGAAGAAGCCGGCGGCTGGGATATCGACGACGTGGCCGACGAGGCCTGCAAAAAGCTCGTCCACCGCCACCCGCACGTCTTTGGCAGCGTGAAGGCGGAGACCAGCGAGAAGGTGCTCGACAACTGGGACGCCATCAAGCGCGCCGACCGCGCGCAGAGCACCATGGCCTCCGCCATGGACGGCGTCTCCGCCGCCATGCCCGCCCTCTGGCGCGCGGACAAGATACAGCACAAGGCCGCCAAGCTGGGCTTCGACTGGCCCACCGTGGCCGGCGCCATGGACAAGGTGCGCGAGGAGGCCGACGAGCTCCAGCAGGGTATCGACGCCGGCGACCTGGAGAACATCAAGGAGGAGCTGGGCGACATCATGTTCTCCGTCGTCAACGTGGCCCGCTTCTACAAGCTGGACTGCGAGGAGCTGCTGCACGCGGCCTGCCGCAAGTTCATCCGCCGCTTCCGCTACCTGGAGGAGGGCGCGGCCAGCCGCGGCAAAAAGCTCGAGGACATGACCCTTGCCGAGATGGAGGAGATCTATCAGCAGGCCCGCCACGACCTGGAGGGCAAGGAGCCCGTGAGCGTAAACGTGTGAGAAACCCGCCCCAAGCGGCTCTCTATAGGTTGTTATCAATTATTCAGGAGGAATACCAATGAACAAGGCAGAACTCATCACCGCCGCCGCCGAGAAGGCCGGCATCACGAGGAAGGACGCGGAGAAGGCCATCAGCGCCGCTCTGGAGGTCATCACCGGGGAGCTCGTCGCCGGCGAGCGCGTCTCCCTTGTCGGCTTCGGCACCTTCGACGTGAAGGTCCGCGGCGAGCGCGTGGGCCGCAACCCCCGCACCCGCGAGGAGATCACGATAGCCGCCTCCCGCGTGCCCCAGTTCAAGGCCGGCAAGGCCCTGAAGGACGCCGTGGCGAAATAAAAAACGTCCGCCATGCCCGGCTGGCAAAAAGTCTCCGGGCATGGCGAAAAAAAGCTTGCATTCTGCCGCAGCCTGTGCTATTATAGTCGGGCACTGAAAAGTACACAGCCAATATCCGGGTGTGGCGCAGATGGTAGCGCGCTTGAATGGGGTTCAAGAGGCCGCTGGTTCAAATCCAGTCACTCGGACCACGTGGAAGGGGAAGCGGAAACGCTTCCCTTTTTGCATGCCGGATTTGGACCAGCGGCCTCTTGCGCCGGAGGCGCGTCAGATCCTGCCGCCGGCCGGCGGACGCATCGCGTCGGCCGGCCGCTGGTTCAAATCCAGTCACTCGGACCACGCGGAAGGGGAAGCGGAAACGCTTCCCCTTTTTGCATACCGGATTTGGACCAGCGGCCTCTTGCGCCGAAGGCGCGTCAGATCCCGCCGCCGGCCGGCGGACGCATCGCGTCGGCCGGCCGCTGGTTCAAATCCAGTCACTCGGACCACGTCGGAACAGATCCTACTCTGTTCCGGCGTCTTTTTTTGCCTGCGGCAAAACAGACGCCATCCACTCCGTTATATCTGTTCCTCCTCTCAAAACCGAACCCGCTGCGCTGGGCTTCGGTTTTGTTCTTTTGCTGTGCGCTCATATGCTTTGGGCCGGCTGTCTCTCCACATTGATTTTCAGGTATTTGACCGGACTTCTTCCGCTGTGAAGGAGTCCTTTTTGTTTTTTTGCGGCTTCTGCCTCACGCTGGGCTTTTTCAGCGGGCAGCCCGTTCATCCTGCGGGCGCTTTTCATTTCGGTCCTGCCGCTTACCTGCGTCTCGCACGCACATGTATCCGGTTTTTTCACTGACGAGGGATTTGAGTAAGACTACACCCGGCTTGACATCTGAGCTGGGCGTGATATAATACAGTAGTAGGTTAGTTGTTGCTAACCTATTTAAACAGCCTGATGGCGGGAGGTACAGCTATGCTGGCGGAATATCTGAATGACAGCCAGGCCGCAGCCTGGACGCAGGTGATGCCCGGGGCGCGGGCCTGCCTGTTCTCCCTGCGCGAGGGGACGGTCGCCCTGCCCCTCCGGCTGGAGCCTCTGCACTTCGAGGCGCTGTTCTGCCTGGCCGGGTCGATCGCCCTGACGCGGCGGGACGGCTCGGTCTTGAATCTGGGCCCCCGGCAGGTGCTGCTCCTCACCGACCTCTCCGGCCTGGCCTCTGCCAGAGCCGATGACGGCCTGGAGGGCGTCCTGGTGGCGGTGGACGCGCGGAGCGCCCGCGCGAGCCTGGCGGCCATCTGTGACCTGCTGGGCGGGCTGGCCCTGGACACCGGACAGGTGCGGAGGTGGATGGCCGTACGGGGCGGCTGCGCCCTGGAGGGCCCCACCCACTGGAGCCTGGCGGCCTTTGCCGACCTGGAGCGCCTGCCCCGGAGCGAGCAGGGGCGTTGGTGCGTGTGGAAGTCGGTGGAGCTGCTCTATCTTTTGAGCGCCGGAGGCACAGCCGATCCCCCGCCGGGCGGCATGAACCCCGCCATCGCCCGCGCCGCCGCCGCGGCGAGGGCCTATATGTCAACGCACCTCGACGAGCGCCTGACCATCCCCGAGCTCAGCCGCCGCTTCTGCGTTTCGGCCACTGCGCTGAAGGCGGCTTTCCGCGCGCTCTATGGCCAGCCCATACACTCCTGGCTGCGCGAAAAGCGCATGGAACGCGCCGCCGAGCTGCTGAGGCGCTCGGACATGAGCGTGCTCGATATATCCCAGGCCGTGGGCTTCGCAAGCCCCAGCCAGTTCGGCGCGAACTTCCTCAAGCGCTTCGGGGCCAGCCCGGCGAAATTCCGAAAAATGTCCGTTTCCGGCGAAACCACGCCTGAAACCGGCGGACAGGACAGCGGCGTGCCCGTATAATTTTCTATCGCTGATCAAAGGAAGTGAAAGTTTTGAAACAGCACAGATTCTGGGCCTGGGGCGCCGTGATCTGCATGATCATGGTGATGATAACGGGCTATAAGCGCAAGTGAAGGGAGATCTTATAATGAAACAGTACGTGCATCTCGCCTGCTTCGCCGGCGGGGCGCTTTTCGGCTCCGTGGGGCTCAAGCTGCTGACCAGCCGCGACGCGAAGAAGGTCTACACCCACCTGGCCGCCGCCGGGCTGAGGGCGCAGAAGTCCGTCATGGAGACGGTCACCACCGTGCAGGAGGAGGCAGCCGACATCCTGGCCGCCGCAAAGGACATCAACACCGGCCGCGAAGCCAGAGAGGCCGAGGCCGAGGTCAACGCTTAAAGGGAGCCTGCCGGCTCCTTTTTTGCTGTTTGGAGGTACTATGAAAGCCAAGATAGTTCATGAGAGCAGCGCGCGCCTGCGCGTAAAGCTCGCGCGGCCGCTGACTGTCCGCGAGGCCGACCTCATGCAGGCCTGGCTGTCGCGCGAGAGCGGCGCGGAGAGCGTGACGGTGCACGAACGCACCGGCTGCGTCATATTCGCATACGCGCCCGGCGGGCGCGAGGGCTGCCTCGCCGCGCTGGGCAGATTTTCCTTCGCCTCGGCGGAGAGCAGCGTGACACTGCCGGGGCAGAGCCTGCGCGAGATAAACCGCGCCTTCGCCGAAAAGCTCGTCCGCAAGGTGCTGATGAAGGCGGCAGGCACGCTTTTCCTGCCCATACCCCTGCGCAAGTTCCGCGCGGCCATGCACATGCTGCCCTTCATGCGCCGCGGCCTCGGCTGCATTTGGCGGCGTAAGATGAAGGTCGAGCTGCTGGACGCCATCTCCATCGGCGTCTCGGCCTTCCGGGGGGACTTTGGCACGGCGGGCTCGGTGATGTTCCTGCTCGAGCTCGGCGAACTTCTGGAGGAGTGGACGCACAAGAAGTCCGTCGCCGGCCTGGCTGAGAGCCTGTCCCTGAATGTGGACAGAGTATGGCTGCGCAGCGAGGACGGCGACCGGCTCGTGCCCATAGCGCAGATCCGCCCCGGCGACAGGGTCGTCATACGCGCCGGCGGCATGATCCCGATGGACGGCGTCGTCTGTTCCGGCGAGGCCAGCGTCAACCAGGCCTCGCTGACCGGCGAGAGCATCCCCGTCGCCAAGCGCCCGGGCGGCGTTGTCTACGCCGGGACGGTGGTGGAGGAGGGCGAGTGCGTCGTCGAGGTCAGGCAGGGCCTCGGCGAGAGCCGCTATGACCGCATCGTGGAGATGATAGAGCGCTCCGAAAAGCTCAAGAGCGCCACTGAGGCAAAGGCCGCGAGCCTCGCAGACCGGCTCGTGCCCTGGACCTTTGCGGGCAGCCTTTTGAGCTTTGTGCTCACGAGGAACGTACAGCGGGCGGTAAGCGTGCTGATGGTGGACTTCTCCTGCGCGCTCAAGCTCGCCATGCCCCTCGCCGTGCTCTCCGCCATGGGCGAGGCCGGCCGCGCGCACATCACTGTCAAGGGCGGCAAGTTCCTCGAGGCCGTCGCGGAGGCGGACACCATCGTCTTTGACAAGACCGGCACGCTCACCCACGCCTGCCCGCGCGTCGCGCGGATAGACACCTTCTGCGGCAAGGACGAGGAAGAGATGCTGCGCCTCGCCGCCTGCCTCGAGGAACACTTCCCGCACTCGATGGCAAACGCCGTCGTCGAGGAGGCGCGGCGGCGCGGCCTCACGCACGAGGAGTGCCACTCCAAAGTCGATTACATCGTCGCCCACGGCGTGGCAAGCACGGTGAGCGGCATTTGGGCCCTGCCCGAGGGAAAAACCGAGCGAGTGCTCATCGGCTCTGCGCACTTCATCTTCGAGGATGAGAAGTGCATCGTCCCGGAGGACGAGCGCGAGCGCTTCGACGCGCTTCCCGCCGAGTATTCACAGCTCTATCTCGCCATCGACGGGCGGCTGGCCGCCGTTATAAGCATCTCCGACCCCCTGCGCGAGGAGGCGCGCGAGGTGCTCGCCGCGCTCAGGCGGCTCGGCATAAAGGAGGCCGTCATGCTCACCGGCGACAGCCCGCGCACGGCGGAGGCCATAGCGAAGCAGCTCGGCGTCGATACGCTCCGCGCCGGGGTGCTGCCCTCGGACAAGGCAGGGTTCGTCGCCCGCCGCCGGGCGGAAGGCCACCGCGTGATAATGGTCGGCGACGGGATAAACGACTCCCCGGCCCTCTCCGAAGCGGACTGCGGCATAGCGATAAGCGACGGGGCGGCCATCGCCCGCGAGATCGCCGACGTGACCATCGCCGCCGACAGCCTCTGGGAGCTCGTGCGCCTGAGACGCATAGCCATGGCGCTCATGGCGAGGATAAAGGCCAACTACCGCTTCGTCATCGGCTTCAACGCTGCGCTCATAGCCCTTGGGGCCGCCGGCATCCTCCCGCCCGCCGCCAGCGCCCTGCTGCACAACCTCTCCACGCTGGGCGTCAGCCTGCACAGCATGGGGCGGCTGGCCGAAAGGGATTAAATCAAGACCGCTCCGGACATTTCCGGGGCGGTCTTCCTCTTGACATCAATGCCGCGCCGAGGTATTATAACACCGTTATATAACACTGTTATGCGAGGCCGTTATGGAAAACGAAAATCTTGGCACAAGAGATAATATCCTGCGCGCGGCCATGGCGGAGTTCCTGGACAAGGGCTTTCAGGGGGCCTCCCTGCGGCAGATTGTGAAGAACGCCGGAGTGACCACTGGGGCCTTCTACGGCTACTTCTCCAGCAAGGAGGCCCTGTTCAACGCCCTGGTGGAGCCCCACGCCGCCGCCCTCATGGGCAGGTTCATGGAGGCCCAGACCTCCTTCGCCGAGCTGCCCGAGGAGCAGCAGCCGGAGCACATGGGGGTGGAGTCCTCCGACTGCGTCCACTGGATGGTGGAGTACATCTGCCAGCACCGCCAGCCGGTAAAGCTGCTCCTCACCCGCGCGGAGGGCACCGGCTATGAGCATTTCGTCCACAACATGGTGGAGGTGGAGGTAGAGTACACCCTCCAGTACATGGAAGTGCTCAGCCGCCTGGGCCGGGAGGTCCCGCAGCTGAGCCGCTCCCTGTGCCACATCATCGCCAGCGGGATGATGGGCGGGATATTTGAGATCGTGATCCACGACATGCCCCGGGAGCAGGCCCTGCGGGACGTGGATCAGCTCCGGGACTTCTACACGGCCGGATGGCTGAAATTGATGGGGGCGTAGCTTCGCTTCAAACAAGCGGCACAGCCGCTTGTTTGAGAAGGGCTGCATGGCGGAAGAGCCTCGATTTCTTACGAAATCGTCGCCTCTTCCGCCATGAGAAGTGTCATTTCCGAGGCGCATGTCCCCGGAAATGACGAATTCCGATCTTATCCCTGCGGCTGCGGCCGCAGGAACTCTGCAAGGCTTTCTTTTTTTGCCCAACAGTTAGTGTAAACTAATCATTTTAAGGAGGGATACCTTTGAAGCAAAAGAAACAAAGCGGCCTTGGGCGCATACTGGGCTATGCGGGCGGGCACAAGCGCCTGACTATCCTGGGCTGCGTCCTGTCCGCCCTGTCGGCGGTGCTGGGGCTGGCACCCTACCTGTGTGTCTGGCTGGTGGCCAGAAGCATACTGGCCGCCTGGCCCAGCCTGGACGGGGCCGGGGATCTGGGTCGTTTTGGCTGGATGGCGGTGTGGTTTGCCATTGGCAGTATCCTGCTGTACTTTGCCGCCCTTATGTCCACCCATATCGCGGCCTTCCGCACCGCCCGGAACATCCGGCGCGCCGCCATGACCCATGTGCTGAAGCTCCCCCTGGGCTTTTTCACCGGGAATCAGTCGGGGCGGCTGCGCAAGCTCATCGACGACAACGCCGGGCTCACCGAGGACCTGCTGGCCCACAA
>CALXGN010000023.1:0-25960 GCA_944387865.1 Candidatus Scatomorpha stercorigallinarum | reverse complement strand
TTAGATGGGTGCTCGTAAGACAGTAATTCTAAAAAATTACTATTTTACGGCATCTGTCTGACAGGGTTGGAAACAACAATGAAAAGAACGATGTCGAGTCGCATGACCGGCATCGTTCTTTTTTGTAACAAAATATAAAAATACGGAGGTATTCACCATGAAACACCTGTTATCTTGCGAATTTAACCTTGATACCGCTTGTGTAGAGCTTTGCTTTTCAGATGGCAGCATGGTTTCTATTGATACTATCGCCGTTGAAAATGAGGTAGCCAACAATATGTATCAGCGGTCAGAACTTGATTATCTTATTTACAATGACCCTGCCGCATATGCTGATTTAATTTTTAACGGCGATCCAGAAGCCTATCTGAAAGCAGTCACACAGTACAAGCCGCTTGATTGATTTTCCTTATCAAGCAAGAGCCACCCTGTCATTTGTCGGGGTAGCTCTTGCTTTGTGTTGGTGTGTTCATAAAAAAGTTACGCTTTAATTCAATAGATTTCGGAATAGATATTGAAAAAATGGCGGCTTATCCTATATAATAATGTGTGTGTACACATAAATGAATCTTTATTGCAGAAGAAACTCATAGTTAATATTGAAAATGATTTTGCCGAAAGGAGGAAAAAAGCAATGTCTAAAAATGGACAAACAAAGATTTCTGGTATTCCGGCTATCTCTGCAATTTACTATGCCTTGCTACAATGTGGCTATGACTTTTTCTCTATGGAGCGTGGGAATGAGCATGTTGATGCGATCCGAAAATTTGCATTGTCTCAATGCGCTCCTCCTTTCTTTTCGGAGACAAGACAGATGGCCTGTGAGGTCTATCCATACTGGCCTCGTGCCGCTATTTTGGAAACAGCAACCTTTTACTTGCTCCCAGATTATGCGGGATATGAAAATTTTGATGACCTTCGCAATCAAGTTATGAGTGCGGGTAATATTGCAGACCAGGAACGGGGAAATGAACTGTGGAACTGGCTTGCGGATTTTCCCAACGCCTTGAAAGCGGTTCTTGACAGTACCGGATTTGAAGATTATTTGAAATGGGAGCAACAATGGATCGCTCAGCAAAACCTTGCCCATGAAAAGGAACTGAGTCTGATCCATAACTGCTTGGATAGGTGTGTAAAACAGTATCATTCTCCGGTGCAAGACATTCAAATTGTCATCAATCCTATAAAATGCATTTATTCTGCCGATTATCACATGAAGGACAACTGTTTTGTTTTTAGTTCGGGGATTTTTAGAGCAGAGTCTGTTATCCATGAATTTTTGCATCATGTTCTACACACATACATTCTTCTTTTAAAAGAACGGATTACACAGAAACCGTGCAAATATCCTGGCTTGGATAGTTCTTATTATCTGTCTGGTGATGATGCAGGAAAATGCAATGCTTTTGAGGAATATGCAGTGAGGGAATGGACCAAGAGCGTCATGGACGGGAGATATCCCTCCAATCTTATGGCATACTTAGAGGAACTTTTATGAAAGTGACTGTAATAAAGATAACTAAAGAAAACTACAACCAATTAGGCTCTCTCGTAGCTGACTTTCGGGTTGCCCTGAAAGGCTACAAAGGGATAAAGGCACTTCCCGATGCAGATGCAGGAGTAAGTGAAATGAAGGAATACATTGATTCAGATTTTCCGTGTTATGCTGCGGTCTGCGATAGCGAATATGTCGGCTACATCGTTTGTCGTGTGGATAAGCCTTGTGTATGGGTGGAGTCGATCTATGCAAAGCCGGAGTTCCGCAGAAAGGGTGTTGCTTCGCAGCTCTTTGAAAAGGCTGAGGAATTGGCAAAGTCCTTTGGCGAGGACACGGTATTCAACTATGTTCACCCCAACAATCACGGTATGATTGGTTTTCTCCGTAAGTGCGGATATACCGTTATCAACTTGGTGGAAATCCGCAAGCCATATAAAGATGAACAGCTCACGCAGACCATTCAAGTCGGTGAGCATGAGTTTGATTATTAAGCGGTGAATACATGAATGTGGGCCTGATCCAGTAAAGGGCGGCTTTACGCACCGGCGTGTTCACAGAAAATAGCAAAACATAGCGAAGCCATAAGGCGCGGCAGAAACGAGATGGTTTCCACCGCGCCTTTTTTAAATTCGGGTCTGCGAAGGAGATGATAAAATGTCAAACGCGTTGAAACTGGAAAACACGGCCCTCGGCCTGGAGCTGGGCTCCACGCGCATCAAGGCGGTGCTCATCGGGCCGGGCCACGCGGTGCTGGCCGCGGGCGCGCACGACTGGGAAAACCGCCTTGAGGACGGATACTGGACATACAGTCTGGACGACGTGTGGGCGGGCGTGCAGGACGCATATGCAAAGCTGGCGGCGGAGTTCGCGGGAAAGTACGGCATGCCGCTCACGTCGGTGGGCGCCATGGGCGTCTCGGCCATGATGCACGGCTACCTGCCGTTTGACGCGGCCGGCGGGCAGCTCGCGCCCTTCCGCACATGGCGCAATACGACGACGGGGACCGCGGCGGCGCGGCTTACAGAGCTGCTGGGCTTCAATATCCCCCAGCGGTGGAGCGTGGCGCACCTTTACCAGGCCATGCTGAACGGCGAGGCCCATGTGAAGGACATAGCGTTTCTCACCACGCTGGCGGGATATGTGCACTGGCGGCTCACGGGCGAAAAGGTGCTGGGCGTGGGGGAGGCCTCGGGCATGTTCCCCATCGACAGCGCATCGTGCGCCTATGACGGGGCGATGCTGGCGAAATTCGACGCCCTGGCGCAGGATATGCCCTGGCGGCTGGCGGACATCCTGCCGCGCGTGCTGCGGGCGGGAGAAGCCGCCGGCGCGCTGACGGCGGAGGGCGCCCGCCTGCTGGACCCGAGCGGCGCATTGCGCCCCGGCGTGCCGCTGTGCCCGCCGGAAGGCGACGCGGGCACGGGCATGGCCGCAACGGACAGTGTGGCCCCGCGCACGGGCAACGTGTCGGCGGGCACGTCGGTATTCGCCATGCTCGTGCTGGAAAAACCGCTTTCAAAGGTCTATCCGGAGATCGACATGGTCACGACGCCGGCGGGCGCGCCGGTGGCCATGGTCCACTGCAATACCTGCACCTCGGACCTGGACGCCTGGGTGAAGCTGCTGGGGGAGATGGCCGCGGCGGCCGGCGCGCCGCTGGCAAAGCCGGCGCTCTACGACCTGTTCTATGAAAAGGCCCTGGAAGGGGAAGCGGACTGCGGCGGCCTCGTGAGCTACAATTACTATTCCGGCGAGCCGGTGACGGGCCTGGCCGAGGGCCGCCCCCTGATGGTGCGCCGCCCGGACGCGCGCCTCACGCTGGCGAACCTGGCGCGCGTGCAGCTCTATGCGGCCATGGCCACGCTGAAGCTGGGCATGGACATCCTCTTTGAGGGCGAGGGCGTGCGGCTGGACACGCTGCTGGGCCATGGCGGGCTGTTCAAGACGCCCGTTGTGGGCCAGCGGCTGCTGGCGGGGGCGCTGGGAGTACCCGTTGCCGTGATGGAGACGGCCGGCGAGGGCGGCCCCTGGGGCATGGCGCTGCTGGCGGCGTATATGCTGGAAAAGCGGCCCGGCGAGACGCTGGAGCAGTATCTGGCGAACAGGGTGTTCGCGGACGCCAAAGGCGCCGTCCAGCGCCCGCGGGAGGAGGACTGCGCGGGCTTTGCACGGTTCATGGAGGACTACAAAACGGGCCTCGCGGTGGAGCGAGCCGCAGTGGAGGCCCTGCGGTAAGGAGGAACAGAGATGAGCATGAAAAGCTATGAGTTCTGGCTCGTGGTGGGAAGCCAGTTCCTTTACGGCCCCGGGGTGCTGGAGACCGTGGCGTCCCGCGCGGCGCAGATGGCCGATGAGATGAACGCAGCGGGCAGGCTGCCGTGCCGGCTCGTGTACAAGCTGACGGCCAAAACGAACGCCGAGATAACGGACATCGTGCGCGAGGCAAATCACGACGAGGCCTGCGCGGGGCTGGTGACGTGGTGCCATACGTTCAGCCCGTCAAAGATGTGGATCAACGGCCTCGCGGCGCTGCAAAAGCCCTACTGCCACCTGGCCACGCAGTACGACCGCGAAATACCGGACGAAGAGATCGACATGGACTTCATGAACCTCAACCAGGCCGCCCATGGCGACCGCGAGCACGGCTTCATCGCGGCGCGGCTGCGTATGCCGCGCAAGGTCATTGCGGGATACTGGCGGGATGAGGACGTGCAGGAGCGCCTGGGCAGCTGGATGCGCGCGGCTGTGGGGGCGGCGTTCAGCAGGCGGCTGAAGGTGATGCGCTTCGGCGACAACATGCGCGAGGTCGCCGTCACCGAGGGCGACAAAGTTGAGGTCCAGGCAAAGCTGGGCTGGCAGGTGAACACCTGGCCCGTGGGCCAGCTGGTGGAGACGATGGACGCCGTTACGGACGGGGAAATAGACGCCCTCATGGACACATACCGCGAGCTGTATGACTTTGCCACGGACGACATCGAGACCGTGCGCTACCAGGCCCGTGAGGAGCTGGCCATGAAGAAAATGCTGGACGCCGAGGGCTGCCGGGCGTTCTCCAACACATTCCAGGACCTGTATGGCATGAAGCAGCTGCCGGGCCTCGCCAGCCAGCACCTGATGGCGCAGGGCTACGGCTACGGCGGCGAGGGCGACTGGAAGGTGGCGGCCATGACGGCCATACTCAAGGCCATGAGCGAGGGGCAGACGGGCGGCACGGCCTTCATGGAGGACTATACCTATCACCTGGAAAAGGGCCGGGAATACAGCCTGGGCGCCCATATGCTGGAAGTGTGCCCCAGCGTGGCCGCGCAGCGGCCGCGCATCGAGGTACACCCGCTGGGCATCGGCGACAGGGAACCGCCCGCCCGCCTCGTATTCGAGGGGCACGCCGGCGACGCCATCGTGGTGAGCTTGGTGGACATGGGCGGCCGCCTGCGCCTGATCTGCCAGGACATCCACTGTGTGGAGCCCATCATGAAGATGCCCAACCTGCCGGTCGCGCGGGTGATGTGGCGGGCGGAGCCCAGCCTCACCGAGGGCGTGGAGTGCTGGATCACGGCGGGCGGCGCGCATCACACCGTGCTGAGCTACGACGTGACGGCCGGGCAGATGCGCGACTGGGCGCGCATGATGGACATCGAGTTCGTGCACATCACAAAGGACACCACGGTGGAGGGGCTGGAGCGCGAGCTGTTCCTGGCCGACCTGGCGTGGAAGCTGAAGTGAGGTGGGCGCCGTGCTGGAAAAGCTGAAGCAGAGCGTATATGAAGCCAATATGGAGCTGCCGCGCCGGGGGCTCGTGACATATACCTGGGGGAATGTGTCTGGTATCGACCGGGAAAAGGGCCTGGTCGTCATCAAACCCTCGGGCGTAAGATACGAAGAACTGACGCCGGATAAGCTGGTGGTGCTGGACCTTGACGGGAAGGTGGTGGAGGGCGCGCTGAACCCCTCCTCGGACACCAAGACCCACCTTGTGCTGTACCGCGAGTTCCCGGCCCTGGGGGGCGTCGTGCATACGCACAGCCCCTGCGCGGTGGCCTGGGCGCAGGCCGGGCGGGACATCCCGTGCTACGGCACCACCCACGCCGACTATTTCTATGGGCCGGTGCCCTGTGCGCGAGCGCTGACGCCGGAGGAGATCGATGAGGACTATGAGCGGAACACCGGCAGGGTGATCGTGGAGGAATTCCGGGCGCGCGGCATCGAGCCTGCGCACGTGCCTGCCGTTATCTGCCGCAGCCACGGCCCATTTGCCTGGGGTGCGGACGCGGCCGAGGCTGTGTACCACGCTGCGGTGCTGGAGGAGGTGGCGCATATGGCGCTGCTCACCCTTGCGGTGGACGCCGACGCCATGCCGGCGCCGCAGCATTTGCAGGACAAGCACTTCATGCGCAAACATGGCCCGCAGGCCTACTATGGCCAGGGCTGAGCGCCGCGCCGCATTGGGCAAAAACAGCCGCATCATTGACAAAAAAGTAGGCGTTCCCTGTGAACGCCCACTTTGCAGACCGGCGAGACGGCGCGGACATACCGCCTCATCGCAAAAAGAAAAGGCTTGTTTTCTCATGAAAACAAGCCTTTACCGTTGGTGGAGATAAGCGGGATCGAACCGCTGACCTCTTGAATGCCATTCAAGCGCTCTCCCAGCTGAGCTATACCCCCGTGCGGTGCGAAAGTTATATTACCAGATGCGCGGGGGATTGTCAAGCCCTTTTTTCAGATTTTTGCTTCCACTTCATTTGGGGCGCGCACGGAGCAGCCGTTGTCCTGGAAATACAGCAGCACGGAGGCGATGCAGGAGTCCGTCAGCGCGCTGCACTGGATGCGCACGTCCGCCCGCTCGGGCAGGTACTCGATATAGGCCGTGACCATGGAGGCGTAGCTGATGCCCGCGCCGCCCTGCACGCCGTCCACGTCGTAGTCCCAGTAGACGAGCCCCGCCGTGGCGGCCATGGCGCTCACCGCGTCCTCGTGCTCCGGCGTGCCGGCGGAGACCAGCAGCGTCTTTACGCGCGCGGCCTCGAAGAGCAGGGAGGAGAAGGCCTCGTACTCCGCGAGCGGCTCCGCGCCCAGCAGGGCGCCCAGGGAGAAGCCCTCCGCCGCCAGGCGGCGGACCGTCTCCGGCGAGGTGCGTATATCGTCGGCCGTGAGGAAGAAGCCGGCGTCCACCTCAAATTGCAGCAGCGTGTCGATGAGCGCGGAGGAGGGCAGGCCCTGGAAGCTGAGGTACACGGGGTCGTCCATGTCCCCGGGCTGCACCACGTCCGTGCTGCCCGGCGCGGAGATGCCGCCGCCGCTGTACTGCTCGTATAGCGAGCGCATGAGGCTCTCCGCCGCGGAGAGGAACTGGCTGTCCGAGAGGGTGTAGGAGCTGTCCTTGATGCGGCACACGTCGCCATAGCCCACGCCCTCGATGATCGAATAGCTGAAGCCGAACTGCGAGCAGACGAAGGACACGGGGACATAGACCTGCCCGTTGCGGCGGATGGCGGAGGTATTATAATAGTTGTCGCTGCTGTCGTAGGTGCGGCCGGTGTCCAGCTCGAAGAAGAGCTGCTTGCTGGAGCTGAAGAGGGTGGCCGTGTCGTCCGCCGCGTGGTAGGAGTTGTAGAGCTTGAAGTCCGCGAAGCAGTCGATGGGGACATATGCGGCGCTGCCGGAGAAATAGGCCAGCGCGCCGTCCGCAAAGGCCTCGTTGAGCGCGATGTAGCAGAGGCCCGTCTCGTCCGCGCGGGCGCCCAGCGGCGCGGCGGAGAGCGCCACAAGGCAGAATATGAGGATGATGGCCGCGGCCCTTTTCAAGGACATTACCTCCCAAAAAGCGTTCAACACATCTTATCACAAAAAAAGTTTTGCCGCAAGCGCACAAATTTCAAAAACACCCTTGACAAGCGCCGCGTGTTCTGGTATATTACAAAAGCCGCTTGTGGCCGAGTAGTTCAGTCGGTTAGAACGCTAGCCTGTCACGCTAGAGGCCGAGGGTTCAAGTCCCTTCTCGGTCGCCACTCCCCACGGTATCCACCGTGGGGAGTTCCCCTCAGCGGAAATGCTGCTGTAGCTCAGTAGGTAGAGCGCATCCTTGGTAAGGATGAGGTCCCCGGTTCGAATCCGGGCAGCAGCTCCATTTTTTTAGCCTGAAACGATGAGTTTCAGGCTTTTTGTTTTATTATTACCTGCTTTCCCGCAAAAAGCGGGCATGACAGGGCCGCTGCTGCATATGCTCTTTGCCGGGGATTATATCGCGCCCGGCCCCGCGCGGCGCCCTCCGGCGCTAAATTTTTTCTCTTCCGCGCGTGGATGCGGATAATAAACATCTTGGGCGCTTTTTAACACAAGATGTGCGCAAAAACGCCCCATGCCGGCACCTGTAGGGCACAAAATGTGCTGTTTTTGCCGCGCCGGGGCGGCGTATGCGTGATTTTTAATATTTGACAAATGAAATTGAATAAGATATTATTATAAACACGGATAATCTTTCCGCCGGGCATATGTGCCGCGGAAATGCGAGATATATGACAATTGATGGCGATCAAATCAAATAACGGCATATTTTATGCCGGAACTTTGGGTATTTAGATTCTTAGCGAAGGAAAGAGGAGGAAAGTCAACCATGAACATCAAGGAAGTTGCCGCCAAGTACGCCGATTACCAGATCGAGATGCGCCGCTATTTCCACATGCATCCCGAAGTCAGCTGCGAGGAATTCGAGACCAGCAAGGCGATAAAGGCGGAGCTCGACAAGATGGGCATCCCCTATCGTGACTGCGGCCTGAAAACCGGCATCCTGGCCACCATCGAGGGCGCAAAGCCCGGCAAGACGATACTCCTGCGCGCGGATATTGACGCCCTCACCGTCCACGAGACCACCGGCGCGGAGTACGCCAGCGTGAACGAGGGCGTGATGCACGCCTGCGGCCACGACTGCCACATCTCCATGCTGCTCACCGCCGCGCACATCCTCATGGACATGAGGGAGGACCTCTGCGGCACCGTCCGCCTGGCCTTCCAGCCCGCCGAGGAAGTCGCCCTCGGCGCCATCTCCATGATAGAGCAGGGCGCGATGGACGGCGTTGACGGCTGCTTCGGCATCCACGTCTGGACCGACGTGGCGGCAGGCACCGTCTCCATCGAGGGCGGCCCGCGCATGGCCTCCTGCGACAGCTTCAACATCAAGATCACCGGCAAGGGCTGCCACGGCGCCCAGCCTGAGGCTGGCGTGGACGCCGCCGTCGTCACCGCCGCCGTCATCAACAACCTGCAGACCATCGTCAGCCGCGAGATCTCCCCCATGGACAACGCTGTCGTCACCGTCGGCACCATCCAGACGGGCACGCGCTGGAACGTCGTCGCCGAGAACAGCGTCCTCGCCGGCACCACCCGCGCCTTCCGCGACGAGGTCCGCGACTCCTTTGAGGAGCGCATCAACCGCGTCGTCAAGTCCACCTGCGAGTCCTTCCGCGCGAAGGGCGAGGTGGAGTACACCCGCATGATCTCCCCCACGATCAATGACTACGGCTTTGCCGCCCTCGCTCAGGAGAGCGCGAAGAAGATCATGGGTGAGGACTGCCTGGCCAACTTCCCCGCCACCACCGGCGCGGAGGACTTCTCCCAGTACCTCTACAAGGCCCCCGGCGCCATGGTCTTCCTCGGCACCGGCAACCCCGAGTGCGGCGCCATCTGGCCCAACCACTCCGGCAACTTCTGCGTTGACGAGGACCAGCTCCTGAAGGGCGCCATGCTGCACGCGCAGGTCGCGCTCGACTTCAACGCCTCCAAGTAAACAAACTCCCGGCCGCCGCCCGCGCGGCGGGCGACGGCCTGCCACCCCCCGGAAAGGGGCCGACATTCTTTTAGACAATCGTTTTCCGAGAGGAAAACTATTGTTAATAAATGGAAAGGGAGAGAGAAAATGTATAACTTCGCATTGGCTTTCGTCGTCTGCTGTATCGTTTACCTCATCGGTGAAGCGGTCTCCAACATCACGAAGGCCTGGATCCCCTCGGTGTTCGTCACCGCGGCCGTCCTCATCGTCGGCTACTGGACGATCATACCGAAGACCCTCATCACCGACTCCGCGCTGATCCCCTTCGGCAGCACCACCGGTATCTACCTGCTGCTCGTGCACATGGGCTCCATCATCAGCCTCAAGCAGCTGGCTGAGAACTGGAAAACGGTTGTGGTATGCCTCTTGGGACTGACAGGCATGTGCGCGTTTGCGTTCATATTCTGCCCGATGCTCATGGACTACAACCTGATCATCGCCGGCCTGCCCCCGCTGACCGGCGGCATCGTGGCTGCTACCACCATGAAGGACGCCGCCCAGGAAGCCGGCCTGCAGGAAGCCGCCGTCTTCGCCATCGTTATGTACTGCATGCAGGGCTTCGCCGGCTACCCGCTGACCGCCATCTGCCTGCAGCTCGAAGGCAAGGCCAAGCTGAAGGAGTTCCGTGCCGGTAAGATGGCTGCCCAGGCTGTCGAGGGCACCATCGACGCCGACAGCGGCAACCTCGTCAAGGCCCCCACCAAGGCCGTGAAGAAGCTCGTCCCCCCGCTGCCCGACAAGTGGAACAACAACGTGATGATCTTCCTCAAGATGGGCATCCTCGCCTGGATCGCCACCCAGATCGGCACCATCCAGTTCCCGGGCATCGGCGCCATCAGCGGCGCTGTCTGGGCCCTGCTCATCGGCATCTTCGCCACTGCTATCGGCCTGCTCGATGAGAACGCCCTGAACAAGTCCAACTCCTACGGTATCGTCATGTTCGCCCTGATGATGTACGTCTTCGACGGCCTGAACATGTGCACCCCGGAGATGCTGCTCAGCATCATCGTCCCGATGATCGAGCTCATCGTCATCGGCGTCGTCGGCATGGGCCTCTTCTGCTTCGTCGGCGCGAAGATCCTGAAGATGTCCTTCAAGCTGGCCTTCGCCACCGCCCTCACCGCGCTGTACGGCTTCCCGCCCAACGCGATCATCACCGAGAACACCTGCACCGCCCTGGCCGAGACCCCCGAGGAAAAGGAAGCGCTCATGGGCCACATGTTCACCCCCATGATCGTCGGCGGCTTCACCACCGTTACCATCACCTCCGTCATCATCGCCGGCGTGTTCACCGGTATGTTTGTGTGATCCCAGCGCCAAACTGCGCCAAACTGCGTTTGGATGCAGTTGCCTGCGGCCTGTCCTAAGGCAAGGACGCAGATACTTAAAACAAAAGAGCCGGGGAGCTTGCGCTCCCCGGCTTTTGCTCTACGCGGCCTAAAAGCCTCCCCTACATTGTAGGGGAGGTGGACGCGCGCAAGCGCGGCCGGAGGGGTGCCGAAGGTCTGCGTTTCTTTGGTAAGATGCGTAAACCTCCAACACCCATCCGTCGCCTGCTGCGCAGGCGCCACCTCCCCTGCGCGGCAGGGGAGGCGAGGGCAGCGGCGCGGGCGAAACCGGGCGCGCAGCGCAGGCCGCGTAGAGCAAAAGCCGAGGAGCGGTAGCTCCTCGGCTTTTCTGTTATAAGTTTGCTCTTGCTCACCGTAGACCAGGGCACAGCCCTCTGCCGCCGGCCGCCTGGCCGGTTAGGCTTTGGGGCCGCCTTTGAGGGCCTTCATGCGCTGGCTGTGGTCGAGGATACGCTTGCGCAGTCGCAGGCTCTTGGGGGTGACCTCAAGGAGCTCGTCGTCGGCGAGGAACTCCAGGCACTGCTCCAGGCTCAGGTGGCGCGGCGGGGTGAGGCGCAGGGCCTCGTCGCTGCCGGCGGCGCGCATGTTGGTGAGCTGCTTGCGGCGGCAGACATTCACCGGGATGTCCTCGTTCTTGGGCGAGACGCCGACGATCATGCCGGCGTAGACCTGCGTGCCGGGGCCGATGAAGAGCGCGCCGCGCTCCTGCGCGTTGAACAGGCCGTAGGTGACGGCCTCGCCGGTCTCCCAGGCGATGAGGCTGCCGGTGCCGCGGCGGCTGAGGTCGCCCTTGTAGGGCTCGTAGCGCTCAAAGACGCTGGACATGATGCCCTCGCCCTTGGTGTCGGTCAAAAATTCGTTGCGGTAGCCGAAGAGCCCGCGCTCCGGCACCAGGAAAGTGGCCTTGGTGCGGCTGCCGACGGGCAGCATCTCGAGGAATTCGCCCCGGCGGGAGCCGAGCTTCTCGATGACCGCGCCGATGTACTCGCTGGGCACGTCGACGACGACGCGCTCGATGGGCTCGCACTTCTTGCCGTCGATCTCGCGGAAGAGCACGCGCGGGGGCGATACGGCGAACTCATAGCCCTCCCGGCGCATGGTCTCTATGAGGATGGAGAGGTGCATCTCGCCGCGGCCGGCCACCACGAAGCTGTCCGTGGCGCCCTCCAGCTCGCTCACGCGCAGGGAGACGTCCTTCAGCGTCTCGCGGAACAGGCGCTCGCGTATCTGCCGGCTGGTGACGAACTTGCCCTCGCGCCCGGCGAAGGGGCTGTCGTTCACGGAGAAGGTCATCTCGATGGTGGGCGCGCTTATCTTCACGAACTCGATAGGCTCCACCTGCGCGGGGGCGCAGATGGTGTCGCCGATCGTGATGTCGCCGATGCCGCTCATGGCGATGATGCTGCCGGCGCGGGCCTCCTTTACGGGCACGCGCTGCAATCCCTCAAATTCGTACATGGACACGGCCTTGGCCCGACGCGGCGCGGCTGCCTGGTCGTGGAAGTTGCAGACGGCGATCTCGTCGTTGTCGTGTATCGTCCCGCGCTCGATGCGCCCGATGGCGATGCGGCCCACGAACTCGTTGTAGTCGATGCTGCTCACGAGCATCTGGAAGGGGGCGTTCTCGTCGCCCTCCGGCGCGGGGATGTATTTGACGATGGTGTCGAACAGCGGCTGCAGGTCCACGCCCTGTACGTCCGGCGAATAGCTGGCCGTGCCGTTGCGCCCGGAGCAGAAGAGCATGGGGGAGTCGAGCTGCTCATCCGTGCAGCCCAGGTCCATCAGCAGCTCCAGCACCTCGTCCACCACCTCCAGCACGCGCTGGTCGGGGCGGTCGATCTTGTTCAGCACCACGATGACGCGGTGGCCCAGCTCCAGCGCGCGGGAGAGCACGAAGCGCGTCTGCGGCATGGGCCCCTCGGCGGCGTCCACCAGCAGGATGACGCCGTTCACCATCTTCAGTATGCGCTCCACCTCGCCGCCGAAGTCGGCGTGGCCCGGGGTGTCAACGATGTTTATCTTGTACTGCCCGTAGCGCACCGCGGTGTTCTTGGCCAGTATGGTGATGCCGCGCTCGCGCTCCAGGTCGCCGGAGTCCATCACGCAGGCGGCAACCTCCTGATTGTCGCGGAAGACGCCCGACTGCTTGAGCATCTCGTCCACGAGGGTGGTTTTCCCGTGGTCGACGTGGGCGATTATGGCAACATTCCTCAAATGTGCTTTGTCCATTAGTCATCACCGTCCGATCAGTTTCACAAACCTGTATTTTAACACCCATATGTGAGTTTTGCAAGTAATAATGTAAAAGAAAAGCCGCCGTTGACGGCGGCGGGCGCCTCTGACAAAGCAAAAAGGGATGCCGGCCGGCATCCCTTTCCATTTTTATAAAAACAGCGACACGGCGCAGTAGACGAGCAGCAGGGCCATCACCGTGTTGGTGACGCTCGCGTAGCGGGAAAACAGCAGCTTGAACGCCGAGCCGAAGGCCGACCAGCAGAGCGTGAACAGAAAGCCGATGAAGGCCAGCAGCAGGGCGAAGAGCGTCAGCGCCAGCCAATCGCCCTGGTAGTAGGGCAGGATATAGGCCTCCATGGAGACGATGCAGTAGATATAGATCTTCGCGTTCACGAACTGCAAAATGAAACCGGAGCCAAAGCCGCCCCTGCCGCCCTCGCCCGCGGCCTCCGTCAGCGGCGGGCTTTTGAAGGTCCCCCAGGCCAGATAGAGCATGTAGGCCGCGCCGGCGATCAGCATGGGCGTTTTGATCTTCGGTATCAGGTCCGAGAGCGCGCCGCAGAAGAAGGTGCACAGCAGCATGACGATGGAAAAGCCCGCCCAGATGCCCAGGTTGAAGGGGAACGCCCGCCGGAAACCCAGCCGGCCGGCGTTGGACAGGCTCATCAGGTTGTTGGGCCCCGGCGTCACCGCCGTGACCACTGCGTATGAAAGGAAATCCAGCCAGCTGAACATATCTGCCACCCCCCCTGTACCCAGTATAGCCGCCCCGCCGGTGCAAATCAAGCCCCTGGCCGGCGGCCGGGGGCAGATGCGCTGCGCGCCGCGCAGCGCATCTGCATCCAAGCGCAGCTTGGCGCAGCCTGGGGGGCTTTACACAGCGGCCGCGGCATGATAAAATCACCTATGTATGACATTTTAGCGGGAGATGTTGCGGTATATGGGCGGTCAGCGGGATATGACGGTGGGCTCGGTGTGGAAGGAGCTTTTTTTCTTCTCCATACCGATCATGCTGGGGCAGTTTTTGCAGCAGCTCTACAACACCGTCGACAGCATCGTCGTCAGCCGCTACGGCGGGGAGACGCAGGAGATCTGCAACGCGATGTTTGCCGCGGTGGGAAGCTGCACATCGCTGATATTCCTGTTCCTGGCCATATCGATGGGCCTCGCGAACGGCGGGGGCGTGCTCGTCTCGCAGCTCTACGGCGCAAGGCGCGAAACGGAGCTCCGGCGCGCGGCATCCACGCTGCTGATAACGCAGACCGCGCTCGGCGCGGTCCTCGCGGTGGCGGGCTGCCTCGGGGCGGAGGTCCTGGTCGTGGGGCTGATGCGCGTCACGGACGAGGCGAGCCGCGGCTACGCCATAGAGTACTTTGCGATATACGCCGTCGGGCTTGTTTTCCAGTATGTTTACAATGCCGTGGCGGGGCTGCTCCGCGCGGTGGGCGACTCGCGCGCGAGCATGTATTTCCTGATAGTCAGCGCGCTTTTGAACACCGTGCTCGACCTCTGGTTCGTTATCAGCTTCGGCTGGGGCGTGATGGGCGTGGCCGTGGCCACGGTGATCGCCCAGGCTGTCTGCGCGGCTTTCAGCATCTTTTACATGTTCCGCCACTACCCGATCTTCCGTTTCCGCCGCGGCGAGTTCGTGTTCGACAGGGAGAAATTCCGCATCTGCCTGCGGCTCGGCATCCCCTCCATCATCCAGCAGGCCGTAGTCTCGCTGGGCAACGTGTTCATCCAGCGCCTGGTCAACGGCTTCGGGCAGGTGACCATGTCCGCCTTCAACGCCGGCAACCGCATGGAGGCCTACGCGCTGATACCCGTTTTCGGCATGAACAACGCCGCCGCCACCTTCGCCGGGCAGAACGTGGGCGCGGAGAAATACGACCGCGTCCGCGCCGGCTGGAAGGCCGGCACCGCCATGAGCTGCGCGGCCAGCGTGGCCATCGCCGTGGGGCTCTATTTCCTCGCGCCGGACTTCGCGCGGCTCTTCGCCCTCAGCGGCGAGGCCCTGGCCCAGGCGGTGGAGTACCAGCGCCTGACCAGCTGCTTCATGATGCTCTTCGCCACCTACATGCCCACCAGCGGCCTCCTGCAGGGCGCGGGCGACGTGATGTGGACCTCGCTCACCAGCTTCAGCACGCTGACGTCGCGCGTCATCGCCGCCTACCTGATGGCCTACGCCTTCGACCTCGGCTACTCCTCCTGCTGGCTGAACATCCCCATCGGCTGGGGACTGGGCGTGGCTATGAGCCTGCCGCGCTACTTTTCTAAAAAATGGATGGCCAAGCGCGTGGTGGCCGGCGCCGCGGCCGTGGAGGAAGCGATATGAACAGCTTTTTCGCGCTCATCTCCCGCATGCGCTACATCGGCCGCTGGGGCCTGATGCGCTCGAGCATACCGGAGAACGTCCAGGAGCACAGCCATATGGTGGCCGTCATCGCCCACGCCCTGGGCGTCATCCGCCGCGAGGTCTTCGGCCGCGAGTGCGACCCAAACGCCCTTGCGGCCGCCGCCCTTTTCCACGACGCGCCGGAGATCATCACCGGCGACCTGCCCACGCCCGTCAAGTACCACAGCGGCGACCTGACAGCGGCGTACAAGGAAGTGGAGCGCGGAGCAGCAGAAAAGCTCGTTTCCATGCTGCCGGTGGAGCTGCAAAGCGCATATGAGCCCCTGATATCCGGCAAAGTGGGGGATGGCGCCGAAAAGCTCGTCAAGGCGGCGGACCGCCTTTCCGCCTACATCAAGTGCATCGAGGAGCGCAAGGCGGGCAACCTGGAGTTCCTCTCCGCCGAGCGGCAGACGCTGGAGCGCATACGCTCGATGGCGCTGCCGGAGGCGGAATATTTCCTTGAACACTTCATCCCGGCCTTCGAGCAGGACCTCGACGGCCTGGGCATCTGAAAACGGAGGTATAGACAATGAAAGCCATCGCCACTGTGATAGGCAAGGACCGTGTGGGCATCATCGCGGACGTGAGCGCGCTGCTGGCGCAGCGCGGAGTGAACGTGCTGGACATCAGCCAGACGGTGCTGCAGGACTACTTCACGATGATCATGCTGGTGGACGCCTCGGGCTGCACCGTGCCCTTCGCCAGCCTCGCCAGCGAGCTGGCCGCCGAGGGCGAGAGCAGAGGCCTGCAGATACGCATACAGCGCGAGGATATCTTTAACGCAATGCATAGAATATGAAAAATTTATAGGGGGGAAATCCTTCCCCCCTATATACGCGGCGCTCGCGCCGCGATACCCCCCTCTCCGCGCACGGCGCGGAGGTTGCGCCGCGGTGGCGCAAGATATGGTATCCCGGCGAGGCAAAGCCCCGCCGGGATGGATTGGCAATACGCGCGGCGTAAACGCCGCCGGGAGGACAAGAAAGCAGCGCGCGGCATGGCCGGGACGCCGGATTCACGGAGGAATGAGCATGATAAACCGGGGAGAAATACTCGAGACCATAGAGATGATAGACCAGCAGCACCTCGACGTGCGCACGGTGACGATGGGCATATCGCTGCTGGACTGCTGCGACAGCAGCGCGGAGGCTGCCTGCCGCAAGATATACGACAAGATCACGCGCTCGGCTAAGGACCTTGTGCGCGTGGGCGAGGAGATCGAGGCCGAGTTCGGCATCCCCATCGTGAACAAGCGGATCTCCGTCACGCCCATAGCGCTCGTCGCCGCGGCGTCGGACGCGGAGGACTATGTCCCGTTTGCAAGGGCGCTGGACAGGGCGCGCGAGGCGACGGGCGTGAACTTCGTTGGCGGCTTTTCCGCCCTGGTGCAGAAGGGCATGACCCCGGCTGATGAAAAGCTCATCCGCTCGATACCCGAGGCCCTGGCGGAGACGGAGCTCGTCTGCTCGAGCGTGAATATCGGCTCCACCCGCGCGGGTATCAACATGGACGCCGTGGCGCTGATGGGCGAGACGGTGAAGCGCACGGCGGAGCTGACGGCGGCGCAGGGCGGCTTCGGCTGCGCCAAGCTGGTCGTTTTCTGCAACGCGGTGGAGGACAACCCCTTCATGGCCGGGGCCTTCCACGGGGTGAGCGAGCCGGACACGGTGATAAACGTCGGCGTCTCCGGCCCCGGCGTGGTGCATCACGCCCTGCGCGCCGTGCGCGGCGCGGACTTCGGCGTGGTGGCGGAGACGGTGAAAAAGACCGCCTTCCAGGTCACGCGCATGGGCCAGCTGGTGGCTCAGGAGGCCTCTCGGCGGCTGGGCGTGCCTTTCGGCATCGTCGACCTCTCCCTGGCGCCCACGCCGGCCGTGGGCGACAGTGTGGCGCGCATACTCGAGGAGATGGGCCTTGAAAAGTGCGGCACGCACGGCACGACCGCGGCGCTCGCGCTGCTCAACGACGCCGTGAAGAAGGGCGGCGTTATGGCGAGCTCCAGCGTTGGAGGGCTCTCCGGCGCGTTCATACCCGTCAGTGAGGACGAGGGGATGATAGACGCCGCCTCATCAGGAGTGCTGACCATAGACAAGCTCGAGGCAATGACCTGCGTCTGCTCCGTGGGGCTCGATATGATAGCCGTCCCGGGCGCGACGCCGGCGTCCACCATCGCCGCGATCATCGCGGACGAGGCGGCCATAGGCATGATAAACAACAAGACCACCGCCGTGCGCATCATCCCCGCCCCGGGCATGGACGTGGGCGACACGGTGGAGTTCGGCGGGCTGCTGGGCAGCGCGCCGGTGATAGCGGTGCACAAGGCCTCCTCTGCGGACTTCATCGCCCGCGGCGGGCGCATCCCCGCGCCGCTGAATTCGCTGAAGAATTGAGGGCGGCCAGATGACGGAAGAGAAAAAGGCGCGCATTTCGGAGCTCACGCGCATCTCGCGCGAGCGCGAGCTCACGGAGGAGGAAAAAGCGGAGCGCGCGGCGCTGCGGGAGGAATACCTCGCCGAGTGGCGCCTGGGCGCGCGGCAGGTGCTGGAGAACACATACATTGTCGACGAAAAGGGCAACAAGAGGAAGTTGAAGGAAAAATGAAGGACATCATACTCTTAAAGCAGGGCGAAGTGGTGCTCAAGGGGCTGAACAAGCGCTATTTCGAGCAGAAGCTGCTGGCCAACGTCCGCAAGCGCCTGAAGCCGCTGGGCAATTTCCACGTCTACTGCGTGCAGTCCACGGTGTATGTGGAGCCGGAGGACGACTCGGCGGACATGGACGCCGCCTTCGAGGCCATGAAGCACGTGTTCGGCATCATCGCCCTCACGCGCGCCGCCGCCTGCGAGAAGAACGAGGACGCCATCTTTGAAAAAGCGCGCGAATACCTGCGCGAGGACATGGAGGGGGCGGAGAGCTTCAAGGTGGAGAGCCGCCGCTCGGACAAGAGCTTCCACATGACGAGCATCCAGCTCAGCCAGTATGTGGGCGGCCTGCTGGCGGACGCCTTCCCCGACACGCGGGTGGACGTGCGCCACCCGGAACTGGTCGTCCACCTGGAAGTGCGCGACTACGCGGCCTATGTCCACGCCGCGCCGGTGCCCGGCGCGGGCGGGATGCCCGTGGGCTCCAACGGCCGGGCGGTGACGCTGCTCTCCGGCGGCATCGACTCGCCCGTGTCCAGCTACATGATCGCCCGCCGGGGCGTGAAGCTGGTGCCGCTGCACTTTTTCTCCTTCCCCTACACCTCGGAGGCCGCCAAGGAGAAGGTCATCGAGCTGGCCCGCCTGCTGGTGCCCAGCTGCGGCCCCATGTGCCTGGAAGTGGCGCCCTTCACGCACATCCAGGAGGAGATACGCGCCAAATGCCCGGAGGAGTATTTCACGCTGGTCATGCGCCGCTTCATGATGCGCATCGCCGACCGCGTGGCGCAGCGCAACTCCTGCCGTGCCATCGTCACGGGCGAGAACCTGGGCCAGGTGGCGAGCCAGACGATGGAGGCCATGGCCGTCACCCGCGCGGTGACGGAGCTGCCCATATTGCAGCCGCTGGTGGGCATGGACAAGGAGGAGATAGTCCGCCACGCGCGCGCCATCGGCACCTTTGAGACCTCGATACTCCCCTATGAGGACTGCTGCACCGTTTTCACCCCCCGCCACCCGCGCACAAAGCCGAAGCTCGCCGAGGTGGAGGCCGCCGAGGGCGCGCTGGACGTGGAGGCCCTGGTGGAGGAGTCCGTGAACGGCATCGAAAGGATATGGATAGACCTTGAAAGCTGAGATCATCTCCGTCGGCACCGAGCTGCTGCTCGGCAGCACCGTCAATACGGACGCGGCGGACGTGGCCGTGCTGCTCAGCGAGTACGGCATAAACGTCTACTGGCAGACCGTGGTGGGCGACAACCCCGGCCGCGTGGCGGAGGCCGTGCGCCGCGCCCGAGAGCGGGCCGACCTCATCATAACCACCGGCGGGCTCGGCCCCACCTGCGACGACCTGACTAAAAACGCCCTGGCCGAGGGCTTCGGCATGGAGCTGAAGCTCGACCGCGGTGAGGAGGAGTGGCTGCGCGGCCTCTGGGAGAAGCGCGGCTACCGCGAGTTCACGCCCAACAACCTGCAGCAGGTGTACCTGCCGGAGGGCTCCACGCCGCTGCGCAACGACTGGGGCACGGCCCCCGGCTGCTATTTCGAGCGCGGGGGCGTGCGCGTGATCATGCTCCCCGGCCCGCCCAGCGAGCTGCGGCCGATGCTCGAGCACCGCGTGCGGCCCATCCTCGCCGCCCTTTCGGACGGCGTCATCGTCTCGCACAACGTGCACTTTTTCGGCATCGGCGAGAGCGAGATGGAGTACCGCCTGCGCGACTACATGGAGCGGCTCACCAACCCCACGCTCGCGCCCTACGCCAAGCAGGGCGAGTGCCTGGTGCGCGTGACGGCCAAGGCCCCCACGCGCGAGGCGGCGGAGGAGATGATGAAGCCCGTCATCGAGCGCGTGCTCGCCGAGTTCGGCGACCTGGCCTACGCCGTGGACGGGGCCAACCTGGCCGAATTCACGGTCCGCCGGCTGCTGGAGGAGGGCGTCACCCTCGCCTGCGCGGAGAGCTGCACCGGCGGGGAGCTGCAAAAGCGCGTGACGGACATCCCCGGCGCCAGCGCCGCGCTGCTGGGCGGCGTGGTGGTGTACACCAACGAGGCCAAGGAGAGGCTGCTGGGCGTACCCCATGAGCTGCTGGAGGAAAAGGGCGCCGTCAGCCGCGAGGTGGCGGCGGAGCTCGCGCGGCGCGTGAGCGAAAAGTTGGGCTCCGGCCTCGGCGTGGGCATCACCGGCCTCGCCGGCCCGGATGGGGACGGCGTGCACGAGGTGGGGACGGTGTTCATCTCCCTGGCGGACGGGAGCGACGTCTGGGTGCGGGAGATACACGTCCCCGGCCGCGGCCGCGCCGGCGTGCGGCTCTATGCCTGCCAGCACGCCCTGGACATGATCCGCCGCCGCCTCGGCGGCCTCAGCGTGGGATAAGGAGGTCACATATGAGATTATACCTTGCGCGGCACGGCGAATCCGAGGGGAACGTGAAGCGCCTGTTCTACGGCGTCACGGACCTGGCGCTGACGGAGCGCGGCCGCGCCCAGGCCCGCGAGCTGGGGGAAAAGCTCGCCGGCGTACATATCGCCCGCTGCTTTGTGAGCCCGCTCTCGCGCGCGGACGAGACGGCGCGCCTGGCCCTCGCCGGGCGGGACGTGCCCATCGTCACCCGCCGCGAGCTCATCGAGCAGGACATGGGGGACTTTGAGAACAAGGGCTATGAGCAGCTGCTCGCGGAGTACCCCGAGCAGGTGCGCGGCATGCTCGCCGACTGGTCGCAGGTCCCGCCGCCGGGCGGGGAGAGCTTTGAACAGGTCAGCGCGCGCACGCGCTCGCTGCTCGACGAGGTGCTCGCCGAAAACGAGGACACGCTGCTCGTGGGCCACAACGGCGCGCTGGCCACGCTGATCATCCAGCTGCTGGACATGCAGCCGCGGGCCGTGACGCACATCTGGATGCTCCACGGCTGCTACACGAGCGTGGACATCAGCCACGGCTTTGTGCGGCTGGAGTATTTCAACCGGTAAAAAGGAGGCAGACGGTGAAAAACGCCATCCTGGAAAAATTCCGCCGCGGCGAGCCCAGCCTCGGCATCATCAGCCACCTGCTGAGCGCCCCGGCCATCGAGGTGCTGGCCTACACGGGCATGGACTACGTGCTCATCGACCTGGAGCACTCGCCCATCGGGGCCGAGCACGCGGCGCAGCTGGTGGGCGTGGCCCAGGGCGCGGGCCTGGCGCCGCTGGTGCGCGTGGACGGCATCGAGCGCAGCCCCATATTGAAGATGCTGGACGCGGGCGCGGCCGGCCTTGTCGTCCCCCAGCTGGAGACGGTGGAGCAGGCGCGCAAGCTGGTGAGCTACGCCAAATTCCCGCCGCTGGGCAACCGCGGCTACTGCCCCACGCGCGACGGCGGCTGGGGCAGCGGCAGCTGCTATGAGCGCGGCATGGACGGCTACATGGCCGAGGCCAACGCCTCCACGCTGCTCATCCCCCAGTGCGAGACGGCGGGATGCCTGGAGCACATCGAGGAGATCGCGGCCGTGGAGGGCGTGGATGGCATCTTCATCGGCCCGTTCGACCTCTCCATCGCCCTCGGCATCCCCGGGAAGTTCGGCGACCCCCTGCTGACGGAGGGCATCGAGCGTGTGCGCCGTGCCTGCGCCGCCGCGGGCAAGCTCTGCATCATGTACGCCGGCAGCGGCGAGGCCGCGAAGCGTTATTTCAGCCAGGGCTTCCCCAGCGTCGCCGCCGGGCTGGACGTCGAGGTGCTGAAGGAGGCCGTGCGCGGCATCGCCTCCGCCGCCCGCGCCTGAGCGGCGGTCTGCCCATAAAAAACTGCTGAAAGGAGGCCGCCGGCGGTGCGGAACCTGTACTTCATACGCCACGGCGACGTGGAGATGCCCGGCGGCCAGCGCCGCTGCGTCGGCGCGTCGGACTACCCGCTCTCCGCCCTGGGGCGGCTGCGCGCCGTGCTGCTCGCGCCGGGCTTTGAGTCGCGCGAGCTGGGCGAAGTGTTCGTCAGCCCGCTCTCTCGCGCGCGGGAGACGGCGGAGCTGATGGGCGCGCGCGGCGTGGCCCTGCCCGGCCTGCGCGAAGCGGGCATGGGCGGATGGGACGGCCTCACGTTCGAGGAGATACGCGAGCGCTGGCCGGAGCTCTTCGCGCGCCGGGGAAAGGAGCTGTGGCTGCTGCCGCCGGGCGCGGAGGAAGCCTCGGAGGTGCTCGCAAGATACATGCGCGCGGTGGAGGAGGCCCTCGTCTGCACGCACGGGGACCTCGCCTTCGTCGGCCACCGCTCGGCCACGCGCCTCTTCCTGGGCCATGTCCTGGGCATGGACGCGGCCGCGGCGGCCAAACTCGAGCTCAAATACGGCTCCGTCACCCATCTGGAATACGAAAACGGCCGCTTCACCCTGCGCGGCCGCGCCGGACGCCGCCCGCGCCCGGAGCTGCTGCCCGCTCTCTGCCACAGGATGCTCGCCGCCGTGGCGCCGGAAAAAGTGGCCGCCCACTGCCGGGCCGTGGAGCGGGAGGCGCTGCGTCTCGTCTGCTCGCTGGCCGCGGCGGGCGTGTGGCTGGACGAATTCGCCGTCAGCGCCGGCGCGCTGCTGCACGACGTCGCCCGCACCGAGCCGCAGCATGCCCGGCGCGGCGCGGAGTACCTGACGGAGCTGGGCTATCCGCGCGTGGCGGACATCGTGCGCCAGCACCACGGCCTGGACGCCCCGGGCGAGATCAACGAGGCGGCGGTGGTGTTCCTCGCCGACAAACTCGTGCAGGGCGAACGTTTCGTGGGCGTGGAGGCGCGTTTCGCCGCCAGCGAGGCCAGGTGCCTCACGCCGGAGGCCAAAGCCGCCCACGCCGCACAGCTCGCGCAGGCGCGGCAGGTGGAAAAGCTCGTCCGCCAGGCCGCCCCCCGCGCCCGTATTGAGCCCACCGCCTTTTGAAAAAGGCGGCCGAAAACTTCAAATAGAGCGGCGCACAGCGCACGTAGCGTAGAACAAAAGCCGCGGGGCACTGCCCCGCGGCTTTTCTGCTATAAGTTTCCGCAAACCTCACCGTAGACCAGGGCACAGCCCACTGCCTCCAGGCGCAGCCTGGCAGCGGCCGTTGGCCGCTAGGATTCCATTTGCTTGCCGAGGAAGGCGGCGACGGTCTGGGCGAGCTTGTGCTCCACCTCGCCCGGGGGCGGGGCGTTTTTTGGCGCGGCGAAGAGCACGCAGCCCATGATATCGCCCTCCGAGATGACGGGCGCGGCGACGGCTATGCAAAAGCCGCTCTCGCCCTCGGTGATGGGCACGGAGCATATGCCGCCGTCCTGGCGGAAGAGCCGGCGCGACTCCATGATCTGCTCCAGCTCGGGGCTGATGCGCTTGTCGAGCAGCTCGCGCCGCCCGCCGCCGGAGACGGCGATGACCGCGTCGCGGTCGCAGACCGCCGCGACGGCGTCCGTGGACTTGTGCAGCGAGTCGCAGATCTGCGCGGCGAAATCGGAAAGCTCGCCAATGGGCGAGTATTTCTTGAATATGACCTCCCCGTCCTTGTCCGTAAATATCTCCAACGGGTCGCCGTCGCTGATAACATTGGCGCGGAGCACCTTGTCCGCGTGGTGCGCTGCGCTCTGCACTACGCTCACCGGCTCCGTGCCGCCGTCCCCGCCGCCTTCGCTGCCCTCGCCGCCGTCCTCATCGGGAAGCTCGCCGCGGCGCAGCAGCGTGTCTATGTCGGCCTTGAGCCTTATCTCGACGTGGTCCTCAAAGACGTAGATGCGCTCGATGATGAGCTCCAGGTCCTGCTTTTCCAAATGCGGCTTGGCGAGGATGTCGTCAAAGACGTCCATCGCCGTCTTGGCGGCGCGGTTGGTGCGGATGATGGCGTTGCGCTTGTCCGTGACGCGCTCGAGCTGGTTTTGAAGCCCCTCTATGCGGCGCATGAGGTCGGCTTCCAGCTCGTCGTAGGTCTCCTCGAGCACGGCCTCGTTCTCCGGGTGGCGCATGATGTCGCGCACGCGCTGCCGCTTCGTGGCCTTCAGCTCCTCCTGCGCGTCGAGCAGCACGTCCTCCAGATTCGCCGCGCTGCGCTCCGCTTCCGCCACGTCCTCCGGCTCGCGCGCCAGCTCCTCGTTGAGCTTGGCGAGCATATCCGCGGAGTTATCCCGCACCTTTTTGACGTAGAGCTTGACCAGCTCGTCGAGCTTGTCCACGCGGATGTGGTGCGTGGTGCAGCCGGCAGTGCCGCGCCGGTGATAGGTGCCGCAGGTGTAGGCGGGCTTCAGGTCGCGCCGCCCGAGGGCGAACATGGGCGCGCCGCAGTCGCCGCACTCCAGGAAGCCGGAGTAGACGTTGTCGTTTATCTTCACGCCGCGGTAGTTGTACTTCGCGCGCTTTTCGCGCAGCGCGCGCACGGTGGCAAAGGTGCGGTAGCCGATGATGGGCTGGTGGTGGTTTTCTATAACTATCTGCTCCGTCTCGTCGCGCCTTACGTCGCGGCCGTTTATCTTCGCGCGCTGGTATTTGCCCTGGCGCAGGGTGCCGATGTAGAAGTCGTTGTCCAGTATGCCCTGTACGGTGACGATGCTCCATGCGTTTTTGACGCTGCGGCGGTAGTCCTCGCCCTCGGCCACCTTACGCTCGCGCTCCGACATCCGCGGCGTAGGGACGCCCTCGTCAGTGAGCGCGTTCGCTATGCGCTTGTAGCCCCAGCCGTCGATGTAGAGCCGGTAAATGCGGCGTATCACGTCGGCCTCGACGGGTACGACCTCGAACTGCTGCTGCTTGTTGACGATGTAGCCGTAGGGCGCGGCGCAAATCCACTTGCCATCCTCCTGCCGGCGGCGTATGACGGACTTCACCTTGCGGCTCGTGTCCGTGACGGGCATCTCGTTCAGGAGGAACTGGAACTGTATTTTGAGCCAGTCGTCGTCATTGGGAAAGTCTATGTTGTCGCCGATTGAGATTATCCGCACGCCCGCGTCGCGCAGGTCTTCCAGCTCCACCAGCCCGCGGCTGTTGCGGCGCGAGAAACGGGAGAAGTCCTTGACCACGAGTATGTCCAGCCGGTGCGCCACCAGCTCGCGCCGCATGGCCTGATACCCCTCGCGCTGCTCAAAGGTGTAGCCCGACCGGTCGCGATCCTCGTAAAACACCAGCTCCGCCCCCGCGAACTTGCGCGCGACAAAGTCCGAGATAATGGCCTTCTGGTTCTCAATAGAAGTGTTGTCCCGGTCAAGCTCCTCGTCAACAGATATGCGGCAGTACCCGGCAATGCGGAGCGTATAAGCGTCGGACATGTAAACACCTCCTTGTGCAATGATGATATAATGCAATGGGTTGGTTGTTGATGTTATTGTACCATAGGGGTGGGGCGGTTGGCAAGGGGGAAAGTGAGTTGTTGATAGCTTTTCTTTCAGCAGCTGGGACGTTCCTGAAATAGCTCTCAGCACAAACTTTTATTTTTACGAAGTTTGCATCATGGATAGCACAAACTTTCACCTTGCAGCCGCGTAATCCCCGGGGAACATTGCTCCCCGGGGATGCTTCTTCATCTCTCCATCGCGCTTGACCTGCGCCTGCGCTGGAGGCGCAGGTCGTGTTCTTTGGTGGGGGCGCTTTGCTCCAGGGCGGATTTTTCCTGCTCTATCTCGCGCTCGGCAGAGCGCAGCTTGTTGTACTCGAGCAGGTCGAGGACGCTCGTTTTCAGGTCGCCGTCGCCGGAATGGTACTCGCAGACGGTGTACTTTTTCGGCTTGTACTCCGCGCGCAGCGCGCGGAGCCGCTCGCATATCTTTTCATCGCCGCGCTCGGCACGGGTCAGCCACACGGCGACGATTTTCTGGTTCTCCATAATGTCTATTTGCAGTGCAAATCAGCTCCTTTGGTAATAGCTTCCGCGTCTTGCGCGGGTTTTATACCTTCTTCCGGCATTTCGCCGCCTGATTTGCTTCTTAGGTTTCTTCAATTTGCGTGCGGATCTCAAATCATCCGTACGTTGCGTACGCATCGTACGCCTGTTTTCAACTCACCCGCTGTAAAACCTCGATGCCGAAGTAGCCGCGCACGCGGCGGCCTCCGGGCAGGT
>CALXGN010000022.1:0-28872 GCA_944387865.1 Candidatus Scatomorpha stercorigallinarum | reverse complement strand
TTCGAACCCACGGTGCCTTTGAGGGGCACACCTGATTTCGAGTCAGGGCCGTTATAACCACTTCGATACCGCTCCGTGTATTAACTTTGTTTTCGTCCCTCGATTTTTGGAGAGACATTCAGGAGAGAACCGGTTCTCTCCGCTCCTCCGACGAACCCCGGAAGCATTGATTTTACTGCATTTTTTGACTGTGAGCTTCCTTTTGAAATGGCTGATTTCGAGTCAAGCTCGTTACGACCACTTCGATACCGCTCCATGTTTTGCGGGGACCAGATGATTATATCTGAATCCCCGCAAAAAATCAAGTATATATGAACGCCTTCCGGCGGGATCGTTGGTCTGCCTCTTCAGGTGGGACACATTCCCTCCTTGGCGGGCAGTTTGCCGTTTATCTCAGGCTTATAAGTCCTTATCTGTCGCCCGTTTACCGGGCTGCAAGTATAAGTTACCAGAGACATATTAACTTTATGTTAACTGCCGCACGAATTAATACTTTGTTTACAACCGGCCTGCGGCCGGAGGCAGTTGCGCTGCGCGCCCGCCCGCAGGCGGGGGATGCAGGGACTCAAAGCCTCCCCTGCCGTGCAGGGGAGGTGGCGCCTGCGGAGCAGGCGACGGAGGGGTGTTTGGAGTTTGTGTATCTTACCAAAGAAGCGCAGACTTTCGGCACCCCTCCGGCCGCACTTTCGTGCGGCCACCTCCCCTACAAGTAGGGGAGGCTTTTACGTCGCGTAGAACAAACACCGCGGGGCGAGAGCCCTGCGGGTCTTCTGCTTATAAGTTTCCGCCCGCTCACCGTAGACCAGGGCACAGCCCTTTGCCTCCAGGCGCAGCCTGGGCCGCAGGCAAGAGCATCCAAACGCAGTTTGGCGCAGTTTGGCTTTACAAATGGGGAGGATGTGGTACAATAAAGGCAAAAAACTAACTTGAGAGGTGCAGCATGACAGACATTGAGATCGCCCAGGCCGCGAAGGCCGAGCCCATCGACGCCATCGCCGGGCGCGCCGGCATCGGCGGCGAGTATCTGGAGCACTACGGCCGCTACAAGGCCAAGGTGGAGCTCTCGCTCCTGCGCGACCGGGCCTCGGCGCCGGACGGCAAGCTGATACTGGTGACCGCCATCAACCCCACGCCCGCGGGCGAGGGCAAGACCACCACCACGGTCGGCCTGGCGGACGCCCTGCGGCGGCTTGGCAAAAACAGCGTGGTCGCGCTGCGTGAGCCCTCGCTGGGGCCGGTGTTCGGCGTCAAGGGCGGCGCGGCCGGCGGCGGCTATGCGCAGGTGATACCGATGGAGGACATCAACCTCCACTTCACGGGCGATTTCCACGCCATCGGCGCGGCGAACAACCTGCTGGCTGCCATGCTGGACAACCATATATATCAGGGCAACGCCCTCAACATCGACCCGCGGCGCATCACCTGGCGCCGGGCCGTGGACATGAACGACCGCCAGCTGCGCTTCATCACGGACGGCCTCGGCGGGCGCGTGAACGGCGTGCCGCGCGAGGACGGCTTTGACATCACCGTGGCCAGCGAGGTGATGGCCGTGCTCTGCCTCTCCAGCGGCCTGGCCGACCTGAAGGCGCGCCTGGCGCGCATGGTCGTGGGCTACACCTATGACGGCAGGGCCGTCACCGCCGGCGACCTGAAGGCCGCGGGCGCCATGGCCGCCCTTTTGAAGGACGCGTTGAAGCCCAACCTTGTCCAGACGCTGGAGGGTACCCCCGCCTTCGTCCACGGCGGGCCCTTCGCCAACATCGCGCACGGCTGCAACAGCGTTATCGCCACGCGCATGGCGCTCAAGCTGGGCGACTACGCCGTGACGGAGGCCGGCTTCGGCGCCGACCTGGGCGCGGAGAAGTTCTTTGACATCAAGTGCCGCGCGGCGGGCCTGCGTCCGGACGCGGTGGTCGTGGTGGCCACCGTGCGCGCGCTCAAGCACCACGGCGGCGCGGCGAAGGACGCCCTGGGCCGCGAGGACCTGGACGCCCTGCGCGCCGGGCTGCCCAACCTGCTGCGGCATGTGGAAAACATCCGCGAGGTCTACGGCCTGCCCTGCGTGGTGGCCATCAACCGCTTCCCCACGGACACGGAGGCCGAGCTGGCCCTTGTGGAGCGGCTCTGCGGCGAACTGGGCGTGCGCGCCGTGCTCAGCGAGGTCTGGGCCCGCGGCGGCGCGGGCGGCGAGGCCCTGGCGCGGGAGGTCGTGCGCCTCTGCGAGGAGGAAACGCCCGATTTCCGCTTCGCCTACGGCGACGGCGAGGGCCTGCGCGGCAAGATCGAGGCCGTGGCCCGGCGCGTCTACCGTGCCGGGGACGTGGCGTTCACCACCGCGGCGGAGCGCGAGCTGGCGCAGCTGGAGGAGCTGGGCTTCGGCGCGCTGCCCGTCTGCATGGCCAAGACGCAGTACTCCTTCTCCGACGACGCGAAGAAGCTCGGCGCGCCGGAGGGCTTCACGCTCACTGTGCGCAAGCTGCGCGTCAGCGCCGGCGCGGGCTTCGTCGTGGCCCTCACGGGCGATATCATGACCATGCCCGGCTTGCCGCGCGTCCCCGCCGCGGAGAAGATCGACGTCGACGAAAACGGCCGCATCTCCGGTCTCTTCTGACCGGCCTGCGGCCGGAGGCAGAGGGCTGTGCCCTGGGCTACGGTGAGGTTTGCGGAAACTTATAACAGAAAAGCCGAGGAGCAGGGGCTCCTCGGCTTTTGTTCTGCGCGGCCTGCGCTGCGCGCCGCCCTATCTGAAGTTTTCGCCCGCCTTTTGCAAAAGGCGGTGGGGTCGAGGGGCAACCCCCCTCGGCGCTCGCCGCAGTGAGCGAAATTTCCCTTTCACACAAAGCGCAGGAAGGGGGCCTGGGGGAAACCCTCGCCGGGGGTTTCCCCCGGATCGCGGCCGGAGGCGGTCGCCTGTGGCCCGCCCGCGGGCAGGGAATGCAGGGGCGGAGGCCCCTGCGACCCTATTCTGAGAGGTTTCTTTTGCTTGCGCCAAAAGAAACCCCTCAGACTCCAAAGAAAAGCGCTTTGGTGCTTGTCGATACGTAAAATCTGCCCGTTAGTTCGGGTGGTGACGGACTTTCAGGTGGTCATCCCGTCATCGGATAGCCCTGCTCACCGACGACCGCGGAAGGCTTCGCTTCGCTCGCGCCGCTAACTGGTGAAAACTTGCAAGGTAGTGCCGCGACCGCAGGGAGCAACGCACGGTCGGCCAAGCTGCGCTTGGATGCAGAGAAGCGCGCCTCACCAACGGATGACCTCCGTTAGTGAGGCGCGCAGCGCATCTGCCTCCAGGCGCAGCCTGGCTTTGGGCAAGACCAAAGAAATGGGGTGGCACTGGCCCCCTCGCGGGGGCCTTTCGTCTGCGCGGCGCGCAGCGCAACTGCCCCCGGCCGCCGGCCGGGCGGCAAAATAAACCTGTCAAAAAAGGCCGCCCGGCGGGCGAAAACTGTTGACTACGGCGGGCGATTGTGCTATACTTTGCATTACCTGTCGGCCGGACGGGTTTCTTTTCGCGCGCCCAAATGCGCGCAAAGCCCGGCGGCGCGCTCAGGGAGGCAACAGGCCGCCTGCGCGGCCAATACTACAAGGAGGTGCCGATAAAAATGGCTGTTGGCGCAAGAGTCAAGGTTACACTCAGGTGCAGCGAATGCAAGGAGCGCAACTACTTCACGGTCAAGAATAAGAAGAATACGCCCGACCGTCTCGAGATGAAGAAGTACTGCCCCCGCTGCCGCAAGTACACGGTCCACAACGAGACCAAGTAAGGCGTTCTGAAAGGAGCAACAAGCGAAATGGCAGAAGAGAACAGGAATTCCGCCCCCGCCAAGACCTCTACGAACGCCGTCAAAAAGACTGAGGGCAAGCTCTCCTTCGGCAAGCGCGTCGGCAAGTGGATGCGCGAGATGCGCAGCGAGCTGAAGAAGGTCATCTGGCCCACGTCGAAGCAGACGCTGAACAACACTGTCGTCGCCCTTGTGATGATGGCGTTCTCCGCCGTCGTGCTCTGGGGCTTCGATACGCTGGCGTCCCTCGGCGTGCAGACCCTCATAGATCTGGTATAAACGATGGCTGAAGAGGCAAAGTGGTATGTGGTCCACACATACTCGGGCTATGAAAACGCCGTTGCGGCGGCCGTGATGAAGTCGGCCGAGAACCGCAAAATGACGGACCTCATCCAGGAGGTCAACATCCCCATGGAGACCGTCACCGAGCACACGGACGCCGGAGAAAAGACGTACGAGCGCAAGGTGTTCCCCGGCTATGTGCTGGTGAAGATGATCATGACGGACGAGAGCTGGCACCTGGTGCGCAACGTCCGCGGCGCAACGGGCTTCGTGGGCACAGCGAACAAGCCCATCCCCCTCACCGAACAGGAGATATACGACCTGGGCGTCGAGCGGCACGAAGTGGTGCTCGGCTACGAGGTCGGGGACACGGTGCGCGTCACCGACGGCCCGCTGGAGGGCTTCCTCGGCACGGTCGAGGAGCTGGAGCCGGACAAGGACCGCGTGCGCGTGGTGGTGTCCATGTTCGGGCGCGAGACGCCCGTGGACCTCGACCTGGACCAGGTCGAGCCCCTTGCAGACTGAGGCGTCCTGCATTTTTTAAACTAAATAATTTGAAAGAGGTGCTCTATTTTGGCACAGAAAGTTGTCGGATATATCCGCTTCCAGGTACCGGCCGGCAAGGCCACCCCGGCGCCCCCCGTGGGCCCCGCCCTGGGCCAGTACGGCGTCAACATCGGCCAGTTCACCAAGGACTTCAATGAACGCACTAAGGGCGACATGGGCATGATGATCCCGGTCGTCATCACCGTGTACTCCGACCGCAGCTTCACCTTCATCACCAAGACCCCCCCGGCGGCCCTGCTGATCAAGAAGGCCTGCGGCATCGACAAGGCCTCCGGCGTCCCCCAGAGGGACAAGGTCGCCACCATCAGCAAGGAGGACCTGCGCAAGATCGCCGAGCAGAAGATGCCCGATCTCAACTGCACGAGCGTGGAGGCCGCCATGTCCATGATCGCCGGCACCTGCCGCAGCATGGGCGTCATCGTGGGCGACTGAGCTCAACCCCTAACGTGGGAGGAGTGGGCAAGCGGGCCCATCAACTCCGACGAACCACATTTTTAGGAGGATATCAAAGTGTTCAGAGGTAAGAATTATAAAGAGAGCTCCAAGCTCATAGATAAGCAGACGCAGTACGACCCCCAGGAGGCCTTTGAGCTCGTCTGCAAGGCCAGCCGCGCCAAGTTCGACGAGACCGTCGAGCTGCACGTGAAGCTGGGCGTTGATTCCCGCCACGCCGACCAGCAGGTCCGCGGCGCCGTCGTGCTGCCGAACGGTACCGGCAAGAGCGTGCGCGTGCTCGTGTTCTGCAAGCCGGAGCGCGAGGAGGAGGCCAAGGCGGCCGGCGCCGACTATGCCGGCGGCCAGGACCTGGTGCAGAAGATCCAGACCGAGAACTGGTTCGAGTTCGACACCGTCATCGCCAGCCCCGACATGATGGGCGTCGTGGGCCGTCTGGGCAAGCTGCTGGGCCCCAAGGGCCTGATGCCCAGCCCCAAGGCCGGTACCGTCACCCCCAACATCACCCAGGCCATCACCGAGGCCAAGGCCGGTAAGGTCGAGTACCGCCTGGACAAGACCAACATCATCCACTGCCCCATCGGCAAGGTCAGCTTCGGCGCTGAGAAGCTCGTTGAGAACTACAACACCCTCATCGGCGCCATCGTCCGCGCGAAGCCCGCGGCGGCCAAGGGCCAGTACATCAGGAGCTGCGTCACCGCCTCCACGATGGGCCCCGGCGTGAAGATCAACGCCAACAAGCAGATGTAACGCCAAACACGCATAACGGCCCCCTTGAAAGGGGGCCGTTACGTTTATATGGAGAGAGGTGGAAAGAGGATGAAGATCGAACTGGAAAACTGGCCGCGGCGGGAGATATACGAGTTCTTCTCCGGCATGAGCGACCCGTTTTACGCGCTGTGCTACACGGAGGACGTCACCGAGCTGCGCCGCTGGGCGCACGAGCGGGGCCTGTCCTTCTATTATGCGCTGGTCTATCTCTGCACGAAGGCGGCCAACAGCGTGGAGGGCTTCCGCTACGCCATCCGCAAGGACGGCGTACACCGCCTGGAGCGGCGGATGCCGAGCTTCACGGACCTCAAGCCGGGCAGCGAGAGCTTCCACATCGTCACCATGCCGGCGGAGGGCACGCTGGAGGAGTTCTGCCGCGCCGCGCGGGAGAAGAGCCGCGCCGCCACGCGCTTTATCGAGCCGGCGGCGGAGACGGACGAGCTCATCTATTTCTCCTGCCTGCCCTGGCTGGAGGTGACCGCCATGACCAACGAGCGCGACCTGGACCCGGACGACTCCGTGCCGCGTATCAACTGGGGGCGCTATTACGAGAGCGATGGGCGCGTGAAGCTGAACATCTGCCTGGAGCTCAACCACCGCCTGCTGGACGGGCTGCACGCCGGGCGCTTCCACGAGACGCTGCGCGCGCTGATGGAGGGCTTAGACTGAGACCACGGTGCGCGGCATCCGCAGCGAGGCGCTGACGGCCTGCCCCTGAGCAGGCCCGCCGCCGCAGGCCGAAAGGCTGAGCGTGAGCGCAAGGGCAGCTATGAGAGCGGCGAGTCGTTTCATCGTGATCCCCTCCGTTTCTTCTGTTGTGGACAGGGTACTACAGGATTACATCAAAGTTGCATCATAAGTTTTAGGGAATTGTAAACTTTGCCCGCGGGCCACGTGCCACCCCATTTCTTTGGTCTTGCCCAAAGAAACGGGAGTGGCGCCCCAAAGAAAAGCGCTTTGGTGCGCATCGGAGGCGCGAGCTGTCTTTTACGGGTTTCTGCGTGTCGTAAGTGGTCATCCCGTCATCGGATGGCTTTGCTTGCCGCCGACCGTGCGTTGCTTCGCTTCGCTCGCGGCACTAAGTTTTCTCAAACTTAAAAGCCTCCCCTGCCGTGCAGGGGAGGTGGCGCCTGCGCAGCAGGCGACGGAGGGGTGTTGAAGGTTTGCGCATCTTCGATAAGAACCGCAGACTTCCGGCACCCCTCCGGCCGCACTAAAGTGCGGCCACCTCCCCTACAAGTAGGGGAGGCATAGAGACACGCAAACCACCCCTCGTGGGCGGGCTCCGCCCGCTCCGCCCATCTCGCTCGCCCGCGCCCGCCAGCGCGGGCGGCGTATTTAAGTCCCATTTTGCTTAAGCAAAATGGGACACCTTAGAAAAGCCTGTTGACTCAGAGGCTTCCAACGTCCCAAATATCGGAATGGCCGCCCGCATAGGGCGGCCAAAATCCCCGGCGGGCTTTGCCTGCCGGGGATACCTTATCTTGCGCCCCGTGGGCGCAACCGCGGCGCTGTGCGGCGCGAGGGGGAGCCTACGAGGGGGACGAAGTCCCCCTCGTATTAACCAGTCCCCCTCGTATTCTCAAACCTTGCCGTAATTTGCGCCCCGCCCGCCGCGTTGGACACGGTGAGCGCGCCGCCATGGCGGCGGCAGAGGATGTCGCAGATGTTCAGCCCCAGGCCCAGGTGCTCGGGGCCGCTCTCGCGGCCCTTGTAGAAGGGCGCGGAGGCGCGGGCCAGCGCCTCGGCCGAGAAGCCGGGGCCGTCGTCGATGACGGCGAGCGTGAGCGCGCCGGAGGCGGCCTCGAGCGCGATATCGAGCCGCTTCCTGGCGTAGCGCGAGGCGTTGGAGAGGATGTTTTCCGCCACCTGGAGGACGATCTCCGCGTCCACCGTGGCCACCAGCGCGCCGCTGCGCTCCACATGCGTCTCCAGCGTGGGGCAGAGGATGGCGGCCGTCTCCGCAAGCTCGCGCGCGAGCTCGGCGACCTTCACCGGCCGCGGCTGCGGCTCCATGTCCTCCAGGCGCTGTACGTTCGCCATGGCGTCCACATAGCGCTCCAGGCGCGCGATGTGCCGCTGCATGACCTTCACCTCTTCGGCCGCCTCAGAGCCGCTGAGCGCGCCTGAGGGCAGTTCTGCGGCCAGCATGGCCGCGCGGCCCTTCAGCACCGTCAGCGGCGTGCGCAGGTCGTGGGCGAAGGCGGAGTTCAAACGCCGCCGCTCCTCCATCTGCGCCCAGGTCTCGCGCGCCGAGCGGTCCAGCGCCGCGCGCATGTACTCAAAGGAAGAGCACAGCCGCCCCAGCTCGTTGGCGGAGGTGGCCTCGATGTGGAAATCAAGGTCGCTGCGGGCGATGCGGGAGGAGGCGTCCGTCAGCGTGCGGATGGGGCCGTCCAGCTTCCGCCGCCAGAAGGCCACGGCGCAGAGGAACAGCGCGCCCAGGTAGCAGCCCGGCAGGCAGGCCGCCTGCAGCGTTGCCAGTATGCGGTCCAGCAGGCGGTCCTCCGCGCTGAAGGTGGGGCTGATGATGAGGCTGTAGGTGGCGCTGTCCATGCCGTTTTCCGTGTTGAGCCCGATCTCCACGCTGCCCTCGCCGTAGGCCACCTCGCCGTGGGCGACGACCTTGCCGACGGCGTCGTAGACCGTGTAGACCTCGCTGCCCTCGGTGGAGACATAGATGTCATGCCGCCCGCCGGGCGGCACCTCGATGCGCTCGCCCATGTCCTGATATTTGAAGTACATTTCGACGCGCGCGCCGTCCAGGGCGTTCACGATGATCGAGCAGGCGGCCGTGGCCAGGGCGGCGGCCACCAGGACGTACCAGATGAAGGCCGTTTTCAGCGACATGTCGCGGAAATAGCGGCGCGTCCGGACACGCCGCTCTCTGGCGCGTGACCGCGCCAGACGAAGCCGCTCTGCTACTTTGCCCATTTGTAGCCCACGCCCCAGACCGTCTCGATATACGTCCGCTGCGCGCCGGCGGCGGCGAGCTTGACGCGGATGCGGCGGATGTGCTCCACCACCACGGTGCTGTCGCCCTCGCCGTCGATGCCCCAGACGCCCTCGTAGATGCGCTCCTTGTCGAACACCAGCCCCGGGTTCTGCGAGAGGAACTCGAGGATGTCGAACTCGCGGCGGGCCAGGCCCACGTCCCGCCCGGCCAGGGAGGCCGTGCGGTCGGAGTAGTTTATCACCAGGTCGCCGTCAAAGCGCAGCTCGGCCGCGGCGGCGTGGCGCTTTTCGCGGCGCAGGTGGGCGGCCACGCGCGCGCCCAGCTCGTCGATGGAGAAGGGCTTGACCACATAGTCGTCGCCGCCGGCGGCGAAGCCGCGGATCTTGTCCGCGTCCTCCACCCGCGCGGTGAGGAACACGATGGGGCAGGAGACATAGGCGCGGATGCGCCGGCAGACCTCCAGCCCGTCCATGTCCGGCAGCCCCACGTCCAGCAGTATCACGTCCGGCGCGCGTTCGGCAAGGCGCACGGCCTCCGCGCCCGAGTACGCGCGCAGCACCTGGTACCCCCGGCGTGTGAAGTAGCTGTCCAGCATGGAGACGATGTCCTGCTCGTCGTCAGCTATCAGTATCTTTTCCGCCATGGCGTTCGGCCTCCTCCCTGTCGTGCCTGCGGCAGATGCCGCGGTATATCAGCAGCCCCGCAGCGCTTATCAGGGCGGTTGCGCCGAGGGCTATGAGCGCGAATACGTAGTTCTGCACGCCCAGCGCGTCCCCGCCCACGGTGGAGGTGACGATGGACGGTATGCGCGCCACGGTGGTGATGAAGAGCCAGGTGCGCAGGGGCATGTCCGTCAGCGGCACGAAGTAGCTCAGCAGGTCCTTGGGCGTGCCGGGGATGACCATCAGCAGGAACACCAGGGCGTTGCGGCGGCGGGCGTTGTGCAGGAAGCGCAGGGAGTTTATCTTCTCCGGGGGGAAGAACACCTCCACCGCGCGGACGCCGAAGCGCCGCACGAAGCCGAAGATGAGCAGGCTGCCCGCGACGGAGCCGGCGAGGCACAGCAGCGTGCCCTCCACGGCGCCGAAGGCGTAGCCCGCGCCCAGCTCCACCGGCTCGCCGGGGATGATGGCCACAAAGACCTGCAATATCTGGATGCCGAGGAAATACACCCAGCCCATGTAGCCCGCGCTGTCCACCCACTCGCGGAAGCGCTCGGGCTCCGAGACAAAGGCGAGCAGCGGGCGGCCCACGAACCAGGCCACGGCGCAGGTGAGCAATATGAACACGGCGATGGCGGCCGCGGCGATGAGCTTTTTGCCGCGCTCAGTGAGCTCGCGCCCTTCCCGGAAGGCCATAGCAGGTCTCCCCCTTTTCAAAGATGTCCTCCACGCCCGGCGCGCCGCAGACGGGGCCGGTGTAGTCGAGATCGAGGCCGGCCATGCGCTCAAAGTCCGCGGGGCGGACGAGCGAGGGCGGCTTCGGCAGCTCCAGCGCGCCGCACCCGGCGAGCACCGAGGCGACGAACTGCGAGCAGAAATAGTGGTAACTGCGCTCGTGGGCGATGTCCAGCGCGCAGAGCGCGCTGCCGAGCAGGGAGTAGCGGTAGTGCGTGCCGCCGAGCAGCATCTCCGCCACGCGCTTGGAAATGTGCGCGCGCTGGGCGTCCGTCACCGCCAGGCGGTAGAGCGCGCAGGGCGTCTGCGGGTGGCGCGCCATATAGCTGCCCGGGACGTCCTCGCGCACCAGCGGCGAGGGCAGGGGAAATCGCGCATATTTGCGCGAAAAGCTGTACACGCGCGAGCAGCCGGGACCCAGGGCGAGCGAAGCGTGGGTGTAGCCCCCGCCGCCCTCGGCGAGGCTGACGATGTGCGAATAGAGTGTTTTCGTCCGGCTGAGAAGGATGTATACGCAGGGCATGGGATCGACCTCCTGCGCTTTAACATAGGCCGGACATATCAATTCGCTATCAATGGCGGCACAGTTTCTTCCGGGCAGCGCGCCGCGTGAAAGCCCCAAAAAGGACGAACAGCCGTCCGGCGGCAGCCGGGCGGCTGTTATTTCGCCCCTTATTTGTTCGGCACGAGTTTGGCCTTGCCGCCCATGTACGGCCGCAGCACCTCCGGGATGTCCACCGTGCCGTCGGCGTTGAGGTTGTTCTCCAGGAAGGCTATCAGCATGCGCGGCGGGGCCACGCAGGTGTTGTTCAGCGTGTGGGCCAGATAGAGCTTGCCGTCCTCCCCGCGGACGCGGATCTTCAGCCGGCGGGCCTGCGCGTCGCCCAGGTTGGAGCAGGAGCAGACCTCGAAGTATTTCTGCTGCCGCGGGCTCCAGGCCTCGATGTCGCAGCTCTTCACCTTCAGGTCGGCCAGGTCGCCGGAGCAGCAGTTGAGCTGCCGGACGGGGATGTCCAGGCTGCGGAAGAGCTCGACGGAGTAGCGCCAGAGCTTCTCATACCAGTCCATGCTCTCCTCCGGGCGGCAGACGACGATCATCTCCTGCTTCTCGAACTGGTGTATGCGGTAGACGCCGCGCTCCTCGATGCCGTGCGCGCCCTTCTCCTTGCGGAAGCAGGGGGAATAGCTGGTGAGCGTCAGCGGCAGCTGCGCCTCGGGCAGGATCTGGTCGATGAAGCGGCCGATCATGCTGTGCTCGCTGGTGCCGATGAGATAGAGGTCCTCGCCCTCGATCTTGTACATCATGCCGTCCATCTCGGCGAAGGACATCACGCCCTCCACCACCGCGCCGTGGATCATGAAGGGCGGGATGACATAGGTGAAGCCCTTGCCGATCATGAAGTCGCGGGCATAGGCCAGCACGGCCTCGTGCAGGCGGGCGATGTCGCCCAGCAGGTAGTAGAAGCCGTTGCCGGCCACGCGGCGGGCGGCGTCCAGGTCGATGCCGCCGAAACTCTCCATGATCTCCGTGTGGTAGGGAATGGGAAAATCTGGAACTGCCGGCTCGCCGAAGCGCTCGGCCTCCACGTTGCAGCTGTCGTCCGGCCCGAGGGGGACGCTGGGGTCGATCATCTGCGGGATGCGCAGCATGATGGCGTGGACCTTGCCCTCCAGCTCGCCCTCCATGGCCTCCAGCTCGGCCAGGCGGTCGGCCTGAGCCTTCACCTGGGCCTTCACGGCCTCGGCCTCGGCCAGCTTGGAGGGGTCCTTTTTCGCCTGTCCCATCAGCGCGCCGATCTGCTTGCTGAGGGCGTTGCGGGACGCGCGCAGGTCGTTCGCTTCGGTGATGGCGGCGCGCAGCCTGGCGTCGAGCTCGATGACCTCGTCCACCAGCGGCAGCTTTTCATCCTGGTACTTTTTCTTTATGTTCTCCTTGACGGCTTCCGGGTTCTCGCGCACAAATTTGATGTCAAGCATGGCTTTTTTCTCTCCTCACTGTTTTTTCAGCGCCTCAAGGGCGGATATCAGCGCTTCGCGGTCGTCCGCGCCGTAATATTCAAGTGTGATGCGCCCGCGGTTGTTGGGGCCCTCCGTCAGCTTCACCTTGCGGCCCAGTGTGCTCTCCAGCCGCCGCGTGACCTCCTTCACATAGTCCACGCGCAGCACTTCCTCCGCGCGCGGCGCCTCCGGGGCCGGGGCGTTGAGCTTTTTCACCAGCTCCTCCGTGCGCCGCACGGAGAGGCCGTTTTTTATCACGGAACGCGCGGCGTCCAGCTGCGTCTCCTCTGTCCGCGCCCCGGCGATGGCCCGCGCGTGGCCGGCCGAGAGCAGCCCCTGCTCAATGAACTGCTGCACCTCCGGCGCCAGCGCCAGCAGACGCAGTGCGTTCGTCACCACGGGCCGCGATTTGCCGACCCGCTTGGCGGCCTCGTCCTGTGTGAGGCCGTATTCCTCAATCAGCGTGCGGTAGCCCTGCGCCTCCTCCAGCGGGTTCAGGTCCTCGCGCTGTAGGTTTTCCACCAGCGCCAGCTCTGTCGCCAGGCGGTCGTCGGCCTCGATGATGCGCACGGGCACCTCGCCCAGCCCCGCCAGGCGCGAGGCGCGCCAGCGCCGCTCGCCGGCGATGATCTGATAGTAGCCGGACGGCAGGCGGCGCACGGTGATGGGCTGTATGAGCCCGTATTCGGCGATCGACGATGCCAGCTCGGCCAGGCTCTCTTCGTCGAAGTTCGCGCGCGGCTGGCCCTCGCGCGGCTCCAGCCGGGCGAGGGGCACCAGCTCGACCTCGGACTTCGCCTGCTCTTCCTCGCCGAAGAGTGCGCCGAGGCCCGTGCCCAGTCCTCTCTTTGCGCTCAAAGCTCTTCCTCCCTCCGTATCAGCTCGTCAGCCAGGTGCAGGTAGGCCCTGCTGCCCTTTGACAGGCGGTCGTATTTGATGACGGGCATGCCGTGGCTGGGCGCCTCGGCTATGCGCACATTGCGTGGTATGCGCGTTTTATACACGGCGTTGCCGAAGAATTTCTGCACCTCCGCCGCTACTTCTTCGGAGAAGTTCGTGCGGCCGTCGAACATCGTCAGCACGATACCCTGGATGCCGAGCTCCGGGTTGAGCTTCTTTTTTGTCAGGCGGAAGGTGGTCATCAGGTCTGCGATGCCCTCCAGGGCGTAATACTCGCACTGCACGGGTATCAGCAGGCTGTCCGCCGCCGTGAGGGCGTTCACCGTCAGCAGTTCCAGCGAGGGCGGGCAGTCGATGAATATGTAGTCATAGCTCTCCTTCGCGCCCAGCAGCGCCGTTTTGAGGACGAACTCGCGGTTTTCCATGTCCACCAGCTCCACCGTGGCGCCTGAGAGCTCCTTGTTGGAGGGCAGTACGTCGCCATATGGCGTCTTGACCACGCAGTCCAGCGCCGGAGTGCCTCGCACGAGCAGGTCGTAGATGTTCGGCATGGCCTCCTTGGACGCGCCCATGCCGGAGGTGCTGTTCCCCTGAGGGTCGCAGTCCACGAGCAGGACGCGGCGATTGCGGCGCGTGAGCGCGGCCGCCAGGTTGACGCAGGTGGTGGTCTTGCCCACGCCGCCCTTCTGGTTGGCCACGGCTATCAGCTTGCCCATATCCTCGCCTCTCTTTCTTTGCTGCGTACTGCGCATATTATATCAGTGTCGGCGGGCCTTTTCAAGAGTTTCACGTGAAACACGGCCGCTTGCGCGCACAGTGTTTCACGTGAAACATCAACCGATGAGCGTGTCGATGTCCTCGACCGTCAGGCCGTCGTGCAGAGCGAGGTCGATGGCGTAGCCGATGAGCTTTGCAATGTCGCGCACGGATGCGTCGATATCGCGCGGCGTGACGAACATGCCGCGCGCGGCCTCGTCGGAGGAAAAGCAGGCGGCGTCCACGACGGTGGGCACGCCGATGGCGATGACGGGCGCGCCCAGCGTGCGCTCGCAGAGCTCGGCGCGGTCGTTGCCGACGCCGGAGCCGGGGACGATACCGGCGTTCGAGAGCTGCACCGTGCGGCAGAGCCGCTCCAGCCGGTTGGAGGCCAGGGCGTCAACGGCCAGTATCTTTGCCGGCGACACGGCCGCCGAGACGGCGCGCAGCAGCTCCGCGGTCTCCAGCCCTGTCGTGCCAAGCACGCCGGGCCGCACGGCGCAGACCTCGGAGAAGGCGGCGAAGTCCTCCGGCAGCTGCCTTTTCAGGTGGCGGGTGGCGAGGACGCTGTCAAGCGCCAGCGGTCCCACGGCGTCCGGCGTCATCGCGGCGTTGCCAAGGCCGGCGACGAGGGAACAGCCGCCGGCAGGGGGGAGCAGGGCGCGCATTTCCCCTGCGAGCAGCTCCGCGGCCTCGGCGAAGGTGGCCTCGCGCCGCCGCAGGAGCGTGTCCAGCTCGACGGTGACATAGCGGCCAACGGGCTTACATAAAATACCAGCTCCCTCCTCATCCAGGATGTCGATGGCCGTGACGTTGAAGCCGCCGCGCTGCTCCTCGCGCAGGGCCACACCGGGTATCTCCCCGCCCTGCCCGAGCATCTCCCGCTGCTCGAGCGCAAGGTCGGTGCGCGCGCTGCTGTACATAGTGGTCATGCCCCCTTCGGACACAAGATACGGTATAGTGTGCGCTGCGGCGGCGAAAGTATGCAAAAGTGCGGCCGTGGAGCAAAAAAGTCCTTGCTTTTTTGACTGAGGGATGGTAAAATAACTATCCGCGAGCGAATACGCGCGCGATTTTATAGGAGGAGGTGGCAAACAGAGCATGCCTAACATCAAGTCCGCCATGAAGCGCGACGCCAAGAGCAAGGTGGAGAACGCGAGGAACAAGGCGCAGAAGTCCGCGCTCAAGACCGTCCTGAAGAAGTTTGACGCGGCCGTGGCCGAGGGCAACAAGGAGGCGGCTGCCGGCACCTATAAAGTCGCTGTCAAGTCCGTCGACCGCGCCGCTGCCCGTGGCCTGATCCACAAGAACAGTGCCGCGCACAAGAAGAGCGCGATGACCCTCAAGCTCAACGCCATGAACTGACGAGCTGAGGCATATCGAAAGAGGCTGGGAAAAAGCTCCCGGCCTCTTTCGCGCTGTATGGCAAAACGCGGCCAGGTATGGACCTGGCCGCTCGACTTCCGGGCGCGATGTATCACTTGATATAGTCTATGTTTTTCTTCTCGGCGATTGTCAGGCTGACTTTGCCGCCCCACATGGCGTGGGTGCTCCAGCCGACAGTGTATTTTTCATTGTCGTCGAGCTTGAAGGTGTGCGACTTGCCGGCTTTGAGCGCCGTCAGCTGCGCTTCGATGCGGCCGCGGGAATCGTAAATGATGATGGTGGCGGTGCGGCTGCCCGTGTTCTTGACCGTGATGGCCGGGCGGTTCCAGAACTGATACCATTTCTGGTCGCCGGTATCTACGGTGACCATGCCGCCCGTGCCGCTGACGCGCTTCTGGCTCGCCGCGAACGCTGCGGTGGCCAGGAGCGCCGCGACCATGACGACGACGAGGAATATGGAGATAATACGCGACGTTTTGCCCATACTGTTTGCCTCCCTTTGCGTAAATGCCCGAAAGTCAATTAATAATATACTATAGTATTTTAAACATGTCAACTGAACAGGTTACATTAGTATTGTAATAATTGACCTGTGAGGTGTGAGCATGTTATCTGAGCGCATACGGGAATTACGCAAGGCGTCAGGCATGACGCAGGTCGCGCTGGCGAAGGAGCTGGGCGTGACGAAGCAGTGCGTGTCGAACTGGGAGAACGGGAACATACAGCCGTCGGTGGACATGCTGGTGCGTTTGGCGCTGCGCTTCGGCGTCAGCACGGACCACCTGCTGGGGCTGGAGGAGACGTCCGGCCTGCGCACAGCCGGGCTCACGCCGCAGCAGCGCGCGCATATCCAGGCGGTCATCGACGACATCACCGGCGCCGTGCCGGGCGCGGATTGAGACCGCGCCCGTTGCGCGGCCGTTGTCGTCAAATTAATACTTTACAAACGGCGCCGTATATGATAATCTACCATAGCACGCCCGCGCGCTGTGCCCTGGGGGCCCTTTCCTCCCGGCGCTCGGCCGCAGGGTATCAACAGCACAGAAAGGAACGATAAGCATGATCACCAAGGAACAGAAGACCACCGTCATCCTGGACAACGCCACCCACGAGGGCGACACCGGCTCGCCAGAGGTGCAGATCGCCATCCTCTCCGAGCGTATCCGCCAGCTGACCGAGCACCTGAAGCAGCACCCGAAGGACGACCACAGCCGTCTGGGCATGTACAAGATGGTCGGCAAGCGCCGCCGCCTGCTTGATTACCTTGCCCGCAAGGACATCGAGCGTTACCGCGCCATCATCGCCAAGCTGGGCATCCGCAAGTAAGCGGCCGCCCCGATGCGCGCGCTCCGAAGGGAATGAAGGTTTGACGTGTGGGGGACAATTCAATATTGTCCCCCATATTTTTTCCCGCGGAGGAGCATGTAAACCCCGCGGAGCGGCCTATAGTATTTGGTGAAGCGCCCAAAGGACGTTTCACCAAGTGCTATCGGCCAAGCTCCGCCAGTATATCCGAAAGGAGCCTTACACATGATCATCAAGCACAAGGAATTCCCCAACCGCCGCGTGTACGAGCTGGACTACTGCGGCCGCCCGCTGCGCATGGAAGTGGGCCGCATGGCCGAGCTGGCCAACGCCGCCGTGCTCGTCTCCTACGGCGAGACCACCGTGCTCGTGGCCGTCACCGCCTCCCCCCGCCCGAGGGACGGCATCGACTACTTCCCCCTCAGCGTCGACTTCAACGAGAAGCTCTATGCCGTGGGCCGCATCCCCGGCAGCTTCATGCGCCGCGAGGGCCGGCCCAGCCTGCCTGCCGTGCTGGCCAGCCGCCTGATCGACCGCCCCATGCGCCCGCTCTTCCCCAGCGACCTCAGGAACGACGTGGCCATCCAGTGCGAGGTGCTGAGCGTTGACCGCGACTGCTCGCCGGAGATCGCCGCTATGATCGGCGCTTCCGCCGCCGTGTGCATCAGCGACATCCCCTTCAACGGCCCCATCGCCGGCATCAGCCTCGGCTGGGACGGCGAGAAGTACCTCTTCAACCCCACCAAGGCCGAGCGCGAGACCAATAAGATGACCGTCACCGTCGCCGCCACCCACAAGAAGGTCGTCATGATCGAGGCCGCCGCGGACCAGGTGCCGGAGGACGTGATGTACGAGGGCATCGTGCAGGCGCACGAGAAGCTGCAGCCGGTGCTCGACCTCATCGACAAGATGGTGGAGGAGATCGGCAAGCCGAAGTTCGAGTATGAGCACGCGGACTTCGACGAGGAGCTCTTCAACAAGATCGTCGAGAGCACCATGGACGAGGCCATGGCCGCCATGGACACGGACGACAAGAACGTCCGCGAGGAGCGCTGGAACAAGCTCATCGAGCACTGGCACGAGCTCTTCCTCGCCGACTATCCGGAGATGGACAAGTACCTCGAGGAGATAACCTATAAGTTCCAGAAGAAGATCGTCAAGAAGTGGCTGCTCGAGGGCCACCGCGTCGACGGCCGCGCGATGAACGAGATCCGCCCCCTCGCCGCCGAGGTCGGCGTAATCCCCCGCGTGCACGGCAGCGGCCTTTTCACCCGCGGCCAGACCCAGGTGCTCTCCATCGCCACGCTCAACACCCTCTCCATGTCCCAGAAGCTGGACACCATCTGGGAAGAGGAAGAGAAGCGCTTCATGCACCACTACAACTTCCCCGGCTACTCCACCGGCGAGGCCAAGCCCCAGCGCAGCACCGGCCGCCGCGAGTACGGCCACGGCGCGCTGGCCGAGAAGGCCCTGGAGCCCGTCATCCCCAGCGTTGAGGACTTCCCCTACGCCATCCGCGTGGTGAGCGAGGTGCTCAGCTCCAACGGCTCCACCTCCCAGGGCTCCATCTGCGGCAGCACCCTCGCGCTGATGGACGCCGGCGTGCCCATCAAGGCCCCCGTGGCCGGCATCTCCTGCGGCCTCATCCAGGACGGCGACGACTTCACCACCTTCATCGACATCCAGGGCGTGGAGGACTTCCACGGCGAGATGGACTTCAAGGTCGCCGGCACCAAGGCCGGCATCACCGCCATCCAGATGGACCTCAAGAACGACGGCCTCAAGCACGAGATCATCAAGGAGGCCCTGAAGATCACCCGCGAGGCCCGCTACCAGATCCTCGACGAGATCATGCTCCCCTGCATCAGCGAGCCGCGCCGTGAGCTGGCCAAGACCGCGCCGAAGATGATCAAGATGACCATCAACCCGGACAAGATCCGCGAGGTCATCGGCTCCGGCGGCAAGGTCATCCAGAAGATCTGCGCCGACACCGGCTGCAAGATCGACATCGAGGACTCCGGCAACATCTACATTGCCAGCGAGGACATCGAGGCCTGCCGCGCCGCGCGCAAGACCATCGAGGGCATCGTGTTCGAGCCCGAGGTTGGCAAGCTGTACTACGGCAAGGTCGTGCGCATCATCCCCATCGGCGCCTTCGTGGAGCTGGCCCCCGGCAAGGACGGCATGATCCACATCAAGGACCTGGAGTTCAAGCGCACCGAGAAGGTGGAAGACGTGCTGAACATCGGCGACATGACCTGGGTCAAGGTGATGGAGATCGACGACCGCGGCCGCGTCAACCTCTCCCGCAAGGACGCCATCAAGGAGCGCGAGGCCATGGGCCTGCGCGACTGAGGCGCAAACGCATATAAAAAGCGCCCCGGCTCTCAGCCGGGGCGCTTTCTCTTTAAACGGCGCGTCACTTCGTTATCAGTTCGTAGGTGCGGCGGGCGACGCCCAGCTCTTCGTTCGCGGGCAGCACCAGCGCGCGCACGGAGCTGCGCACGGTGGATATCTGCCGCAGGCCCTCGACGGGGGCGGCGTTGGCTTCCCCGTCCAGCTCCAGGCCGAGGAAGGCGAGGGCGGAGCAGACCCGCCGGCGTATCTCGGCGCTGTTCTCGCCGATGCCGCCGGTGAAAACGATGTTGTCCAGCCCGCCGAGCTCCGCGGCGAAGGCCCCGGCGTATTTGACGATCTGATCGGTGAACATGTCCACCGCCAGGGCGGCGCGTTTGTTGCCCTCCTCCGCCGCGGCCATCACCAGCCGCAGGTCGCCGGAGACGCCGGAGACGCCGCGCAGCCCGCCGTTTTTCGCCAGGCCCTTGAGGATCTCGTCCATGCCCATCCCCTCGTGCAGGAGGTAGGGCACGACGTAGGGGTCGAGGTCGCCCGTGCGGTCAGCGTGCATGACGCCCGTCTGCAGCGAAAAGCCGAAGCTCGTGTCCACGCTTCTGCCATTTTCAATGGCGCAGAGCGAGCAGCTCCCGCCCAGATGGCAGGACACCGTGCGCCCCGTGGAGCCGAAGGCCTCCGAGAGCGTCTCCGCCACATAGGAGTGCGAGGCCCCGTGGTAGCCCATGCGCCGTATGCCGTATTTCTCATACCACTCGTAGGGCACGGCGTACATCGTGCGCTCGGGCGGTATCGTGCGGTGGAAGGCCGTCTCGAACACGCCCACCAGCTTCGCGCCCGGCATCAGCTCGCGGAAGCGGCCGATGGCCTCCAGATAGGGCACGTTGTGCGCCGGGGCCACGAAGAGATAGGCGCGCATGGCCTCCAGCACCTCGTCCGTCAGCTCGTGGACGCCGTAAAAGCCCTTGGCCAGCACGGTCTTGAAGCCCACGGCGGCGATCTCGTCCACGCTCTGCGCCGCGCCGTTCTCCGAGCAGAGGTCCTCAAGGAAAAGGCGTATGCCCTCCGTATACGTGGGCACATGGCAGCCCGTGGCGCGTTCGCTGTGCCCCGTGAGGCAGTTTTTGTATGTATAGATGGCGTCGTCCCCGCCCACGCGCTCGATGCGCGCGTCGCAGAGCACGCGCTCGGCGGGCATCTCGAAGAGCTTGAATTTCAGCGAGGTGCTGCCGACATTGCTGACCAGCAGTTTCATGAGCCTGCCTCCTCATCCACAAATACATATCCCGGGTCCCCGGACGGCTCCACCGGCTGCGTTGCCTCCACGTCCCACTCGTCCCCGGGACTCTCCGCCGCGGGATCCGCGCTTTCGGCGGGCGGTGCGCTCTCCGCGGTGTCGCCGTCCCCGCCGGGCGAGGCGCTGGCGTCCGGATCGCCGCCGTCGGGCGGCACGCTCTCCGTGGGCTCGGGGCTGGGCGAGGGCGAAGGGGAGGGCCTCAGGTCGATGAAGGAGTCCTCCCCGCCCGCCACATAGCCCGCCGTGGCGTAAAAGCCCGAGGACGAGTGCGAGAGCAGGTTGACGTTGGAAGCCGTCACCGGCGCGTCATAGGGGTTGAGATAGCTGTTTATCATCTCCAGCCAGTCGTTGACGTAGACGGAGACGTAGGACACGCCGCGGATGCTGTCCGCGTAGTTGCCGGGCATGGTGTAGAAGTGGATGTCCTCGCTGCTGCACATGAGGAACTGCCTGGCGAAGAAGGCCAGGTTCTCCGCCGTCATGTTCGTCTCCACATACTCGTTGAAGATGTCGATGAACTCGCCCAGGCGGGGTATGCTGCCCAGGCTGAGGAACTGGCTGGCGACGCTCATCAGGAAGTCCTGCTGCGTGCCGATGCGGCCGATGTCCGCCGAGGCGTAGCCGGAGCGGAAGCGCATCACGCCGATGGCCTGCTCGCCCGTCAGGTGCTGCATCCCGGCGTCCAGGTCGATGACGAGGTCCTGCGTGGGATCGTAGTAGTGCATATCGACCGGCACGTCGTAGTCCACGCCGCCGACGGCGTTCACCAGCTCGACGAAGGCCTGCAGGTCCACTACGGCGTAGACGTCCACGTCGAAACCGATCATGTCCTTGATGCCTGCGAGCAGGCGCGTGACGCCGCCTTCGCCGCTGTTGACACCGCGCAGGTAGAGCTCGTTGATCTTTTTCGTGCTGCCGGTGATGTTCATCAGCGTGTCGCGGGGGATGCTGACGACGTTGATCTCATGCGTCTCCACGTCGAAGCGGCCCACCATGATGGTGTCCGTGTGATAGGCCACCTTGTCCAGGCCGACGACAAGGAAGGTGTACATGTTCTCGTTGAGGCTGGCGGGAGCGCCGGCGTTGGGGTCCTCCGTGGGCTCGGGCGTGGCGCTGGGCGCGGCCGTGGCCGCGGGCTTTTCCGTGGCGGGGGGCAGGGTGTTGAGGCCCGTCGTGGGCCGCTCGGGCGGCTTTTCCCAGAGCATGTACCAGGCCGCCACGGCGCAGGCGAGCGCCAGCACGCAGCAGACGATGACGGTGGCCATCCTGGCCGCGCGGCCCATGCGCCGGCGGGCAGTTTTTTGTTTTTTCGGGGCAGTTCTCTCCCGGGACGGCTTTTTCGCCGCGTGCGCGCCGGAGTCGTTGCCGTTTATCTTCATCGGAAGCCTCTCTCTTTGTAATGTTATCGCGCCCGTGAGGGCGACTATAGTATAGACGCTTTGCCGGGGGGAAAAGTTAACGCAAAGCAAATTTTTTCGCGTATTTCTTGACAGCGCCGCCCGCCGGTGCTTAAATACCACCTGGATGAAACCAAAGTTACGCTCCGTGAAAGGGGAGGGCCATGGACAGCGAAAAAGAAAAGCGCCCGGCAAAGGAGCGCAGCGCCAAACAGGCGAAGGAGCCCCGTCCGGCCAGGGAGCCGAAGGAGCCGCGCGAAAAAAAGGAACAGCGCCGCCGCGAGCGGCCCATCGAGGCCAGCGAGGTGTTCGTGGCCGCGGAGGAGAGCGCCAACGACGTTTTCCGCAAGCGCCTCACCTACCTGATGAACGGCAACAACCCCCAGGGCAAGGCCGTGAACATCCAGGAGCTGGCGGACGCCGTGGGCGTCTCGCGCCCGGCGATACGGAAATACCTCAAGCCCAAGGGCGCGCCCACCACGCCCTCCGCGGCCACCGTCTGCGCCATCGCGCGCTTTTTCGGCACCACGCCGGATTTCCTGCTGGGCTTCGACACGCCGGACACGGAGGCCGCGCGCAAAGCGCTGGAGAGCGACTACTATAACGCCCTCGGCCTCAACCAGCGCACCATAGACCTGCTGCGCGCGCTGCGCGAGCGGCAGGCGGATGAGCGCCGCGGCGCGGCGGCGGCAGCGCTCATGAGCATGCTCGATAAGCAGGCTGCCGCCTTCGCGGAGGACGCCCTGCGGCTGCTGGACGGTCAGTCCTGAACGCTCACGGCCCCCTCGCCCAGCGCCGCGCGCAGCGCAGCGAGCGCGGAACCCATCGCCCGGCGGTCCTCGGAGTAGACGTCCGCCAGCTCGCCCTGCGCGCCGCTCAGCACCAGATGCAGCTGCTCGAGCTCCATGCGCCCGCAGCAGCACTTGGTGCGGCAGGACTGCGCGCGCAGCTCGGCGGACGCGATGTCCGCAAGCGGCACGGCGCGCTGCTTCAGGCCCTTGCGGTAATAGACGGCGAGGCGCCCCACGCGCAGTGGCCCGGCCTTCTCCGCCGCTTCAAAGTCGGCGCACAGGGCGTCGTCGCGCAGTTCATCGCCGGCGGGGGCGTACAGTTTGACTGACATAAGCGTCGCTCCTTTTAATAATAAGAATCATTACTGATATTATAACAGCTCCCCGCGCATTTTGCAAGCACATATCTTCCCCGCGCGGGAAATTTGGAGGCAAAGACCCCGTGAAAAAGCTCATCGGCGCTTTTTTTGACAAGCGCTTCCTCAAATTCTGCCTGGTGGGCGTGGCCAACACGCTCATCGGCTCCGCCGTCATGTTCGGCCTCTACAACCTGGCCCACTGCTCGTACTGGTTCTCCAGCGCCATGAACTACGTCGTCGGCAGCGTGGTCAGCTATTTCCTCAACAAATACTTCACCTTCCGCTCCGCCGAGCGCGGCTGGCGGGAGATACTGCGCTTCGCGCTCAACATCGCCGTCTGCTACGTGGTGGCCTACAGCGCCGCACAGCCCTTCGTGGCCTGGCTGCTGAAGGGCGCCACGGTCTCCGTGCGCGACAACGTGGCCATGCTGGCCGGCATGGCGATCTTCACCGCCCTCAACTACCTGGGGCAGCGCTTTTTCGCCTTCCGCGGCGGCCAGAACGGGAAAAGCTGAGCTGCCGGGCCAAAAAAGGCCGCAAAACCGGGCGTTTTTACAAAAAAAGCCCTTGCGCATCGCGCGGCCATTTGCTATAATACTTGGGCATTACGCACGGATAGGGCGATCCCCGGCCCCGTGGCCGCAAGGCTGGGCCGTGGGGAGAAGACCCCGCCCGGAGGTAATAACGAACTAAAGGAGGAAAAAACAATGGCAGTCGTATCTATGAAGCAGCTGCTGGAGGCCGGCGTACACTTCGGCCACCAGACCCGCAGGTGGAACCCGAAAATGGCGGAGTACATCTACTGCGAGCGCAACGGCATCTACATCATCGACCTGCAGAAGACCGTGAAGAAGCTCGAAGAGGCGTACAACTTCGTGCGCGAGCTGGCCGAGAACGGCCAGAACATCCTCTTCGTCGGCACCAAGAAGCAGGCCGCCGAGGCCGTCAAGGAAGAGGCCGAGCGCGTCGGCCAGTACTACGTCAACGCCCGCTGGCTGGGCGGCATGCTCACCAACTTCAAGACCATGCGCACCCGTATCGACCGTCTGGCCCAGCTGGAGAAGATGCAGGACGACGGCACCTTCGACATGCTGCCGAAGAAGGAAGTCATGAAGCTGATGGGCGAGATGGCCAAGCTCGAGAAGTACCTGGGCGGCGTGAAGGACATGAAGAAGCTCCCCGGCGCCCTGTTCGTCATCGACTCCCGCAAGGAGCACAACGCCATCGCCGAGGCCCGCAAGCTGCACATCCCCATCATCGCCATCGTTGACACCAACTGCGACCCGGACGAGGTCGATTACGTCATCCCCGCCAACGACGACGCCATCCGCGCCATCAAGCTGATCAGCGCCACCATGGCCAACGCCGTGCAGGAGGGCCACCAGGGCGCCGACTCCGCCGAGGCGGAGGCCGAGAAGGCCGAAGAGACCGGCGACGCCGAGTGATCAACTACAACAACTGATATTTTACGGGAGGATCGATATAAATGGGCTTCACAGCAGCAGATGTTAAGAATCTCCGCGAGATGACCGGCGTCGGCATGATGGATTGCAAGAAGGCTCTTGCCGAGTCCGACGGCGACATGGACAAGGCCGTTGAGTGGCTGCGCGAGAAGGGCCTCGCCGCCGCCCAGAAGAAGGCCGGCCGCATCGCGGCCGAGGGCATGGCCTACGCCTGGGTCTGCCCGGACTGCGGCGTCGGCGCCATCGTCGAGGTCAACGCCGAGAGCGACTTCGTCGCCAAGAACGACCTCTTCGTGGACTTCGTCCACAATGTGGCCCAGGTCGTGGCCAAGGACGACCCCGCCGACCTGGACGCCCTCTTTGCCTGCAAGTATCCCGGCAGCGACAAGACCGTGCTCGAGGAGCAGAACGACAAGGTGCTCGTGATCGGCGAGAACATCAAGGTCCGCCGCTTCGCGCGCTACGCCGCCGGCCTCAACGTCCCCTACGTGCACATGGGCGGCCGCATCGCCGTGCTCATGAACCTCGAGGTGGGCGCCGGCTTTGAGAAGAACGAGACCATCGCCGAGCTGGGCCGCGACCTCGCCATGCAGGTCGCCGCGCTCAACCCGCAGTTCCTCGACAAGAGCAACGTCTCCGAGGAGTTCATCGAGAACGAGAAGCGCGTCCGCCTGGCCCAGGCCAAGGAGGACCCGAAGAACGCCAAGAAGCCGGACGCCATCATCGAGAAGATCGTCATGGGCGGCCTCAACAAGTACTACAGCGAGATCTGCCTGCTGCAGCAGCCCTTCGTCAAGGACGACAAGGTCTCTGTCGAGCAGCACGTCGCCGCCGTGGCCAAGGAGCTGGGCACCACCATCACCGTCAAGGCCTACACCCGCTTCGAGAAGGGCGAGGGCATTGAGAAGAGGCAGGACGACCTGGCTGAGGAAGTGGCGAAACTCATCAAATAAGGGAATTACGAGGGGGACCGGGGGTCCCCCTCGTATGCTCCCCTCCATAAAAAATGTATGGCTCTTTGGGGCTTGTGGCCCCAAAGAGCCATACATTTTGCGCGCCGCACGGCGGCGCGGTTGCGCCTCAGAGGCGCAAGATAAGGTATCGCCCCGAGGCAAAGCCCCGGGGCGATTTTGGCCGCCCTATGCGGGCGGCCATTCCTATGCTTGGGAGGTTTCTGCCACTGACCACACAGGCTTTTCTAAGGTGTCCCATTTTGCGGGGCAAAATGGGACTTAAATACGCCGCCCGCGCTGGCAGGCGCGGGCGAGCGAGATGGGCGGAGCGGGCGGAGCCCGCCCACAGACGTGGTTCGCGTGGTTTATGCCCCCTACAAGTAGGGGAGGATTTAAGTTACTGCAAACTTAGTGCCGCGAGCGAAGCGAAGCAACGCACGGCCGGCAATGCTGAACACCCGTTCGATGACGGGATGAACACTTACGACACGCTGAAGCCCGTAAAAGACAGCCCCCGCCTCCGACAAGCACCAAAGCGGTTTTCTCTTTGGAGTCTGAGGGGTTTCTTTTTGACAAGACAAAAAGAAACCTCTCAGAATAAGGCCGCAGGGGCCCGCCCCTGCATCCCACTTAACGGTTGCCAAGCCCCGCTGCAGATGATAAGATATCTTCAGCAAACGCGGAGGTGCGGGAAAATGGGCGATCTTACGCGCGAATATCTTGAACTGCTTTCGGAGAAATATCCCAACGAGCCGGCTGTGTGTTCGGAGCTCATCAAGCTGCGCTCGGTGCTCTCGCTGCCCAAGGGCACGGAGCACTTCATCAGCGACCTGCACGGCGAATACGCCGCCGTGCGCCACATATTGAACAACTGCTCGGGCGTCATACTGGAGAAGGTGCGCCGCCTGTTCGGCGGGAGCCTGGGCGAGGAGCGCTGCCACGCGCTGTGCTCGGTCATCTACTACCCGCCGGAGGCGCTCAACGCCCTGCGCGAGCGCGGCGAGCTGACGGATGAGCGTTTGCGCGAGACGCTGGAGAGCCTGCGCACATTGGCGGAGACCCTCTCCAGCAAGTACACGCGCGGCTATGTCCGCCGGCGGATGCCGGAGGAGTGGGCCTTCGTGCTCGACGAGCTGCTGCACCTGCAGCGCGACGAGGACGCCAACCAGCTGCGCTATCACGACGCGATCGTCTCCTCCATCATAGCCTCCGGCGCGGCCGAGGCCGTCATCGCCGCCCTCGCCGCGCTGATAAAACGCCTCGCCGTGGAGCGCCTGCACGTGGTGGGCGACATCTTCGACCGCGGCAGCGAGCCGGCGCGCATCGTGGAGCTGCTGATGGAGCGCGGCGCGCTGGACATCCAGTGGGGCAACCACGACATCCTCTGGCTGGGCGCGGCGGCGGGCTCGCCCGCCTGTATCTTCACCGTGCTGCGCATCACCCTTGAATACGGCAACGAGACCACCCTCGAGCGCCGCTACGGCGTCTCCCTGCGGCCGCTGGTGGACTTCGCCGGCGCGATGTACGGCTCGCGCGACAAGCGCACGGTCATCCACGCGCTCTCCGTGCTCGGCTTCAAGCTGGAGGGGCAGGTCATCCGCCGCCACCCCGGCTACGGCATGGACGACCGGCTGATGCTCGACCGCGTGGACTTCGCCGCCGGCACGGTGAGCCTGGACACGGGCGTCTATCCGCTGACGCGCTGCGACTTCCCCACCATCGACCACGCCGGCGACCGCTACGCCCTGACGGAGGCCGAGGCCGCGCTGGTGGAGGAATATGTCTCCGCCTTCCGCGAGAGCCAGCCTTTGCGCCGGCACATGGACTTCATCTATCAGAACGGCAGCACCTATCTCTGCTGCAACGGCAACCTGCTCTATCACGGCTGCATCCCGATGACGCCGGAGGGCCAGTTCGCCCGCGTGCGCCACGGCGGGAAGTGGTATTCCGGCCGCGCGCTGATGGACTACGCCGACGCGGTGGTGAAATCCGCCTGGGCCCGGGCGGACGCGGGCGCGCTGGACATGATGTGGTACCTCTGGTGCGGGCGCAACAGCCCCTTCTCCGGCCGCGAGTTCCACACCTTCGAGCGCGCGATGGTGGCCGACAGGAGCACCTGGGCCGAGCCGCGCAACCCCTATTTCGACCTCTGGGAGAGCGAGGCGGCCGTGAAGCTCATCCTCACGGAGTTCGGCCTGGACCCGGAGAGCGGCCACATCATCAACGGCCACACGCCCGTGAAGGCGAAAAAGGGCGAGAGCCCGGTGAAGGCCGGCGGCCGCCTGTTCATCATCGACGGCGGCTTCTGCAAGGCGTACCAGCCCACCACCGGCATCGCCGGCTATACGCTCATCTACAATTCGCACGGCATCCGCCTGAAGAGCCACCGGCCCTTCGAGGGCGTGGCCAGGGTGATCGGCGAGAACGCGGACATGGAGAGCGACAGCGTGGTGGTGGAGAGCTTCCCGCGCCGGCGCTATGTGTCGGACACGGACGAGGGCGCGGTCATCGGCCGGCGCATCGAGGCGCTGGAGCGGCTGCTCGCGCTCTACCGCAGCGGCGAGATGCAGCAGCGGTAAGGTTTGAAAAATAATTTTGCAAGGGGTATTGACTTGCGCGTGGGAGCGTGTTATTATAATAAGGCTCTCATATCGCGGGGTGGAGCAGTCCGGTAGCTCGTCGGGCTCATAACCCGAAGGTCAGTGGGTTCAAATCCCCTCCCCGCAACCACGTCGGAGCAAAGTCCGCTTTGCTCCGACGTCTTTTTATGCCTACGGCAAAAAGACGTCATCCGCCCGCTCCCTTGCTCCTCCTTCCAAAACCGAACCCGCTGCGCTGGGCTTCGGTTTTGTTTACACGCGTAAAGCCCTGAGGCGTTATTCAAACGCCTCAGGGCTTTTTTGCATATCGCGGATGTGGGCTCATCCCGCCCAGGGCGTGGCGCCGGGGCTATTCGGTCAGGACGATGGAGCTGTCCAGCGTCGGGTCGAAGACGGTCTCCTTGCTCACGAGGGCCCGGCGGTTCAGGGAAAAGCCCGCGGGCAGGCTCTTGGGCGTATAGCCGGTGACCTCCTTAAAAACGCGGTTGAAGTTGCGCAGGGTGTTGAAGCCGCACTGCGACATCAGATTCGCCATGGTGATGTCCTCCTGCTGCGAGAGCAGCTCGATGGCGCGGTCTACCCGCAGCAGATTCATGTATTGGGAAAAGGTGAGGCCGGTCATGCGCTTGAAGTAACGGGAAAAATAGGCCTCCGACATGTTCATGAACGAGGCGGCCTCCTCAAAGCTGTATTCATCGTAGTGCTGCTCCAACAGAACGAGAAGCTGGTTGTAGTGGGTGAGGGTCGGCTGGGCCGTGTGCGCGCCGCTCTCCAGCTCCTCGCCGCGGAAGATGTCCGCCAGCAGGGAGAGGATGATGGCGTTCATTTTTTCGGCGTAAAAGGGCCGCTTCTTTCGATACTCTGCGTTCAGCTCGTTCATGCGCTGGCAGGCGTTGTAGCGGTCCGGAAAGACCGGGTTTTTCAGGCGGTCGTTGGTGCGGAGCAGCCCGCCGAACTGCGCGACCGTGATGCGGCTGTCCGCCGAGCTGCGGATGCTGTGTACGGTCTCCCGCTGGAAAAAGACGCAGCTGTTTAGATGGGTGCTCGTAAGACAGTAATTCTAAAAAATTACTATTTTACGGCATCTGTCTGACAGGGTTGGAAACA
>CALXGN010000021.1:0-30745 GCA_944387865.1 Candidatus Scatomorpha stercorigallinarum | reverse complement strand
ATCATGATCGGCATCATCACCTATATCTCCGTGCTCGAGCGCACGAAGGAGATCGGCATCCTGCGCGCCATCGGCGCCAGCAAGCGCGACGTGGCGAACGTGTTCAACGCCGAGACGCTCATCGAGGGCCTGGCCTCCGGCCTGCTGGGCATCGTCGTCACGTTGCTGCTGATAATACCCATCAACGCCATCGTGCAGCACCTCACAGGCATCGCCTCGCTGCGCGCCATACTGCCCGCCTACGGAGCCGTGGCCCTGGTGCTGATTTCGATGCTGCTCACCTTTATCGCGGGCCTTATCCCCTCCCGCTTCGCCGCGCGCCGTAACCCGGTGGAGGCGCTGAGGACGGAATGATAACGCACTGCCTGCGGCAGGAGCGGGGCTTTTACCGCGACACGCTGCTCCTCATGCTGCCCCTGGTCCTGCAGAACCTTGTTACAAATTTCATGGCCCTGGCGGACACCTTCATGGTGGGCCGCCTGGGCGAAGTTGAGCTGGCCGCGGTATCCAGCGCCAACAGCCTCTTTTACGTTGTCAACCTGCTCATATTCGGCATCCAGAGCGGCGCGGGCGTGCTCGTGGCGCAGTACCACGGGCGCGGCAACATGGGCGCCATCAACCGCGTGATGGGCATGGGCTATTTTGTCAGCCTGGCCTTCTCCACGCTGGTGGCCCTCTGCTCGTTCTTCTTCCCCGTCTCCATCATGAAGGTGCTGACGAACAACGCCGACCTCTGGACGCCGGGCGCGGACTATGCGCGCATCGTCGGCTTCTCCTATGTCTGCATGGCGGCCAGCGGCGTCTATATCGCCGTGCAGCGCAGCATGGGCAACCCGCGCCTGGGCGCGGTGCTGCTCACCGCCTCCGGCGCGATGAACATCGTGCTCAACTACATGCTCATCTACGGGGCCTGGGGCGCGCCCGCCATGGGCTGCGCCGGCGCCGCGCTGGCCACGCTCATCAGCCGCGCGTTCGAGGTCGTGGTTGTCGTCATCTACGCCCTGCGCAGCCGGCGGCTGCCGCTCTCCCTGCGGGACATGCTGCGCCCGGGGCGGCAGATAGCCTCCGACTTCATGCGCTACTCCCTGCCCGTCACGCTCAACGAGGGGCTCTGGAGCCTGGCCACCGCGCTCTTCACCGTCATCATGGGCCATATGGACAACTCCACGCCCATCCTGGCCGCCTATACGATCGCCGGCAACATCGACAAGATGTGCTCCGTGGCCCTGCTGGCCTCCGGCAACACGGCGGCCATCATCATCGGCCGGGAGATCGGCCTCGGGCGCGAGCGCGAGGAGGTCTACTCCAAGGGCGTGGCGCTGAACTTCGTCTGCTTCCTGACAGGCGTGTTCAGCCTGGGGCTGCTGCTGCTCGTGCGCGCCACGCTGCTGGACGGCTTCGTCTTCCCGCTGATGAGCATCTCCCCCCAGGCCGGGCGCATCGCCAAATACATGCTGCTGCTGACGGCCTGCGTGCTGCCGCTGCGCGCCGTCAACCTCTGCAACGTGGTGGGCGTGTTCCGCGGCGGCGGGGACGTGCGCTACGCCCTGCTGGTGGACGTGGGGCCGCTCTACTGCCTCTGCGTCACCTCCGCCGCCCTCTGCGCGCTGGTGTTCGGGCTCGGCATCGAGGTGGTCTATGTCTGCATCGTCTTTGACGACGTCGCCAAATGCTTCCTTTGCCTGCCGCACCTGCGCGGCGGCCGGTGGATAAACAGCGTCACCCGCGCTTAGGGCGCGATACGGCAAAAAAGAAGGCCCCTTTGGGCCTTCTTCCCCTTTGCGCCGGCGCGTTCATGCTTTTCTTGCACTTTCTTCAAATTTTCTTGAACGTTTGTTCATGACAAGGTCACAACTTGCAGGTATCATAACGCCTGTAAACAGAAAGGGACAGCAAGTCCCCTCCGAAACAAAAAACATGGAGGCATGAGCCATGAGCACATATAACGACGAGAACGAAAGCAGGCCCGCGCAGGGCGGATGGTACTCCGACGATCAGGACGCCGTAAAGCCGGAGGACGACAGCTCCTCCCAGCCGGCGGACGACGGCAGCTACCGCATCGCCAGCCCCAAGCAGGACAGCTATTACCAGGACGCGAACTATACCCCGCAGAGCGAGGCCACGGCCCCGCAGAGCTATTACGTCCCCAACAGCCGCGATAACGGCGGCAAGAAGGAAAAAGAAAAGAAAAAAGGCGGCTTCACCTTCGCCAGGGCCGCGGCCCTCTGCCTCTGCTGCGCGCTGCTGGGCGGCGCGGCCGGCGGCGGGCTGGTGTACGCCTTCTCCCCTGAGCCCGAGCCCGCGCCGGCGGCCACCGCGCCCGTGACGCAGGTGACGAACTCACCCGCCCCCAGCACCTCGGCGCAGGGCGCCGTCACCAGCGGCGCGCTCAGCGGCAACGAGATCTACCAGCTCGCCTGCCAGCAGGTGGTGGGCGTGACCACCGAGATCACCACCACCAACTGGTTCGGCCAGACGGTCTCCGGCGCGGTCAGCGGCAGCGGCTTCATCCTCACCGAGGACGGCTACATCATGACCAACTACCACGTCATCGAGGACGCCTACAGCGGCGGCTACGACGTGAGCGTGATGCTGCACGACGGCACCACCTACCTGGCCCAGATCGTGGGCTTTGAGCGCAACAACGACATCGCCATCCTGAAGATAGACGCCACCGGCCTCAGCGCCGCCACGCTCGGCAGCAGCGGCGACCTCAGCGTGGGCGACACGGTGTACGCCGTGGGCAACCCGCTTGGCGAGCTGGCCTACAGCATGACCAGCGGCATCGTCTCCGCCACCGACCGTGTGATATCCACCGACGTCAGCACGAACGTCAACATGTTCCAGTTCGACGCCGCCGTCAACGAGGGCAACTCCGGCGGCCCGCTCTATGACGCCTACGGCCACGTGATCGGCGTCGTCACCGCCAAGACGGGCGACAGCGCCTCCACCGCCGGCACCGAGGGCCTCAATTTCGCCATCCCCATCGACGACGCGGCCCGCATCGCCAACAACATCATCGAGCGCGCGGAGACCGGCAGCAGCGAGACGCTGGGCAACGCCTATCTGGGCATCACCGCGCAGGACATCGACCGCCAGTTCCAGCAGTACTACGGCTTCCCCGCCGGCGCGTTCGTCTACTCCGTTGAGGAGGGCGGCGCGGCCGAGGCCGCGGGGCTGAAGGTGGGCGACGTCATCACCGAGCTGGACGGCTTTGCCATCAGCGGCCGCGACGACCTGGCGAACGAGCTGAGCTTCCACTCCGCGGGCGAGACGGTGGACATGACCGTCTACCGCAGCGGCGAATATATCACCCTCACCGTCACTTTTGGCGAGCGCCCGGCCGAGGAGGCCGACGCCCAGACCACACCCACCGAGAGCAGCGGCTACTACAACGACTACGACTTCGGCTGGGGCAACCTCATCGGCTGAGCGCCGCTCCCCTCCCACGGGAGTTCACATAGATCGTAAGGCATAAGCAGTTTCCATTCATCTTTCACTTTTACTCCTCTCTTATTGTTTTCCCCTCTCTTTAGCGAAGGCGTCCGTTCCCGCAAGGGCCGGGCGCCTTTGTCTTTTTTCTTGCCATCGGCCGCGCTTTGGCCTATACTGTTGCCATCTGATGCCGGAGGTGCCCCATGCTGCGCTATCTTGAGACGGATTCCACCGACCCCGCCTACAACCTCGCCTTTGAGGAGCTGGTGCTCGAGCGCCGGCGGGAGGGGGACTACCTGCTGCTCTGGCAGAACGCCCCCACCGCCGTCATCGGCCTCAACCAGATCGCCGCCGCGGAGGTGGACACGGAGTACGCCGCCGCGCACGGCATCGCCGTCGTGCGCCGCTCCACGGGCGGCGGGGCCGTCTATCACGACGCGGGCAACCTCAACTACTCGCTCATCAGCGACGCCGGGGACGCCGCCGCGCTCAGCCTGGCGCGCTTCATGCAGCCCGTCTGCGCCGCGCTGCGCTCGCTGGGCGTGCCGGCGGAGGTGACGGGCCGCAACGACATCGCCGTGGAGGGCCGCAAGGTCTCCGGCACGGCGCAGCGCCTCTCCGGCGGGCGCGTGCTGCACCACGGCACGCTGCTCTTTGAGACGGACAGCGAGACGATGTCCGCCGTGCTGCGCCCCGGCCCGGGGAAGTTCGAGAGCAAGGCCGCCAAAAGCGTGCGCTCGCGCGTGGGGCAGATACGCGACTACCTGCCGCCGGGGGCCACGCTGGCGGGCTTCCGCTCCGCCCTGCTCGCCGCGCTGGGCGGGGAGGGCCTGGAGCGCGCGCGCCTCTCGGACGCCGAGCTCGCCGCCGTGGAGCGCCTGGCGGAGGAAAAATACCGCTCGCCGGACTGGACCTGGGGCCGCGCGCCGCTCTTCGGCTTCAGCAATGAGCGGCGCTTCGCCGCGGGGACGCTGGCCGTCTCGCTGGACGTGGAGGAGGGCGTGATACGCGCCGCGCGCATCAGCGGCGATTTCCTGGCCGTCGTCCCCTGCACACCGGCCGAGGAGGCCCTGCGCGGCGTGCCCTTCGAGCGCGCGGCCGTCGCGGCGGCGCTCGCGCCGCTGGACCTGCCGCCCATGCTCGGCGGCATGGGCGCGGAGGAGCTGCTCTTGCTCATGTTCTGAATGTTTTGTCTCAAATGCGCCGCTTCGGCGAGGGATATCTGCATAAAATACAATCCCGTCTCAAAATTTCTGTAAAATATGCTGAAAATTTGAGAACAGCGCGGCGCTTGTTGCCAAAGCGCCGCGCGGACGGTATAATGAGAGTGCCGGGAGCGCCTGTTGCGGCGCCCCCGGCCTTTTACACATGAGGGGGACACATAAAGTGAAGGACCTGCGAAAGCTGGAGGAGATATGGGCGAAGTTCGTCTACGAAGGTGAGATGGACCCCTCCGTGCAGCCCGCCGTGGCGGAGGGCTGGAGGCGGTGCAGGGCCGCGGGCGTCAACCCCATCGGCGGCCGCGGCCGGCGCGTGGACGACGAGGTCTTCCGCAGCATCCGCGAGGCCAACGCCGAGCTCATCGACGTGGCCATGCCCATCATGCAGAGCGTTTTCGACATCGTGCGCCGCACGGGCTTCCTGATGGTGCTGACGGACAGCGTGGGCTATGTGCTGGAGACGATGGGCGACGAGCGCATCATGGCCATGACGGAGGACCTGCGCTTCGTCCCCGGCGCGCTCTGGGACAACAACAGCGTGGGCACCAACGCCATCAGCGTGGCGCTCGACTCCAACACCGCCATCCAGATGGCCGGCGCGGAGCACTACTGCCGCACGCACCACGGCTGGACCTGCTCCGCCGCACCCATCCACGGCGAGAACGGGGAGATCGTCGGCTGCCTGAACATGTCCGGCGAGGCGGCGGACGTCCACGACCACACGCTGGCCGTGGTGCTCTCGGCGGCCATCGGCATCGAGGGCAAGCTCTCGCTGCTGCACAGCGCCGAGCTCATGCGCTCCGCGCTGGAGGGCAGCGCGGACAGCATCCTCCTGCTGGGCGAGAACCTGCGCCCCGTCTGGGCCAACAGCGCCGCGGGCGAGCTGCTGGGGCTGGACGGCGGGCAGATAGGCGAGCTGGACGTGCGCGCCCTGCTGCCGGACCTGGACTGGAACGCGCGCCCCTGGCGGCGCGAGGGCGGCTTTTACGCCGACGACCTGCGCGTGGCTACGGCGGAGGGCATCGTGCGCTGTTCGGCCGCCATCACCAGCGCGAGCGCGCTCGGCACGCCCACGCTGAACGTAGTGCTCAAGCGGCAGAAGCACCTCATCGCCTCTGTCAACAAGCTCAGTGGCAACCGCGCGCTCTACACCTTCGACGACATCTTCGCCGCCGACCCGGAGATGAAAAAGACCGTCTCCCTGGCCGCGCGCTATGCGCACTACGACGGCAACATCCTCATCGAGGGCGAGAGCGGCACGGGCAAGGAGCTCATCGCCCAGGCCATACACAACGCCGGCAGCCGCGCCTCCGGCCCCTTCGTGGCCGTCAACTGCGCCTCCCTCCACCGGGACATGCTGGACGCCGAGCTCTTCGGCTATGAATCCGGCGCCCTGCCCGGAGCGCCCTCCCGCGGGGGCAGCCCCGGCAAATTCGAGCTCGCCCACGGCGGCACCCTCTTCCTTGACGAGATCAGCGCCCTGCCGCTGGAGTTCCAGCCCAAACTGCTGCGCGCGGTGGAGACGCACCGCGTCACCCGCCTCGGCGGGCAGCAGGAGATGGAGCTCGACATCCGCATCATCTCCTCCACCAACCGGCGGCTGGGCGAGCTGGCCGCCTCCGGACACTTCCGGGATGACCTCTATTACCGCCTGAACGTCCTGCGGCTGGAGATACCGCCGCTGCGCTCGCGGCCGGGGGACATCCGCGTCTGCGCCGAGCGCTTCCTCGCACGGCTGAACGGCCGCGACCCCTCGCAGGCCAAGTCCATGTCCGAGGACTTCCTCGAGGGCCTGCTGGCCTACGGCTGGCCCGGCAACGTGCGCGAGCTGCAAAACGGCGTCGAACGCGCCTTCTACTCCACGCCGGAGAGTGTCCTTGGCGCGCAGAGCCTGCCCCTGGCGGTGGGCGACGCCCCCGCCCCCAGCGCCGAGGCGCCCGCCGAGAGCGGGGAGATCCTCGCCGCGCTCACGCTCTGCGGCGGGGACGTGGAAAAGGCCGCGGAGCGCCTGGGCGTCAGCCGCGCCACGCTCTACCGCCGCATCAAGCGCTACGGCATCGACCTGCGCGGCTCGCGGCAGTGAAGCGCGATTCTCAGCGCCGGCTGAGAAAGCTGATATAAATCTCAGGGATTGAGATGAATTTGTCGAAATTCATCTCAATCCCTTGTTATTTTGCTGTCAATTTGTGCATCTGCGCCAAGCGGCCATTTGCTATTTTATGGCTAATGCTGAAAATCTGAGAATTTGCCGCTTGATATTGAGATTTTCCCCATGCCGCGTTATAATGTCACCGTCGGAAACGTGAGCACATCGCGGAGGTGAGAATCCTGAAAAAATTCATCGTCGAGTTCGGCCTGGGCACGGATTTCCACGGGCAGGATGTGACCAAGGCCGCCAAAAAAGCCGCCAAGGACGCGGTGTCCCGCAGCTGCCTCTGCGGGCTGGAGGAAGTCCTGGGATTGACGGACTTCAAAGAGCAGGTGTTCATCCGCGCGACGGTGGCGGTGACGCGGCCGGAGGACGTCCGCTGCGAGGAAGTGGCGGAGGTGTTCCCCGTGGGCACCGTGGAGGTCGTTGCGGTACAGGGAGGGCTGAAGTGCGACGGGCTGTGCATCCCCGCCTTCGGCGACTGCGACAAGAGCATAGAAGCGGCGGTAGCCGCCGTTGAGGTTTACGTGGAAGAATAGCGGCTCCGGCCGATTTTATGACATAAAACCAAGGAAAGAAGGCGATCTGAGGAAAAGGCCCGGAAGAGAACCGGGCTCTTGATAAATGAAAGGAGAATGTAAACAATGCTGAGACTGGACTTCACCGGAAAGAACGTCCTCGTGACGGGAGGTGGCCGCGGCCTTGGCAAGGCCTGCGCGCTCGCATACGCCGACTGCGGCGCCGACGTGTTCATCGGCAACCGCAGGGAAGACGAAGGCATGAAGACAGTGGAGGAGATCCGGGCCATGGGCAGGCGCTCCGGCTTCAAGCGCACGGACGTGGCCGTGAAACAGGACGTGGACGATCTCGTCACGGCGGCCGAAGAGTTTTTTGACGGGCGGATCGACGTGATCATGCACGCCGCCGGAGTCATCTCCACCTATGACTTCATGCTGGCGGAGGAATCGGAAATACGCAGGTTGTTCGACATCAACATTATGGGCACTTCGCACATGCTCCAGGCCGGCCTAAGGCACATGATGCCGCGCAGGAGCGGCAATATCGTGACCACGGCCTCGATAGCCGGGCGCACAAACCTCGGCATGCTGGAGCACTACTGCGTCTCAAAGGCGGCGGTCATCAGCCTGACGCAGGCCGGGGCGAAAAAGGGCGCCCCCTGCAACGTCAGGGTGAACGCCGTGGCGCCCGGCATCATCCGCACGAGGATGTGGGAAGAGATCCTCGACGGGATGGCAACCGGCTTCCACGGCAGCGAAGGAGGGCGCACCGCCGTAAGCGAAGAGGAGCGCGAGAAAAACTGGAACGATTCCGTGCGCAACCTCATTCCCCTCGGAAGGGCCCAGCAGCCGGAGGACATAGCGTTCGGCGCTCTGTTCCTCTCCTCGGACCTGGCCAGGGAAATAACGGGCCAGGTACTCCACGTGGACGGCGGCTGCTGCATGGTGTAAACAAGAAATTCAGTTAATTTTTTGGACCAAAGGAGGTTATTGAATGGCAATCAGCAATGAGCAGATGAAGGACATGTATGTGAAAATGCGCCGCATACGTGACTTCGAGAGCACGGCAGCGAAGCTGTTCGCGGAGGGCAAGATACCAGGCTTTGTCCACCTCTACCTCGGCGAGGAGGCCATTGCCCCGGCCGTCTGCGAGTGCCTGCGTGACGATGACTTCATCACCAGTACGCACCGCGGCCACGGGCACATCATCGCCAAGGGCGGGGACCTGAACCTGATGATGGCCGAGCTCTTCGGCCGCGAGACGGGTTACTGCAAGGGCAAGGGCGGCTCTATGCACATCGCCGACCGCGACAAGGGCATCCTGGGCGCGAACGGCATCGTCGGCGCCGGCCACTGCATCGCCTGCGGCGCGGGCCTCTCCGCCAAGCTGCGCGGCACCGACCAGGTCTGTGTCTGCTTCTTCGGCGACGGCTCCACCAACCAGGGCACCTTCCATGAGTCGCTGAACATGGCCAGCATCTGGAAGCTGCCGATCATTTTCGTCTGCGAGAACAACCACTACGGCATCTCGATGAGCCAGGACCGCCACCAGGCGATCAAGGACGTGGCCGACCGCGGCGCCGCCTACAACATCCCCGGCATCGCCGTCGACGGCAACGACCCGATGGCCGTCTATGAGGCCGCGAGCGAGGCCGTGGCCCGGGCGCGCGCCGGCAAGGGCCCCACGCTGCTGGAGTGCAAGACCTACCGCCAGCACGGCCACTTCGAGGGCGACCCGGCCATCTACAAGCCGAAAGAGGAGCAGGCCGCCTGGATGGAGAAAGACCCCATGCCGCGCTTCGCCAAGTTCCTCGTTGACAACGGCGTCTGCACCGAGGAAGAGGTAAAGGCGATGGACGACCAGGTGGCGAAGGAGATCGAGGACTCCATCGCGTTCGCCGACGCCCAGCCCATCCCGTCCCTGGAGAGCGCCGTCGTGGACGTATATTCCGACATCGTTGAGGAGGTGCGCGACAGATGAAGATGATGACCTATTCCGAAGGCATCCGCGAGGGCATGAGCATCAGGATGCGTGAAGACCCCAACGTTATCCTCTTCGGCGAGGACGTAGGCGCTTTCGGCGGCTGCTTCGGCGTTTCGATGGGGATGATCGACGAGTTCGGCCCCGAGCGCGTGCGCGACACGCCGATTTCCGAGGGCGCGATAATCGGCTGCGCCGTCGGCGCCGCCGCCACCGGCCTGCGGCCCATCGCCGAGCTGATGTTCTGCGACTTCCTCACCGTCGGCATGGACCAGCTTGTGAACCAGGCCGCCAAGATGCGCTATATGTTCGGCGGCAAGATCTCCATGCCGATGGTCGTCCGCCTGCCGGCGGGCGCGGGCACCGGCGCCGCCGCCCAGCACTCCCAGAGCCTCGAGGCCTGGCTCACCCACGTCCCCGGCCTGAAGGTCGTCTACCCCTCCTGCGCGGAGGACGCGCTGGGCCTGATGCTCTCCGCCATCGACGACGACAACCCCGTCATGTACTTCGAGAACAAGACCCTGATGGGCATGAAGAGCGAAGTGAACAGCTTCGACCCCATCCCCCTGGGCAAGGGCAAGGTCCTGCGCGAGGGCGAGGACCTCTCCATCATCACCTACGGCAAGCAGGTCTATGACGCGCTGGAGGCCGCCGAAAAGCTGGCGCAGGACGGCGTCAGCGCCGAGGTCATCGACCTCCGCAGCCTCTACCCGCTGGACAAGGCCCTCATCGGCGAGACCGTGAGCAAGACGCACAAGGCCGTCATCATCACCGAAGAGGTGCGCCGCGGCGGCTTCGGCGGAGAGCTCAGCGCCATCATCGCCGAGGAGTATTTCGACTATCTGGACGCGCCCGTGGTGCGCATCGGCGCGCTGGACACGCCCGTCCCCTTCGCCCCCAACCTGGAGCAGTACTACATGCCGAACGCCCAGGACATCCTGGCCGGCGTGAAGAAGATCCTCTGATACCACCCCTTCCCCATCTCCGCCCGCGCAAGGAGCGCTCTTGCGCTCCCTGCGCGGGCCGCTTTATGGAAGGGCGCTATTGGGAACGTACATACAAGGAGTGGTGGAATGGCTTCCATAGGCATCATCGCGAACCCGGCGTCGGGCAAGGACATCCGCCGCCTGGTCTCCTACGCCACGACCATAGACAACAACGAAAAAGTAAATATCTGCAAGCGCATCGTCCTCGCGGCCCAGGGCCTGGGCGTGGAGAGCGCATATTTCATGCCCGAGACCTTCATGATCGGCTACGCCGTGAAGGATTCGCTGGAGAGCGACGGGGTGCTCAGCCTCTCGCTGAGCGTGCTGGACTTTGAGATCGAGGCCGCGATGGAGGACACCGTGCGCTCCGCCAGGCTGCTCGAGGAGCTGGGCGTGGGCTGCATCGTCGTCCTCGGCGGCGACGGCACTTCCCGCGCCGCCGCCAAGGGCATCACGAAAACGCCCATGCTCTCCATCTCCACCGGCACCAACAACGTCTATCCGGCGATGATGGAGGGCACCGTGGCCGGCATGGCCGCCGCCGCCGTGGCGCTGATGGACGAGCCCTACAGCTGCTGCATACACGACAAGCGCATCACCGTGCGCGTGAACGGCGAGGCGCGGGACACCGCGCTCATCGACGCCGTGGTCTCCGACGACTTCTACGCCGGGGCCAAGGCCATCTGGGACCCGGAGCGCATCCGCCGCATCGTCGTCACCCGCTGCCACCCCGCCACCATCGGCTTTTCCGCCGTCGCCGGGGCCTACCGCATCGTGGAGGACACGGAGGACATCGGCTTCGCCGTGGAGCTGGGCGCGCAGGGCGAGGGCGTGCTCGCGCCCATCGCCGCCGGCGTGCTCACGCCCGTGCACGTCTCCGCCTCCCGCACGCTCGCCCTGGGCGAGGAATACCGCTTCACGGCCGAGAGCCGCTGCATGATCGCCCTCGACGGCGAGCGCGAGGTGCGCGTCCAGCCGGGGGACGAGGTGTCCATGACCGTCGAGCGCGACGGCCCCTGGCGCGTGCTGCCGCGAAAGGCCCTGCAGAGGGCCGCCGAGCTGGGCATGTACCGGCTCAGATAGTTTTATCAGGAGGAAATTATGGCTAAAGTGATCGTAATGCCCAAGCTGGGCCTCACCATGACCGAGGGCACGGTCAGCAAATGGCTGAAGCACGAGGGCGACGCCGTCAAGGAGGGCGAGCCCCTTTTCGAAGTTGAGACCGACAAACTCACCAACACCATCGAGGCCTCCGCCTCCGGCACGCTGCTGAAGATAGCGGTGGCCGAGGGCGGCACGGCCAAGTGCCTGGACCCCGTGGCCGTGATCGGCGAAGCGGGCGAGGACGCCTCCGCCCTGCTGGGCGGCGCCGCTCCGGCCGCCGCGCCGGCTGCCTCTGCCGCTCCCGCCGCTGCCGCCGAGCCGGCGGCCAGCGCCCCCGCGAGGGCCCCCGGCGAGCGCGTCCTCGCCTCCCCGGCGGCCAAAAAGCTCGCCAAGGAGCTGGGCATCGACATCGCCCTCATCCCCGGCACCGGCCCCAGGGGCCGCGTCACCGAGGAGGACGTGAAGAACTACAAGCCCGCGGCCCCCGCCCCCGCCCCGGCCGCTCCGGCGGAGCCGGCCGTCAAGGCCAGCCCGCTCGCGGCCAAGGTGGCCGCCGACATCGGCCTCGACCTGAAGGACGTGCCCGCGCACGGCCGCGTGCTGGCCGCGGACATCCTCGCCGCCGTGCAGAAGGGCGGCTCCGCCCCCGCCGAGGCCGGGCCGCGCGAGGAGGCCGTGCCCATGAACGGCATGAGGAAGGCCATCGCCCGCAACATGCTCAATTCGCACATGACCAGCCCCACCGTCACCTTCAACCTCGGCATCGACATGACGGAGCTGAAGCGGCTGCGCGAGCAGCTGAAGGGCGAGGAGATAAAGGTCAGCTATACGGACATCCTCGTCAAGGTCGTGGCCAGGGCCCTCACCGAGTTCCCCCTGCTCAACTGCTCGGTGGAGGACAACAAGATCATCTACAAGCACTACGTCAACATGGGCGTGGCCGTGGCGCTCGACAACGGCCTCGTCGTCCCCAATGTGCGCGACGCGGACAAAAAGAGCCTGACGGAGATCTCCGCCGAGGTCAAGGAGCTGGCCACGCTCGCGCGCAAGGGCGGCCTGCCCATGGACCGCCTCACCGGCGGCACCTTCACCATCACCAACCTCGGCATGTACGGCATCGAGAGCTTCACGCCCATCATCAACCAGCCGGAGGTGGCCATCCTCGGCGTGAACACCATGGAGGACAAGGTCGTGGTGGTGGACGGCGAGATCTGCGTCCGGCCCATCATGAACCTCTCCCTCACCGCCGACCACCGCGTGATAGACGGCTCCGTCGCCGCGCAGTTCCTGCAGCGTGTAAAGAAGCTTATGGAAAAGCCCGCGCTGCTGCTGGCATAAGGAGGAAAACATGGCAAAAGAGATCGTAATGCCCAAGCTGGGCCTCACCATGACCGAGGGCACGGTCAGCAAATGGCTGAAGAACGAGGGCGACGCCGTAAAGGAGGGCGAGCCCCTCTTCGAGGTCGAGACCGACAAGCTCACCAACACCATCGAGGCCTCCGCCTCCGGCACGCTGCTAAAGATATACGTCCCCGCCGGCGGCAGCGCCAGGTGCCTTGAGCGCGTGGCCTTCATCGGCCAGGCGGGCGACGCCGTGCCGGACGGCGGCAGCGCCGCCGCGGCGGCCGCCCCGGCGGCGGAGGGCGCCGCCGCCGCGGAGAGCGGCAGCGTGCTCGTCCTCGGCGGCGGCCCCGGCGGCTACGTCGCCGCCATCCGCGCCGCGCAGCTCGGCGCGAAGGTCACGCTCGTGGAGCGCGACAAGATCGGCGGCACCTGCCTCAACCGCGGCTGCATGCCCACCAAGGCCCTGCTGCACTCGGCGGAGGTCTACCACGAGGCCACGCACTCGCAGGACATCGGCATCCTCGGCCGCGACGTGGCCATCGACTGGGCAAAGGTACAGGCCAACCGCCAGCGCGTCAGCGACACGCTCACCAGCGGCGTGCGCGCCCTCATGCGCGCGAACAAGATCACCGTGGTGGAGGGCGACGCCGTATTCACCGGCCCCAATACCGTCAAAGTGGGGGACAAATCCCTAACGGCGGACAAAATCATCATCGCGGTGGGGTCCTACCCCATTATCCCCGGCATCCCCGGAGTGAAGGAATCCGAGGCCTGCATTGACTCCACCGGCGCGCTCACGCTCGACCACATCCCCGAGAGCCTGCTCGTCATCGGCGGCGGCGTTATAGGCATAGAGCTCGGCAGCGCGTACCAGCGCTTCGGCTCGAAGGTGACGGTGGTGGAGATGCTGCCCAAGCTGCTGCCGCTGATGGACGCCGAGCTCACGGGCCTGGTCACCGCGCAGCTGGAGGCCGCGGGCATGGAGATACTGACGAGCTCCACGGTCCTCAGCGTGAAGGACACGCCGCAGGGCGCGGAGGTAAAGGTCAAAACGCCCGCCGGCGAGCGCGTCATTTCCGCGGAAAAGGTGCTGCTCAGCGTGGGCCGCGGGCCGAACACGGCCGGTCTCGGCCTCGATAAGGCTGGGATAAAGGCGGAAAAGGGCTACATCCAGGTCAACGAGCGCATGGAGACGAACGTCCCCGGCGTGTACGCCGTGGGCGACTGCAACGGCAAGCTGATGCTCGCCCACGCCGCCATGGCAATGGGCGAGGCCGCGGCTGAGAACGCCATGGGCGGCAATGCGTCGTTCAACCCGGACGAGAGCCCCAGCTGCGCCTATGTCGGCCCCGAGTTTGCCTGCGTCGGCCTCACCGAGGAGCGCTGCAAGGAGCTCGGCATCGAGTACAAGGTCGGCCGCTTCCCCACCAGCGCGAACGGCCGCAGCCTGGTCAGCGGGGCGACGGACGGCATGATAAAGGTCGTCGCGGGCGCGAAGTACGGCGAGATTCTCGGCGTGCACATCCTCGCCGACCGCGCCACGGACCTCATCGAGGAGGCCGCGCTGGCGATAAAGCTCGAGGCCACGCTCGACGAGCTCATCGGCACCATACACTGCCATCCCACGGTGGCCGAGGCCCTGCACGAGGCCGCGCTCGCCGCGGAGGGCCGGGCCATACACATACCGAACAGGAAATAAGGAGTGATACCATGCTTGAGGCAGCGTTCATATTCATAGCCCCGGGCGCAGACCCGGCGGTGCACCGCGGCACGGTGGAGACCCCCGGAGTGCGCCTCACGTCGATAGGCGTGGAGACCTACGAGCAGGGCGTCGCCGCCGCGGTCGAAATGGCGGAGGCGGGCTGCACGGCCATAGAGCTCTGCGGCGGCTTCGGCATCCGCGGGACGTACATGGTGGCCGAGGCCGTCAATGGCAAGGCCCGCGTCGGCGCCGTCCGCTTCGACCTCCACCCCGGCCTCGGCAACCAGAGCGGCGACGAACTCTTCTAACCAGGCTGCGCCTGGAGGGCGGCCAACGGCCGCTGGTACTTGCCTGCGGCCTGGGCTACGGTGAAGTTTGCAGAAACTTATAACAGAAAACCCGGGGAGCTCTCGCTCCCCGGCTTTTGTGCTACGCTACGTGCGCTGCGCGCAGCGCATCTGCCTCCGGACGCAGTCCGGGGGGTGCGGGGGAAACCCTCGCCGGGGGTTTCCCCCAGGCTGCGCCTGGAGGTCGGCCAACGGCCGCTGGTGCTTGCCTGCGGCCCGGGCTACGGTGAGGTTTGCGAAAACTTGTAACAGAAAAGCCGGTGAGCTTTCGCTCCCCGGCTTTTGTGCTACGCTACGTGCGCTGCGCGCAGCGCATCTGCCTCCGGACGCGCTGTTCCTTGGCTCCCCTTTTAAGGGGAGCTGCCGGCGAAGCCGGCTGAGGGGTGGTGGGACTCTGCGCATCCTACCGAAGGAGTGCAAACTTATACCACCCCTCCGGCCGCGCTTACGCGCGTCCACCTCCCCTGCACGGCAGGGGAGGCTTTGGGTTTCTGTAAACTCAGCGGCACAAGCGAAGCCAGGCCGCGCCGTTATTCGTAGCTTATCAGTATCGAGCCCGGGGTCGAGGAATATTTTGTGAACACGGTGCCGCCGCCGGGCGCGGGCTCGGCCGTCCAGCCGTCGGACTCCGTCGTGGCCGGCGCGGAGGTCTCCACCTGCATCATGCCGCCCGTGTCGAAGAGCACGGAGGCCCCGCCCTCGTGGACGGAGAGCATGGCCGGCAGGTTGACGCGCGCGAGGTGCGGCGCCTCCTCCGCCCCCGCCTCGGCCTCATAGATGCGCACGGGCCGGTCGAGGCCGACGTAGATGTCGTTCCCCACGCGGCGCCAGACGTTGGCGTCCACCGCCAGCTCCAGGCCGCTCAGCGCCTCGCCGAGGGAGACGCGCACGCCGCAGGAGGTCTGATAGATGCCGGAATAGAGCGCCGTCGTGTTGGTCGCGCCGGCGCCCACCAGCTCGATGTCGAAGCGGCTACTGCTGTTGCCCATCACGTCCAGCTCCAGGTTGGCCGCCGCCGCCGCGGCGTACATCAGCTGGCTTTCCGTCATGGAGCTGTAGCCGTACTGCGCGCACAGCTCCGCCGCGCCGGCCACGCGCCCGGCGAGCGCCGCGCCGTCCCAGAGCTCGGCCTCCAGCAGCAGCGGCAGGCCCAGAGAGCAGGCCGCCTGCGCCCAGTCCGGGTCGTCCAGCGCGGGCGAAGCGTCGAGCAGCAGTATCGTCCGCTCGCCGCCGCGCGTGAGGTAGAAGGGCAGCGATAGCAGCTCGCCCGCGCCCAGCTCCTCCACCTCGCCGGAGAGGCCGGCGCACCAGAGCATTCCGCCGTCCCAGAGGCTGAGGTAGGTCTGCGCCGGGTCGCCGGAGAGGGACGCGCCGGTGTGCAGCCCCGCGCCCAGGCGGCCGTAGGCCACGCCGTAGCCCTGCATGGCCGCCAGCTGGGCGGAGAGCTCATAGCTCTCCCGCTCCGGCGAGGCCCCGAAGCCGGCGAAGAAGTGCGCGCCCATGTACCAGCCCTCGCCGGTGACGCCGCCCACCAGCGCGAGCAGCTCCTCGCGCAGCGGGAAATACCTGCTGTCGATGGGATAGGACAGGCCGTATTCCAAACTGCCGCAGACGAGGTCCGTATAGCCGTCGCCGTCGATGTCGGCAAAGCTGGGCGCGCAGTTCTCGCCGAATTTGGCGTGGTAGTTGCCGTCGGCGTTGCGCTCGTCCAGCTCGATGCAGCCGGCGGAGGCAAATCCCCCCTGCCCGTCGCCGGTGAGCAGGGCCACATAGCCCGCCGCCGTACCCAGCGCCAGGTCGGCGATGCCGTCGCCGTTCACGTCGCAGATGCGCGGGGCGAACCAGTCCCCGTCCACGCCGAAGAAGCTTATTTCCACCGGCGAGGCGGCAAAGCCGCCCTCCGCGCCGTAGACGGCCAGCAGCTCCCCGCAGTCGGAGCCGATCACCAAATCGGCGATGCCGTCGCCGTTTAGGTCGCCGTATTCCGGCAGCGCGCGGCCCTCGATGGCCGCCTCGTAGAAGATCTCGCCGGCGGCGAAGCCGTCCTCCGCCAGGCCGCGGAAGAGATAGACCTCCCCGTGCGCCGCGCCGCAGAGGATGTCCGGCACGCCGTCGCCGTCCACGTCCGCCACGGTGGGGGCGCTCGCGCCGGGCACGGCGAGCTCCAGGCCCTCCGCGTCCGTCAGCGCCCCGCCCGCATCCAGAAGCAATCGGCCGTCATAGCCCAGGCCGCGGAAAAACCACAGCCTGCCGTCCGACGAGCCGCAGAGCAGGTCAATAAGGCCGTCCCCGTCCAGGTCGCAGGCGCAGGGATAGGCCCCCGCGCTGAGGCCGGAGGGCTCGGCGTAGCCGCCGCTGTCCGGGAAACGCGCCAGCGTCAGATAGCTGTCCCCGGCCACGGCGTGCGTGCCGGCGGAATAGCCGCTCTCATAGAGGTCGGAAGCGAAGCGCAGCAGCGAGCCGTCCTGCGAGAGCAGCGTGGAGACGCTCTCCGCGCGCAGGCCGCGGGTATAGACGCTGCGCGCCAGCGAATAGCTCGGCGCCTGGCCGTACTGGCGGCAGAGCGCGGCAAAGTCCTGCGCCGCCGTGCCGGAGACGGCCGCCGTGTCCTCGATGGCGGCCTGCCAGCTCATGCCCGGCGAGCCGTAGACGCCGTAGACGCGCCAGAGGGCGTAGCCCAGCGTGCGTTTGGCGACGAAGGCGGCGAAGGCGTTCTCGATGAGCCGCGCCGCGCCCATGTCCGTGGTGGAGACAGCCGCGCTGGCGCCGCGCTGCACCAGCCCCGTGCCGGCCACGGAGGCGTCCCCCGGCAGCAGCTCGCTGGCGAAATAGACGTAGCCGCCTCCGTAGGCGTTCACCGCCGCGAGGGCGCGGCCGCCGCTGAGCGCCAGCGGCACCGCCGTGGAACAGTCCATGGCCACGCCCAGCTCCAGGGCGGACACGTCCGCGTACTGCGGCAGCAGCTCCAGATAGGCGCGCATGATGCGCTGCATCTCCGCCAGGTCCTCCCCCGCGTCCGGCCACTCCGCGTCCGACGGATAGGCGTCCAGGGGCGAGAAGCCCTCCGCGCCCAGGAACTCCGCGTCGAAAAAGCCGTAGAGATCGTTGTCGAGGAAGGCCGAGCCGCCGCCGGCGACGAACTCGACGATGGCGGAGCGCGCCTCCTCCGCGTGGGCGGAGCCGGCGATGCTCTCGTGCGGATAGACGATGTCATAGCCCTCCAGCGACCACTCGCCGGAGATGTCCACGGCCTCCGCCGTGAAGCCCAGCAGCAGCGGCTGCTCAAGGCGCGAATACAGGTCCTGCCAGGCGGCGGAGCCGTCCGAGCCGTCGTAGAGCACGGCGGCGCGCAGCACGTTCTCCTCCGCCGTCTCGCTCGTGAGCGCGACCTCCGCCGCGGGCAGCTGCCCGTCCGGCGCGGCGGGCGTGTCCGCGCTGTGGCCGGGCCGATCATGGCCGCCCGGCTGCTCGCCGCACCCCGTGAAAGCGGCCAGGATAAAGCAAATGCAAAGCAATATGGCGGCTGTCCTCTTCAAAAACATCTCGCCTCCAGGTGCAGATAGGTGTATTTTGATTTTATCACACGCGGCGCGGCAATGCAACGGCGCTTGAAGTCCGCCGCATGCGCGTGCTATAATATATCAGATATGGCAAAAGCGTTGTGCCACCCGCACGACGCGCATGGAGGTATGGATATGGAGATACAACGCGCCGCCGCGCTCTATTTCTCGCCCACGGGCGGGACGCGGCGCATCGCCTCGCGCCTGGCGTCGGCGCTGTGTCCCGGCGCGGAGGAGCTGGACGTCACCGTGTGCCCCGCCGCGCGGGAGTTCGCCGCGGACGAGCTTGCCGTCATCGCCGCGCCGGTATTCGGCGGGCGCGTCCCCGCGCTCTCCGTGGAGCGGCTGCGGGGGATAACGGCCCACGGCACGCCGGCGGTCGTAGTCGCCGTATATGGCAACCGCGCGTATGAGGACGCGCTGCTGGAGCTGTGCGACGCCGCGGCGGAGCGCGGCTTCCGCGTGATCGCCGCCGGGGCTTTCATCGCCCGCCACTCCATCGTGCCGGACATCGCCGCCGGCCGCCCGGACAGCGCCGACTTCGCCGCCCTTGAGCGCTTTGCCGCCGCCGTCAGGGAAAAGCTCGCCGCCGCCCCCGCCGCGGAGGCCCTGAGCGCCGTCACGCCCCCGGGCAGCCGGCCCTACCGCGAGTTCGGCGGCGTGCCCATGCACCCCTCGGCCCCAAAGTCAAAGTGCGGCCAGTGCGGCAAGTGCGCGGCCGAGTGCCCCACGGGGGCCATCGACCCCGCCGCGCCGGAAAAGACGGACGGCGGCAAGTGCATCACCTGCATGCGCTGCGTGGCCGTCTGCCCGCACTATGCGCGCCGGCTCAACCCCGCCATGCTCGCCGCCACATCGGTCAAGCTGAAAAAGGCCTGCGCCGCTCGCCGCGAGCCGGAGTTTTACCTTTGAATTTCCCCTCGGCGCCTGACATACAGGCGTTTGTGCGCTGTCACTGCTTTATATTTTTGCGGGAGGCATGATGATGAGAGACTATTCAAAAGAATTTGAGAGCCGTGTGGGCTTCATCCGCGCCCAGCTCGCCGCGAGCGGCATGAAGGGCATAGTCTATGGCAACTCCGGCGGCAAGGACTCCGCGCTCGTCGGCATCCTCTGCAAGGCCGCCTGCGAGGACACCGTCGGTATAATCATGCCCTGCGCCAGCCGCCGCAATTACGGCATCGACCGCGACGACGGCCTGGAAGTGGCGGAAAAGTTCGGAATCGAGTGCCGCACGGTGGACCTGACCGCCGCGCGCGAGGCCCTGGTCTCCGCCCTCGGCGGCGCCACGCATCTGACGGACATGGCCGTGGCCAATATCGCCCCCCGCCTGCGGATGACGGCGCTCTACGCCGTGGCCCACGCCGAGGGGCGGCTGGTGGCCGGCACGGGCAACGCCAGCGAGGCCTATGTGGGCTATTTCACCAAGTGGGGCGACGGGGCGCACGACTTCGACCCCATCGCCGATCTGACGGTGACGGAGATCTATGAGTTCCTCGAATTCCTGGGCGCGCCGCGCTCGGTGATAGAAAAAGCCCCCTCCGCCGGCCTCTTCGAAGGCCAGACGGACGAGGCGGAGATGGGCCTTTCATATGCGGACATCGACGCCTGGCTGCTGCGCCGCGAGGGCAGCGCCGAGACCGTCGCCAGGATCGAGGCCATGCACGAAAAAAGCGCGCACAAGCGCGCGCCCATCGCCACATACAAGGGCTGAGGCCAAAACACCGCGCCGCCCGGCGACTGCCGGGCGGCGTTTTTTTATCCGTTTATCTTCCGCTTCGCGCCGCTGACGGAGCGGACGAAGGCCACGGTCGCCTTCCAGCAGAGCAGGCCCAGCGCGAAAAGCGCCGCGCCGGTGAACACGCTGAGCGCAAAGGCGAGCCACGGCCCGGCGCTCCAGCCGCCGATCTGGAATATCACCCAGGGCAGAGGGTTGCCCGCCAGCTCGCAGACAAGGTTGGCGAGCCCCACCAGCGGGCAGGCCGCGCCGCAGATGATGAACGCCACGGCGCAGATGCTCGTCACCGGCAAAACGATGACGCCGCCCAGGCCCGCGTAGCTGTAAAAGGCGGCCAGCAGCCCCAGCTTGCGCCAGGAAAAGCGCGGCGACTTCGCTATCGCCTCGCCCAGATAGCCCGCGGCGAGCGAGCGGGCGGAGCCCAGCCGCTGCTCTATCTGCTCCGGCGCCAGCCCGGCGGCGGAAAGCTCGGCCATCTCGCTCCTGAGCTCGTTCACGATGTCCAGCCGCTCTCCCACCGGCAGCCGCCGCAGCCGGCGGTCCACCTCCGCGAGATATTTTTCCGTGAATTCATTCATTTTCCTCGTCCTCCATTTCCTTCATCGCCGCGTTCAGCTCCGACCAGTCCCTGCGCATGGCGCCCAGGTATTCGCGCCCGGCCTCCGTCAGCTCGTAATATTTTCGCGGCGGCAGTCCTTCCGTGGTCTCCTGCCAGTGCGCGCTCAGGCAGCCGTCCTTCAGCAGCCTGCGCAGCAGGGGATACACCGTGCTCTCCTTGGTCGAGAGCATCGGCGAGCGCTCCAGGCAGCTGATGAGCTCATAGCCGTAGCGCGGCTTTTTTTCTATCAGCAGCAGTATGCCGAACTCCAGCGTCCCGCGCTTTATCTGGCTGCGCCATTCCTCGATGTTCATTCCCTCGCCTCCCGTGGGTACATCGTACCACACAGTATATCATTTGTCAAGGGTATGTTTTGCCGCCCAGGGCGGGCCGCCCCTGTAGAAAATTAACAAAGTGTTAGCAAATTGTTTGACAATGCCCGCCGCATGTACTATAATTTTAGTACAAATTGGCGGCTGTTGTCCGGTATTTACCGGCGGCCGTTTGCTTTGTCCGAAAACAAGTACATAGAGGGGGCTGTGAATTGAAGGATCTGAAACGCCTGATCTACTTTGAAGACCTCCTGCAGGAGGCCAACAACGAGCTGGTCGCCAAAGCCGTGGAGGACGGCGAAATCGCCCTCGGGTATAACTGCTACTATATCCCCGAGGTACTGCTGAACCTCCCCGGCTGTTTTTCCAGCCGGCTGCGCGCGCCGCGCTGCCAGTCGGCGGACATCGCGACCTATTACATGACCAACCGCAACTGTCCCTACGTCCGCTCCATCCTCGAGCGCGCCATCGAGGGCGGCTACAACTACCTGAGCGCCCTTTTCGGCGCGGAGGGCTGCGCTGCGATGGAGCGCATGGAGGAGCACTTCTTCCTGCTGAACCCGGTAAAGCACGACAATTTCTTCGTCACGATCATCGACCCTCCCATGAAGGGCGACAAGACGAGCCTTGACTATTACAAGCAGCAGCTGCAGCTAAAGGTGCTGGACGCCATGCACGAGAAGCTGGGCGTGGACACCTCGGAGGAGGCCCTGCGCCAGGCGGTGGCGGAGTTCAACGAGCTCTGCGACGTGATGACGGAGATCGGCTCCTTCCGCAAGATGGAGAACCCGCCCATCACCGGCTATGAGTTCCACGTCATGCAGCTGGTGAGCGAGGTGTGCCCGCACTACCTCATCCTCCCCTACCTGAAGGAGACGCTGGAGGAGCTGAAAACGCGCGAGCCGGAGCCGCAGTTCCCCTTCCGCGCGCGCGTGGTGGTGGCCGGCAGCGAGATCGACGACCCGGACTTCACCAAGCTGCTCGAGAGCTGCGGGGCCATGGTCGTGGCCGACCGCTACTGCTTCGGCAGCTTCCCCGCCCGCGAGCGCATCGAGATCGCGGAGGGCGAGACGGCCTTCGACGCCATCTGCCGCCACTACCAGCACTGGAACCAGTGCGCGCGCTTCATGTCCGGCGACAAGATCGACCAGCGGCACACGGAGATCAGGCGCCTGGTGGACGAGTTCCGCGCGGACGGCGTCATCTATGAGAGCATGAAGTTCTGCGAGTTCTGGAGCTATGAGAAGGTCCTCGCCGCGCACGTGCTGCAAAACGAGATGGGCGTCCCCTGCTGCACCATCGAGAAGGAATACGCCCTGGGCAGCGTGGGCCAGCTGCGCACGCGCTTCCAGGCCTTCGTGGAGAGCCTGGAGATCAAGCACATCCAGGCAAAGGAGGTAAGCCGATGAAAAACCCCGTCACCGCCTTTATCGACAAGAAGCTGCAGCGGTTCGACCCCATCTGGCGCGCGGAGAACGGCAAGGGCGGCCAGCGCGACCGCTACTATGACAAGACCGGCATCGCCAAATACCGCGAGTGGCGCGGCGTGCACGACACGATGGTGGACTACCTGGCCTGGCTGAACAACCTCAAGAGCATGGGATTGATGGTGGCCAGCGCGCCGCTGCCCGTGCTCAAGGGCATCTGGGAGTACCGTTGGATGGGCTCCTACCTCGGCACCTTCGCCTTCATCGACCGCCTCTACCAGGGCTACCGCGGGCCGGAGCTGAAGATAGCCCACCTCAACATGCACGCCATCGTGCAGAGCCTGACGAAGAAGATCGCCCTTGTGCTCTCCAACGACCGCCGCCTGGGCGGCGGTCCGCTGACAGACAAGATGGTGCCCATGGACGAGGTGCTGCCGCCCCTCTTCATGACGGGCTTCCCCAACCTCATCCCCATCCCCCTGCAGACCCTGCCGGAGTTCATCATCTGCGACATCGACCAGCAGCTGGAGCCCTTCTACATCGACGTGGCGGAGTCCTTCGGCCTGGCGGCGGACGTCTGCTCCCGCTGCTCGGCGGAGACGGGCGTCACCTTCAACGACGATTTCCCGCTCATCGGCAAGGCGTTTTTGACCACCAACATGCCCTGCAACGCCAGCGAGGCCACCAGCATGTTCCAGCGCCGGCGCATGGCCATGCCGGACTTCCCCGTCACCCTGGCCATGATACACAACGAGCCCGGCGCGCACCCCTACTCCACGCAGATGCTGAAGGACGCCATCAAGTTCATCGAGGAGGAGTACGGCGAGAAATACGACTGGGACGCCCTCTTCGAGCGCGCCAAGCAGATGAACGAGCAGAACACCATCGAGCTGGAGAAGTGGGACATCTTCAAGACCGACTACAGCGCCCTCAGCGGCATCGCAGAGACGCTCTACCGCCTGTACGCCTGGGCCAGCGTCAACGGCCAGGAGGACTACTTCACCAAGACCGACCGCAAGGTCATCAAGATCATGCGCCGCTGCTATGAGCAGAAGCACAAGCCCTTCGGCGGCAAAACGCGCCACCGCGCCTTCCTCTGGGGCCCCAGCGCGGTGTATTACACCGACTTCCCCACCTGGACGCAGAACTGCTGGGGCATCGACATCGTGCTCAACATGGACTCCACCATGGGCCACAACATGATAAGCACGGACGACCCCGAGCAGGCCATCAAGGACCTGGCCCTCTTCAGCGAGAAGGGCGTCATGCGCCACCACGCCGTCGGCGGCTGGGACAATGTGAACGCCGTCTGGGAATGGGCCAAGAACTTCAACTGCGACATGGTGCTGATGAACGACAACGTCGCCTGCAAGGGCATGAACGGCGTCCACGCCATGATGGAAGAGCAGGCGCGCGACCTCGGCTTCTACTTCATCTTCGTCGAGCACGACCTGGAGGACTGCCGCACCGTCTCCCGCCGCGACATGCGCAACATCGTCAACAATTACATGACCGTCGTCGTCGGCGAGGAGCCGCTGGACCCCACGCTGGTGGACTTCGACGATTCCGAAGCGTGGTAAGAAAGGAAGGCGCACATGAAAAAGAAGCTCTGCGGCATATTCCTGAAGCTCGCGCTGGTGCTCCTCGGCGCCTTCGTTGCGACCTTCACCATCTACATGTTCAACCTGGAGAACAAGCTCATCTATTACGTCATCCGCCCGTTTTTGAACAGGCACTACGACAGCCAGAAGCGCGACCGGCGCATCGTATAGCGCGGCCGCGGCAGCCGGCCCGCCTCGCGGCGGGCCGGCGTTTTTTGCGTTCCGTAAATGCCCAATGGACAAGCGCCGCGGCGCGTGATAAAATATGCGGGAACGCCGGGCGCCTTCCCGGCGTCCATACCACATCCCCGCGCGGCTGAGCGCCGCGCCCCAGAAAGGAAGAGACCGATGAAAAAAGTGCTGTCCCTCCTCCTTGCGCTCGCGCTGCTCGGCACCTGCGCGCTCGCCTACGGCGAGGGCACGGGCCAGGCCGTGTACACCAACGAATGGGCCCTGGCGGACGGCCTGACGTACGAAAACGCCCTCTCCTACAACGAAAAGGACGAGCGCGTGGAGACCTACACCCTCACGCTGGAGCCCGGCGGGAGCGTGCGGCCCATCGTCATGGCCTGCGACACCATCTACGGCGGCATGACCATCACCAACATGATCGACTACGCCCAGGCCCTGGGCTACGACGTGGTGGGCGCCGTCAACGCCGACTTCGGCTACTGGGACACGCGCATCCCCTGCGGCATGGTGGTGGAGGACGGCATATACAAGTCCTCGCCCGAGGGCAACCACGCCATCGGCTTCCTTGATGACGGCACGGCGGTTGTCTCCTCCCGGCCAGAGATCTATATCACCATCGAGAACGACGCCACCGGCCAGGTCTTCGAGACCACGCACCTGAACAAGACCCGCTCTGACGACGGGCTCTACCTCTACAGCGAATACTTCTCCACCGTCTCCACCCGCACGGACGAGAGCGGCTGGTACATCCGCCTGCGCGTCCGCGACCACGGCGAGCTCTCGCTGGATGGCGAGATACGCTGCGAGGTGGACGACATCGTCACCGGCGAGGAGGCCGTGGAGATCGGCCCCGGCTACCTGATACTGACGGCCTCGGACGCCGCCGGGCTGGAGAGCGTGCTCTCCGGCTTCATGATCGGCGACGAGGTGAACATCTTCACCACCTGCACGGACCCCGCCCTTGCGGACGCGCAGTGGGTCTCCGGCTGCGGCAACATCCTCGCGCTGGGCGGCGCGCTCTATGAGCCTCAGTACTGGGACACAAGCATCGACGAGGCCAACCCGCGCACGGTCATCGGCCTCATGCGCGACGGCTCGGTGGTCTATCAGGTGATGGACGGCCGCAGCGGGCTCTCCGCCGGCAGCACGCTGGAGGAGCTGGCCGCCGACCTGCTCTCCATGGGCTGCGTCACCGTCGTCAACATGGACGGCGGCGGCTCCAGCGCCCTCGCCCTGCGGATGCCGGGCAGCGACGGCTACACCATCGTCAACCGCCCCTCGGACGGCACGCTGCGCTCCGTCTGCTCCTACATCCTCTTCGTCACTGACGAGGAGCCCAGCGGCGAGGCGGAAAACCTCTTCCTCACGGACGACGGGGCCTATATCCTCGCCGGCAGCTCGCTGCCGCTGGAGCTGGCGGCCACGGACAACACCATGCGCACCGTCCGCCTCTCCGGGCAGGTGCGGGCTACCGCCTCGCGCGGCAGCATCTCCTCCGGGGTCTACACAGCCCCCTCCACCGCCGGTGCAGACGTGATTACCCTCTCCGCCGGCTCCGCCTACGGCACCAGCACGCTGCACGTGGTGGAAAAGGCCGATTCCCTGACCGTCGTGGACGCCGCGAGCGGCGAAGAGGTTGAACAGCTGCTGCTCGAGCAGGGCGAGAGCGTCCGGCTCCAGGCGCAGCTGCAGTACAACATGCGCGACGTGCTCAGCGAGGATTCGGACGTGCAGTTCACGCTCAGCGGCGACGTGGGGGCCGTATCCGCCGAGGGCGTATATGTTGCCTCCGGCGCCCCGGGCGCGGAGGGGACCATCACCGTCTCCGCCGCCGGGCTGACGGCCACGGTGCCCGTCAAGGTGGCCGTGGAGTTCGCCGACATGAAGGGCCACTGGGCCGCCGGGCCGGTGAAGGAGCTCTATGAGGCCGGCATCGTCACCGGCATCACGGACACCACCTTCGGCCCGGACAACACCATGCGCCGCTGCGACTTCGTGCTCATGCTCTACCGCGCGGCGGGCCAGCCGCAGGTCTCCGCCGCAGCCGGCTTCACCGACGTGCCGGCGGACGCCTATTACGCCAGCGCCGTCGCCTGGGCCAAGGCCGAGGGCATCACCACCGGCACTTCCGACACCACCTTCTCCCCCGAGGCCACGCTCACGCGCCAGGAGGGCTTCACCTTCCTCTACCGCGCGTTCGGCAGCCTGGGCGTGGTCTATGACGTGGGCGACGTGACGCTGCTGGAGGGCTATCCAGACGGCGCAGCCGTGGCCGACTGGGCGCGCGAAGCCGCCGCCACGCTCATCAGCATGGGCATCGTCCAGGGCGACGGCAGCGGCCTCAGCCCCGCCGCCGGCCTCACCCGCGCGGAGATGGCGAAGATGCTGGCAACAGCAATTACGAAGGGGACTTCGTCCCCCTCGTAAGCTCCCCCTCGCGCCGCACGGCGGCGCGGTTGCGCCTCAAAGGCGCAAGATAAGGTATCGCCCCGAGGCAAAGCCCCGGGGCGATTTTGGCCGCCCTATGCGGGCGGCCATTCCTATGCTTGGTGGGTTTTTGCCACTGACCGCACGGGCTTTTCTAAAGTGTCCCATTTTGCGTGGCAAAATGGGACTTAAATACGCCGCCCGCGCTGGGGCGCGGGCGAGCGAGATGGGCGGGGCGGGCGGAGCCCGCCCACGAGGGGTGGTTTGCGTGGTTTGGGGCGTGGTGCTTGTCGCGGCGTTATTGGGGGCTCCGCCCCCTTGCCCCCCTTCTTGGCTCCCCTTTTAAGGGGAGCTGTCAGCGAAGCTGACTGAGGGGTGGTGGAGGCTTGCACCTCTTACCAAAGGAGCGCAGACTCTCAGCGCCCCTCCGGCCGTCTTTCGGCGGCCACCGGTTTCTCACTTCGCACTTCGTCGCTCACTGTCATATAAAGCTCTTCACACTTTTGTTGGGCTTCAACAAGTGTCCTTACAGCTGATTCCACGGCGCGCATCAGCGTCAGGTACATTTCCTTATACTCCTGCATGGGCTCACCTCCTGCTCAGTTTAACCTGTTTCAGGTTGAATGTCAATAACCTGATCCAGGTTATGACATACTGCATCCGGAGGGATGCTTATGTACCGCAGGCTACGTGATCTGCGAGAGGATGCCGACCTTACGCAATCGCAGGTGGCAAAATATCTCGGCATGTCGCAAACCGGCTACTCCAAGTATGAGACCGGCGAAAATGACATACCAACGCAGATACTCATAGCTCTCGCCCGGTTTTATCACACCAGTGTCGATTATCTGCTCGGCCTCACCGATGAACGTTGAAAAATCGTGAAGCGCGCGGGGACAGTTGTCCCCGCGCGCTTTACAACGCCTTTTTATACGCCCAGCCGCGGGCGGTTTTTTTATACTTTTCGAAGCCAGCGGCTTCAAAGCATTTCTGCGAGGCCGTGTTCCAGTCGTATATCTCCTCCACGAACAGCTCGCTCCAGCCGAGGCTGCGCGCGCGTTCGCAGAGGGCGGCGACCACCCGGCGGCCGATGCCGCGGCCGCGCTCGTCGCGCTCGCCGATGACGATGGGCATGTCCTCCTGCCAGAACGTCACGTCGCCCACGGGGGCGAACTCCCCGCCGCGCAGCAGCTCGATGAAATAGAGCTCCCCGCGCTCGTCCAGCCAGCGGTACATGCCCTCCAGCCGCTCCATCGTATACGGCTCGCGCTTGCCGTCCACCAGGTAGAGCGTCTCCCCGTCCTGATACCAAGCGAGGGCGAAGGCAAATCCGCCGTCAAAGCGGCGCAGCCGCAGCCCGGGCGCGACGTCGATGAGCTGCGGCTGTTCTATCCCTTTTATCGGCATGGCTCAGAAAGGCAGGCCCTTCATGCCGGTGAGCTTGCTCATGCCGCTGGAGGAGGCCTCGTCCACCTTGCGCAGAGCCTCGTTCACCGCGGCGATGACCAGGTCCTGGAGCATCTCCACGTCCTCCGGGTCCACGGCCTCGGGGTCGATGGTGAGCGCGGTGAGCTCGTGCTTGCCGTTCACCGCGGCCTTTACCACGCCGCCGCCGGCGGTGGCCTCGAAAACGGAGTTCTCGATCTCCTCCTGCATCCTGCGCAGCTCTTCCTGCATCTTCTGCGCCTGCTTTATCATGTTCGCCTGGTTCATACCGCCGCCGTATCCGCCGCGGAAACCGCCCTTTGCCATATCTGCACGACCTTTCAGGTAAATTTTACTTCCTTGAATCGCCGGAGCTCCTCGATGCTCCGCGTGGCGATCTTCTCGTCGGAGTCCATCTCCGTCACGTTCACGGGCACACCGTGGCCCATGATCTCCGCCGCCGCGGCGCGGAACTTGTCCATCATGTCCGGCTTGGTGAGCATGTTGGCGGCGAAGCCCTTCGCTATCGCCACATGCAGCCCCGCGTCCGTGAATTCCCCGCGCACCTGCAGCGGGTCTGTCAGCAGGTTCCAATAGCCCACCGGCACGCGGCCCTTCAGATGCGAGACCACGTCGTCCCAGCAGGGGCCGGAGGCGGTGACACGTGCTCCCTCTTCCTCCGACACATCTTCGGCCGGGGCGCAGCCATCCTCCGGCGCCGGCGCGGCCTCCGCCGCGTATGTAGGCTCCTGGGCCTTCTCAGTGCGTTCAGCGGCCTTCTCCGCCCGCTGCGGGGGCTCTTCCTCCTGCGCCCATGGGGGCGCGCCGGCGTCCTCATAGCGCCGCTCCGGGGGCGGCTCATCCGGGAAGGGCGGCCGCTCCTCCTCTTCCTCCGCCGGCGCGATGTAGCCCTCCCGCGCGGCCTGCGGCGGCTCCTTTGCCGCGGCCGGCTCTTCCGTCGGCGCGGGCGCATTTTCCGGCTGCGACGCCGGCGCGGCGGGGGCGTTCGCGGCCCCGGCCTCCAGGCGCGAGACGCGCGCGCGCAGCTCGGGCAGCCCGTCGCAGAGCGTGAGGTCGCAGAGCGAGACCAGGCACAGCTCCACCGCCGTCCTCGGCGAGGGGTTGTCGCGCAGGGAGACGATGGCCTCCTGCACGCGCTCCATGGCGCGCAGCAGCTCGGCTTTTGTAAAGCTCCTGGCGAACTTTTTCAGCGTGGCGTCGTCATAGGCCCCGCTCAGCAGCTCGCGCCCGCCTTTGGGGGCCACGGAGAGCACCAGCACGTCCCGCATCAGCGCGCAGAGGTCGCTGAGCAGCACGGCGGGGTCCTTGCCGTCCCGCCAGAGGGCGGCGAAGGTGTCCAGCGCCGCCCTGGCGTCGTGTCTCGCGGCGGCGTCAAGCAGTTCGGCCGTCCTGCGGCCGCCGGCCAGGCCCAGCGATTCGGTGATGGCGTCCTCGTCGATCACCGGCGCGCCGGAGCACTGGTCGAGCAGGGATATAGCGTCCCTCATGCCGCCGTCGGCCAGCCGCGCGAGCAGCGCCGCGCCCTCCGGCGTCAGGGCGAAGCCCTCCTGTTTGGCTATGTAGCCGAGCCGCCCGGCGATGACCTCCGCGTCCAGGCGGCGGAAGCTGTAGCGCTGGCAGCGGGAGAGTATCGTCCCCGGCACCTTGCGCAGCTCCGTCGTGGCCAGGATGAACATCAAATGCTCCGGCGGCTCTTCCAGTATCTTCAGCAGCGCGTTGAAGGCGGCGGTGCTCAGCATGTGCACCTCGTCGATGATGTAAACGCGCTTTTTCACGCTCGCGGGGGAAAACACGGCCTCCTCCCGCAGCGCGCGGACGTTCTCCACGCCGTTGTTGGAGGCGGCGTCGATCTCCACCACGTCGAGGACGCTGCCCTCGTCGATGCCGCGGCAGGCGGCGCACTCGCCGCAGGGGTCGCCGTTCACGGGGTGCAGGCAGTTGACGGCCTTGGCCAGTATCTTGGCGCAGGTGGTCTTGCCCGTCCCGCGCGTGCCCACGAAAAGATAGGCGTGCGACAGCCGGCCCGAGGCCACCTGGGCCTTGAGCGTTTCCGTTATGTGTTCCTGCCCGCAGACCTCGTCAAAGGTGCGCGGCCGGTATTTGCGGTAAAGTGCCTGATAGATGTCGCCCAAGTCCTTCCCGCCCACGGCGCAGAATAAGCGGCTCTTTGCAAGACTGCACACCCTCGTCCGAACACGTGACACGCCCGTTACTGCGGCAGCCAGCTCGGCCCCGGCCGCCCCGCGGCACACGGACTGGTCCGCTTAATGCTGCTCGGTTCCCCGCCTGACATGGTTCACGGGGGTCCGTTGCGCGGGACCGGGGCTTCAACGCCGCTTACCACAGGCAGCGACACATCACATATCCTCGCTTGGGAATCCATCCCTGCTATAGCGGATTGCAGGTTACAGGGCACCGCTGGCTCCCCGACTGGTGCAGCCTTGCAAAGAGCCGCTTCGTTATTATACCGCAAAGCGGCAATTTGCGCAACAGTGAATTTTCCTCTTTACAAATCAGGAAAGTATGGTATAATAACTGAGCGCTCAGCGAGCGCGAAGATCAAATATGGGCCTGTAGCTCAGCTGGGAGAGCGTTCGGTTCGCATCCGAGAGGTCGAGAGTTCGAGTCTCTTCAGGTC
>CALXGN010000020.1:0-34287 GCA_944387865.1 Candidatus Scatomorpha stercorigallinarum | reverse complement strand
AATTCCCATAGGCAGCTTCCTCCTGCATTCCGTTCATAATCGTAGCGATCATCTGGATGGTGTCCAGCAGCTCGTCGCTCACGCCCTGCCCGGCCTCGATCCGGCGCAGCTCGTCCAGCACAGCGGCCAGTTCGTCCCGGAGAGCCTTGTAGACTCTGGGATTGCCCTGCACCACCACATCCCGTTCCAGCAGCCGCCGGGTGATGTAGTCCTGCTTCGTCAGGCCGGACAGTTTGACGAAGATTTCCAGCTGCTCGTCCTCCTGCGGAGACACTCGGAAAGCCACCGTTTTGTTCCGCCAGCGGTTGTGCTTGTCCAAATTCTTTGCCGACATTTTTAATTGCCCCTTTCCATGTTCAATTTATCCGCCATTTCCGTCTGCTTGGACGGAAACAAGTGCGCATAGTTGTAAGTGATGTCGATGCTCTCATGGCCCACCCGGTCTGCGATGGCCGTAGCTGAAAAGCCCATATCGATGAGAAGCGACACCGCGCTGTGTCGGATGTCGTGGATTCGGATGCGCTTGACCCCAGCCTCTTTCGCGCCCCGCTCCATCTCCCGGTGGAGATAGCTCTTAGTGACAGTGAACATCCGATCATGGGGCCCGATGCCGTAGAGCATTTTGAGATAGTCCTGAATCTCATCCGTCAGAAACTGCGGCATGGTGATGACGCGGTTGCTCTTTTCCGTCTTGGGAGTGGTAATTAGGTCCTGGCCGTTCAGCCGCTGATAGGATTTATTGATGGACACGGTGCCTTTCTCAAAATCGAAATCAGCGGGAGTGAGGGCCAGCAGCTCTCCCTCCCGGATGCCGCACCAGTAGAGCATTTCAAAAGCATAGAAGGACTGCGGTTTGTCCATCATTGCCTCGGCAAATTTCAGATATTGTTCCTTGGTCCAGAACATCATCTCCCGATTTTTCTTTTTGCCCATACTGCCCGCCTTTTTGCAGGGGTTCTCCCGGAGGTTGTAGTACCGCACCGCATGATTGAAAATGGCGCTGAGCTGATTGTGGACCGTTTTCAGGTACACCGGCGAGTAGGGCTTGCCGTTCTCGTCTTTGTGGTTCAGCATCTCGTTCTGCCAGGTGATAATCTGCTGGGCGGTGATGTTACACATTTTCAGCCTGCCGAAGTAGGGCAGCAGCTTAGTACGGATGATGTGGTCCTTGGTAGCCCAGGTGTTCTCCTTGAGCCGGGTTTTCATATCCGCCGTGTAGAGGTCCACGAAGCTCCTGAAGGTCATGTCCAGATCGGCGCTGGTCTTGTTGAGCTGTTCCCGCTCCCATGCCTGAGCCTCCCGCTTGGTCTTGAAGCCCCGCTTCTGGGTCTGCTTTCGCTCACCGTTCCAGTCAGTATAGCGGTAGACTGCCCGCCAGGTATTAGTCTTTTCTTCCTTATAGACCGCCATCAGATACCCCTCCCTTCCTTTTCGCCGTAGCACAGCTTCTCGTAGAAGAACTTTCGATTGACTCTGCCCGATATGGTCAAGTAACCGAGGCTTTTCAACTCTGCATTAAGCTTCTGCACGATTTTGTAAGCGTAGGATTTGGAAACGCCCAATTCCTGCGCCACTTCATCGACTCGCATAAACGACTGTTTTTCTGCCATACGCAAAAATCCCTTCCTTTCCTTGTCATAATCATTTTGTATTTGCCGTTTCACCCTTCAGACTCTGACAGGCAACCCTTTCCGGCGCTGTGCCGTTTGTTTTCCTCCTTGGCACGCTCATATCGTCGCCTGCTTCCCCGGAGAAAGTATCTGTCGGACGGTCATTCAGTTTTGCTGCGTCTGAAATTCCCCCTCTCACTTTACAACGGACATTTTTTCGCCGTTTTGGGGGTATCCAATTTGTAAAATTTTTGTGGCTTAAACTTATTTGCTTATATCATCTTCATTATACTAAGCATAACAGTTAAAGTCAAGCGGTTTGCGGAAAAATATTAAATAAATTTGTTTAGATTTCTCTTGACTATCCTAAGCATTTCTGCTATGCTGAATCTATCAAGAATCCAGATAGGAGTTGGCCGTTATGGCGATTGGAGAACGCATTCACTTTTTCCGCATTCTGCGCGGCATGACGCAGAAATATCTCGGTATGGCGCTGGGCTTCCCGGAGAAGTCCGCCGATGTCCGCCTTGCCCAATACGAGAACGGATCGCGGACGCCCAAGGCAGACCTGACGACCGCGCTGGCACAGATATTGGATGTCTCTCCCCATGCTTTGGATGTGCCAGATATAGACTCCTATGTGGGCCTCATGCACACACTCTTTACCCTTGAGGACTGTTATGGCCTGAAAATTTGTGAGTGCGATGGAGAAATTCATCTTCGGGTGGATGTGTTCCAAGGCAAGGATGCAGCCCGGCTCCATGAGATGCTCTGCGCCTGGGGCGAACAGGCGGCCAAGCTGAAATCGGGGGAGATCAGCAAAGAGGACTACGACCGCTGGCGTTACCGCTACCCGGAGTTTGATACCACAGGCCACTGGCACAAGGTTGTCCCCTCCCAAGGTCTCAGCGATTTGCTGGCGGAAGAATTCAAAAAGCAGCCGGACAAAGAGAAGTAAAATAAAAAGAGCTACCTGACTTTTGCAAATCAGGTAGCTCTTTCTCTGTGGAATAATGAAAACTGTTGCCAAATCGTTGCCACGGAGGGCATCAAGCCTTGGAAAACCCAGTTATATCAGGCTTTTCCGGGCTTCTGAAATCATTCCCATTCTATCGTCGCGGGGGGCTTGGGGGACATGTCGTAGAGGACGCGGTTGACGGCGGGGACTTCGTTGAGGATGCGCTCGGTGATCTTCTGCATCAGCGGCCAGTCGAGGGGCTCGACCTCCGCAGTCATGGCATCACGCGTGTTCACCGCGCGGATGACCACCGGCCAGGCGTCCACGCGCACGCCGCCGCGCACGCCGGTGCTGGTGATGTCCGGCACCACGGTGAAATACTGCCAGACGCGCTTGTCCAGCCCCGCGGCGGCGAACTCCTCGCGCAGTATGGCGTCGCTCTCGCGCACGGCGGCCAGGCGCTCGCGCGTGATGGCTCCCACGCAGCGCACGCCCAGGCCCGGGCCCGGGAACGGCTGGCGGTAGACCATCGAGTCGGGCAGGCCCAGGGCCTTGCCCACCACGCGCACTTCGTCCTTATAGAGGAACTTCAGCGGCTCCACCAGCTCGAAGCGCAGGTCCTCCGGCAGGCCGCCCACGTTGTGGTGGCTCTTGACGGGGCCGGACTCCACGATGTCGGGATAGATGGTGCCCTGGGCGAGGAAGCCGATGCCGGAGAGCTTGCGCGCCTCCTCCTCGAACACGCGGATGAACTCCGCACCGATGATCTTGCGCTTCTGCTCAGGGTCGGCCACGCCGGCGAGCTTGTCCAGGAAGCGGTCCGTGGCGTCCACATACGTGAGGTTGGCGCCAAGCTGGTTCTTGAACACCTCGATGACCTGCTCGCTCTCGCCCTTGCGCATCAGCCCGTGGTTGACGTGCACGCACTCCAGCTGTTCGCCCACGGCCTTTATCAGCAGCGCCGCCACCACGGAGCTGTCCACGCCGCCGGAGAGGGCCAGCAGCACTTTGCCGGAGCCTATCTGCGCGCGCAGGGCCTCCAGCTGCCCGGATATAAACTTTTCGGCCAGCTCAGGGGTGGTGATGCGCTCCATTTCCGGCCTCTTATTTGCGTTTTCGCTCATAACTTCCTCCCGTTTGATAAATAATATGTATGTTTAAGCTTGTGGCTGTTGCCGACATGGGGGTGTATCCGTGGCGATCGTCATCGTCAGGACGCTGATAGTTTATTTTGCGCTGGTGCTTTTCATGCGGTTGATGGGCAAACGGCAGCTGGGCGAGCTGGAGCTGCCCGAGCTGGCCGTGGCCGTGCTGATAGCCGACCTGGCGGCCCACCCGCTGCAGGACATCGGCATACCGCTGATGAACGGGCTGCTGCCGGTGGCCGTGCTCTTCTGCTGCGAGGTGATCATCTCTGGCGTGACGATGAAGAGCTCGCGCGCCCGCTCGCTGCTCTATGGCCGGCCGGCCTTCCTCATCCGCAAGGGCGTCATCGACCAGGGCGAGATGCGCCGCTGCCGCTTCACCATCGACGAGCTCACGGAGGAGCTGCGCGGCCAGGGCGTGACGGACATCGCGCAGGTGGAATACGCCGTGCTGGAGACGAACGGCGTGCTGAACACGCTGCTGTTCCCGGAGTTCCAGCCCGCCTCCGCCCGCGACCTGGGCCTGAAGCCGGAAGGCGGCGGCTACGCCGTGGTGCTCATCGACGACGGGCGCGTGATGGAGGACAACCTGCGCTACATGGGGCGCGACCGGCGCTGGCTGCTGCGCGAGCTGGCGCAGCGCGGCGCGCACGGCGCCGAGCAGGTCTATATCTTCGCGCTGGACGAGGGTGGGCGCATCTACTACGCGGCAAAGGAGGCGGACGCATGAAGCGAGAGATGGCGGCGGCCGCGCTGCTGCTGGCGCTCTTTGGCGCGTCCTTCCTCAACCTGCGCTACCTGCGCGGCTTCACCGGCGAGCTGGCCGGCACGGTCGAATCCTCCCGCACGGCCTTTGAGGACGCCGACTACGGCCGGGCGGAGGCCCTGCTGCGCGGCGCGCTCTCCTCCTGGGAGGGGGCCGAGGGCTACACGCACATTTTCATCCGCCACTCGGAGATCGACGCCACGGCGGACGCCTTCTGCGCCGCGTTGGGCAGCGTGGCCGCGCGCGACGCCTCCGCCGCCGGGGACTACGAGGCGCTCATCTACCGCCTGCGCGGGCTCTACGGCATGGAGCGGCTGACGCCGGGGAGCATATTCTGACTCCGTGTGCTATTTTATCACAAACTTCGGCGCGTTTCTACTGTGAATCTCCACTTTTGCTTTGACATACAGGCCGCCGCGGTGTATAATTTTGCACATTCCAGCGGCCACGCGCCGCCAAGCGAGGTAATGGAGATGTCAATCGAGAAAGGCCGCGCCTACTTCCGCCAGTTCGGCATGGAGGAGCGCGTGATCGAGTTCACCGTCTCGTCGGCCACCGTGGAGCTGGCCGCCAAAGCCCTGGGCGTGGAGGGCGCGCGCATCGCCAAGTCGCTCTCCTTCAAAAAGCCGGAGGGCGGCGCGCTGCTGGTCCTCGCCGCGGGGGACGCGCGCATAGATAACCACAAGTTCAAGGCCAGGTTCGGCTTCAAGCCCAAAATGCTCTCGCCCGACGAGGTGCTGGAGCTCATCGGCCACCCGGTGGGCGGCGTCTGCCCCTTCGGCATCAACGAGGGCGTGGACGTGTACCTGGACGATAGCCTCAAGCGCTTTACCACCGTCTTCCCCGCCGTGGGCAGCGGCAACAGCGCCATCGAGCTCGACCTCGACGAGCTCTGGCGCTATTCGAACGCGAAAGAGTGGATAGACGTCTGCAAGCTGCCCGAGGGCGCCGCCTGAGCGCACTGCTGAAACAGGGCCGCACGCCTCGCGGCCGGGCGCTTTTGAACACGGTTTTTGCCGGGGACATTTTCCCCGGCATTTTCTTATTTTAGGGGTTTACAAGTGTCAACTTCTGTGATATAGTCAGGGTAACAGATGTAAACCGCACAGGAGGAATGTAATATGGACGGCAAGATAAGGCTTTCGGACGGCGAGTGGACCCTCATGAACGAGCTGTGGAAGGGCCCGGCGAGCGTGGGCGCGCTGGTGAAGGCGCTCCGCGGCGAGACGGGCTGGTCGAAGAGCACGGTGTTCATCATGCTCTCGCGGCTCATCGAAAAGGGCGCCGTCGCGTGCGACGACGCCGTCTCCCCCAAGCTCTACAGCGCCCTCATCAGCCGCGAGGGCGCCGCGCTGAGCGAAACGCGCTCCTTCCTCGGGCGCGTATACGGCGGCAGCCTGGGCTCCATGATGAGCTGCATGGCCGCGAATCACGAGCTGAGCCGCGAGGAGATAGACGAGCTGGTCGCCATCCTGCGGCGGGCGGAAGAGGAGGTGGGCGGCGATGGTTGAGGCCGCCATCTCCGGCTCGGCGCTCATTTTGCTGCTGCTGGCCGTGCGCGCGGTGTTTAAAAAGCATCTCACCAGCCGCTTCCGCTGCGCGCTCTGGGCGCTGGCGCTGCTGCGGCTGCTGCTGCCCATACCGCTGATGCCAAGCCCGTTCTCGCTGATGAACGCCCTGCCCCAGCCGGCGGCCGCGCCGGCGCAGGCACCGTCCTACGTCTATGTATCCCCCTCCGCGCTGCCCGCGCCGGCGGAAGGCAGCGCAGAGGCGGCGGCATCCTCCGCCCCGGCCCCCGGCGGGGCGCCCCCGGCCTTTGAAAGCGCGCCCGCCGTCAGCGAAGCGCCCGCGGAAGGTGGCGCGGCCGCGGCCGTGGGCCCCGATACGCATGGCGCGCCCGCCTGGGGCGTGCGGGAGGCGCTCAAAGCCGCCTGGGCGGCGGGGTCTGTCTGTGTGGGCGGATGGTTCCTGTTCATAAACCTCTCCTGCGCCCGCTCGCTGCGCCGGCGGCGGCAATTCCTCTTCCGGCACGAGGGCCTGGACGTCTACGCCGCGGAGGGCCTGCGCTCGCCCTGCATCTTCGGCCTGCCGCGCCCGGCCGTCTATCTCCCGCCGGCGGTGGCCGGTGACGGGGAAGCCCGGCGGCATGTCCTGGCGCACGAGACGGCGCACTACCGCCGCGGCGACCATATATGGGCGCTGCTGCGCGGGCTCTGCCTGGCGCTCTACTGGTGGGACCCCATCGTCTGGCTGGGCGCGGCGGCGGCGCGCAGCGACTGCGAGCTCGCCTGCGACGAACGGGCCATCGCGCGCCTGGGCGAGGGCGAGCGCTACCGCTACGGCCTCACGCTGGTGGGCCTTGTCTCCCCCGCCCGCCGCGCCGGCGACCTGCTGAGCGCCGCCACGACAATGACAGGAAGCAAACGGAACATCAGGGAAAGGGTTGATATGATCGTGAAAAAACCAAAAAATGCGGCCGTCTCCCTGGCCGCCGTGCTGCTGCTCGTCGCCTTTACCACCGCCTGCGCCTTCACCGGCGCGCAGACTGAGACGGACGGCTTCACGCCCGGCGTCTACGTCATGGAAAACGGTGCGGGCGTGCCCGTGCTCACGCTGCGCGACGACGGCAGCTTCAGCCTCAACCTCGGGCGCGAGGACCAGTCCCGCGCGGACGGGCTCTACAACGTGGACGGCGCAGCGGTGACGCTCGCCGCGTATGGCGGCGGGAGCTACCTGCTGGAGCAGCGCGAGGGCAATCTGGCGTTCGTCGCCGAGGGCTCCGACGAGCTGCGCTATTACCCGCAGGCGCGCAGCAGCCGCACGCTCGCCGACGGCGACGCCTTTGTCCTGAGCGCCTCGCTGGAGGGCACGGCGGAGGCCGCCGGCATATGGTACGCCGACCTCAGCGAAGGCGACACCGCCCGCGCCGGGCTCTGCCCCGTGCTCACGCTCGGCGGCGACGGCCGCTTCAGCCTCACGCGCGGCTCCCAGCTGGACGCCATCGAGGGCCGCTACAGCGCGGACGGCGTTGTGACGCTCACCTCGGACAGCGGCGAGAGCTTTGTTTTCACCAGGGACGGGGAAAGCCTCCTTTTCGACCCCGAAGGCTCCGGCCGCGACCTCTTCCTCTCCGGCGCGCTCGCCTTCCGGCAGGCGGACGGCGGCGGCGACGGCTCCGTCAGCGTGGGCGGCGCCGAGCTGCCGCAGGCGGTGTGGGACGACCTCGCCGCCCGGCACGGCTGGATGCCCTCATCGAGCCAACGCATGTATTCCCTCGGCGGGCTTTCCGTCTACAGCGACGGCTACAGCCTTTCCGATATCTACGCCTCCTACACCGGGGCGGAGGGCGTGGAGATCTCCCTCAGCGGCGGGTATCATATATACCGCATATCCGGCAGCGCGATAGATGAGGACAACGCGGCCATCACGGTGTTCCGCACGACCGACCACGACGTTCTGGCGGACGTGTTCTTCACCGGCGACGGCGGCCTCACCTGGCAGGCCTCCACCGCCCAGCCGCCCTCGACCTACGTGGGCAGCGGCTCGCTCTATGGCGACCACTCCTCGCAATTCATCAGCCCGGATGTGGGCTATGTCAGCGTCGCGGACCCGGACAGCTATTTCCCCGCGCTCTACCTGACCTTCAACGGCGGGGCGAGCTGGATAAGCTGCGAAAATATCCCCCACGCCATCCTGATCGAGGACGCGGACCACATCACCTTCGACGGCATAGAGGGCCTGACCGATGACGGCTATCTGCGCCTCTATGCGACCAGCGTCAGGGGCGGCGAGCTCTGGGAGAGCGTGTACACCTTCACCCCCGAGGGCCGCTGCTGCGCCATGAGCGACCCCGTGCCCCAGCGCGTTGAGCTGATGGACGGCGTGGAGCACAGCGTGCACCTCGACGGCCCCGGCGCGCGCGAGACCGTGAGCTACAGCGCCGCGGGCGGCGTGGGCCGGCTCGTGATAAACGGCACGGACTATTCCGCAGCCCTCGCCGGGCTCGGGGCGGACATGCTGCCCTACGCGAAGATCGTGGACATGGACACCGCGGACGGACTTCTGGAAATAGCCCTCGGCTACCGGGACGCGGGCGGCTCCGCCCGCACGGCGCTCGCGCAGTATAAGGACGGCGCCCTCTCCCTCGTCGGCGGCTCCCTGCCGGGCGTGGAGCCGCTGTGGAACGAGGACGGCGGAGCGGACGAGCTCACATTTTACGGCCGCGGCGGCGGCGCGGCCGGCCGCCTGCCCCTCGGACTGCTCAACAGCGACTGGCGGTATCTGCAAAAGTACAAGATGGTGTACGAAAACGGCGCGCCGGCCGTCGTGCCCGTGGAGCAGGAGCTGTTCATCATCCCCGGCGGCGAAGAGGCCGCGGGCCCCGTGACCACCCTTGAGCCCCTGCGCGCCTACGCGCAGCCGGACACGGGGAGCGAGCAGTCCACCCTCCCCGCCGGCACGGACCTCATCTTCTACAGCACCGATAACAAAAGCTGGGCCAGCGTCATAGCGCCGGACGGCGAGATGTATTGGTTCCAGTTCTCTGACTTCCGGCACATTGAGGACGCCTCCGGCAATAACCTGTATGTCAGCGACGCCTTCTCAGGGCTGGAAAATTGAAAAACACGCGCAAAAGCCGCAGCTTAAAAAGCTGCGGCTTTTTGTGTGGCGCAGGGGCGAGGGCCCCTGTAGGGCCTTTTTGCCACCCCATTTCTTTGGTCTTGCCCAAAGAAATGGGAGTCAGGCTGCGCCTGGAGGCAGAGCGCCGCTTCGCGGCGGAGGTTTCATTTATTTCCCGTCAGTGCCGCGAGCGAAGCGAAGCAAACGCACGGTCGGCGATGAGGTAACTCATTCACCATTAGGGATGGGAACTTTTCGATAACGGAAAGTTTGGTGAAAACCGGCCTTTGGCTTCGACAAGCACCAAAGCGTCTTTTCTTTGGAGTCTGAGGGGTTTCTTTTTGACAAGACAAAAAGAAATCTCTCAGAATTGGTTTGCAGGGGCTTTCGCCCCTGCTTTTACACCGCCAGCGCGGCCCGCAGGGCGTCCACCCTGTCGGTCTTTTCCCAGGCTACGCCGAGGTCCTCGCGGCCCATGTGGCCGTAGGCGGCGAGGCGGCGGTACTGCGGCTTTTTCAGCTCGAGGTCGCGTATTATCGCCGCGGGGCGCAGGTCAAACACCTCGCCGATGGCGCGCTCGAGCTCGCTGTCCGGCACCGTGCCGGTGCCGAAGGTGGTGACGTTCACGCTCACCGGGTTCGCAACGCCGATGGCGTAGGCCAGCTGCACCTGGCAGCGGCGGGCATAGCCGGCGGCGACGATGTTCTTGGCGATGTAGCGCGCGGCGTAGGCCGCGGAGCGGTCCACCTTTGTCGGGTCCTTGCCGGAGAAGCAGCCGCCGCCGTGCGGCGCGCTGCCGCCGTAGGTGTCCACGATTATCTTGCGGCCCGTCAGGCCGGAGTCCGCGGCCGGGCCGCCCTTTACAAAGCGGCCGGTGGGATTCACGTAGTACTTGATGTCCCCGCGGTTCAGCTCGGCCGGGATGGTGGGCTCGATGACGTACTTTATCATGTCCTCGCGTATCTGCGCGAGCTCAACTTCCGTAGAGTGCTGCGTGGAGACGACCACGGTGTCCACGCGCACGGGGCAGTTTTCGCCGTCGTATTCCACGGTCACCTGCGTCTTGCCGTCCGGGCGCAGATAGGGGAGCAGGCCGCTCTTGCGCACTTCGGTCAGCCGCCGGGCCATCTTCTGCGCCAGGGAGATGGGCAGCGGCATGAGCTCCGGCGTCTCGTCGCAGGCATAGCCGAACATCATGCCCTGGTCTCCCGCGCCGTTGGTCAGGTCTTCGCCCTGCTGGCCCTCCTTCAGCTCCAGCGACCTGTTTACGCCCATGGCGATGTCGCCGCTCTGCTCGTCGATGGCCGTGAGCACGGCGCAGGTGTCGCAGTCGAAGCCGTAGGCGGCGCTGTCATAGCCGATCTCGCGTATCACCTCGCGCGCGATGTGCGGGATATCGACATAGCAGCTGGTGGAGATCTCGCCCATTATGAACACCATGCCCGTGGTGGCCGTGCACTCGCAGGCCACGTGGCCCTCCGGGTCCTTTTCCAGTATGGCGTCCAGCACAGCATCCGAGATCTGGTCGCAGATCTTGTCGGGATGCCCCTCGGTGACGGATTCGGAAGTAAACAGATAGTTTGCCATTTTTATATCTCCTTCGTTATTATTAACTGTTTCGATCGCCGCGGCGCACATAGCGCAGCTCCCGCAGCGTTTTGCCGCCGATGTCGCACTCTATCGCCTCGCCGGCGGCGGCAAAGCCGGCGCGTTCGTAGAACCTGCGCGCGCGGGCGTTCTCCTCCAGCACCCAGAGGAAGATGTCCTCAAAGCCCAGGGCCGCGAGAGCGGCGGCAGCGGCTTCGAGCAGCGCGCGGCCCAGGCCGCGCCCGGCATAGGGCTCCCGCAGGTAGAGCGAGACGATCTCGCCCATGCCCTCATATTCCGGGAAGCGCGAAGCACAGAAGCTGGCCGTCCCGGCGAGGGCGCCGCCGTCGTCGGCGACGAGCGTATATATCCCCGGCGTGTCGATGAACGCCGCCCAGCGCCCGGGCGGCAGGGCGTCCAGGTATGCCTGCGGCACGATGCCGCGATAGGCCCAGCGCCAGCTCTCCTCGTATATGGCGCTGACCTCCAGGCGGCTGTCCTGCGGCCGCAGCGCGCGGATGACCGCCGCGCCCTCCCCCGCCGCGCTCACAGCGACCTCAGCGCGGCGGCGCTCCAGTTGAACAGCGCCGCGGCGCGCTCCTCCGCCGTGCCCGGCAGCGTGCCGAGGGCGATATCGCGCTCCACGCCGTCAAGGCGCCCCGCCAGCTTCGCACGTGTACGCAGCGCCTCGCCTGTTTTCAGCGCGTGGATGGCGCGCAGGGCGAAGAACGCCGTTTTCATCAGTTCGCCGAGAGCTGCCTCGTCCAGGGCGTGCAGCCGCGCGTGGACGCAGCCGTGGTACACCGCCCCGGCGCAGGCGAGCGCGCTCTCGCGTATGTCGCCGCGCGTCAGCTGTGCGGCGATGGGCTCCAGCGAGCCCAGGACGGGCCGGGTGTCCAGGCAGAACTGCCAGAGCTCGCCGCGCGGCCAGCGCTCCAGCTCGCGCCAGCCGCCGAGGAAGCCGCAGAGCAGCTCCCGCTCCGGCAGGGCGTCCGCCGCCGCGGCGTAGCGCCCCACGTCCTCAAAGCGCAGCTCGTCGAGGATGAGCACGGCGTCGATGTCGCTGCCGGGACGCGCCTCGCCGCGCGCCCTGCTGCCCTGGATGCCCAAAAAGCGCACGCGCCCCCCGCCGAAGGCGGACAGTACGGCGTCCTGCCAGAGCCTGAGCCAGTTTTCAAGGTCGGACATGGGTCTCCCCCTCCCTCCATGCGTGGCGTGTACGCGGCGAAGGCCGCGCGCAGCGCCGGTATACAGTCGAACAAAAAAGCCGCCGGGCTTGCCGGCGGCTTCCATGGTCTTTCGTCCCTCATCTTTCGATGTCACACCGCCGGATTTGGCACCTTGCATTTGCAGGTTGCCGGGCTTCACAGGGCCGGTCCCTCCGCCACTCTTGATAAGGCATATTTTGTTGTAGGTCAATTATACACGTTCCGCCGCCGCTGTCAACAGTCATTTCGCGCGGCGTGTCCGGTTTTTCAGGCGAACCAGACCTGCGTGCAGAAGAGGATGAAGAGGAGGAACGCGCCGGCGAACACGAGCGCCACCAGCAGCGCGGCCTTCACAGCGCCCGCCGCGTAGGCCCGGGATTCTTCCTTCGTCAGCCTGACGGGCTCCTCCCGGCGGCCCTCGGCGGGCTCTTCCGGCGCTTCGCCGGGCACCGGCGCGCGGCTGTCGTGCCAGGGCATACCGTCGATGTCCATGGGCGCGATCACGCGGCCGTCGTCGTCCTCGTCAAATCGCTTTTTCCTGCTCATCTTCTTTTTGCCCCTTGGCCCTGGCGTCCTCCATGGCGGCTTCGGCCGCGGCCTTCTGCTCGGGCGTGTCATAGAGGTGGCAGGCGCACCAGTGGCCGCTCTCCACTTCGCTCCACTCGGGCACGGCGTATTTGCATACCTCCATGCACTTGTCGCAGCGCGTGTGGAACTTGCAGCCGTGAGGCGGGTTGGCGGGAGAGGGCAGGCTGCCCTTGAGGATGATGCGGTTGACCTTCACGTCCGGGTCCGGCACAGGGATGGCGGAGAACAGCGCCTCCGTATACGGGTGCAGGGGGTGGGAGAATATCTTTTCCGTGGCGGCGTACTCCACCATGGAGCCCAGGTACATGACGCCCACGGTGTTGGAGATGTGCTCGACGACGGAGAGGTCGTGCGAGATGAACAGGTACGTGAGGCCAAAGTCCTTCTGCAGGCGCTTGAGCAGGTTGATGATCTGCGCCTGGATGGACACGTCCAGCGCGGAGACGGGCTCGTCGCAGACGATGAAGTCCGGGTTGAGCGCGAGGGCGCGGGCGATGCAGATGCGCTGGCGCTGGCCGCCGGAGAACTCGTGCGGGTAGCGGTCTTTATAATAGGCCGGCAGGCCGCAGGCGTTCATCACGCGGGAGATATAGTCGTCGTACTCCTCGGGCGGGACGATGTGGTGCTCGCGCACGGCCTCGCCGATGATCTCGCCCACGGGCAGGCGCGGGGAGAGGCTGGAATACGGGTCCTGGAACACGATCTGCATCCGCGGGCGCAGCTTGCGCAGCTCCTTGCGGCTGAGGGAGGAGACCTCCTGCCCGTCGAAATACACCTCGCCGGAGGTCTTTTCGATGAGCCGCAGCATGGTGCGCCCGGCCGTGGACTTGCCGCAGCCGCTCTCGCCCACGAGGCCCATGGTCTCGCCGCGCTTTATCTTGAAGGTTATGCCGTCCACCGCGCGGACATTGCCGATGGTGCGGCGGAAGAAGCTGGACTTGATGGGGAACCACTTGACGAGGTTCTCCACCTCGACCAGGTATTCGCCGCCGTGCTGCGGCGCGTCGCTGACGTTGGAGGCGGCGCTGGAGACGTTTTTCTTCTCTTCCATGTCACAGCTCCTCCACGTTCACAGATTTGGGATAGTCAAGCACTTCCCCTTCGTCGTAATAGCGGTAGCAGGAGACGACGTGCGTGTCGCTGACCTTGATCTCCGGCGGGTAGAGGCCGGAGCAGCGCTCGCAGTGCATCTCGCAGCGGTCGCGGAAATAGCAGTAGTTGGGCATGTCCACCGGGTTGGGGACGCTGCCGGGGATGTTGTAGAGCTCATCCACCTTGCGGCCCACGACGGGCTTGGAGCGCATCAGGCCGATGGTGTAGGGGTGCATCGGGTGGTGGAAGATGTCGTCCGCCGTGCCCTTTTCCACCACGCGGCCGGCATACATGACGACCACGTAGTCCGCCATGCCGGCCACCACGCCCAAATCGTGCGTGATGAGCATGATGGAGGAGTTGAGCTTGTCCTTCAGGCCCTGCAGCAGGTCCAGTATCTGCGCCTGGATGGTGACGTCAAGGGCGGTGGTGGGCTCGTCGGCGATGATCAGCGTCGGCGAGCAGGCCAGGGCGATGGCGATCATGATGCGCTGCCTCATGCCGCCGGAGAGCTCGTGCGGGTACATCTTGTAAACGCCCTCGCGGTTGGCGATGCCGACCAGGTCCAGCATCTGCAGCGTGCGGGCCTTCACATCCTCGTCGCTCAGGTCCGGGTTGTGCAGCTTGATGACCTCGTCCACCTGGAAGCCGATGCGGAAAACGGGGTTGAGGCTGGTCATCGGCTCCTGGAATATCATCGATATCTTGTTGCCGCGGATCTCCTGCATCTTGCTCGTGGGCGTTTTGACGATGTCATAGGCCGTGCCGTCGCCGAGGTTGAAGCGTATCTGCCCGCCCACGGTCTGGCCGCTGGGGCGCTGCAGGAGCTGCATCAGCGAAAGGCTGGTGACGCTCTTGCCGCAGCCGCTCTCGCCCACGACGCCCACGGTGGAGCACTTGGGCACCGCGAAGTTGACGCCGTCCACCGCCTTCACCACGCCGTTGTCGGCGAAGAAGTAGGTGCAGACATTGTCGAACTCCACGACATTGTTGGGGTCCTTCATCACGGTGGTGTACAGCGAGGGGTCTTTTCCCGCCGCCTCGCGCTCCTGCTCGAGCTTCTTGGTGACGCGGCGGTTGAAACGGGTTATCTTCCTGGACTCCTTGGCGGAGATATAGGAGGCGTTCTTGTGTTCAGACATTGTTCGTTCCTCCTTTCAGCGCTTGGCCTTCGGGTCGTACGCATCGCGCAGGCCGTCGCCGACGAAGTTGAAGGCGATAACGGTGAGGCAGATGAGCAATCCGACGGGGATCCAGATGAAGGGGTACTCGCTCATGGCGGAGGCGGAGGAGACGGAGTTGATGATAGTGCCCCAGGTGGCCAGCGGGTGCTTGACGCCGAGGCCGAGGAAGGACAGCGTGGACTCCGTGATGATGATGCCGCCGATGTTCAGCGTGGCGATGACGATCAGCTGGGGCATGACGTTCGGCACCAGGTGGCGGAAGATACGGTCCTTCACGCGGATGCCCGTGGCCTCCGTGGCCACCATGAATTCCTGCTCGCGCAGGGAGAGTATCTGCCCGCGGACCAGGCGCGCGATGCTCGCCCAGCCCATGACGCCCAGCGCGGCCATCATTATCATCAGGCGGATGTACGTGTCCATGCGCATCGCGTCCATCAGCGCGCCGAGGATGATCATGATCGGCATCATCGGCAGGCAGTAGAAGATGTCCACCAGGCGCATGATGAGGTTATCGACCCATTTGCCGTAGTAGCCGGCGAGGCCGCCCATGATGACGCCCAGCAGTATCTCCAGGATGACGACCACGAAGCCGACCATCAGGGAGATGCGGCCGCCGTACATGACGCGGGCCAGCACGTCGAAGCCGTCGCCGTCCGTGCCCAGCAGGTGCTCGGCGGTGGGGTCGGCGTAGAGGTCGAGCATGAAGGTTATCTGGTCGCAGTTGATGATGTACTCGCCCGTGTTGCGCTGGGAGATGCGCAGCTCGGTGTCGTTGAGGATCTGGTTGCCGTTCTCATCCAGGGCATAGCCGCCGTTCTCCGTCTGCTGCGGGATCTGGCTGACGATGGCGGTGCTCATCTCGCCGGCCTCGCGCATGTCGGCGATGGCGTCGCGGATGTCGCTCTTGAGGGCGTAGGACATGGTGTCCGTGCCGTCATAGCGGCGGATGACGAAGGTGGTGAAGTCCGCGTACTCGGCGCCGGAGGCGTCGCGCACCAGCAGCCCGCCCTCGCCGTCGGGCGCGACGGTGTAGTCCGCGCCGTCGGCGGTGAACTCGCCGGTGGTATAGGCGTTCAGCAGCGCGCCGGTGCGCAGCTCGTTGGTCACCTGCGTGCCGGAGTTGTACATGTCAACGGAGAAGGTGGTGAACACCATGCCCACGGACTTCTCGCCCAGCAGGTAGACGCTGAAGTTGCCGTTGCCCTCGTCGTGCAGCAGGTACTCGATCTGCGGCACTTCCACTTCAACGGCCTCCTCGCCCTCGGCGCCCTCGATGGGCTCGGCGGGCTCGATGGGCTCGGCGTTGGGGTCGTCGATGCTGAATTCATTGTCGCCGGCGTCGATGGCGGCGGACAGCGCTTCCTCGAAGTCGCCGCCGGGCTGCTCGCCGAAGTAGGTGATGCCGTCGTTGGTGGCGTAGATGTCGTAGCGGCGGCCGGCCTCGCGCTCGAAGGCGTAGGTCGTGCCGTTGTACTCGAACTCGCCCTCCAGGCCCTTGCAGGCCGCGGCCGCGGCGCTCTCGAAGCCGCTGCCGAGGGCGCTGACCTCATAGGTCATGGCGCCGGTGATGGTGTCGATGAGGCCGATGTGGACGGTGGTGCTGCCCACGGTGCAGACGCGCTGCGCGTCGTCCCGCGAGAGGGTGTAGACGCCCTCGCCCAGGAAGTCCAGCGTGTAGAGCGTGCCGTCCGAGCCGGTGACGTTCATCACGTCGGCCCCGTCGGCCTGCATGGCCTTGATATTGGTGTTCATGGAGCTGACGACGTTGCGCTCCAGCTCCACGCCCTCGTCCACCGTATAGCCGGTGTAGGTCGTGCTCTGGGAGGCGAGCGCGTAGTCCACGCTCAGCGTGTCGTACTCGTAGAAGAGGTCCGTCTGCCCGTAGGGGTAGAAGAGCGGCCCCAGGAAGCAGAAGGCGAACATGAATATGAGCACGGCCAGGCCGAAGATGGCCAGGCGGTTGCGCACGAAGCGCTTGATGACCTGGCGGCCCGGGGAGAGGACCTTGACGCGGGTGACGTCGTCAAGATGGATGCCCTCGTCGTGGTTCGCGCGCTCGGCTTTCTCGCGCTCTTCCTTGCGCTTGAGTGCCTCGTTAAGGTTATAATACGCCATTACCGCACCTCCTCAGCTCAGCCGCACGCGCGGATCGACCGCGGCGTACAGCAGGTCGGTGATCAGGTTGCCGAGCAGCGTCAATATCGAGATGAAACACAGGTAGAACATGGTAAAGGGTATGTCGCCCTGCACCATGGAGTGATAGGAGGCATAACCGATGCCGCGGATGGAGAACAGCGTCTCCGTTATCAGCGCGCCGGAGAACAGCCCGGGCAGGCTGCCGCCAAGGGTGGTCACCAGGGGGATGAAGGTGTTGCGGAAGGCGTGGCGGTTGATGACCTGCTTTTCGGGCACGCCCTTGGCGCGGGCGGTGCGGATATAGTCGCTGTTCAGCACCTCCAGCATGTTCGTGCGCGTATAGCGCATCAGGCTGCCTATGCCGATGACCGTCAGCGTGATGGCGGGCATGATGAAGTGCTCCGCCACGTCAAGGAACTTGCCGAAGTCGGAGAGGTACATGTAGTCGCGGCTCTGCATGCCGGAGAGGTCCAGCCAGCCGAGCTGCACGGAGAAGATGTACTTCAGCACCGTCGCCAGGAAGAATGTGGGCATCGAGATACAGATCATCGACACCACCGACGTGAAATAGTCCGTAAATCCGTACTGCCTGCGCGCCGCGGAGATGCCGAGGGGTATGGCGATGATGATCTGCAGAATGAAGGTCACCAGGCCGAGGGCGAAGCTGTACCACACCGTGCTGTTGAACTCGTCGATGACAGGCACGGTCCAGGCCCAGCTGTCGCCCCAGTCTCCCCGTATGGCTGTGCCTATCCAGGTGAAGTAACCCATCACCAGGCCCTTGTCCATACCGTACTGGGCGTTCAGGTCGGCGAGCCACTGGTCGTAGCTCTTGCCCGCGCCGGGCTTGCTGGCCAGCTCGCGCGCTTTCGACTCCAGGTAGGTCGTCGGCATGCTGTACATCAGCGTGTAGATGATGAACATGACGAAAAACAGGATGACGATGCTGTAGAGCAGGCGTTTAGTCGTGTATTTGAGCATTAACTTACCACCGCTTTCTTTCTAAAAGTACCTCCGCAGCCGGTTCCCTGAGCAATATGAGCCGCGCCCGCGCGCGGCGCGTCAGGCGCCGCTCATATCACTCAGGTAATGCCGGCACGGAAGGGGCTTTTGGCCCCTCCCGTGCCCTGATAACTCAGTGCTTAGGTTGCTGGCTGCTCAGCGCTTACTGAACGGCCAGGGTCTCGATCTCGGCGTACCAGCCCCAGTAAGGAGTCATGTCCTTCGGCAGGGAGTCGGTGACCACGCGCTCGGTGGAGCTGACGTAGGCGTCCTTCCTCTGGTACAGCGGGAGCTCAACGCCCCAGTCCATGATGATCTCCATGGCGGACTTGTAGGTCGCCTTGCGGAAATCGGTGTCGGAGCTGCCGCGGCCGTCCATGATCAGCTGGTCGAGCTCGTCGTCCATGATCTGGTAGGTGTTGGAGTTGGTGCCCAGGCCGTTGGCGTTGCTGCTGTGGTAGATCTGGTACATGTCGGGGTCAGCGGTGGCCTGCCAGGCGCCGCACCAGATCTCGACCTCGTTGGAGTTGATGGCGTTCTGCCAGGTATCGGTGCCGACGTCGTTCACCTGCAGGGTGATGCCGACGGTGGCAAGGGCCTCGGAGGCGGCCACGGCGACGCCGTAAGCCGGGTGGTCCTGCTCGCCCTGGCCGGGGACCATGAACTCATAGGTCATGGAAGCGCCCTCGGGGGCGGCGGTGAAGGTGCCGGTGGCCTCGTCCCAGGTGTAGCCGGCGGCCTTGATGTACTCGATGGCGGCGGCCAGGGCGGCGTCGAAGCGCTCCTGCTCGGTCATGCCCTCGGTGTAGATGGGCTGGCCGTCAACGCCGACGGAGTAGGCGTTCTGATAGCCCTCGTCGGTCGGACGCGGGGCGGCCCAGCTGGTGTTGGAGATGGGGTACTGGATGACGCTGGCCTGCTCGCCGTAGTAGGAGTTGATGACGGTGTCGCGGTAGACGCTCATGATGGTCATCAGGCCCTTGCGGAGGTTGCGGCTCTCCACGCTGCCGCGGTCGCTGCCGACCTTGACCTTCTCGGCGTTGATGCCGATGTAGCCGTAGCCGCGGTAGTCGACGAGGTTGGTCGTCAGCACGTCGCCGGTGAGCTCGCCGTTGGAGTTGGCGCTCTCGATGGCGGTGACGGTGTCGTCGCTGATGCTGGGAGCGGCGATGTCGAAGGTGCCGGTGACGATGCCGGGCACGTAGTCGCTGTCAACGCTCTCCTGCATGAGCAGGTTCTGGGTAACGGGCTTGCCCAGGTAGTAGTTCTCGTTGGCGGTCAGGGTGACGACGCCGTTGGAGTAGCCCTCAAAGACGTAGGGGCCGCAGCCCATGGGCTGGGTGGTCTTCTCACGGACGGCGGAGAGGTCGCCCTTGGGGAAGCCGAAGGAGTTGTTCTCATAGTCGTAGAGGCTCTCGTCGCCGTAGTAGTGCAGCGGGGCGATGTAGAGGCTCATGTTGTAGATGGCCGTGGCGTCGAAAGAAGACATCTTGACGGTCATGCTGTAGTCGCCGGTGCGGACGACGCCGCTGATGTTGGGGGCGGAGTCACCGGTGGCGACGCCGGCGCGGTACTCGTTGGGCAGCAGGTCGGAGAAGGGGACGTCGGCGACCTCGGTGCTGGTGGCGGTGGCGATGTCGCCGCCGTAAGCCTCAACGATGGCATTCCAGAAATCGGCGGCGGTGGCGTCCTCGGCCAGGCCGGCATAGTTCCACTTGGCGGCGGAGTCGGCGACGCCGGTGGTGCCGTAGGTGGCGATGACGTAATCGACGATGCTCTGCGCGAAGGCCGGGCCGGCGTCGTTGTCAACGCTCTCCCAGAACGCGGTCTGAGTGGCCTCGTCCCAGTAGGTGAAGTCGGCGTTCTCGCGGCCGGCGGCGAGCAGCAGCTGATAGAGCGGGGTCATGCCGCCGCGGTACTCCTCCAGGCCCACGATGGGCATGGCGTACAGGGTGGAAGCGCCGTCATAGGTGGGGTCGAGCATGACGTACAGGCCGAAGATGACGTCGTCGATGTCGGCGGGGGTGCCGTCGGAGAAGACGATGTCGTCGCGCATGGTCAGGTTGTAGTCGACGGTGCCGTCCTCGTTCTCAACGACCTCGACGTCGCCCATGCCGTAGTAGGTGTACTCGGTGCCGTTGTACTCGATGGTCTCGCCCTCGATGCCGTTGCGGACAACGTTGCCCTCACGGTCGGCGGCCAGCAGGGCGCCCTGGGTGAGGGTCACCACGTCCTGGTCATAAGCAGTCGTCGCAAAGAACGGGCTGAACTTCTGGCCGAACGTGCTGGTGGCGAAAACCAGAGTGTCGTTGGGAGCTTCGCTCTCAACGGGGGCCTCGCTCTCGGCCGGGGCTTCGCTCTCGGCGGCGGGCTCTTCGCCGCAGGCGGCGAGGGCGAACACCATGGCAAGAGCGAGCATCAGCGCGAGAAGCTTCTTGATGTTCTTCATGTTTCCATTCATCCTCCTTGATGGATTTATATTTATAAGGCGTTTGCACGCCATATAAATCAACGCTGTGTTACTGCTTCTCCGTGTAAAAGTCGCGCCTTATGGCGAAGCAGGCGGCCGCGCAGGCCGTCATCACCGCCGAAACGGCGAGAAAAAGCGCGTCCCAGCCCTTCGCCCCCGCCAGGGAGCTAATAAGGCAGCCGAGGAAGCCCGCGCCCGGCAGCAGCGTGGCCCAGAGGGCGGCGGCGGGCGCCGCGTGGCCGATCTTGTCCGCCACGTCGTGCTTCAGCGGCTCGGCGGAGCGCCGCGCCAGCAGCGCCGCGCGCGTGAGGAAAAAGAGCGGCAGCGCCGTGAAGGCGAAGGGCAGCGCCACGTATACCGTGCGCATGGCCGTGCCGTCCACGCAGACGAGGGCCAGGTAGCCGGCCCAGCAGAGGGCGCAGAGGGCGAGCGCCCGGTTGGCGGCGGCCTTAGCACGCGCCGCGCCGGCGGCAAAGCGGTAATCCCCGCCGATATACTCGCTCTCGCTGGTCACGCGGCCGTTTTCCGCTATGTACTCGTTGAGGCGGTAGTCCTTTACGTATCTGTGCCGCGACATGTCATTCCTCGAAGAGCTTGGAGGCGGGTATGTCCAGCCGCTCGGCGATGAGGAACAGCGTCTCCAGCGAGACGCCCTTCACGCGCGAGGAGTTGTTGGCCTCCACCTGGCTGACGAAGCTGACGCTGCGGCCGATGGCCTCCGCCAGCTGCTCCTGCGTGAGCCCGCGCAGCTTGCGGTAGTAGGCTATCTTCAGCCCCAGCACTCTGAACTTTTCCCGGTACTCGTCTCTCATCCTCAACCTCTGCCGGCGGCGTCCAAAGGGTCCTCGCGCCCGGCGTATGCGGGGCGCGGCGTAAAGGGCCATGGCCCTTTACAGAAACGTAGTGTTAATTTTATAGAAACCTGTCAAGAATTGCGATAGGCCCACAGTGCTATTACTTTCACTGTGAGTGAAACTTTGCATTATATAAGTGAAATCCCCGCCGTCCGGCCGGGCATTTGGATATTTATCCAGTAGTTACAAAAAAGAAAAAAGCGGGCCGGAGCCCGCTTTTTTTCAGCATGTTACACAAATGTTACATCAGGTGAGGGCCACGCCGGTGTCCTTGTCGAAAACGTGCATGACGCTCTCGCCGAAGGCCAGCTTGATGGTCTCGCCGTAGGTGAAGCCCTGGCGGTGCTTCTCGGGCAGGTCCACGGTGGAGACGACGGTGACGACGTCCTTGCCGTGCACGTTGGAGTGCAGGTGGATGGAGGAGCCCATCATCTCGGAGACGTCGACGGTGCCGGTGACGTGCTGCACGGCTTCGTCGCCGCAGAGGGTCATGTGCTCGGGGCGGATGCCGAGGGTGACAACGCCCGGCTTGGCCTTGTTCTCGCGCAGCTTGGCCTGCTTGGCCTCGTCCAGCTCGAAGTGCGTGCCGTAGAGGTTGACGCAGTACTTGCCGTCCTGCAGCACCAGCTCGGCGTCGTCGAAGAAGTTCATCTGCGGCGTGCCGATGAAGCCGGCGACGAAGATGTTGGCCGGGTGGTTGAACACTTCCTGCGGGGTGCCGATCTGCTGGATGAAGCCGTCGCGCATGATGACGATGCGGTCGCCCAGGGTCATGGCCTCGGTCTGGTCGTGGGTGACGTAGACGAAGGTGGTGTTGATCCTCTGGCGCAGCTTGATGATCTCCGCGCGCATCTGGTTACGCAGCTTGGCGTCCAGGTTGGAGAGCGGCTCGTCCATGAGGAAGACCTTCGGCTCGCGGACGATGGCGCGGCCGATGGCGACACGCTGCCTCTGGCCGCCGGAAAGGGCCTTCGGCTTGCGGTCGAGGTACTGGGTGATGTCGAGGATCTCGGCGGCCTCGCGCACCTTCTGGTCTATGGTGGCCTTATCGACCTTCTTCAGCTTGAGGGAGAAGGCCATGTTGTCGTAAACGGTCATGTGAGGATACAGCGCGTAGTTCTGGAAGACCATGGCGATGTCCCTGTCCTTGGGGGGCACATCGTTGACCACGCGGCCGTCGATGATGACCTCGCCCTCGGAGATCTCCTCCAGGCCGGCGATCATACGCAGGGTGGTGGACTTGCCGCAGCCGGAGGGGCCGACGAGGACGATGAATTCCTTGTCCGCGATCGACAGGTTGAACTGCTGCACGGCCACGACGCCGCGCTCGGTGATCTGAAGGTTGTGCTTCTTCTCGGGCTCTTCGCCCTTTTTCTTTTTCTTCTTCCCCTCGCCGGGAGCGTTGGGGTAGATCTTCATTACGTCTTTCAGGATTACTTCGGCCATTTCCTCGGCTTTGACGCGCCTGCCTCCGCAATGACGCGCCTCGCCCCCGCCCGCGAAGGGCGCCGGGCATTACGCCAGGTCTCCACACTGGCGCACCGCAAGCCCGCGGTAAATATCCTCCTTCTTTTCTGTACGCGGCGGCATGAAAATGGAGTGCCGGCGCGCCATGGTTTCCAACATATTGTATATTAATTTCCCATCCCTGTAAACCCGCAATCCTTCACAAATACCCTTTCCGCGTTTACAGCACATTCCACAAAGCCGTTTGCGGCCGGATTTCCATTACATACTGCCGGCGCACGGAAACATATGGTCCCCGGGGCGTGCCCCGGGGACCTGGTGCATATCAAGTTCACTGTCCGCCGCCGGAGCCGGCCTGGCGGTCCACGCTGCGGGCGAAGGACACGCCGTCCTTGTGCAGGTAGATGTCCAGCTTCACGCGGTCGGCGCGGATGAGGCTCTGCGTGAACTCATAGACCACCCCGGCCTCGGTGCGCGTGCGCCGCTGGACGGAAAAGGCGCAGCTGCCCGGGCGGCAGCCCAGCAGCTCGGCCTCCCGCCGGCCGAGGATTACGGCCTCGTAGCTGTCCACGGCGCTGTAGGGCACGATGCCCTCCTCATAGAGCAGGCTGTAGAAGCTGTGCGTCTCCAGCAGCTCGCGCGTCAGCTTGGGGTAGATATAGGTGGGGTAGAACGAGGTCTCCAGTATCAGCGGCTGGCCGTTGACGTTGCGGATGCGGGTGAAGCGGTAGATGGGCGTGTTGTGAGTCCCCAGCTCGAGCATGGAGACGATGTCGGGCGGGGGGCTGATGACCTCGAACTCCAGGATGGTGGAGCTGGGGTTCATGCCCATGGCGTTGATCTCGCTGGTGAAGGAATAGACGTTCTCCGTGCGGCGGCGCATCTTGGGCTCGGCCACGAAGGTGCCGCGCCCCTGCTTGCGCACCACCAGGCCCTCGCTCTCCAGCTCGCCGATGGCCTGGCGCACCGTGCTGCGGGAAACGTCGAACGTGCGGCAGAGCTCCGCCTCGCTGGGGAGCAGCGCGCCCGTGCCCAGCGTGCCGGCGGAAATATTCCTCTTTATAATGCTCACGAGCTGGGAATACAGCGGGATATCGCTGTCCATCGAGAGCTTGCTCATCAGAACGGGGTTGGTATCCATGTCTCCTCCTTGGGTCCGGGACGCGCGAAGAGCCGCTCGAGGCAGCTTGTAATAACGTCTGGTATGTCTCTCTCATTATACCCGACCGATGCCTCTTTTACAAGCCCTTTCCCTATGGGGAACCTGCGCGCTTTTGCCGCCGGCGGAGGATATTTTTTCACAAAATTTACAATCAATACATCAGCCGGCGCAGCAGCGCGAGCGTGTGCGCGCCGAAGGGGCGGTATTTCACGGGCAGGTCGGGCCGCAGCGCGCGGTCCATCACGCCGCGCAGGTGGCTGAACTCCTCAAAGCCCCGGCGGCCGTGATAGGCGCCCATGCCGCTCTCCCCCACCCCGCCGAAGGGCAGGTGCTCGTTGGTCAGGTGCACCACCGTGTCGTTGATGCAGCCGCCGCCGAAGCGGCAGCGCGCGAGCACGCGCTTTTTGTTCTCCCGGCTGCGGGTGAAGAGATAGAGCGCCAGTGGGCGCGGGCGCGACTCCACGAAGGCGACGGCCTCGTCCAGCGTCCGGTATGTGAGCACAGGCAGCACGGGGCCGAAGATCTCCTCGCCCATGACGGCGTCGGCGGCCGTCACGCCGGCGAGCAGCGTGGGCTCTATCTTCAGCGAGCGCGGGTCGCAGCCGCCGCCATAAACCACCTTTTGCGGGTCTATCAGCGCGCGCACGCGCTCAAAGTGCCGCGCGTTCACCATATGGCCGTAGTTTTCATCGCCGAGCGCGTCCGGGCACTGGCGGCGGAACTCCGCGGCCAGCGCGCTGAGCAGCTCCGTCTCCACGCGCGCGTCGCAGAGCACATAGTCCGGCGCCACGCAGGTCTGGCCGCAGTTTATCAGCTTGCCGCAGGCGATGCGCCGGGCGGCAAGGGCGATATCCGCCGTGCCGTCCACGATGCAGGGGCTCTTGCCGCCCAGCTCGAGCGTGACGGGCGTCAGGTGTTCGGCCGCGCGGCGCAGCACCTCGCGCCCGGCGGCCGCCCCTCCGGTGAAAAAGATGCGGTCGAAGCGCGCGTCGAGCAGGCCGGCGTTCTCCTCCCTGCCCCCGGTCACGGCGAGGACGTGCTCCGGCGGGAAGGCGGAGCGGATTATCTCCGCGATCAGCGCCGCGGACGCCGGCGCGGAAGCGCCCGGCTTCAATACGGCCGTGTTCCCCGCCGCCACGGCCGCCGCCAGCGGGCCCAGCGAGAGCAGGAAGGGGTAGTTCCAGGGGCTGATGATGAGCACCGCGCCCAGCGGCGAGGGGCTGACGAAGCTGCGCGCGCGGAACTGCGTCAGCGGCGTGGGCGCGCGCCGGGCGCGCATCAGGGCGGGCAGATGCCGCTCCAGGTAGCGTATCCCGCCCAGTAGCAGGCCCGTTTCGCACATGTACGCCTCCTCCGGGCACTTGCCGAGGTCCGCGCGCAGCGCCGCGGCGACGTCGCCCTCCCGCCGGCGCAGTTCTCCGTACAGCCGCCGCAGGGCGGCGCGCCGCGCCTCCAGGGCCAGCGTGGCCCCGGAGGCAAAATATCCCCGCTGCGCCGCCAGCGCCGCATCCAGTGTGGCAGAGTCCATAGCAGAGCCTCCTCAGTCCGTTTTTATGACAGTTTAACATCGCCGGGCGCCCCAGGCAAGGGGGGATGATCAGGGACTTTAAGTCCCTGCGACCCTATTCTGAGAGATTTCTTTTGGTCTTGCCAAAAGAAACCCCTCAGACTCCAAAGAAAAGCGCTTTTGGTGCTTGTCGATGCGTATGATCTGCCCGTCAGTCCGGGTGGTGACTGACTTTCGGGTGGTCATCCCGTCGTCGGATGGCTTTGCCCAACGCCGGCCGCGGTCGGCTTCGCTTCGCTCGCACCGCTGACGGGAGCATGATCGGCAGTGCCGCGACCGCAGGGAGCAACGCACGGTCGGCCGGTGGCTTGCATATTTTATGCCGGCGTGGTAGACTTATCATCAGCACATGAAGCACATGAAAGGATGCGGTAGCTTGAGAATCATCGAGATAAAAGAGAGCGTTTTTGCCGATAACGACCGCGAGGCGGCCGCCCTGCGCGGCGAGCTGAAGGAAAAGGGCCTCTTCCTGCTGAACCTGATGTCCTCCCCCGGCAGCGGCAAGACCACCACCCTCGTGAGCACGCTCAGGCAGCTGGGCGGCGAACTGCGCGTGGGCGTGATGGAGGCCGACATCGACTCCGACGTGGACGCCCATACCGTCCAGGCCGCCGGGGCCAAGGCCATCCAGCTGCACACCGGCGGCATGTGCCACCTCACCGCCGGCATGACCCGCCAGGGCCTCGAGGCCCTCGGTACGGAGGACATCGACCTCGCCATCCTGGAAAATGTCGGCAACCTGGTCTGCCCCGCGGAGTTCGACACCGGCGCGGTGAAAAACGCCATGATACTCTCCGTCCCCGAGGGCGACGACAAGCCCCTCAAATACCCCCTCATGTTCGAAGTCTGCGACGTGCTGCTCATCAACAAAATCGACGTGCTGCCCTACTTCGACTTCGACCTCGACGCCGTCGCCGAGCGCGCCCGCACGCGCAATCCGAAAATCGACATCATCCCCGTCTCCGCCCGCACCGGCGAGGGCATCGACCGCTGGTGCGGCTGGCTGCGCAGCCAGGTCCGCGCCTGGAGAGAGGGCTGACGCCCGCAACGCGCCCGCGGCCTTTCCCCGCCGCGGGCGTTTTGGGGCTTGACAAATACCCCGCCCGGGTATATTATGCGTACAAAGGAAAAATACCCGGGGGTGGTATATTGAAAACCGAAACTTATCTCATAGAGGGCATGCACTGCGCGGCCTGCTCGGCCGCGGTCGAGCGCGTCACCCGCAGGATAGACGGCGTCGCGCGCAGCGACGTGAACCTCACCATGAACCGCATGACTATCGAGTACGACGAGAGCAAGGTCACGCCGCAGCTCATAATCTCCAAAATCGAGAAGGCGGGCTACGGCGCGCGGCAGTTGGAGGCGAAAAAGGAAGAGAAAAAGGACCTCGACGCGGAGGAAAAGGCCCAGGAGGCCGCCTTCCGCCGCGAGCGCAACAGTATAATCGCCGCGCTCGTGCTCGCGGCCGTGCTGCTCTATATCTCGATGGGCTCCATGTTCGGCGCCCCGCTGCCGGACATCATCGACATGCACACGCACGCCGTGAATTTCGCGCTCGTCCAGCTCCTGCTCTCCACGGTCATAATGTACATCGGCCGGCGCTTTTACGTCAGCGGCTTCAAGTCCCTGCGCCACCTGAGCCCCAACATGGACTCGCTGGTGGCCATCGGCAGCACGGCGGCGTATATCTACAGCCTGGCGGTGCTGTTTTTGCTCAGCGACCACCCTTCGCTCGTGCACGACGGGCTCTATTTCGAGTCCGCCGCCGTGGTGGTGACGCTGGTGTCCCTCGGCAAGCACATGGAGTCGGCCAGCAAGCACAAGACCACCGGCGCCATCCGCCGGCTCATGGCCCTCACGCCGGACACCGCCGTGCTCCGCGGCGAGAACGGCTCGCTCACCGAGGTGCCGACGGACATCCTGCGCGTGGGCGACGTGGTGCTCGTCCGCCCGGGCGAGCGCGTCCCGCTCGACGGCGAGGTCGTCGAGGGCGAGGGCGGCGTGGACGAGAGCATGCTCACCGGTGAGAGCCTGCCCGTGGACAAGGCCCCCGGCAGCGAGGTCATCGGCGGCAGCATCGGCGTGAACGGCTCGCTCTATGTCCGCATCACCCGCGTCGGCGCGGACACCACGCTCTCGAAGATAATCAAGATAGTCGAGGACGCCCAGGGCAAAAAGGCCCCCATCTCCAAGATCGCGGACAAGGTGGCCGGCGTTTTCGTGCCCATCGTAATGGCGATCGCCGTGCTGGCGGCCATAGTCTGGCTGATCGCCGGGCAGGAGGTGTCCTTCGTGCTCAAGGTGTTCACCAGCGTGCTCGTCATCGCCTGCCCCTGCGCCATGGGCCTCGCCACGCCCACGGCCATCGTGGTCGGCACCGGCCTCGGCGCGCAGAACGGCATCCTCATCAAGAGCGGCGAGGCGCTGGAGACGCTCCACGGCGTGAACACCGCCGTGCTGGACAAGACTGGCACGGTGACGGAGGGCAAGCCCGCCGTGACGGACGTCCTCTGCGCCGGCGCGCCGCGCGAGGAGATCCTCGCCGTGGCCTCCGCCGTGGAGGCCGCCAGCGCCCATCCCCTGGCCGAGGCCGTGCTGCGCGCCGCCGGCGAGGCCGGCATCTGCTCCTCCGCGCAGGTCACCGGCTTTGAAAACCTCTCCGGCCGCGGGCTCTCCGCCCAGCTGGGCGGGGAAGGTGTCCTCGTGGGCAGCCCCCGCCTGATGGAGGAGAGCGGCGTGGACATCTCCGCGATATCCGGCGAGGCCGAGCGCCTCTCCGGCGATGGCAAGACCGTCATGTTCGTCGCGCGCGGCGGCGCGCTGCTCGGCGCCATCGCCGTGGCGGACCCGGTGCGCGAAACGAGCGCCGCCGCCATCGCCCGCTTGAAGGAGATGGGCCTGCGCGTGGTGCTGCTCACGGGCGACAACCGCCGCGCCGCGAACTACATCGGTGCTCAGGTCGGCGCGGACGAGGTGATAGCCGAGGTGCTCCCCGGCGACAAGGCGGACGTCGTGCGCTCGATACAGGAGAAGGGCGGCCGCGTGATCATGGTCGGCGACGGCATCAACGACGCCCCCGCCCTCACTCAGGCGGACGTGGGCTGCGCCGTCGGCGGCGGCAGCGACATCGCCATCGAGTCGGCGGACGTGGTGCTGATGAAGGACGACCTGGGCGACGTGCCGAAGGCCGTGCGCCTCAGCCGCCTGACCATTGCCAACATCAAGGAGAACCTCTTCTGGGCCTTCTGCTACAACACGATCGGCATACCCATCGCCGCCGGCGTGCTCTATCCCTTCTTTGAGATACTGCTCAGCCCGATGCTGGGCGCGCTGGCGATGAGCCTCTCGAGCGTCTGCGTGGTGGGCAACGCCCTTCGTTTAAGGGGGAAGAAACTGTGAACTGCTGCGAGACCGAAGATCTTGAACACACGGGCAAGCTCAAGCACCGCTCCGAAGCGGAATACCGCTCGCTGATAAACCGCCTTTCGCGCATCGAGGGCCAGGTGCGCGGCGTCAAGCGCCAGCTGGAGGGCGACGCCTACTGCGTGGACGTGCTGATGCAGGTCTCGGCCATACAGGCCGCGCTCAACGCCTTTTCCCGCGAGCTGCTCTCCAGCCACATCAAGACCTGCGTGGCGGACGGCATCCGCGCCGGCGACGACGGCGTGGTGGACGAGCTCTGCGCCATGCTGCAGAAACTGATGAAATAAGCCTTTGCTTAAAAATCCAAATACATCATTCAGGAGGAAACAGAAATGACCATTCTCAACGTACCCGACATGCACTGCTCCAAGTGCGTGGAGCGCATCACCAACGCCCTCAACGCCGCCGGGCTGAAGTTCACCGTCAGCCTTGAGGACAAGACCGTCGCCATCGACGGCGGCGCCGCCGACGTGGAAAAGGCCAAAGCCGAGCTGGACGACATCGGCTTCGACGCCACCTGACCAGGCTGCGGTAAGGAGGAAGATGCGCTGCGCGCCGCGCTGACAAGAGGCCCCGCGAGGGGGGCCTTGCCACCCCATTTCTTTGGTCTTGCCCAAAGAAACGGGTGTGGCGCCCCAAAGAAAAACGCTCCGGTACGAATCGGAGCGTTTTTTGCGTGTTTTTACAGCTTTTCAGTCATCAAAAGTGGTTATCCCGGTTTCGGACAGCTTTGCACAACGCCGACCGCGGTTGGCTTCGCTTACGCTCGCGCCGCTGCGTCTCTGCCCACTTAGTGCCGCGAGCGAAGCGAAGCAATGCACGGACGGCGATGCAGGAAACTTATTCGACGCCGGGATGACCACCCAAAAACCAGTCACCACCCGTACTAACGGGCAGGTTTAACGTATCGACCCGCACCAAAAGCGGTTTTCTCTTTGGAGTCTGAGGGGTTTCTTTTTGACAAGACAAAAAGAAACCCCTCAGGAAAAGCATGGGTTGATTTGGTTAAGTAAGTCGATTATATTACCAACTTAGAGGGGTGCGGGCCGCAGGCAAATACCCGCGGCCGTTGGCCGCTTAGAGGAGGGGGGCGAACACTCGCAGCAGGCTCTGCACGATCTTCCGGTACCAGGCGCGGCGGCGCACGGCGTCGAGCGTGACCTCGGCGCTGCGCGCGAGCGTCTCGTCAAAGACGCGCGACATCTGCTCCACGGCGCGGGCGCGGAACATCCACACCGCGCACTCGTGGTGCAGGTAGAGGCTGCGGTAGTCGAGGTTGATGGTGCCGCAGATGCCGTACTCCCCGTCGCAGACCATGGTCTTGCTGTGGATGAAGCCGGGCGTGTACTCGTATATCCTCACGCCCGCGCGCAGCAGCTGGCCGTAATACGAGCGCGTGACGGCGTAGACGAACCATTTGTCCGGCACGCCGGGGACGATCATGCGCACGTCCACGCCGCCTTTGGCGGCGCTCTCCAGCGCGCGGCTGAGCTCGCTGCCGATGACCAGGTAGGGCGTGCAGATGTAAACGCTGCGCTTGGCGCGCGAGAGCATGTTGATGTAGGCCGTCTCGCCCACCAGCTCCTCGTCCATCGGCGAGTCCGTGTAGGGCTGGACGTAGCCCTGGCCCTGCACGCCGGCGAAAGCGCCCTCCGCGGGCAGGAACTCCTCCGGGTCGTCCTCCATGTTGCGCAGGTCGTCCCACATGGCGAGGTACATCAGCGCGAAGGAATAGGCCGCCGGGCCGTGCAGCATCACGCCGCAGTCGAGCCAGTGTCCGAAGCGCACGATGCGGTTGATGTACTCGTCCGCCAGGTTGACGCCGCCGGTGAAGGCGTATTCACCGTCGATGACGCAGATCTTGCGGTGGTCGCGGTTGTTGATGGTGCCCGTCAGCACCGGCTGCAGGCGGTGGAAGGTGCAGCACTTGATGCCCAGGCGCTCCATCTGCCGGCGGTAGTTGCGCGGGAGCGTGATGATGCAGCCCATGTCGTCGTACATCAGCCGCACGTCCACGCCCTCGAGCACCTTCTGCTTGAGTATCTCCAGTATGCTGTCCCACATCACGCCGGGCTCGATGATGTAGTACTCCATGAAAATGTAGTGCTTGGCCCCGCGCAGCTTGTCCAGCATGGCCTCATAGAGCCGCTCGCCGGGGGAGAAAAACTCCGTGTCCGTCCCCGTGAACACGCTCGCGAACGCCGAGCGCTCCAGATAGCGCGACTGCATGGCGGCGTCCACGTCCTCGCTTGCGAGCTCCACGCTGTCGCTGTGTACGGAGCGCATGGCCTCGCCATAGCGGCGGAGCATGCCCAGCAGCCGCTGCTTTTTGCGCTCCGGCAGCGGCTTCTTGGCGAAGAGGATGTAGAGGGGGATGCCGAACACCGGCAAGAAGGCGATCGGCAGTATCCAGGCGATCTTGTACGCCGGGCTGATGTTCTGGTTGATGATGTAGATGATGGCGACGATGGAGAGCGCCACGCTGACGGCCTGGAAATAGGCGTAGCTGGAGCCGAAATAGACCAGCGCCGCCACCAGCACGCCCACCTGCACCAGCATCAGCGCGGCGACGATGGCCAGCCGGGAAAACAGTAACTTTAAAAGCCTGCCCATTGCGCCCGCTCAGATGTTCTCCAGCCGCTCGACGATGGCGCCAAAGACGGAATAAAAGATCTCCAGCTCCTTCGCGTCGAGCCCGGCGGCCACCAGTTCGAGCTTTTCATCGACGATGCCGAGCATGGCCGCCGCCGTCTTCTTGCCCTCTTCCGTCAGGCAGAGGCTGCCGCGGTAGCGCCGCCGTCCGCCGTCCGCCGTGCCGCAGACCAGGCCCCGCTCCGTGAGCTCGGACACCACGCGGGATATCTGCGCGCGGTCCACGCCGCAGCGCTCGGAGAGCTCGCTGGCCGTCAGGCCCCCGGCGGCGTTCAGCAGGGCGAGCAGGCAGGAGACATGCACCCCGCGCAGGCCGAAGGGCTTGACATACTCGGCCTTCGCCTTCAGCAGGGCCTTGTCCGCCCGCGCGACCAGCGCGCTGAACTCCCGAAACTTGTCTTCATACATGGTTTCACCACTCCCTGTTCTTCAAGGATACCCTATTTAAGCCCCAAAATCAAGCCCCGACGTCCATGAACCGCCAATGTACAGCCCCGGCGTTGAAAAACTCCGCCCGCCCCGCTATAATGGCCACATATGGAAAGAGGAGGTGCGGGGGATGTTTGAAGAAGCGCTCGCCGCTTTCTGGCAGGAGTTCGGCCCCGGGAGGAAGATGGTCCTCTCCACGGCGCGCGCCGGCGGCGGCGTCAGCTCGCGCATGATGAGCGTGGTGCAGCTTGAAGGGGCGCTGTATTTCCAGACCGACTGCGCCATGCGCAAATACGCCCAGCTCCTGGCCGAGCCGCGCGCCGCGCTCTGCGAGGGGAACATCCAGCTCGAGGGCGTCTGCCGCGAAATTGGACGTCCGGCAGGCTGTCCGTGGTTCTGCGAAGCTTATCGCGCGCTCTACCCCGGCTCCTACGGGCGCTACACGCATCTCGGCTGCGAGCGGCTGTTCGCCTTCGAGAGCACGTCCATCGAGCGCTGGCTCTACATTGAAGGAGAGCCGCACGTCGAGCTCTTCGACATGGCGCGGCGCCATCATTAGCTCAGGCCCTACTGCCCATAAAGCGCCGGCGGCGCGTTTGCCCCTTGACAGGACGCGCTGTAGGGTGTATCATTCGTTGACTGCTCAACAAATGATATGGAGGGCTGGACATGTTAAAGATCATCACGGATTCCACCGCGGACTTCACGCGCGCGGAGGCCGCGGGGCTCGGGCTGGGCGTCGTGCATCTGCGCACGCGCTTTGGCGACGAGGAGTACATAGACGGCGTGGACATCACGCCGCATCAGTTTTATGAAAAGCTGGTGGAGAGCGACGTGCTGCCCACCACCAGCCAGCCTTCGCCGGCGGAGTTTGAGGCGGCCTTCGCCTCCGCGCTGGAGGAGGCCGGCGAGGTGGTGGCCATCACCATCTCCTCCTCGCTCTCCGGCACTTATCAGAGCGCCGTCATCGCCGCGGAGACTTTTGGGGGCCGCGTGCGCGTGGTGGACAGCCTGAGCGCCTCCATCGGCGAACAGGTGATCGTGCGCCGGGCCGCGCAGCTGGCGGCGGAGGGGCTTTCCGCCGCGGAGCTCGCCGGGCGCATCGAGGCGGAGCGGGGCGACGTGTGCGTGCTCGCGCTGCTGGACACGCTGGAGTATCTCAAGCGCGGCGGGCGCATCTCGGCGGCGGCGGCCTTTGCCGGCGGGGTACTGGCGATAAAGCCCGTCATCACGCTGCGCGACGGCGCGGTGGTGATGGCGGGCAAGGCCCGCGGCTCCAAAAACGGTGGCAACCTGCTCAACCAGTTCGCGGAGAAGCGCGGCATCGATTTCTCCCGCCCCTACCTGCTGGGCTATACTGGCCTTTCGGACGCGCTGCTGATGAAGTATGCAGCGGACAGCGGGGAGCTCTGGCGCTCCTACACCGAGGAGCTGCCCGTGACGGCCATCGGCTCCGTCATCGGCACGCACGGCGGCCCGGGCGCCATCGCCGTGGCCTTTTTCGGCTTGAAATAAAGCCCCAAAAGTGATATACTTCCCGCGCAAAACATGGCGGGGAGTGATAAGCGTTGGACACGCTGATATTCATCCTGGAACTGACGGGGATGCCGGCCTTCGCCATCTCCGGCGCCGCGCTGGGGATGCGCAAGGGGATGGACGCCTTCGGCGTCGTCATGCTGGGGCTCATCACCTCGGTGGGCGGCGGCGTCATGCGCGACGTGGTGCTGGGCATCACGCCGCCGCGCACGTTCTCCAATCCCGTGTATGCGATCATCGCCATCGTCGTCTCCATCATCACCTTCATCGTTGGGCGGAGGCACAGGCTGGACCTGGCCCGGCACAAGTGCTGGGCGATGGCGATGCTGGTGACGGACAGCCTGGGCCTGGGGGCCTTCACCGTGGCGGGCATGACGCTCGCGCTGGAGGTGGGGCAGGAGGGTGCCTTCCTGCTGGTGTTCGTAGGCGTGGTCACGGGCGTTGGCGGCGGCGTGCTGCGCGACGTGCTGGCCGGCGAGCGGCCGTACATATTCATCAAGCACGTCTACGCCACGGCCTCGCTGCTGGGCGCGCTGGTGTTCCTGGCGCTGTACCGCGCGGCGGGCGTGGCCTGGGCCTCCATCGCCGCCATCGCCGCCACCGTGCTGCTGCGCAGCCTGTCGGCGCATTACAGGTGGAATTTTCCGCACGCGGAGTGAGTACGAGGGGGACCGGGGGTCCCCCTCGTAGGCTCCCCTCCATAAAAAAGATAGGGCGCTTTGGGGCTACAAGCCCCAAAGCGCCCTATCTTTTGCGCGCCGCACAGCGGCGCGGTTGCGCCCACGGGGCGCAAGATAAGGTATCCCCGGCAGGCAAAGCCCGCCGGGGATT
>CALXGN010000019.1:0-35074 GCA_944387865.1 Candidatus Scatomorpha stercorigallinarum | reverse complement strand
TGGACGATTGCTCAGGTCAAAAGTATCCTGCAAGATGAAACCTATATCGGCAACAGCGTACACAATAAGCAGACCAATATCTCTTATAAAAATAAGAAAAAGGTGCGCAAGCCGAAAGAAGAATGGATTCGGGTGGAAAATACCCATGAGGCGATCATTAGCCGGGATGTGTTTGAGCAGGTACAAAAGCAGATCGCCAGCCGCAGGCGGCAGCAGAAGGATGCCACAACGCAGATTTTCGCCGGTCTTGTAAAATGTGCAGATTGTGGCTGGTCTATGCGCTTCGGCACAAACCGGCAGAACAAAACGCCGTACAGCCACTTCACTTGCAGCCAATACGGACAAATGGGGACACAATGCTCGGCGCACTATATCCGCTATGACACGCTCTATGTCTATGTGCTGTCCAGAATCCAGTATTGGTCCCATCGGGCGCAGCTGAGCGAAGAAAAACTCTTGCAGCAGATTTTGAAAAACGGTGACCGGGAACGCATGACCGCCGCCAAGCGTCAGGAATCCGAACTGAAACGGGCAGAAAAGCGCAAGGCAGAAGTGGATGGAAAATTCGTCCGAATGTATGAGGACTGGTCTGCCGGACGCATCACTGAGTATAACTTCAATCTGCTGACTAAAAAGTACCAGACAGAGCAGCTGGAGCTGGAGGAAAAGATCAGCCGCTTGCAAGCGGAGCTGTCCGCAGAGCAGCAAACTGCCCTGGATGCCGAAAAGTGGGTCGCTCTCATCAAGCAGTACGCCAATCCCACGGAACTGACCGCCGAACTTCTCAATACCCTGATTGAAAAAATCGTCATTCACGAGGCCACTAAAGGCGAAGATGGTATGAGAGAGCAAGAGATTGAGATTTACTACCGCTTTATCGGCAAAATTGATTAACTTGCATCCATATCCTTAACTATGGGAAACAGAGCCGTAACCCTCGGTCATGGGGCCCACGGCCAGGCCGGCCGAGGCGAAGATGAGCAGCAGCAGCCGCCAGGCGGCCACGCCGTTATAGAGCCCCAGCAGGAACAGCGCACAGAGCAGCAGGAAGAAGGCGGCCATCACGCCGGCGGGCAGGGAATAGTAGTTGGCGTAGGCGATGGAGCCGGCCTGGTCCATGGGGTCGGACGTCAGGCGCGCCAGCGGCGGGAAAAAGCCCTGCATGCGGCCCAGCGGCCGCAGTTCCATCACCAGTGTGCCGCTGCCGGGCAGGGGGAGCAGGGCCTGGCCCAGGTTGGCCGTGCCCTCCGGCGGCTGGGAGGCCGAGCGGTAGATCTCCTGCCCGTCGAGATATACGGCGATCTCCGCGTTGGCTATCTCGAATAGCAGCCATTCGCCGTTGGCGGTGTCCGCCGGGAGCTCGGCCTCAAAGCGGTAGTACCCGCCCTCGCCGGCGGCGGGGATGCTGTCCGCGGAAAAAGGCTCCGCCTCCCCGTCGGATGAGACCAGCCACATCCCGCTCCACTCCAGATAGCTCGCGGGGCTCTCAGAATTCGCGAATCGCTGTAAAAACAGCACCACGGCCACGCACAGCAGCAAAAATACCGCCGCGCAACAGCAGCGCAGGACTCTCTTCTTCACGGCCGACACCTCTTTTGCCCTTTGCGAACATTATACCTGTAATGCCGCCGCGGGGCAAGGGCGGGGCCGCGGCGTGACGTAAACGGCGCGTATCTGACGCAGACGACAGCGCCGCCGGGAAGGGCTTGATGTTATAATTTCCATGGAAGGCCGCGCGGACGGCGCGGCTTTGTGTGAAAGACCCTGAGAGGAGAGTGTAAGGATGAATAAAGGGACGGGAAAGCGGCTGCTGGCCATCGTGATGGCGCTGTCCATCGTTATGGCGATGCTGCCCGTTTCGGCCCTCGGCGCCGGGCGCGAGGAGGGCTTCAGGGACGTTGGCGACGGCGACTGGTTCCGCGACGCGGTGGACTATGTCGTCAGCCGCGGCATATTCAACGGCACGTCCGACAGCGCGTTTGAGCCCAACGGCGGCATGACCCGCGCGATGATGGTCACCGTGCTGGGGCGCGTGGCGCAGATAGACCCTGACGACTACAGCGGCGGCAGCGGCTTCACGGACGTGGAGCCGGGCAGCTGGTACGAGCCCTATGTGGCCTGGGCCGTGGAGAGCGGCATCACCTTTGGCGTGGGCGAGGGGCTTTTCGCGCCCAACGACCCCGTGACGAGGGCGCAGATGGCCCTGTTCCTCATGAGGCTGCTGGAATACCTGGGCGTGGACGCCCCGGCGGCCGTGACGGACGGCCTGCCCGTGGACTACGACGCCATCCCCGACTATGCGCGCGAGGCCGTGGAGCTGATGTGGAAGAGCGGCGTGTTCGAGGGCGGCGGCGACGGCCGCTTCGACCCCGAGCGGCAGCTCACGCGCGCGGAAGTGGCCGCGCTGCTGATGCGCATCGACCAGCACCTGGTGGACGTGGGGGCCAAGGATTGCTGCCACAGGGACCACCTGACCCCACAAACCAACAAAACGCACGAAAAAGCCCCGGGAGACCGGGGCTTTTTCGCCTTCCCAGCGCCGCTCCGGGGCGCATTGCCGCTTGAAAAACGCTATGCCGCATGGTAAAATAGTACGCTATGCCACGGCATGGCGCGCCGCGCCGCCCGGAAAAGGCATATTTTACTAAATCACAAGCGAGGGAACACCTACGTACCTGAAAGCGCTCGAGATCCAGGGCTTCAAGTCCTTCCCCGACAAAACGCGCCTCACCTTCGAGCGGGACATCACCGCCATCGTGGGGCCCAACGGCTCGGGAAAATCGAATATCTCCGACGCCATCCTCTGGGTCATGGGCGAGCAGAGCTCCAAAACGCTCCGCGGCGGCAAGATGCAGGACGTCATCTTCGGCGGCACGGCCAAACGCCCGGCCATGGGCTTCGCCCAGGTCTCGCTGGTCATCGACAACTCCGCCGGGATACTGGCCAACGACGCCGAGGAGGTCACCATCACCCGGCGCTATTACCGCAGCGGCGAGAGCGAGTATTACATCAACCGCGAGCAGGTGCGCCTGCGCGACGTGAACGAGCTGCTGATGGACACCGGCATGGGCCGCGACGGCTATTCCATCATCGGGCAGGGGCGCATCGCCGAGATCATCAGCGGCAAAAGCGACGAGCGCCGCGAGGTGCTGGAGGAGGCCGCGGGCATCTCGCGCTTCCGCTACCGCAAGGAGGAGGCCGAGCGCCGCCTGGCGCGCACGGAGGAGAACCTGCTGCGCATAAACGACAAGATATCCGAGCTGGAACTGCAGGTGGCGCCGCTGAAAGAGCAGGCGGAAACGGCGAAAAAATACCTCGCCCTGCGCGACGAGCTGCGCGTGGCGGAGGTCAGCTTGTGGATGGACACGCTGGACGGCCTGCGGCGGCAATCCGACACGCTGGAGGCGGATCTTGCCGCGGCGCGCGACGCCGTCTCCGCCGCCAAACGCGAGCTGGAGGCGCTCTATGGCCGCAGCGAAGCGCTGGGCGAGCGCATGAGGCAGCAGGACGTGGAGGCCGAGGCCGGGCGCAAGCGGCTCTCCGAGGCGGAGGGCGCGCTTTCGCGCCTTGAGGCGGAGGCCGCCGTGCTGCGCACGAACATGGAAAACAGCCGCCAGAGCGCCGAGCGCATGGCGGGGGAGATGAGCGAGCAGGCCGAGCGCGCCGCCGCGCTGGCCGCGCAGGTGGAGGAAAAACGCGCGCGCGTGGGCGATATCGACGCGCGGCTGGCCGAGCTGGCGGAGAGCGCGCAGTCGGCGCAGAACGTCATCGACGGGCGGCGGATGCGCATCGAGAACCGCGAGCGCGAGAGCGCCGAGGCCAACGACGAGCTGACGAAGCAGCTGGTGGAGCTGCGCAGCACGGATTCGCGCATCTCCATCCTGATGGACATGGAAAAAGAACAGGAGGGCTTCGGCAACGCCGTGCGCGTGGTCATCCGCGAGGCGCGCCACGGCGCGCTGCACGGCGTGCACGGCTCCGTAGCCGACCTGGTGCGGACGGAGGGGCGCTTCGCCCTGGCCATCGAGACCGCGCTGGGCGCGGCCATACAGAACATCGTGGTGGACACGCAGAACGACGCCAAAAGGGCCATCGAGCTGCTCAAGCGGCGCGACGCGGGCCGCGCCACCTTCCTGCCGCTGGACGTGATACGCGGCGGGCGGCTGGACGATATACCGGACGAGGACGACGGCTGCCTGGGCCTGGCGGCGGACCTCGTGAGCTACGACGGGCAATACCGCAGCGTCGTGGAGAACCTGCTGGGCCGCACGCTGGTGGCGGAGACGCTCTCGGAGGCCATCGCCATCTCCCGCCGCTCGCGCGGCAGGGCGCGCATCGTCACGCTGGACGGGCAGCTCATCCACACGGGCGGCTCGATGACCGGCGGCAGCACGGCAAAAAAAGCGGGCATACTCTCCCGCCGCAGCGAGCTGGAGCGGTTGCAGGCCGCGCGCGGCGACCTGGCGCGGCAGCGCGACGAGCTGTCAGCGCGCGCGGAGGAGCTGAAGCGTTCGCTGGCCTCCGCGCGGTATGAGCTGGACGTGGCGGCCGGCGAGCTGCAGGGAATAAAAGACGAGCAGACGGCGCTCGCCGCCGAGCGGCGGGCCACGCTCTCCGCGGCGGAGCAGCTGGAGCTGCTGCAAACGGGCCTCTCCGGCGACCGCGAGACGCGCGAGCGCGCGCTGGCGGACATCGAAGCCGGGCGCGAGAGCTACGAGCGCGAGCTGGCTGCGCGCGAGCAGAGCATGGCGGACGTGCGCGGGCGCATCGAGAAGATAAAAGCCGAGATCGCAGCCGCCGTCGGCAAGCGCCTGGAAGTCGAGGGCGAGCGCACGCGCACGGACCGCGCCGTGCAGGAGAAGAACAACGCCATCCTCGACGCCGAGCGCGCGGCCGCGCGCCTGGAGCAGAAGAAGCTCTCCGCCGACATGGAGGAGAAGCAGCTGGTGGACAAGCTCTGGGACGGCTATGGGCTCAGCCACAGCGCGGCGGAGGCCGTGCGGCAGCCCATCGAGAGCGCGGCAAAAGCCAACCGGCAGATCGCCGAGCTGCGCAAGGCCATGAACGCGCTGGGCAGCCCCAACCTGGGCGCCATCGACGAGTACGCGCGCGTCAGCGAGCGATATGAATTCCTCGCCTCGCAGCGGGACGACGTGGAGGGCGCAAAGGCCGAACTTTTGGGTATAATCTCCGATGTGACGGGGCAGATGAAGGCCATTTTCACGCGCGAGTTCGCCGCCATCAACGAGAGCTTCGGGCGGACGTTCACCGAGCTCTTCGGCGGCGGCACGGCCGAGCTGGTGATGGAGGGCGAGGGCGATGTCCTCACCTGCGACATCGACATCAAGGTGCAGCCGCCGGGCAAGGCGCTCACCACGCTGACGCTGCTCTCCGGCGGGGAGATGGCCTTCGTGGCCATTGCGCTCTATTTTGCCATCATCAAGGTGCGGCCCACGCCGTTCTGCGTGATGGACGAGATCGAGGCCGCGCTGGACGAGGCGAACGTCACGCGCTTCGCCGGGCACATGCGGCGCATCTCCGGCCGCACACAGTTCATCGTCATCACCCACCGCCGGGGGACGATGGAGGAGGCCGACGAGCTCTACGGCGTGACCATGCAGGAAAAGGGCGTTTCCAGGGTGATAGAACTGGACCTGGAGACCGCCGGTAAACAGATAGACGGAGTGGAAGCATAATGGGTTTTTTTGACAAGATAAAAAAGGGCCTGGAAAAGACCAGGCGGCAGATGGGCGGCCTCTTCGCCGAGTTCACGGGCGAGAACGAGGAGTTCTATGAGGAGCTGGAGGACTCGCTGATACTGGCGGACGCCGGCGCGGCTGCGGCGTCCAGGGCCGTCGCGCAGCTGCGCGAAAAGGTGCGTGATGAGTCGCTCCTGGGGCAGGACGAGGTGCGCGCCGCGCTGGTGGAGATCCTGGCGGACGCCCTGCGCGTGGGCAGCTTTGAGCTGAAGCTGGAGACGAAGCCCTCCGTCATCCTGATGGTGGGCGTGAACGGCGTGGGCAAGACCACGACCATCGGCAAGCTGGCGGCCAGATACACCGCCGAGGGCAAAAACGTCCTGCTGGCGGCGGCGGACACCTTCCGCGCCGCGGCGGCGGAGCAGCTCACCGTCTGGGCCGAGCGCTCGCACTGCGGCATCGTCAAGCACGGAGAGGGCTCGGACCCCGCCTCCGTGGTGTTCGACGGCATCGCCGCGGCCAAGGCCCGCGGCACGGATATACTCATCATCGACACCGCCGGGCGGCTGCACAACAAGTCCAACCTGATGAACGAGCTGGCCAAGATGCGGCGCATCATCTCCCGCGAACTGCCGGAGGCGGACATCGAGACGCTGATGGTGGTGGACGCCACCACCGGCCAGAACGGGCTCATCCAGGCCAAGCAGTTCGCCGAGAGCGCGGACATCACGGGCATCGTGCTCACCAAGCTGGACGGCACGGCCAAGGGCGGCATCGTGTTCGCCATCGCCGGTGAGATGGGCCTGCCGGTGAAATTCGTTGGCGTGGGCGAGGGCGTGGACGACCTGATGGCCTTTGAGCCGGAGTCTTTTGCGGAGGCGCTGCTGTCATGAAGCTGATACTGGCATCGAACAACAAAAACAAGCTTCTCGAGTTCAAGGAGATACTCGCCGGGACGGGCATCGAGGTGATACCGCAGAGCGAGGCCGGCTGCCACTTCGAGGTGGACGAGACGGGAGACACTTTTGAGGAGAACGCCTTCCTCAAGGCGGAGGCGGCGATGAAGGCCACGGGCCTGCCCGCCGTCAGCGACGATTCCGGCCTGGAAGTGGACGCGCTGGGCGGCGCGCCCGGCGTGCACAGCGCGAGATACACCGGCAACCACGACGACAGCGACCTTGACAGGCGGCTTTTCCTGATGAAAAACCTCGAGGGGGAGGAACATCGCACGGCGCGCTTCGTCTCAGCCATATGCTGCGTGTTCCCCAACGGCGATGTGCTGAACGCGCGCGGCACCTGCGAGGGCTCCATCGCCACCTATATGGCGGGCGAGAACGGCTTTGGCTACGACGCCATGTTCATCCCCGAGGGCGAGAGCCGCACCATGGGCGAGATGACGCACGAGGAAAAAAACCTTATCTCACACCGCGGCCGCGCGCTGCGCGAGTTTGCACGGATACTGAAGGAGTACTGCCATGCTGACAAGTAAACAGAGGGCCTACCTCCGCGGCCTGGCCGCGAAGGAGGACACGATATTGCAGATAGGGAAGGACGGCATCACCGAAAATACGGCCATCGCCCTCTCGGACGCACTCAAGGCCCGCGAACTGGTGAAGGCCCGCGTGCTGGAAAACTCCATGCTCACCGCGCGTGAGGCGGCGGACACGCTGGCCGCGCGCTGCCGGGCCGAGCAGGTGCAGGTGATAGGCAGCAAGTTCGTCCTCTATAAGCGCAACGAGACCGATCCCAGGATCGAGCTCCCGAAGGCGGCGAAGAAAAAATGACCGTTGCCATCTACGGCGGCAGCTTCAACCCGCCGCACCCGGCGCATGTGCGCGCGGCCCGCGCGGCATATGACGCCCTGCGGCCGGAGCGCTTCCTCGTGATGCCCGCGGCGGAGCCGCCGCACAAGGCCATGGCCTCCGGCAGCCCGGACGCCGCCGAGCGCCTGGAACTGACGCGCATCGCCTTCCGCGGCTGCGACTGGGCCGAGGTCTCCGACCTGGAGCTGCGCCGCGGCGGCGCAAGCTACACCTCGGACACCGTGCGCGAGCTGATGGACATGTATCCCGGCGCGGAGATCGCGCTCTGCATGGGCGCGGACATGCTTTTGAGCTTTGAGCTCTGGCACGAGGCGCGCTGGCTGCTGGAAAACTGCCGCCTGGCCGTGATGCCGCGCGAGGATGGGGAGGCGGACGACCTCCGGCGCTGTGCGGAGGACCTGCGCGGGCGCTACGGCGCGCGCATCGATATCCTGGACGCCGCACCGATGCCGATGTCCAGCTCGGACATACGCTCGCTGCTGCGCGAGCGGCGGGGGGACGGCATCCTCGACGGCGAGGTCTACGCGCGCATCATCCGCCGCCGCAGCTATGGGGCGAAGCCCTCGCTGCCCTGGCTGCGGGAGCAGGTGCGGCCCTGGCTGAAGGCGTCGCGCGTGCCGCATGTCCTCGGCTGCGAGCAGGAGGCCGTGCGCCTGGCAGAGCGCTGGGACGCCGACCCGGACGAGGCCGCGGAGGCCGGGATATTGCACGACATCACCAAGAAACTCAGCATGCCGGAGCAGTTGCTATTGGCGGAGAAATATGGTATAGTATTCGACAAATTCGAACGGGAAAACCTCAAGCTGACGCACGCCGTCACCGGCGCGGCCGTGGCGAGGGACCTGTTCGGGGTGGACGATGAGGTCTATTCCGCCATCCGCTGGCACACGACCGCCCGGCCGGGCATGACGCTGCTCGACAAGATCATCTACATGGCCGATTACATCGAGCCCACGCGCGATTTCCCCGGCGTGGACGGCCTGCGTGAGCTCGCCTACCGCGACCTCGACCGGGCGATGGAGCTGGGCCTGGAGATGAGCCTTCAGGAGCTGCGCGAAAAGGGGACGGAGCCGCACACGGCGTCTGTGAACGCACTTCTCTTCTTCAGAAAGGACGAAACGCGATAATGCAACTCTTTGGCGGAAGCGGAAAGAAAGGCCGGCACTCGGCCGGCAATACGCATAGATACAACAGCCAGGCAAACAACGGCGCGGAGCGGGAAGTGGAGCGCTCCGCCAGCCCGGACCTTGACTATTACGAGGAGGAGCGCCGCGAGCGCGCCGAAAGGCGCGAGCGCCAGGCCCGCCGCGTGGAGAACAGCTCCAGCTATACCGGCGCCCAGGACACGTCCTCGGGCTACAACAGCACGCAGGGCACGAGCTACGGTGCGCAGCCGCAGCAGCGCTTTTCCTCCGACGAATACGTCTCCCGCGAGGAGCGCCGCTCCTCCCACCGCTGGGTGAAGAAGCTCGTCATCGCCCTGGTGATTATCGCGGCCATCGGCATCGGCGCCTACGCCGGCGTCAAGGCCTGGATGAGGCCGCCGGATATCGCCACGCCCGGCACGGACGACGTGACGGAAAGCGCCGCGCCCACAGACAACGGCGTCGCCGCCGAGGAGCCGGACGTGATCGACGCGGCCAACCGGAGGGACGACGTCTACACCTTCCTCATCAGCGGCCTGGACCGCGAGGGCTTCCACACGGACACGAACATCATCGGCATGTTCGACATCGCCGCGGGCAAGCTCAACCTGGTCAACATCCCCCGTGATACGCTGGTGAACATCGACAACCTGCACAAGAAGATGAACCAGCCCTATCCCTCCAGCATCAACAACGGAGGCGACGGTGTCACCGCCCTGCTTGACACGGTGGAGGACCTGCTGGGCTACCGGGTGGACTTTTACGCCATCGTGGAGATACAGGTCGTTGAGGAGATCGTGGACGCCCTGGGCGGCGTGTATTACGACATACCCTTCGACATGGACTGGGACGCGCCCGACCAGAACCCGCCGGTGAGCATCCACATCAAGGCCGGCTACCAGCGGCTGGACGGCGAGAATTTCGTCAACGCCATGCGCTTCCGCATGTCCAACGACGGCTCACAGACCTATGCCCGTGGCGACATCGAGCGCATCGAGTTCCAGCAGAAGCTGCTTATGGCCCTGGCCTCGCAGACGCTGAGCCTGGGCAATATCACCAACCTGCCGAAGATCTACGACATCGTCATGAGTAGCGTGGACACCACCCTCAGCCTGGGAAATATCGCCTACCTGGCCGCGGAGTTCCTCAAGCTCTCGTCCGAGGACATCAGCTTCATGACCCTGCCCAGCAAGCCGGACGGCACGGTGTACGGCGAGAGCTACGTCATCCCCTACATCGACGACTGGCTGGTGATGGTGAACGAGTATTTCAACCCCTTCACGGTGGAGATAACCCGCGACAACGTGGACATGATAGCCACTTTTGACAACGGCGCCACCTTCGACACCACCCAGGGCTACGTCGCCGGCGGGGAGACCCATTTCTACGGATACTATTATTGATGGAAAGGGAGATACAGATGCTGACACCGCTCGAGATCACCGCCGCCGCCGTCCACGCGCTGGACGCCAAGATGGCCAAGGACATCAAGGTCCTGCACACGACGGAGCGCACCATCCTGGCAGATTATTTCGTTATCTGCACCGCCACCAGCTCCACCCATGTCAAAACGCTGACCGACGAGTGCGACAAGGCGCTCTCCGACCTCGGCGAGCCGCCGCTGCGGCGCGAGGGTTACCGCGGCGGGGACTGGATACTGCTCGATTTCGGCAGCGTCATCGTGCATGTCTTCCAGAAGGAGGCGCGCGAGTTCTATAACCTCGAGCACCTTTGGGCCGACGCGGGGGAGGTGGACCTCTCATCCCTTCCCAGCCCTACGGCCTGAGCGCGCTCGGGTCAAAGGGGCAGCCGGACAGAAGAAATTGAGAGAGGTTGAACGATAGTATGGCTTACGATTTCGCAAGAATTGAGAAAAAATGGCAGAACTACTGGCTCGAGCACAAGACCTTCGCCGCCGTCACCGGCGATGACACGCGCAAGAAGTTCTTTCCCCTGGTAGAGTTCCCTTACCCCTCCGGCGACGGCCTGCACGTCGGCCATCCCCGCCCGTACACGGCCATGGACATCGTGGCCCGCAAGCGCCGCATGGAGGGCGAAAACGTCCTGTTCCCCATAGGCTTTGACGCCTTTGGCCTGCCGACGGAGAACTACGCCATCAAGAACCACATGCATCCGCGGGACGTCACCAAGCGCAACATCGAGCGCTTCACCAAGCAGCTGCAGATGCTGGGCTACAGCTTCGACTGGGACCGCGTGGTGGACACCACCGACCCCGAGTATTACAAGTGGACGCAGTGGATATTCCTGCAGATGTACAAGCACGGCCTGGCCTATAAGGCCAGCATCCCCGTCAACTGGTGCACCAGCTGCAAGATCGTGCTCGCCAACGAGGAGGTCGTCAACGGCGTCTGCGAGCGCTGCGGCGGCGAGGTCATCAAGAAGGAAAAGAGCCAGTGGATGCTGGGCATCACCAAATACGCCCAGCGGCTGCTCGACGACCTGGACGACGTCGATTACATCGAGCGCGTGAAGATCCAGCAGCGCAACTGGATCGGCCGCTCTACCGGCGCGGAGGTGGATTTTGCCACCACGGCCGGCGACAAGCTCTGCGTTTTCACCACGCGGCCCGATACGCTCTTCGGCGCCACTTATATGGTCATGAGCCCCGAGCACGCGCTGATCGAGAAGTGGGCGGGCATGATAGAGAACATGGACGCCGTGCGCGCTTACCAGCGCGAGGCGGCCAAGAAGTCCGACTTTGAGCGCACCGAGCTCAACAAGGACAAGACTGGCGTCGTCATCGAGGGCGTGCGCGCCATCAACCCTGTCACCGGCGACGAGATCCCCATCTTCCTCTCTGATTACGTCCTCGCCAGCTATGGTACGGGCGCCATCATGGCCGTCCCCGGCCACGACCAGCGCGACTGGGAATTCGCCCGCGAGTTCCACCTGCCCATAATCGAGGTCGTCAAGGGCGGCGATGTGGAGAAAGAGGCCTATATCGCCAAGGACGACACGGCCATCATGGTCAACTCCGGCTTCCTGGACGGCATGAGCGTCCGCGACGCCATCCCCACTATGATAAAGTGGCTGGAGGAGCGCGGGTTCGGCCGCTCCAAGGTGAACTACAAGCTGCGCGACTGGGTGTTCTCCCGCCAGCGCTACTGGGGCGAGCCCATCCCCATCATCCACTGCCCGAAGTGCGGCTGGGTGCCGATGAACGAGGAGGACCTGCCGCTCCTTCTGCCGGATGTGAAGAGCTACGAGCCCACGGACAGCGGCGAGAGCCCGCTGGCCCATATGCAGGACTGGGTGAAGTGCACCTGCCCCAAGTGCGGCGGCCCCGCCGAGCACGAGACGGACACCATGCCCAACTGGGCCGGCTCCAGCTGGTACTTCCTGCGCTATATGGACCCGAAGAACGGCGAGGCGCTGGCCAGCAGGGAGGCACTCGACTACTGGAGCCCCGTTGACTGGTACAACGGCGGCATGGAGCACACCACGCTGCACCTGCTCTACTCCCGCTTCTGGCACAAGTTCCTCTACGACATCGGCGTGGTGCCCACCAAGGAGCCCTATGCCAAGCGCACCAGCCACGGCATGATACTCGGCCTCAACCCGCACAACTACGCCAACCTCTCCGACGAGGAGCGCGACGCGCTGCTCGCCGAATATGGCAGCGAAGCGGCCGTGAAGAAGCACCTGGTGGAAAAATACGGCGAGATGGCCGAGCACCCCATCGTCAAGATGAGCAAGAGCCTGGGCAACGTTGTCAACCCGGACAACGTCGTCAAAGAGTTCGGCGCGGACACGCTGCGGCTGTATATCATGTTCCTCGGCGACTTTGAAAAGGCCGCCCCATGGAACCCCAGCGCCGTCAAGGGCTGCAAGCGCTTCCTTGACCGCATCTGGGCCCTGTCCGAGACGCGCATCGAGGGCGACGAGAGCTACTCTGCCGCCAACGAGAAGGAAGTCCACCGAACCATCAAGAAGGTGGGCGAGGACATCGAGGGCATGAAGTTCAACACCGCCATCGCCTGCATGATGACGCTGGTGAACAAGTTCTCCGAAAACGCGCCCTCCCGCGGGGACATCAAGGCCCTGCTCGCGCTGCTGAGCCCCTTTGCGCCGCACATGGTGGAGGAGCTTTGGGAGATCCAGGGCTTCGAGGGCATCGCCTCCACGGCCCCCTGGCCGCAGTACGACCTGGCCAAGACCCTCGACGACGAAAAGGAGATCGCCGTGCAGGTGAACGGCAAGCTGCGCAGCACGGTCACAGTGCCCGTGGACTGCGAGGACAGCGTGGCGGTGGAGACGGCGCTGGCCGACCAGAAGGTGAAAAAGTTTACCGATGGGATGCAGGTCGTCAAGACCATCGTTGTCAAAAACAAGCTGGTCAATATTATTGTCAAGCCCGCGAAGTGACTTTTACTTGACATCTGGCCAAAGAAAACTTATAATGCATAGAGGCGGTAGTTCACCCGCCGCTTATAAGGGTTAATTTAGCCCCTACAAAGGCGTCTTTGGAGGGAGGGAATAAAATGTCGGAGATCTATGTCAAGGAGAACGAGTCGCTCGATAACGCTCTCAAGCGCTTCAAGAGGAGCTGCGCCAAGGCTGGCGTCATGGCTGACCTGAGGAAGAAGGAGTATTACCAGAGCCCCAGCGTCAAGCGCCGCAAGAAGTCCGAGGCCGCGCGCAAGAACAAGAACAAGCGCTATTATTGATTTTCCGCAAGGCAAACCCCCGCCCGCAACGGGCGGGGGAATTTTTACATCTGGCATCTTGGTTTTTTCCGCATATACTGCTATAATGAAAGCACTCGCAGACAGGAGGTCTGGAATGATGAATATTGAGCTCAGCGATAAGGAGTTCCGGCGCCTGCTGGATCTGGTCTATGTCGGCAACTGGGTGCTCAACTCCGCGCGCGGCAGCGACCGCTTCGAGGACTACGACGACCTGCAGGAAAAGATGTTCGCGCTCTGTGCCCAGAACGGCATGAAGGACCTGTATACGACCTGGTACGGCCACACATTCCCATCCCGGGCCTACGAGGAGGGCGGCATACACGAGGCCATCGCGGACTATGAGGATGCCGTTTTCTTCGACATCCTGGCCGAGGAGCTGGCGCGGCGGGATATGCACCTGGAGGACACGGACCCCGAGGACATGACGGAGCTCAACCACCGCATGGACGAATACATCAGCGAGTTTGAGGCCAACGGGATCGACAACCTGACCATCGACATCTGAAAACGTATAAAATCACGGCTCCCGCGCATGATAGCAGCGGGAGCTGGTTTTTTTGAAAATGTCCAATGAGCAGTACGGCGAATATGTGAAGAAAAAGTCCCCGCGATCGAAGCTGGGGCCGGACCTGCTGCGCGCTTTCCTGGTGGGCGGGGCCATCTGCGCGCTGGGGCAGCTGCTGACGGAGCTGTACCTCTACCTGGGCGCGGAGAAGGACGCGGCGGGCACGCTCTGCTCCGTTTCGCTCATCGCCCTCAGCGCGCTGCTGACGGGCTTCGGCGTCTACGACCGCATCGCCAAATTCGGCGGCGCGGGCTCGCTGGTGCCCATCACGGGCTTTGCCAACGCCGTGGCCAGCCCGGCCATAGAGTCGCGCAGCGAGGGGCTGATCGTGGGCACGGCGGCAAAGATGTTCAGTATCGCCGGGCCGGTTATCGTCTACGGCACGGCGGCCAGCGTGATCTACGGGCTCATCCTCTGGGCCTGTTCTCAACTTGCCGCTTGATTATCCGACAGAAATGAGATATAATGTCGGCAAGCTCGCCCTCCGCCGCGGCGGAGGGCATGATTTTTGGAGGACGGTATGTGGGCATTTGACAGCGTGTTCTATCACATATACCCGCTGGGGCTCTGCGGCGCGCCGCGGGAGAACGACGGCGTCCAGGCGCACCGCATCCTGCGCCTGAAGGACTGGGCGGGGCACATTGCCCGCCTGGGGGCGCAGGGCGTCTACCTGGGCCCGGTGTTCGAGAGCGACGCGCACGGCTATGACACGCGCGACTACCTGCGCGTGGACTGCCGCCTGGGCACGAACGAAGACCTGGCGGAAGTCTGCCGCGCGTTTCACGATGCGGGGCTGCGCGTCATATTCGACGGCGTGTTCAACCACGTGGGGCGCGGTTTCTGGGCCTTCCGCGACGTGCAGGAGCGCAGATGGGATTCGCCATATAAGGACTGGTTCAACATCAGCTTCGACGGCAACTCCGGCTATAACGACGGCTTCTGGTACGAGGGCTGGGAGGGCCACTACGAGCTGGTGAAGCTGAACCTGCGCGACCCGGCGGTGGTGGACTACATACTCGGCGTTGTGCGCCGCTGGCGCGAGGAATTCGGCATCGACGGCCTGCGGCTGGACGTGGCCTACTGCCTGGATAAGGACTTCCTGCGCCGCCTGCGGGCGCTGGCGGGGGAGATATCGCCGGACTTTTTCCTCCTGGGCGAAACGCTGCACGGCGATTACAACCAGTGGGTCAACGACGAGATGCTGCACAGCTGCACGAACTACGAGTGCTACAAGGGGCTCTATTCAAGCCTTAACGACATGAACCTGTTTGAGATCGGCCACAGCATCAAGCGGCAGTTTGGGCCGGAATACTGGACGCTCTATAAGGGCAAGCACCTCTTTTCCTTCGTGGACAACCACGACGTGACGCGCGCGGCGAGCATACTCAAAGAGCCGGCGCTGCTGAGCGTGCTCTACGGCCTGCTCTTCGCCATGCCGGGCATACCCTGCGTCTATTACGGCAGCGAGTGGGGCGTCCGCGGCGAAAAACACGAGGGCGACTGGGCGCTGCGGCCGGAGATAGAGCTGCCGCAGTGGAACGGCCTGACGGACAGCATCGCCGCCATGGCCGGCGCGAGGGACAGGAGCGAGGCGCTGAAAAACGGCGACTACACGGAGGTGCTGCTCACCAACCGCCAGTACATCTTCCAGCGGCGCTGCGGCGATGAGCGCGTGCTCTGCGCCTTCAACGCGGACAGCGAGCCCTACACCGCCCACTTCAACGCCGGCTGCGGCCGGGCCGTGGACCTGATAACGGGGGAAGAGCACGACTTCGGCGGCGGCAGCGAGCTCGCGCCGTACAGCACGGCGTTCTGGCTCTGCGAGAGGTAGACTTTCAGCCGCGGCCGCATAAATCTACAAAACCTTAAAAGTCCGTTAATACCACGGAAACATTGCTCCCCTATAATGCAGGCGTACCGGGAAACCGGGGACAATCAATAAACCTAATTATAATTACAGAGGAGAATGTTATCATGTCGAAGGTTATTTCCGTTGTCGGCGCCGCCGCCGTTATTGCTCTTGGCGTTTTCGGAGTCAGGAAGCTGGTAAAGGGCCGCGCCGCCTGAGCGTGAGGCAAAATCCACCGCCGGTCATATACGGTGCTTCGCCGCGCATACGCAACGCCCCCTTAACTCACCGTTCCGCTGAGTTTAAGGGGGCGTTTATTATTCTTTGCCGAAGAACTCCTCCAGCCGGGACAGGCCGGCGCGCGATTCAACGTAGTTTTCCACATAGCCGCAGCCGGCGCAGACATATCTCGCCACCGGCACGCGCTCCACAGTGAGCGCTTTGGTCATACATATGCTGTTGGCCAGGTAACGGTGCGCGCCGTCGGGCACACGGATGATGCGCTTGCAGCCGCATTTGGGGCAGGTAAGGGTGTTTTTCATATCATGCACCGGCGGCCTCAGAATTCTTTCTTCCTGTATATGCCGACGCTGACGGCCGCGCTGGCGGCGAGCAGCACGAGGGCGATCACGGGCATGGCGATGAAAATGGCGTTCAATTCAAGCTCCACATCGAGCTTATCCAAAACGAAGCCAAAGACGAGGAAGCCGACCACAAACACCGCCATCATGACCAGCCGCGCCTTCTCCGGGCCGTATTTGTACACGAGCGGGAGCAGCAGGCTCACGAGCACCACCGCGACGCAGAAGCAGGCCGCGCAGGTGGCCAGCGCCTCGTTTATCGCCGAGCGGTCGATGATAACGCAGGCCGCGAAGCCTATTAAAGCCATGATGAACGCACAGAGCAGCGAAAAGACGTACTGGCTCAGCGCCATAACCGTGCGCGAGAGCGGCATGGTCATGGCGTAGCGCTCAAAGCCGCACTTGTCGTCGGCTGTGACGCTCGTGAGCGGCAGGAGAATGGCGTACACTACGCTGAGAGCAGCGAAGAACGAACCGCTGCCGTTCACAACGCTGATTATGAACCAGACGGCGAGAACGAGCAGTATCGCCTTCCCCTGCGCCTTGATGTTCAGGAAATCCTTTATAAGCAGCGCCTTCATTTCGCGTCCCCCTTGATATAATAGAGCATGATGTCCTCGATGCTCGCGCGCTCGTGCGTCAGGCGCTCGCCCGCTGCGCGCTCCACGAGGGCCTCGCAGCCGAACGCGCTGCGCCGCACGCCCACAACGGCGTCCTGGCCGAGCGCGGCGATTTCGCGCTCGGAGCCCTTGGCGATCACGTATTTTTCAAGCAGCTCGTCCTTCTCCTCGCTGAAAATAACGCGCCCGGTGTGGATAAACGTGATGTAGTCGCAGGCCTTTTCCAGGTCGGAGAGGATGTGCGACGAGATGAGCACGCTGTGGCTCTCGTCCTGGATGAAATCCAGCAGGATGTCGAGCAGCTCGTCGCGCGCCACGGGGTCGAGGCCGCTGGTGGGCTCGTCAAGGATGAGCAGCTCCGCGCCGTGGCTGAGCGCGGCGGCGATGGAGAGCTTCATTTTCATGCCTCGGGAGTAGTCCTTTATCTTCTGCCGCTCCGGCAGGGCGAATTTCAGCCCGAGCGAATCGAACTTGGCGGCGTTGAAGCGCTTATACGCGGCTGAGAGCAGCCTGCGCACGTCCCGGAGCGTCATTGACTCCGGAAAGGGGCAGTCGTCGAACACGACGCCGATGCGCTCGCGCAGCTCGCGCGAAGCGCCCTGCGGGTCCTCGCCAAGGACGGATATGTCCCCTCCGTCCCGCCGGGCGAGGCCCAGCAGCAGGCGGATGGTGGTGCTTTTGCCGGCGCCGTTTTCGCCTATCAGGCCCATTATGCAGCCGGACGGCAGGACAAAACTGACGCCGTCCAGCTTGAAGGCGCGGTAGCGCTTGGTGAGCGAGCGCACTTCTATTGCGTTTTGCATTTTATCAGTCTCCCTCGTAGACGAGGCGGAGCATCTCCTCCAGCTCCTCGAGGCCCAGGCCGCAGTCCGCGGCCAGGCGGCACGACTGGGCCAGAAGCTCCTCGAGCTGCCGGAGGTGCTCCTCCCTTATCAGTTCAAGATTTTTGCCGGCGACAAAGCTGCCCCGGCCGGGCTGAGTGACGATAAAGCCCTCGCGCTCCAGCTCTTCGTAGGCCCGCTTTGTCGTGATGACGCTTATGCGCAGCTCCTTCGCCAGGAGGCGGATGGACGGAAGGGCGTCCCCCTCCGCCAGTTCGCCGGAGATGATCTTGCCCTTGATCTGCGAGACTATCTGCTCGTAGATGGGCGTCCCCGCCGCGTTGCTGATGATTATTTCCATGCCTATCACCCTATATAGTGTGTATGTTCATTATACACAGTAATCACAGTTTGTCAAGCGCCCTGCGTAAAAAATTTGCCGCCCGCGGGCGGCAAATTTTCCATGTGTGGCTCAGAGGCGCGGGAATTCCCGCCGCACGGCTGGGGAGCGGCGCAGTGCCGCGGCCAGCAGGGCGGAGGCGGCGATGCCCAGCGCGGACTGCACAAGGTTGGAGGGTATGCCCGCCGCGGCGCCCAGCAGGCTGCCGGCCAGCAGCGCGTCATAGAGCCAGTAGCCTACGACCATGATGGCCTCCGCGGCCAGCGGCGCGACCAGCAGGGCGGCGGGACGCCTTTTCAGGGCGGCGTATATCCAGGCCGCGCAGGCGGCCATCAGCGCCTTTATGGCCAGCGTGGCGGGGACATAGGCGGCGTAGCCGGAAAAGAGGTCCGCCAGCGCGGGCCCCAGCCCGCCCGCCGCCGCGCCCCAGGCAGGGCCCAGCAGATAGGCCGAGAGGATGACCACAGTGTCGCCCAGATTCATGTACCCGCCGGTGGGCGAGGGGATGCGCACGGCCAGCGTGGCGGCGCAGCCCAGCGCGGCGAGCAGCGCGGACATCACGAGCATGCGCGTGCGGGGGGAAGTTCTCATTTACGGCACCTCTTTGAAAAAAACTTTGCCTTGAATTCTACGTCGGATATGGTATTATTGAAATAGCCAAATTCTTATTTTTTGATATGACCAGAGGTGGCGTATGCTGACCTATGACCTCGGCGCGCGGGGCGCGCTGCCGATGTACGAATACCTGGCGCAGCGCATCCGCGAGGATGTGCTCTCCGGCGCGCTGCCGGCGGGGGAGAAGCTGCCGTCCCGCCGCGCCCTGGCCGAGCACCTGGGGGTCTCCGTCATCACAGTGGAGGGCGCTTATGCCCAGCTGGAGGCGGAGGGCTGCCTGGTCTCGCGCCCGCGAAGGGGCTATTTCGTGGCCGCGGAGGCGGCGCGGCCGGCGGCCCGCCGTCCGGCGCAGGAAAGCCACCAGAGGCCGCAGGATGAGCGCTGGCGGCTCGACCTGCGCGGGAGCGGAGTCGACCCCGCCTGCCTGCCGGCGGCCGCCTGGGCGCGCCTGGTGCGCCAGACGCTGCGGGAGGGCGGGGGCGCGCTCCTGAGCGGCGTCCCGCACGAGGGGCTGCCGGAGCTGAGGCGGGCCATCGCCGGATATCTGGCGGGCAACAAGGGCATGGACGTGCCGCCGGAGCGCATCGTCATCGGCGCGGGGGCGGAGTTCATGTACATCCTGCTCGCGCAGCTGCTGGGAGCGGGCGCGCGCATCGCCGTGGAGGACCCGGGATATCCTAAGATCAGGCAGGTATACGCCCGCTCGGGCGCGCGCTGCCTGCCGCTGCCGCTGGGGGAGGGCGGCGTAGAGCCGCGGCTGCTGTACGCGAGCGGCGCGCAGGCCGTGCACATCTCGCCCTCGCACCAGTTCCCCACGGGCATCATCACCCCCATGCCGCGCAGGCAGGCGCTGCTGCGCTGGGCGCGCGAGACGGGCGGGTATATCATAGAGGACGACTACGACAGCGAGCTGCGCTTCACGGGCAAGCCGCTGCCCACGCTGCAAAGCATCGACGGCGCGGGCAGCGTCATATATATGAATACCTTTTCGCAGACCATCTCGCCCTCCATGCGCCTGGCATATATGGCCCTGCCGGAGGGGCTGATGGAGCGCTGGCGGCGGGAGCTGGGATTTTACTCCTGCGCCGTGCCGGCGCTGGAGCAGCAGGTGCTGGCGCGCTTCCTGGCCGGCGGGGAATATGAGCGGCATGTCTCGCGCCTGCGCAAAGAGTACCGCGCGCGGCGCGCGGAGGTGCTCGACGCTTTCCGATGCGCGCCGTTTGCCGGGCGCATCGAGATAGACGAGCGCGGCTCGGGGCTGCATTTCCTGCTGCGGCTGCACACGGACATTGCCGACGGCGAGCTGCGCCGGCGCGCTGAGGGCCTGGGCGTCAGGCTGGGCTTCCTCTCCGACTACTGCGCGGCGCCGCGGCCGGAGGCGGAGCACACGCTGGTCGTCAGCTACGCCGGGCTCGGCCGCGGGCGCACGGACGAGGCCGTGCGGGCCCTGGCGGAAGTGTTCGGCGCGCTGTAGCTGGGGGCTTTACAGGAGGCGGAGGATGGTGTATAATACCTCGCCATGAATACTCTGGAATGGGGTTTTGACATGAAAGACTCGATGAAGGATGTAATTATTTCCATCAAGGGGACGCAGAGCCTGGGCCAGGGCGAGAGCGACGCCATAGAACTGGTGACGGAGGGCAAGTATTCCTTCCGCGACGGCCATGGGGAGCTGAGCTACATGGAGAGCGAGCTCACGGGCATGAAGGGCACGCGCACCTCTTTCATCATCTCGCCGGAGCAGGTGGTGCTCGCGCGCGAGGGGACCATGACCAGCCGCATGATCTTCAGGGAGGGCATAAAGAACACCTTCCTCTATGACACGCCCTACGGCTCGGCCACCATGGGACTGGATACGCACAGGATAAGCTCGACGCTCGGGGAGCGCGGCGGGGACATGGAGATCGACTATGTGGTGGATCTCGACCACGCCGTCGTTGGGCGCAACAAGTTCAAAATAAACGTAAGGGAACAGAAAGGCGGGGCAGAGGCAAATGCCTGATTTGATCGATGCGGCGAAAAAGAGCATAGAGACGCTGCTGAATGAGAGCTGCCGGCGCGCGGCCGAAAAGGGCCAGCTGCCGGCGGGCGCGGAACTGAGCGGCACGGTGGAGGTGCCGAAGGACCCCACGAACGGGGACTTCGCCGCCAACCACGCCATGTCCGGCGCGCGGGCGCTGCGCATGGCGCCGCGCAAGATAGCCGACGCGCTGGTGGAGAACCTGGATCTCGCGGGCAGCTGGTTCGCCTCCGCGGAGGCGGCCGGCCCGGGATTTATCAATTTCCGCCTCTCCCCGGCCTGGTATGCGGACGTGCTCCGCGCCGTGCAGTCCGCCGGGGCTGACTACGGGCGCTCCGACGAATTCGACGGGCAGAAGGTGATGGTGGAGTTCGTCTCCGCCAACCCCACGGGGCCCATGCACATGGGCAACGCCCGCGGCGGCGTGCTTGGCGATACGCTCGCCTCCGTGCTCGACCGCGCGGGCGCGCAGGTCTGGCGCGAGTTCTATGTGAACGACGCCGGCAACCAGATCGAGAAGTTCGCCAACAGCCTTGACGCGCGCTATAAGCAGCTCATCCTCGGCGAGGAGGCCGTGGAGTTCCCGGAGGACGGCTATCACGGGGACGATATCCGCGAGATCGCCCGCCGCTTCCGCGAGGAGAAGGGCGACGGCTGGCTTAATAGGCCCGACGGTGAGCGCCGCGCGGCGCTGGCGCGCTTTGGGCTGGACATCAACCTGCCGAAGATGAAGTCCGACCTGGCGCGCTACGGCATACAGTACGACCAGTGGTTCTTCGAGTCCACGCTGCACGAGAACGGCTATGTGGCCGCCACGGTGGACGAGCTGACGGCTCGCGGCTGGACATACGAGAGCGAGGGCGCGCTGTGGCTGGCCAGCTCGCGTATCATGGCCGACGAACTGCGCCGCGCGGGCAAGAGCGAGGCGGATATCGAGAAGCTCTCGCTGAAGGACGACGTACTGCGCCGCGCCAACGGCATTTACACCTATTTCGCGGCGGACATCGCCTATCACCGCAACAAATTCGCCGTGCGCGGCTTTGACCGCGTGATAAACATCTGGGGCGCCGACCACCACGGGCATGTGGCCCGCCTGAAGGGCGCGCTGGACGCGCTGGGCATCGACCCGGACAGGCTGGACATCGTCCTCATGCAGCTGGTGAAGCTGATGCGCGACGGCGAGGTGGTGCGCATGTCCAAGCGCACGGGCAAGGCCATCAGCCTTGGCGACCTGCTGGACGAGATACCCGTTGACGCCGCGCGCTGGTTCTTCAACGCCCGCCCGGAGACGCAGATGGACTTCGACCTGGGTCTGGCCGTGCGCGAGGACAGCGAGAACCCCGTCTATTATGTCCAGTACGCCCACGCGCGCATCTGCTCCATCCTCCGTAACCTGGCCGAGGACGGGCACAGCGTCCCTGATGCCGCGCTCATCGACGCCGCCCTGCTCTCCACGCCGCAGGAGCGGGAGGTCGTCCAGCAGCTGGCCGAGCTGCCGGAGGAGATACTGCGCGCCGCGCGCACGCTGGACCCCAGCCGCATCAACCGCTATGTCACCGAGCTGGCGGCCCGCTTCCACCGCTTCTACAACACCTGCCGCATCAAGGGCGAGCAGGAGGATGTGCTCAACGCGCGGCTGCTGCTGGCCGACTGCGTCCGCAGCGTCATCGCCAACTGCCTGGGCATCCTCGGCGTCCACGCCCCCACCCAAATGTGACCAGGCTGCGCCTGGAGGCAGATATGGCTGCGCCTGGAGGCAGAGAGGGCTGCGCCGGGAGAAATATGGCCTGTCAACAGATAAAAACCCCGCCGGTCGTGACCGGCGGGGTTTTTAACTATGCGCCATGATGCCGGCAGATCAGCCGGATGAGCCCGCTCACGGCCCAGGCTGCTCCGCAGGCGAGCAGCAGGAGGATGGAAAGGGCGGCGATGGCGAGGGGATAGGGCATGTTTTCTGCCTCACTTGATGACGATGGCGTAGCCTTCCTTGCGCGGGGCGGGCTTGGGCTGGTCGCAGTCGGCGTAGCCGAGAATGCAGTTGCCGACGCCGACCCAGTCGCCTTTGAGGCCCCATTTCTCCATCAGGGCGCGGCCCTCGGGCAGCTCAAAGGTCTCCTTCGCGCGGTTGATCCAGCAGGAGCCGAGCCCGATTGCGTGCGCGGCGTTGAGCAGGTTGCCCAGCACCAATGAGGCGTCCTGCACGCCGTTGGGGTTGCCGCCCTCGGCGAACACGACCACCACCGTGGGCGCGCCGAAGAAGGGGTCAAACTCCTGCTTGCCCCAGACGCGAGCGTTCACGCGGCTCATGACGGCGATGTCCTCCGCGTTCTGCACGGCCACCATCAGCGGCGACTGCGTGCCCTTGGCCGTGGGGGCGTACTTGCCGGCGTTGAGCACGGCCTCCAGCTCGGCGTCCGTTATCTGCTGGGGCTTGAATTTGCGGATGCTCCTGCGCGTGAGCAGATTTTCCATTGCTTCCATGTGCTTACCTCCTATACATAAATATATTCATATCTTTTCATAGCCGGGCAGCGGCGCCGGGACGTCCATCACCGCCCGGCCAAAGCAGCAGACGGGCGTTTCCGCGCGCGGCACGGCGATATCCAGCGCACGCCGCCGGCGGTCGAGCACGAAGAGATAGACGTTGCCGGCATAGTCCTCGCAGTACTGCCGGAGCAGGACTTTTCCCCGGAAATAGAACAGCCCAACGTCGCCATCGTGCAGTTTTCCGCCCCTTTCTATGTACGCAAGGGAGCCGGCGGGGAAATATGGAGCCATGCTGCCGTCGCTCATTTTCACGGCGAAAGAGGCGGCCGAGCCGTCCGGCACGGGCAAATGTTTTACGCTCATGGGCATCACCCGCTTTTAGCGTAGCATCCCGCGGGGCCGTAGTCAAGCGCCGGAAAAAGAAAAATTTTCACCAGTATTTAAGTCCTATGCACCGTTACTGAAACAAAAACCGTTGCGGTTTAGTATTTTGTGTAGACTTACATGCAATTTAACCTCAAAAGGAGTAGTTTATTCAGCAATAATGGGATACACTCTTAATATACTCTTAACGGAGGAAGAAGAGAAGATATGACGGCTGGAGGAGCAGTTAGGATTCGCATACTTGAGCTATGCAAGGAGCGCGGGATAACAGTGAACAAGCTCGCCAACATGAGCGGTGTCACTCAGTCTACGGTGAACAACATCGTCAACGGCAGAAACAACAGCTCGACGGTGTCCACCATCAAGAAGCTCTGCGACGGTCTCGGCATGAGCCTCGCGGACTTCTTCAATGCAGACTGCTTTAATAATCTCGAGCAGGAGCTTCGCTAAAGGCTCCAGGCGAATCAAAAGCGCAGGCGGCGCAGGGAGAAATCCCCTGTGCCGCCTGTCTTTTATTTTATTTGCCGCTGAAAAAAGCCATGCCGCGCGGGACCAGGAAGTTCACGCCGCCGGGCGCCACGTCGAACACCGCGCGGTCGGAATATTCCGCCTCGCCGTCCTCGTTGATGACCTGCGCTGTGGGCGTCTGCACCTCCACGTGCGTGGTGCGCAGGAAGGTGATGTACTGCGGGTACTCGCGGTAGCGCCCGGAGGCGTAGGCCGAGATGGCGCGCAGTATCGTCGGGCGGCGGACGCCGGAGACGATGAGCACGTCCAGCAGGCCGTCGTCGGGCCGCGCGTCGTTCGTTGGGTTGAAGCCGCCGCCGTAGAAGCGCCCGTTGCAGATGCACACCAGGTTGAGGCGGGGGCCGCAGGTGAGGCCATCGGCGGTGACGGTCATCGGCTGGGAGACGCCCTTGACGAAGTTCACGGCCAGGCTGGCGACATAGCCCGCCGGCCCGCCCAGCAGGGGCAGTCCGCTGTACTTGTGCACGTCCGTGCCAACGCGGGCGTCAAGGCCCATGGAGCAGATGTTGATGCTGTAGCGCCCGTTGCATTTGATGAGGTCAAGGGGACGCACCTCGCCGTTCGCGAGCTCGGCCAGGTCGAAGAAGCGGGACTTGTCGGCGCCGAACATTTTGATGAAGTCGTTGCCGGTGCCGCAGGGGAAGTGCGTCACGGCCACGTTTTTCAGCCCGGCGGCACCGTTCACGCACTCGTTGAGCGTGCCGTCCCCGCCGCAGGCGTAGACGCGCAGGTCATCCTCGCCCTCGGCGGCGGAGCGGATCTTTTCCACGGCGTCCATCGGCGCGCGGGTGACGTATATCTCAAAGCCGCCGGCAAGGCCGCCCGGCACGCGGTCGGCCGAGTCGTGGATGAGCTTTATTTTTTCCTCCGGCTTCTGTTTCCCGGCCACGGGGTTGACGACGAACAGGTGCTTCATTTAATATCTATCCCACTTTCGGTATATTATCTAATGCCGGGCAGTTCAGCGACCGTAGCTGTAGAGGCAGCAGATGATGGGGCCATTGTATAGCTTGCGGCGCCTGGCGGCCTTCTGCCCGAAGTGCTGCTCGAACTCCGGGTGCCCGGAGAGCAGGTAGAGCTGCCAGTTTTCCGTGCCGCGCCAGGCCTCGCCGAAGCGCTCATAGAGCCGGCCGGCCTCCTCGCGCTCCAGCAGCCGCTCGCCGTAGGGCGGGTTGGTGACGATGACGCCGCCGTCCGTTTTGCGGCGGAAGGCAAGGGCGTCCGCTACGGAGAACTCGATGTACTGCGCCACGCCGGCGCGCTCGGCGTTCTGCCGCGCGAGCGCCACGGCCTCGGGGTCGATGTCGGAAGCAAAGATGCGGTAGTCCCCGCGGTATTCGCGAGCGCGGGCGGCCTCGCGCTCCGCGCGCCAGATGTCCCTTTCCAGCAGCGGCCATTCCTCGGCGGCAAAGCGCCGCATCAGGCCCGGGGCGCGGTTGAGGGCGGCAAAGGCGGCCTCGATGGCGATGGTGCCGCTGCCGCAGAAGGGGTCGCAGAAGTCGCCGCGGCCGCGGTAGCGGGCAAGATCGACCATCGTTGCGGCGATTGTCTCGCGCAGCGGGGCGGCCAGCCGCCCGGGGCGGTAGCCGCGTTTGTGCAGCGAAGCGCCGCTGGTGTCAAGGTAGATGGTGGCCTCGTCGCGCATGATGGCGAAACGGAGCTGATGCACGGGCCCGTCTTCGCGCAGCATGCCCTGTTTCCCCCGCGCGGAGGCCAGGCGCACGGCGGCGGCCTTTTTGACGATGCGCTGGCAGTCCACCACGGAGTGCAGCGCGCTGTCCACCGACCATCCCTTGACGGGGAAGGCCGCGCCGGAGGGTATCCAGCGCTCCAGCGGCAGGGCCTTCACGCCCTCGAACAGCTCGTCGAAGCTGCGGGCGGGGAAGGAGCCGAGCTCGAGCAGTATGCGTTCGGCAAAGCGGGAGCATATGTTAGCGCGCGCCAGGCCGCGCTCGTCCGTGACGAAGCGCACGCGGCCGTCCGCCGCCGCAACGTCCATCATTCCCAGCCGCCTCAGCTCGGCGGCGAGGGGGCCCTCCACGCCGAAAAGGCAGGTGGCGGCAAGCGAAAGCTCCATCCCCATCCCTCCGTTTACATAGATGCACAACTTTATATACAATACATTATTCTAAAGAAGATGTAAATAGCTTGACGGCACAAATTTCACAATTTTTATACAATTTCTAAACACGTTGTTGATAATGACAGGGAAATAGTCAGTGCCTGCCGATGATTTTGCCGAATTTGTGCATTTTCGGCGAAACGGCTATTGATTTTTTTGCTGAGTTGGCGTATAGTACTAATGGTCACAATTTGTTCATATTAAAGGCATTATTTTCTTGTTTGAAAGGCGCGTGTTATTTTGCCCATCGTGCGCGAGAGATTCCTGGAAAAGCTAAACGACTCGTACAGCTACTATTACGACGTCGTGGAGGGGGAGGCCGGCAGCGGCTTGCCGCTCATTTTTATGGCTGAATTCCACGCCCGCGACGAGGGCTATGTGCTGGTAAAGCGGGCCAGGATATGGGCCGCCGAGTCAAACGAGTACGCCTACATATTCTCTGTGCCGGTGCTGGACGAGGAAACGGCCGAGAAGTGCCTCGACTACACGCTCGAGGACGCCGTGCCGCGCATCAAGCCCCACAGGGAGCACAAGGATTCGTACATCATCGCCGTTTTCGTGGCGGATGTAATATCTCCAGAAGCGGAAAAAGCGATCTGCCGCCGCAAGTATGACAAGAGCTTCAAGTTCGGCCTTGAGGGCTGGTCTACCCTCAAAACTGCGGCGGTCGATCTGGAGAAAGGAGTGGTAAGGACAAACAAAGCAGGGGCAAACATTCAGAAAACACTGAAAAAGCTTTTAAGGAGTGAAAGAGTATGACTGCAGTACTTATTCTGATCGTTGGTATCGTACTCCTTGGCCTGGGCTATGTGTTCTACGGCTCCTGGCTGGCCAAGAAGTGGGGCGTCAACCCTGACCGCCCGACGCCCGCGCATACCAAGTACGACAACAAGGACTTCGTCCCCACGAACCCCGCCGTCCTGATGGGCCACCACTTCTCGTCCATCGCCGGCGCCGGCCCCATCAACGGCCCCATCCAGGCGGCCATCTTCGGCTGGGTGCCCGTGTTCCTGTGGATCGTCATCGGCGGCATTTTCTTCGGCGGCATGCACGACTTCGGCGCTCTGCTCGCCTCCATCCGCCACGGCGGCCGTTCCATCGGCGAGGTCATCAAGGACAACATCGGCGACAAGGCCTATAAGCTGTTCGTAATCTTTGCCCTGCTGGTGCTTATCCTCGTCATCGCCAGCTTCACCAGCGTCGTTGCCGGCACCTTCGTCTCCGTCGAGGACGCGAACGGCAACCCCTACGATGTCATCACCGTCGGCATGCAGAACGCCTCCGGTAACGCCTCCACGGCCACCACGAGCCTGCTGTTCATCGTCCTCGCCGTCTTCTTCGGCTACGCGGTGTACCGCCGCGGCGTGAAGGTCGGCCCGGCCACCATCGTCGGCGTCATCGGCATCATCATCATCACCATCATCGGCCTCAACGTCGGCATCAACCTGCCGCGCAACTTCTGGGTCATCTTCATCGCCGTTTACATCACCCTGGCCTCCCTGCTGCCGGTCTGGATACTGCTCCAGCCGCGCGACTACCTGTCCAGCTTCCTGCTGTACGGCATGATGATCCTGGCCATCGTCGGCGTGCTCGGCGGCGCCTGGGGCATGGACTTCCAGCTCAGCGCGTTCGAGGGCTTCGCCGTCACCAGCAACAACACCACCAGCTACCTGTTCCCGACGCTGTTCATCACCGTCGCCTGCGGCGCGATCTCCGGCTTCCACAGCCTGGTCGGCTCCGGTACCAGCTCCAAGCAGATCAACTCCGAGAAGGATGCCAAGATCATCGGCTACGGCGCCATGATCATCGAGTGCGTGCTCGCCATCCTCTCCATCCTCGCCGCCGCCACCGTTTGGGACCAGATCGGCGGAGAGATGGGCTACAACATGGGCTCGCCCCCGACCATCTTCGCCGGCGGCCTTGCCACCCTCGTCGCCAACCTCACCGGCACCGAGGCCAGCTACTCCAACGTTATCTTCAACACCGTGTACACGCTGCTGACCCTCGCGGTCTCCGTCTTCGCTCTCACCAGCCTTGACACCGCGACCCGTCTCGGCCGCTACATGTTCACCGAGCTCTTCACCCGCGAGGGCGAGGATCCCAGCAAGATCGGCGGCTTCCGCGGCTTCCTGGCGAAGCCCATCGTCGGCACCCTGTTCCTCGTCATCGTAGGCTGCACCATCGGCGCCCTCAGCCTGATCCAGATCTGGGGCCTGTTCGGCGCTGCCAACCAGCTGCTCGCCGGCCTCGCCCTGATGGCCGTCGCCTGCTGGCTCGGCAACATCGGCAAGAGCAACAAGATGTTCTTCATCCCCATGGTGTTCATGCTTGTGGCCACCATCACCAGCCTCTGCATCACCATCTACCAGAAGATCGGCGTCGTTGGCGACGGTGCCGCCCAGTGGGGCGACTGGTTCCAGATGCTGTTCGCGGCGGCCCTGGTCATCCTGGCCATCATCGTCACCATCAGCGGCATCCAGACCTTCATCAAGCAGTCCAAGGGCCAGATCACCGGCGACCCGAAGGCTGTCGAAGCCACGAAGTAATTTGTGTCTTTAACGCCGCGCGGCGAACGCTAAAAATATAGCGGCTCGGCCCTCAACAGCCTGCCGCCGGCGCAAGGGAGGAACGCCCCGTCCATCGGACGGGGCGTTTTTCGCGCTTTGGCGGCCGCGGGGGGGACGTGGCCGATACGAATTCCCGGTATGCTCATTTTGCGTGTGGAAGGCGCGCGGCCGCTTTACATTCCCTGCGCCGTGTGATAAAATAATAGGCCGTGAAAACGCAAAGGGGTAGACAGGATGCTTGAAAAGCTGAGGCAGATAGGTGAAAAATACGCCGAGCTGGAGCGCAAAATGGGCGAGCCGGAGTATTACGGCGACGTGGAGGCCTATGCGCGCCTGGCGAAGGAGCTCAAGGAGCTCGCGCCAGTCGCGGCCGCCGTGCGCGAGTATGAAAAGCTCGAGCGCGACATGGCGGAGGCCCGCGAGCTCTTCTCCGACCCGGAGATGGGCGAGATGGCGCGGGAGGAATTTGAGAGTGCGAAGGCCCGCATGGAGGAGCTCGACGGCGAGATCAGGCTCCTGCTGCTGCCGAAGGACCCCAACGACGAGCGGAACGTCATCATCGAGATACGCTCCGGCGTGGGCGGGGAGGAGAGCGCGCTCTTTGCCTCCAGCCTCTACCGCATGTACAGCATGTACGCCGAGGCGCAGCACTGGAAAACGGAGGTCGCCAACCTCAGCGATACGGAGCTCGGCGGCATCAGGGAGATCAGCTTTATCGTCGAAGGCCAGGGGGCCTATTCGCGGCTGAAGTACGAGTCCGGCGTCCACCGCGTGCAGCGCGTGCCGGAGACGGAAGCCGGCGGGCGCATCCACACATCCACTGCCACGGTGGCCGTGCTGCCGGAGGTGGACGAAGTGGAGGTCGAGCTCGACCCGGCGGATCTGCAGATAGATACCTTCCGCTCCTCCGGCGCGGGCGGCCAGCACGTGAACAAGACCGAGAGCGCCATACGCATCACGCACCTGCCAACGGGCATGGTGGTGGAGTGCCAGGACGAGCGCAGCCAGTACAAGAACAAGGACCGGGCGATGAAGATACTCGCCTCCCGCCTGGCGGAGGCGGCGCGGGAAAAGCAGAACGCCGAGCTGGCGGCCGAGCGCCGCAGCCAGGTGGGCACCGGTATGCGCAACGAGCGCATCCGCACCTACAACTTCCCGCAGGGGCGCGTGACCGACCACCGCATCGGCCTCACGCTCTACAAGATCGACCAGATCATGGACGGCGCGCTCGACGAGCTGATCGACGCCCTCACCGCGGCCGAACAGGCCGAAAAACTGAAAGCGGAGGCGGATGAAGGATGAACACCCGCGTTTTTCGCGGCGACGTGTCCGGCGCGGCGGAGCTGATAGCCGCCGGCGGGCTGGTGGCCGTGCCCACGGAGACGGTATACGGCCTGGCCGGCGACGGCACGGATGTGCAGGCCGTGGAGCGCATCTATGAGGTCAAGGGCCGGCCGGAGGTGAAGCCGCTCTCGCTGATGGTGCCGGGGCAGGAGGCCATGGAGCGCTACTGCGAGGACGTGCCGCCGCAGGCTAAGCTGCTGGCTGAGCGCTTCTGGCCCGGGCCGCTGACCATCATACTCAAGTCCCGGCCGCTGGTGCCGGAGATCGTGCGCGCAGGCGGGGAGACCGTCGGCCTGCGCTGCCCCGACCACCCGGACACGCTCGCCCTGCTGCGCGCGTGCGGCGTGCCGCTGGCGGCGCCCTCGGCCAACCCCTCCGGCGCGCCCAGCCCCAAGACGGCACAGGATGTGCTCGGCTATTTCGACGGGCAGATTGAGGGCGTTATCGACGGCGGCGAGTGCGGCCTGGGGCGGGAATCGACCATTATCAGCCTGGCTCAGAGGCCGTTCCGTATCCTGCGGCAGGGCGCGCTGCCCGCGGAGGACATCGAGGACGCCCTGGTCGATGGGATGAAGATCATCGGCCTCACGGGCGGTTCCGGGACCGGCAAGACCACCGCGCTGGAGGTGCTGCGCGGCCTGGGCGCGCTGTGCATCGACTGCGACGAGCTCTATCACGAGCTGACGCGGAGCAGCGCGGAGCTCAGGGAGGCCCTGACGGCGCGTTTTGGCGCGGTGTATACCGCAGGCGGCGAGCTTGACCGCAAGGCCCTGGGGCGCGTCGTATTCGCCGACAGCGCGGCGCTGGGCGAGCTCAACGCCATCGCGCACGGCTTCGTCAGCGAGGAGCTGCGCCGGCGGCTGCGCGGCTGGGCCATGCAGGGCGGCACGCTGGCCGCCATCGACGCCGTGGCCCTCTTTGAGAGCGGGGCGGACAGGCTATGCACCGCCACTTTCGGCGTCGTTGCACCGCACAGCGAGCGCGTGAGGCGCATCGTGGCGCGCGAGGGCATATCGGAGGAGTACGCACAGCTGCGCATCGGCGCGCAGCAGCCGGACAGTTATTACACGGAGCGCTGCACAGCGGTGCTCGTGAATGATAAGTCGAAAGAGGACTTTGCAAAGCTCTGCGAGTCCGAATTCAGAAAGGTGATTTGAAATGGAAGAAAAGAAAGACTACCGCGACGAGCTCTTTTACCAGCCGAAAAACGGCTACGACCACCTCAGCAGCGAGGAAGCCGGCAAGGTGGAAAGCTACTGCGAGGGCTACAAGGCCTATCTGAACGATGCGCGCACGGAGCGCGAGGCCGTGAACGAGGCCGTGGCCCTGGCCGAGCGCGAGGGTTTCGTGGAGTACGTGCCCGGCATGGAGCTCAAAACAGGCGACAAGGTGTGGTTCTCCAACCGCGGCAAGGCGCTGATGCTGGCCGTCATCGGCAAGAAGAGCGCCGCCGAGGGCCTGGTCATCGCCGCCGCGCACGTCGATTCCCCGCGCCTTGACCTGAAGCAGATCCCCCTCTATGAGGACACGGAGATGGCCTATTTCAAGACGCACTACTACGGCGGCATCAAGAAGTACCAGTGGACGGCCATCCCCCTGGAGCTGCACGGCGTGGTGGTGAAGAAGGACGGCGAGGTCGTGGATGTGGTCATCGGCCGCGATAAGGACGACCCGCAGCTGGTGGTCAACGATCTGCTGCCGCACCTGGCCGCCGACCAGATGAAAAAAACCCTCGCAGAGGCCATCCCCGGCGAGAACCTGAACATCCTCATCGGCTCTGTGCCCTACGCGGACGACGGCAGCGACCGTGTGAAGCTGGCCGTCATGAGCATCCTCAACAGCCGCTACGGCATCACGGAGGAGGACTTCATCTCCGCCGAGCTCTACGCCGTGCCGGGCTTCGACGTGCGCGATATCGGCCTCGACCGCAGCCTCATCGGCGGCTACGGCCACGATGACCGCGTCTGCGCCTACGCCGAGCTGCGCGCCATCTTCGACGTCGAGGAGCCTGAGCGCACCTGCATCTGCATCCTCGCCGACAAGGAGGAGACGGGCTCCGACGGCGTCTCCGGCATGAAGAGCCAGGCCTTCGAGTGGTTCGTCAGCCGCCTCTGCGAGCAGCAGGGCGTGAGCCTCATCGACTGCTTCGCCCGCAGCATGTGCGTTTCCGCCGACGTCACCGCGGCCTTCGACCCCAGCTGGCCGGACGTCTGCGAGAAGCGCAACGCCGCCCGCGTGAACTACGGCGTGGGCCTGAACAAGTTCACCGGCTCCCGCGGCAAGGCCGGCACCAGCGACGCCCCCGCCGAGCTCGTGGCCTATATGCGCCGCATCCTGGACGAGAACGGCGTGCAGTGGCAGATGTGCGAGCTGGGCAAGGTCGACCAGGGCGGCGGAGGCACCGTTGCCATGTACATGGCCAACCGCAACATCGACACCATCGATGCCGGCGTGCCCGTGCTGAGCATGCACGCGCCCTTTGAGGTCGTCTCCAAGTACGACTGCTACATGACCTACAAGGCAATGCTGGCGGCCTACAGCGCGAAATAAAGGCCCTAAGGGGCATAGAAAAATCCCTCCGCAACAGCGGAGGGATTTTTTATTGGGTTTGCGCCCGGCTTACAGCAGTATGCTCATGAAGCCCTGGCAGGCGAGGTAGAGCACCGCGCCGGTGAAAAGCGGGGCAACGATGCCGCATTTGCCGGAGGACAGGCGGTCGCTGATGCCGGTGAACATGAAGGTCAGCGCCGTGAACAGCAGCGCGCCGATGACGCCAACGCGCAGGGCGCCGGCGGCATTCGTGAGGCCGGCCGCCCAAGGCAGCAGCCAGAAGGTCAGCAGGGCCAGCACGGCCGTCATCGTCCAGCAGCGGACGGGACGCGCCTTGCCGTTCAGGTAGCACTCCACGACCAGGGCGGCGATGGAGACGGCGGCGAGGTTGGGGATATCGACCAGCGGCAGCACCGTGTAGGGCGCGAAGGCGCGCATCAGCACGATGACCAGGCAGGCGAGCCCGACTACGGCCGCGAGCACAGTATTGAGCTTATAGGATACAGCTTTCATTATCTCACCCTCCTTACTCAGCCCACGGTGATGTCCACCGGCACCTGATCCTCGAAGGAATCGAGGATAGCGGCGAGGATGTTGCCGTGGCTGTCGTTGAGGCTCATGGTGGCGGAAGAGGTGACGTCGACGAGCATCTCCTTCTCCTCGTCGGAGAGGGCGGCGTACTTCTCGGCGTCGCCTTCGGCCTCGCTGCCCTCCTTGAGAGGACGGCCGTTGGCGTCGGAGCAGTACTTGTCGAACCACTCCTGGACCTCGTCGACGGTCATGCCGATGAAGAGCTCCTGGAAGGCGTCCATCTGCTCGTGCCAGGTGCCGGTGCCCATGACGTAGGTGTCGCCGCGGTCGCGCTTGGTGACCCAGCCCTCGACCTCGGAGGTGAACTGCTCCTCGGTGTCGGGAGTGACGCCATCGACGACGGCGTCGTGGTCGGAGTCGTTGTTATAGCCGCCCTGGCCGGGCCAGCCGCTGAAGTGCGGCATCTCGGCGCCGTCATAGTTGGGCGTGGCATACTCCAGCTGATCGACGTAGATGGCGACGATCCTGCCCTCGTCATCGAAGAGGGTGTTGGCGAAGACCTGGTTGATGCTGTAAACGGGCGTGCCGGTATCGTCCTCGCCGGGGCCCATGCGCACGGTGTTGCTGAGGCCGAAGCCCATGCCGCTGGCGCTCAGGCTCTGCAGGGGGACGCGGTTTTCATAGGCGTCAACGATGGCGGCGAGAATGTTGCCGTGGCTGTCGTTGAGGCTCATGGTGGCGGAAGAGGTGACGTCAACAAGCATTTCCTTCTCCTCGTCGGAGAGGGCGGCGTACTTCTCGGCGTCGCCTTCGGCCTCGCTGCCCTCCTTGAGAGGACGGCCGTTGGCGTCGGAGCAGTACTTGTCGAACCACTCCTGGACCTCGTCGACGGTCATGCCGATGAAGAGCTCCTGGAAGGCGTCCATCTGCTCGTGCCAGGTGCCGGTGCCCATGACGTAGGTGTCGCCGCGGTCGCGCTTGGTGACCCAGCCCTCGACCTCGGAGGTGAACTGCTCTTCGGTGTCGGGAGTGACGCCATCGACGACGGCGTCGTGGTCGGAGTCGTTGTTGTAGCCGCCCTGGCCGGGCCAGCCGCTGAAGTGAGGCATCTCGGCGCCGTCATAGTTGGGCGTGGCATACTCAAGCTGATCGACGTAGATCTCCAGTATCTTGCCTTCGCCGTCAAAGATGACGTTGGCAAAGACCTGGTTGATGCTGTAGACGGGGGTGCCGGTGTCGTCCTCGCCGGGGCCCATGCGCACCGTGTTGCTGAGGCCGAAGCCCTGATAGGCCTCGGCGGCCTCGACAGCCTGCGGCGTGTCGTCCTCGGGCTCCTCAGTCTCCTCGGGCTCGGCGGCCGGGGAAGAGCCGGAGATGGCGTTCTTGACGGCGTTGATGATGCCGTTGCTGGTGAAGGTGGCGCCGGCCACGATATCGACGTCGGCGCTGTTTGCCGCGACAATGGCCTCCGGGATCTGCTCAAGGGCGTTGCCGGCGATGCTGGGGGTCTCGCTGTTGGAGACGACGGTGACGCCGGTGATGGTGTCGCCGTCCATGGTGACCTCAACGGTTATCGGCCCGACAAAGCCGTTGGCCGTGCCAGTGAGGGCGCCGCCGGCAGAGCCGGCGCTCTCAAGGGCGTTCTTGACGGCGTTGATGATGCCGTTGCTGGTGAAGGTGGCGCCGGCCACGATATCGACGTCGGCGCTGTTGG
>CALXGN010000018.1:0-42443 GCA_944387865.1 Candidatus Scatomorpha stercorigallinarum | reverse complement strand
ACGACGCCGGCAGCTTCCTGCCCAGCTACTACGAGAAGCAGATCTTCGACAACGACCCGTTCGAGCGCCTCGACCAGATCGGCGTCGGCAAGCTGGTCGACATGGCCTGCAAGCTCGGCCGCGCCACCCGCCCCGACCTGCACCTCGGCATCTGCGGCGAGCACGGCGGCGAGCCGAGCAGCGTCGAGTTCTGCCACCGCACCGGCCTTGACTACGTGTCCTGCAGCCCGTTCCGCGTGCCCATCGCCCGCATGGCCGCTGCCCAGGCCCAGATCAAGACCCCGCGCGAGTAATTCCACCATACAAGCAAAAACCCCGGCCGTCTTTTGACGGCCGGGGTTTTCTCACACTGTGCGCTAAATCAAAATGGCAAAGCGCGCTTCACTGCCCCTCTTCTTCAAGGTCATCCAGGGCCGCCCGCGTTGCCGCGACGACAAAGGCGGAAAACGTGCAGTTCCGCCCGCTTATCGCCCTCTCAACGGCCTCTATCACGTCGTTCGGGAAGCGTATCGTCTTGTTGGTCGTCGGCGGGACGTTGGGAATTTTAAATTTGGACATTTGTAACCCTCGCAATACAATTATCGGCACTTATTGTATTGCATGAAGTTTTCCATTTATACATTGCGTTAGTATTGCATTCGCAATGCGTATGTGATACTTTTAGTAATGAGGTGATATATCATGACCGACTCGGGCAATGCCAACGGCAGGGATATCCGGACGCTGGACAGCGCGCTCTTGTACCTAAAAATGTTCAACGCCGCCACGGACGCCCTTGAGCCGCTGGAGCTCGGCAACGTGGAGATGGCGAAAGCGCGGCTGCGCTCGGCGCAGCAGATGTGCGAGGAAATATACATGCAGGCGGAGGACGACCCCCTTTGACAAATTAATGCGGCGGGTATATAATATCCCGGCTATGAATTTGCATCACGCCCACAATTTGAATAATATGAGCCGCGCATCCACCGTTAAGAACATGACGGAGGGCAGCCCCTACCTGCTCATCGTCCAGTTCGCCATGCCCGTTTTCCTCAGCCAGGTGTTCCAGCAGCTGTACAACGCGGCGGACTCCGTCATCGTGGGGCAGTTCCTGGGCACCGATTCGCTGGCGGCCGTCAGCTCCTCGGGCTCGCTCATCTTCCTTTTCGTCAGTTTCTTCAACGGCACGGCGCTCGGCGCGGGCGTCGTCATCTCGCACTGCTTCGGCGCGCAGGACCGGGAGGGCGTTTTCCGCGCCATACACACGGACCTCGCCATGGGCCTCGTCAGCGGCCTTGTTTTGACCGTGCTGGGCGTGGCGTTCACGCCCACGCTGCTCGTGTGGATGGAAACCGACCCGGAGGTGCTGCCGGAGGCCATCGAGTACTTCCGCTACTACTTCCTGGGCGCGTTCGCCGTGGTGCTGTATAACATCTGCACCGGCATCATGAACGCCCTGGGCGACAGCAAGCGGCCGCTCATCTACCTCATCGTCTCCTCCATGACGAACGTGGTGCTCGACCTGCTGTTCGTGGGCGGCTTTGGCTGGGGCGTGTGGTCGGCGGCCTTCGCCACCACCATCTCCCAGGCCGTGAGCTGCGTGCTCTGCCTCTGGCACCTGACGCGCAAGGGCCATATCTACACCGTCTCCTTCCGCAAGATACGCTTCCATTGGGAGACGCTGAAGCTGATACTGCGCTACGGCCTGCCCTCCGGCGTGCAGAACTCCGTCACCGCGCTGGCCAACGTCATCGTGCAGACGCAGATCAACTCCTTCGCCAAGTTCGCCACCGCCGGCTTCGGCTCGCAGTCGCGCATCGAGGGCTTCGCCTTCATCCCCATCGCCAGCTTCAACATGGCCCTCACCACCTTCATTGGCCAGAACCTGGGCGCGCGCAAGTTCGACCGCGCCAAAAAAGGCGCGCTTTTCGGCATCGTCGCCGCCGTCTGCCTGGCGGAGGTCATCGGCGTCTGCTATTACCTGCTGGCGCCGCAGCTGATAGCGCTCTTTGACGACAGCCCGCAGGTCATCGCCTACGGCGTGCGCCAGGCGCGCATCGAGTGCCTGTTCTACTTCCTGCTGGCCTTCACGCACACGGTGGCCGCCATCTGCCGCGGCGCCGGCAAGGCCTTCGTGCCGATGGCCATCATGCTCTCCACCTGGTGCGTGCTGCGCATCGCCTATATACTCTACGTCATGCACGCCTTCGTCGACATCGTGTACATATACTGGGCCTACCCCCTCACCTGGGCCGTCAGCTCGGCCATCTCGCTCGTCTATATCCTCTTCTCCAACTGGATGTACGGCCCCGGCGAAAAACGCCAAAAGAAGTCAAAATTTTTGAAACAATCACCGTGACAAACCCGTCAATCTCTGGTAGAATCGGCATGGAGGTGTTTGCCATGGCAGAACCCACTCTCGTCGTCCTGGCGGCCGGGCTCAGCAGCCGCTACGGCTCGCTCAAGCAGATCGACCCCGTTGGAAGGCACGGGGAGATCATCATCGACTACTCCATCTACGACGCCGTGCGCGCGGGCTTCAAGCGCGTGGTGTTCCTCATCGCGCCCTGGATGCACCGGGACTTTGAGGAGGCCATCGGCCGCCGCGTCTCGCGCAGCATCGAAACGGTGTACGCCTTCCAGACGCACGAAAAATTCCTCCCCGAGGGCTTTGCCATCCCGCCCGAGCGCAAAAAGCCCTGGGGCACGGCGCACGCCCTGCTCTGCTGCCGCGAGGTGCTGGACGGCCCCTTCGCCATGATCAACGCGGACGATTATTACGGCCCCAACGCCTTCCGGCACGTCTATGACGAGCTCCGCTCCGTAGACAGCGCGGCGCGGCCCATGCGCTTCTGCATGGCCGGCTACCGCCTGGGCAACACGCTGACGGACAGCGGCAAGGTGGCGCGCGGGCTCTGCGTGTCCTCCGGCGGGATGCTGGACAGCATCGTGGAGCGCACTTACGTTGTAAAGACTCCCTCTGGCCCCGCCTACAGCACGGACGGCGGCCAAACGCTCGTCCCCGTGCCGGCGGACAGCGTGGTGTCCATGAACTTCTGGGGCTTCACCTACGACATCCTGGAGGAGATCGACCGGCGCTTCCCCGTTTTCCTGCGCGAAAAGCTGCCGCTCAACGTGCAGGACGAGATGTACGTCCCCAACCTCGTCGGCGAGCTGCTGCGCGAGGGGCTCTGCTCCGTGCGCGTGCTGGAGAGCGAGGACGTCTGGCACGGCATGACCTACCGCGAGGACAAGCCGGACGTGGTGCGCGCCATCGGCGCGCTCATCGACTCCGGCCTCTACCCGGAAAAGCTCTGGGGCTGAAACGCGATATCCCGGCGGGGGACCCGACGGTCCCCCGCTTTTGCCGTATAGGGCGCACTTGTAAATTTAACACGCGCGTGCTATACTTTGTTATTACGAAATCTGTCTGGAGGGCGGTCCATTGAAGGCTTTCATGAAGCGGGTGGATCTTTTCTGCTACAAGCACCCGCGCTTTGGCATCAACAACCTGATGATGATCATCTGCATAGGCAACATCGCCGTGTGGCTCTTCTCGGCCATGGACACCACGGGAATGCTGCGGGAGCTGCTGGCCTTCAGCCCCTATCACATCCTGCGCGGGCAGATATGGCGGCTGGTGACCTTTGTTTTCCTGCCGCTGTACAGCAGCCCCTTCTCCCTGCTCATCTCGCTGTATTTCTACTACTTCATCGGCAGCACGCTCGAGCGGCAGTGGGGCACAGGGCGCTTCACCATCTATTATCTCTGTGGCATGCTGCTGCAGGTCGTCTACGGCTTCATAATCTACTTCGTCCGCGGCATAAGCTACAGCATGACCGCGAACTACATCAACCTTTCGATGTTCTTCGCCTTCGCCACGCTCTACCCGGACAACGTGGTGCTGCTGTTCTTCATCATCCCCATCAAGATGAAGTGGCTGGCCGTCCTCGACGCGCTGTACTTTGTCTACGCCATATTCAGCAACCTTGGCGCGGGAATGGGGCTGATGAGTTTCCTGCCGCTCGTGGCCATCCTCAACTACTTCCTCTTCTGCGGCGACATGCTCTTCGGCTCCGTCATCCCCCGCGGGAGGCAGCAGCGGCGCAACACCGTGGACTTCAAGCGCGAGGTGCACCGCATCAAGTACGAGCAGAAGAACAAGAACTACACACGCAAGTGCGAAGTCTGCGGCCGCACGGACACGGACTATCCCGACCTGGAGTTCCGCTACTGCTCCAAGTGCGCGGGCTACCACTGCTTCTGCCAGGACCACATCAACAACCACATTCATTTCACTGAGTAAAGACAGCGTCTTTCGGAGGGGAAAATGGGAAATAACGACAATGAGCGCCCCCGCCGGCGGCCGGCGGCCGTCACCGCCCTGCTGGGCGTGCTGCTGGCGGCACTGGTCGCCCTGCTGGGCTATATCATCTATCTCTCGCTGACGAGCGAGCCCGCGCGCGTGCAGCCCACGCCCACGCCTGTGCCCGTGGAGACCGCCGAGCCGGCCCCCACGCCCACGCCGACGCCGGAGCCGACCCCTACGCCGACGCCCACGCCCACGCCCTTTGAGCCCTACCACACGGAGGCCACGGACCCGGCGAATTTCACCGGCGAGCAGGCCATCATGATCGACGGCGTGATGCTGGAGGGCGAGTATGAGCCCGTGGACGAGATATACTTCGGCCCCGCCGAGGAGTATTCCGCCGACGTGCAGGGCATCGTCACCTTCCGCGGCAACAATTACCGCGACAACGCCGCCTACGGCGAGCAGGACATCGTCAACAAGGCCTTCGGCACCTACTGGAACCACAACACCGGCGTGATGCAGACTGGCAGCTTCACTTCGTACAACATGTGGACCGGCCAGCAGCTGACGGCCGTCTGGCCCAAGGAGCTGCGCCAGCACATGAACATGTACGACTGGGCGAAGGAAAAAGACGAGCTGGTGGAGGTCATCTCCCCCTCCGGGGACGGGTACATCTACTTCCTCGACCTCGCCACCGGCGAGAGCACCCGCGACCCGCTCTACATGGGCTTCCCCTTCAAGGGCACGGGCACGCTGGACCCCCGCGGCTATCCCCTGCTCTACTGCGGAACAGGCTACAACACCTCGCAGGGCTCCTCGCGGGCCTTCGTGATAAACCTCATCGACTGCTCCATCCTCTATGAGTTCGGCGCCAGCGACGACGGCTTTGCGCTGCGCAACTGGCCGATGTACGACGCCGCCCCCCTGGTGGACGCGGAGAGCGATACGCTCATCTACCCCGGCGAGAACGGCGTCGTGTACTTCATAAAGCTCGGCACGGACTATGACCCCGAGGCGGGTACGATAAGCATCGGGCCCGAGCGCTGCACCAAGTGGCGCTATTCCGCCAGCCGCTACTGGCTGGGCTTCGAGGCCTCGCCCGTGGCCTATGAGGGCTACCTCTTCCTCGCCGACAACGGCGGGCGGCTAATGTGCCTGGACATGAACAAGCTTGAGCTCGTCTGGGTGCAGGACATCCTTGACGACTCCAACTGCACCCCCGTGCTCTGCGTGGAGGACGGCCACCCCTATCTCTATATAAGCACGAGCTTCCACTACGGCTGGCGCAGCTACACCACCGCCAACGTGCCCATCTGGAAGATAGACGCCGAGAACGGCGAGATCGTCTGGCAGACGGACTACACCTGCTACACCGTGGACGGCCTCTCCGGCGGCGCGCAGGGCAGCGTGGTCTCCGGCGGCGGCAACGTCTCCGACCTCATCTTCATCGCCCTGGCGCGCTATCCGAACGCCGGCACCAGCCAGCTGCTGGCCATCGACAAGGAGACCGGCGAGGAGGTCTGGAACTTCCCCACGCAGACCTACAGCTGGAGCACGCCCGCCCTCGTCTACGACGCGGACGGCAACGGCTACCTCATCTACACCGTCACCGGGCACTACATCTACCTCATCGACGCCGCCACCGGCCAGGAGCTGGACAGCATGAACCTGGGCGCGCTGATCGAGGCCTCCCCCTCCGTCTATGACAACACGGTGCTCATCGGCACCTCGGCGGGCATCTGGGGGATACAGCTCACCTGACAGCGCAGGCAAAAGGCCCCGCTCAGCGGGGCCTTTCCGGCGCATGAAAACAAACTTACAGATAAGGCCGGCAAAGATATGTCTAAGGGACTGAAAAAAGCGCTTGCCGTCATCGGCATCATCGTCATCATCCTGCTCCTGCTCGCGCTGGCGGCCTACCTGGCCCTCTCGCACGACTACTCCGGCGCGCCGCCGGTGTCCGTGGATAGCTGCACGAACCCGCACATCTCCAAAGAGGGCGCCGCGCGCGTCTCCGCCCACCGCTCCGGCGGCGGCATCGCCCCGGAGAACACGCTCATGGCCTTCAAAAACTGCGTGGAGTCGGACTTTGAGATAGACATCTTCGAGTTCGACGTACATATAACGGCGGACGGCGAGCTGGTGCTGCTGCACGACGGCACGCTCGACCGCACCAGCGACGCCGTCGAGCACTTTGGTCACGGATCCGTCCGCCCCTCCGAGTACACCTACGAGGAGCTCTATGAGCTGAACATGGGCGAGCAATTCGTCAGCGACAGCGGCGAGACGCCTTATCAGGGCCTGCGCGGGGAGGACATACCGGAGGGCCTGCACATCATGCGCGTGCAGGACGTGTTCAGCTATCTCTCCGATCACGGCGACTATGACTACATCATCGAGATCAAGGACTCCGGCGAGCTCGGCTACGCCGCCTGCGACGAGCTCTACCGGCAGCTGGAGGCCTTCGGGCTGCTGGACGACGCCGTCATCGGCACCTTCAACGCCGAGGTGACGGAGTACATGGAGGCCAACTACCCCGACATGCTCCGCTCAGCCAGCGTCAGCGAGGTGGCCGGCTTCTTCTTCGACAGCCTGCTCGGCGTCAGCCGCGACGAGGGCTATTACAAGTTCGAGGCGCTGCAAATACCCACCACCTATTATGACGGGCTCGTCTACCTGGGCTCCACGCGGCTCATCAACCGCGCGCACGAGTACGACATCGCCGTGCAGTACTGGACCATCAACGACGCGGAGACCGTCGCCGAGCTCTCCGCCAAGGGCGCGGACGCCATCATGACCGACTATCCCGACATGGCCTGGGAGGTCCTGAACGGCGCCAACTGAGCACAGCCAGGCAAAAAAACGCCCGCCCCGATAGGCGGGTATCCGTAAAACAGTTAATCCTCCGTATGGCTTAGACCATGCGGAGGATTTGTTTATGTCTAATCTTCAAGTTTGCTGGCGGCGAACGGTTTGTCAAAACCGTTTGCGGACGGCAAGTCCACAGGGGATAGCTGCATTAGCGGCGCAAGGGGGTGTAGCCACCTTGACGGAACGAAGTGACGCAACATTCTCGGTCAAGCAGTTTTCTTCTGCTGACAGAGAATGAAGCTCCGCAGGACGCACTACTCTCGATAGAGAGTATAGAAGTGCGCCCTTTTGTTCCTAAAGGGATTTTATCAGTTCGCCAAACTGGAATTTGCCTTTTAGTTATCTGCCATTTTCTTTAATTCCATATGTAATACACAAGCAAATACTACTTCAATAATACATGCAGCAGCAGCAACCGTCGTGCCATTTAATGTGCATCCTAAAATCAAGGAAATAACCGGAATTGAAATTGCAACAACTCTATATCCCTTTGATTTATACAACCATGAATATGGAAACAAATGTGCTCCAAACACCATGGCGTATACCATAATCATCTTTTCCGGAACCGCACTAAACACCCACATAACGATTAATAAATAAATCATTTGATTTAAGGTAAAAATGAAGCCTAACTGTCCTAACGGGTTTTCTTTTGAAAAGATATCCACCTTTATTAGTTTACCAATTATCCAGGACAGCGGTAATAATGGGCATGAACAGCAAAATACCAATAAATTTTTCATATTCATATTGATATCCAAAATTGATACAAGCAATATCAGCAGCCATATAATCACTGATGTCATGATAAACGGTAATCCTTTTTTCTGCTGAATTGCAATTTCTTTTCTTAATTCATTCACAAGTTTCTCCTCCACAAATTCCGATTTGTTGCTCACTTTTCGTATTCAAATTATACCATAAAACTTGTAAACATTTCTACAGCAACTTTGGACTATATGAGAAAAGTCCGAACAGTTTTCTGCCCGGACTTCCTCGCTCAATCGTAAATCAATTCCGCTTTCACAATCTCCTCTGCCTGTGCCTTGCAAGCGTTCATCTGCCGCACCCATTCAAGTTGGTTGTCGGCTTTCAGTTGCTCGAGCACACCGTTTCGCTTCGCCAACTCCGGCACGATCAGCTCCATGCGGTTTCGTGCCGCTTCGTCAATCTCGGCGCAATACTGTCTTGCGCACACCCGGCAATGGGGCGGGCGTTTTTGGTTTTTTCAGAACTCGAAGAGGTTGAGGCCGATCTCGTCGGAGAATTTGCGGCCCACCTCGCCGTCTATCACGTCGATGACCAGCTCGCAGGTGGCGCTCACCACCGCGGCGTTGAGGTGGCCGGCGTGGCACTCGCCCCTGGCCGGGTTGCCGATGACGGCGTGCATGTGCAGATAGGGCCTGCCCTCCTGGCGGGAGAGGCTGCCGGTGAGCGAGCCCAGCTCGTAGGCCGTGCCCGCGTAGCGCTCCTTGTTGTAGACCTTCGTGGACGTGTCGAACACGCCCAGCGTCACGTCGTCGCTGGCGCCCAGGCCGTAAACGCCCGCCAGGCGGATGTCCTCACGCTCCGCCAGCTCCAGCAGCTTCGCGCAGATCTCCTCGCCTTTGTCCAGCCTTGCGACTATCTTGTTCCCAAAGCGTTTATATTCCATGGTAAATCCCCCTTGAAGTATTTTGACTCTTCAATTTTACCATACGCGCCGCAGATTCGCAATTGATTATTGGCGGAGCTTTGCTTCGCCAATAATACTGCTCGCGAAGAGAACGTGCAAAAGGGCCGGCCTCGGGCCGGCCCTTTTGTGCGCTGAACGTAGCGAATCGCCACCGGCCGCAGGCCGGCCGGGGCTTTATATTGGCATTGAAAGGCCATCGGCCTTTCAAGCCAGTATTTTCAGCAGAGCTTCGCGCCGGCGGGGATGGCGTCGTCCACCATGATGAGGTGCAGCGCCTCCTCGCCCTTTTCCTTGTGCACGGCGGAGATGAGCATGCCGTTGCTCTCCAGGCCCATCATCTTGCGCGGCGGCAGGTTGACGATGGCCACCAGGGTCTTGCCCACCAGGTCCTCCGGCTGGTACCACTTGTGGATGCCGGAGAGTATCTGGCGGTCGGTGCCCGTGCCGTCGTCGAGGATGAATTTCAGCAGCTTGTCGCTCTTTTTCACGGCCTCGCAGCTCTTCACCTTCACAACTCGGAAGTCGCTCTTGCAGAAGGTGTCGAAGTCGACCTTTTCCTCAAGCTGGGGCTCGATCTCGATGGGCGGCAGGGCCTCGCGCCGGGCCTCTTCCTCTATCTTTTCGAGCTCGGCGAGCTCCTTGTCCATGTCTATGCGCGGGAAGAGCGTGTCGCCCTTGCACACGGTGACGTTCTCGGGCAGCTTGCCCCACTCCCCGGCGGCCTCCCAGGTGCGCAGCTCAGCCGGGACGCCGATCTGGTCGGCGGCCTTCGCCGTGCTCTCCGGCATGAAGGGCGTCAGCAGCTGGGTGCAGATGCGCAGGGCCTCCAGCAGGTCGTACATGACGGTGGCCAGGCGCGCCTTTTTCGTCTCGTCCTTGGCCAGCAGCCAGGGGGCGTTCTCGTCGATATACTTGTTGGCGCGGGAGATGACCTTGAACACCTCTTCCAGCGCGGCCTGCGTCTGGAAGGTGTCCATCAGCTGCTCATACTTGCCGCGCAGTTCGCCGGCCATGGTGTTCAGCTCGCAGTCGGCGTCCGTGCTCTCGCGTTCGGCGGGCAGCGTGCCGTCGAAGTACTTGAGCACCATCGCCACCGTGCGGGAGAGCAGGTTGCCGTAGTCGTTGGCGAGGTCGGAGTTGATGCGGCTTATCAGCAGCTCGTTGGAGAAGTTGCCGTCAGAGCCGAGGGGGAACTCGCGCATCAGGAAGTACCTGAGCGCGTCCACGCCGAAGCGGCCGGCGAGGATATAGGGGTCTACGACGTTGCCCTTGGACTTCGACATCTTACCGCCGCCGAGCAGCAACCAGCCGTGGCCAAAGACCTTCTTCGGCAGCGGCTCGCCCACGCTCATCAGCATGGCCGGCCAGATGATGGAGTGGAAGCGCACGATCTCCTTGCCCACCATGTGCACGTCCGCGGGCCAGTACTTCTCCAGCCCGTCGCGCGCGTCGTTCATGTAGCCGAGGGCGGTCATGTAGTTAAAGAGCGCGTCCACCCAGACATAGACCACGTGGCCCGGGTCAAAATCGACCGGCACGCCCCACTTGAAGCTGGTGCGGGAGACGCAGAGATCCTCCAGGCCGGGGTCAATGAAGTTCTTTATCATCTCGTTCACGCGGGAAGCGGGCTCCAGGAAGTCGCCGGAGAGCAGCAGCTCTCTTACGGGCTCGGCGTACTTGCTGAGCTTGAAGAAATAGGCCTCCTCCTCCGCGTACTTGACCGGGCGGCCGCAGTCGGGGCACTTGCCGTCCACCAGCTGGCTCTCCGTCCAGAAGCTCTCGCAGGGCGTGCAGTACATGCCGGAGTACTTGCCCTTATAGATGTCGCCGTTGTCGTACATCTTCTTGAAGATGCGCTGCACGGCGGCGACGTGATAGTCGTCCGTGGTGCGGATGAAGCGGTCGTTGGAGATGTTCATCAGCTTCCAGAGGTCAAGGATGCCGCCCTTGCCCTCGACGATGCGGTCGACGAACTCCTGCGGGGTGACGCCGGCCTCCCTGGCCTTCTCCTCTATCTTCTGGCCGTGCTCATCCGTGCCGGTGAGGAACATCACGTCGTAGCCGCACATTCGCTTGTAGCGCGCGATGGTATCCGTCGCGACGGTGCAGTAGGTGTGGCCTATGTGCAGCTTGTCCGACGGATAGTAGATGGGTGTGGTGATGTAGAATGTGCCTTTCTCGCTCATTGATATTCCTCCGCTCTAATAATCTGGAGTTTGCGTACCTGAGTATTTTACCCCAATTACCGCCCAACGTCAAGATTTCCCGCAAATTTGCGGCCCTTCGGCGCAAAAATGAGCCCCGCCGCGGCGGGGCTCATCGGCCTGTATGTCAAATGCGGCTCAGTCGCGCTTCCACTTCGCGCCCTGGGGCGTGTCGATGATGGTGATGCCCTCGGCCTTCAGCATGTCGCGGATGCGGTCGGCCTCGGCGTAGTTCTTCGCCTTCTTGGCCGCGGCGCGCTCGGCGAGCAGGCCCTCGATGCGCTCGTCGTGCTCCTCTTCGGGCCCGGCGTTCTTTTTCCGCAGCTCCTCCGCCTTCTCGATAAGCGAGAGGCTCAGCACGCGGTCGAAGTCCGCCACGGCGGCCAGTTTTGTGGCGTCGTTGGTCTTGGCCTTCAGCGCGTCGTAGAGCGCGGTGACGGCCAGCGAGGTGTTGAGGTCGTTGTCGAGCGCGTCCGTGAAGCGGCCCTTCAGCTCCACGAGGACGGCCTCGTCCACCTCGCCGTCGCCGGGCCTGAGCGCGGCGATGCGGGCGATGAGCTTTTCATAGGCCGTCTCGGCGTTGTCGAGGTTTTCCCAGGAAAACACCAGGCTCTTGCGGTAATGGCTCTGCAGGCAGAAGAAGCGGTAGGCCAGCGGGTCATAGCCCTTTTGCTTCAGCAGCGACACCGTGAGGAATTCGCCGCTGGATTTGCTCATTTTTCCGGAAGTGGTGTTCAGGTGGTGGACATGCACCCAGAAATTGCACCATTTGTGGCCCAGATAGCTCTCAGACTGGGCGATTTCATTGGTGTGGTGGGGGAAGGCGTTATCTATGCCGCCGCAGTGGATGTCAAGGTCCTCGCCCAGGTGCTTCATGCTGATGCCGGAGCACTCGATGTGCCAGCCGGGGTAGCCCACACCCCAGGGGGAGTCCCACTTCAGCGCCTGGTCCTCGAACTTGCTCTTGGTGAACCAGAGCACGAAGTCGTTCCTGTTGCGCTTGTTGGTGTCCTCCTCCACGCCCTCGCGCACGCCCACGTCGAGGTCGTCCGCGTCGAAGTCGTTGAAGATGTAGTACTGTTTGAGCTTGCTGGTGTCGAAATACACGTTGCCGCCGGCGAAATAGGCGTAGCCCGTGTCCATCAGCTTCTGGATGATCTTTATATACTCGTCGATGCAGTTGGTGGCGGGCTCCACCACGTCCGGCGTCTTGATGTCCAGGTCCGCGCAATCGGCAAAGAAGGCGTCCGTATAGAACTTGGCGATCTCCATCACGCTCTTGTGCTCGCGCTTCGCGCCCTTGAGCATCTTGTCCTCGCCGGTGTCGGCGTCCGAGCTCAGGTGGCCGACGTCCGTGATGTTCATCACGCGCTTGACGTTATAGCCCAGGTAGCGCAGGTATTTTTCCAGCACGTCCTCCATGATGTAGCTGCGCAGGTTGCCGATGTGCGCGTAGTGGTACACGGTGGGGCCGCAGGTGTACATCTTCACGATGTCGGGGTGGTTGGGGACGAACTCCTCTTTGGTATGGGTCGCGGAATTATAGAGCTTCATAAACATTCCTCCGTCCAATGATTTTGCCGCACGGCAATGAAAAAACGCCCCCATGCCCAGGGCATGAGAGGCGCTTGGATGCGCGGTTCCACTCTCGTTTATCGCTTCGCGTCGCCAGGAACGCTCATCGCCTTAACGCGGCGCGCACGGGGAGGCATTTCCTCCTCCCGGGCTCCGGGGCGCATTTCCCGCTCTGACGGCAAGCGCCGCTCGCAGCGATCTGCGGCGCCTCTCTGCTGCCGGATGGGGGCGGTACTTCTCCCCTTCTCAGCCGGTGATCCACTTACAGTATATTACCACGCGGCGGATGGCGTGTCAAGCGCATCCCGCGCCGCCGCCCGGTTTACACTGGCGCGAGTGTATATTATAATAGCGCAAACACCTGCGGGCAGCCGGGAGGCAATATATGAACACACCCACTTTGACAACAGAACGCCTGACACTGAGGCGCTTCACCGGGGGCGACCTGGGCGCGCTTTTCCGGATCCTCAGGGACGGGACGGTCAACGAATTCCTGCCCTGGTATCCCGTAAAGGACATGGCGGAAACAAAACAGTTCTACGAGGAACGATACGCCGCCAAATATGCCCGGCCGCGTGCGTATGCCTACGCCATCTGCCTGAAAGGCGGCGGCCCCATCGGCTATATCAACGTGGACACGGAGGAGCCCTACGATCTCGGTTACGGGCTTTTGCAGGAATTCTGGCACAGGGGCATCGTAACGGAGGCGGCGCGGGCCGTCATAGAGCAGGTGAAAAAGGACGGCCTGCGCCGCATCCTGCAATGCTCACTCGTGCCGCTTTGCCGTGACGATCAGCGCGGCGAACAGCGTCGCCATATACACGGCGAATGTGAGCCAGATGGCGGCCTCTTCCCCGGGGATGAGCAGCACGGCCCAGGGGGACAGCGCCGCGGCGCACAGGCACCAGAGCCTCCCCGCGCGCAGGATATGGGGCCAGTTGCGGTTGTTGAAATGCACGCCGGGCACATTCATGCGGAATCCGCTGTCCGCCACGAAACTCAGGTCGTTCTCGTCATAAAAGCGCGGCAGGCGCTCGCGGATGACAAAGCAGAAATATATCCCGAAAAACGCCCCCAGCACAAAGAACACCAGCGTCGCCGCAAAGAGCTCCGCGCCGCGGTGCAGATAGACCAGCGCCTCCCCCGCCGCGCCCAGCGCAAGGCTGGCAAGGTACCAGCCGAGCCGGCGGCGCCGCTCGGCGCGCGAGGGCCGCGGCCGCTCCTCCGCCGCGCCGATGGCGGTCTTGACGAGCTCCTCCACCTCGCATGCTTCCAGGCTCTGCGCGCCCTCCAGGCGCTCTCCGCGGAGCAGCTCCGTCACGCTCACGCCCAGCGCCTCCGCCAGCGGCACGAGCAGCCCCACGTCCGGCATGGACTGGCCGGTCTCCCATTTGCTGACGGCTTTGTCGGAGACGGAGAGGCCCGCCGCCAGTTCGCGCTGAGTGAGTCCCAGCGCGCGGCGGCGCCCGGCGATGAACTCGCCGGTCTTTTGTTTGTCAAGGCTGTACATGCTCTCACCTCTCCCTCATTTTAGCGCAGGGGGCGGGGATTTTGCAACCGAGAGACGGTAGAGCCGTCCCGAGCGGGCAGGATACCGCGCCGTGACCCGATCACAGGGCAAAAATATGGCAGGCACAGTGGCTGTGCCTGCCATATCTGCGTCAATGGGCCTTAAAAGCAGCTCTCGAAGGCCTCCAGTGCGGCGTCGCGCCCTTCGTCAGAGAGGATGGCGTAGAACACGTAGTTCCCTTCCTCGTAAATGCGGGCGTTCTGCAGCTTGGGGTACTCCTCCGGGTAATACTCGGGCATCCAGCTGTCGAGCCGGAGCTGGAGGTAATCCGTGACGGCGCTCTTGAGTTCGGCGGTCTGGGCGGCGTCCCTGCCGCGGAAGATGCCGATCTCGTCGATGGTGGTGCCGACGCCGGTGATGAGCACGCGGCAATCTCTGTAATCTCCGTCCTCCAGGCCGAACATGCCCTTCAGGTAGCTCGCGTCGGCCTCGGTCATGGACGAGGTGTCCACCGCCGCGTCGATGGCGGCGGACACGTCCGCAAAAGCGGGCTCCGCGGCCTCCGCGCCGCAGCCGGATATCAGGCACAGCGCCAGCGCGCAGAGTACTGCGATGGCAAGGGTCTTTTTCATGGGAAACGCCTCCTTTGAGAAGCTCACTGCCAGGCGTGCGTGCGCAGGTATTCCAGCACGGCGTTATAGCCGTCGGCGTTCAGGTGCAGGCCGTCGCCGTTGCCGAGTTCCTCGCGCAGCGAGCCGTCCGCGGCCTTGAGCACGCTGCAGGAATCCGCATAGCGCGTGCCCGTGGCCTCCGCCACATCCAGTATCCAGCCGTTGGCCGTGTTTATCTTCTCGTTGCTGATCTGGTCGATGTGCTCATAGTCGTTCTCGACCGGATAGATGGAGTTGCAGATGATGCGCGTCGAGGGGCTGGCCTCCTTCACACAGTTGATGATATCCGTGTAATAAATCTTGAAGGCGTCCTCTTCCAGCTCCGCCACACCGTTCACGCCCAGCGTTATCACCAGGTATTCGGGCTTTTTGGTCTCCACTGCGTCGGCAATGGTCATCTCCGCGCCCGTTTCCGGGTAGACGATGGAGGCGGCGTTCCACAGGTAGAGCGTCAGCGTGCCGCTCGCGGGCGTCCAGACCTGGGTGGTGGCCGTGCCGCCGCTAAGCACGCCGTATTCTTTCAGTCCGTTGGTCGTGCTGTCGCCGAGGAAGGTCAGGCGGTCGATATACGCCTGGCCGGCGTCCTCCGTCTCGCCCAGCAGGGCGGCGGAAGAGGTGTCGATCTCCGGCCCGGGGGCCGCGCTGGCGGGCGTGTCTCCCTCCTGCGCCGGCGCAGAGGGCCCGTCCGGCGCGGGGCCCTCGCCCTCCGCGGAGGGCGGTGCAGTTGTTATGTCAACTCCGCTGCCGTAAGTAAACGAGGCGAAGAGGAGAGAAAACAGCACTACCAGCAGGCAGGCCACGATGGCCACGGCCCACACGAGGTAGAGCGCGTTCTGGTTGTTTTTACTGTTCATGCGGTGTTGCCTTTACTGCCGGGGCCGCCGCAAATGCGGCGGCCCCGGGTCTTGATATATTGGGGTATTGCTTATTCGTTCTCGGCGAGGGCCTTGGCCTCGTCGATGATCTTCTGCTGCACGGCGGCGGGGGCCTCGGCGTAGCGGACGAAGTCCAGCGTGAAGCTGCCGCGGCCCTGCGTCATGCTGCGCAGGTCGATGGCGTAAGAGCTCATCTCGGCCATCGGCACCTCGGCCTCGACGGTCTGCATGCCGCCCTCGGCGGTCATGCCGAGCACGGTGCCGCGGCGCTTGGAGCTGATGTCGCTCATGATGTCGCCCATGTTCGCGTCGGGGATGGTGACCTTCAGCGCGCCGATGGGCTCAAGGATGACGGGGCTGGCGTTCACGAGCTCCTTATAGGCCAGGCTGGCGGCCGTCTTGAAGGCCATTTCGGAGGAGTCGACGGGGTGGTAGGAGCCGTCGTACAGCGTGGCCTTCAGGTAGACCATCGGGTAGCCGGCGAGGACGCCCTTGTTGCAGCACTCGCGCAGGCCCTTTTCCACGGCGGGGAAGAAGTTCTTCGGCACGCTGCCGCCGAACACGTTCTCCGCGAAGATCATATCTTCCTGCTCGTCCTGGGGCTCGAACTCGATCCAGACGTCGCCGAACTGGCCGTGGCCGCCGGACTGCTTCTTGTGGCGGCCGTGGGCCTTCAGCGGCTTGCGGATCTTCTCACGGTAGGGCACGCGGGCGGGGCTGAGCTCGACTTCCACGCCGAACTTGTTCTTCAGCTTGGAGCAGAGCACGTCCAGGTGGATGTCGCCGGCGCCGGCGATGACCATCTGCTTGGTCTCGGCGTTGTTGGTGACGGTGAAGGAGCGGTCCTCCTCCCCCAGACGGGCCAGGCCCTGGGCGACCTTGTCGTCCTGGCCCTTGACCTTGGGGGAGATGCACATGGAGTAGCAGGGGCGGGCGAACTCGATGCCCGGCACGGCCTCCACGGCCTTGCCGTCGCAGAGGGTGTCGCCGGTCTTGGTGTCGGAGAGCTTGCTCACCGCGCCTATGTCGCCGCAGCTGAGCTCCTGCACCTCGACGGTCTTCTTGCCCTGGACGTAGTAGATGTGGCCCAGCTTCTCCTGCGCGCCGCTGCGGGCGTTGGTGAGGGTCATGTCGGGCGTGACCTTGCCGGAGATGACCTTGAAGAGGCTGAACTTGCCGAACTGGTCGGAGATGGTCTTATAGACGATGGCCTTGGTGGCGCCGGCGGCGTCCACCGGCTTGCCGAGCTCCATCGGGGCCGGGAAGAAGTTGCGGATGGCGTCCAGCAGCACGGTGGTGCCCATGCCGGTGACGGCGCTGCCGCAGAACACGGGGACGATCTCGCCGTCCGCGATGCCTGTGGAGAGGGCGCCGTAGATCTCGTCGGCGGAGAGCTCCATGGTCTCCAGGTACTTCTCCATCAGCTCCTCGCTGGTGCCGGCGGCGTTCTCGGCGATCTCGTTGTAGAGCTCCTCCACGCGGTCGGCCATGGAGGCGGGCACGGGGATCTCGCTCCGCTTGCCGCCGTCGTATTTATAGGCCTTGCGGGCGATGATATCGACGATGCCGGTGGGCTTGCCGCCCTCGACGATGGGCGCGGCCATGGGGCTCACGCTGGGGCCGAACTTGTCGCGCAGCTGCTCGAGCGTGGCAAAATAGTCGGCGTGCTCCTCGTCGAGCTTGGAGATATAGATGGCGCGGGGCAGCTTGGCGTCCGTCAGGCTCTTCCAGGCCTTCTCGGCGCCGACGTTGAGCCCGTCCTTGGCGGAGACGCAGATGATGCCGGTGTCCGCCACGCGCAGGGCCTGCGCCACTTCGCCCGCAAAGTCGAAATATCCCGGGGTGTCGATGATGTTTATCTTCGTTTTCTGATATTCGACATACATCGTGCTGGCGGAGATGCTGATGTGCCGCCTGATCTCCTCCGCGTCGTAGTCGGAAACGGAGTTACCGGCCGCGGTGCTGCCCAGGCGGTCGATGGCGCCGGTCAGGTACAGCATGCTCTCGGCAAGGGTGGACTTGCCGTTGCCGCCGTGGCCCAGCAGGGCGATGTTGCGGATATCCTTTGTAGCGTAGCTCATGTTGATGGTCCTCTCCTTATATTAAAACTACATTGGTCCCAATTACAAAGCAATTAATTATACAATATTTACAGGGCCTTGGCAATAGCAAATTGTAAACACTCCCTGAATTCGGCAAAAAAAGCGCCGCCCCGCGCTGGGCGGGGCGGCGCGCGTCTTCAGCGTATCAGATCAGGCGCTTGTCGCGCAGCTCGGCGATCTTCTCGTCGTCATAGCCGAGGATGGTCTTGAGCACGCTCTCCGTGTCCTGGCCCATGTACGGCGCGCCGCGCCAGACCCGGCCCGGCGTCTCGCTCATCTTGGGAGCGATGCCGAAGGCGGTGATGGGCGCGCCCACGGTCTGGTCCTCATAGGTCACCCAGTCGCCGCGGGAGCGGAAATGCTCGCTCTCCAGCGTGTCCTTGACGGTGTTCACCTTGGAGCAGGGCACGCGCGCGGCCTCCATGATGCTCTCGATCTCCGCGGCGTCGTGGCTGGCGCACCACTCGACCACCCTGGCATTCAGCTCGCGGCCCTTGGGGCTGGCCAGGGCCTCCGGGCCGGAGGAGCAGTCCTGGAAGTTGAAATACTCCGGGTCGAGGCCGAGAGCCAGCATGCAGCGCTTGAACACGCCGGGGCCGAAAGCGCCCAGGGCCACCAGGCCGCCGTCCTTTGTGTGGAAGAGGTCGTAGGGCTGCATCGCGGGCGAGGCGTTGCCGCTGCGCTCCGTCACCTGGCCCGTCATGGTGTAGCTGGTGTAGGTGCCGTACATGTACTGGGCCATGGCCTCGAACTGGGCGATGTCCACCACCTGGCCCCTGCCGGTCTTCTGCGCGGAGGTGTAGGCCGCCAGGGTGCCGAAAAGGGCGGCGAAGGCGGAGACGTAGTCGTTCAGGTAGGGCTTGGCGACGACGGGGTCGCGGTCGGCGTAGCCCTGCAGGTAGAGCCAGCCGGAGAACGCCTGGCCGATCATGTCGTAGCTGGCGCGGTTGCAGACGCTGGGCACGCCGCCGAATTTAGCGTTGCCGAGGCCGGAGATGTGGACGATGACCAGCTTGGGGTTGACCTTCAGCAGCTCCTCGTCATAGATGCCCAGCTTCTCCAGCCAGACCATGTTCTCCATGAAGATGTCGGCCTCCCTGATGAGGCCGTAGAAGAGCTCCTTCACCTCCGGGTGCTTGAGGTTGAGCTCCAGCGTCAGGCTCAGCTTGTTGCGGCCGTTCTGCGCCCAGCCGGTGGCCACTTTTTTGCCGTCCACTTCCGCGAAGGGGCCCAGCATGCGCATCGTGTCGCCCACGCCGGGGCGCTCGATGTGGATGACCTCCGCGCCGAAGTCGGCCAGCATGGTGGCGGCCATGGGCATGGCGATGAGCGAGCCGGCGGCGATGACTCTCATGCCGGCGAAGGGGCCGTACTCGGGGACGATGAAGTTGCGTTCGCTCATTTTTCATTTCTCCTTTATGTCTAGATCGGTGTGTTGTCAGCGTATGCGCCGCGCTTCCAGGTAATAGCGCTTCTCGCGCGCCTCGCCGATGGAAAAGCTCTTTTTCGGGTAGGGGCCGAAGCGCGCCACGTCCGGGAAGAGGGCGGCTTTGTCCAGCGGCGGCAGCAGAATGCCCGCCGAGCCGGCGCGCGAGGCGAGCGCGCGCGTCTCCTCCTCGCCGTGGATATAGTCCACCGCGCCGCGGAAAGCCGCGCGGTAGTCGGCGAGGAAGCAGTCGGCCACGCCCACCAGCTCGCCCAGCGAAAAGGGCACGGAGAGCGCCAGCTCCCGCCCGCCGCAGAGCAGCGTCACGCCCATCGCGGCCTCCCCCGGCTCCGCCTGGGGGAAGGCGGCGAGCGCGGCGTCGAAAAAGTCCTCCGTCCGCGTGCCGGATATCACCCGGTGTATAGGGCGGAACACGACCGCCGGGTCGTGTATGTTCACCAGCTCCACCAGCGCGTAGCGCGCCGGATGGCCCTCGCGCTCCGCCTCCGGCAGCGTGGGGCGCAGCTCCTCCCAGCAGCGCTTGGCGGCGGCCAGGCTGTGGTTGCCGTCGCCCATGGCGAAGGGGAACTCGCCGCCCAGCCCGTCGATGCGGCGCAAAACGTCCTCCGCCGCCAGGCCGTGGACGCGGCTGCCGCGGATGTGCCCGCCGCCGAGCATCAGCTCGAAGTCATAGAGCGCCTCGCCCCCGGCGGCGGAGGGGATGACGGCGTCCTCCGGGTCGTTTATGAACACCATGATGTGCGGCAGCTCGATGGGCGCCGCGCGGCGGATCTCCACGCGCGCGGGCAGGCGGCTCTCGATGGTGCCCTCCGTGGCGCGGACGGCGGCGCGGCTGTCCTCCGCCCAGTCGTACTGCTCCAGGTCCAGCTTGCCCACCAGACCGCGGCGCACGGCGCCGGAGGGCAGCGTGCGCTCCACATAGACCAGGCTGTCGGGGACCGTTTTGAACACGCCTTCGGCGAGGTAGCGCTCCATCTCCGCGTTTATCCGCCGCCGGGCCTCCTCTTCGTCCGCCCGGCCCAGGTACGCCTCCGGATAGATGAGGCGCAGGGCGCTGGGCGCGCCGGCGGCGGATTTTTCCGCCTGCTCCCAGTACTTCGGCTCGGAGGTGAACTGGTCGCAGGCCACGCAGGCCCACTTTTCCATATCCGCGGCGGCGGGCAGGAGGATATCGGCCGTAGAAAAGGCCCTCATGCCAGCACCTCCAGCGCGATCTGCGACCAGCCCTCCATTTTATCGCGCAGCGCCGGCAGCGCGGCGATGGGCATGAAGGAGCCGGAGAGCTTCTCCGTCTCGCGCACCGTCACCGCGCCCTCCGCCTCCAGGCGGAAGAGGAAGCCGAGATGGACGCGCCCCACCTCGTCGCGGTCGTTGTTGATGACGCCCAGGGGCGTGAGCGAGACGGCGCGCTCCAACGCCACCTCCTCGTCCACCTCGCGGCGCAGCCCGGCCGTCAGCGCGCTGCCCCCGGCCTCGTCCACGGGGTTTATGTGCCCGCCCACGCCGAGGCTCAAGAGCCCGTGCAGGCGCTGCTCGCCGCCCTTTTTCAGCCGCTGCATGACGAACGCCTCCGCCCCGCGGGTGACGAGGACGTAGGGTATGATCTGCTTGTACGCCGGGTCCGTCTCCATCTCCGGGCGCGGCCGGAACTCGTGATGCGCTTCGATCACGCGCACGATCTCCTCCACGCCCTCCGTTATCAGTCCAAAGTCCTCCGTCAGGTAGGGCGCGAGGTATTCGCGCCGCACCACCAGTATGCTCTCGCTCATTCGTTTGTCTCCCATCTCAGCGAGCGCTTGAGCGCGCGCTGCCACTGTTTGAAATATCCCGCGGCGGTGTCCGCGTCCATCTGAGGGGTGAACACCCGCTCGCTGCGGCGCAGTTCGGCGATCTCATCCATGCCGCTCCAGACGCCCGCCGCCAGCCCGGCCAGGAAGGCCGCGCCGAAGGCCGTGGTCTCCACCATCGCCGGGCGGTCGATGGGCAGGCGCAGGATGTCCGCCTGGAACTGCATGAGGAAATCGCTGACGCTGGCCCCGCCGTCCACGCGCAGGGCCGGCAGGTGGACGCCGGAGTCGCGCTCCATGGCGCGCAGCAGGTCCGCCACCTCATAGGCGATGCCCTCCATGGCGGCGCGCACGATGTGCGCGCGCGTGGCGCCGCGCGTGAGGCCGACGATGGTCCCGCGGGCGTACATGTCCCAATACGGCGCGCCGAGGCCGGTGAAGGCCGGCACCATGTACACGCCGGCGTTGTCCGGCACGGAGGCGGCCACCTCCCCGCTCTCGGCGGCGGAGGAGATGAGCCCCAGCTCGTCGCGCAGCCACTGGATGGCGCTGCCGGCGTTGAAAACGCTGCCCTCCATGGCGTAGGTCGTCTGCCCGTTCACGCTCCAGGCCACGCTGGTGAGCATGCCGGACACGCTGCGGACGCTGCGCCGGCCGGTGTTGACCAGCGTGAAGCAGCCCGTGCCGTAGGTGTTCTTGCCCTCCCCCGGCTGCACGCAGCCCTGGCCCAGCAGGGCGGCGGCCTGGTCGCCGGCGCTGCCGCAGATGGGCACGCCCGCCAGCGCCTCCAGGCCTTTGATGCCCGGCGCCACGCGGCCGTACTCCGCCGAACTGGGCACCGGCGCGGGCAGCATCAGCACCGGCACGTCCAGCGCGCGGCAGAGCTCGCTGTCCCAGCGCAGGCGGTCGATGTCGAAGAGCATGGTGCGCGAGCAGTTGGAAAAGTCGGAGATGTGCTCGCGCCCGCCGGTGAGGTTCCAGATGAGCCAGGAATCGACGTTGCCGAAGAGCAGCTCGCCCTTCTCGGCCCGCTCGCGCGCGCCGGGGACGTTGTCCAGTATCCACTTGATCTTGGTGCCGGAAAAATAGGCGTCGATCAGCAGCCCCGTCTTGTCGCGGACATAGGCCCCCAGCCCCTCGGAGGCCAGGCGGTCGCAGATAGGCGCCGTGCGCCGGCACTGCCAGACGATGGCGTTATAGACGGGACTGCCCGTCGCGCGGTCCCAGACGATGGCCGTCTCGCGCTGGTTGGTGACGCCGATGGCGGCGATGTCGCCGCGCTCGAGGCCACTTTTTTCAAACGCCTCCGCCAGCGCGCCGAACTGCGAGGACAAAATGTCCATCGGGTCGTGCTCCACCCAGCCGGGGCGGGGATATATCTGCGGGAACGGCCGCTGCGCCAGGGAGACGATCTCCCCCGCCTCGTTGAAGATGATGGCGCGCGAGCTCGTCGTCCCCTGGTCCAGGGCTATCACATGGCCTTTCATGCCTTGCACCTCCGTGTCGTTGACTTTGCCGCGTTTTTAGACTAAAATGGGCCTAATAGTATAATAACACAAGAGGAGGCAAATGCAAATGCCAATCATCACGGAAAACGAATACACCTTCACCTCCGCCAATGGCAGCACGCCCATACACGTGCGCGAATGGGTGCCGGACTGCGACATCAACGCCGTTGTGCAGATATCGCACGGCATCTGCGAATACGCCGGGCGCTACGCGCCCTTCGCCCGCTACCTGGCCTCAAAGGGCTTCGTGGTGGTGGCCAACGACCACCTGGGCCACGGCCAGAGCGTGCTCAGCGAGGAGGACCTGGGCTATTTCGGCCCCCTCGGCAGCTGGGAGACCGTGGTGGCGGACATCGAGCAGCTGCGCCGCCTGACGGCTGAAAAGTGGCCGGAGAGCCCCTATTTCCTGCTCGGGCACTCCATGGGCAGCTTCCTTGCGCGCACCTGGCTCATCCGCCACCCGGAGGTGGAGCTCGCGGGCGTCATCCTCTCCGGCACCGGGCAGCCGGCGGCGCCCGTCCTCGCCGCCGGGCGCATGCTCTGCGACGCGGACGTGCTGAAAAACGGCCCGCGCCACCGCAGCCTGGACATCTACGGCATGGCCTTCGGCAGCTACAACAAAAAGATCGAGCCGCGCCGCTCGCCCTACGACTGGCTGACGCGCGACGAGGCCGTGGTGGACGCCTATGCCGCCGACCCGCTCTGCACCTTCACTCCCACCAGCAGCCTCTTCCGGGAGATGCTCTCCGGCCTGGCCACCGTGGGCAGCGCGCGGGAGATAGGCCAGATGTCAAAGGGCATCCCCATCATCCTCATGAGCGGGGACGCCGACCCCGTGGGCGGCTGGGGCGTGCAGGTGGCGAAGGTCTACAGCCTGCTCGTGCGCGCCGGCTGCAGGGACGTGGCCTACAAGTTCTACCCCGGCGCGCGGCATGAGATACTCAACGAGACCAACCGCGCGGAGGTCTATAAGGACATCCTCGACTGGCTCTGCGCCAAGATCGCGTAAAACGCCATACACGGCAAAAGCCGGAGCTCTATGAGCTCCGGCTTTATTCTTCAATGCGCCGCTCGCCGTATTACCGGCGCTGCGTGGAGGGCAGCGAGGCGGCGGCGGCGGACTGGCCCACGCGGCGGAACCTCTCGTCCGGCAGCGTGGGGACGATCTTCGCCGCCAGCTCGGGATACTCGTCCGCCAGCACGGCCTTGCAGGTGTCCAGCACCGTGTCGCCGCCGCGGCCGGACATCACGCGGCCCAGCAGCAGCACGTATTTGAAGCCGTAGTAGCCGTAATAGAGCGCCAGGGAGTGCGCCAGATAGACGCCGATGCTGCGGTAGACGGCCTCCGCGCGCGCGTCGCCGGCCTCCATCAGCTTCTGCACGGCCTTCAGCTTCTCCGCCGGCGGCGCGGACTCGTCGAGCTCGATGCCCGCGCGCGGCGCCAGCTTGATGACGCCGTCCTGGGAGAAATACTTCACCCCGCAGCCGATGTCGCCCGACCACTCGTCGGCCATCGCCTCCGGATCCGCGTCCACGGGCATGAAGGCCAGCTCGCTCAGCCAGCCGGTGATGTTGCCGTTCTCATCGACATAGCCCACGGCCTCGCTGGTGCCCATGGCGATGCCGAGGATGTTGTTCTCGCCCAGGCTCATGGCCCCGGCGAGGGCGGTCACGTCCCCGTCGTTGGCCACCACCAGCGGCACGTCGCCGATCTCCTTCGCCGCGCGGATGTATATGTCCTTCACCTTCGCGTCGAACTTGTCCTTCGGCACCTTGAGGAAGAGCGAGGCCACCATCGTGCGGTTATCGATATAGATGCCGGCGGAGGAGACGCCGATGGCGTCCACGCGCGGCATGTGCGCCGCCGCGGACTTCAGCGCGGAGACGATGCCCTCGAAGTGGTAGTCGGGGTCCTCCGTCACCTTCGGGTACCAGACGACCTCCTCGGAAAACACGCTCTCGCCGTCGATGACGGCGCTCACCTTGCGGTCGCTGCCGCCGGCGTCAAAGCCGATGCGGCAGCCGTCCAGGTGGCGGCCCACCGCCTGCGGGCGGCTGTATTCCGCCGGCAGCCCGTCCACGAACACGACCTCGAACGGCCGCTCATAGACGTTGGCCATGAAGTCCGCGTCGAACTCGCGCGCCCCGCCGGGGGCGTAGTCGGCCTTCACGGCCTCATAGACGCCGCGGTCGCCAGAGATGTACACCTTCCAGCCGCCGTAGAGCCAGAGCATGCTCTTCACCAGCCGCGCGGCGTAATAGCGGTCGGCCTCCGCCAGCTCCGGCGTGCCGTGGATGAAGGTCTCCTGCACTGCGATCTCGCCGCCGGCGCGCTCCACGGCGACGCCGAGGGGCTTCTTCGCCCCCTCCAGGAACGCGGTGTTGAATTTGTAAAGCGGGATGAAGCCCGGGTCGAGCTCCGGGATGTTTTTTACATTGATATCTATGCCGAGGAATTCCATGCCTCCGCCTCCCCATTTCTGTTGAGAGCATCATATCACGAAGCGGCGGCAAGCGCAAGTGGCACTCTTGCCGTGCGCGCGCCGGCGTGCTATGATAGGGAAAAACGAAGGGGGGACAGCGGGCATGGAATACACAGTCAGGCCTTATAAAAAGGGCGAGGAGCAGTATGTCGCCGAAGCCCACCGGCGCATCTACCGCGAGGAATACAACTGGGGCCCGGCCTTTTCCGAATACGCGGCGGCCATCGCCCTGGACTTCGCCAAAAAAGAGCACGGCCCCGGCGAGGAGCTGTGGGTCGCCGAGGATACGGCCGCCGGCCGCCTTCTCGGCTGCATCATGCTCTGCGACGCCGGGGACAGCACAGGCCAGCTGCGGCTGTTCCTGGTGGAGCCTGACTGCCGCCGCTTCGGCATTGGCTCCGCGCTGACGAAGGCCCTTTTCTCGCGGGCGAGGGAGGCCGGCTACAGGCGGCTCATCCTCTGGACCGCCGGGCCGCTGGAGGACGCCGTGCGCATCTACGGCCGCCTGGGTTTCGTACAGACGGAGACGAGCAGCAACACGGACTGGAGCCTCTCCGGCGAGCCTGTGACGGAAGTAAAAATGGAGCTCGAGCTTTGAGAAAAGCCGCCCCGGGTGTCCGGGGCGGCTTTTCAGTTCAGCAGCCAGACGCCGAAATTCAAATACGCCGCGAACGTCAGCCAGGCGAGGTACGGCACCATCAGGCAAAACGCCGCGCGCGATATCCGCCGGAAGCGCAGCGCCGTGACGAGTACGAGCACCCAGAGCAGTACAAGCCAGGCCAGCGCCGCCAAATATAGCTCCAACCCGAAGAATATGGGAGGCCAGAGCACGTTTACAACGAGCTGCACGGCATAGAGCTTCAGCGCGCTCCGCCGCTCATACAGCGGCGCGCCGGAGCAGAGCACGATATACGACGCCGCGCCCATCAGCACATACAGCACGCTCCACGCCGCGGGGAACAGCCAGCCCGGGGGCGAGAGCGGCGGCTGCTCTATCATGGCGTACTCGGCCATGCTCCCCTTCACGGCGAGGGCGGAGATCCCGCCCAGAATCAGAGGTATGGCTATGCACGCGGCAAGTCGCAGGTATTTATGCTTCAAAAAAATCACCCCGCCGTTAATGTACGAAAAACGGCGGGGCTTTATTCGTATAAAACGCCTTAATCTATCCTTACTGCCTCCGGCGCCGCGGCGCGTATGGCCTCGTCCGGCACGGTGCCGTCCACATACACCTCTATGAAGCCCTCTTCAGCCCTGACGGCCACGGAGCTCACCCCGGGCAGCGCTGCGAGCGCGGAGCTTAGCGAGGCGGCCTTTTCCGCACTTTCAAGCCCGGGCACATGCACGGCCTTGTAGTCCAGCCGCTCTATCTTGAAGATGACCGGGCGCGTCCCGTCGGAGCAACAGGCTATCATCACGCGCTCGTCGTTCATCCAGCCGCGCATGATGCTGCCGCCCTGCAGGGCGGTGTAGATGTAGCGCGCAATGGCGTCCCAGGCCTCGGAGCAGTGGGCCAGATGCGCGCCGCCCGCCGTACCGGGCGCGCCCGGCGTCCTCAGCGTGCCCGCGCCGATGTGCCAGAAGTCGTCCGCCGCGCCGTAGCGCTCAAATACGAACTCGTCCCCCACGTTGTAGCAGGGGCACGGCCCGGACTGCGGGTCCGCGCAGTAGCGCTGCTGCAGCTCCGGATAGAGCTTTTTGTCAATGACCGTTACCTTACATTTGTGCTGCATGGTTTACCTCCTGCGTGAGAGTCATATTCCCCGCCGCTCATCCGGGCGGGGCGGAACATCAAAGCAAAACACGTTCGGGACGCCCTCTCCAAACGTCCTCAGCGCCATGCGGTACATCGCCTTCGCGTGTATGCGGTCGTGCCAGACAAAGCGCCGCAGCACCTTGCGCAGCGACCACTCCTCGCCGTAGCTGCCCCCGAACACGCGGTTTTTCAGGAAATCCGGCTGCCCTTCAAGCAATAAAAATCCCCTCCGGCGGCAGTCTGAAATCGTCCCCTCGTTGTCCGCCTCCACGCCTATTTCACCGAAATAATAGATGTTCACGTTCTTCGTGTGTTCGTACATCTCGCGCGCCGTGCGCGGGACGGCGCCGTAGAACGTCCGACGCTCCGGCAGGCAGCTCCTGTCCGGGTCCGGCACGGCCTCGTACAGCGCCTGGAAGTCCTCCGCCGATTTAAGCGCAAGGGCTTTCAGAGCTTCGTACTCCTCCGCGCGCAGCGGCTGTTTCTCCGTGTCAAAAATCACGTCCGAATCCGCGTCGGAGACCGTCAGATCGGACTCTTTTTCCTGCACGAGGACCGCCTCTATCGGCCCGGGGACGGCCTCTCCCCGCCACCGCAGGTAGGACGCCGTCTCCGCCGCCATCTTGCCCACGGCCTCGGCAAGGGACCTGCCGCGCGCGAACGCGCCGGGAAAATTGTCCGCGTACAGGATGCTGTCATCGCCGTTGTGCTCCCAAACGCACCTTATCAGCATGTCTTCCCCCTCTTTCCGCAAAGATCCGGCCGCGGGCGTTTAGCCGCCGGAAGTTAGAAAAAAGCCTTGAAACATGCGTGTTTCAAGGCTTTCTTATTGGTGGACGATACAGGACTCGAACCTGTGACCCTCCGCACGTCAAGCGGATGCTCATACCAGCTGAGCTAATCGTCCGTTTTTCAAGGCAAGGGTTATTTTACAGCATGGAGGGCCAAATGTCAACAACTTTTTTGCGCCGGAAATATTCTTTTGTTTCCCGCGCCGCCCGGCCCGAGAGGGCGAGCAGCGCGAACAGGTTGGGCAGGACCATCAGGCCGTTCAGCGCGTCCGCCAGCGGCCAGGCCAGCTCCGAGCCCGCCGCCGCGCCCAGGAAGGCCACCGCGCAGAACACGGCCAGGTAGGGCCGCACGGCGCGCCCGCCCAGCAGGAAGGCGCAGCAGCGCGAGCCATACAGCCCCCAGCTGAAGAGCGTGGAGAGCGCGAACAGGCACATCCCCAGCGCCACCACCAGCGCGCCGCCCCTCTCCCCCAGCGCCGTGCCCAGCGCCCGGGCGCAGAGCGGGGCCGACTGCGCGCTGCCATAGCCTACGCCCACGCCGGAAACGAGCAGCGTCACGCCCGTCAGCGTGCAGACCACCATCGTGTCAGCGAACACCTCGAAAACGCCGTAGAACGCCTGGCGCACGGGCTCCGTCTCGCTGGTGGCGGCGTGGGCGATGGGCGCGGAGCCCAGCCCCGCCTCGTTTGAGAACACGCCCCGGCGCAGCCCGCAGTCGATGCACGCGCGCAGGCTCAGCCCCGCGGCCACGGACTGCGGCTCGAAAGCGCCGCGCAATATGAGCGCCAGCGCGCCCGGCAGGGCGTCCAGGTGCGTGAACACCACGGCCAGGCAGGCGAGGACATAGGCCAGCGCCGCCGCGGGCACCAGCATCCCCGCCACGGCGCCCAGGCGCTTCGCCCCGCCCAGCAGCACCGCCGCCGAACAGAGCGCGGCAAAGAGGCCCACATATGCGCTCACGCGCGCCCCGTCCGCCGCCGCGGCCGGCGCGCAGAGCTCCAGGGCCGTCTGCACGCTGGCCGCCAGCTCGCTCACCTGCACGGCGTTGCCCATCCCCAGCGCGGCCAGCATACCGGCCAGGGCGAAGCAGCGCGCCAGCGGCATCCAGCGCCGGCCAAGGCCGTTTTTGATGTAGTACATGGGCCCGCCGGCCCACTCGCCGCCGCTCCCCCGCTCGCGGTAGCGCACGGCCAGCAGCACCTCGGCGAATTTGGTGGCCATGCCGGGTATGGCCGTCACCCACAGCCAGAATATGGCCCCCGGCCCGCCGAGGCTCACCGCCAGCGCCACGCCGGCGATGTTGCCCGTGCCCATGGTGCCCGCCAGGGCCGTGGCCATGGCCTGGAAGGGCGTGACGGAGCCGCGCCCGCCCTCCGGCTGCGAAAAGAGCCGCCCCAGCGTGCCGCGCATGACGGCGCCGAAGCGCCTCACCTGCACCCAGCCCAGCCGGCAGGAGAGATAAATGCCCGTGCCCATCAGCAGCAGCGCCATCGGCGCGCCCCACACGGCGCGGCTCAGGCGCCCGGCCATATCCGCGATGAAAGCAATGATACCGTCCATGCCCAGAGCTTATTCGCCCCCAGGCGGTAAAATGACAAAAAGGCCGCGGTGTCCGCGGCCCTTTTTATCATGCCAACGTGTATTTACCGGGCGTTGTAGGCCTCGATGCCCAGGCGCAGCAGCTCCATGGCCCGCTCCAGGCGGCCCTGCTCCAGCACATAGGCGATACGCGCCTCGTTCACGCCCTTGCCCGGCGTGGCGTAGAAGCCCTCGCCCGGCGTGAGCATCACGGTCTCGCCCTTGTCGTTGAACTCCTCCAGCATCCACTGCTGGAAGGTGTCCGTGTTGTCGACGGGCAGCTTCGCCATCAGGTAAAAGGCGCCCTCCGGCCGGCGGCAGACGGCGCCGGGGATGCGCATCAGCCCGGCATAGGCCGTGTCGCGCCGGCGCATGTACTCCTCGCGCACGGCGGCGAAATACTCCGGCCCCACGGTGTACAGCGCGGCCGCGCCCACCTGGTCGAGCGTAGCGCCGCAGAGGCGGGACTGGCAGAGCTTCAGCACCTGCTGCATCAGCTCGCGGTTGCGGGAAATGACGGCGCCCACGCGCGCGCCGCAGGCGGAAAAGCGCTTGGACACCGAGTCCACGACCACCACGTTCTCCCGCGCGTGCTCAAACTCCAGCATGCTGGCCATGGCCTCGCCGCCGTAGGTGAATTCGCGGTACACCTCGTCAGAGATGACGAACAGGCCGTGTTCCACGGCGATGTCGGCTATCACGCGCATCTCCGCGCGCGTGAGCACGCTGCCGGTGGGGTTGCCGGGGTTGGTGATGAGTATGGCCCGGGTGTGCTCGTTGATGAGCGGCTCGATGCGCTCGCGCTCGGCGTAGCGGAAGCCCTCCTCGGGCGTGGTGGGGATGGGGCGGATGGACGCGCCCGCAAGCGTGGCAAATGTCGAGTAATTGGGGTAGAACGGCTCGGGCGCGATGATCTCGTCCCCGTTGTCGAGTATGCAGTTGATGACCATGGAGAGCGCCTCGCTGCCGCCCTCGGTGGCGAGGATGCAGCCGCGCTCGATGGGCTGGCCCAGGCGCTCATAGTAGGCGTGCACGGCGTCCAGGTACTCCGGCACGCCATCCGAGGGCGCATAGCCCAATACAGGCTCGGAGAACCTCCTCACGGCTTCAAAATATTCCTTTGGCGTTTCAACGTCCGGCTGGCCGATGTTCAGTGGGTAGATCTCTATCCCCCTCGCTCGTGCCGCGGCTGCGTAGGGGGCGAATTTGCGGATAGGTGAAAGCTCGCATTTGAGTATTTTACTCGAGAACTTCATTAGGTATCCTCCCTTTCTTTATACGCGCCTGCTGGCTGGTTCGATTATACTCCCCCAATATGGCGCTTGGCAACCGTTAGTTTTCAGACATACTGACGGAAGCGCCGTCATATCATCGACCATGGGTCCCCGCCGGGCACCGGCGGGCGATGAATGACGTAGAAACGGGGGAAATCGCATGAAGACCACTCTTTCGCGGGCGATGAGATACATATCCTCCCACCGCCAGGCCGCCTCCGGCGCGGCGCTCGCGCTGGCCGTGATACTCATCTTCACGCTCGTCAGCAGCCCTGCCGTCGTCGGCGTCTCCGCCTCCCGGCGCTCGCTGCCCGTATACAGTGTCGAGCGCGACGGGAAATACGCCGCGCTCACCTTCGACGCCGCCTGGGGCAACGAGGACACGGAGCAGCTCATCGACATCCTCACGCACTACGGCGTGCGCGCCACCTTCTTCGTCGTCGGCGGCTGGGTGGACAAATACCCGGAGTCCGTGCGCGCCCTGGCCGACGCCGGCATGGAGGTGATGAACCACTCCAACACGCACGCCCACTTCGCCTCCCTCTCCGCCGCGGAGGTGGTGGAGGACGTCAACGCCTGCAGCGACAAGGTCGAATCCGTCACCGGCGTGCGCCCCACGCTCTTCCGCTGCCCCTACGGCGAATACGACGACGAAGCCATCGACGCCATCCGCGGCATGGGCGTGACGCCCATACAGTGGGACGTTGACAGCCTGGACTGGAAGGGCCTGGACGCCGCGCAGATCGAGCGCCGGGTGGTGAACGGCGTCAAGCCCGGCTCCATCGTCCTCTTCCACAACGCCGCCGAGCACACGCCGGAGGCCCTGCCGGGCATCATCGAGAGCCTGCTCGCCGACGGCTACACGCTCGTCCCCGTCTCCGAGCTGCTGCTCACGGGCGAATACGACATCGACCACACGGGGCGGATGCGCCCCGCGGCATAAACGGCGCAGGAAGGCCCCGCGCGGGGCCTTCCCTTTTACATGTTTTTCACAATTTGGAGCGGGCAAAACTGGATAAGAACCACGAATGTAAAGTTATAGATATTCTAAACATCCCAAACATTTTGTGCATTTATATCAAAAATTTTTTGAATTTTTAGGCAAAATCCTCACTTTTTCATTGCTTTATCCTGCGTCATCGTTTACAATATCCGTATGATAAAGTCCCCCATGTGGGGCAGATGACAGACGCAAGGAGTGTTGTGACATGGAAAACCTGTTCTGGATAGGCGTCGTGGGCGCGCTCATCGCGCTGCTCTTCGCCTGGTCTCAGGCTCGCAGGGTGAAGCAGTTTTCCGAAGGCACGCCGGCCATGGAAAAGATAGCGGCGGCCATCCGCCGCGGCGCCAACGCCTATCTCCGGCGGCAGTACAAGACCGTGGCGGTGATATTCTCCATCATCGCGGTCATCCTCGCCCTCCTCGCCTATCTCCCGCTGGTGAACGGCGAGGGGCTGGTGAACAAGTTCGTGCCCTTTGCCTTCGTCACCGGCGGGTTTTATTCCTGCATGGCGGGCTTCGTGGGCATGCGCATCGCCACCAGCGCCAATGCGCGCACGGCCAACGCCGCCAACGAGAGCCTCAACCGCGGGCTGCGCGTGGCCATCTCCTCCGGCTCCGTGATGGGCTTCACGGTGGTCGGGCTGGGCATACTGGACGTGTCGCTGTGGTTTTTGATCCTTGAATACGGCTTCAACTGCGACGCGGACACCATCGCCAACACCATGGTCATGTTCGGCATGGGCGCCAGCTGCGCCGCGCTCTTCGCGCGCGTGGGCGGCGGCATCTTCACCAAGGCCGCGGACGTGGGCGCGGACCTGGTGGGCAAGGTTGAGGCCGGCATTCCCGAGGACGACCCCCGCAACCCCGCCACCATCGCCGACAACGTGGGCGACAACGTGGGCGACGTGGCCGGCATGGGCGCGGACCTCTATGAGAGCTATGTGGGCTCCATCCTCGCCACCTTCGCCATCGGCGCCTCCGCCGGCTACGGCTGGAACGGCATGTTCCTGCCGCTGGCCATCGCCGTGGTGGGCGTCGTCTGCTCGCTCATCGGCTCGTTCATGATAAAGACCGGCGAAAAGGCCAGCCAGCGCGAGCTGCTCAAGAGCATGCGCACGGGCACCTATTTTGCCGCCGCGCTCTGCGCCGTGCTCTGCGTGCCGCTCACCTGGTGGGTGATGAAGGACGTGGACGGGGCCAGCTGGTGGGGCATCCTGGTGTCCATCTTCTGCGGCCTGGCCGCCGGCTGCGCCATCGGCTATGTCACGGAGTACTACACCTCCGACACCTATAAGCCCACGCAGAACCTCTCCGACGCCACGGAGACCGGCGCCGCCACCACCATCATCGGCGGCATCTCCCTCGGCATGCTGAGCACGGCTGCGCCCATACTCATCGTCAGCGCCGCCGTCATAATCAGCTTCATAGCCTCCGGCGGCACTCTCGCCACCAACTCCGCGGGCTATGACCTGAGCTTCAACAACGGGCTCTACGGCATCGGCATTTCCGCGATAGGCATGCTCGCCACGCTCGGCATCACCCTGGCGACGGACGCCTACGGCCCCGTGGCGGACAACGCCGGCGGCATCGCGGAGATGAGCGGCCTGGGCGAGGAAGTGCGCGAGCGCACGGACGCGCTCGACTCCCTGGGCAACACCACCGCCGCCACCGGCAAGGGCTTCGCCATCGGCTCCGCCGCGCTCACGGCCCTCGCCCTGCTCGTCAGCTATGTTGAGGTCGCCGAGGACTACATGGGCGGCGCGCGCATCGACCTTTCGGTGACCAACCCGGCCATCCTAGTGGGCCTCTTCGTGGGCGTGATGCTGGTGTTCATCTTCGGCGCGCTCACCATGAGCGCCGTGCAGAAGGCCGCGCAGCACGTCGTCGTGGAGGTGCGCCGCCAGTTCCGCGAGATCGCCGGCATCATGGAGGGCGAGGCCGAGCCGGACTATGAGAGCTGCGTCGACCTCTGCACCACGGGCGCGCTGCGGGCCATGGTCCTCCCCGCCCTGCTGGCTGTCATCGTGCCCATCGCCACCGGCCTCGTCCTCGGCGTGGAGGGCGTCATCGGCCTGCTGGCCGGCACCACCGTCTGCGGCTTCGGCATGGCCGTGTTCATGTCCAACTCCGGCGGTGCCTGGGACAACGCGAAAAAGTACATAGAGTCCGGCCACCACGGCGGCAAGGGCAGCGAGTGCCACAAGGCCGGCGTCATCGGCGACACGGTCGGCGACCCCTTCAAGGACACCTCAGGCCCCAGCCTCAACATACTCATCAAGCTCTGCTCCACCGTCTCCATCGTGTTCTCCGCCGTCATCGTCAACGTCCACCTCTTCTGACCGGCCAACGGCCGGAGGCAGCTGCCTGCGGCCCGCGCCCCTCTAAGTCGGTAATATAATCGACTTACTTAACCAAATCAACCCATGATTTTCCTGAGGGATTTCTTTTTGTCTTGTCAAAAAGAAACCCCTCAGACTCCAAAGAGGAAACCGCTTTGGTGCTTGTCGATACGTAAAATCTGCTTGTTAGTCCTGGTGGTGACTGACTTTCGGGTGGTCATCCCGTCATCGGATGGCCTTGCACAACGCCGACCGCGGTTGGCTTCGCTTCGCTCGCGCCGCTGGCGGGATGATGATCGTTAGTGCCGCGAGCGTAAGCGAAGCAGTGCACGGTCGGCGATGCAGAAAACTCATTCACCATTCGGGATGACCACGTTTGATGACTGAAAACCCGTAAAAACGCGCAAAAAACGCTCCGGTTTGCACCAGAGCGTTTTTCTTTGGGGCGCCACACCCGTTTCTTTGGACAAGACCAAAGAAATGGGGTGGCACGTGGGTCTTGCAGGGGCCTCCGCCCCTGCACCCCGCCCGCCGCCGCTTGCGGCGGCATTATATATACGGCCTGTCTATATGCACCTTCGGGTGCGAATTCTCCCACAGCGACGCGACCAGGGCGTCGAGCTTTTCTTTTGCCTCCTCCTCGCTGATGGGGGCGTCCAGCGGCAGCACGGCGTCGAAGATGACGTTCGTGTGCGTGGGGCCGTCCACGATGCGGAAGTCGTGCAGCGTCATGCCGGGGCATATCTCGTCCAGGTGCGCGGCCACGGCGGCGCGCATGCGGGAGGTCTTGCCGTCGTCGATGCTCACGGGGTCCATATGTATCACGGCCGAGCAGCCGAGCTCCTTTTGCAGCTCGTACTCCGCCGTATCTATGGTGTCGTGCAGCTCGCAGAGGTCGCCGTCCGCCGGCACTTCCGCGTGCAGGGAGATCATCAGCCGCCCGGGGCCGTAGTCATGGACGACCAGGTCGTGGACGTTGCGGATCTCCGGGTGCGCGAGGACGATGGCGTAGATACGGTCCACCAGCTCCTTGGACGGCGGCGTGCCCAGCAGGGGGCTGAGCGTGTCGCGGGCGGCGGTGAAGCCGGACCACATGATGAAGAGCGCCACGGCCGCGCCGGCCCAGCCGTCGATATTCACGCGCGTGAAGCGGTAGATGAGCATGGAGGCGAGGGCGGCAAAGGTGGCGATGCAGTCGGTGAGCGAATCGAGGGCCGTGGCCCTCATGCCGGGGGAGGCTATTTTTTTGCCCACCGAACTGTTGTAGAGGTACATGTAGCCCTTGACGGCGATGGAGGCAGCGAGGATGGCCATCGGCAGCCAGCCGGCGTCCACGGCCTCCGGCGCGGCGATCTTGGCTATGGAGTCCCGCGCGAGCTGCACGCCCACGGCGATGATGATGAGCGCCACGGCCACGCCGGAGAGGTACTCGATGCGCCCGTGGCCGAAGGGGTGGCCGGGGTCCGCCTTTTTGGAGGCCATGCGGAAGCCCGCCAGCGTGATGACGGACGAGCCCGCGTCAGAGAGGTTGTTGAATGCGTCCGCCGTGACGGCGATGGAGCCGGAGAGCACGCCCGCCAGGTACTTCCCCGCGAAGAGCAGCACGTTGAGGAAGATGCCCGCGCAGGAGCAGAGCGCGCCGTAAGCGCGGCGCACGCGCTCGTCCGTATAGTTTTCCCGGTCCTTTATGAACAGCCGGGAGAGCAGCGTTATCAATTCCTAACCCTCCAGGAGCGGCGAAAACGGCCTGTGAGGCCGTTTTCGCTCGTTTATTTTGTTGCCGTTTCCCGCCTCAGGGCTGATAGAACGGCCAGCGGCGCTTATCCGCCTCCGTCACCGCCCGCATCACCCGGCAGGGCACGCCCACGGCCACCACATTGGCGGGGATGTCGTGCGTGACCACGCTGCCCGCGCCGATGACGGCGTTGTCGCCGATGGTGACGCCGGCCAGCACGGTGCAGCCCGCGCCCAGCCAGACGCGGCTGCCCACGGTGATGGGCAGGGCGATCTCCAGCCCCTCCGCGCGCAGCTCCGGGTCGATGGGGTGCTCGGCGGTGGTGAAGCAGCAGTTGGGGCCGACGAACACGTTGTCGCCAAAGCGCACTTCCGCCCCGTCAGTGATGATGAGGTCGTGGTTCGAATAGAACTTCTCGCCCAGGTGGACATTGCAGCCGTAGTCGAACCAGATGGGCGGCATCACCTCCGCCTCTTTGCCGACAGTGCCCAGGAGCCGGCGGAGGATCTCCATCTGCCCTGCCCTGTCGCCGGGGTCGAGCTGGTTATACTGGTGGCAGAGCGACTTGCACACGGCCCTCAGCGCGGCCAGGTGTTCGTCGTAGTTGGCCTGATAGAGCTGGCCGATGGGCAGCTTGACCCCTTCCGGCATGGCTCAGTACGCCCCTCTCTCCAGGTAGTCCGCCAGCCCGGTGAGCTCCGGCATGTTCAGCGACTCGATGGCGCCGGCGTCGCAGGCGGCGGCCACCTTGGGGTCGATGGGCAACTTGGCCACGTGGCCGATGCCGAAGCGGGAGGCCGTCTCGCCGATGTGGCTCTCGCCGAACACACTGCTGCGGCGGCCGCAGTCCGGGCAGACGAAATAGGACATGTTCTCCACGATGCCCAGCACGCGCTTGTTCATCATGCCGGCCATGTTCACGGCCTTCTCCACGATCATGCCCACCAGCTCCTGCGGGCTGGTGACGACGATGACGCCGTTCACCGGCAGGGACTGGAACACGGTCAGGGGCACGTCGCCCGTCCCGGGGGGCATATCGACGAACATGTAGTCCACGTTGTCCCAGATGACGTCCGTCCAGAACTGCTCCACCGCGCCGGCGATGACTGGCCCGCGCCAGACGACGGGGTCCGTCTCGTGCGGGAGCAGGACGTTCATGCTCATCATCTGGATGCCGGAGGCGCTCTTCACGGGCAGGATGAAGTCCTCGCCGCCGCGCGCCGACTCGTGCACGCCGAACATCTGCGGCACGCTGGGGCCGGTGACGTCCGCGTCCAGGATGGCGGTGCGGTGCCCGCGGCGCTGCATCTCGGCGGCCAGCAGGCCCGTCACCAGGCTCTTGCCCACGCCGCCCTTGCCGCTGACGACGGCGATCACGCGCCCGACGGCGCTGCCCTCGTGCAGGGGCTTGAGGAAGCTCTCCTTCTTGCGGCTGGGGCAGTTCTCCCCGCAGGAGGAGCAGTCGCTGGTGCAGTTTTCGTACTTTTCGCTCATTTGTTGACTTACCTCTCTTGACGGCGCAGGGCCGCGAGTATTTTATCGTATCCGCCATATTATATAACCGCAGGCGGCAATTAGTCAACATCCAGCAGCGGCGAGCACCAGTATTCCCCGCACGCGGCGGTATATCTCCGCGAAGTCCGCGATGGGCAGCGGGTTCTCGCCCAGGCCGCACTCCACCGTATACCCGGGGCGGGCGAATTCGGCGATGAACCAGTCCTTGTACCCGGCGAAGGAGGACGCCTCCGGCGCGTCGTCCAGCGCGTAGCCGCTGGCGGCGGCGAAGCACTCGGCGTAGTGCCGCGCCAGCGGCGGCTCCATGCCCTGGTAACGCCAGTAGATGACCTCCCCCTGCGTGTGCAGGGCGATGGCCATGTCCGGCGAGAGCGAGCGCGTCAGCGCGCAGAGCGCGGCGCTCTCGGGCGCGGAGAGGGGCGCGCTGCCCACATAGTCGCGCGGCGCGGGGCGGTCGAAGCCGGCGGCGTATTTGATCTCCCTGGCCCGCTCCCAGCCGGCGGGGTATTGCAGGTTGAGGTCCGTGCCGGCGATGTTCGCCTTCCAGCCGGCGGGAAAAGGAATGTCCGGGAAAGCCTCCGCCACGCGCTTCGCCGCGGCGTAGCGCTCCCCTTCCGTAAGCGCGCCGGTGACTAGGTCCATGCCATCCGGGTCCACGGCGGGCACCAGGCACAACCGCGCGTTCGAGAGTATCTCCTCTGCGCGTATGCCGCGCACGCTGCCGCCGTGGGCGGCGGCCTCGCAGAGCTCCTCGGCAAAGCGCAGCAGCAGCGGGGCCGTTATCCACTCGTTGGCGTGGTGCGCGGCGGCATAGACCACCGCCCGCGGCCCCGCCCCCAGCTCCAGCGCCCAGAGCGGGCGGCCCATCACGCTGCGGCCGAAGCTGCGCGAGCGCAAAAAGGGATACCTCGCGGCCAGCGCGCGCACGCAGTCCGTCACCAGCGCGGAGCCGAAGCTGACGTTCGTTGGCACCACGGAAAAGGGCAGCGGCACGACAAGGCGCTCGCCCGCGCGCAGCGCCGTCGGGTCCATGGCGGGGTTGGCCGTCTCCAGCGCGCGCAGGCCGATGCCGTGGCGCAGCGCCACGGCGTAGGGCGTGTCGCCCCGGCGGACGGTGTATTCCACATAGCCGCGCAGCCAGGGGCGCAGCAGAGCCGCCGTCTCCGGCCCCAGCGCGCCGTCCCCCGCCAGGCGCCGGTCGAGCTGGAAGGCGGCCAGCGCCGCGCGCGTCTCGCGCCCGAAGTCCCCGTCTATCTCCAGCGGGCCGTAGCCCGCGCGGCAGAGCGCCGCCTGCAGCCGCTCCACCTCCGCGCCGGCGGAGCCATAGCTCAATTTTTTCATGACACAAATTTCCTTTCGCTGAAAGTCCCACACAACTATGCCTACGCGGCGTCAAGGGTTATCATGTATGAAAAAACCGCCGTTATTTTTCGCGTCCCGGCGCATAATGACATAGCCGGCCAAAAACGAGAACTGATGCGGGGGGATATGGAAAAAATGGGGATCATTAAGACGATGGCCAGGGCCGTCCCGGCCCTGGCCGCGGCGGCGGCGCTGACGCTCGGGGCGTCCGCCGCGGAGCTTGTGCCCGTGGGCGAGGCCGTGGGCATCGAGGTGCAGACCGAGGGGATGCTGGTGGCGGGCCTGACGGCCGTGGAGACGGCGGAGGGCGAAGAGCTCTGCCCGGCGGCGGACTGCGGCGTCGAGCCGGGCGACATCATCACGCGCCTGGGCTCGCGCGAGGTGCTGACGGCGGAGGATTTCGCCGAAGCGGCCGCGGAGCTTGACGGCGGCGAGGTGACGCTCACGCTGCAGCGCGGCGGGAAAACGATACAGTACAGCATAGCGCCCGTGCGCGCGGCCTCCGGCGAATGGCGGCTGGGGCTGCTGCTGCGGGACGGCATGTCCGGCATCGGCACCGTCACTTATTATGACCCGGCCACGGGCAGCTACGGCGCGCTGGGCCACAGCATCAACGACCCTGCCTCCGGCAGCGAGCTGCCGCTGGGCGGCGGGGTGATAACGGAGGCGCTGGTGGCGGGCGTGCTGCCCGGCCGCGCGGGCCAGGCGGGCGAGCTGCACGGCGTTTTTGACGTCGAGGCGCAGCTCGGCTCCGTGCTGCTGAACACGCAGCAGGGCATTTTCGGGCGCACGAGCGCCTGGGCGGGCCGCCAGGCCGTGCCCGCCGCGGAGCCGGGCCAGATCGCCGACGGCCCGGCGAAGATCCTGGCCAACGTGAGCGGCGACGAAGTGCGCGAGTTCGCCGTGAACGTGGAAAAAAGCGGCGACAAGCTGCTCGTCACCGTCACCGACCCCGAGCTGCTCTCCATCACCGGCGGCATCGTGCAGGGCATGAGCGGCTGCCCCATATTGCAGGAAGGCCGCCTCATCGGCGCGGTGACGCACGTGTCAGTAAGCCATTGATACCAACACGCGCGTTTCCTCAATGCTACATAATTTAGACGGGATTTACGGAAAAAGACGCAAAAGCGCAGCAAATTGCTGCGCTTTTGTTACATAAGGGAGGAATTGACATAACCGTGGAAAAAGACAGCTCCGGCATTATGCTGGTGAGTATAACAGACCTTCAACCCTTCGCTCGGCACCCGTACAAGGTGCTGGATGACGAGGCGATGAGCGAGATGGCCGAGAGCGTGAAGCAATACGGCGTGCTTTCACCCGCTATTGCGCGCCCTCTGCCTGACGGCGGCTATGAGCTTGTCTCGGGCCACCGGCGAAAGCGGGCTTGCGAGCTGGCGGGGCTGGAGACGATGCCGGTTATCGTGCGCGAGCTGGACGACGACGCGGCGGCGATCCTCGTCGTGGATAGCAACCTACAGCGCGAGGATTTGCTGCCGAGCGAGCGGGCGCTTGCGTATAAGCTGAAGCTGGAGGCCATCAGACATCAGGGAGAACGCACAGACTTAACTTCGGCCCAAGTTGGGCCGAAGTTAACAGCCGCAGAAAAAGTCGCCGAGGAAAGCCCAGACAGCAAGTCTCAAATCAAACGCTACATCCGCCTCACCGAGCTTATCCCGCCGCTGCTGGACATGGTGGACGAGCACAGGATAGCGTTCAACCCGGCCTACGAGCTGTCGTTTCTCACCAGGGACGAACAGACTATGTTACTTGACGCCATGGACAGCGAGCAGGCTACGCCGTCGCTGTCACAGGCGCAGCGGCTCAAACAATTCTCGCAGCGCGGGGAATTGGACGCCGCAGTGATGCGCGCCATCATGTCGGAAGAAAAGAAAGAGGTCGAGCGCGTGACACTCAAAGGCGACACGCTCCGCAAATACTTCCCCGCCAGCTATACGCCGAAGCGCATGGAGGAGACAATTATCCGGCTGCTGGAGCAGTGGCAGAAGCAGCAGAAGCGCCGGCGTGAGGCCGAGAGGTAAGTTGGGTACAAAAAACTAGGGCCCCGGCACGAAGCCAAGGCCCTTACAAAACAGCCGAACTGTTTTTCCTTATGGTCGTATTATATGCTTGAGAGTGCAAAAAGTCAACACCAACTTAAGCCAGGTGGTTAACAACTGTTCTGAAGGCAATATACGTGAACTTAATTACGCTGTTACTTTCAAAGTAGTCTCTGTGTTCAAGCATGCGCTCGTTCACAAGGCTTTTAAGCGCAGACAGCGATTGATTTCGGCTGTTTTCGCTCTGGACGATTCTATCATACACATAAAGCATATGCATCATTTGTGCAAACCGTTGGTTAGACATCTTCTTGCGCCTGACTTCTTTTCCAAGCCCGCAATTTGCGACAAACTCCATTATATGCTTTGGCGGAGTGCTGCCATTTTGTTTTGCGTTCAAATCATTAATGATGCAGTTGTTGTGAGCAGCAGCGTTCCTTATTTGACGTACTTTGTCCAGTGAAATATAGTCAACCGGCATCTCCCATGTCGTGGTAGCAGCTACGTATTTTGCAAGACTGAGCAGCGCGCCGAAAGAGATAACCTCGACAAAAGCCCATATTGGCATTTCGTCTTGATACGCTTTGATCAAGTCCCCACAATATGGGTTGTTCTTCTTTTGGATAATGGAGCTGTTAGCCTGCTGACCGGCTTCAGTCTTTAGGAAGCATTCAACTATTGTGTACCCGTCCTCCTCAGGGTCATCTTCGACTCCTTTTATAAGTTTCACTTTTAAAAAGTGCTCAATATCCAAACACATTCCCAGAATTGCCTTGCGGAGCAAAACGTCTATTCTTGCCAGTTCAATCAAAAAAGCAAAATCCAAATTCTCATATTGCCCCTTACGTATGCCAGAGGTGAATTTAGAGTAGTTCTTTCTATATGATGTAAGCTTAAAGTAATTATTATTCTTGTCAAGATAGTTCTGGGCAGCTTCCAGCGTCATAACATTAAAAGTTATATTCTTCTCTTGCATATGCCCGATCAAACCGGCAACAGGCAGCATTGGCTTCCACATTTTATCAGCTCCAAAGCGATATTTTTTGTTTATTTTACCACAAAAGCCATAACTAAACAAGATACACTTTATTATAAGGCCTGGCATTGTCCCGGCTTTTTTCATTGGGGGGTGATCCAATCGTACCACTACAAACCTGCTGACGTGGAGTGCGAGTATTGCGTCAACAGCCGGAGGCGGCGGTGCCGGGTGACCGGCTGCCCGTGGCTGGCGGAGCGGATCGAGGCGGGCGTTGTCAGCTACGCCTCCGCCGTGCGCGAGCTGTTCGGCGGCGTTGCGGACGAAGCGTTTATTGCCCGGCTCGGGCTGCTGGTGCTGCACTTTCGCGGCTCGTTCTGGCTCGACCGGGAACATGAATTTAATACCCGCCTGCTGCTACGAAGCGTGGGCTATGAAGCGTGGAGAGATCCGCGCTTTTTTGCTGTGCTGTACCTGCTCGGCTCCAACCGCGCACTGCTCAAACGGGCATGGAACGCCTGTCTGCCGGGCGGTTTTGAGCCGGGCTACATGGTCATGCGCGGCGTCTCTGCGCATGACTACACGCTTATCCAGGCGGCGAAAGCCATCACCTGCAACGGCTCCGGGCTGGAGCTTGAAGACTTGGCTGACGCCGAGGCCGTGGACGACACGGCATTCCGGCTGGTTGTCAACGCCCTGCTCATAGCCAATTATGGCTCTGACGTGCTGAAATTGGGAGGTCATTAGAATGGCGGTATTCCGCATTGAGAAGAACTCGGATTTTACCATCATGCCGAACTATCCGTTCCGGGATATGCGGCTCTCATTCAAGGGGCGCGGTCTGCTCGGCACCATGCTCACGCTGCGCGACGACTGGGATTACACTCTCGCGGGCCTGACTAAGATCTCGCCGCACGGCAAGAGCTATGTCTCCACCGGCCTCAACGAGCTTGAGCGGCTCGGCTACCTCGAGCGCCGTCAGCTCCGCGACGAGCAGGGGCGCTTCATTGACACCGAGTACGTCATCTACGAGGTGCCGCGTTCCATTAAACCGAC
>CALXGN010000017.1:0-49521 GCA_944387865.1 Candidatus Scatomorpha stercorigallinarum | reverse complement strand
GGCGTTCTTGACGGCGTTGATGATGCCGTTGCTGGTGAAGGTGGCGCCGGCCACGATATCGACGTCGGCGCTGTTGGCCGCGACGATGGCCGCCGGGATCTGCTCAAGGGCGTTGCCGGCGATGCTGGGGGTCTCGCTGTTGGAGACGACGGTGACTCCGGTGATGGTGTCGCCGTCCATGGTGACCTCAACGGTGATGGGGCCCATGAAGCCGTCCGCCGTGCCGGTGAGCGGGCCGGAAGCGGCCGCGCTGTCGAGCACGAACTGGCTGGCGGCGTTGACGGCGCTGACAACGGCGGAGGAGGTGATGGTGGCGCCGGTGATGGAGTCAATGTTGCTGTTCACGGCAAGGTCGCCCTGGCTGTTCAGCATGTCGATGAGGAAGTCCCAATCGCCCTTGGCTTCCTGGCCGAGGCCGTAGGTCTCGTGGGAGTCAAGGATGCTGACGCCGGTGACGGTGCCGTCGTTGCGGACGGCGACGAGCATGTGGATGTCGTTGGCGAAGCCGCCGACGACCATCTCCACCACGACGCCCTCCTCACCGCGGTAGACGCCGGTGATGTTGCTGTTGGAGCCGGTGTATTCCTCCTCGGCGTACTCGCCGCCTCCGGGGATCATGTAGCCGAGTATCTCGTCCAGCTTGGCCTGCTCGTTGGCGGAGGCGGTACCGGCAAGGCCGGCGGTGGCCGCGAAGAGCACCAGAGCGGCGACGAGGATGACAGCGACGGGGATAAGGAGCTTTTTCATGGCGTCATTCATTTCCCGGCGCCTCCTTTCACGACGCCGAAGCGTCTGATGGGGAATGCCTTGTCAAACGCCCAGGCGCAGGCGTTCATGATGAGTATGGCATAGGTCACGCCCTCCGGGAAGATGCCGAAGTAACGTATCACGACCGTCAGCACGCCGCAGCCGATGCCGTAGACGAGCTGCGCGACGGGCAGGGTGGGGCTGGTGGCATAGTCGGTGGCCATGAAGATGGCGCCGAGCATCACGCCGCCGCCAAGGACGCTGTAGAGCATCCAGGCCAGGGCGTCGTCGCCCTTGCTGAAGACCAGCGTGAGCACCGCCACGGCGCCCAGATAGGCGACGGGGATGCGCCAGGAGATGACCTTGCGATAGAGCAGCCAGGCCAGGCCGATGAGCAGCGCCAGGTTGCAGACCTCGCCGATGCAGCCGAGCACGCCGTTGCCGAGGAACATGTCGAAGATGCTCACGTCGGGCAGGGTGGAGCGGGCCATGGTCTGCAGCGGGGTGCTGGAAGCGACGATGTCGGCGGTGCCGAACTCAAAGGGGGCCACATAGGTGTAGCCATAGCGGGTGATGGTGCTGGGCCAGAGGAGCATCATGAACGCGCGGCCCGCCAGGGCGGGGTTGAACACGTTCTGCCCCAGGCCGCCGACGAGGCCCTTCACCACGATGATGGCGAAGGCGTCGCCCGCGACGAGCGCCCAGTAGGGGCAGCTGTGCGGCACGGAGAAGGCCAGCAGCACGCCGGTGACAACGGCGGAGAGGTCGCCCACGGAGACCGGGCGGCGCATGACAAGGCAGATGAGGGCCTCGCACACGACGCAGGCCGCCACGGAGATGACGGTGAGGACGAGCGCCCTTTCGCCGTAGAAGTACACCGCCGCGATGAGAGCCGGGGCCAGCGCTATCAGCACGTCCAGCATGAGCCGGCGGGTGTTATCTTTGCCGCGGATATGGGGCGCGGCGGAAACAGTGAGATTCACGCTCATTTTCCTCCCTTCAGCATGTGTTTTGCCTGCACGAAGGTCTCGGTAAGCGGGAGCTTGCCGGGGCAGACGAACGAGCAGCAGCCGCACTCCATGCAGTCGTTGAGGTAATACTCGTTGAGCATCTCCTTATCTTCTGCCTTGGCGTAGCGGTAGAGGTAGAGGGGCTGGAGCTGCATCGGACAGACATCGACGCACTTGCCGCAGCGGATGCAGACAGGGTCGCTCGAAGCCTCGCTCAGCTTGGTGAAGCAGAGGATGGCGTTGGTGCCCTTGACCACGGGGACGTTCAGGTTGCCCACCGCCTTGCCCATCATGGGGCCGCCGGCGATGACCTTCTGCGTCTCTTCCTTGATGCCGCCCGCGGCCTTGACCACGTCGGCGAAGCTGGTGCCGATGCGCACGAGCATGTTTTTCGGCTCGTTGGCGCCGTCGCCGGTGACGGTGACGATCTTCTCCAGCAGGGGCTGGCCCTGGGTGACGGCGCGGTACACATTGGCGGTGGTGGTGACGTTGAAGAGCGCGCCGCTGCGCGCGCCGGGGGCGACTTCCTTGCCGGTGACGGCCAGGATGAGCTGCTTTTTCGCGCCCTGGGGATAGCGCGTGGGCAGCACGCGGATCTCGATGAGCGGGTCGTCGCCTGCCTCGGCCTTCAGGGCCTCGACAGCCTCGGGCTTGTTGTCCTCGACGGCGATGATGCTCTTTTCAGCGCGCAGCACCTTGGCCAGCAGGCGCGCGCCGCCGATGACGGCCGCCGGGTCCTGGCACATGATGGTGTCGTCGCTGGTGATGTAGGGCTCGCACTCGCAGGCGTTGATGAGCACGTCCCTGGTCTTGCCGGCGGTGGAGGCTATCTTGGAGTTGGTGGGGAAGGCGGCGCCGCCCATGCCGACGATGCCGCACTCGCGGACGATATCAGCAATGGCCTTGGCGTCCAGGCTCTCCCAGTTGGCGGCGCCCTTCATCTCGGCCTTCGTGTCCTTGAAGTCGTTCTTGATGACGACGCTGGGGACCTTTCCGCCGCCGGGGACTTCGTGCTCCTCGATGGCGGTCACCTTGCCGGAGACGGTGGAGTGCACGGGCGAGCTGCGGCCGTCGCCGTCGCCGATCTTCTGCCCCATCAGCACGCTGTCGCCCACCGCTACGAGCGGCTTGCAGGCAGAGCCGATGTGCTGGCAGAGAGGTATGACGACCGTCTCCGGTGCGGGGACCACGACAGGCGCGCCGCCGCGCGACATGTCCTTGTGCCCGTCCGGGTGGATGCCGCCGCGAAACAGCTGTTTCATACTTTCACCTCTATGTATTGATTCTTATCATTTTCCGGGGCCTTTGCCCCCGTTCCGGGGGCGGGGAACGCTGTGCCACGCGGCTACGAGCGGATATACTGCTCGAAGCCGGGGCTGTAAGACATCTCGCCCTCCTGCGTGACCCACATGGCCTCCGCGCCGAACTCGTCGAGCAGGGCCTGGCCGTCCTCCTGAGTCATGCAGAAGAGGGCGGTGGAGAGCGCGTCCGCAATGCCGGAATCGCCGCAGAGTATGGTCACGCTGCGCCAGTAGCGGGGCGGGAAGAGGGTGTCCGGGTCGATGATGTGATGGTAGCGCACGCCGTCGTACTCATAAAACCGCTGGTAGTCGCCGCTGGTGACCACGCAGAGGTCGGTGATGTTCAGCGTGTGCAGGAATTCACTGGTCGAGCCGAGCGCATCCGGCGACTCGATGCCGACGACCCACACACCGTCGCCCTCCGGCTTGGGGCCGGTGGAGCAGACGTTGCCGCCGACGCTGAGGAGCATGTAGGGGGCCGCATCGCGCGAGGCCATCTCCACCGCGTAGCCCTTGGCGATGCCGCCGACGTCGATGCTGGCTTCGGGGTCTGTTATCTGCACGGTGCCGTTGGCCTCGTCGATGACGATGGAGCCGAAGTCCGTGTGCCCATTGGCCGCCTCAAGCTCTTCTTCCGTGGGGACGTAGGCCGCGGAGGGGTCGTTGATCGCCGTCTCTCGCGCGTCGTGCCATATGCGCAGCACGGCGCCCAGGGCGACGTCCGTCTTGCCGCCGGTCGCCTCGTACATCTCCCGCGCGAACACGAGCAGGTCGATGATGCGCTGATCGACCTCCACCGGCTCGCCGCCGGCGTTGTCGTTCACGGTCTTGAGGTTGTTGATGCCCTCGTATTCGTTGTAGATGTCGTAGAGCTGGTGGTACTCCACGAGCTCGTCATGTATGCCGCTCACCGCCTCGGAAAAGGCCGCTTCGCTCTCCGCGTAGCCGACGATGTTCGTCATCGTGTCGAATACGTCGAGAAAGCTGGCGGTGTAGCGCTCCAGGCCCTCCGGCACGGCCGGCGCCTCATCAGGAGGGGCCGTGACCGTCCCCTGCGGGGAGCCGCAGGAGGCCAGGAGCAGCAACAGAGCCAGGAGGGGCAGTGCGATACGTTTCATGGGAACCTGCTTTCATGGAAACAAGGAGGGCGGCGCAGGGCCGCCCTCCTTGCCCTGCTGGGTAGTTTATAGGGGGAAACGGGACGCCGTGCTTCAGGCGGCGGACTTGCTGATGACGTTGACGAAGGAGTCGATGTTCATGGTGGTGCCGGCGACCAGGTCTACCTCGCTCTCGGCGACGTGGCCGTTGTCCGGGTTGACCTCGATGCCCTCAATGTCAGCGACGGACTTGCCCTTGCAGTAATCCTCGAAGAAGTTGGTCTGCTCGAACCACTCCTTGCCGATCGGGCTGGCGCCCTGCATGTGGTAGTCATACTCGAGGTCGGTCTTGGTGGTCCAGGTGGTGCCCTCGGCGGTGGTCAGCTCGCCGCTGGCGTTGAAGTTGATCTTGGTCTGCACGCAGTCGAGCTCGATGTCGGTGATGACGCCGTCAGCGCTGATGGTGTAAGCGCCGGCGGTGGTGTCGCACTGGGCCAGGCCGTCGGCGTCGGCCGTGGCGGCCGCGCTGCTGTCGCTCAGGTAGCTGTCGCTCTCGAGGTAGAGGGTGTCGCCCTCCTTGGCGCCGCTCACGCGGGCGTTGTTGCAGGCCTGCACGACGCCGTCGATGAAGCTGGGCAGAGGCATGGTGATGCCGGCGATGAGGTCGGCGTCGGTGGCCTTGCCGGCGTCGTCAAGGGCGATGCCCGCGACCTCGGCCGGGGTCTTGCCGACGCAGTAGTCCTCGAGGGCCTCGACCTGCTCGAACCACTCGGCGCTGATGCTGCTGGCGCCGCGCATGGCGTAGTCGTCCTGCAGCTCCATCTTGCTGAGGTTCACGGCGCCGATCTCGGAGACGAGGGCGCCGGTGGCGTCGAAGTTGGTCTTGCACTGGATGGCGTCGATCTTGCAGTCGACGATCACGCCGTTGCTGTCGATGGTGACGGCGTAGATGTCAACGTTGGCCTGGGCCAGGCCGTTGGCATCGGCAGTGGCGTTGGTGGAGCCGCTGTGCCCGCCGGCATAGGCGGCGACCATGTAGAAGCCAAGGGCCAGCTCGCCTTCGGGGACCTCGACGGTCTCGGCGGGCTCCTCAGCGGGGGCCTCGGACTCCTCGGCCGGGGCTTCGGACTCCACAGCGGGGGCGGCGGACTCTTCGGCCGGCTCTTCGGCCTCGGGATTCTCGACCATCACGACGGTCGTGCCGCAGGCGGCAAGGCCCAGGCAGAGCATGAGCGCAAGCGCGATGACAAGCATTTTCTTCATTTTGTTTTCCTCCCGTATCAATAATACATCTATCGCCTCATCCCTCAGGGGATGGAGGACGCCGTTTGTTGAGCGGCCGCTGGCCGGCGGCGATGAGCGCCGCAAAGCAGGCGGAGGCCGCCGCGCCCGTGAGCATGCCGGTGACAAGGCCCACGAGCAGCAGGAAAGGCAGGTACGCGACTATGTAGAGCGAATCGAGCGTGATGGACGCCACGATGATCTGGCCGATGTTGTGCGCCGCCGCGCCGCAGAGGCTGACGCCGTACACGGAAAAGAAGGGCACATGCCGCGTGAGCGCCATGACGAACATGGACAGCACGCCGCCGGTGAGCGAGAACATCAGCGCCGTCACGCCGCCGCCGAACATCGCGCCCAGCACGCAGCGCAGCACGAGGATGACGAAGGCGCTGCGCCAGCCGAGGAAATAGAGCGCGAAGAGGCTGACGATATTGGCCAGGCCCAGTTTCACGCCAGGCAGGGGGATTACCAGCTGCAGGGGGATGAAGCGCTCCATGTACGAGAGCGCAAGGGCCACGGCCACCAGTATGGCCTGGAGGGCGAGTTTTTTGGTATTGCTCATGCTCACACCTCAGCCCGTGACGCCGTCCACGGCCGGGGCGTCCGAGCCCTCGGCGGCGACTATGCGTATCTCGACCAGATTCGGCAGGCAGACGATGCTTTGGCCCGCCGTGCTGCGCCAGCCGCTGAGGACGCAGTCCCCGCCCGGGCAGTCGGAGGCGGTGATGGCGATCTGGCCGTCCTTTACCGTGACGGTGTTGCGGTATTCGCCGTCGAGGACGAATTCCGTGTCCTCGTCAAGGGGGATGGTCGTTATCAGCTCGCCGTTTTGCCGTATCTCGGCCTCGGCGGGGCCGCTCTGCTGCGCGGCGAAGAACACGATCGCCACAGCCAGCGCCAGCGCGGCGATGACGGCGGCGGCGATAAGGTCGCCGGGGCGGAATTTAAGGCGGAGGCTTCTGTCCATTGGCTGTCCTTTCAAAGGCATTGCTAAAATTATAACTAATTCGTAGGCAATAAAGCTAACAGAAATGAGTTTTTAGAAAAATATATCTTCACGTTTTAGAGTAGTGAATTAAATGGCCACGATATATGTGGCAGAAGCCTGTCACGGCTTGCCTTCATTATACAGTTTTTCCATGCGCATGTAAAGCGCGAATGTCCAATATGCTGTTTTTAGGCGGCCGGAGCTTGTTCTTTGAGTGAGGATGTGCTAATATAAATAAGTTCAGGTCTACATAATCAGGAGGGCTGTCAGGTGACGATATTGAATGCGGTCATTTTGGGGCTGGTGCAGGGCGTAGCGGAGTTCCTGCCGATATCCAGCTCCGGCCACCTTGCCATTTTGCAGGATCTCTTCGGCATGACGACGGCGGAGGAGGGGCACCTGTTTTTTGACGTGCTGCTGCACCTGGGCACGCTGGTGTCCATATTCGTGATGTACTGGGGCGACATCGCCGGCATGGTGCGCGAGGTGTTCGCCGTGCTGCGCGGCGGGCGCTGGGCGGACGGCCGTCCGGCGGGGGCGCTGCCGCAGGCGCGGCTCTTTTTGATGATCGTCCTCGCCACGCTGCCGCTGGTGATCGTGCTGCCGGTGAACGGCTATGTGGAGCAGCTCTATTACATGCCGGCCTTCGTGGGCGCGATGCTGATCCTCACGGGCGCGCTGCTCTATGTCTCCGACCGCATGCCGCGCGGGCGCAAGACGGAGCGCACGATGCGCATGAGCGACGCGCTGCTCATCGGCCTCTGCCAGTGCGTGGCCACGATACCCGGCCTGTCCCGCTCCGGCACCACTATCACCGCCGGCATCGCCACGGGGCTCGACCGCACGTTCGCCATGAAATTCTCTTTCCTCATGTCCATCCCCGCCGTGCTGGGCGCGAACCTGCTGAGCATCATCGACGCTATCAGCGAGGGCATCGACCCGTCGCTGATCCCGGCCTATCTGATGGGGATGCTGGCCGCCATGATCTCCGGCATCGCCGCCATCTGGGTGATGAAGCTGATCTCCCGCAAGAGCCGCTTCGGCGGTTTTTCCTACTACTGCCTGGGCGCGGGCGTACTGACGATCATCCTCTCACTCGTTTTCTGAAAGGACTGCTGATAAACTATGGCATCTAACTCCGGCGGGGCGAAAAAGGCCCCGGCCAGCAAAAACACCGGCGCGCGCGGCTCGCAGGGCGCAAAGAAGCCCGCAGCCGCCAGGGGCGCCGGCGCGAAGAACACAAAAAATACGAAAAACGCCAGGAACGGCGCCCCGCGGCCCATCCGCCGCGAGGTGGGGGCGGTCGTCTGCCTCTTCCTCGCCATCTTTACGGCCATCGGTTATTTTAATGTTGACGCGCTGTTCATCGACATCTTCTGCGGCTTCCTCAAGGGGCTGGTGGGCTGGGGCTTCTACCTCATCCCGCCCGCGCTGCTGCTGAGCGCGGCCACGCTGGGCTTCCACCGCGGGCGGCCGGTCGTACTGCGCGTGACGGCGGCGGCGCTGCTGCCCGTGCTCTTCGGCGCTCTCGCCGACCTGCTCTTTGCAAAGAATGGGCTTGGCTTCGACGGCAGCTTCCTCGACCTCTGCGGCGACCTCTACCACGCCGGGACGCGCATGACCGGCGGCGGGCTGGTATCCGGCCTGCTCTCAATGGCCCTGGAGGCGATGTTCAGCATCTACGGTGCGCTGCCTGTGCTGCTGGCGGCGCTGATATTCGACTTCATGGGCGCGGCGCACCTGAGCTTCGCCAAGATCCGCGCCTGGAACAGCTCGCGCGAGCGCGTGCCGTATGAGCCGGAGCCGGAGATGGAAGCGCCGGACGCCGGCGCGGCTCAGAAGCGCCGCCGCAAGGCCATCGACATCCCCATGGACGACGAGCCGACGGCGGCGGACTATGAGCGAGCCCCCGCCGCGCCCGCGCGCGCGAAAAAAGCACCGGCGGAGGGCTCCCACCGCGCGGCTTTCGACATCCCCATGCCGGGGGACGACGAACCCTGGGACGGCGAACTGGGGGACTTTGGCGTCTCTGAGCGGCGCTCCTCCCCGCGCCCGGCGGCCTTTGAGGTCCCGGAGCCGGAGACCTTCAGCGACCCCACGCCGAAGGTGGAGACATTTTCAGCCCCGGAAAAGCCGAAAGAGGCCCCGCAGCCGAAGATCGAGTTCATGCCGCCGGTGGAGGACGAAGCGGAGCCGGAGGATGAGCCGGACGGCGGCGAGGACGTGGCCGAGGCCCTCGAGCGGGCCAAGGGCAGTACGCCGGAATATACCCTGCCGCCCATCGACCTGCTGCGCAAGGGCGGCGCCGCCGCCGTGGACGGGCGCGACGAGATCGCTCTCAACCGCGAGAGGCTGGAGTCCTCGCTGAAGAGCTTCGGCGTGGCGGCGAACATCGTCGGGGCCACGCGCGGGCCCACGGTGACGCGCTATGACCTCGAGCTGGAGTCCGGCGTCAAGCTGACGAAGCTGACCAACCTGGCTAACGACCTCGCGCTCTCCCTCGGCGTGATGAACGTGCGCATCGCGCCGATACCGGACAAGATAAGCACCGTCGGCATCGAGGTGCCGAACAAGATCGTCAGCATCGTCTACCTGCGCGAGGTGATAGAGTCGGCGGAGTTCCAGAACGCCAGATCGAGCCTCACCTTCGCCATCGGCAAGGATATCTCGGGCAAGTGCGTGGTGGGCAACATCGCCAAGCTGCCGCACATGCTCATCGCCGGCACTACGGGCAGCGGCAAGAGCGTGTGCCTCAATTCGCTGCTGCTGAGCCTGCTCTACAAGTCCACGCCCGAGCAGGTGCGGCTCATCATGGTGGACCCGAAAATGGTCGAGCTCGGCATCTATAACGGCATCCCGCACCTGCTGGTGCCCGTGGTGACGGACCCCAAAAAGGCCGCCGGCGCGCTGCAGTGGGCGGTCGTGGAGATGCTCAAGCGCTACCGCCTGTTTTCCGAGGCCGGCGTGCGCGACCTGGCCGGCTACAACGCCCATCAGAAAAAGACGGGCGGGGACACCATGGCCCAGGTCGTCATCGTGGTGGACGAGCTGGCCGACCTGATGCTGGTGGCCAGCAAGGACGTGGAGGAGAGCATCTGCCGCGTCGCCCAGATGGGCCGCGCGGCCGGCATGCACCTCGTCATCGCCACGCAGCGCCCCTCGGCGGACGTCATCACCGGATTGATGAAGGCCAATATACCCAGCCGCATCGCCTTCGCCGTCTCCAGCGCCATGGAGTCGCGCATCATCCTTGACGCCTCCGGCGCGGAGAAGCTCATCGGCATGGGCGACATGCTCTATTTCCCGCTCGGCAGCGGCAAGCCCATGCGCGTGCAGGGCGCCTATGTCTCCGACGAGGAGCGCGAGGACGTCATCAACTATATCAAAGGCTCGAGCCGTGCGGAGTATTCCGACGACGTGCTCGCGCAGATAGAGAAGGCTGCCGCCGAAAAGGACAAGAACGGCAAGGGCAAGGGCGACAGGGGGCCGGACCTCGAAATGGACGAGCCCGAGAGCGGCGCCGGCAACGCCTTCGCCAACTACGACGAGCTGCTGCCGCAGGCCGTGGACGTGATCTTCGAGACCAAGCAGGCCAGCGTCTCCATGCTCCAGCGGCGGCTGAAGCTGGGTTATTCGCGCGCGGCGCGGCTGGTCGATCAGATGGAGGAGCTGGGCATCGTGGGGCCCTTCGAGGGCAGCAAGCCGCGCCAGGTGCTGATAACCAAGCAGCAGTGGCAGGAGATGCAGCTCGTGAACGGCACCGCGCCCACAGAGCGCTTCCAGACCGAGATGGAATTCGGCACGGACGGCGACGGGGACGACAATCCGCCGTTTTGAGCATATGGTTGACATAATATTGGAACACGACATCTCCGGCCGCATACTCGACCTCGGCGGCGGGGGAGAGGGCGTCATCGGGCGCATATACGGCCGCGCGGTGACGGCGATAGACATACGCCCCGATGAGCTGGAGGACGCGCCGGGGGATTTCGAGCGGATCTGCATGGACGCAAGGCAGCTCGAGTTCCCCGACGGCTGCTTCGACGCCGTGACGGCCTTTTATTTCCTCATGTACCTCTTCCCGGAGGACATGGGGGCGGTATTTTCCGAGGCGGCGCGCGTGCTGAAAAGCGGCGGGAGGATGTATGTCTGGGACGCGGTATACGACTGCGCATTCCCGGAGCCGCATCTGGCAGAGCTGTATATCGACGCCGCGGGGGAGAGAATAAGCACGACCTACGGCGTGCTTGTCGAGGGCATGAGCCTGAACCTGGACGATATTCTGCGCTGCGCGGCGGAGGCGGGGCTGCAATTGGCCGGAAAAAGGCTTGAAGGCGGGCACTTTTACCTGATTTTTGAGAAGCCAAATGGAAGAGAAGATGAATGAAATAGTCATCGAACCGCTTGAGGCGTATGACGCTCTCGAGCTCCTGCCGCTCTATGCCGCGGTGGGCTGGACGAATTACACCGCACGGCCGGAGATGCTGGAGAGGGCTTTCAGCGGCTCGCTGTGCGTCCTTGCGGCGCGGGCCGGAGGGCGGCTTGCCGGCGTGGTCCGCGCGGTGGGGGACGGTGCGTCCGTCCTCTGCGTGCAGGACCTGCTGGTACTGCCGGAATACCAGCGCCGGGGGCTCGGAAGCCGGCTGCTGCGCGAGCTGCTGGCGCGCTATCCCGATGTGTACCTGACCATGCTGCTGACGGACGACACGCCGGAACATGCGGCGTTTTATGAGCATGCCGGCTTTACGAACGCGGCAAAGTACGGCTGCGGCGCGTATCTGATCGTCAAATAAGTTTACATAATATTTTACGGAGCAAAAATGAACGCTGAAGATATAGGAAAAATGAGCGTCCTCAGCCTGGCGCACGTGGGCGATGCGGTGTATGAGCTGCTGGTGCGCACGCGCCTGGCGGAAAAGGGCTTCTCCACGGTGGTCGGCCTCCACCGGGAGACGGTGGCGCTGGTGAAAGCGCCGGCCCAGGCGCGGGCGGCGGCCGTGCTGCTGCCGCGCCTGACGGAGCAGGAGCACGCCGTATACCGCCGCGGGCGCAACAGCCACGTGAACAGCGTGCCGCGCGGCGCTACGAAGGCGGAATATCACGCCGCCACGGCGCTGGAGGCCGTTTTCGGATATCTCTGGCTCACAGGCGCGCACGGGCGCGTCCACGAGCTGTTCGAAGCCATCATGGAGGTCGAAGATGCCACTTGACGCCGTGTGCCTCACAGCTTTGCTGCGCGAGCTCGCGCCGGAGCTGGAGGGGGCGAGGATAGATAAGGTCCAGCAGCCGGAGAGGGATCTCCTGCTGCTGAGCGTATATACGCGCTCGGGCGCGCGCCGGCTGCTGATATCGGCGGGCGTCGGCTCGGCGCGGCTGCATTTCACGCGCGAGCGCTATGAGAACCCGGACACGCCGCCGATGTTCTGTATGCTGCTGCGCAAGCATCTGACGGGCGCGCGCATCGTCTCCGTCGAGCAGCCGCCGTATGAGCGCCTGGCGCTGCTGCGCCTGGCCGCGCGCACGGAGCTCGGGGAGGAGACGGAAAAGACCCTCGCCGTGGAGCTCATGGGACGGGCGTCCAACGTTATCCTGATCGACGAGACAGGCAACATCGTCGATTGCATGCGCCGCGCGGACTTCGGCGAAGGGGCCTACCGCCGCCTGCTGCCGGGGATGCTCTACCGCCTGCCGCAGCGGCCGGAAAAGCCCTGCTTTTTCGAGACCGGGTCCGAGGAACGCCGCGCACTCTGGGCGAATTCCGGCGGCGCGGAGCCGGAGCGCTGGCTGATGGACACCTTCTATGGCCTCTCGCCGCTGATAGCGCGGGAGATAGCCCACCGGGCCGGCTCGCCGGAGGGCATGGGCGCGGCCATGGAAGCCCTCTGCGAGAGCGTGGCGGCGGGCGAGTTCACGCCCACGCTGCTGTTGATGGAGGGCAAAGCCCCGGACGTGACGTACATGCGCATCACGCAGTACGGCCAGGCGGCGCGCTGCGAGCGGCGGGAGAGTTTTTCCTCCCTGCTCGACGAGTGCTACGCCGGGCGCGACAGGGCGGAGCGGATGCGCCGCGCGTCGCACGACACGATGAAGAGCGTGCGCACGCTGCGCGACCGGCAGGCGCGCAAGCTGGCCCAGCAGCGCGAGGAGCTGAAGAAGACCGCCGACCGCGAGGAGCTGCGCCGCCGCGGCGACCTCATAACCGCCAACCTCTACCGCGCGCAGAAGGGCGCGCGCACGCTGCTCTGCACGGATTATTACACCGAGGGCTGCCCGGAGGTGGAGATCAGGCTCGACCCGCTGAAAACGCCGCAGCAGAACGCCGCCGCGGCCTACAGGGAGTATAAAAAGGCCGTGGCCGCGGAGGGTCACCTGACGGCGCTAATCGCCTCCGGCGAAAAGCAGCTCGACTATCTGGAGAGCGTGCTCGACGAGCTCAGCCGCGCGGAGAGCGAGAAGGACGTGGCGGACATCCGCCGTGAGCTGGAGGGCGCGGGCGTGTTGAAGGCGAAGCGCGGCGTCAAGCAGGCGAAGCCGAAGCCGCGCGGGCCCTTCCGCTATGTGTCCAGCGGCGGATATGAGATCCTCGCCGGGCGCTCGAACGGGCAGAACGACGAGCTGACGACCAGGACGGCGCGCCGCGGCGACATCTGGCTGCACACGCAGAAGGTGCACGGCTCGCATGTGATAATCAGGACGGACGGCGCGCCGGTGGACGAGCGGACGCTCGCGGAGGCGGCGGCCATCGCCGTCTGGCACTCGCAGGCGCGGGAGGGCGGCAAGGCGCCGGTGGACTACACCGAAGTGCGCAACGTCAAAAAGCCCTCGGGCTCGCTGCCGGGGAAGGTCATATATACGAACTACAAAACGCTCATGGCCGAGGCCGACGAGAAGCTGGCAGCGTCCCTGGCCGTAAAGTAAGACCCGGCGCCGCGTCAAGCGGCGCCGGATCTGCGTTCATGGGTTTTCAGCCGTATATCATGTCGATGCCGGCCTGCAGCGTCTCGGCGTCGAGGGCGCTGGAGGCATAGGCGACGAGGCGGCCCTCGGCGTCAATGAAATACGTGGTGGGTATGCCGACGATGCCGTAGGTGGCGGCGGCGTCAAGGTCGAGGTCGTAGTAGACGGGGAAGGTGTAGCCCTCGCCGGCGAGGAATTCCTCGGCGGCGGACTGCGTCTCGTCCATCATGCCGGTGGTATTCACCATGACGAAATGGATATCATCGCCAAATTCCTGATAGGCGGCCTCAAAGTCCGGCATCTCGCTGCGGCAGGGGCCGCACCAGCTGGCCCAGAAATTCAGCACCACCGGCTTGCCGATGAAGCCGGAGAGCTGTACCTCGTTGCCCTCTCCGTCGTAGACGGTGAAGTCGGGGGCCAGCGGGGCCTCGGTGGCCGCGGCGTCCGGCTGTGGGCTCTCCGCGGAGAGAACGCCCGCGCCGTAGCCGTCGCTGAGGCGGGTGTAAAGGATACCGGCCGCGCCGATGAGCACCACCAGCGCGAGCAGGACGTAGAGAAAGGTCTTGTTGTTCTTTTTCATGTTTCCTCCTCAGCTGAGCGCCGTCAGCAGGCGGCCGAGCGTACCGGTGGCCATCAGGACGCCGATGAGCACGAGCAGCGCGCCGCAGACGGTGTTGATAACGCCATAGTGGCGCTTGATCCAGTCGAAGGCCGTTTTCAGCTTGTCGATGAGCAGGGCGCTGAGTATGAAGGGCAGGCCGAGGCCCAGGGAGTAGAGCAGCAGCATGAGCATACCGGCCAGGACGTGCCCCTGCTGCGAGGCGAGGGCCAGCGCGGAGCCGAGGAAAGCGCCCACGCAGGGCGTCCAGCCGACGGAGAACACCAAGCCGAATACGAGCGCGGAGAAGAAGCCGAGGTCACGGCGCTCCAGCGTGCGGCCGCCGCCGTTGAAGATCTTCAGCCGGAAAACGCCCAGGTAGCTGAGGCCGAAGAACACGACGATCAGCCCGAGCACGATGTTCACGGCCGTGTGGTGGCGGGTGAGGAAGCTGCCGAGCGTCCCGGCCAGCGCGCCCATGGCCACGAACATCAGCGTGAAGCCGAGCACGAAGCCGAGCGCGCCCCTGAGCGTCCGCGCCGTGCTGCGCTCGCCGCCGCCGGCGAAGTAGGAGACATATATGGGCAGCATGGGCAGCAGGCAGGGCGAGATGAAGGTGATGATGCCTTCCAGAAACGAGATCAGATACTGCATTCAGTCCTTGTCCTTTTCACTGTTTTTGGCCGTGGCCGCGGAGAGCAACAGGCCGATGACGCCCAGCCACGCGGCGGTGAGCCAGGGGTCGGAGGTGATGGGGCAGCTGCCCTCGCAGCCGGCAAGGCGGTGATATACGAGCCCGAGGGCCGCGCCGGCGGCGGCGAAGAGCGCCGGGCGCAGGAAACGCTTAATATACTTTGCCATATCGTTGGCCTCCCGTCAAGAGTTTGGGCGTTTTGCGTTGCGGGCGGGGATGGAACGTGGTATCATGTAAAAAAACGGCGCGGAGGCGAGCGGATTGGAGATAGCGGGATTTTTCCCCATGTGGGGCGAACTGACGGAGAGCGAGCGCTCGCTGCTCTCGGCTTCCGCCGCGCGCCGGCGCGCAGAGGCGGGGACGGTGATACACGGAGGCGGCGCGGACTGCACGGGGCTGCTGCTGGTGGCCTCCGGGCGGCTGCGGGCGTATATGCTCTCCGACGAGGGGCGGGAGATCACGCTCTACCGCCTTTTTGAAGGGGACGTCTGCCTGCTCTCTGCCGCCTGTGCGCTGAGCGGCCTGCAGCTTGAGGTGACGGTGGAGGCCGAGCGGGATACGGAGTTTTTCGTCATCCCGGCGGATGTCTACCGCCGCGCAATGGCGGAGAGCGCGCCGCTGGCGAACTTCACCAACTCCCTCATGGCCGCGCGCTTTTCGGATGTGATGTGGCTGTTGGAGCAGTTGCTCTGGAAGAGCATGGACAGGCGCCTGGCGGCGTTCCTGTTGGAGGAGGCCGCCGTAGAGGGCACGGACACGCTGCGCCTGACGCACGAGCGCATCGCCGCCCACCTGGGCACGGCGCGCGAGGTGGTGACGCGCCTGCTGCGCTACTTCCAGGGCGAAGGGCTGGTGAAGCTGGGCCGCGGCTCCGTGGAGCTGACGGACCGGCGGGCGCTGGCCAAACTTGCCGCTTAACCGCGATTTTACGCGAATATGCTGACCATTTTCGCTTGTGGTGCTATGATCTGCTCATAAACGAAGCGGAGATGGTCATGATGTCAAGGAAATACGGCGCGCTATTCGCCTATATATCGCTGCTCTGCCTGCCGGCGGCGGCCCTGCTGGCCTTCCACTGGGCGAATGTGAACCTCTACGGCGGTGCGCTGCGCACCGGCATGGTCGATGTCGCCGGCGCGCTGGTCATCGGCGTTATCGCCGTACATGTGCCCTCGCGCGAGGACGGCGCCTTTGCCTGGAAGCGGCCCGCGAGCAAAAGCAGGCTGCTGGGCCGCGCCTACGCGCTGACGGCGGCGGCGCTATTTATCGGCTCGCTGGCGGCGGCCGCGGCCTACAGGCCGGGCTATACGCTCGCCGAGGCCGGGGACATACTGGCCGGGGCGGGGTATGCGGACGCCGCGCCGGAGTATAAGCTCTATGCCCCGGATGCGGAAAACCCCTTCATCGAGTGGTCGCCCGTTTTCCGCGCACAGGATAAGCAGGGCGAGGATGTGGAGGTCGTTTTCCATCTGGACAGCGGGCGCTGGCAGGAGCTGGGGGCTTGACAGTTTGAAGAAAGGGATACCGGTGAGGCCGGTATCCCTTATTTTTTCACCCGCGCTCGATCTCGCCGCGGTAGGAGCTGATGCCGCCGATGTTCTCGGCGCTGTAGCCCATACGCTGAAGGGCGGAGACTGCGCTGCGGCTGCGCGCGCCGCTGAGGCAATAGACGAAAAGCGGAGTTGAGGAGGAGGGGATGAGAGAAGGGGCTGTCTGCAGCTCGCTTAGAGGGAGAGAGAAGCTGCCGGGGATGTGCCATTCGTCATATTCGCCGCGCGTGCGCACGTCGAGCAGCATTGCGCCGGGGGTGGAACGGAATCTTTTCAGGCCCGCGTTGATGTCATGGGGGCGGAGGAAGGAGAAGAAGCCCATGCCGTACCTCAGAGCAGGGCGAGGATGCGCTGTTTGGGCATGGCGCCGACGGCCCTGTTAACGACCTTGCCGTCCTTCATCACCACGAGGGTGGGTATGCTCATCACGCCGAAGGAGCCGGCAAGCTCGGGCTGTTCGTCAACGTTGATCTTGCAGACCTTGATGTCGCCGCGCTCTTCCGCGATCTCGTCCACGATGGGGGAGACCATGCGGCAGGGGCCGCACCAGCTGGCCCAGAAGTCGATGAGGACGGGCTTGCTGCTCTCCACGACCTCATTTTTGAAACTGTCCTTGGTGATATTGATGACCGGCATCGTTGAGTCCTCCTGAAGTTTTATTTTATGGCCCTATGATACACGCTCTGCGCCGGCGCGTCTGTGACAAGGTCACCATAGGGGCGGGAGTTTGTAAACATTTTTTTAAGCGGGGAACACACGCTGCGGGCGGGCGTCTTATGCGCATCCGGGACATCCCGGAGCGCATATCTTTTACCCCAAGGAGGAACCAAAAATGAAGAAGCGTATTTTCGCACTGATAATGGCGCTCTGCCTGGTGTTTGCCCTGGCCGCCTGCGGCCAGGCGGAGACGGAGGAGAGCCCCGCGCCTGCCGAGAGCGAGGAGCCCGCCGGGTCCGAAACGCCCGCAGGGACGGAAGAGCCCGAGGAGAGTGAAGCGCCCGAGGCGCTGAACGCCGAGGTGACGTTTGAGGAAGAGCTCAGCACCGTTGAGGAGGACGGCGTGACTTACATGACCGCGCAGTCCGTTGCGCCCAACGTGAGCATCGAGGGCGCGGACGAGGCGGCGCAGGCCATCGCATCCGTGCTGTCCGAGCGCCTGACCGTTTCGCAGGAGGACATCGACGAGTACGCCGCCATGGCGCGCGAGCACTATGACACGCTGGACGAGACGGAGCGCGAGAGCTTCGGCGGCTACAGCATCCGCTACAGCGCCGAGGTGAAGCGCAGCGAGGGCGTCCTCAGCGTCCTCTGCACGCGCACGGAGTACACCGGCGGCGCGCACGACAATACGAGCGTTTTCGGCCTCACCTTTGACCTCTCCACCGGCGCGCTGCTGAGCGCCGCCGACATCGCCGCCGACTATGAGGGCCTGTGCGCCAAGGTGGCGGAGAGCGTCTCGGCTCAGGCGGAGGAGCTCGAGGAGGGCACGATCACCGGCGACCTGGACGCCTATGCCGGCGGCGTGCTGGACACCGAGAAGTGGTACCTTGACGGCGAGGGCCTGGTGGTATTTGCCGCGCCCGACGAGCTCGCGCCGCACGCGGCGGGGACCATCGTCTTTACGATACCCTATACGGAGCTCGAGGGGCTGCTGAACGAGAGCCTTATCGTCGAGTGAAAGCATATTTGGGGCCGCCCGGTTTTCCGGGCGGCTTTTTATTGCGCGCGGGCGGGAAAATGTGCTAAACTCATACCAGTACAGGCGGAAGGGGCGCGGGCGATGAGGGAAGTTGAACTGGTAGAGCACCGGCGGATAGACGGCCTGCATGTCTTTTTCAACACGCTGGAATACCGCACTCCGCACTGCCACCGGGAGATCGAGCTGCTGCTGGTGCTGGAAGGGCGGCTGGCCATCTCCGGGGCGGCGCAGGAGGCCGCACCGGGCGATATGGCGCTCTTTGGGGCCAATCAGACGCATGAACTGCGCGCCCTGGGCGGGGGCTGCACCTTCCTCTGCCTGCAGGCCGCGCCCGAGCTGCTGGAGCGCGCACTGCCCGCGGTGCGCGGGCTGAGGGCTTCCGGCGCGCTGCCGGAGAGCGTGCCGGAGGCGGCAAAACGGCGGCTGAGAGGGCGCTTCCTGGCGGCTGCGGAGGGATATTTTTCCCCGCGCGAGGACGGGGGGCTGCTCTGCGTGGGGGAGACGCACCTGCTGCTGCGCGAACTTCTCCAATATCTGCCGCACCGGCTGCTCTCGGCCGGGGAGGCGGCGGAGGACGAGCGGCGTACGGACCGGCTGCTGAGGCTCATCAGCTTCGTGGAGGAGGGCTATACGCACAAGCTGCGGCTGGCGGATTTTGCCGCGTCTGAGGGGCGCTCGCTTGGCTACATCTCCCACTTCGCGAAGGAGATGCTGGGCCAGAGCTTCCAGGAGTATGTGGAGTCCGTGCGCTTCAACGCCGCCTGCAAGCTCATCTCAGCCGGGGCGGGACGGATGCTGGACGTGAGCGTGGCGGCGGGCTTTTCCGACTACCGCTATTTTTCGCGCGCCTTCCAGCGCCGCCTGGGGCTTACGCCCGAGCAGTACAGCCGCCTCCCCGGGGCGCACGGCGCGGAGGAAGACGGGGGGCGGCGCAGCACAGCCTCGCTGGAGCGCTTTTATTCATATGAGCGCAGCCTGGAGCTGTTGGAGAAATACAAGGGCGTTTACACTTAGGCCGCGGCCGCCGCGGCCTTTTTGCGGGGCGGGCTGGTAGATGTGACAAAAAGCGGCGCCTGTTTATGTGCAGATAGCTGAAATGAGCAAAACAGCAAAATAGTCTAATCCGCGGTGGGAATTTGTCAAAGAAGGGCGGCGGCGCACGCTGTATATTTGTGTCAACAAATAGGATGGAGGTGGGCGTATGCTGTACATTGGCATCGACCTTGGCACCTCGGCCTGCAAGCTGCTGCTGGTGGGCTCCGAGGGGAATGTGCGCAACACCGTCACGCGCGAATATCCCATCAGCTACCCGCATCCCGGCTGGAGCGAGCAGTCGCCGGAGGACTGGTGGCGGGCCGTGGAGGAGGGCGTGCCGGAGCTCCTGCGCGGCTTTGACGCCGGGGAAGTGGCCGGCATCGGCGCCGGCGGGCAGATGCACGGGCTGGTGGCCCTGGACGCGGGCGGGGCGGTGATACGCCCGGCGATACTGTGGAACGATTCGCGCACGGCGGACGAGGTGCGCTGGCTGAACGAAGACGTGGGGCGCGCTTACCTCTCCGCGCACACGGCGAACATCGCCTTTGCCGGCTTCACGGCGCCAAAGCTGCTGTGGATGCGCGCGCACGAGCCGCAGCTCTTCGCGCGGATACGCAGCATCATGCTGCCCAAGGACTACATCGTCTATAAGCTCACGGGCGAGCGCGCGAGCGACTACTCGGACGCCTCCGGCACGCTGCTGCTGGACGTGGAGCACCGCCGCTGGAGCCGTGAGATGTGCGCCCTCTGCGGCGTGGAGGAGAGCTGGCTGCCCGCGCTGCACGAGAGCTTCGAGCGCGTGGGGACGCTGCTGCCGGAGGCGGCGGAGCGACTGGGGCTGAGGAAGGACGTCGTCGTCTGCGCCGGGGCGGGGGACAACGCCGCCGCGGCCGTCGGCACCGGCGCGGTGGGCGGCGGGAGGTGCAACATCTCCCTCGGCACCTCGGGGACGATATTCATTTCCTCGGAAAAGTTCGGTGTAGACGTGCACAACGCCCTGCACAGTTTCGCCCACGCGGACGGCGGCTATCACCTGATGGGCTGCATGCTCTCCGCCGCGGCCTGCAACGCCTGGTGGCAGGACGGCATACTGCGCGACGGCGACTACGCCGCCGCCCAGGCGGCGATAGGGGAGGACAAGCTGGGGCGCAACCGCGTTTTCTTCCTGCCCTACCTGATGGGCGAGCGCAGCCCGATAAACGACACCAACGCCCGCGGCACGTTCACCGGCATGACTATGGACACCACGCGCGAGGATATGACGCTCGCCGTGCTGGAGGGCGTGGCCTTCGCCATACGCGATTCCTTCGAGGTGGCGCGCTCCCTCGGTGTGGAGATACCGCGCAGCTTCATCTGCGGCGGCGGCAGCCGCTCGCCGCTCTGGCGGCGCATCATGGCGAACGTGCTGGGCATACCGCTGGACATCCCCGCCACGGAGCAGGGCCCGGGCTACGGCGCGGCCATGCTGGCGATGGTGGCCTGCGGCGGGTTCGGCAGCGTGAAAGAGGCCGCTGAAGCCCTGGTGCGCGTGACGGACACGGTGGAGCCCGAAACGGAGCTGACGGCGCGCTATGCTGAGCGCTATGCGCGCTTTGCGAAAATATATCCGGCCTGCCGCGGGCTTTTCGCGGACCTGGCGTGAGGAGGCGGCAAGATGAAGATCTATTCCGTGTACGACAGCGAATTCGCGCCCTACGGCCGGGTGATGGAGGGCTATGACACCGCCGCGCTGTGCAGGGCCATGCGGCGCTTCCCCCTGCCGGAGAGCGGCACGGCCTATGAGCCCTCGCTGCTGGAGCTGGAGAGCGCCGGGCTTTATTCCGCCCTGCGCGACTCCGCCTTCGGCGGGATGCCCGTGCAGATCGGTATGTGCTGGGGGCGCAACACGTGCCTGAACTGCCTCGAATACCACCGCGACAGCGAGCTCAATGTGGGCGTGGGGGACTTCATACTGCTGCTGGCGCGGCGCGATGAGCTGGGCAGCGGCTTCACGCTGGACACGGGGAAGGTGAAGGCCTTCCGCGTCCCCGCCGGCGCGCTGGTGGAGGTCTATGCCACCACGCTGCACTACGCGCCCTGCCATGTGGACGCGTCGGAGGGCTTCCGCGTGGCCGTGGTGCTGCCGCGGGGGACCAACGGCCCGCGCCCGGCGTTCGCAGCGGCTTCACCGGAGGACGTCCTGCTGCGTGCGCGCAATAAGTGGCTCGTCGCCCATCCCGAGAGCGCCGAGGCCGCGGACGGTGCGTTTGCCGGCCTGACGGGCGAAAACATCGACATTTCGGCAGATATCTGAAGATACTGGAGGTCAATAGGTAATGATACGCAACATCCCTGAAGTGAAGCTCGGCGTGATCGCCGTTTCCCGCTCCTGTTTCCCGGCCTCGCTCTCCGCGCGCAGGCGCGCGGCGCTCTGCGCCGCCTTTGGCGAGGGCATATATGAGTGCGGCGTGACGGTGGAGAACGAGCTGGACGCCAGGCGCGCCGTGGAGGACGTGAAGTCCGCCGGCGTGAACGCGCTGTGCGTTTATCTGGGCAACTTCGGCCCCGAGACGCCGGAGACGCTGATCGCCGACTGGTTCGACGGGCCCATCATGTACGTGGCCGCCGCTGAGGGCGACGGCGACCTGCACGACGGGCGCGGGGACGCCTACTGCGGGCTGCTCAACTGCTCGTACAACCTGGGCCTGCGCGGCCGCAGGGCCTACATCCCCGAGAGCCCCGTGGGCACGGCGGAGGAGCTGGCGCGCGAGCTGCACGCCTTCGTGCCCATCGCCCGGGCCATCCTGGGCCTGAAGGGGCTGAAGGTAATCACCTTCGGGCCGCGGCCGGACGATTTCCTGGCCTGCAACGGGCCTGTCAAGGCGCTCTACGACCTGGGCGTGGCCGTGGAGGAGAACAGCGAGCTCGACCTGCTGGCGGCCTATAACAAGCACGCCGGCGACAGCCGCATCGAGGCCAAGGTGGCGGAGATGGCCGCCGAGCTGGGCGCCGAAAACCCCTATGCCGGCATCCTCCCGCGCCTTGCGCAGTACGAGCTGACGCTGCTCGACTGGGCCGGGCAGCACAAGGGCGCGCGCGAGTACGTGGCCTTCGCCAACAAGTGCTGGCCGGCCTTCCAGACCGAGTTCAAGTTCGTGCCCTGCTATGTCAACAGCCGCCTCACCGGCATGGGCATACCCGTCAGCTGCGAGGTGGACATCTATGGCGCGCTCAGCGAGTACATCGGCGTTTGCGTATCCGGCGCGCCGGTGACGCTGCTGGACATCAACAACACTGTGCCGCAGTCCATCTATGACAAGGCCATCAGGGGCGTTTACCCCTACCGCCTGCGGGAGACCTTCATGGGCTTCCACTGCGGCAACACCTGCTCCGCGCTGCTGAAGAACGCGCACATGGGCTATCAGCTCATCATGAAGCGCGACCTGGAGCCCGAGCTGCCCGAGCCGGACATCACCCGCGGCACCATCGAGGGCAACATCAAGGCCGGGGACATCACCTTCTTCCGCCTGCAGTCCGCCGCGGACACCAGCCTGCACGCCTATGTGGCGCAGGGCGAGGTGCTGGACGTGGACTGTGAGAGCTTTGGCTCCATCGGCGCTTTCGCCATCCCGGAGATGGACCGCTTCTACCGCCATGTGCTGATCGCCAGGCGCTACCCGCACCACGGCGCGGTGGCCTTCGGCAAGTACGGACGGGCGCTATTTGAGGTGTTCAAGTATCTGGGCGTGGCGGATATCTCCTATAACCAGCCCGCTTCGCTGCCCTACCCGGGCGAAAATCCCTATAAATAAGCAAAAATAAAGCGCCGCGGCCTTTCACGGAAGGCCGCGGCGTTTTTTTCGTATCATGCCTTCGCCCGGCAGGGGCGCAGGCGCTCCAGCCGCGTGTGCGCCAGCAGCATCACGAGCAGGAAGGCGAGGATGTAGAAGGGGTAGATGCCGAAGGTCGTGCGCCGGGCGATGAAGCCGAACACGGGCGGCACCAGCGTGCTGCCAAAGAATGCGCTGGCCATCTGCAGGCCCATCACGGCCTGGCTGCGGTCGGCGCCGAAGCGCGCGGGCGTGGCGTGTATATAGCAGGGGTAGACAGGGGCGCAGCCCATGCCGAGCAGCAGCAGCGCGGCGGCGGCGAAGGCTGTCCCCAGCGGCAGGAGCAGCGCGGCGGCGGAGGCGGCTGTGAGGGCATAGCCCAGGCGGGGGAGGGCCGTGTCGTCAAAGCGGCTGGTGAGGAAGCCGGAGAGCAGCCGGCCGAGGGTGATGCCGAGGTAGAACATGCTGGCCAGGCCGGCGGCGGTGTCCTCGTCCACGCCGCCGTGGAGCACGAGGTAGCTGGCCGCCCAGAGGCCGGCCGTCTGCTCCAGGCCGCAGTAGCAGAAGAAGGCCAGCATATCCGGCCCCACGCCGTCCGCGCGCAGCAGGCGGCGGTAGGGCACGGGGGCGGAGCCTGTGTCCTCGCAGCGCTCCCCGCCGGAGCAGCGCTGCCAGAGCGGCAGGCTGAGCAGCAGCGCGGCGCTGAGCGCCACCTGGAAGAGGCCGATGGCGCGGTAGCCGGCCGGCCAGCCGCTGCCGGAGGTGAGTGCCCAGCTCATGATGAAGGGGCCCAGGGACGCGCCCAGCCCCCACATGCAGTGCAGCCAGCTCATGTGCCGGCTCTCGTAGTGGATGGCGACATAGTTGTTGAGCGCGGCGTCCACGCTGCCCGCGCCCAGGCCGTAGGGCAGGGCGATGAGGCAGAGCACGATGAACGAGCCGGAGACGGAGAAACCCAGCAGAGCCAGCGCCGTCACGGCCACGCTCACGGCAGTGACGCGCCCCGCGCCGAAGCGGCGGGTGAGGCGGTCGCTCATGAGGGCCGACACGACCGTCCCTGAGGAGATGATCATGGAGATGATGCCGGCATAGGACACCGGCACGCCGAGCCCCGGGTACATCGACGGCCAGGCGGAGCCGAGCACGGCGTCCGGCAGACCGAGGCTGACGAACGCAAGATATATGAAAGCCAGAAGCAGGCTTGCCACGTCAAACACTCCTTTTATGAGAGAACGTGGGCGATTATAGCAGGAGAACGGGAAAAAATAAAGATGGCAAAACGAAAAATTTTCGCAAAGCCGGGCCCCGCCGCGCCAACATATCGACGGAATGAGGCGGAGGGCGCACGGCGGACAAAAAACCTCCCCGCGGCGGGCGGGGAGGCGGTCTGAGCGGATTTACTTTTCCAGCTTGGCGTAGCACTTGGCGGTGAACTTCTCCATACCGACGATGAAGCGCTCGTGCGTGCCCTCGCCGATGAGGCCCTTTTCGTCGTAGGCCTTGACGTTGAATACGAGGCGGCGGCGGTCGATCTCCACCAGCTCGCTCTCGGCCCAGGCCCTGAGGCCCACGGGGGTCGCCGAGAGGTGGCTGACGTTGATGTTGGTGCCGACGGTGTCCGTGCCCTCTTCCAGATAGGGGCGCACGGATGTGAGGGCGGATTCCTCCATCAGCGCGATCATGATGGGCGTCGCCAGTACGTCGAGACCGCCGCTGCGCAGGGCCTTGGCGGTGTCCTTTTCAGAGACGGTGCATTCGGCGCGGCCTTTGATGCCGGTTTCCAGTGCCATAGTTCGTGTTCCTCCGTTGTATGTAAGTTTAGTTGCGGGCGTTGAGCAGCGCGGCGGCGGCCGTGCCGATGACGGGGGCCTCGTCGGACGTGCGTATCACGGCGTGCAGCCCCAGCTCGCCGGCGGCGAAGGAGCGCAGCTGCTCTTCCAGCGCCGGGCGCAGGCAGCGGCTCTTGACGATGGTGGAGCCGTCCGCGCAGACGCAGGCGGGGCGCTGGGGGTCGTGGCCCGCGCCGGTGAAGAGCAGGATGGAGGCGATGTTCACCGCGATGCAGGCCGCCGCGCGCTCATAGACGGCCAGGCAGAGCTCGGACGCCGTCCGGGCGTCGCCCTCGTCCGCAAAGGGGCCGGGAGCGCCGGCGGCGAGGGCATCCGCCTCCGCGGAGCTGAGCGAGGCGAGCGACAGCGCCGCCTCTGCGCCAGCAGCAGTGAAGAGCCCGTCGCGCGCCGCGCCGCGCAGCGTGAGGCGGCAGAGCTCGCCGAGATACGCGCCGGAGGTCATCTTTTCCAGCAGATGGTCGCCGGGAAGGGTGGAGGCGGCGTCCAGCTCGCGGTCGAGATCGCCGCGGGGCAGGCCGTCGAAGCAGCCGGATTCGAGATTCACCAGCATGGGCGCGCCCTCCGGCAGGGCGAGCTTGCGGATGCGCTCGGGGCCGATGGCGCAGCAGGTGTTCTGCCCCGTGCCGCAGACGAGGCCCACGAGGCCGTCGTATGCGCCGGTGGAGAGCAGCGGCGCGCCGGAGAGCATCACGGCCGCCGTGTCGTTGACGATGACGGCGCTGCGCCCGGGAGCGCCCAGGCGGCTCAGCTCCGCGAGCAGGTCGGCGCAGACGAGCCGGCCCTCGCAGCCGGAGAGCTGCACAGATTTGGACATGGCGATGACGCGCCCGTCGCGCTCCGGGGTGACCTCCGCGCGGTAGGAAAAGCAGAAGCCTATGGCCTCCGCCTCATCGAGGAAGGGCAGCAGCTTTTCTGCGGAAAAGGCGATGAAGTCCTGCCAGGTGGCCGCGCCCTCCGAGCCGGGCATGGCGTAGCGCTCCATGCGCTCGATGACGGGGCCGCCCTCCGTAAAGGCCACCAGGGCCACGCGGAAGTTGGTGCCGCCGGCGTCGATGACCGCGGCTTTCGAGCCGGGGGCGGGGACGCCGCTGGCGAGGTAGGTGGGTATCATGTCCAGGGAGCTGCTGTGCCCGGCGAGGCCGAGCTCCATGTCGGCTATGAAGCGCGCGGCGCATTCCTCAAGGTCGAGGCCGTCCGGCTCCATGCCGTGCGAGGCGAGGAACACCCTGGTCTTATCGGAATAGCTCATATTTCCCTCCGGGGGCTTTATTTTTGTTCGGCGGCGGGGGCCTTGACGGATTCCACGATGCCCTCCGCCAGGCCGGCGAGGCCCTGAATTTCGCTGGGGATGATTATCTTGGTGGCCTTGCCGTCCGCCGCGGCGGCGAAAGCCTCCAGCGCGCGCAGGCGGATCACGGGGTCGGTCGGCGAGGCCTCGTTCAGGAGCTTGATGGAGTCGGCCGTGGCCCTTTGTACGGTCAGTATGGCCTCCGCCTTGCCCTGGGCCTCGAGTATCTGGGCCTGCTTCTTGGCGTCTGCGCGCAGTATGGCAGACTCCTTTTCGCCCTCGGCGGTGAGGATGGCGGATTTCTTCTCGCCCTCGGCGCGGAGGATGGCTTCGCGGCGCTCGCGCTCGGCCTTCATCTGCTTCTCCATGGCGTTCTGTATCTCCTTGGGAGGCAGGATGTTCTTGAGCTCGACACGGTTGACCTTGATGCCCCAGGGGTCGGTGGCCTCGTCGAGGATGGAGCGCATCTTGGTGTTTATCACATCGCGGCTGGTGAGGCACTGGTCGAGCTCCAGGTCGCCGATGATGTTACGCAGCGTGGTGGCGGAGAGGTTCTCGATGGCCACGATGGGGCGCTCGATGCCGTAAGTGTAGAGCTTGGGGTCGGTGATCTGGAAATAGACCACCGTGTCGATCTGCATGGTGACGTTGTCCTTAGTGATGACGGGCTGGGGCGGGAAGTCCGCCACCTGCTCCTTGAGCGTTACGACCTTGGCCACGCGCTCGATGAAAGGCATCTTGAAGTGGAGACCGACGTTCCAGGTCGTCTTGTACGCGCCCAGGCGCTCGACGACATAGGCCTTGGCCTGCTGCACGATGCGTATGCAGCGCACGAGCGTGAAGAGCACCAGGACGAGCACGATGCCGAGGATGATCCATTCCATTATTCAGTTTCCCCCTCTTGTTCAAAAGTTTTATCGTCAGCGGCGGGGGCGGGCTCGACGATGAGCTTCACGCCCTCTATCCGCTTCACGACCACGATACTGTCGCGCGCTATGGGGTCCCCGCCGGCGCTGCGGGCGGTCCAGACCTTGCCTCCCACGGTGACGGCGCCCACGGCGGCGATGTTGTCGATGCCCTCGGTGACGAGCGCCGTCTTGCCGATGACCATGTCGGCGTTCGTCGGCTGCTTCACCGTGTCCACATATTTGCGCACCAGCGGGCGGGTAAGCAGCAGCGAGGCTATGGAGATGATGAAGAACCACACGAATTGCAGCCAGATGGCCGCGCTGAAGAAGGAGGAGACCAGGGCCGCCAGCGCGCCCACACCGAACCAGATGCAGGTGAGCCCGGCGGTCAACGCCTCCACTACGGCGAAGATGATGACGAGCGCTATCCAGAATATGGACATGTTTTGGGCGATTAGTTCGAGCATGCGGCACCTCCGTCATGCGCCGGCCGGCGCAGTATTGGCTACTGACATTTTATATCAAAAGGCCGCCGCTGGCAATAGCGATTATGCAACGGCAGGGAGACGAATATTAAATTTTCGTCAAATATCCGTAATGGGGCTTTACTTTTGTGCGTTAGGGATATAAAATGTAAAAGCAGCAGAAGAAACTTTGTGAGGTATGAGATGAATAAACAAAACAAAAAACCCAGAAGCGACGAGATGTACAAGGCCATACTTACGCTCAAGACGGTGGACGAGTGCAAAAAGTTCTTCGACGACCTCTGCACCGTGACCGAGCTGCAGGCGATGGAACAGCGCTATCAGGTGGCGGTGTACCTCAGCCAGGGCATGATCTACAACGAGATCCTGGAAAAGACCGGGGCCTCCAGCGCCACCATCTCCCGCGTCAACCGCAGCTTGCAGTACGGCGCGGACGGCTATGCCATCGCCTTTGAGCGCCTTGGCATCACCAGCGGCGCGGCGGAGCAGGCGGAGGAATGAACGGCGCCTACGGCGCGTTGGCCGGCCACTACGACGAGCTGACGCGGGACGTGGCCTACGGCCGCCTGGCGGACCACTGCGAGCGCATATTTTTCTCGGACGCCGGCAGCTTCCACCTGCTGCTCGACCTCTGCTGCGGCACGGGCAGCCTGACGCTGGAACTCGCCAGGCGGGGATATGAGATGATAGGGGCGGACGCCTCGGCCGACATGCTGATGGAGGCCATGGACAAGGCGGCCGCCTCAGGTCTCGCCGTGCGCCCGCTGTTCATCAACCAGGCGGCGGGGGAGCTCGACCTCTACGGCACGGTGGACGCGGCGGTGTCCTCGCTGGACAGCCTCAATTATGTGCCGCCGGAGGAGCTGCGGGAGGCTTTCCGCCGGCTGCGGCTGTTCATCAGGCCGGGAGGGCTGCTGCTCTTCGACCTGCGGACGCCGGGATTCCTGCGCTCGATGGACGGCAGCGTCTCCGTGGACGAGACGGAGGACGTTTTCTGCCTCTGGCGCGGGAGATTCGACTCCGAGCTCGGCGCGCTGCGCTACGGCATGGACATTTTCGAGCGCGAGGGCGCGCTCTGGCGGCGCTCCGGGGAGGAGCACGTCGAATACGCCCACGAGCCGGATACGCTCGCCTCCTGGCTGGCGGAGGAGGGATTCACGGACATCTCCGTCTCCAAAGACGGGCCGATAGACGGCGGCGGGCGCGTATATTTCAAAGCAAAAAGAGGAACAGACTGAATGGACGAGATCATCAGGGCCGTCACCGGGGACGGCTATGTGAAAATATCCTGCATCACCGCCTGCGGCATCGTGGAGCGCGCGAGGCAGATACACGGCCTGGCGCCGACGGCAGCCGCCGCGCTCGGGCGCACGCTCTGCGCGGCCAGTATGCTGGGCGAGCTGATGAAGGAGGAGGACGCGAGCCTCACCATCCGCGTCAACGGCGGCGGGCCCATCGGCAGCGTGATCGCCGTGGCGGACTCCGACGGCTGCGTGCGCGGGTATGTCGATGAGCCGCAGACCGACCTGCCGCTGCGCGGCGACGGAAAACTTGACGTCGGCGGCGCCGTCGGTACGGACGGCATGCTCACCGTCAGCCGCGATATCGGGCTCAAGGAGCCGTACGTGGGCTCGGTGGAGCTCGTTTCCGGGGAGATAGCCGAGGACCTGGCTCAGTACATGGTGGAGAGCGAGCAGATACCCGCGGCCGTGGGCCTGGGCGTGCTGGTGGACACCGACCGCAGCATCAAAGCCGCCGGCGGCTACATCGTGCAGCTGATGCCCGGCGCGCCGGAGGAGCTCATCACGCGGCTTGAGGACAACATCTTCATGATGGACCAGCTGACGACCATCCTCTCCGAGGACGGGGTGGACGCCGTGGCCGCGCAGGTGCTGCGCGGCATGGAGCCGGAGACGCTGGAGCGCATCCCGGTGAGCTACCGCTGTTCGTGCAGCCGCGAGCGCATCTCCGCCGCACTGCGCAGCTGCGGCGCGGGGGAACTGCGCAGCATGGCTGCGGACGGCGAGCCCATCGAGGTCACCTGCCAGTTCTGCGACCATGTGTACAGCTTTGCCCCCCAGGAGCTGCTCAGCCTGGCCGATATGGCTCAGGAAGAGGAGCGGCAGGAGGGTGGCGGTCAGGGCTGAAGCGCCCATGTGCGCGGGCTGAAAATGGCCCGCGCACATTCCGCGAAAAAAATCCGAAAAAAGTATTGACAACAGAGGGGACATTTGCTACAATGACAAAGCCGCTTATCCGGGAGCATAGCTCAGCCGGTTAGAGCACTTGCCTTACAAGCAAGGGGTCACTGGTTCGAGTCCAGTTGTTCCCACCACAACTCCTTTGGCGGCAGGACTTGATTTGCCTCGGTAGCTCAGTTGGTAGAGCAGCGGACTGAAAATCCGCGTGTCGCCAGTTCGACTCTGGCCTGAGGCACCATTTGCGGGCATAGCTCATTTGGCAGAGCGCCACCTTGCCAAGGTGGAGGTAGCGAGTTCGAATCTCGTTGCCCGCTCCATCGTCGGAATAAGCTCTTATCGCTCCGTTTCCGCGAATAGCAAATAGCTATTCGCGAAAACTGCGCCGGACGGGTATGTTTCTCCTCTTCCGAACGGAACGGCAGTTCCGTTCGGAGAACAAGAGGGAAAGCACCAGCCGCTGATTTGGCGGCTGTCTTAGTAAGCGGCCTTTGATGCAAAACGAAAGCCTGCTTTCGTTTTGAGAGGAGGTCGTTTCGGAAGGCGCAGATTTTCGCCTCCCGACACAGGCGGAAATCGGAGTCTGCAGAAACAGACCGACGACGGCGCCATAGCCAAGTGGTAAGGCAGGGGACTGCAAATCCCCGATTCTCCGGTTCAAATCCGGATGGCGCCTCCACGGCCCCCTGACGATCAGGGGGCCGTTTTTTCTTGCTTTTTCCCGCCAGAAAGGGGCGGGATATTTTTGCGCCATATACGCAGTTGTAGATATTGTAAAATCTTTCTCAGAATTAGCGGTTTTGATATTCCATTTTGCGCGGGTTTGTGTTACATTAATATCAACACTGTGCAAGGCTGCTGGTGGAATTCCTACATATGTGCGGCGGTATGATGACCCTGAGGGGTCACCGTGTATAGATCTTTGAATTTACTTTGAAAGAGAGGATGATTCGATGGACGAGAAGTACAGCGCTTTGTTCACCCCCTGGAAGATCGGCAATGTGGAGATCAAAAACCGCATCGTAATGTGTTCCATGGGCGGCACCAGCCTCTTCGGCTGGATGGAGCCCTGCCACTTCGACAAGGAGGCCGCCTACTTCCTGCTGGAGACCGCGCGTGACGACGTGGGCCTTATCCTGCCCGGTATGCAGTGGGTGCGCGATGTCATGGGCAACCGTTGGCTCTACACCAACAAGAAGATGTTCGCCGAGCTGAAGGACTACATGGTCGACTTCCACAAGACCGGCGCCAAGCTCTTTATCCAGCTGGCCGTCGGCTGCGGCCGTTCCATGGGCGTCAACCACCTGATGAGCATGATGCTCGACCATCCCGCCCTGGGCAAGGCCGGCAAGTTCGTGATGGACGCCGACTACCTGACCGCCAGCTCCTCGCCCACGCCCAACCGCTGGAAGCAGGACTACAAGTCCCGCCCGCTGACCGTGGCCGAGATCAAGGAGAGCACCGAGGCCTTCGGCAAGACCGCGCGCCTGCTGCGCGAGGCCGGGGTGGACGGCGTTGAGATCCACGCCGTGCACGAGGGCTATACGCTCGACCAGTTCGCCATCAAGAACTTCAACTGGCGCACCGACGAGTACGGCGGCAGCCTGGACAACCGCCTGCGCTTCGCCACCGACATCGTGAAGAACATCAAGAACGCCGCCGGCAGCGACTTCCCCGTCTCCCTGCGCTACTCCGTCGTCTCCAAGACGAAGGACTTCTTCCAGGGCGCGGTGCCCGGCGAGGAGTTCACGGAGTTCGGCCGCGACATGGCAGAGAGCGAGATCGTCGTCAAGAAGCTGCAGGATGCCGGCTACGACATGCTCAACTGCGACAACGGCACCTACGACGCCTGGTACTGGGCGCATCCGCCACAGTACATGCCCAACAACTGCAACCTGGCCGAAGTTGAGCATATCAAGAACTTCTGCGACATCCCGGTCGTCTGCGCCGGCAAGATGGAGCCCGCCGTGGCGGCCAAGTCCATCGCCGAGGGCAAGATCGACGCCGTGGCCATCGCCCGCCAGAACCTGGTCGACCCCGAGTGGCTGAAGAAGCTGCAGGAGGGCCGCGAAGAGGACATCAAACCCTGCATCCGCTGCCACAACGGCTGCTTCAACTTCTCCAAATACAAGGGCACTGTCAACCTGCAGAGCATGGACGACACCATGCACCTGGCCCGCTGCGCCCTGACCCCGCCCACCATGCAGCACAACAAGTACAAGCTCGTGCCCACCACGAAGCCGAAGAAGGTCGCCATCATCGGCGGCGGCATCGGCGGCATGGAATGTGCGCTGGTGCTGAAAAAGCGCGGCCACAAGCCCGTCATCTTTGAAAAGACCGACACGCTGGGCGGCCTCTTCATCACCGCGGCCAGCATGTCCTTCAAGGAGAACGACCGCGAGCTCATCGAGTGGTACAAGCGCGAGATCGAGAAGGCCGGCGTGGAGGTGCGCTTCAACACCGAGATCAACGACGTTGGCACGCTGGGCGGCTTTGACGAGATCATCGTCGCCACCGGCTCCGTGCCGCGCAAGATGCCCATCCCCGGCTTCGGCAAGTGCATGACGCTCACCGAGCTGCTGCGCGAGAAGAAGCCCGTGGGCGACAAGGTCGTCATCTTCGGCGGCGGCCAGTCCGGCTGTGAGGCCGCGCTGGAGCTCGTCTATCAGGGCAAGCACCCCACCGTCGTGGAGTACGCCGTTGACCTCATCGCCACGCCCATGGTCCCGCTGCCGAACGCCAGCTTCCTGCGCGAGGCGCTCGTGTTCCATAAGGTGCCCATCTATCTGGAGAGCACCATCAGCGAGATCAAGGACGGCTCCGTGGTCATCAAGGGCAAGGACGGCACCGTCACCGAGGTGGAGGCCGACAACGTCGTCAACGCCATCGGTTTCGTGCCCACGCCGGTCGCCAAGTCCGGCCGCAACGTCCACCTGGTGGGCGACTGCGTCTCCATCGGTAACCTGCGCACCGTCATCTGGCGCGCCTGGGACGTCTGCATGAAGATCTGACCGTCAGATTAGACAAAATTCCCCCGGTGATAACCGGGGGAATTTTTTTGGTATACCACGCGCGGAAATATGTGCTATAATAGCGCCATACAGCGCCGCAGGCGCGTTCGGGAGGAATGGGAAATGAACATCAGGAGAGCTACGGAGGCGGATGTCCCCGCCATAGCGGCCATCTATGACGCCATACACACGCGCGAGGAGGCCGGGCTGACGACCATCGGCTGGAAGCGCGGCGTATACCCGACGGCGGAGACGGCCATGGATTCCGTGCAGAAGGGCACCATGTACGTCATCGAGGACGACAACGGGCATGTGCTTTCCGCGGCGAAGATCGACCAGAACCAGGGCGATGAATACGCCCGGGCGCAGTGGAAGCACGCCACGCCGCCCGAGCGCGTGCTGGTGATGCACACGCTGGTGGTGGACCCCGCGCACGAGGGCCATGGGCTGGGGCACAATTTTATCCACTTCTATGAGGAGCGGGCGCGCTCCCTGGGCTGCCTGGCGCTGAGGATGGATACCAACATGCGCAATGTTGCCGCGCGGGAGATGTACGCCAAAATGGGCTTCGAGGAAGCAGGAGAGGTGGCCTGCAGTTTCAACGGCATCCCCGGCGTGACGCTGATGTGCCTGGAAAAATACCTCGGATGAGCGCGCCGCAACCGCTGGTTGCGGTATTTCCAAGGCCGGTCGATTGACTTTTGCGACATTTCCGGCTATCCTTACCTAAAAAGGAGGGAAAGCTGTGGAGCTTGCTGGTAACATATACCGCCTGCGGGCGGCGCGCGGCATGTCGCAGGAGGAGCTGGCCGCCGCGCTCGGCGTTTCGCGCCAGTCTGTTTCAAAGTGGGAGACGGGTGCGGCGACGCCGGAGCTCGACAAGGTGGCGGCCCTCGCCGCGCTCTTTGGAGTCACGATGGACGAACTGGTGCTCGGGGAGGCGCGGACAGCTCAGGAAACGGACTCGGAAGGCGAAAGCGAAGGCGCAGGGAGCTGCTTCCCGCCGCGGAGGAGGTATATCGCCGCAGTGGCCCTGCTGTGCACGGGCGCGGCGCTGGCGGCAGTGCTGTTTCTGCTGGGCGCCGGGCTCATCGGGCCCGTGGTCTTCGCCTCGCCGCTGTGGCTGTGCGGCCTGGTGTGCCTGAAGGCGCGGCGGCATGTGGGTTTCTGGTGCTGCGTGGCGGCATATCTGCCGGTGCTCTGGTATATCAAATGGGGGACGGGCGTGAGCTATGGCGACCTGTTCTTCTGGGCGCCATATAATAACCCCATGCGCGGCATCATCTATATCGTGTTCGTGGTATGCAATGTCGGGCTCATCGTATACGGCATACGCAGCTTCCGCGATGCGGAGCTGCGCTCGCGCAGGCCCTGGCTGCGCGTGGCGCTGTGCGCCGCGCTGTATGTGGCGGCGTATTTTCTGCGTACGCCGGTCTACATGCTGCTGGACGGCCTGGACGCGCAGGGCCTGCTCGGCAGGGCGCCCGCGGTGGCGTTCGATGTGGCCCGGTATGCGCTGCTGGCCGGCACGCTCATCTATGGCTCCGTGGCGTTCAGGCGGACGAGGCAAAACGGCGCGGAGGAAAATGGATAAGACAGGTGAATTTGAGTATTGACAGCGGGGCGGAAATATGTTCTAATATCGCCAAAGGAGATATGAGAACAGCTATGGACGACGGCCCTGGTAACAGTACCGGCAATTCAATACGTTTATAACAGACGCGCGCACCTCTGTATTTTGGGGGTGCGGGCGTTTTTGCGCGTTTTTATGTCTTTTTTAATTTTAGGAGGAAGTTTGACTTGGACTCAACATTAGTATGGCAATTGATATTGCAGATCGTGCTCATCGCCTGCAACGCGGTGTTCGCCTGCGCGGAGATCGCCGTCATCTCGGTTAAGGACGCGCGGCTCGACCAGCTGATAGCTGACGGCAACAAGGCCGCCGTGAAGCTGAAGAAAATGACCGAGCAGCCGGAGCGCTTTCTCTCCACTATCCAGATTGCCATCACCCTTTCCGGCTATTTTGGCTCCGCAGCGGCGGCCACGAACTTCGCGGGCGTTATCGCCGACGGGCTTATAGCCATTGGCCTCAACGTCAGCCGCAGCGCGCTGGTGGCTGTGGGCGTGGTGCTCGTCACCATCATCCTTTCATATATCACCCTCATCTTCGGCGAGCTGGTGCCCAAGCGCCTGGCGATGAAAAACCCGGAGGGCGTCTCGCTCAAGCTGGCGGGGATGCTCTACGCCATCTCACAGATATTCAAGCCCATCGTCAGCCTGCTGAGCGCCTCCGTGAACGGCGTGCTGCGCCTGATCGGCGTGGACCCGCACAGCGAGGAGGACGAGTACTCCGAAGAGGAGATACGCATGATGGCCACCGCCGGCAGCCAGAAGGGCTCCATCGGCGAGGACGAGAACGAGTTCATACAGAACCTGTTCGAGTTTGATGACCTGACGGCGGAGGAATTCTGTACGCACCGCACGCAGATGAGCGTCCTCTGGGCCGACGAGAGCACCGAGGACTGGGAGAAGGAGATATTCTCCTCCCGCCACTCGCTCTATCCCATCTGCGAGGAGACCACGGACCACGTGGTGGGCGTGCTGGACATAAAGGACTATTTCGCCCTGCCCGAGCGCAGCGCGGAGGCGGCCATGAAGAGCGCCGTCAAGGCGCCGTATTTCGTGCCGGACAGCATCAAGGCCGACATCCTCTTCAAGCGCATGCGCAATGAGGGCATCCGCCTGGCGGTGGTGCTGGACGAGTACGGCGGCGTGACCGGTATCGTCACGATCAACGACCTGGTCGAACAGCTCGTCGGCGACCTGGACGGCGGCGACGAGAGCGACGACAGCGGCGAAAAGCCGCAGGCAGAGGGCTCTGCGGACGCGCCGGACGGCGAATAAAACTGAACATATGCAAAGGCCGCCGCCGGTAGCCCCGGCGGCGGCCTTTTATATAAAAAGACAGGCCCGGCAATAGCCAGGCCTGTTCAGCGTTCGCTTTCTGTTTCGTCGCTGTCCGCGCCGAAAATGAGATCGTCGATATCGGGCATTATCCTTACCTCCTTTATTTTACTTGAGGTAAGTATAGCAGATTTTTATTAAGTTGTCACGGGGGTAATTGTTAAATTTTTGCACATTTTCACAAATGCCCCAGTTTCCTCCGCGCTCCGCGGAGAAACATGAGCAGCAGCGCGGCGGCGGCCAGGCCGCAGGAGAGCGGCAGGCCGGGGGCGGTGTAGCGGAGCGTCACCGTGTGGCTGCCGGCGGGGACGTCGAGGGCGAGGAACGCGCCCAGCCATTCGCGCGGCTCTGCGCTCTCTCCGTCGATGTACGCGCGCCAGCCGGGCTCCGCGGGGATGGTGGAGGCGAGGACGCCGGACGCATCAGCTTCATATTGCAGCTCGACGGACGCGCCGTCCACGGCGGGGGACGTGATATTATCGAGCGCGGAGACGGCGGCGGTGAGGGCGGAGGGGCCGAGCTCGTAGCACATATCCTCCCAGCTGAGGCCGGAGGCAGCGGAGCCGTTGACCGTGACGGAGACCGTCTCGCCCGCGGCCGGGCAGGAGAGCAGGTGGACGGAGCGCGTCTCGTCCGTGCTGAGGTAGGAGACGAACGAGCCGTTGACGAACAGGGAATCGAGGCCGTAGGCTGATAGGTCGGCGTATATGGGACGGCCCGTGCCGGTGAAGGTGAGCGTAGCGCCGGCGCTGCCGCGCTCGACGCTGCCGGGGGCGATGGGCGTGAAAATATCCGCCTCCAGGCCGCTGAGCGCGCGCAGCAGCTCGTTCTGCCGCTCGAGCGGCGAGCTGGACGCAAGGGATTCCGGCGCGTCGTTCGCGAGGAAGGCGAGGGGCAGGGAGTTTTCATTTTCCCAGAGCGCGAGGCCGCCGCTGTCCTCAATGGGGGCGTAGAGCGGCTGGGCATCCCCGCTGATGACGTAGCGCACGCCGAAGAGGGCGTCCGTGGCGGGGGTGGAGCCGTAATAGGCCGTCCACATCCAGCTCTGTGCGAAGCCGAGGGACTTCAGCGCGGCGTTCACGTCCTTGTCGTAGACGCTGCTGTAGTGCGTGATGCCGGGATAGCCGAAGCTGAGCGGGCTGTTGAAGCCGCGGTCGGACGTGGCCCCAATGCGGCAGAAAGCGCCGCCGGAATCGCGGCGGGCGGCGTCCACGAGCGTCTCGTTGGCGCTGTAGTAGGCGCGGTAGGCAGAGAAGCTCTCGTAGTGGAACTGCGAATCCACGCCCCGCAGGATGACGAAGCCGTTGAGGGCGAGCTCCGCCGCCGTCAGCGCGAGCAGGGACGGGCGCAGCAGGCGCGGCAGGCGCGGGAAGATATGCTGCGCGCCCTCAGCCGCCGTGTATACGAGGGCGAAGGAGAGCAGAAAGGCGTAGCGGAAGGGAAACCAGTTGGGATATTTGAAGAGGTGCCAGACCTTGTCCAGCGGCGAGAGCCACATGGAGGCTGTCAGGAGTGCTATCAGCGCGGCGGAGGCCAGGCGTTTTTTCAGCGGTACGGCGCGCAGGAAGAGAAAGGCCGCGGCGAGCAGCGTCACCACCGTGCCGCTGAAAAAATAGGGGAGGGCGGCGGAGGTGATGGAGGAATACTGCCCCGGCAGGAACTGGCGCAGGAACTCTGCTCCGAAATTTGTCAGCGCAGGGTAGTCCGCCGTGGCGTCCGAGAGCTTGCCGCTGAACATGGCGAGGAAGCTGGGCAGCCAGAGGGGGCTGGTGAGCATCAGCGCGAGCGCGGCGCTGCCAACGAGCGCGCCCAGGGCGCGGAGGAAGGGGAGGCGCGTATCTCCGGCGGCGCGCCAGGGGATATCCCCGCGGGCGGCGGAAAAGAGCAGCCACAGCAGGCAGAAGCCGCCGATCATGTACGAGATGTACCAGGTGGAGAGGAAGCAGACGGTGAGCGCGAGCGTCAGGTATCCGGCGCCGCGGCGCTCGATCGCGCGGTCGAGCGCGAGCAATATGAGCGGCAGCCAGATGAGGCCGTCCAGCCACATGATGCAGAGGGAGTAGGCTGCGACATAGGAGCTGAGGGCGTAGCAGAGCGAAAAGAGCAGGCAGGCCGTGCCCGCGCGGCCAAAGCGGCGGCGGTAGAAAAACGAAAAGGCGAGGCCGATGAGGCCGGACTTGAGGCAGCAGAGCAGCATCAGCGCCGCGGGCATGTATTCGTTGGGCGCGAGCAGCGTCAAAAACGAGAGCGGGCTGGAGACATAGTAGCTGAACACGCCGATATAGGAGCTGCCGAGGGCCTTTGACCACGAAAAACAGACATCGCCGTTTTTCAGCGCGCAGAAAAACTCCACGTACTGGTCGGCCATGTCCGAGGCAAGTATTGTCTTGTCGCCGAAGGGCCACATGCCCATCGAGGCGTAAACCGCGAGCAGGAGCGCGGCGGGCAGCAGGAAGGCGGCGATATGCGCCGGCGCGCGGCGTTCAGCTCTCATCGCCGCCGCCGCGTTCGCGGACGATGTAGATGGGGCGGTCCTTCACTTCCATGTGTATCTTGGCGATGTACTGGCCGAGGATGCCGATGCAGAAGAGCTGGATACCCGTGAGGAAGAGGATGATGCACACCAGCGAGGGCCAGCCGAAGGCGCTGCCGCCCCAGACGAGCTGGCGCACGATGACGAAGATGATAGCGAGGAAGGATATCACACAGAAGAGCAGCCCGAGGATGGAGGAGACGGCCAGCGGCGCGGTGGAAAAGGCAATCATGCCGTCCAGCGCGTACACCAGGAGCTTGAAAAACGACCACTTGGTCTTGCCGGCGGAGCGCTGGACGTTTTCCGTCTCAAACCACTTCGTGCTGTAGCCCACCCAGGAGAAGATGCCCTTGGAAAAACGGTTGACCTCCGTTATCTCAAGGATGGAGTCCACCATGCGGCGGGTCATCACGCGGTAATCGCGCGCGCCGTCCACGATCTCCGTGCGGCTGATCTTGTTCACCAGCTTGTAGAACATGCGCGCGAAGAAGGAGCGGATGCGCGGCTCGCCGCGGCGCGTCACGCGGCGGACGGCGGCGCAGTCATAGCCCTCGTTGCGCACGCACGCGAGCAGCTCCGGCAGCATGGAGGGAGGGTCCTGCAGATCGACGTCCATGATGGAGACAAAGTCGCCGCAGGCGGCCTGAAGCCCCGCGTACATGGCGGCCTCCTTGCCGAAGTTGCGCGAAAAGGAGAGATAGCGGACGTGGGAGTCCGCCTGCGCGAGACGGCGGAGGGCGAGTATGGTCCCGTCCTTCGAGCCGTCGTCGACAAAGATGAACTCCCAGTCCAAATCGCTCATTCCGCCGAGCACGGCGGAAGTTTCGTTGTAGAAGATATCGACCGTCTCCTCCTCGTTGTAGCAGGGGACGATGATCGAGAGCTTTTGCATGTGCTTGCCTCCGGCAGCTTATTTCATGACCTCCGCCAGGGCGTCGTCCATGTCGTACATGCCGGGCGCGCGGACGCCGGCGATGAAGCGCGCGGCGGTGACGGCGCCGGCGGCGAAAACGTCGCGCGAGAGGGCGGCGTGCTTTATCTCGAGCACCTCGTCGAGCCCGGCGAAAATTATCTCGTGCTCGCCGACGATGGTGCCGCCTCGGACGGAGGAGATGCCTATCTCATGCTTCCCGCGCGGCTGGCGCACGCTGTGGCGCTCGAAGGTGAGCTCAGGCTCGTAGGGCAGGGACTCTGCCGCGGCCTCCGCTATCATCAGCGCGGTGCCGCTGGGGGCGTCCACCTTGCGGCGGTGGTGGCGCTCGACGATCTCGATGTCGAAATCCGCGCCCAGGACGGCCGCCGCCCGGCGCACGAGGTGAAGCATGAGGTTGATGCCGAGGGACATGTTGCCGCTCTTGAAAACGGGCACCTTCTGCGCGGCGGCGTCGATCTCCGCGAGCTGCTCAGGGGAATAGCCCGTCGTGCAGAGGACGATGGGTACCTGCCGCTCCACGGCGAAGCGCAGCAGGGCCGTGAGGTTGGCGGGGTTGGAGAAGTCTATCACCACGTCGGCCTCGCCCGTGTACTCCATGGGGTCGGAGTACACGGGGAAGCCGTTGCGGCTGACGGCTGTGCGGTTGAAGCCGGCCACGACCTCGACATCCTCCATGCCGGAGCAGATGTTGACGACGGACTGGCCCATATGGCCGTTGCAGCCGGAGACGATCATCTTCAGCATGGCGCTCTACCTCAGACGGTCTTTAGGCCGAGGGCGTGCATGCTCTCTATCAGCTTGGCCTTGCTGGGCTCGGAAATCTCGACGAGCGGCAGACGGAGCTTGCCGACGTTCATCCCGGCGAGGTTCATTGCGGCCTTGACGGGGATGGGGTTGGTCTCGATGAAGAGCTTGTCGAAGAAGTCCGCAAGGCGGAAGTATTCGGCCGCGGCGGCGGTGAAGTCTCCGTCAAGACACAGCTTGCAGAGCCTGGCGACATCCGCGGGGATGATGTTCGACGCGACGGAGATGACGCCCTTGGCCCCGAGAGACATCATCGGGACGGTGTCGGAGTCGTTGCCGGACCAGAACACAAGGTCGTCGCCGCACATGCTGCGGGTGATGGCGTATTCGGCGATGTTGCCGCTCGCCTCCTTGACGCCGTTGATGTTCGGGTGCTTGCTGAGCTCAAGGTAGGTGGCGGGCTTGACGCCGATGCCCGTGCGGGAGGGGACGTTGTAGACGATCATCGGGACGTTCACGCGGTCCGCCACATAGGTGAAGTGGGCGACGAGGCCCTTCTGCGTGGTCTTGTTGTAATAGGGGGTTACCATGAGTATGCCGTCCGCCCCGGCGGCTTCGGCGTGCTTGGCCTGCTCGAGGACGTGCTCGGTGTTGTACCCGCCGACGCCGACAATGACCTTCATGCGGCCGCGGCACTTTTCAACGGTGAGCTCCACGAGCTTGTTGTGCTCCTCGGCGGTGTGGGTGGGGTTCTCGCCGGTGGTCCCGCAGACGAGGATCGCGGAGGTGCCGCCGGCATACTGGAAGTCTATCAGTTCGGCGTACTTTTCGTAGTCCACGCCGTTTTCAAGATAGGGCGTGACGATGGCGGTGCAGGAACCGGTGAATATCGGTGTCTTTGCCATTTTTTACATACCTCCTGAAGTTTTATTTTATTTTCCGGCTACTGGAGCCTTATTTGCGGGATATGTAGCCCTCTGCGCACAGCAGCTCGGCCAGCTCGACGGCGCCGCCGGCGGCGCCGCGCAGGGTGTTGTGGCTGAGGCAGGCGAACTTGTAGTCGTACTGCGTGTCCTCGCGCAGGCGGCCGATGGATATCTGCATGCCGCTCTCGTTCATGCGGTCGAGACGGGTCTGCGGGCGGTCGGGCTCGTCAAAATAGCGCAGGAACTGCTGCGGCGCGCTGGGGAGGCCCAACTCCTGCGGGCGGCCCCTGAACTCCGCCCAGCGGGCCTTGATCTCGTCCATGGGGGGCTTCCTGGTAAAGCTGGCGAACACGGCGGCCATGTGGCCGTTCGAGGCCGCCACGCGGAAGCACTGGGCGGTGATGAGCGGCTTGACGGCGGGGCGGATCATGCCGCCCTCGACGCTGCCCCAGATCTTCATGGGCTCGCGCTCGCTCTTTTCCTCCTCGCCGCCGATGTAGGGGATGACGTTGTCCACCATCTCCGGCCAGGTTTCAAATGTCTTGCCGGCGCCGGAGATGGCCTGGTAGGTGCAGGCCAGCACGCGCTCGAGGCCGAACTCCTCGCGCAGGGGGGAGAGAGCGGGGACATAGCTCTGGATGGAGCAGTTGCTCTTGACGGCGATGAAGCCGTTCTTCGTGCCCAGGCGCTGCTTCTGGAAGGGGATGACCTCCAGGTGCTCCGGATTGATCTCCGGTATTACCATCGGCACGTCCGGCGTCCAGCGGTTGGCGCTGTTGTTGGAGACGACGGGCGTCTCGTGGCGGGCGTATTCTTCCTCCAGGGCGCGTATCTCCTCCGCCTTCATGTCCACGGCGGAGAAAACGAAGTCAACATCGCCCACGACGGCATCGACGTCCGACGCGTCGCGCAGCACGAGCTGCTTCGCGCCCTCCGGCATCGGCTCGTCGAGCGCCCAGCGGCGGCCGGCCGCTTCCTCATACGTTTTGCCGGCGCTGCGGGAGCTGGCGGCCAGCACGGAGAGCTCAAACCAGGGGTGCTTGGATATCAAAGTGACGAAGCGCTGACCGACCATGCCTGTGGCGCCGATGACGCCGACCCTGAACTTATCCATATTTACATCATTCCTTTCCCCGTACCCAAAAGGCTATTCACACGGGAGGCAAATTATTCCGGCCCCGGATGCTTGCATTCGCGCGGTTTTGGCATTATAATGTCTAATCAGGTCAAAAGCGCGCGGGGCGGCGTACCTGAGGATTCAATTTTACCACCGCCGGGCGCATCAGTCAATAAACGTCAAAAGGTGAACAAATGTACAGCAGGAACATCAGGCGTATCATTTCCATGGCGGCGGCGCTCTGCCTTTTCGCCGCGCTGCTGGCGCCGGGGGGCGCGGCGGCGGAGGACGTATATGTGAACGGCGGCGAGGTGCTGGCGGGCGGCGTGGGCTCGGCCTACGCGGTGACGGGCGACGGCGCGGCCGCGCAGCTGGGCTCGGGCGAGCTCTATGTGATGACGGGCAGCGGATTGCAGACGCTCGAGGGCGGCGAAGGACAGGCCGAGGCCCCCAGCGGGCCGCCGCAGCACCTCTCCGTCACGGGCAGCATCGACATACCCTATCAGGACGTGCGCGTGGGCCTTTACTACTACGACGAGAGCAGCTCCGTCCGCAACGGGACGCTGGACTATGCCAACCTGGAAAACGAGGTGGGCAGCGGCTATGAGCTGGGCTATTATGACGAGGACCGCGAGTTCCACGCCCTTGGCTCTACGGACGAGACGGCCATCACCATGGTCATCGACCGCAATACGGACACCGACCACGGGCATGTGGGCTGCTATCACATCCTGCTGCCCGGCAGCTATGGCAGCTTTGAAGAGGCGCGCTCCGCGGCCTCTGCCTATAAGGGCGGCTTCCCGGCCTATTATGACGGCGTGTTCCGCGCCCTGGTGGGCGACTACGACAGCGCCGCCGAGGCCTCCGCGGACGCCGCCGCGCGCGGCATAGCGGGCGAGGCCTTCTCCGCCAGCGCCTACTGTGTGGCCGTCACGCGCACGGCCGACGCCTCCATCATCTTTGAATTCGACTGCGGCACGGACTACAGCCTCGGCGTGCGTCCCATCAGCCGCAGCGGTGAAAAGACCGAGACCTGGTTCAAGGGCTACACCTATAACGGCGGCTTTGAGTACGTCCGGCGCACGGGCGGGAAGCTCACTGTTGTGAATATCGTGGACATCGAGGACTATGTCAAGGGCGTCATCACCTACGAGATGAGCGCCGATTGGCCGCTGGAGGCGCTGAAGGCGCAGGCGCTCTGCGCGCGCACCTACGTGGCGAGCTATATCGGCAGCAGCACATATTATGTAAACTATGGCTTCGACGTCACCAACGACACCTACTGCCAGGTGTACCGGGGCACGAATCTCTCCACCGACAGCTCCGACCGGGCCGTGGACGAGACGGCCGGAGTTTACATAACATATGACGGCGAGCCCATCTCCGCCATGTTCAGCTCCTCCCACGGCGGCGGCTCCGAGGACAGCGAGAACATCACCGGCAGCGTGACGCCCTATCTGCGCGGCGTGCTGGACCCCTACGAGGCGGCGGCGGACGAGCTGAACAGCCGCAGCAGCTGGGTCGTGGGCTTCACGCCGGCCGAGCTTGCGCGCATGGTGAGCCGCAGCGGCAATACGCTCGACTCCATCGTCTCCGTGGAGGCCGAACACTCGGACACGGGGAACGTCATCGCTCTGACCTTTACGGACGGCGCGGGGCGCACGGCCTCCTTCGAGGGCGCGGACTGCTACCGCCTGTGTACGGCCACCATCGGGCTTTCCAGCATCCACTTCACCGTCACGGACACGGGGGCGGGCTTCGCCTTCGAGGGCTCCGGCTGGGGGCACAGCCTTGGCATGAGCCAGTACGGGGCCTACGCCATGGCGGATACTTATGGCTACACCTATGACCAGATCGTCAATTTCTATTATACGGGCGTGGAGCTCGCGAGGGGATAAGGCATGAAAACATCGGACTTTTATTACGATCTCCCGCCTGAGCTGATCGCGCAGACGCCGCTGGAGCGGCGGGACGCCTCCCGCCTGCTCGTGCTGGGCAGGGAGAGCGGCGAGATACGGCACAGCACGTTTGACCATCTGCCCGATTTCCTGCGGCCGGGCGACTGCCTGGTGATGAACGACTCCCGCGTCCTGCCGGCGCGGCTGCTCGGTACGCGCGAGACCGGCGGCGCCGTGGAGGTGCTGCTGCTGCGCGACCTTGGCGGCGGGGAGTGGGAATGCCTCACGCGGCCGGGGAAAAAGACCCGCCCGGGGACGCATCTGAGCTTTGGCGGCGGCGAGCTGACCGCCGACGTGCTCAGCGTGGCCGAGGGGGGCAACAGGGTCATCAAATTTAACTACGAGGGCATTTTCCTGGAGGTGCTGGAGCGGCTGGGCAAGATGCCGCTGCCGCCCTACATCAAGGAGGAGCTGCAGGACTCCGAGCGCTACCAGACCGTGTATTCGCGTGAGCTGGGCAGCGCGGCTGCGCCCACGGCGGGGCTGCACTTTACAAAGGAGCTGCTGGGGCGCATCGCGGACATGGGCGTGAGGGAGTGCTTCGTCACGCTGCACGTGGGGATCGGCACCTTCCGGCCGGTGAAGGAGGACGAGATCGAGAACCACGACATGCACAGCGAGTTCTGCATCGTCCCCGAGGAGACGGCGCGCGTCATCAACGAGACGAAGGCCGCCGGCGGGCGGGTCGTCTGCGTGGGCACGACATCCTGCCGCACGGTGGAGAGCTTCGCCAGGCCGGACGGGACGATGGAGCCCACGAGCGGGTGGACGGATATTTTTATCTACCCGGGATATCAGTTCAAGTGCATGGACGCGCTTATCACGAACTTCCACCTGCCGGAGAGCACGCTGGTGATGCTCGTCTCCGCCTTTTCCACGCGGGAGAACATCCTCAACGCCTACGCCGAGGCGGTGCGGGAAAAGTACCGGTTCTTCTCGTTTGGCGACGCCATGTTCATTGCATAAATATGAAACGCCCCCGGCCGCAGAGCGGCCGGGGGCGTTTTCTGCCATTTCAGCGCTTCTGGCGGGGGAAGAGCTGGAGGAGGGTGAAGAACAGAGCCATAAGGAGCGCTATGGCGAGGGCGATGGCGCCGTAGGACATGGGGAGGAAGTAGTAGCCGCGGAGATAGGCGTGGTAGCCGAGGAGGGAGGCGAACTGCGCCAACACCGGCAGGGCAATATACTCCGGCGCGGCGCAGGCGAACAGCAGCGTGAGCACGTCGGCCACGAAGAAATAGCGCTCGTGCATGTGCGGCAGGAGATAGGGGATGCCGATGGCCATCACCAGCGCGCAGCCGAGCACGGCCCACATGGACGCGCGCGAGCGGCGCAGGCCGGCGAGCAGGAAAGTGAGCAGCATCAGCGCGAAGGCGGCGAGGATGCCGAGCTTCGAGGCCAGGGCCGCGTCCTGCACGTTGGCGGAGAAGGCGAAGATGCTGGGCGAATTGTAGTTGAGGGCGGAGCCGACCGTGCCCATCTGGTCGAAATAGAGCGTTATCGTGTCCATGAACGGCATGCCGGCGGCCACTGCGGGCAGCATGAGCAGTATGTAGACGGCGGGGAAGATGAAAAAGTGGCGGATATTCACGCGGCCCGTTATCAGCAGCACGACGAAGATGGGCATGATGAACACGGCCTGCAGTTTGAACGCGAAGCTGACGGCGATGCAGGCCATGCCGGCCGCCGGGCGCTCGGAGAGGGCAAAGTAGATGCCCAGCAGGGCGAAGGCGGCGTAGATGCTGTCGCACTGGCCCCAGTAGGCGCCGTTGAGCACCACCGTGGGCAGGAAAAGCACGCCGAAAAAGGCCGTCAGGCGCTTGGCGCGGCTGGCGGTGTAGAGCCCCGTGAGGGACATGGCCGCCCAGGCCAGCACGATGTCGAAAAACACGCTCAGGAGCTTGATGAGGTAGAGGTCGTTTATCCCCAGATAGGAGAAGGCGGCGAGGAAGTACATGTAGGGCACATTGTAGTTGCCGATGGGCTCGCCGAGGGCGGCAAAGCCGCCGTTTGCGCGGAAGTATTCCACCCACTGGGAGAGGAAGTTTACATAATCCAGCGTGACATGGCTGAAGCAGAGGCCGCGCAGCACGAAGGCCGCCGCCACGAGCGCGGCGCTCACGGCGACATCGCGCGGGCGCTTCAAAAGGCCGGAGAAGTAGAGCGCCGCCAGGGCCAGCAGGGCCTCGGCAAAGAGCAGAATGATCACGGAGATATCCATAGCGTTCCTCCCACACAGAGACCCGGGCACAGAGCGCTCCGGGCAACAAAAAAGACGGGGACGACCCCCGCCGGAAATTTCACGCCTTAACAAAATATAGCTTGACAGCCATATATACAGATGATATAATGACTTGCTATGTCATCGAGAGGGGACAGTTTCCCAATTCTCTTTACATGGATATTCTATCAGGTTTTCATGAAAATGCAACAGAGGGCCGCGAATATTTGACAACACCGCCGGGTGTACAAGCGATTCCAACACGAGGAGAGTGCATCGATGCCAACTGATGTCAGCTACGGGAAAACAGTCAGAAAGAGCTTCGCCAGGAGCGTGGAGATCCAGGACATGCCCAACCTGCTGGAGATCCAGAAAAAGTCGTACAAGGGGTTCCTCGAGACCGGGCTGAGGGAAGTCTTCCGCGACGTGGCCGCGGTGACGGACTATTCCGGCAACCTGGAGCTCAGCTTCGTCGATTACTCCATGGACGACAAGCCGAAGTACTCCATCGAGGAGTGCAAGGCGCGCGACGCCACCTACGCCGCGCCGCTCAAGGTGAGCGTCCGCCTGCGCAACCGCGAGACCGAGGAGATCAAGGAGCAGGAGATATTCATGGGCGACTTCCCGCTCATGACCCCCGGCGGCACCTTCGTCATCAACGGCGCGGAGCGCGTCATCGTCTCGCAGATCGTGCGCTCGCCCGGCGTCTATTACGACAAAAAGACCGACAAGGCGCAGATATCCACCTACGGCACTACGGTGATACCCTACCACGGCGCGTGGCTGGAGTATGAGACGGATGTGAACGATATTTTCTACGTCCGCATCGACAAGAACCGCAAGCTGCCCATCACCCTCTTCCTCAAGGCCATGGGCCGTTACGACCCGGACAAGCCGCACACCTGGCTGAGCTGCCTGAGCGACCCCGTCGCCGGCTGCGTCACCAGCGACCAGCTCAAGGAGGTGTTCGGCAACGACGAGCGCATAGTCGCCACGCTGGACAAGGATACGTTCATCACCCGCGAGGACGCGCTGCTGGAGATCTACCGCAAGCTGCGCCCCGGCGACCCCCCGACGGTGGAGACCTCCGAGAGCCTGCTCGAGGGCCTGTTCTTCGACCGCAGGCGGTACGACCTCTTTTCCGTCGGCCGCTATAAGTTCAACAAGAAGCTCGGCCTGGCCGGGCGCCTGACCGGGCACCAGCTGGCCGCCCCCGTTGCCGACCCCGTCACCGGCGAGATCATCGCCGAGCCGGGCGAGACGCTGACGCGCGAGCGCGCCGAGTATATAGAGTCCTGCGGCGTGACCGAGGCCATGGTCGTCACGCAGGACGGCAAGGAAATCCGCGTATTCACGAACGGCATGGTCGACATGCGCCACTTCGTCGACTTCGACCCCGAGGAGGTCGGGGTGGACGAGAAGGTGCGTTTGATAATCCTCCGCCAGCTGATGGAGCAGTACGAGGGCGACGCGCTGAAGGACGCCATCCGCGAGAACATCGACATCCTGATACCCAAGCACATCGTTGTGGACGACATGTTCGCCTCCGTCAACTACCTCTGCTGCCTGGCGCACGGCGTGGGCTCCCCGGACGACATCGACCACCTGGGCAACCGCCGCGTCCGCAGCGTGGGCGAGCTGCTGCAGAACCAGTTCCGCATCGGCTTCTCCCGCATGGAACGCGTCATCCGCGAGCGCATGACGCTGCAGGACCTCGACATCGTCACGCCGCAGAGCCTTATCAATATCCGTCCCGTGACGGCGGCCATCAAGGAGTTCTTCGGCTCCTCGCCGCTGAGCCAGTTCATGGACCAGACCAACCCCCTGGCCGAGCTGACGCACAAGCGCCGTATGTCCGCCCTCGGCCCCGGCGGCCTCAGCCGTGAGAGGGCCAACTTCGACGTCCGCGACGTCCACTACACGCACTACGGCCGCCTGTGCCCGATAGAGACCCCCGAAGGCCCCAACATCGGCCTCATCAGCTACCTCGCCAGCTACGCGCGCGTCAACAAGTACGGTTTCCTGGTCACGCCTTTCCGCCGCGTGCGCAAGGGCGACTGCTTCGTCACCGACGAGGTGGAGTACATGACCGCCGACATCGAGGACCGCTATATCGTGGCCCCCGCCACCGAGCCGCTGGATGAGAACGGCTGCCTGAAGAACAAGCGTATCACCTGCCGCCACCGCGACGAGATCATCGAGGTGGACCGTGAGCGGGTGGACTATATCGACATTTCCCCGAGGATGATGGTGTCCATCGCCACGGCGATGATACCCTTCCTGGAGAACGACGACGCCAACCGCGCGCTGATGGGCGCCAACATGCAGCGCCAGGCCGTGCCGCTGCTCACCACCGAGGCCCCCATCGTGGCCACCGGCATCGAGCACAAGTGCGCCGTGGACTCCGGCGTCTGCGTCCTCGCGGAGGACGACGGCGTGGTCGAGAGCGTTTCCGCCACCCATGTGGTCGTGCGCTATGACACGCTGGGCGTCCGCGACTATAAGCTCATCAAGTTCTCCCGCTCCAACCAGGGCACCTGCATCAACCAGCGGCCCGTGGTGGCCGCCGGCGAGCGGCTGGCCGAGGGCGACATCATCGCCGACGGCCCCAGCACCAGCAACGGCGAGCTCAGCCTGGGCAAGAACATCCTGGTCGGCTACATGAACTGGGAGGGCTATAACTACGAGGACGCCATCCTCCTCAACGAGCGCCTGGTGATGGAGGACGTGTTCACCTCCATCCACGTGGAGGAGTTCGAGTGCAACGCCCGCGACACCAAGCTGGGCCCCGAGGAGATCACCCGCGACATTCCCGGCGTGGGCGACGACGCGCTCAAGTACCTTGACGAGCGGGGCATCATCTCCGTCGGCGCCGAGGTCAGGAGCGGCGACATACTCGTCGGCAAGGTCACGCCCAAGGGCGAGACCGACCTGACCGCCGAGGAGAGGCTGCTGCGCGCCATATTCGGCGAAAAGGCCCGCGAAGTGCGCGACACCTCGCTGAAGGTGCCGCACGGCGAGAGCGGCATCGTGGTGGACGTGAAGGTGTTCACCCGCGAGGCCGGCGACGAGATGAGCGCCGGCGTCAACCAGGTAGTGCGCGTCTATATCGCGCAGAAGCGCAAGATATCCGTCGGCGACAAGATGGCCGGCCGCCACGGCAACAAGGGCGTCGTCTCCCGCATACTGCCGCGCGAGGATATGCCCTATATGCCCGACGGCACGCCGCTGGACATCGTCCTCAACCCCCTGGGCGTGCCCAGCCGTATGAACATCGGGCAGGTGCTGGAGGTCCACCTGGGCTACGCGGCCCAGGCCCTGGGCTGGAAGGTGGCCACGCCCATCTTCAACGGCGCCAACGAGGCCAGCATCCGCGAGACGCTGCAGCTGGCCAACCTGCGCGAGGACGGCAAGAGCATCCTCTACGACGGGCGCACCGGCGAGCGCTTTGACAACGAAGTCACCGTCGGCTACGTCTACTTCCTCAAGCTGCACCACCTGGTGGACGACAAGATCCACGCCCGCTCCACCGGCCCCTACAGCCTGGTCACCCAGCAGCCCCTGGGCGGCAAGGCCCAGTTCGGCGGCCAGCGCTTCGGCGAGATGGAGGTCTGGGCC
>CALXGN010000016.1:0-52710 GCA_944387865.1 Candidatus Scatomorpha stercorigallinarum | reverse complement strand
AACATCCACGGCCTGCACCCGGAGATCATCCGCCTGCTGGGCCGCATGAAGTACCGCACCAGCTACGGGCAGAACGTCCTCAACCACTCCATCGAGGTGGCGCAGCTCTCCGGCCTCATCGCCGCCGAGCTGGGCGTGGACGTGACCACCGCCAAGCGCGCGGGATTGCTCCACGACCTGGGCAAGAGCATCGACCACGAGGTCGAGGGCAGCCACGTCTCCATCGGCGTGGACATCGCCCGCAAGTACAAGGAATCCCCCGAGGTGCTGCACGCCATCGAGGCCCACCACGGCGACGTGGAGCCGCACAGCGTCATCGCCTGCATCGTCCAGGCGGCGGACGCCATCTCCGCCTCCCGCCCCGGCGCGCGCCGCGAGAACGTGGAGAACTACGTCAAGCGCCTGGAGAAGCTGGAGGCCGTCACACGCTCCTTCCCCGGCATCGCCGGCTGCTACGCCATCCAGGCCGGCCGCGAGATCCGCGTGATGGTCAAGCCCGAGGAGGTCAGCGAGGACCAGATGGTCCTCCTCGCCCGCGACATCGCCAAGAAGATCGAGGACGAGCTCACCTACCCCGGCCAGATCAAGGTCCACGTGCTGAGGGAGACGAAGGCGATAGAGTACGCCAAGTGAGATACGAGGGGGACTTCGTCCCCCTCGTAGGCTCCCCCTCTCCGCGCACAGCGCGGAGGTTGCGCCTCAGAGGCGCAAGATAAGGTATCCCCGGCAGGCAAAGCCCGCCGGGGATTTTGGCCGCCCTATGCGGGCGGCCATTCCTATACTTGGGAGGTTTCTGCCACTGACTTGACAGGCTTTTCTAATGTGTCCCATTTTGCTTAAGCAAAATGGGACTTTGATACGCCGCCCGCGCTGGCAGGCGCGGGCGAGCGAAATGCGCCGGGCGGGCGGAGCCCGCCCACGGACGTGGTTCGCGTGGTTTGAGGCGGGGTGCTTGTCGGAAGGTTATTTGGGGGCTCCGCCCCCTTGCCCCCGGGCTTCTGCGCGGCAGTGCCGCGAGCGAAGCGAAGCAACGCACGGTCGGCGTTGAGCAAAGCTATCCGATGACAGGATGACCGGCTACGACACGCGAAAACCCGTAAAAAACAGTTCGCGCCTACGACCCGCACCAAAGCGGTTTTCTCTTTGTAGTCTGAGGGGTTTCTTTTTGACAAGACAAAAAGAAATCTCTCAGAAAAAGGTCGCAGGGACGTTCGTCCCTGCATCCCCTCCCTGCGGCAAGGGCTGGCTTTTTTTGTACCGGTGTGATATGCTCATCCGCGAATGGAGGGACTTGTATGGAGATCATCGACCTGGCCGGGCGGCCGGAGCTGGCGCCGCGCGCGGCGGAGTGGTTTGCGTCCAAGTGGGGCATACCGGCGGAGGAATACCTCGCGAGCATGGAGCAGAGCGCCCGTGGCGGCGCATTTCCGCGCTGGTATCTGGCGCTGGACGGCGCCGGCATCGCCGGCGGCTGCGGCGTCATCGAAAACGACTTCCACGACCGCCGCGACCTGGCCCCCAACCTCTGCTCGCTGTTCGTGGAGCCGGAGCGGCGCGGCCGCGGCCTGGCGGGCGCTCTGCTGGCCTTTGCCTGCCGTGATATGGCCGCGCGCGGCGTGGGCACGCTCTATCTCATCACGGAGCACGACTCCTTTTATGAGCGCTACGGCTGGCAGTACCTCTGCCCTGCGCAGCCGGACGACGGCGGCGCGCCGCTGCGGCTCTACCGCTGCCCGACGTCCATATGAAACGCGCCCGGATGCCCGCAGCGTCCGGGCGCGCGGCTTATTTTTGTCCCGAAGCGGCGGAAAATACGCCAAAAGGCTATACATTTCCGCCCGGTTTTGGTATAATCAGGGGTGCAAAAAAACTGTTACCAGGGGGTGACACCATGGCTGACATATACGTCACCGGGCACCGCAACCCGGACACCGACTCCATCGTCGCCGCCATTGCCTACGCCAACCTGCAAAACGCCATCGGCGAGCGCCGCTACAAGGCCGTGCGGCTGGGCAGCGTGAACGACGAGACGGCGCGGCTGCTCGCGCGCTTCGACACCGACGCCCCGCCGCTGGTGAAAAACCTGCGCACGCAGGTGCAGGACCTCGACTATGACCACACGCCGGCGCTCGACCGCTCGGTGCCGCTGGACCTGGCCTGGCGCACGATGCGCGACGGCAAGGTGAGCGCCGTGCCCATCGTGGACGACAGCGGCGCGCTCTGCGGCATGCTCTCCGCGGGGGACATCGCCTCCTACGACATGCAGACCATCACCCAGAACCGCATCGACGACCTGCCGCTCTTCAACCTGCTGAGCGTGCTGGAGGGCACACTGGTGAACGAGCTCAACTGCACGGTGAGCGAGGTATCCGGCGAGCTCTACATCGCCCTGCCGCAGAATTACGAGGACACGGCCCTCACCAACCCGGACTGCATCCTCATCTGCGGCGACCAGCCGGACATCATCGAGCGCGCCATCGCGAGCGGCGTGCGCTGCATCATCATCTGCCGCGCCACCATCCGCCCGGAGTGGGCGCAGGCCGGCGGGGACATCTGCGTCATCTCCACGCCGCTCTCCGCGCGGCGCGTGTCGCGCATCATCTATCAGGCGCTGCCCGTGGAGCGCATCATCGAGCAGGGGCGGGAGATCGTCGCCTTCCGACTGACGGACTACCTGGACGACGTGCGCGAGATCATGCTCAAGAGCCGCTTCCGCAGCTATCCCGTGCTGGACAGCGGCGGGCATGTGGTGGGCACCATCGGCCGCTTCCACCTCCTGCGCCCGCGGCGCAAGCAGGTGGTGCTCGTCGACCACAACGAATCGGCCCAGAGCGTGCCCGCCCTGGACCAGGTGGAGATACTGGAGATCATCGACCACCACCGCCTGGCCGACATCCAGACCACGCAGCCCATCCGCGTGCGCAACGAGCCCGTGGGCAGCACCAACACCATCCTCACCGCCATGTACCAGGAGCGGGGCATCGTCCCGCCGCCGAAGATAGCCGGGCTGATGGCCGGCGCCATACTCTCCGACACGGTGATGTTCAAGTCCCCCACCTGCACCAAGCGCGACGTGGCCATGGCCGAGCGTCTGGCGCGCATCGCCGGCGTCTCGCTCAAGGACATCGGCCACGAGCTCTACGCCGCCGGCAGCACGGACGGCAAGAGCGCCGAGGAGCTCTTCCGCGCGGACTACAAGCAGTTCCACATCGCCGAACAGAACATCGGCGTCAGCCAGATCACCTGCGTGGACGCCGACCACCTCCTCCGCCGCCGCGGCGAGTTCCTCGCTTTGATGACTAAGCTGAAGGAAAAGCAGGAGTTCGACATGGTCATCCTGATGATAACCGACGTCCTTCAGGAGGGCTCGCACATCTTCTATGTCGGCAGCGACGACATCGTGCGCCAGGCCTTCAACAAGGAGCCGCGCGACAACTACCTCTTCCTCGAGGGCGTCATGAGCCGCAAAAAGCAGATCATCCCCATGCTCACCGCCCTCTGGGGCTAGCGGCCAACGGCCGCGGGTACTTGCCTGCGGCCCCAGGCTGCGCCTGGAGGCAGTTGCCTGCGGCCTGCTCTACGGCAGGTTTGCGGAAACTTATAACAGAAAAGCCGGAGAGCTCTCGCTCTCCGGCTTTTGTTCTACGCGACGTGCGCTGGTGGTACAGTACGCCGACTCGGCTCCCCTTTTAAGGGGAGCTGTCAGCGAAGCTGACTGAGGGGTGTTTGAACTTTGCATATCTTACCGAAGAAACGCAGACCTATACCACCCCTCCGGCCTCGCTTACGCTCGGCCACCTCCCCTTAAAAGGGGAGGCCCAGGCTGCGCCTGGAGGCAGTTGCCTGCGGCCTGCTCTACGGCAGGTTTGCGGAAACTTATAACAGAAAAGCCGGAGAGCTCTCGCTCTCCGGCTTTTGTTCTACGCGACGTGCGTTGCTCCTGTACTCAAGGAGGCCGATCAGACATCCTTGCCGGGGATGTCGCTGGTGAGGTAGTTCAGCAGCGCGACCAGGCCCCAGATGGCCAGGATGACTATGAAGATGCCGATCATCCCCTTGAGCATGATGCCCAGGCAGGAAAGTATCAGTGCCGTATCCATATCCGCCACCCCCTCACAGCAGCTGCTCGACGAGCGTGATGATGAGCCCGCCGGCGATGACCGAGGCTATCTGTCCGCTGACGTTGGCGCCCGCGGCGTGCATGAGCAGGAAGTTGTTGGGGTCCTCCTCCCGGCCCAGCTTGTGCACCATGCGGGAGGCCATGGGGAAGGCGGAGATGCCCGCGGCGCCGATCATCGGGTTGATCTTTTTCTTGGAGAACAGGTTGAGGAACTTGGCGAAGAACACGCCGCCCACCGTGTCGAACACAAAGCCCACCAGGCCCAGGGCCAGTATCAGCAGGGTGTTCCAGGTGACGAACAGCTCCGCCTTCATGCGGAAGGCCACGGAGAGGCCCAGCAGCAGCGTGATGAGGTTGGCCAGCTCGTGCTGGGCGCTCTGGCTGAGGCTGTCCAGCACGCCGCATTCGCGTATCAGGTTGCCGAACATCAAAAAGCCGATGAGCTCCGCGCTCTTGGGGGCCACGGTGCCGGCGATGATGGTGACGAACACGGGGAAGAGGATGCGCGTGGTCTTGCTCACGTTGCTGGGCGAGTACTCCATGCGTATCATGCGCTCTTTTTTTGTCGTCACCGCCTTGATGATGGGCGGCTGGATGATAGGCACCAGGGCCATGTAGGAGTAGGCGGCCACCATGATGGCGCCCTGATAGGTGCTCTGGAAGTAGTTGGCAACGTAGATGCTGGTGGGGCCGTCCGCCGCGGCGATGATGGCCGCGCAGGCGGCGTCGGTGAGCCCGAAGCCCAGCACCACGGCCACGACCAGCGTGAAGAAGATGCCGAACTGCGCCGCCGCGCCGAAGAGGAACATCTTCGGGTTGCTCAACAGCGGGCCGAAGTCTATCATCGCGCCGATGCCGATGAACAGCAGCAGCGGGAAGAGCTCGCTGGCGATGCCGGCGTTGAACAGCGTCTCGATGGCCTCGGTGTTGACGAACGGCAGGTTCACCAGCACCGCGCCGAAGCCCATGGGCAGCAGCAGCGAGGGCTCCATCTCCTTCTTGATGGCCAGGTACACCAGCACCATGCCGATGACGATCATCAAGATCTGCTGCCATGTGAAGTTCATGACGTTGGAAAACAGGTCGAGGAATAGCTCCATGTTCAGATACCTCCCGGACGCGAGGCCCCGCTCAGCCGATGACGGCCAGCGGCGTGCCGCTCTCGACGGGGGTGCCCGCGCTCACTAAGAGCTGCTTTACCGTGCAGTCGCGCGGGGCGAGGATCTCGTTTTCCATCTTCATGGCCTCGATGACCAGCATCACCTGGCCGGACTTCACGGCCTGGCCGGCGGAGACGGCCACGCTCAGCACCTTGCCGGGCAGGGGGGAATCCACGGTCTCGCCGCCGGCGGGGGCGACGGGCGCGGGGGCGGCCTCGGCGGCCGGGGCGGGGGCGGGCGCCGCCGCGGGCGCGGCGGGAGCCGGGGCGGCGGGCGCGGCCGTGCGCTCGCTGACGATGGCCGCGTCGCAGACGTCCACGTCCACCTCGTACTCCCTGTCGTTGAGGGTGACAACATATTTCATGGTCTCTTGACCTCCTTGATGGAATGGAAGCGGAGCTGTGCGGGGGGCTTGCCGATGGCGTTGGCCACGATGGCCATGATCATCGCCGCCTCGCGCTCGCTGACGCCGGAGAGCTCCACCTCGCCCGTGGGGGCGGCGGCGGTGGCGGGCCGGGCGGCGCTCGCGGACGGCGCCGCCGGGGCGGGGGCGGAAGCAGGGGCCTCTCCGGCGGGGGCGGGGGCGGCCGCGGCGGCGCGCTCGCGGTAGGCGCGGAGGGCCTTTTTCTTGCGGATGACCGCGACTATGACGCCCACGGCCGCCACGGCGGCGACGGCCACTATGGAGCCGTCGCCGCCCGTCTGGGCAACGGCCGCCGCGGCCACGATGCTGTTCAAAGCAAACATTTCTCAGTCTCCTCATACTGGCGGGCCCGGGCAGGCTGTCCGGGCCCGCGCTGTTATCGGCTCAGGCGTCCAGGGCCGCGATGAAAGCCCGCGGGTCGGTGATGCGCCCGGTGAGGGCGGACACGGCGATGGTCGCCGGGCTGCCGAGGAATATCCGGCTGGAGGCGGGGCCCATGCGGCCGAGGAAGTTGCGGTTATTGGTGGCGAGGATGACCTCATTTTCGCCCACCACGCCGCCGCCGCGGCCCTGGCAGAGGCTGCAATAGGGCTGCGTGACCATGGCGCCGGCCTCGGCGAATATCTGGATGTACCCGGCCTCCATGGCGGCCTTGTAGATGGCGTTGGTGGCGCAGGTGACGATGAACTTCACGTGGTTCGGCACGTGATGCCCCTTCAGTATCCTCGCGGCCACGGCCATGCTGATGTGCGGCGCGGTGCTCGGCCGGCTTGACCGCAAGCTGCTGATGAAGGCCATACTGCGCTACATCCCCGTGCTGATACTCTCCATGTTCGCCACCATCGGCGTGGCCTGCCTGGTCGGCCCCCTGCTGGGCTACGACCTCTTCAACTCCCTGGTCGTCTACTCCTTCCCCATCTTCTCCGGCGGCTCCAGCGGCCCGCTGGTCAGCATCCCCGCCATGCTCAACGAGGCCGGCATCGACGGCGACGCCCTCATCGGCATCATGGTCGCGGCCATGTCCCTGGCCAATGTGGAAGCCATCGTGCTCTCCGGCGTCCTCGACGCCGTCGGCCGCGTGAAGCCCAGCTGGACCGGCAACGGCAACCTGGTCCGCACCGGCAAGCAGATCGAGGTCAACACCGAGCACGCCAAGTTCGACGGCAAGATCAGCTCCCTGTTCTGCGGCGTCCTCTTCGGCGCGGTGCTCTTTGCGGTCTCCAATATCATCGCCAACCTGACCGCTTCCTTCATCAACCTCAACTACATCGTCTGGCTGATCATCCTCTGCATCGTCATCAAGATCGTCAACATCGTGCCCCAGCGCATCATCGACTGCCTGGCCTGGGCCTCCGACCTGGTCACCGGCCTCTTCCTGCCGGCGATGATGGTCTGCGTCGGCATCACCGCCATCGACCTCACCGTCCTGGCCGACGCCATGAGCATCAAGTTCTTCCTCATGGTCACCTGCGTCATCCTCACCTTCGTCATCGCCGCCGGCATCTTCGGCCGCCTGTTCGGTATGTACCCCATCGAGAGCGCCATCTCCATCGGCTGCTGCTCCTGCGACATCGGCGGCACCGGCGACCTCGTCAACTGCCAGGTCTCCAAGCGCATGGACCTGTTCCCGTTCGCCAGCATCTCCACCCGCCTCGGCGGCGCGCTGGCCCTGCTGGTGCTCGGCGTCCTCATCCCGATGCTCGTCTGACAGCGCAGGAAGGTATAGCATATGGCGACCATGCTCGACAACGGCGTCCGCGTCCGCTGGCTGAACACGGCCGGCTTCGAGATGGTACTGCCCGGCGGGGCCCACCTGCTGGTGGACCCCTGGCTGGACAGCTCGGACGTCTATCCCTTCCCGCTTGAAAAGATTGAGCGCGCGGACTATATCCTGCTCTCGCACGTCCACTTCGACCACGCGCAGGACATAGCCGCCATCCTCGCAAAGTTCCCCAAGGCCCGCCTCTTCGTGGGCGACCTCTCCGTGGACGCCCTCTGCCGCGAGCAGCGCGTCAGCCTGACGAACGTCTACCGCGTACGCCCCGGCGAGGAGTACCAGTTCGACGACGTGAAGATAAACGTCTACGCCGGCCGCCACACGGAAAACGCCCGCGGCGTCTACCGCCCGGCGGAGTTCGACAGCGACGTGAGCTCGCTCGACAGCCTCACCGGCTGGTATGGCTCCATGGAACTGCAAAACTACCTTATCACCGCCGCGGACGGCACGCGCGTGCTCGTCTGGGCCGGCCAGACCACGCCCGACCAGAAGTACCGCTTCGCCGGCCTGCGCCCGGACGTCGCCTGCATGCACCTCAGCCCCAAGCAGGACCCCGAGGTCTTCGCCGTGCTGGTGCAGGCCATCGGCGCGAAGGTGGTCGTCCCGCACCACCACGACCTCACCGAGCCGCTGCTGCGCTCGCGCCCGGAGCTCATCGACCAGATGCTCCCGCCGGAGGCCAAGGAGGCCTATCTGGTGGACGGCCAGTTCAGCGCGGAGGCCTTCGTCGGCCGCTTCGCGCAGGTGATAAAAGAGCGCGTCCCCACCGCCGCCATGATGCAGCTGGAGCACCACAAGTGGTACCGCTTCGGCCTGGCGTGGGAGACGCAGGACTGAAAACGCTTTTACCCTTTCTCTCCTTTCACATTTTGACACGGCGCGGGCTGCGGCTGACCACCGCAGCCCGCGTTGTGCTTCCGCGCCAAAAGTGAAAGCCGGCATTGACTTTTCACCGCTTTTGGGCGTATGATAAATGTCGGCCGCCGGGGGCGGCCGCAAATACCGACATATTTAAGGAGCTGCCATGGCCACCATCTACGACATCGCCAAACTGTGCCAGACCTCGGCCGCCACCGTCTCTTACGTGCTCAACGGCCGCGGGGACGAGCGGCGCATCTCCAAGGCCACACAGGAAAAGATACTCGCCGCGGCGGAGGCGCTCAATTACCGCCCCAACACCAACGCCAAGCGCCTGAGCACGGACAGCCCGCAGCAGCTGAGCGTCGCCCTCTACTGGCCCTGGCGTTATTTCGAGCAGCCGATGATCGCCATCATGCGCGCCGTCAACCAGGTGACGCAGCTCCTCTCCGAGCCGCTGGAGGTCAACATCCAGTTCTACCAGCCGGGCACGCTGCCGGAGCGGCGCGACGCGCTCTCCTCGCAGCTCTACGCCGGCCAGCTGATAGCAGGCGCCTCGCAGAGCGACATGGAGTTCCTCTCGGGCAGCAGCTTCCTCACGCCCACGGTGCTCGTCAACCGCACGCTGCCGGGCTACCCCTGCGTCACCATCGACCACCGCGCCGCCGGCCGCCGCGCCTGCGAGCTGATCGCCGCCATCCGCCCGCAGACGGTCGCCACCGTCTGGGAGCACCAGTTCCACGTGGCCACCAACGCCCGCAAGGACGCCTTTGCCGGCCGCTGGGCGGAGCTGGGGCTGTCGGCGGAGAACAGCGCCTATTTCTGCGAGGCCAGCGCCGAGAGCGGCTATGAGCTGGGCATCAAGCTGGTGCAGAAAAAGCTCGTCAGCCGCGCCATCTTCTGCAACCAGGAGGAGATCGCCCGCGGGCTGCTGGCCGCGCTGAACGAATTCGGCGTGGCCGTGGGGCGGGACACGCTGCTGCTGACCACCACCGCCGGCCCCGCCAGCCTCTGCCGCTTCACCTCGCCCTCGCTCAGCACCATCGACCTGAAGATGCAGAGCGTGGCGTCGGAGGCGCTGAAGCTCTGCCTCAACCTCATCTCCCGCCGCGGCGACCCGAAGGCGCACATCGTCCTCCAGCCGGAGGTCGCCTTCCGCGATTCCTTCCCCGAGCCCGGCCAGACGAACTGAAATATCCCCCGGCGGAGCCCCGCCGGGGGATATTTTTGCGCTTTCTGGCCTATTTTTCCCGCTCGCCGAACACCTGGCGGCGCAGCAGCTCGCCCGTGGGGGTGACGGCCAGGCCGCCGCGGGCCGTCTCGCGCAGCGAGCTGGGCAGGCTCTCGCCCACGGCGCGCATGGCGTCTATGCACTCGTCGGCGGGGATCTTGCTTTTGATGCCCGCCAGGGCCATCTCCGCCGCGGCGAAGGCGATCATCACGCCGGCGGCGTTGCGCTTGATGCAGGGTATCTCCACCAGCCCCGCCACCGGGTCGCACACCAGCCCCAGCTGGCTCTTGATGGCCATGGCGCAGGCCTCCGCGCACTGCCCCGGCGAGCCGCCCATCAGCTCCGCCAGGGCCGCCGCCGCCATGGCGGAGGCGCTGCCGCACTCGGCCTGGCAGCCGCCCTCCGCCCCGGCGATGGTCGCGCGTTGGGCGATCACCATGCCGAAGGCCCCGGCCGTGAAGAGGCTCATCACCGCCGCTTCGCGCGTACACCTACCCTCCGCCAGCAGGGACGCCACCGTCCCCGGCAATATCCCGCAGGAGCCCGCCGTGGGCGCGGCCACGATGCGCCCCATGGCGGCGTTGTTCTCGCTCACGGCCAGCGCGCGGGCGATGGAGCGCCCCACGAAGCCGCCGCAGATGCCGCCGCCGGCGGCGTAGCCCCACATGCGCGCGGCGTCCCCGCCCGTGAGGCCGGAAGCGGAGCGCAGCGCGCCGTCAAGGCCCGTCTTTATGGCCTCCTCCATCACCGACAGCCGCCGCTCCATGCGCGCGTAGACCTCAGATGCGTCCAGCTCCAGCTGCTCGGCCTGGTCGGCCAGCACCAGCGCGGAGATGGCCGAGCCGCTCTCCTCCGCCGCGCGGCAGAGCGCGGACACCGTTTTATATTCAAGCATGGCGCACCTCCTCACATCATGGCCCGGATGAGCACGGCCTGCTGCACGGGCGGCAGCGCGCGCAGCTCCTCCATCAGCGCGTCGGACACGTCCCCGTCCACCTCGATGGTCATCAGCGCCTCGCCCCCGCGCCGCTCGCGGGAGAGGCGGAAATTGCCGATGTTCACGCCCGAGCCGGCCATGAACTGCGTCACGGCGGCGATGGCGCCCGGCTTGTCCAGGTGGCGCACGAGGATAGTGTTGTACTGCCCGGTGAAGGCCACGTCCATGCCGTTGATGGACGTTATCAGCACATTGCCGCCGCCCACGCTCGCGCCCTGCACCGCCGCGCGCCGCCCGGAGCGGCCCGTCAGCTCCAGCCGCGCCGTGTTGGGGTGCGCGCCGGGTATGCTCACCTCGCGGATGGCCACTTCCAGGCCCGCATCGCGCGCCAGCTCCAGCGAATGGCGGATGCGCCCGTCGTCGGAGTGCAGCCCCATGATGCCCGCCACCAGGGCCTTGTCCGTGCCGTGGCCGCGGTAGGTCTCCGCGAAGGAGCCGGAGAGCGATATCTCCGCGCGCACCGCCTCTTCCCCCAGCAGCCGGCGCGCGATGCGCCCCAGGCGCACGGCCCCCGCCGTGTGCGAGCTGGAAGGCCCGATCATCACCGGGCCGATGATATCAAATACGTTCATTAGCCCCTCCCGTGGCGCAGCTGCGCCCAGCTACAGCATACCAGAAACGCGCCCGCCCTGTCGAGAGTTATTTCCGCTTTTGAACGCTCAAAGAGCGATTGTCTTTCCCCGGGGAACGTGTTATAATCTGTTGACTACTGTCTACAGGGAGGTCAGGCCGCATGCAGGACAGGAGCATCTGTTCCGAGGCCGTGCGCAGCGCGCTGGAAAGGAACCCCTTTGAAAAGCTCAGCAGCATCGTCTTTACCATCCTCGAGGGCGCCATCCTCAGCTCCGAGCTGCGGCCCGGCGCGCGGCTGAACGTGGCCAAGCTGGCCGGCGAGCTGGAGGTGAGCGCCACGCCCGTGCGCGAGGCCATCGACCAGCTCTGCACCCGCGGCCTGGTGCGCGCCGAGCAGAAGGGCGACGGGAAATACTTCAACTATTACGTCTTCGACATCGACGACAGCTCCATCGCCGACCTCTTCGTGGCCCGCAAGAGCGTGGAGGGCATGGCGGCCGCCATCTGCGCGGAGAAGAACTGGCGCGTGGACCTCAATGAGCTCGGCCGGCTGGCGGAGGGCTTCCAGCGCGCGCTGCGCGACTTTGTCAGCGTCCCGGAGAACCCGCACCCGGACATCGGCATCACCGCCCGCCTGGACATGGATTTCCACGGCCTGCTCGTGCGCTCCACGCGCAACGACTACCTGCTGAGCATGTACGAGGCCATCGGCAAGACGGTGGAGTACCTCTCCATCCGCACCAACCAGTTCCTGGTCAACGAACGCGAGCCGGACAACCTGCTGCTGCTTGGCAGCCAGCACATGGCCATCTACCGCGCCGTCAAGTTCGGCTTCCCCGAGCTGGCGCGTAAGGCTATGGACAAGCACATCGACTTCTGCGCCAGCTCCTGCCTGCAGAACCGCAGCCGCCTCTCCGGCAGGGCCGCCCGTTAAAACGTCCTAAAACCGGTACATATTTTTGGCGACATCCCCGAAATGCACACGGGGATGCCGCTTTTTTTGCGCGCTTTGACGGTTTGAGCGCTCAAATCCTTTCGCGGCGGGTAAGATTCCGCCGCAAAAGCGCCGCAATCTTATCACTTGGTGTATTTTCACAGCGCGTGCCCCGCAAAGTCTTGCTGAATTGGACTGTTTCACCAGTGTTGTGCTAAGTTTTACACAGTATCGGGCGCGGGGGACCGCCCCAAAATCACAAAATGGAGGAAGAGACATGAAGATAGCAATGATAGGCTCCGGCGCGGCGGGCAGCGTGTTCGCCGGCTACCTGAGGCGCGGCGGCGCCGAGCTGACGCTCGTCGATCCCTACAAGGAGCACATGGACAAGATCGCCCGCGACGGCCTCACCTTCGTCATCTATCCCGACCAGGAATACCAGGTCACGGGCTTCAAGACGGCCTACAACGCCGACAGCATCGGCAAGATGGACATCGTCATCTTCATGACCAAGGCCACCCAGCTGGAGAGCGCCATCGAGACGGCGAAGCCCTGCATAGGCGAAAATACCGTGCTCGTCAGCCTGCTCAACGGCCTCGGCAACGAGGACAAGCTGGCCGCCGTCGTCGGCCCCGGCCGCGTCATTTACGGCTCCGGCGTGCTGGGCACTGCCCTGGACGGCCCCGGCAAGTGCATCTCCTCCCCCGGCGCGGGCGAGATACAGATGAACTTCGGCGCCATGGAGAACAACCCCCTCACGGAAGCAGCCGGCAAGCACCTGGAGAAGTGCTTCATCGACGGCGGCTGCCCGGCCAAGTTCTGGGAGGACGTGCGCCCCGCCCTGTGGACCAAGATCGTCGTCAACTCCACGTTCAACCCGCTCTGCGCCCTCACCCGCCTGAAGGTCAAGGACCTGCTGGCCGACCCCAACGGGCTTGCGATGGTCATCCAGGTCGTCAGCGAGTGCTGCGCCGTGGCCACGGCCAAGGGCTGCCCGATGGACCCCAAGGCCTTCATGATGGGCGTCAAGCAGTCCGGCGGCAGCGGCATCGTCGATTATTACCCCTCCATGGCCCAGGACATGCTGATGTTCAAGCGCCAGACGGAGATCATGACGCTCAACGGCGCCGTCGCCGAGTATGGCAAGCAGCTCGGCATCCCCACCCCCGCCTGCGACTTCATCACCAAGCAGGTGCTCTGCATGCAGGCCAACTACGACAAGCAGTACGAGGACTGACCGATGGACTGGAGAGAAAAGTACGCGTCGAAACTCGTCAGCATGGACGAGGCGGTGCGGAAGATAAAAAGCGGCGACACCCTGGCCGCCGGCATCGCCACCGGCGTGCCCTATAAGCTGCTGGACGCCCTGGCGGACTACTCGCTGGGCCACCTGGAGGATGTCGAGTTCTACTACGGCGCGGGCTTCAAGCCCTATAAGATGGGCATGCCCCCCTTCAACGGCCACCTCAACGTCAAGAGCTTCTTTTTCGGCCCCATCGAGAGGGCGTTTGTGGCGTACGGCTCCAATTTCCCTTATCAGCCGGTACACCTCTCGCAGACCACGCGCGACCGCTGCCGGACGCACCGCGGCAACGTGCTGCTGATGGCCGGCACGGAGCCGGACGAAAACGGGCTCATCTCCCTCGGCCCCTCGCCCATGGGCGGGGACATGCTCGACTATTACGACACCGTCATCGTGCAGGTCAACCGGAAGATGCCCTATGTCCACGGCCAGGGGGCCGTGATACCCGCCGAGCGCGTCACCTGGCTGGTGGAGGCGGAGGAGGATCTGCCCGTCCTGCCCAGCGCGGAGCCCAGCGAGGCCGAGGTGAAGATCGCCGGCCACATCGTGGAGCGCGTGCCGGACGGCGCCACCATCCAGCTCGGCATCGGCGGCGTGGCCAGCGCCATCGGCGGCTTCCTCAAGGAGAAACGTGACCTCGGCATACATACGGAGATGTTCGTCAACGCCCTGGTGGACCTGCTCAAGTGCGGCGCGGCCAACAACTCGAAAAAGACCCTGCTGCCGGGCAAGACCGTGCTGGGCTTCTCCCTCGGCTCGCAGGAGATGTACGATTTCATGGATCACAACCCGGATATCGAGGCGCGCCCCTTTGAGTTCGTCAACGACCCGCGCGTGATCGCCCAGAACGACAACATGATCTCCATCAACGGCGCCATGCAGGTGGACCTGATGGGTCAGGTCTGCGCCGAGAGCATCGGCCCTCGCCAGTTCTCCGGCACCGGCGGCCAGGCCGACTTCGTGCGCGGGGCCAACTGGAGCCGCGGCGGCATGAGCTTCCTCGCCCTGCCCAGCACGCTCACCACCAAGTCCGGCGAGGTAAAGAGCAAGATCTCCGCCGTGCTGCCGCTGGGCAGCGTCGTCACCACCCCCCGGGCGGACGTGCAGTACATCGTCACCGAATACGGCGTGGCGGACCTGCGCAACGAGCCGCTCGACGTGCGCGCAAAGCGCCTGATCGCCATCGCGCACCCGGATTTCCGCGATAAACTGACCTACGAAGCCAAGCAGGCCGGTATGTTGATCTAAGGAGGAGGAAAGGCAATGAGAGTAAAGGTTCTCAGCCAGTACTGCAAAAGCTGCGGCTACTGCGTGCACTACTGCCCGAAAAAGGCCCTGAGCTTCGGCAAGGAGCGCAACGTGCTGGGCGTGTTTTACCCCGTCGTGGACGAGGAGAAGTGCATAGCCTGCGGCATCTGCGCCACCGTCTGTCCCGACGCGGCGCTGGAGCTGAGAGAGGAGGACAACAATGGCTAAGATACTGATGAAGGGCAACGAGGCCGTGGCCGAGGCCGCTGTGCGCGGCGGCTGCCGCTTCTTCGCCGGCTATCCCATCACCCCGCAGAGCGAGATACCGGAGTACCTCTCCTCCCGCCTGCCGGAGGTCGGCGGAGTGTTCATCCAGGGCGAGAGCGAGGTCGCCTCGATAAACATGGTCTACGGTGCCGCCACCAGCGGCGTGAGGGCCATGACCGGCTCCTCCGGCCCGGGCATCAGCCTCAAGGCGGAGGGCATCAGCTACCTCTCCGGCGCCATGCTGCCGGCGGTCATCGTCAACGTCAGCCGCGGCGGCCCCGGCCTGGGCAGCATCCAGCCCGCCCAGCAGGACTACCTGCAGGCCACCAAGGCCCTCGGCCACGGCGGCTTCCGCCTGATCGTGGAGGCCCCGCACACCGTGCAGGAGGCCGTAGACCTGGTGTATGACAGCTTCGAGCTCGCCGAGCGCGACCGCAACCCCGTGTTCATCCTGATGGACGGCTGCCTGGGCTCCGTGATGGAGGAAGTGGAGCTGCCGCCGATGAAGGAGCTGCCCCGCCGCCCGGACTGGGCCCTCGGCAATTTCACGGACGAAGCGCGCGAGCCGCGCCTCATCTCCTCCATAGCCGACGAGCCGGTTGTGGAAATGCTGAACAAGCGCGCAGCCATGCTCCAGAAGGGCTGGGCTGCGAACGACGTAAAGTGGGAAGAGTATATGCTCGACGACGCGGAGTATGTCTGCGTGGCCTACGGCACCAGCGCCCGCATCTGCAAATACGCCATCAACGAGCTGCGGAAAGAGGGGCTGAAGATCGGCCTCATCCGCCCCATCACGCTCTACCCCTTCCCCAAGAAAGTGCTGCACGACCTTGACTACAGCCGCGTGAAGGCCATCATCGACGTGGAGATGGCCATCCCCTGCCAGATGATGGAGGACATCGCCCTCCAGGTCATGGAGCGCGCTCCCATACTGCAATTCGGCCGCTCCGGCGGCATCACCCTCAAGAACGAGGAGACGACCGCCGCCATCAAGGCGCTGATAGGAGGTCTGAACAAATGAGCAAGGAGATCCTCAGGCCCTCGTGCCTCAAACCGATCCCCAACACCTTCTGCCCCGGCTGCCTGCACTCCATGGCCAACAAGCTGGTCGGCCAGTGCATCGACGAGCTGGGACTGAAAAACAAGACCGTCGTCGTCATGTCCGTCGGCTGCTCAACCATGGGCCTGCGCTTCTGGAACATGGACATGGTGAGCTGCGCGCACGGCCGCGCTCCCGCCGTGGCCACCGGCCTCAAGCGCACCCAGCCGGAGACCTTCGTGTTCACCTATCAGGGCGACGGCGACCTGGCCAGCATCGGCCTGGCGGAGATCATGTGCGCGGCCAACCGCGGCGAGCACTTCTCCGTCATCTTCGCCAACAACTCCACCTACGGCATGACCGGCGGCCAGATGGCCCCCACCACCCTCGTGGGCCAGAAGTCCACCACCACGCCCAAAGGGCGCGACGCCCTGGTGGACGGCTACCCCACCAATATGTGCGAGATACTGAGCACGCTCAAGGCCCCCAGCTACATCGCCCGCTGCGCGCTCAACACCCCGGCCAACATCCGCAAGGCCAAGGAGAGCATCATGACGGCCTTCCGCTACCAGCTGGAGGGCAAGGCGTTCAGCTTCGTCGAGCTGCTCACCAACTGCCCCACCAACTGGGGCATGGCGCCGCTCGACACGCTCAAGTTCATGGAGGAGAACACGATCCCGGCCTTCCCGCTCGGCGTGTTCCGCGACGTTGAGAAGGGAGTGTGAGCCCAGTATGAAAAACGCTATCATATTCACCGGCTCCGGCGGCCAGGGCGTCATGAGCATGGGCATCATGCTCGCCCAGAGCGCCGTGGAGAGCGGCCGCCACGCGGCCTATATGCCCAGCTACGGCCCCGAGCAGCGCGGCGGCAGCGCCAAGTGCACCGTCGTCATCGACACGGAGGAGATCGTCTCCCCGATGGCGGGCAGCGGCGGCGTGCTGGTGGCCATGAACAACACCGCCTATAAGAAGTTCATCGGCGAGCTGGAGCCGGGCGGCACCCTGCTCTATGACAGCACGCTCGTCACCGTGCCCATCGAGCGCACGGACATCACCGCCATCGGCATCCCGGCGGACGCCCTGGCGCTGGAGGTCGGCTCGCCGCGCGTGGCCAACGTGATCGTCATCGGCGCGCTCATCGCCCTCACGGGCCTGGTGACGCCGGAGGAGTTCCAGCGCAGCCTGGACCTCAAGTTCGCCAAGAAGTCGGACGCCGTGCGCGCCATGAACGCCGAAGCGCTCAAGCGGGGCATCGCCGCCGCACAGAAATAAGGGAAAGAGAAAAAGCGGGGCGGCCCTTCGGCCGCCCCACAGGCTAGAGAGAGGGAGAGATTTGAAAGAGAAGCGCTTCACTTACCACTATGTGATAATCATCGCCTGTTTCATCATGATGGCCGCCACCGTGGGCATCACGGTGAACACCTTCACCATCATCAGCCCGGCCATGATCGAGGATCTGGGCATCACAGCCACGCAGGCGCAGCTCATCTCGCTCGTCAGCACCCTTGCCAACATGGTCGCGGGCCTTTTCGTGGGCAAGCTGATGGCCAGGTTCGGCATGAGGAAGACGATGACCGTCGGCACCATCCTCATGTGCGGCGGCTTTGCGCTGCGCGGCGCGGCCAGCACCATGCTCACGCTCTGCGCCAGCAACTTCGTCTGCGGCCTGGGCATGGCGGAGATCTCCACCATCCCCTCCGGCGTCCTCGTCAACAACTGGTTCTCGATGGAGAAAAAGGGCACCATGAGCGGCATCGCCTTCACCGGCAGCGTGGTCGGCGGCATCCTGTTCGTGCAGGTGGCCACCGCCCTGATGAAGGTCTATGACTGGCGCGTGACGCACTATGTGCTCGCCGCCGTCTGCGCCGTGCTGATGCTGCCCATCTCCATGTTCGTCGTGCGCGCCCGCCCGGAGGAAAAGGGCCTCTGCCCGCTGGGCAGCGAAAACGCCGCCGGCGGCGCCTGCCCCGTCGTCACCGGCATCAGCGCCAAGCGGTTCTTCCGCACCGGCACGTTCTGGCTGCTGGCTTTCACGGTGTTCGTCGTCGGCTTCACCAACATGGGCATCCAGCGCAATTTCGCCATCTGCCTGCAGAACGAGCACGGCCACAGCGAGGATTTCGCCTCCATGGTCTACAGCCTGGTGATGCTCGTGCAGATCCTGGGCAAGCTCATCCTCGGCCGCATATATGACAAGAAGGGCATCAAGGCCGGCACCGTCTACAACGCCGTGCTGGTCATAGCCACCACGGCCTTCGCCGTGGCCAGCGGCAACGCTGTGATGGCCGTCTGCTTCGGCGTCATATTTGGCCTGCTGGGCTCCATGACCACCGTCACCCCGCCTTACCTGACGGCCCTCATCGTCGGCCGCAAGAGCTACGCCGGCATCTTCGGCGTGGTGAACATGTTCTTCAACATCGGCGTGGCCGTGGGCGCCGTGGTGGCCGCCCGCGTGTTCGACGTCACCGGTTCCTTCAACGGCGCATGGATCGCCTTCGCCGTGCTGATGGTCATCGCCGCCTTCACCACGGTGCTCTCCACCCGCAGGGCGCGCGAATACCGCTCCATGACCGAATAAAGCGACGCTCATTTCCTTTCCAGACCCCGGCGCCGGGCCGCACAGCGGTCCGGCGCTGACCACCCCGCAGCACAGGACCCAACGCACACTGCGCCGTCCCTGCCCGGGAGCGGCCCAAAACGCCCACTAAACTGGACAACAAGGGGAGTAAAAAATGAAAGAAAAGCGCTTCACTTACCACTGGGTGATCGTCATCGCCTGTTTCCTGATGATGGCCGCTTCCATCGGCATCGTCATCAACTGCTTCAACGTTTTCACCGTCGAGCTGAGGGCCGAGTACGGCTGGGACGCCGGCGACGTACAGCTCATCGGCACCATCGTCTCCCTCGCGGCGCTCATCGGCGGCGCGGTGGTGGGCAAGGTGATGGCCCGGGCCACCATGCGCGTGGCCATGCCTATTTACGCCGTGGCGACGGCCGCGGGCTTTTTCCTCTACCGCTTCTGCCACAGCCTGCCGGCCTTTTACCTTGTCTCGCTGCTCGTCGGCCTGGGCATGAGCGGCGTGTCGCTGATACCCTGCGGCGCGCTCATCAACAACTGGTTCAGCGAGAAAAAGGGCACCGCCACGGGCATCGCCTTCACCGGCAGCGTGGCCGGCGGCATGGTGCTCGTGCAGGTGACGCAGGCGGTGGTGGACTCCGCCGGCTGGCGCATGGGCTACACCGTGCTGGGCGTCATCGCCGCCGTGATACTGATACCGACCTCCATCTTCCTCGTGCGCGAGACGCCGCAGGAAAAGGGCCTGCTGCCCCTGGGCGTGAAGAGCGGCGACAAGGCCGCCTCCGCGCCGCTCGCGGGCATCAGCGCCGGCAAATTCCTCAAGACTGGCTCGTTCTGGCTGCTGGCCGCCAGCATGTTCATCATCGGCTTCATCAACATGGGGATGCAGAACAACTTCAGCATCTACATGCAGGACGAGCTGGGCCACAGCGAGGGCTTTTCCACCAACGTCTTCACGCTGGTGATGGGCATCCAGATCGTGGGCAAGGTCGTGCTGGGCGCCGTGTATGACAAAAAGGGCGTCAAATTCGGCACTGCCTACTGCACGGTGCTCTTCCTGCTGGCGGCCGGCTGCAGCCTCAAGGCCGGCGGCACGGGCCTGGCCATCGCCTTTGGCGCCTTCTTCGGGCTCGTGTGCTCGATGACCACGGTCACGCCGCCCTATCTGACGATGCTGGTCGTGGGCCGGCGCAACTACTCGGTCATCTACGGCCTTTTGAGCCTCTTTTACGGCGTGGGCGTGGCCGTGGGCCCCGTTGTCGCGGCCAAGGTGTTCGACGGCAGCGGCTCCTACGCCCCGGCCTGGATCGCCTTCATGGTGCTCGCGCTGGTGATGGCCGTGGCCACTGTGGCCGGCGTCCGCCGCTCGGCGGAGTACAGCGCGGCCGCGGACTGACAGGATCGATATTTACTCTACCCTTCCCCATTTCCCCCCGCAAAGGGCGCGGCCGCTCCACAGCCGCGCCCAACGCCCCGTCCCCCGGGGCGTTTTTTATATCCCCACCAATTTGCGGGGCATACGCAAATTTTACTTGCAACTCCGTCTCGGCTGTGGTATCATATACCCACAAGGCAAATAGCGCCTCACACTGCCCCTTTTTTCCGCTCCTGGCGAGTCTCTCGCTGGGGGCGGTTTTTATTCGCCGCCCCAGCGCCCAATGCCGTTGCATTGCGCGCCGGATAGTGGTACGATGTCCCTGGCGCGCGAAGGCGCGACCCCTGCAGGGAGGCCACACACATGAAACTGCTTTACCTGGGCACGGCGGCGGCGGAGGGGCTGCCCGCCTCCTTTTGCAACTGCGCCATCTGCGAGAACGCCCGCCGCGTGGGCGGGCGCGAAGTGCGCTCGCGCGCGCAGCTGCTCGTGGACGGCGAACTGCTCATCGACTTCCCGCCGGACACCTACTACCACTGCCTGCTGCACGGGCTCTATCTGGGCAGGCTCCACACCCTGCTCGTCACGCACAGCCACTCCGACCACTGGTATCCCGCCGGGCTCTCCGAGCGCCTGGACATCTATCAGCACGGTGCGGAGGGCCTGCTGGACGTCTACGGCAACGAGGCCGTGCTCGCGAGTTACCGGCGCGAGCTCTGCCCCAACGAAGCCTGCGAGCGGGATATGGCGCGCTTTGTGCGCGTCCACGTCATCCGCGGCGGCGAGAGCGTGCGCCGCGGCGAGTGGGAGATCACGGCCGTGCCCGCAGACCACGACCCGGCCGAGGAGTGCCTCATCTACATCTGCAAAAAGGGCGGCAAGACGCTGCTCTACGCGCACGACACAGGCATCCGCCTTCCGCCGGAGTCCTGGCGGCTGCTGGCCGCCCAGCGCTTCGACGCCGTGAGCCTGGACGCCACCACGGGCCGTTTCCCCAGCAGCGAAAACCACATGGGCCTCGGCGAAGCGGAGCGCTTCCTCGCCCGCCTGCGCGAGCTGGGCAGCGCCGGGCCGGGCACGCGCTGCATCCTCAGCCATTTCAGCCACAACGGCTGCGTAACGCAGTCCGAGCTGGAGCGCTACTGCGCCCCCCGCGGCCTCATCCCCGCCCACGACGGCCTGGAGGTGGAGGTGTGATCTGCCTGGCATCGCCTCAGCGCAAGACATTTGCCTTGCGCGTTGCGATCGTGGAGAATACAGGGTAAAAACAAAAACGGCTGCCAGCTGATGCTGACTGCCGTTTTTGTTTCTCAAGAACATATTCACATTTCTATCCACGCTATCAGCAGCGACCGCGTTGATGTCAACGCTATGATATTTTACCATTGCGCGGGGTTAAATACAACGGCTTCAATTTCGTTGACGTTTTTCTTGACATTTTATCCACGATCAGTTATAATGTCCATAATTTATTAAATAACATTTTCACAAAGGAGAATAGCCATGCTTGTCGCTCACTCACACCCGGACGGCAAAGATATGCAGTCGCTATTTGATCACAGCCGAAACGTCGCCGCGCTCTGTGAGGAGGGCTGCGCAATTGCCGGCCTGGGCAAGCTCGGCCGCTTAGCCGGATCGCTGCACGACCAGGGCAAGGGGGCAGCCAACGTTCAGCGGCGCATCCGCGGCGAGACCGACCAGCGCTTCGATCACTCTGCGGCGGGGATGCGCTGGCTGATGGAAGCGGTACAGGGAAAACCTTCAAGCGCGTATCTGGCCGCTCAGATGGCCGCGCTGGCCATAGGCTGCCACCACAGCGGGCGCTGCGATGTGGTGTCTCCCCTTGGCGAAGAGACGTGGAAAAGCCGCCTGCACCCCGAAGGCGGCCATGCGGAAGAGCAGTATGCTGAAAGTGTAAAAGCTTTCTTCTCCGAAGTGGCCTCAGAGGCCGAAGTAATGGCGCTTATCGACGGGGCCGCCGCCGAGGTGAAGGCGCTGCACATGAACTTGAAGCGCCTTTTTCCCGACAGGGCCCAGCACGAATTTGCGCGCGGTTTTGTACAGCGGCTGCTGTTCGGCGCGCTGGTGGACGCCGACTGGACAGATACCGCCTGCTTCGCAGACGGCATCCCGCTGCCGAAGCGGCCGGACAGCGCGGCCCGTTCGGCGCGCTGGGCCGAGCTTGCCGCCCGCGGTGAGGCGCACATCGTTTCGCTTCCGGAAAAGCACCCCATCGACGCCCTGCGCCGCGAGCTCTCCGAGCGCTGCCGGGATGCCGGCCGCGGGGCTTCGCCCGGGATCTACCGGCTCTGCCTCCCCACCGGCGCGGGCAAGACCTACGCCGGGCTGCGGTTTTGCCTGCAGGCGGCGCAGGGCATAAACGCGCGGCATATCTTCTATTTTGCTCCTTACAAGTCTATCACAGGGCAGAACGCACAGCGCATCCGGGAAGCTCTCGGCGATGACTGTGTTCTCGAGCACCACTCCGACTTCATTGCAGACACAGACACCGGGCAGGGCATATATCTCGCAAGGAGCAGCCGTTGGGAGGGCGCGCCGGTCATTTGCAGCACTATGGTGCAGCTGCTCGACACGCTCTTCGCTGCGCCGCGCCGGAATGCGCGCCGCCTCCCCGCCCTGGCCGGCTCGGTGCTGCTTTTCGACGAGGTGCAGGCCCTGCCGCTCAGGCATACATACCTCTTTAACTTTGCCGTAAATACGCTCGCCGAGCTGCTGGGCTGCGTCGTCGTGCTCTGCACCGCCACCCAACCCAAACTGGAGGCGCTGGCGCATCCGCTGATGCTGTCTGCAAACAGCGACATCATTCCCGACTATCCTGCGCTGTTTGAGCGCCTGCGCAGGATAGAATGCAACACTGACGGCTGTAAAGGCGGCGGCATGAGCACCATTGAGCTCGCCACATTTGTAAGCGCGATCTCGGACGAGCACCGCAGCACACTTGTTGTTTTGAACACCAGGACGTCGGCGATAAAGCTCCACGCCGAACTCAAAGAGCGGCTTGACAGGAATGTGAAGCTTTTCTGCCTCACCACACGGCTCTGCCCGGCCCACAGGAAAGCGCTCATCAAGCGGCTCGAAGCGCTTCTCAACGATAAGAGCGCCCGCGTGGTGTGTGTCAGCACCCAGCTGATCGAAGCCGGCGTAGATCTGGACTTCGACTGCGCCGTGCGCTCCCTGGCCGGCCTGGTCAACGCCGTGCAGACAGGCGGGCGCTGCCACCGCCACGGCGGGGGCGGGCTCGGGACGCTGTATCTGGTCGATCTCAAAGACGAAGACCTCTCAAAGCTGCCGGAGATAGACGAGGCCAAAAAGGCCTGCCTGGACTTGCTCTCGCTCCTGCCCGCGGGCGTTGACTGCCTGAGCCCCGAAGCGCTGGACAGATATTATAAGCTGCTGTATTCGACCCGCTTCAGCCGCGACGAGATGATGTATAACACCAAGTCTGCCAAAGGCATATCTATATCTCTTGTAGACCTGCTGTCTGTAAACGAAAAGGGGTCGAAAGCTCTTGCCGGAGAGCACAACCGGACGTTGCGCGATTTTGAGCTGCGGCAGGCTTTTGGGACGGCCGAAGGCGTTTTTGAGGCCATAGAAGACGGCGGCGCCGGCGTGCTCGTGCCATATGGCAAGGGCAAAGAGCTCATTGCCGGACTACTCTCCGGCAGCCCGTCCGCCGGGGTCTTCCGAGAGCTAGAAGCATATACCGTCCAGCTCCGCCAGGGCGAGCTGGAGCGCCTCGGGAGCGCAGTGTACGCGGCGCTCGATGGCGCAGTGCACATCCTGCAGGAAAACTACTATGACAGCGACGGGACCGGCGTCGTCTTCGACCCCCTCCCGTTGGGCAATATGTTCGCATAAAGAAAGGAGGAAACGATTTGCGGTTTAAAAACTCGATCGAGCTGCGCCTCTGGGGCCGCTACGCGCTCTTCAGCGAGCCGATAACGCGCGTCGGCGGCGAAAAGTGCAGCTACCCAGTGCCGACATACGAGGCTATAAAGGGCGTGCTCGAGAGCTGCTACTGGAAACCGACCTTTATCTGGTACCCCGACAAACTGCGCGTGATGCGCACGATAGAGACGGAGAGCAAGGGGATACGTCCGATACGCTACAACGACGGCACCAACGACCTCTCGTACTACACATACCTTGTCAACGTGGTGTACCAGATAAAGGCGCATTTCGAGTGGAACGAAAACAGGCCCGACCTCGCCGGGGACCGCGACGAGAACAAGCACTTTTTCATCGCAAAGCGGATGCTCGAACGCGGCGGGCGGCGCGACATCTATCTCGGCGCCCGCGAGTGCCAGGGCTATATAGCGCCCTGTGTTTTCGGCGAAGGAGACGGGGACTATGACGGAAACCCCGGCATGCCGCTCGGGCTGATGTTCCACGGCTTCACCTACCCCGACGAGGGCGGCGACGGGCTGCTGAAAGAACGTCTGTGGCGGCCGGTGATGAAAGAGCGGGGCATTATAGAGTTCTGCCGTCCCGAGGACTGCCCGGTCATCGACACTATCAGGCGCTCGAAGGTCAGGACCTTCACAGCCGGGAAAAACTTCAGTCCTGTTGAGCGGACATTGGAGGAGGTGGAGCGCGATGGGCTGGCTTGAACGCTGCTATGAGACCTATGAGAAAAACCTCACCGAAGTCGGCAAGAGCGCGATGCACGGGGACAAAGAAGCCCCCATGCTGCTCCCCGTGGCGCACACCACCCAGAAAGTGCAGGCGGAGATAAGCCTCTCCGCCGAGGGTAGTTTCCTCTCCGCCCGTGTTGTAAGGCCGGACGAGGCGACAACTGTGATACCGTGCACCGAGGGCTCCTCGTCCCGCACTTCCGGCCCCGTCCCGCATCCGCTTGTGGACAAACTGCAATATATCGCCGGCGACTATACGGCCTATGGCGGCAAAAAGAAAAGCGAATACCGTGCATATGCTGAGCAGCTGCGTGCGTGGTGCGGCTCGCCATTTCGTAACGAAAATGTGCGTGCGGTGCTGGCATACGTAGAAAAAGGCACGGTGATCGCCGACCTCATCAACGCCCGCGTACTTGTGACCGGCAGCGACGGGAAACTTGTCACCGACTGGAAGGACTACGAGGGGGAGCCGCCACAGATCTCCGGCGTCCTCGCCGACGAAACAGAGTGCTTCGTACGCTGGCGAGTAAACGGCGCTGCGCTACATGATGACTGGGACGTGTGGCAGAGTTGGAGCGACTACTACACGTCCGGTTTCAGCAGCCGCGGCATCTGCTATGTCACCGGCCGGGAAATGCCGCTCTCCCAGCTCAGTCCCTATAAGATACGCCATGCCGGCGACCGCTCCAAGCTCATTTCCAGCAACGACGCCATCAATTTCACCTTCCGCGGCGAGCGCTTTGCCGATGCGGGCCAGGCGCTCCGCATCGGCTACGACACGACCCAGAAAGCGCACAGCGCGCTTCGCTGGCTGATCGGCAAACAGGGCATCGCCAACGGCGGCCAGACCATACTCGTCTGGGGCACCGAAAATGAGGATCTTCCGCCTGTCACCGGCGACTCTGTAAGCTTCGCGGGCGAGGACGACCTGGAAGACGAACTGGATGGCACAGAAGTCAGCTATGTAGACACGACCCGCACCGCTTTTGCCGAGCTCTTTGCCCGCAAGGCGCAGGGCTACGCGGCCGAGCTTGGCGGTCATTCCAAGATAAGCGTCATGATACTCGATTCCGCCACGCCCGGGCGCATGTCTGTCAAGTATTACCGCGAGCTGAGCCGCTCACTGCTGATAGGAAACATCCTCAACTGGCACGAAACTTTTACCTGGCAGCATGAATACCGCAAGATACAAACGGAAAAGGACGGCAAGAGGAAGGATATCTTTATAAGCTTTTATGGCGCGCCCTCCCCCTATGACATCGCCAAAGCGGCCTACGGTGAAAAAGCCGATGAGAAACTGGTGAGCCAGACTGTCGAACGGGTGCTGCCCTGCATAACTGAAGGGAAGCCGTTGCCGCGGGATATCATGCTCTCAGCCGTCCGCCGCGCTTCAAACTCAGCAGCGCTGGAATATTGGGAGGCGCGGAAGGTACGGAGCATTGCCTGCGCGCTGGTGCGCGGTCATCACAAACGCAACTTTGAGGAGGAATATACGATGGCTGTAAATGAAAGCTGCAAAGATCGCAGCTATCTCTTTGGCCGCATACTCGCCTGCGCCGATTACATAGAGTTCTGCGCCCAGAACGCAGGCGATGTAAAAGCCGCCGAACGCCGCCCCACGAACGCCCAGCGCATGGAGGTCGTTTTCACCCAGCGCCCGGCAAAAACCTGCAAACTGCTCAGGAAGCAGCTCGTACCATATATAAACCGTCTGATAAAGAATGGGCAGACACTCGCAGGCGTAAGGGAAATGGAGGAACTGCTGGCCGGAATGCCCATCGGGGATTTCAGCGACAAGCCGCTCAACGAACTCTATCTGCTCGGTTACGCCAGCCAGCGGCAGGAGTTTTTCACTTCCAGGAAAGATAAAAACGCCGGCGACGGCGAGAACAATGAATGAGAAACAGGGAGGAAAAGAAAATGTCAGCTCTCCAGAACAAAATAGACTTCGCTCTTGTCATCGCCGTCAGCAACGCCAATCCCAACGGCGACCCGCTCAACGGCAACCGCCCGCGCGAGACCTATGAGGGCTACGGCGAGATCTCCGACGTCTGCCTCAAGCGCAAGATGCGCAACCGCCTCATGGACATGGGCAAGCGCGTCTTCGTCCAGTCCGACGACCGCTGCACCGACGGCTTCCATTCGCTCAAGGAGCGCGCCGATGCCGTCAAGGAGCTCAAGACCAAAGATAAAGACGAGTACGCCCGCATCGCCTGCGAGACCTGGCTCGACGTGCGCAGCTTTGGGCAGGTCTTTGCCTTCAAGTCCGGCAGCAAGGATGACGGCGTCTCCGTCGGCGTGCGGGGGCCCGTTTCAATACACCCCGCTTTCAGCGTGGATCCCATCATCATCGACAGCGTACAGATCACGAAGAGCGTCAACAGCGAGCCGGCTTCCAAAAAGTCCAGCGACACGATGGGGATGAAGCACCGCGTGGGCTTTGGGCTGTACACCACCTTCGGCAGCATCAATTGCCAGCTCGCTGAAAAGACCGGTTTCTCCGACGACGACGCCGAGGCCATCAAAGATGCCCTGCGCACGCTCTTTGAAAATGACGTCTCCGCCGCCCGCCCGGAGGGCAGCATGGAGGTCGTCAAGCTCTACTGGTGGCGGCACAACTGCAAGAATGGGCAGTATTCTTCCGCCAAAGTACACCGCCTGCTCAAGGTCGAAAAAAAGGCCGAGGACCCGCGCCGCATCGAAGATTATGTGATCACCTGCGGCGAGTTGCCCGGCCTTGCGGTCGAAATCTATGACGGGGAGTGACGACTATCTGCAAATGTCCGGCATACAGCACTTCTGCTTTTGCCGGAGGCAGTGGGCGCTCGCCTACATGGAACAGCAATGGAGCGAGAACCTGCACACCGCCGAAGGGCGCCTGCAGCATGAGCGCGCCCACGACGAAACGCTCAGCGAAAAGCGCGGCGGGCTTCTCACTGTGCGCGGCATGCGCGTGGTATCGCACCGGCTGCGCCTGAGCGGCGAGTGCGACGTGGTGGAGTTCCGCGCCGGCCCGGGCGGCGTGGAGCTCCATGGCCGGGCCGGCCGCTGGCTGCCCATGCCGGTGGAGTATAAGCACGGCTCAAGCAAGGAAAACGACGCCGACCGCCTTCAGCTCTGCGCCCAGGCCATGGCGCTGGAAGAGATGCTCGTGTGTGAGATCCCCCGCGGCGCCATATTCTATGCCGAAACGCGCCGCCGCGAATCGGTAGACATCTCGCCGGAACTGCGCGGCAAAACGCAGTCTATGGCCGATGAAATGAACGAATACTTCCGCCGCGGCCATACCCCCAAAGTCAGGCCCGGAAAGCACTGCAACGCCTGCTCGCTCAAAGAGCTGTGCCTGCCGGCGCTTTACCGCCGTCACGACACCGCGCGATACGTTCAGGAACGCATTGAGGAAGCGCTTGGAGGTGAGTAATGAGGAAGCTGCTCAACACACTGTTTGTCCTGAGCGAGGACAGCTATCTCAGCCTGGACGGGGAAAATGTCGTCGTCGAGCGCGGCAAAACAGAGACCGCGCGCTTCCCCCTTCACACGCTCGAGGGGATACTCACCTTCGCCTATGCCGGGGCGTCCCCGGCGCTCATGGGCGCGTGTGCCAGGCGCGGCGTAGACCTTGTGTTCTTCACCCAGCGCGGCCGCTTCCTTGCGCGGACCACCGGCGAAGAGCGCGGCAACGTACTGCTGCGCCAGGCGCAGTACCGCGCCTCTGATTCTCCGTATGAGAGCGTCCGGCTGGCAAAAGGTTTCATTCTCGGCAAGATATACAATGCCCGCTGGGTGCTCGAGCGCGCCACGCGGGACCACCCCATGCGCGTCCCGGTCGAGCGGCTCAAGAGCCTTTCATCTCAACTCGCCGCCGCTCTCGCCAACGCAGAGTCCTGCGAGACGCCAGGCGAGCTGCTTGGCATAGAAGGCGAGGCGGCACAGGCCTACTTCTCCGGCTTTGACAGCCTGATACTGCAGCAGCGCGAGGCCTTCGCTTTCTCCGGCCGCAGCCGCCGGCCTCCTCTGGACCCGATAAACGCCCTGCTGAGCTTCGCCTATTCCCTGCTGGCGCGCGACTGCGCAGCCGCGCTGGAGGGCGTCGGGCTTGATCCATACGTCGGCTTCCTGCACCGTCCACGGCCCGGGAGGACCAGCCTCGCGCTCGATCTCATGGAGGAACTGCGTTGCGTCTATGCGGACCGCTTCGTGCTCTCTTGCGTGAATCAGCGGATCCTCACCGGCGAGCACTGCCACCGGCAGGAGAGCGGCGCCGTATTCCTCACCGATGAAGGGCGGCGGGCGTTCCTGAGCGCCTGGCAGAAGCGGCGTCAGGAGGCCATAACGCATCCGTTCCTCGGCGAAAAGCTGCCCTGGGGCCTCGTTCCATATGTACAGGCGCTGCTTTTGGCAAGGACCCTGCGCGGGGACCTCGAGCGCTATCCGCCGTTTTTCTGGAAGTGAGGCGCTTATGCTGGTATTGGTGACATACGATGTGAACACCGAAAGCGCCGCCGGCCGCCGGCGGCTGAGAAAAGTGGCAAAAGCCTGCGTCGACTATGGCCAGCGCGTGCAGAACTCGGTCTTTGAGTGCCTTCTTGATGCGGCGCAGTACGCAGTGTTCAAAGCCCGGCTCTCCGCGCTCATCGACCCGGCCCACGACAGTCTTCGCTTTTATCAGCTGGGCAACAACTATAGAAGCAAGGTCGAGCACGTAGGGCGCACACCGCAATGGTCGCAGGACGATATTCTGCTGGTTTAGTGCGAAGCGTAAGCGTTCATCTGCTGCCCGGGAGCTTCGCACCGGAAAAACGGCCGTTTTCAACCTGCTCAGGCCCCATGACATGCAGTCGCGCGATCAAGTGTTGTTAAATCATGGCCATTATGCTGCAAAACCGCCTGCAAATTTTAGGCGTTTTTGCTGTCGTGCCCCTCACGGGGCACGTGGATAGAAATGTGTAAAAGTGTGTATAATATAAATTACAGGGGAGGTGTCGTGCCCCTCACGGGGCACGTGGATAGAAATAGGCTGGGCGGCGGCGGAAATCACGCTCAAGCTCATGTCGTGCCCCTCACGGGGCACGTGGATAGAAATGTTAACCCCCTTAGTCTGCATAGATCCTGATGCCGGTCGTGCCCCTCACGGGGCACGTGGATAGAAATATCTTCTCTATATCTGTCGTTACATTTTCGTTAGTCGTGCCCCTCACGGGGCACGTGGATAGAAATACACTAGTGGCGGTGATTATTATGTAACGGCTCCGTCGTGCCCCTCACGGGGCACGTGGATAGAAATGCTACAAACGCGAGCGCCACGAGGCGATGCACAGTGTCGTGCCCCTCACGGGGCACGTGGATAGAAATTTGACCTCCTGCGTGGTGAGGTTAGCCTGGAATGGTCGTGCCCCTCACGGGGCACGTGGATAGAAATTTTAAATCTTCGGTTGTAGGTTGCGTCTGTGGTTGTCGTGCCCCTCACGGGGCACGTGGATAGAAATGCCGCCTTACCGAACACGGCGAGGAGGCCCTTCTTGTCGTGCCCCTCACGGGGCACGTGGATAGAAATGTAGCCCATGCGCACCCGCCACATCTGTATCGTCCTGTCGTGCCCCTCACGGGGCACGTGGATAGAAATTCGGGATCGAGCGCGACCCTAAGTATTTCAAAATAGCGTCGTGCCCCTCACGGGGCACGTGGATAGAAATACGCGTCATGCTCATGTCGTTGCCTCCAATCTCTCGTCGTGCCCCTCACGGGGCACGTGGATAGAAATGACGAGCCGGTCGTTCTCCTCCGGGCTCAGCGCCGTCGTGCCCCTCACGGGGCACGTGGATAGAAATTCCTCCTCGCGTATCGCTTTGGCCTCGGCAGTCAGGTCGTGCCCCTCACGGGGCACGTGGATAGAAATACTCATGGAATTACCTCCTGTCAGCTCCCGAGCTGGTCGTGCCCCTCACGGGGCACGTGGATAGAAATACCACGTCGGCGGTTATCTGTCCCTCGCTGGCCAGTCGTGCCCCTCACGGGGCACGTGGATAGAAATATGTTCATTGCACGTTCTCCTTCCTCTCCCTGTGGGGTCGTGCCCCTCACGGGGCACGTGGATAGAAATGTCCTGGATGATGCGTGTGCCGATGACGCGCATAGTCGTGCCCCTCACGGGGCACGTGGATAGAAATATCATGGGCAGGTGACGAAGGAGTGAGCCGATGGGTCGTGCCCCTCACGGGGCACGTGGATAGAAATAATAACCACGGTTGGGCTCCCTCCAAGTTCCTGGGTCGTGCCCCTCACGGGGCACGTGGATAGAAATATCTTACGGAAATCGTATACTCGTAACTGTCCAACGTCGTGCCCCTCACGGGGCACGTGGATAGAAATCACTGATTGCGCAGAAGAAGCACGAGAAGCGATTGTCGTGCCCCTCACGGGGCACGTGGATAGAAATGTTTGTTCCGCGCTTGCTACAGTCGATGAACACGGTCGTGCCCCTCACGGGGCACGTGGATAGAAATACAAAATCCTGTATGCTGTCAACGCGGTTGCTCTCGTCGTGCCCCTCACGGGGCACGTGGATAGAAATATAACAGAATTATCCTTAAACAGGACATGGTCTTTGTCGTGCCCCTCACGGGGCACGTGGATAGAAATAGATCTCGCTCGTTGAACTCCTTCAGGGCTGCACGTCGTGCCCCTCACGGGGCACGTGGATAGAAATGCATCTTGAAGGAATGTTATATCTGTACCTTGAGGTCGTGCCCCTCACGGGGCACGTGGATAGAAATGTTGAGCTGATGGAGGCTATATGTACAAAGGCTTTGGGTCGTGCCCCTCACGGGGCACGTGGATAGAAATTGTGCGGGCATTTACCGCATTTTTCAATCATCGTTGTCGTGCCCCTCACGGGGCACGTGGATAGAAATTCTTACAGGTCTATTCTATTTGCAAAACGGCCCTGTCGTGCCCCTCACGGGGCACGTGGATAGAAATATTTCTTTCGGCCACGACACGAAACACGGCGGGCCGTCGTGCCCCTCACGGGGCACGTGGATAGAAATGCGCCATCAGCTCCCGCATTCCGGAGAGGGCGAAGTCGTGCCCCTCACGGGGCACGTGGATAGAAATATCTTCCATCATTGGGCACCCCCTTGGCTGAAGAGTCGTGCCCCTCACGGGGCACGTGGATAGAAATTCAAGAATCCGGAGGGGCTGAAAGCGCTGGAGAATGGTCGTGCCCCTCACGGGGCACGTGGATAGAAATAAGGATGTCCTGTCTGGACGAGCCGTCGGCGTTAGTCGTGCCCCTCACGGGGCACGTGGATAGAAATTGGATTAATCTCATTTTCGGTATGTTCGGCATGGCCAAGTCGTGCCCCTCACGGGGCACGTGGATAGAAACTATTATAAGTCAAATAAAAAACTTCCCCGCGCCGGTCGTGCCCCTCACGGGGCACGTGGATAGAAATTGCCAGCCCTTCTTTTTTGCCCAGGCCGGGTCTTTGTCGTGCCCCTCACGGGGCACGTGGATAGAAATGAGTATGACACGTTCATCGAGGCCCTCCTCCGGCGGGTCGTGCCCCTCACGGGGCACGTGGATAGAAATATCCCGCCGGAGTATCCGCGGCCGCACAAAGCGCGTCGTGCCCCTCACGGGGCACGTGGATAGAAATGTGGTAGTGGGTGTTACCGAAGAGGCTGTGGCCGTCGTGCCCCTCACGGGGCACGTGGATAGAAATAATAAATACCACCCGGCGGCGGTGTACTGCGACAGGCGGTCGTGCCCCTCACGGGGCACGTGGATAGAAATGCCGTTGTTCTCGCGATGGATTATCTGAATCTGGTCGTGCCCCTCACGGGGCACGTGGATAGAAATTTGGAAATGCCGGAGACCCGATTACAGCAGTTGGCGGTCGTGCCCCTCACGGGGCACGTGGATAGAAATAGCAGTTAAGTCCACTCCTGCACTACCTCCTGCTCGTCGTGCCCCTCACGGGGCACGTGGATAGAAATAAGCTATAAGCGGCGCGAGGACTACGCCAACATGTCGTGCCCCTCACGGGGCACGTGGATAGAAATGTTTGTTGAGCGGCGGAACATCTCACTATCCCAGTCGTGCCCCTCACGGGGCACGTGGATAGAAATTCCGGGCACTGTAGCGGATAGAAAGCCGTGCATATGGTCGTGCCCCTCACGGGGCACGTGGATAGAAATACAACCAAGGACGCGCCGTCCCGCAGGAGGCGCGTCGTGCCCCTCACGGGGCACGTGGATAGAAATGATAGCGTTCGCTTGCGTTCGCTTGCGGTCGCTTGCGGTCGTGCCCCTCACGGGGCACGTGGATAGAAATTCTTTTGGTAGGCGAGAAACGTAACGGTAAGAGTGTCGTGCCCCTCACGGGGCACGTGGATAGAAATTCCGCCGCGACTGGCAACACCTTATCAAGCAATGGTCGTGCCCCTCACGGGGCACGTGGATAGAAATGATGACTGTGTTTCCCCGACTGGTGGCGGCGCTACCGTCGTGCCCCTCACGGGGCACGTGGATAGAAATTTTTGGTTGCACCGTGCGTCGTCTCATGCTTTTCGGGTCGTGCCCCTCACGGGGCACGTGGATAGAAATGTTCATTGTAGTTTCCAACAACTCACTCTTGGCGTGTCGTGCCCCTCACGGGGCACGTGGATAGAAATATCTAAAATTGCAATACAGTTCTCATGGAAACAGTCGTGCCCCTCACGGGGCACGTGGATAGAAATACTTCCAAGAAGAGAAACGAAAGGAAAAAGGACGGTCGTGCCCCTCACGGGGCACGTGGATAGAAATTCCTTTTCCGCTGTGATTACGATATCGTGCCCGCCCGTCGTGCCCCTCACGGGGCACGTGGATAGAAATTGATCACATCGCGCTTGGTGTCGATGTTCGCGCCCAGTCGTGCCCCTCACGGGGCACGTGGATAGAAATACCAAAAGTAAAGACCGCTGGGGCGTGATAGACGGTCGTGCCCCTCACGGGGCACGTGGATAGAAATGCCGTAATGGTAAGGTCAAACACATTCCCACTAAGTCGTGCCCCTCACGGGGCACGTGGATAGAAATGAGACGGTAACAAACATATCGCTCGACCTGCACCGGTCGTGCCCCTCACGGGGCACGTGGATAGAAATTCCTCTATCCCCAGCCCCGAGAGCGAGCGCGGTAGTCGTGCCCCTCACGGGGCACGTGGATAGAAATACGAAGTCAAAGGGCTCCGCCTCCGGCACCGTTTCGTCGTGCCCCTCACGGGGCACGTGGATAGAAATATCATGGTCTGGACACACATCCACTCCTCTCGGGTCGTGCCCCTCACGGGGCACGTGGATAGAAATACGAAGTCAAAGGGCTCCGCCTCCGGCACCGTTTCGTCGTGCCCCTCACGGGGCACGTGGATAGAAATATCATGGTCTGGACACACATCCACTCCTCTCGGGTCGTGCCCCTCACGGGGCACGTGGATAGAAATTCGTCTGCTTCGGTGCCCACCTCGATGCTGTCGCAGTCGTGCCCCTCACGGGGCACGTGGATAGAAATACGAAAAAGGAAACGGACAGCGAAGACACCTCCGTCGTGCCCCTCACGGGGCACGTGGATAGAAATAGCGCCTCTCTGCGGCGAGCTTGGCCTGCACCCGGTCGTGCCCCTCACGGGGCACGTGGATAGAAATTATGCTCGGACGTGCGGACGGCAGCGCATCAGCGGTCGTGCCCCTCACGGGGCACGTGGATAGAAATTCTCGCACTCGCATCGCTCCGATGCTGCGCGACAGGTCGTGCCCCTCACGGGGCACGTGGATAGAAATCGAGCCTATGACCCTTTCGCTGGCCGAGACCATCGTCGTGCCCCTCACGGGGCACGTGGATAGAAATTCCCAAAACCACCCGGCCCCATTAACCATTCGACGAAAAGTCGTGCCCCTCACGGGGCACGTGGATAGAAATGCCATGCTCGCCAATCCGCGCACCCACATACGCAGTCGTGCCCCTCACGGGGCACGTGGATAGAAATCGAACAGCGGTGCTTCCACCTACCCACAGGACGGGTCGTGCCCCTCACGGGGCACGTGGATAGAAATGTGTGTGATATCTCCTGCCTCGAATACAAGCCCGGCCGCTCTGCGGAACTGCGACGCGTCATCTCCGTCGAATTCGACCTCTAACCTGCGCTCATACTCGCCGATGCGGTCTATGCGGATGTTCTTCATGATATATCTCTCCTTTCAGGGCATAAAAAAGAGCGATAAGCACGGCGGCTTTCGCTCTTTTATAAATTTTCAGTTATTGTATGGCTCAAAGGCCGGGTACAACCTCTTTGAGTGACGTCAAAACCTTCGCGGCCCGTTTCATCAGGACAAAGTAGTCATTTTTTGCCATGCTCAGTCCTCCTCGTCATCTTCTTCACCGTCGGGGGAGCCTTCCGGTATCAGCCGGTAAAGCTCTTGCGCGGAGGCGTTTGGGTGGCTTCGCACATATTGAATCACCTTATCCTCGACGTGAAAGGCATGTACGGCGGTAACATACCATTCCAAATCCTCTTCCAAAAAAGATTCAATTCGCGTCTCTTTTTTTGAAATGAGCGGCGACAAAATCGCTGTGAGTTGTTCTACTTGTGAGCCCACTTTTCTTTCACTCTTTCCAAGAAGATAGTACGATCACGCTTCCGTCCCCATCAGCCTCCAGGAGATATCCGCGGCCACGATAGCTTACTTTGCCTGTCATCCCTTTTCCCGCACCCGCATACTTCGTGTTAAACTCTCCGCGAAGGATGCCGTAAGTTTTTGCAGAAACAGTCTTTCCCCGCTTGTTGGCCCTCGGAGACGGCGCATACTTTGTTTTGCCTATTTTACCCCCGGCGCCGCCGCTTGTCCAGCGCCCGTTTTTGTCTCTGGGCTGGCCGGGCGAATAGTCCATCACCGCCGCGTCCTGCGCGGCTGTGTCAAAAGGGCGCTCCGTTGCCTCCCCGTCTGTTTCCTCCGTCTCGCCATAGCCCAGCCCGGCGAGCGGGTCGCCGTCCAGGCCGAACTCGCGGGCACAGTGCTCCTGCGGCCCCGTGCGCGCAATGGGCACGGGGCCGCAGATCAGGTAGCCCCCGGCGGCCTATCTGGTCGGGGAAGAGGAGCGCCGTAGTAAGCGATCGCCATCACTTCCCCCCCCCGGTCGTGAATTCCATGTCTAAAGCGCCTCCTGTCATAATATCCGGCGTAGCTGCCGCCATTTCCACGAAAGCTCCCAGCGGCGGTATTCCTCATCCACCGCCAACTTGTGCCGTCGGAACGTCCCAAATGTTTTCGGCGCCTTATCGCCCAGCGTCATGCGGCAACGCTTTCACAGAGTGCGAATACGGCGTCCATCAGCGCGCAAAAAGCCCTCCCGTTTCTCAGGAAGCGGGAGGGCCTGGCTATTTTATTCGCAGTTTTCCGTACCTGCTGGCATCACTCGCTGAAGGTGACGCTGGTGAAATCCTGGAAGTAGCCGGACGGATGGGGCACATAGCCCTGGACGTAAGAGGCGGTGCCGTCAATGGTGTCGGTCTGCCAGAGCCAGATCCAGGGGCACTCGTCCCAGATGATCTCCTGGGCCTCGGTGTATATCTCCAGGCGCTTGGCATCGTCGGTCTCGGCGCGGCCGGCTTCGAGCAGGTCGATGACATCCTGGTTGTAGTACTGGATGCGGGCGGAGTTGGCGGTGCCGGACTCGGAGTTGAAGGTCTGATACAGGCCGTAGTCGGGGTCGCCGGTGGTGGTGCCCCAGCCGGCCATGAACACCTCGTAATCGCCGGGCACGAAGGAGGCCAGAGTGGCCATGTCGCGGACGGCGATCTCTGACTCTATGCCGATCTGGGCGAGCTGGTTCTGCATGATCTCGAAGATGTCGATGCGCTGGCGGTTGTCATTGGTCACCAGTATGATCTTCTCCGGCAGGCCGTCGGGATAGCCGGCGTCGGCCAGGAGCTGCTTGGCCTTCTCGGGGTCGTAGTCGTAGGGCGGCAGGTCCTCGTCGGCGCCCCAGACCTCGGTGGACATGGGCGCGGACTGGCGCTGGCCGTAGCCCTCATAGACCGTCTCGCCGATCGCCTGGTAGTCGCAGGCGTAGTTGAGCGCCTGGCGCACGCGGACATCGTTGAACGGCTCGGCCGAGGTGTTGAGCTGGATGCCGGTGGTGGAGAGGCTGGAGTAAACGATGACTCTGACGTCGGGGTTGTCCTGCAGGCGGGTGCCGTCGTTCGGGGCCAGGGAGAGGGCGATATCGACGCCGCCGGTCTCCAGCTCGATGGCTCGGTTGGCGTTCTCGGGGATGACGCGGAAGGTCATCTTGCTGAACGCGGGCTTGCTGCCCCAGTAGTCCTCGTTGCGCTCGAACTCAAGGCGGTCGCCGTGGACCCATTCGGTGAGCTTGAACGGCCCGGTGCCGCAGGGAACGGTGCCGATGTCGCCGCCGGCCTCTTCAGTGGCGTTCTTGCTGACGATGCAGATGGAGGGCAGCGCCAGGTTGGACAGCAGCGGGACGAAGGGGTAGAAGGTCTTGAGCTCGACCGTGTATTCATCCACGGCGCTGGAGTTTTCGATGTCTATGCAGTCGATGAAGGAGCTGACCTTCGGGTTCTCCAGGGCGCGCTCAAGGGAATAAATGACGTCGGCGGAGGTCAGCGGGTCGCCGTTGTGGAACTTCACGTCCTCCCTCAGCTTGAGCACGAGGGTCGTGTCGTCGGTGAACTCCCAGCTCTCGGCGAGGCCGGGGCCGATGTTCATCTCCTGGTCCTGGATGAGCAGCGGGTCATAGAGCTGGCGGATGGCCAGGCTCGAGGCGCTGTCGTTCTGGTCGGCGGGGTCAAGCGTGACGGGTTCGGCAGAGATCGCGACCAGGAGCTCGTCCTTTTCGCCGCTGGCGGGGTCCTCAGACCCGCAGCCGCTGAAGCACATGAGGCACAGCGCGGCGGCCAGCACAAGGGCCAATAAGCTTCTCTTTTTCATGGTTCTCCTCCTTTTTTATTCTTCCTCTTTATGCGCAATTGCTTCGATCTCCACAAGGCAGCCGTTGCCGAGATCCCCGATGGGTATCAGCACGCGGGCCGGCTTGTGCTCGCCGAAGAATTTGGCATACTCGTCGTTGATGTCGCCCCAAAACGCGCCGTTGGTGGTGTAAATGGTGCATTTGACGACATCCTCTTTGCGGCAGCCGCCCAGGCGCAGGACGTTTTCCACGTTCGCAAGGGCTGCGCGGGTCTGCTCACGGATACCTCCCGCCGGCAGCTCGCCTTTATCGTTGCGGGGAAGCTGGCCGGAGACATACAGCGTCCCGCGGTCTATCACGCCGGGGGAATAGTGCGCCACCGAGCCGCGGGACGCTTCCGTTTCAAGGAACTTCATGGTAGCTCTCCTCTTTTCCTCAAATTAAAGCCGTGGCCGGTCACTCAGTGACCAGGTTGGGCACTTCCGTCACCAGCTCGTCATACTTGATGCCGTTGGAGGTCATCACGCAGAGCACCGTCTCATCGCCCTTCAGCCAGCCATTTTTCTTCAGCTTCTCGCAGGCCGCCAGCGTGGTGGCGCCCTCCGGGTTGACGAACAGCCCTTCGCTCTGCGCCATCTGCTTCCAGTGGCGCTCGGTGTCCTCCTTGCTCACGGCGACGGCCGTGCCGCCCGTTTCCCTCAGTATGCCGAGCAGCAGCTTGTCCGCAAAGGCCTTGGGGGCGGAAAGCCCGCCAGGTATGACGTCCATGGGGCCGCTCCACACCTCGCAGGTGTCCCGCCCGGCCTCGAAGGCCTGTACCACCGGGCAGCAGCCCTCGTACTGGGCGCTGACCATACGGGGCATCTTATCGGCAAGGCCGAGCTCCATGAGCTCCTCTATGGCCTTATGTATCCCTATGATGCCCACGCCGCCAGCGGTGGGGAAGAGGATGACGTCCGGGACACGACCGCCGAACTGCTCGACGATCTCATACCCGATAGTCTTTTTCCCCTCGACGCGGAAGGGCTCGTGCATGGTGCGCACGTCGAACCAGTCGGGGTGCTCCGCCATGCTCTGGCTCACCTTTTTGCCGAGGATGGTGGTGTGGCCCTCGCACATGTTGACGTCCCCGCCCACTATGGCGCATTCCTTCTGGTTTGCCTGCACCGCCTTGGCCGTCATGTATATGTGGGCGTTCAGCCCGCCGCGCCTGCAGTATGCCGACCAGGCGCCTGCGCCGTTGCCGCCGCTGTCCATCACGATATCCGTGACGCCGAACTCCTTGAGCTTGGAAATGGCGACGGAAGCGCCGCGGGTCTTGAAGCTGGCGGAGGGATTTTGCCCCTCGTCCTTCACATAGAGGTGCTCGAGCCCTATATAACGGCCCATTTCCGGCATGGAGAGCACCGGGGTGCCGCCCTCGCCGAGAGTGACAACGTTGCCCATGTCCCGCACCGGCAGCATTTTGTGATAGCGCCAGATGCCGCTGTAGCGCTCGTCGAACAGCTCATCGTCCTTTTTGGCCTGCTCCATATCGTAGCGCGCGAGGAGGGGCGAGCCGCAGGAGCAGATATTGTGGGGCTCGTCCGCCGTATAGGTCTTCCCGCACGCCGGGCAAATGATATCAAGCAAATAGCTCATGGTATCCGTTCATCCTTTACTCGATCTGTTTTTTGCTCAGCGAGGCTCTATAAGGCCGGAGCAGCGGACCACTTCAATGCCATGCTGCTCTTCCAACACCTTGAGTATCCCGTTCATGCCGATGGAGTCGCTGGAAATATGTCCCGCAACGAGGATATTGCCTATGTTCTGCTCCTTGACGGCCTCGATGACGTCGTCCGGGCAGTGCATCATCACGAGCGTGCCCACGCCCGCGCTGAAAAACGCGCGTATGACGTCGGGTCCGCCGGTGGTGCCGCCGGAGAACTGCACGAGTATCTTCCCGGCATAGCTCTCCCGGCTGCCGACACGGATCACCGGGCCGGACAGGCAGTTTTTATACTCCGGTATCGTGAGCAGGGCGTCCACCACTTCGCCCAAAGTGCTGTGGGGCCGGCCGGCAAAGCGGTCGTCCAGGAAGGACTGCACCGTCTTTTCGGCCACCAGGTCGGCGGGCGTGTGGCAGGCCACCATGCCGAGGCCCAGCATGGCTGCGGCGTCGGCCGAACGGGTGACGTTCAGGGCGTGGAAGCGGCGTATGCACTCGCCGTAGCGCTTCTTGCAGAGCGCCTTCTGCGCCTTATTGATGGGCACGCCGGCGCGCACCATCTGCGGTATCTGGTCGAGCAGGACCTCGGACGAGCCCATGCGCGGGCGGCCGCCCGTGGGATGATGGAGGAATACCGTGTCTATCCCAAGCTCTTTGGCCAGCAGCATCTCCGACTCGGTGATGTCGATGCCCGTGAGTATCTTTTTGACATCTTCCCTGGGGTGTACCACGCCGGAATCTGCGGGCACATAGCTGAGGCCGGCGCATTCCAGCGCCACTGCGAGCATCTCATGCGTGTTCATGCCCTACGCCTCCTCTCTCACATTGATCACGCCGGACATGCGTATCACCTCGGCCCCCTGGCCTTCAAGGTAGGACAGGAAGGCGTTGATGCCGATGGAGTCGGCGGTCACATGGCCCATGACGGCAAGGTTGCCGATATTCTGCTCCTTCACCGCGGCGACCACCGCCTCGGAGGCGTAGGGGAGGACCAGCGTGCCCACGCCGGCCTCAAAGAGCTCCAGCGCGATCTCGGGGTATTCCGCCGCCTCGTGGGAGAACAGGACCACCGGCTTCCCGGCGTAATCGTCCGTGGCGCCAACATAGAGGGCCGGGGGAGATATGCTCTTCCTGCTCTCCGGGAGCGTCATCAGCCCGTCCATGACATCCGCCAGGCGGGGCTCCTCAATGGCGGCGAGATGTTCGCTGAGGGCGTTCTGCACGATACGCGAGCCGACCAGGCAGAGCGGGGTCTGCAGGCTCATCAGCGGCATGGAGATGAGCCGGGCGATGGAGGGCGCGCGGTCGTAATTGCTGGAATTTCCCTGGCGGCCGCGCCGCACCCTGTCCTGGACGGTGTGTATTATTTTGCTTGCCGGCGCCGGGGGCGCCCCCAGCTCCACCATGCGCTCCAGCAGTATGCTCAGGCTCTTGTAGCCGTCCAGGCAGCCGGGGGCAAAGGTGGCGTGGTGCGCGATGAGCATATCCGCCCCGGCGTCTTTGGCGAGCATCAGCTCCGCCGTGCCGACATCCATTCCGGCGGCCACTTTCTTGATGCCGCTCGCGTCAAGGACGACCGCCGAATCCTCCGCCAGATAGGAGAGGCCGGCCATCTGATGCGCGGTCTGCAGGATCTCTTTGCCGTTCAATCCGTTCCCTCCTTATCTGTCGTTGAAGATGCCGGCGACCCTCGTCACCTCGGCGCCCATCTCCTCCAGCTTGTGGAGGATGACGTTCATGCCGATGGAGTCGCTGCCCATGTGGTCGCAGACGATGACATTCCCGCGGCCTTCTTTTTCATAGCGCTCGCGGTAGTCGTCGGAAAGGTGCATACATATCATGGTGCCGACGCCGGCGCGGAAATACTCCCTGCCGGAGAAGGGGCCGCCGCCGAAGATGACGAACACGCGGCCACAGAGGTCGTCCTCCCGGCCGACGACGATCTCCGGCTTCGTCAGGGCCTTCTGATATTCGGGGACTTCCATCAGCGCGCTGCAGACGTCCTTGAGCGTCGCCCCGGGCCTGCCGGAGAGCTTTTTGTCCAGGAAAGCCTGCAGCACCTTGCCGCCGATGGCGTCGGCGATGTTGTGGATGCCCATATAGGGCATATTCAGCAGCCGCGCCGTGTCGGCGCTCTTGCCGTAGTTGACAGGATGGTTCTTCCCCTCCTGCAGCCGGGTCAGCCAGTCGCTCGCGCGCTGGGCGGCGTTGGCGGGCGCGCCGGCCCGCTCCAGGAGCTCGCCCAGGTAGTCGCTGGCCTTGTAGAAATAGGCCTGCATGGGGCCGGTCACCGGGTGGTGGCTGAGCACGAGGTCATAGCCCAGGCGTTTGCCCAGGATGATCTCGGCCGTCTCCATATCCACGCCGGCCAGGATGCGGCGGATGTTCTCCCCGGGGACCACGATGCCGCAGTCGCCGGGTATCTTATCCAGGCCGGAAAGTGAGAGGGCGGCCTGCATTATCTCATCAGTCGTCATGCCGTCACCTCCGTTTCGCGCTCTTTCAGGTCATCGAAAAAGTGGCAGGCGACATAGTGCTGCGGCGCCACCTCTCTGAGTTCAGGCGTTTTTTCAAAGCACTCCGGCCTTGCGTAATTGCAGCGCGCCGCGAAGCGGCAGCCGGGCTTGGGGTCGATGGGCGAGGTGATCTCGCCCTTGAGCAGGATGCGTTTTTTCTTCACGTCGATGTCCGGAATCGGTATCGCGGAGAGCAGCGCCTGCGTATAGGGGTGCAGCGGGTTCTTAAAGAGCTCCCGCTTGGGCGCTTTTTCTATCATGTTGCCAAGGTACATGACCATGATGTCGTCGGAGATGTGCTTGACCACCGCCAGGTTGTGCGTGATGAAGATATAGGTGAGGTGGCGGTCGCGCTGCAGGTCCTGCATGAGGTTCAGCACCTGCGCCTGGATGGACACGTCCAGGGCGGAGACGGGCTCGTCGCAGACGATGAATTTGGGGTTGAGCGCCAGCGCCCGCGCGATGCCTATGCGCTGCCGGCGGCCGCCGTCGAGCTCATGCGGGTACGAGTGCGCGAGGCGGGTGGCCAGGCCCACGGTGTCCATCAGCTCGCCAACCTTTTTGATGATCTCCTGGCGGCTGTTGCAGACCTTGTAGATCTTCAGCGGCTCGGCGATGATCTGGCTGACCGATTTCCGCGGGTCCAGGGAAGAGAACGGGTCCTGGAATATGATCTGCATGTTCTTGCGCAGCTCCTTGAGCTGCTGGGGCGTGACGTTCGTGATATCCTGCCCTTCGAAGAATATCTGCCCGCCGGTGTTCGGCTGCAGGTGCAGTATCGTCCGGCCCAGGGTGGATTTCCCGCAGCCGGATTCGCCCACCACGCCGAGCGTCTTGCCTTCCTCGATGGAGAAGCTCACGCCGTCCACCGCGTGCAGTGTGCCGTTGGGCGTTTTAAAATATTTCTTCAGGTCCTTGACTTCAAGTAGCGGCGCTGCCATGTTCACCCTCCTCCGAATCAGCATAGCGGTGGCATTTGACCAGATGTCCGGGCTCGATCTCATATGTCGCCGGGTCCTCCGCGCGGCAGCGGTCCGTTGCGTAGGGGCAGCGGGGCGCGAAGCTGCACCCGGCGGGGAGGTCGGCGGGATCGGGCATCAGCCCGCGTATGGGCTTGAGCCGGTCCGTCTCGTCGTTCAGGTTGGGGATGGAGCCGAACAGGCCCTCGGTGTACGGATGGCTCGCGTTGCGGTATATGTGCCGCAGGTCGCCGTATTCGACGATCTCGCCGGCATACATGATGGCCACGTTGTCGCACACCTCCGCCACGACGCCCAGGTCGTGGGTTATCAGCAGCATGGAAGAGCCGAATTCCCGGCGGAGGTTGGCCATCAGCTCCAGTATCTGGGCCTGGATGGTGACGTCCAGAGCGGTCGTGGGCTCGTCCGCGATCAGCAGCGAGGGGTTGCAGGCCAGGGCGATGGCGATGATGACGCGCTGCTTCATGCCGCCGGAGAACTGGTGGGGATACTCGTTATAGCGCTCGCCGGGTATGCCGACCAGCTCCAGCATGTCGACCGCCTTCTGCTGCGCCTCCTTGCGGCTCGTGGCCTGGTGCAGCCGGATAACTTCGGCGATCTGGTCGCCGACGGTGACGACCGGGTCGAGGGAGGTCATGGGATCCTGGAATATCATCGAGATCTTGTTTCCGCGGATCTTGCGCATCTCCTTCTTCGACTTTTTCAGCAGGTCCTCGCCCTCGAAAATTATCTCGCCGGAGACGATCTTCCCGGGCGGCTTGGGGATAAGGTTCAGTATGCCCAGGGCCGTGGTCGTCTTGCCCGCGCCGGTCTCGCCGACGAGGCCCAGCGTCTTTCCTTTTTCAATGTCAAAGGAAATGCCGTTCACGGCCTTTACCGTGCGCTTGCCGGACGCATAATGAATGGTCAGGTCGCGGATGCTAAGGAATTTATCCATCCCATATGCCTCCTTAGGATTTCAGTCTGGGGTCGAGCGCATCGCGCAGGCCGTCGCCCAGCACGTTCAGGGCAAAGACGGTCAGCATGATGGCCAGGCCGGGGAAGGTCAGCATCCACCAGTAGTCGCGGATGTACTGGCGGGCGGCGGAGAGCATCGCGCCCCACTCGGGTATGGGCGGCTGCACGCCGAGGCCGATGAAGCTGAGGCCGGCGGCGTTGAGGATTGCGTTGCCAACGCCGAGCGTCGTCTGCACGATGATTGGGGCGATGCAGTTGGGCAGGATGTGCGAGACGATGATGCGCAGGTCGCTCGCGCCGGTGGCGCGGGACGCTTCGATATATTCCTGCTCCTTCACCGTCAGTATGGATGCGCGGACGATGCGCGCGAACTGTGGCACTGAGCCTATGGCTATCGCTATCATAACGTTGCGCAGGCCGGGACCGAGCGCGGCGGCGATGGAGATGGCCAGGAGGATGCTGGGGATGGCCAGCATGATGTCGATGATGCGCATGATGAGGTTGTCCACCAGCCCGGTGTAATAGCCGGCGATGGAGCCGACGATACATCCGAGGATAACGGCGACGCCCATGGAAATGAGGCCGACCTGCAACGAGATGCGGCTGCCATACACCACGCGGCTGAAGATGTCGCTCCCGAAGTTGTCCGTGCCGAAGATATGCTCCAGGCAGGGCGCGATGAACTGATCTTCCAGCACCTGGTCGTCATAGCCGTAAGGGGCAATGAAGTCCGCGAAAATAGCGGTCAGTATAAGGATGAGGAGGATGATCAGCCCCGCCATGGCGCTCTTGTTGCGCACCAGGCGCCCCCATATGTCATAGATCTGGCTGGTCTTTTTCAGGGACAGGATGTCGTCGTGCATGTCCGGGCCTTCGGAAATACGCTTTTTCTTGCTTTGCATGTAGCGCCTCCTTATCCTTTCTTGGGCCGCTTGCCGGCCTGGTACTGGGACTTGATACGCGGGTCGATATAGGCGTACAGCACATCCACCAGCAGGTTTATAAGGCAGAACACGAGCGCGATGAACAGCACGCCGCCCTGCACCATCGGGTAGTCCTTGGCCTTGATGGAATCGACCATCAGCTTGCCGAGGCCGGGGATGGCGAACACCGTCTCAACGAGCACCGTGCCGCCCAGCAGGACGCCGCACTGGATGCCCACGACCGTGACGATGGGGATGAGCGCGTTGCGCAGCGCGTGGCCCCAGATGGTCTTGCCCTCGGACTGGCCCTTCGCGCGGATGCAGCGTATATAGTCCTGGCGTATCACCTCGAGCATCGTCGAGCGCGTGGTGCGCATGATGTTGGCCGCCGCGCCGCTGCCGACCGTTATCGCCGGCAGTATCCAGTACTCGGCGCCGTAGAAGCCGGAGGGCGGCAGGATGCCCAGGTGCACGGCGAACACGATGATGAGCATCATGCCCAGCCAGAAGTTCGGCACCGAGATGCCGAACAGGGAGACCGTGGTCGCCAGGTGGTCAAAAATGGAATACTGTTTTGTCGCCGCCAATATTCCCAGGGGGACGCCTATACACAGCGCCACCACCATGCTCAGCAGCGCGAGCAGCGCCGTGGTCGGGAACCGGTCAAGAATCTCCCCGGTGACCGATCGCCCGTTGGAGTAGGACGTGCCAAAGTCGCCCTTGGTGACGATGTTGAAAATATAGCTCCCGAACCGCACCAGGAACGGGTCGTCCAGCCCCAGCTCCTCGCGCAGCTCCTGCTTGTCCTCCTCAGTGGCGTTGTCGCCCAGGATCATGTCCTCGGGGCTGCCCGGCGTCAGGTACATCATAGTGAATATGATGAATACCACGCCCAGCAGGACGGGGATCATCATGATGAGACGCTTCAGGATAAATTTGTACATTTGCTCACTTCCCTCGCTTTCTCTTCTCCGTGAAAATGGCGGCGGCCTGAATGGTTTCTTCATTGTACCACTTTACTGTATTTAAGTGATAACGACAAAATGTGCCACATCTTTGTCCCGTTTTGCCGTCTGATACGGCTCGCATTGTATCTTGCGCCAAAAAGCCTTGACAAAACTGTGGCTTTGATTTTATATTTAAATAAACAAGTTGCTGTTTTAGTGAGTATTACGGTGTTAAACTGTATCATTTGCACAAAATTCGAGCAAAACTGTTCTGTGTTTTGAATTTTCGCCCATTTGAGATAGACAATTCGAGCCGATGCATTTTGTCCTTGTTGTCAATTCTCGACACGGCTGTCGGGACCTTGTCTCCCGGCTCACCGTGTCGAAGCTTTTTCCCGCGCTTATAGGAGGCCCTGTTTATGTCCAAGTCAAACCCTTTTGGCGAACTGCTGCGCCAATTACTCAACATCACGAACGAAAAAACTTATTCGTTGTCCAAACACCTTGGATATGACACCACCTATATCAGCAAGTGGCTCAACGGCAGCCGCCTGCCTTCAGAGCGTTCAAGCGACAAGGTGATACATGACATCGCGGCCTTTTTTGCCGAAAGGCTGTGCCTGCACAACGATCAGCAGCATGCCGCGGCCGCGCTTCTGAACATACCGCCAAAGCAGGCCGAAAGCATTTCTGAGGACGGATTGTCCGTGGTGCTCTATACCATGCTGCGCACAAAATACAGCGCCAGTGCGGTCACCCAGGATGTCAGCGAAAAAACCGCCTCCCAGGATACGTTCTCTCTCCCGGCCACGTTCTTGGACAAGAAGTCCGACCTTTTTACGATCCTTAAAAACGCCATCATAAGGTCTGGCTCCGATAACAAGCGCGCCGAGATACTGTCTACGGTAGATCTTTACAGCCTGTTTGAGGACAAGCTCCTTTCCCTGTTTGACCAGGCTACGCTGTCCGGGCTGTCGGTCAGTTTGAGCATGGTCATCGATATGGACCGCGTATCGAAAAACAGCGAAGACTATTTCGATTGGATAGTTAAGACCATAAATGTGACCAACGCCCCGATACTCACGCTCTATCACAGCGGCGACCGGATGTACGAGCACCTGATCATAGTCAGGGACGTCATTGCTTTTGTGCTGGTAATGAGGGAGAGCGAGCTCGTTGCCTGTTCATACACCACGGACCCGAACATCCTCCTGAGCCTGGACGAATACTGCGTGGCGACTTTCCACCGTTTCTCGCGCTTTCTGGCCCCTCTGGAGCCCGCCATGCTGGATAAGACCATCCTGCACGTAGATTTTTACATGCAGGATTGGGGGCGCATCCTGTTGTATGGCGCCCCGTCCCTGTTCCTGCCGCCGAGCGTGATCCAGCAGATCATAGACGAGCTCTCCGAGAGCGACAGGGAGCGCATATATACGGACCAGTTGCAGATGCTCTCTCACGCCTGGGAACAGCGCATGCGCTATGGGGACCTGGCCGTCATACTGTTCAAGTCCTGCCTGATGGAATACCTGCACACCGGCGCCATCGACCTGGGGCCGCACAGGATCATGCTCACGCCTGAGCAGCGCATCGAGCACGTGCGTCACCTGCAGGAGATATTCTCAGAAAACCCCAGCATCCGCTTCAGCCTCATTGATGACACCGCCACGACCATCCATCAATTCCGGTACGGCGTGTCGATGTATGTCAACCAGCGTGAAGTACTGCTCGAAAAGGTGCGCACAGCGGGCGCCGGCTCGACATACAGCCACAAGTTCCCCAATCTTGACGACATCCTGCTCTTCCGCCGCTACTTTGAGCAAACCGTGGCAAATAAATATGTCATTCCCCTGAACAGTGAAGAGCTCACGGAATATATGAACTACAACATCACCCTGGCCGAGAAATTCCACCCGCACGGCTTTTGAGCCGCGCCGGGCAAAACAGCGCAAAGGCGCGGAGCTCTCCGCGCCTTTGCGTTTTTTGTTCACTTGCCGTACAGCGTCGGCCGCGAGTGGCTCGCCCTCATCCTGGAGCGGCGTCTACAGCACAGCGCCATCAGTAAATATAATGTCCTCGCTCACCGAAGCCCCAGTTTTCTCAAGCGCGAGGCAATGCTTTTTGGCGACCGCTGCAGTACCTTTGCAATTTGATGCGTATTTTTGCGGCCATAGGTGTACATCTCCCACAATCTCTGGTCTTCTCCGCGCGACCAGGGCTTGCCGGCATTCAGATACTGCGCCGTCCCCTGGGCCGCTGCCTTCTCCTGTGTTTCCCTGCGCCCTTTACGCTTGCGTTCGAGCATCGTACCATAGGATTCGAGCGTACAGTGCTCGAGCACCGTTCGCAGGGCCTCCTGCACGAGTTCATTTGCGCAACTGTCATACGCCGGCAGCGCTTGACCTGTGGTCGGGTCGATGCCGACGCTGAGGTTCTCTACCATCGTGCGCGCCATCAGATCGTCCATCCGTCCGTCTCCTTTCTGCCGCAAATATGCCGAGGCCCGTCCTCCCCCCCGGCGCTGCTCATCCGCGCGGCGGGACACATGCCCGCCGGCCCTGCATCCCGTCGCGCGGGCATCGTGAACTAAGTGCATTATACCATATTGGGTGCGCACACGCCACAGCGTCCGGGCCTTTGTCGCGCACTTTGCGCCAAATTCTGCCTTACGCATAGCGCCGCGGCAAATGCGGATACTAAATCCTGCATAAAGAAACAAAGGCAGGAGGAGTAACCATGAAAGCCACCGGCATCGTTCGCCGCATCGACGACCTCGGCCGCGTCGTCATCCCCAAGGAGATCCGCCGCACCATGCAGGAGCTGAGCGGAAAAGTTAGATAAACATTTACTAATGGCTCTATGAATCTGTAGTTTCGTAAGGGAGATATAGCGCCTGCCTAAAGGTTTTGTTAACATGTGAGCAACGCAAAGCTTTTATTGCCATTTTTCAATGCCGTGTATATAATGAAAATATACTTTTACAGAAGGTGCTGCTATGGAAAAATTGGTTGAATATGCTCTTTCGCTGTCATCTCTAGCCGTAGCTTTGGGAGCTTTAGTGTGGATTGTCAAGTCAGTTAAGCTGGTTTACAATCGTGTCGTACATAAGATTAAGTTTAGCATTGGTGACACATTGATAATTAAGCCATTCTTTAAGGAGAGTGTTGTTGTTCCTTCAATAGTTATATTAGCTATTTTGGCTTTGTTTTTGGCGGATGATAATACATTTAGAGAGCTTATTGGCAGTCATTCACTTGAGGGCAAAAATTCTGGCACTTATTGCTATTACGTCACGCTGGAGTCTGATGAAGAAAGCTATACATTGCCGGGCCAAATCAGTGTTGACGTTGAAGTCGATTCAAGGTTAGACAACTATGGCAATGAGCGTCGTGAATACTCTAGGCAGTATTATATAGAGAAGGTCTTTTTTCCAGATGGCAATTGCTTGGATTTCACCGATCATTCTGATTGCATAGGTTCTTTGAAAGAGTCCATATTACTATACGATCAATATGAACGGTCGTGGAAATGTACTATACTCAATGAGCACGCATATTGCGAACAAGTAGAAGAAACTTCGTATATTACGTCAAGAAGTGTCATAGAACTGTTTATTATAATTTTTATCGTATTGTATAATTGGCTTGGGGTTCTATATTTGAATTTTATAGAGAAGAAAAAGCTATACAGCTGACGAACTTCATTCGTTTGGATGTAAAATGAGAGTAATTTAGGGGTACATACTATGAAGGACAATAACTCTTTACAGCTTTTTGAGAATCAGCCTATACGCTCCGCCTGGGATGCGGAGAAGGAAGAGTGGTACTTCTCGATCGTGGACGTTGTGGCCGCGCTGACGGGTTCGGAAAACCCGCGCCGGTATTGGAGCGACTTAAAGCGCAAGCTGAAGGCCGAGGGCGCAGTTGAACTGTACGATAATATCGTACAGTTGAAATTGGCCTCCGCCGACGGCAAGCGCCGCCTCACCGACGTCGCCGATACGGAGCAGCTGCTGCGTATCATCCAGTCCATCCCCTCGCCGAAGGCCGAGCCGTTCAAGCTCTGGCTGGCGCGCGTGGGGCGCGAGCGGATAGACGAGACAATAGACCCCGAGCAGGCGATAGACCGCGCGCTGGAGACTTACCTGAAAAAAGGCTACAGCGAGGAGTGGGTGCATCAGCGGCTGCTTGCGATACGCATCCGCAACGAGCTGACCGACGAATGGCAGAAACGCGGCGTGCAGAAGGGCCGCGAGTACGCGATACTGACCGACGAGATAAGCAAGGCCTGGTCGGGCATAACCACGCGGCAGTATAAAGGCTACAAGGGGCTGAAAAAGGAGAACCTGCGCGACAACATGAGCGACCTCGAGCTGGTGCTCAATATGCTCGCCGAGGCGTCCACGACCGGCATCTCGCAGGTCGAAAAGCCCGAGGGCATGGCCGAGAACCTCGCCGTCGCCCAACGCGGCGGCCGCGTCGCCGGCAACGCGAGAAAAGAGTTAGAGCGCGAAATGGGCCGCCCCGTAATAAGTTCCGAGAACGCCAAGACGATGAAGCTGATAACAGACGTGATAGAGGGCGTCGCGGAGTTAGAGGGGAAGGAAGAATAACAAAGCGGGCGGCTCGCGCCGCCCGCTTGGGTCAATCCCCAATTCTGTGTAAACACCATTTGAGGTGCAAATAGAGCAAAATTGATTCAGGGCGGTAGCAGGCTAGTCCGGCTGCCGCCTTGTGAACAACATAACGCCGGCGGGGGCGGATGTCAAGGGCGGCGTAGCCGTTCATCTTGCCCTTGGCATCCGGCTCTGCCGGTGTTACTCGGGCATACGCTCGGCAAAGTAAATGGCCATCTGGGCGTGGATCAGGCTCCAGTCCTGCCGCCGTCCAGTCCACTTTTTCGTAATGTCCATCATAGCCAGATACAGCATTTTCAACAGGCTGTCATCGGTGGGAAAGACGGACTTGGACTTGGTCACCTTGCGCAGCTGGCGGTTGAAACCCTCAATGGCATTGGTGGTGTAGATCAGCCTGCGCACCTCCTGGGGGTACTTGAAATAGGTGCTGAGGTTGGCCCAGTTGGACCGCCAGGACTGGGAGATTTTCGGGTATTTCTTGTCCCAGCGCTCCCCGAAGGCGTCCAGAGCATCCAGGGCAGCCTGCTCGTCCACAGCGGCATAGACCGCCTTCAGATCGGCCATAAGGGCTTTCAGGTCCTTGTAGGACACATACTTGCTGGAATTGCGCAGCTGGTGGATGATGCAGTTCTGGATCTCTGTCTGGGGAAAGGTGGCGTGGATGGCCGCATCAAACCCCGCTAAATTGTCGGTGCAGGCAATGAAAATATCCTCTACGCCCCGGTTTTTCAGGCCATTGAGGACAGTGGCCCAGAACTTGGCGCTCTCATTTTCGCCAACCCACATCCCCAGGACGTCTTTCCGACCATCCAGGTTGACTCCAATGGCAATGTACACTGCTTTCTTCACAATCTGCCCTTCACTGCGGACATGATAGTGGATGGCATCCAGAAATACCACGGCGTAGATGGGCTCCAGAGGCCGCTGCTGCCACTCACGAGCCACGGGCAAGATTTTGTCCGTGATCCGACTGACCGTGCTGTCTGAGACGGAGATGCCGTAGATGTCCTGAATGTGAGCTTCAATGTCGCTGGTAGTCATACCTTTGGCGTACATGGACAGGATCTTTTCCTCTATGTCCTGGCTGATGCTGGTCTGGTTCTTTTTCAGCACCTGGGGCTCAAATTCCCCCTTCCGGTCCCGGGGAACCGATACTGCTACATCTCCAAAGCTGGTGCGCAGCGTTTTGCTGCTGTGACCATTGCGGCTGTTGTCTGTGTCCTTGTTCTTGTAGTCGTATTTGCTGTAGCCCAGCTCGTCATCCAGCTCTGCTTCCAAGCCATTCTCCATGAACTCGGCAATGGTCTCCTTAAACAGATTCTGGATATCATCCATGCTGCCGATGTTTGCCATCTGCAGCAACTCACGGATCTTCTCTCGGCGGGCATTTTCTTCCGGGGTACGGTTCTTTCTGGCCATATAGTAATCCTCCTGTGCGGTGCTTCTATTCTACACCACGCAGGAGGTTTACACAAAGCTTGGGACTGTCTCGCCCGCTTCTCTACATTTCTTGGTATCTGTTATTTGTTCCGAACGCGACCGCCCTTAAAGGATGGCATCAGTGAAAACCACTTTTCGTGTAAAATGGCCTTCGATGGCGCAGACAGAGCGGGAGTGCAGTGTACATTATACGTTGCTTTGCGTTGCTTTTCGTCGCTGCGCAAAATAACTACATCGCCGCAAGGCAGGCGCCAATCATGTTGAATATGGCGGCTGTCTCTACGGCTATAGATCCTGATGTAGTTATTTTACTCACCTCCGTTCCGCAGACATCAAGAAATTTATAATATTATAACACAAATTTGGGATTCAGTCAAAGGAGGTGTCCGCATGAACGTCTACCTCACCGGCGACACGCATGGGCGCTTTGAGCGCATCGCGTGCTTCTGCCGCGACAATCATACAACGCTCGGCGACGTGCTGATAATCCTCGGCGACGCCGGCGTCAACTACTACCTCGATCACCGCGACGAAAAGCTCAAGCAATACATAGACACGATGCCGGTAACGCTGCTGTGCATCCACGGCAATCACGAGGCGCGGCCCACGGCTGCGCTGGGCTACGAGGGGCGTGCTTTTCTCCCGCATGGGGTCGTGGGCGTTGACTAAGGCAGCATATATATGAAAAACGTGCGCCCTCGAAAACAAAAACCAGCAGGAGAGCCATTCTACTAGGCGGGCCACCCAAGAGGGTACTTTCGACACTAGGACAACTCCTGCTGGTACTGAAGGCGTGCCCTCTCAACCAAGTGGGGCGAAAGCCGCAGCCTGGGATAGAGAGAAGCACACCTTCTGCTTTTAATATATAGAACTCCCAGCAAAATGTCAACCTTGAGAGCCAACGGCGTGGACGTACCTTCGAGCGCCTGACGGAACGCTGGAGAGTTATTTGAAGCGCGCTGCGGGGATGCACGGGCTGGAGGACTGAGGGGTAAAAGTAACAGCCAAAGGTCGCCTCGGGAGACAGTCCCAAGTTTTGTGTAAACCTCCTGGGTGGTGTAGAATAGAAGCACCGCACAGGAGGATTACTATATGGC
>CALXGN010000015.1:0-59834 GCA_944387865.1 Candidatus Scatomorpha stercorigallinarum | reverse complement strand
CCCTATTCTGAGAGATTTCTTTTTGTCTTGTCAAAAAGAAACCCCTCAGACTCCAAAGAGAAAACCGCTTTGGTGCGAGTCGGTAGGTAAATGCTGTCTTTTACGGGTTTCCGCGTTTCGCGGCCGCTCATCCCGTCGTCGGATGGCTTTGCTCACCGCCGACCGCGGAAGGCTTCGCTTACGCTCGCACCGCTGACAAGAGCATAATTGGGGGGGCAAGGGGGCGGAGCCCCCCAATAACGCCGCGACAAGCGCGGCGTTCCGCCCAACGTGAACCACGTCCGTGGGCGGGCTCCGCCCGCCCGGCGCATTTCGCTCGCCCGCGCCCGCCAGCGCGGGCGGCGTATTTAAGTCCCATTTTGCCCCGCAAAATGGGACACTTTAGAAAACCCTGTGCGGTCAGTGGCAGAAACTCACCAAGCATAGGAATGGCCGCCCGCATAGGGCGGCCAAAATCCCCGGCGGGCTTTGCCTGCCGGGGATACCTTATCTTGCGCCTCTGAGGCGCAACCGCGCCGCCGTGCGGCGCGAGGGGGAGCTTACGAGGGGGACGAAGTCCCCCTCGTATTTTTCACCTTTTGCCCTTATCGTAAGGCACGCCCTCCGCCTTCGGAGCGCGGGAGCTCTTGGAGGTGAAGGCGAGCACCAGCAGCGTGATGAGGTAGGGCAGCAGCCGGTAGAAGTGCGGGCTGAGCCCCAGCTCGTTGAGGAGGTAGACCCCGTCGCCGTTGATGTCGATGCTCGGGTAGCTGGCCGCGATGCACTTGAACAGGCCGAAGAGCAGCGCGCCGCCGGCGATGTTCAGCGGCTTCCAGTTGCCGAAGATCATCACCGCCAGGGCGAGGAAGCCGAAGCCGGCCACGTCGCCGTTCGCCGTGCAGTTGGCCGTGGTGAGCGAGTAGACGAACCCGCCCATACCGGCCAGCGCGCCGGAGATGGTGGTGCCGATGTAGCGCATCTTGTAGACGTTGATGCCCAGCGAATCCGCCGCCTGTGGGTTTTCGCCGCAGGAGCGCAGGCGCAGGCCGAAGCGCGTCTTATAGAGGATGATGGAGAGGATGATAAAGACGATGATGCAGATGTAGGTGGCGATGTACACCTTGTCGATGAAGGTGTTGCCTAGGAAGCCCAGGTCCGCCGTGCGCTCATAGCCGAGCGTGGTCTTTTTGATCATGAACCAGCTGGCCGCGTCGCCGGTGGCCATGCGCAGGGTGTTCTGGTTGGCGATGATGCGCACGAGGAAGAGCACCAGGGCCGGGGCCATCAGGTTGAGGGCCGTGCCGCCGATGGTCTGGTCCGCGCGCAGGTTGATGGAGGCGAAGCTGAGCAGCAGCGAGAACACGGCGCCCATCACGGCCGCGGCCAGCATGGCCAGCATCTCCAGGCCCTGCAGGGCGATCCAGTTGTCGGCCTCCTTGGCGGCCACGAACACATCCGTCTGCTGCACGATGTTGACGAACAGCACGCCGATGAACGCGCCGAAGATCATGATACCTTCAAGCGCCAGGTTGATGATGCCGCTGCGCTCGGCGAACACGCCGGCCAGCGCCACGATCATCAGCGGTATGGCGTAGAGCAGCGTCTGTTGGATAAGGAACGTCATGCCTTACCGCCTCCTTTCCCGCCGTCTGCCGCCGGTGGCGGGTTGTTTCCCTCTGCCGGGGCCGCGCCCGCCGGATCCGCCGCCGTGGCGCTGTCCGCCGTCGGGGCTGCGGCCTTTTTCTTCTTGCGGCCGCTGATGAGCATCTTTATCACCAGGGAGAAGGCGCTCAGGTAGACGATGACGGCGATGATGACGTCCGTTATGTACTCGTTATAGGCCGTGAGGCTGGTGAGCTGCGTGCCGGCGATGTCCAGCATGGACATGAAGATGCCGGTGAACACCACGCCGATGGGGTTGCTGGCCGCCAGCAGGGCCACGGGTATGCCGTTGAAGCCGGTGGCGGGCAGGGAGGTGTAGGTGTTCCAGAAAAACTCCGTGTTGCCGGAGAGGTAGTAGAGCGCGGCGCCCGCCCCGGCGAGCCCGCCGGCGATGGCCATGGAGAGGACGATGTTGCGCTTGTCGTTGATGCCGGCGTAGCGCGCGGCGTGGCGGTTGCTGCCGCAGGCCTTGAGCTCATAGCCCAGCGTCGTCTTGTTCATGAGGATGTACATGAGGACGGCGATGATGATGGCGATGATGATGCCGCCGTTGACCTGCGAATTTGGGAACAGCACGTCAAGGCCGAACTTCGGCGTCTGCACGCCGTTGAAGGTGGTCTTGTAGACATAGGAGCTCTTCGTGCTCTCGACGAGGTTCTTGAAGTTGCTGATCTCAAAGCCCCAGGTGACGACGTTGGCGGCGATCCAGTTCGTCATGATGCAGGCGATGACCTCGTTGATGTTGAGCAGGGCCTTGAGCAGGCCGGGGATGGCGCCCCAGAGCGCGCCGGCGAGGATGCCGCCGAGGAAGGCAATGATCCAGACGATGCCGGCGGGCACGACGTCGCTGGGGATGCCGAGGGCCAGCATCAAACTGGCCATGGTGCCCATCAGGTACTGGCCCGGCGCGCCGATGTTGAAAAGGCCGGTCTTGTAGGCGACGGCCACGGAGAGGCCCGTCATCACCAGCGGCGTGGCGCGGAAGAGCATGTTGCCGATGTTCGTGGGGTTGAAGCCGAAGGTGAGCGCGCCGGCGCTGTCGCGCCCCGTGCTGAAAAGGCCGCCGAAGATGAGGCGGATGCCCTCCCAGGCGCTGCTCAGCGTCAGGTTGTCGCTCGTGAGGCCGACGATGAGCACGATGACGGCGCCCACCACCAGGCCGATGAGGATGGAGACGATGGAAGAGAGGACCGTGCGCGTCCCGTCCCGGCCCATAAAGTCGGAAAGCCTGCCGTTTTTCATGCGCTCTCACCCCCTGCGTTGACGTTGTCGCGCTTGGCGCCGGCCATGTAGAGGCCAAGCTCCTCCAGCGTGACCTTCTTCGGGTCGAACTCGCCGACGATCTCGCCCTCGTACATGACGAGGATGCGGTCGGAGAGGCTCATGACCTCGTCCAGCTCCAGGGAGACGAGCAATATGGCGTGCCCCTTGTCGCGTTCGGCGACGAGCTGGCTGTGGATGTACTCGATGGCGCCGACGTCCAGGCCGCGCGTGGGCTGGACGGCGACGATGAGCGGCTTTTCGCGGTCCAGCTCGCGTGCCACGATGGCCTTCTGCTGGTTGCCGCCGGACATGCTGCGCACGACCGTGACGGGCCCCTGGCCGGAGCGCACGTCGTACTGCTCGATCAGCCGCTCGGCGTATTTGCGCACGTTGCCGGAGTCGATGAAGCCGGCGTGCTGGAACTCTTTTTCCTTATAGCGCTGCAGCACCAGGTTCTGCTCCAGCGTGAAGTCGAGTATCAGGCCGTGCTTGTGCCGGTCCTCGGGGATGTGGCTCATGTCCGAGCCGCGCTTTTTGATGCTGGCGTGGGAGATGTCGTGCCCGCAGAGCTCGACATGCCCGTGCGTGGCTTTCTCCAGCCCGGTGAGGCCGTAGACGAGCTCCGTCTGGCCGTTGCCGTCGATGCCGGCGATGCAGAGTATCTCGCCCGCGCGCACGTCGAAGCTGACGCCGTGGACAGCGTCCTTCTTGTGGACGCGCGAGGGGACGGTGAGGTCCCGCACGCTGAGCACGGTCTCCTTCGGCTTGGCGGGGCCCTTGACGACTTCCAGCTGCACGGGGCGGCCGACCATCATGTTGGAGAGCGCCTGCTTGTTGGTGTCCTTGGTCTCCACCGTGCCGATGCAGCGGCCCTTGCGCAGGACCGTCACGCGGTCGGACACCGCCATGATCTCGTTGAGCTTGTGGGAGATGAAGAGGATGCTCTTGCCCTCGCGCGCGAAGCCGCGCATGATCTCCATCAGCTCGTCGATCTCCTGCGGCGTGAGCACGGCCGTGGGCTCGTCGAAAATGAGGATTTCATTGTCGCGGTAGAGCATCTTCAGTATCTCCACGCGCTGCTGCATGCCGACGGTGATGTCCTCGACCTTGGCGTCGAGGTCCACATGCAGCCCGTAGCGCTCGGAGAGCTCTTCCACCTTTTTGCGGGCCTCCCTGCGTTGCAGGAAGCCCATTTTCGTCGTCTCCGCGCCGAGGATGATGTTGTCGAGCACGGTAAAGACGTCGATGAGCTTGAAATGCTGGTGCACCATGCCGATGCCGAGCGCCGTGGCGTCGTTCGGGTCGTCGATCTTCACGACCTCGCCGTTTTTGCGGATCTCCCCGGCCTCGGGCTTGTAAAGGCCGAAGAGGACGCTCATCAGCGTGCTCTTGCCGGCGCCGTTCTCGCCCAGAAGGGCGTGTATCTCGCCTTTCCTCAGCCTGAGGGTGATGTCGTCGTTGGCGATGATGCCCGGGAACTCCTTGGTGATGTGGAGCATTTCAATGATATATTCTGGCTGTGCTGCCACCGCCCCGCCCCCTCCTTTACTTTGAATAGTCCTATTATACGGTATCGGCGGCGAAAATACAAGGAATTTGTAAATAAATGATGAATACCGTCCCGCGGGCGGGGGATGCAGGGACTTCAGGTCCCTGCGGCCCTTTTTCTGAGAGATTTCTTTTGGTCTTGCCAAAAGAAACCCCTCAGACTCCAAAGAAAAGCGCTTTTGGTGCTTGTCGGTAGGTAAAATCTGCCCGTTAGTATGGGTGGTGACTGACTTTCGGGTGGTCATCCCGTCATCGGATGGCTTTGCACAACGCCGGCCGCGGTTGGCTTCGCTTCGCTCGCGCCGCTGACGGTCGGTCAACTAAACGTTAGTGCCGCGAGCGTAAGCGAAGCAGTGCACGGTCGGCCAAGCTGCGCTTGGATGCAAAGAAGCGCGCCTCACCAACGGATAGCCTCCGTTAGTGAGGCGCGCAGCGCATCTGCCTCCAGGCGCAGCCTGGGCGTTTTTCTTTGGGGCGCCACACCCGTTTCTTTGGGCAAGACCAAAGAAATGGGGTGGCAAGGCCCCATTGCGGGGGCCTTCAGTCAGCGCGGCGCGCAGCGCAGCTGCATCCAAGCGCAGCTTGGCCCGCCGCCGCACTGCGGCGGCATCTGCCTCCACACGCAGTGTGGTCAGATGAGGCCGGTGAGGTCGTATTTTTCCAGCCAGGCGCCGGCGGCGGAGGCTATCTCGCGCAGGGCGTCCTCCCCGAAGGGGGAGACGAGCCCGGCGTTGGCGATCAGCTCCTTGAAGGTCATCGTGCCGGCGGGGCGGGTGTATTTCATATAGGTCTCCCAGGCGGCCTTGGGGTCGGACTGGATCATGGCCCAGAACTCGAGCGAGACGGTCTGCGCAAGGCAGTAGTCGATGTAATAGAAGGGGCTCTCGTAGATGTGCCTCTGGCGCTGCCAGGCCCTGCCCTCGCCGTAGAAGGGCTGGGCCGCCTCCAGCTTCATCCAGGGCATGTAGATGGCGGAGAGGCGCGCCCACTCGGCGTTGCGCTCGGCGGGGGTGAGCTCCGGGTGCTCATAGGCGATGTGCTGGAAGTGGTCCACCATGGTGCCGTAGGGGATGAAGGTGAGCGCGCCGGCCAGATGGGTGTAGCGGAACTTGCGCGCGTCCTCGCCGAAAAAGCTCTCGGCCCAGGGCCAGGCGAAGAACTCCATGGACATGGAGTGCACCTCGCAGGACTCCATGCTCGGCCACTGGCAGGAGGCGGGGATGATGTCGCGCCCCATGTAGTTGGCAAAGGCGTGCCCGGCCTCGTGCGTCACGACCTCCACGTCGCCGCTGGTGCCGTTGAAGTTGGCGAAGATGAAGGGGACGTGGTACTCCGCAAGGCTGGTGCAGTAGCCGCCGCCGGCCTTGCCCTTGCGGGAGAGGACATCGAGCAGCTCGTTGTCGTACATCACGTCGATGAACTCGGCGGTCTCCGGGCTCAGCTCGTGATAGAACTTGCGGCCCGCGGCGAGGATGTCCTCCGGCCCGCCGCAGGGCTTCGGGTTGCCGCTGCGGAAGGCGAGGGCGTTGTCCGCATAGCCCATCGGGTAGGCCTTGCCCAGGCGCTCGGCCTGGCGGCGGTAGACCTGGTCGGCCAGGGGCACGATGTGCTTGACGACGGCGGCGCGGAAGCGCTCCACGTCCTCCTGCCCGTAGCAGTTGCGGCCCATGCGGTCGTAGCCGAGGGGGATGTAGTTTTTGTGGCCGAGCTTTTTGCCCATCGTGTCGCGCAGGTGCACCAGCTCGTCGTAGATGGAGTCGAGCTTCTCCGCGTTCTGCATGTACCACTCGCCCTCTGCCTTCCAGGCGGCGGCGCGGCGCGCGTCGTCCGGATCCTGCTTGAGCGGCGTGAGCTGGCTTACCGTGTAGGTCTGGCCCTCAAAGGGGATCTGAGCGCTGGCGATGAGCTTGGAGTACTCGGTGGTGAGCGCGTTCTCGCGCTGCAGCTCGGGGACGATCTCCGGGGAGAAGGTGCGCAGCGAGATCTCCGTGTTCAGGAACATCAGGCGGTTGTACTTGCGCTCGAAGTCCGCGCGGAAGGGCGTTTTGAGCAGCGCGAGGTCCCACTTCTGGGTGTATTCCTGCAGCTCCGGCAGGGCCTGGTCGGCGAACTCCACTTCCTTGTCGTAGAACTCGTCGGCCGTGTTTATGTCGTGGCGGATGTGGGCGATGGTGAGCATGGTCTCCGCGTGGGCGGTGCCGCGCTCCACCTCGAGGAACACCTCGTCGGCCTCCTCGAAGGTATTGGCGGCGGCGAGGCGCCCGGCGGCGTCATAGAGGAACTTTTTCAGCGCCTCGATATCCGGGCGTTCATAGGGCATCTCTGAGAATTTCAATGGGTCTTTCCTCCTGCATTTTATATATCGTATAGCGCCCCGGCGCTCTCCGCCCAGCCGATGGCGGAGGCGGAGGGCTCGGAGGCGTTGTGCGCGCGCAAAAAGGCCGAGCCGATGAAAATGGCGGCGATGATGATGACGGTGACGGCGATGATGGTTATCCAGGGGCCCTTGTGCGTGGCCTTGTCCACGCCGTGGAACTCCCCGTCGGCGGAGAAATTCATGGTGACGGTGAAGAGTCCGTCGCTCCAGGTGGCGCGGCGGCCGGGGCCGATGTCTGAGAAGGTGAAATCGCGCACCTCCTTCGGCTCGCCGCAGGCGGCGGTGAAGTCCTCAAAGCGCTTACCCTCCAGGTCGCCCATGGCGATCAGCTTTTCGTGCAGCTTGTCCTTCATTGTTCACACTCCTTTCCGGAAGGCGGGCCGGCGTGCGGCCCGTCCCATTATAAACGCAAAACGGCTTTGCGTCAACGGCATGTCACTCCTGCATCCGGCTGCGGAAGGCGGCCACGATGCGCCGGATGGCGCCGGAGCCCAGCTTCTCGTCCAGCCGGGCGATGAGCTCGCGGGCCTTCAGTATGAGGTCGCCGTCGCCCAGCCAGTAGCGCTCGAGCACCTCGCCGTCCACGCTCGTGAGCAGCGAATTCACCACCAGCAGCGCCACGTAGAGGTCGTCGAGCCAGCCGAGGCCGCCGAGGACGTCCGGTATCACGTCGATGGGGGAGACGAAGTAGGCCAGCGCGGCGGCGCACTGCGCCTTGCAGCGCCGGGGCACCTCCGCATCGCCCATCAGCTTCATCAGCAGGTAGAAAAAGTCCGGCACGCAGAGCACCAGCTCCGCCGCGGCGTCGTTCATGTGCCGGCGCGACCAGTCCTCCACCCGCCGGCGGAGGCGGAGATAAAAGCTGTCATAGTCCCGCTGGGGGCGGTCCTTTTCGTAGTCGTACAGTTCGGGCATGTCGTCAGCTCCTTTCACTCTACCTTATTGTATACTGCCGGCGGCGTTTTGTAAATCGGCAAACGCCGGGCGCGGCGCGCGAAGTTTGCCGGAAATGAACGGATATACGCTTGGCAAACGCCGCCGGGCGCGGTATAATCGGAAGACAGCCGGCGCCGCGCGGCGGGCCGGGACATGGGGGTGTGCGGATATGGAACTGCTTGAGCGGCGCATACGCGCCGACGGGGAAGTGCTGCCCGGGGGCATACTGAAGGTGGACGGGTTTTTGAACCACCAGATGGACCCGCAGCTGCTGATGGAGCTGGGGCGGGAATTCCACCGCCTTTTCGCCGGCGAGGGCGTGAACAAGATACTGACCATCGAGGCCTCCGGCATCGGGCCGGCCTGCTTCACGGGGCTCGTTTTCGGCTGCCCCGTGCTCTTCGCCAAGAAAAACCGCACGCGCAACCTCTCCGGCGAGTTCTGGACAAGCACGGTGTTTTCCTTTACCCACCACGTTGAGAACACCATCCTGGTGAGCAAAAAATACCTCGGCCCCGGCGACCGCGTGCTGATAGTGGACGACTTCCTCGCCAACGGCGCGGCCCTGGACGGGCTCATCACCCTCTGCGAGGAGGCGGGGGCCTCCGTCACGGGGGCAGGCATCTGCATAGAAAAGGCCTTCCAGCCCGGCGGCGGGCGCATCCGCGCGCGCGGCGTGCGCGTGGAGAGCCTGGCGCGCATACGCAGCATGTCTGACTGCGGTGAAATTGAATTTTGCTGAATTTGTAGTTAAAGCTACGATATTGGATACAAAAGGCGCGTGGAAACGCGCCTTTTGTTATAATGTTGACAAAAGTGGAGTTGACATGTCAAGCTAAGATAGTATATAATCTGTCCAATTGCTGCTTTGCGGGGCTGAAGCCCGCAGGATATTTATTAATGAAAAAGTAAGAAAGGCGGACACTTCAAATGTTCAGGATCGCGGAGAAATTCCCCCTAAACACGTCGAAGACTATTTTCAGAGTGAGCATCGAGGCTCCACTCGTCGCGCGCAGCGCCAGGCCGGGCCAGTTTGCCATCTTCAGGCTGGACGAATACGGTGAGCGCTTCCCGCTCACAATTGCGGACTATGACCCGGAGAAGGGCACCGTTTCCTTCAACTTCCAGCCGGCGGGCAAGAGCACGTCCATGTTCTCGCTCATGGAGCCCGGCGACTACATCGCGGATATCGTCGGCCCCCTGGGCCGCCCGGCGGAGATCGACACGAATGCCAAGCGCATCTGCGTGGTTGGCGGCGGCACGGGCTGCGCCATCAACTACCCCGTGGCCAAGGAGCTCAAGCGCCTGGGCATCGGCGTGGACATGGTCTGCGGCTTCCGCAGCAAGGACATCGTCATCATGGAAGACGAGTTCCGCGCGGCCTGCGACAACCTCTACATCTGCACGGACGACGGCACCTACGGCGAAAAGGGTTTCGTCACCGTCAAGCTCAAGGAGCTCATCGAGAGCGGCGTGCAGTACGACAGCGTGCTCACCTGCGGCCCCATCATCATGATGAAGAACGTGGCCGAGGTCACGCGCCCCTACGGCATCCGCACCACGGCCAGCCTCAACCCGATCATGATCGACGGCACGGGCATGTGCGGCGGCTGCCGCCTGACCGTGGCCGGCGAGCGCAAGTTCGCCTGCGTGGACGGCCCGGAGTTCGATGCGCACCTGGTGGACTGGGACGGCCTGCTCGAGCGCAACAACTTCTACCTGGACGAGGAGAAGGAAGAGAACGAGCACGTCTGCCGCATCACCGGCGGCGTGCGCCGCGGCGAATACCGCCGCGAGACGGCGGAGGCGGAGGACAACCCCGCCAAGCGCATGACCAAGCACCCGATGCCGGAGCAGGACCCGGAGATACGCAGCCACAACTTCAACGAGGTCGCGCTCGGCTACACCGCCGGCACCGCCGTGCTGGAGGCCCAGCGCTGCCTGAACTGCAAGAACCCGCAGTGCGTGAAGGGCTGCCCGGTCAACGTCCGCATCCCCGAGTTCATCTCCAAGGTCAAGGACGGCGACTTTGAGGGCGCGTACGAGACCATCTCCGCCACGAACAGCCTCGCCGCTGTCTGCGGCCGCGTCTGTCCGCAGGAGCGCCAGTGCGAGAGCAAGTGCGTGCGCGGCATCAAGGGCGAGAGCGTCGCCATCGGCCGCCTGGAGCGCTTCGTGGCCGACTACCACCTGGAGCGCAGCGGCAACGCCTCCGAGGAGATCAAAAAGGCCGAGCCCAACGGCCACCGCGTGGCCGTCATCGGCGCCGGCCCCAGCGGCCTCACCTGCGCCGGCGACCTGGCCAAGAAGGGCTACGACGTGACCGTTTTCGAGGCGCTGCACAAGAGCGGCGGCGTCCTGGCCTACGGCATCCCCGAGTTCCGCCTGCCCAAGGCGATCGTCGACCGCGAGGTCAGCAACCTTGAAAAGCACGGCGTGAAGTTCGTCAACGACTGCATCATCGGCCGCACCATGCCGCTCGACCAGCTCTTCGAGGACGGCTATGAGGCCGTGTTCATCGGCTCCGGCGCGGGATTGCCCCAGTTCCTGAACATCCCGGGCGAGAACCTGCTGGGCGTCTACAGCGCCAACGAGTACCTCACCCGCATCAACCTCATGAAGGCCTACCGCGAGGACTACGACACCCCGATAAAGAACAACGCCAAGCGCATCGCCGTCGTCGGCGGCGGCAACGTGGCCATGGACGCGGCCCGCTGCGCCAAGCGCATGGGCGCGGACGAGGTGTTCATCGTCTACCGCCGCGGGCGCGACGAGCTGCCGGCCCGCGCGGAGGAGGTCCACCACGCGGAGGAGGAGGGCATCCAGTTCCGCCTGCTCAATAACCCCGTGGAGATCCTGGGCGACATCGACCGCCGCGTCGTGGGGCTCAAGTGCGTGCGCATGCGCCTGGGCGAGCCGGACGCCAGCGGCCGCCGCGGCGTGACGCCCATCGAGGGCAGCGAGTTCGTGATGGTGGCGGACGCCGTCATCGTCGCCATCGGCACCACGCCCAACCCGCTGCTGCGCACCACCACCCCGGGCCTGGACACCAACCGCAAGGGCTGCCTGGTGGTCGATGAGGACTCGCTGCGCACCTCCCGCGAGGGCGTTTACGCCGGCGGCGACGCCGTCACCGGCGCGGCCACCGTCATCCTCGCCATGGGCGCCGGCAAGCAGGGCGCGGAGAGCATCGACAAATACCTGTCGAATAAGTAAAAATTCCGTAACAAACGCATATTTCGCAAAAACGGGGCAAATTTTGCCCCGTTTTTCTTAATATGGTTGGAACTATCGGGGCGCTGCTGCGTCCTTAAAGTGGTGCTTGACACAGGGCGCTTTTGGTGATATCTTGTCTGTATTATGGTGTTTAATACGCGACGTTTTGGGAGGAATAAGATGAAAAAGCTGAAAAGAGCGGCCGCCCTGGCGCTGGCCGCGGCCATGCTGCTCTGCTTCGCCGCCTGCGGGGAGGACACCCCGGGCGCGCAGGAGACGGAGACGCCGGACTTCGTCTATGTGGCGAGCTATTCGCCCGTGGAGCTGGACGTGCAGTACATAAACCGCTCCTGCTATTTCAACGGCCGCATCTACTTCACCGCGGAGTATGTGAGCGGCCAGACCACGGAGCAGTACCAGACCTATGACGAGAACGGCAACCCCGTCTACGACGAGAACGGCGAGCCCGTGATGGAGGAGTACACCTACGACACCTACGCCACGGGGCTCTTCTCCATGGCCGACGACGGCACGGACGCGCGCCTGCTGCAGAACTACACCGGCGCGGAGATACCCGCGGGCTATGAGGGCAGCAGCTATGTCAACAGCATGTTCGCCGCCGGCGACTCGCTGTACATACTGGAGAGCGCCAACTACTACGGCTACATGAACTCCGAGGGCCAGATGGTGGACTACATGGGCAATCCCATCGCCATCAGCGACCCTAAAGCCCCGGAGGAGAGCGGCAGCGACGGCGGCAGTTCTTCTTCCTCCTCGGAAATGGCCGCGGCCGTGCCGGACGTGGCGGCCGTGCCGTCCACGAGCAGCTCCGACATCATCGTCAACCCCAACGGCGAGGAGCTCTATCAGCTCTATGAGGACCACACCCTGCTCAACCGCCTGGACGCGGAGGGCAACGTGCTCAGTACCATCGACCTCAACAGCCTGGGCGAGGGGCAGGAGTATTTCTACATCAACGGCGCCACGGCGGACGGCGAGGGCAACATCGTCTGCTATGACAGCAACGGCAACATCTACGTCCTCGACAGCGAGGGCGCGCAGCTCTTCACGCTCGACGCGCGCGAGGAGAACGAGGACATCTGGATACAGGGCGTCTTTGCCCTGCGCGACGGCAGCGTGGCCGTGATGCTCAACTGGTACGACGAGGCCAACCAGACGAGCGTGGACGAGATACGCACCATCGACATGGCCGCCAAGGCCCTGGGCGAGGCCGTCGACGCGCCGGCGCAAAACGGCAGCATCCTGCCCGGCGGCGGCGAGTATGACTACTACATGGACAACGGTACCACGCTCTACGGCTGCAAGGTCGGCAGCGCGGAGGCTGAGGGCATCGTCACCTGGATAAACTGCGACGTGGACGGCACCAGCCTGGACGCCGTCACGCCTCTGGACGACGGGCGCATCATCGCCATCTCCAACGACTACAGCGGCCCCGAGCCGGAGGTGAGCTTCGTCACGCTGACGGAGACGCCCAGTTCCGAGGTCCCGCAGAAGACCGTCATCACCTACGCCTGCATGTACCTCGACTACCAGGTACGGGCGCAGATCCTCGATTTCAACCGCACCAACTCAACATATCGTATTGAGGTCCGCGATTATTCGGAGTATAATACCAACGAGGACTACAACGCGGGCTATACCCGCCTGACCACGGACATCATCTCCGGCAACGCGCCGGACCTGATCGCCACCGACTCGCTGCCCATCGGCCGCCTGTCTGGCAAGGGCCTCTTTGAGGACCTCTGGCCGTATATCGACGCCGACGAGGAGCTGGGCGGCCGCAGCGGCGTGCTGGAGAGCTTCTTCAACGCCATCAGCCAGGACGGCAAGCTCTATACGCTCTATCCCAGCTTCAACATCATCACCTTCGAGGGCCCCACCGCCGTGTTCGGCGAGGAGAGCGGCATCAGCTTCGACGAGCTGCGCGCGGCCATGCAGCAGTACCCCGAGGCCGAGGTGATGGAGAACTACACGCGCAGCGATATGCTCAACGTCGTGGGCCAGTTCGCGCTGGAGAGCTTCATCGACTGGGAGACGGGCACCTGCTCCTTCGACCAGGGCTTCGCCGACGTGCTGGAGTTCTGCAACCTGTTCCCGGAGGACTATCCGGACTATGAGGGCGACTATGTCTACGTCGATCCGCTGCTGAAGATGAGCCGCGGCGAGCTGCTGCTCAACCCCACCTACCTCTACGGCTTCGACGCCTATTACCGCGCGGGCGACGCCATCGTGGAGGGCGGCACCACCCTCGTCGGCATCCCCGGCGTGGGCGGCAGCGGCGGCGCCTTCAACTGCAACACGGGCATCGCCATGAGCACCACCTGCAAGGACAAGGACGGGGCCTGGCAGTTCATGCGCCGTTACATCGCCGGCGGCTTCTCCGACTACGTCAGTGGTTTCTCCACCAATGCCAAGGAGTTTGACCAGGCGCTGGAGGAGGCCATGACCCCCGTCTATACCACTGACGAGAACGGCAACCAGGTGGAACAGCCCCAGACTGAGTACTGGGTGGATTCGGAGAATATCTATCCGATCTACGCCATGACCCAGGAAGAGGCCGACGAGTACATGGATATCATCGCCAACACCACGGCCACCGTCGCCAACGCAGACGAGCAGCTGATGGCCATCATCAGCGAGGAGGCCGAGGCCTTCTTCAACGGCCAGCGCACGGCCGAGGACGCCGCCGCCATGATCCAGTCGCGCGCGTCCATCTACGTCAGCGAGCAGAGCTGATACGCAAGATCTTTCCCCGGGGAGGTGAGAGGATGAAGATACTGGCGCTCAAGAAAGAGCGTAAGCAGCCGGCTCTCAGCCCGGAGCGGCTGAGGGAGCACCGGCACGTGAAGCGCGTGGACTTCCTGCACAGCATGTGCTTCATGGCCCCGAGCTTCATCGGCGTGCTGATATTCTTCATCCTCCCCTTCCTCGTGGTGGTGTATTATTCCCTTATCAGGAGCCCGCTCAACCGCGAGTTCGTGTTCCTGGACAACTTCACCGCCCTGCTGCACAACACGGCCTTCATCTCCGCGGCCAAGAACACGCTGCTGTTCTCGGCCATGGCGGTGCCGCTGGCCGTGGTGCTCGCGCTGGGCCTGGCGCTGCTGCTGGAGGCGCGGATACCGCTCAAGAGCCAGTTCCGCACCTTTTTCCTCAGCCCGATGATGGTCCCCGTGGCCTCCATCGTGCTCGTGTGGCAGGTGCTCTTCAACACCAACGGCGTGGTGAACGACTTCCTCGGCCTCGTGGGGACGGACAAGATCGACTGGATCAAGTCCGACTACGGCCAGCTGGTCGTGCTCACGCTTTTCCTGTGGAAGAACCTCGGCTACAACATGATACTCTTCATGTCCGCCCTGGCGAACATCCCCAAGGAGCTGCTGGAGGTGGCGGACGTGGAGGGCGCGTCCGAGCTCTACAAATTCTTCGCCATCAAGCTGCGCTACCTCTCACCGACGGTGCTGTTCGTGACCATCCTCTCGCTCATCAACTCCTTCAAGGTGTTCCGCGAGGTGTTCCTGCTCACGGGCGGCTACCCATACGGCAACCTTTACATGTTACAGCACTTCATGAACAACACCTTCCAGTCGCTGGACTATCAGAAGCTCTCCGCCGCGGCGGTCATCATGGCCATCGCCATGGTCGTCATCATCGCCGTGCTGTTCAAGGTGGAGGACTGGTTCGGAAAGGACGTGGAGGGATGAAGAAAAAGCGCTATCTCTCCCGCACGGCCATTTTCATCATCTGCGCCGCCTTTGCCGTCATCTTCCTGATGCCGACCGTGCTGACGATCTCGAACTCCTTCATGACGCAGTCGGAGCTGAACGCCAACTACGGCGTCATCTTCGCCGCCGGCGAGCAGGGGGGGACGAGCTACATATCGGAGAAGGTCAACCTGAAGTTCATCCCGGACAAGGTGTCCTTCGACCAGTACAAGACCGTGCTCTTCATGAGCCCGGACTACCTGCTGAAATTCTGGAACAGCGTCATACTGGTGGTGCCCATCGTGGTGTTCCAGGTGGCCATCGCCTCCGTGGCGGCGTACAGCTTCACCCGCTGGCGGGGGAAGGCGAGGGCGTTCATCTTTTTCTTTTACGTGATACTGATGCTGATGCCCTATCAGGTGACGCTGGTGCCGAACTATCTGGTCAGCGAGTGGCTGCACCTGCTGGACACGCGCTGGGCCATCATACTGCCGGGCGTTTTCGCGCCCTTTTCCGTGTTCCTGCTGACGAAATTCATGCGCCGCATACCCTATTCGCTCATCGAGGCCGCCAAGATCGACGGCGCGGGCGAGTGGCAGGTGTTTTCCAAGGTGTGCATGCCGCAGTGCCGCGCGGCGCTCTATTCCATCGCCATACTCGTTTTCATCGACTACTGGAACATGGTCGAGCAGCCGCTGGTGCTGCTGCCGGACGCCGAGAAGCAGCCGCTCAGCGTCTATCTTTCAACGATAAACTCCGGCGAAGTGGGGCTGGCCTTCGCCATCGCCACCATATACATGGTGCCGACGCTGCTGCTCTTCCTGCACGGCGAGGAATACCTCGTCGAGGGCATCGCCACCCAGGGCTCCGTCAAGGGCTGAGGACACACACATTCAGATGGAGGGAACGCCATGAGCGAGAAGGTCAAAAACAGAGGCTGGGTCAAGAACGTGGCCATCATATTCTTAGCGGTCATGCTCGTGCTGACCTTCTTCTCAAACACGATAATGAACCGCTCTCTGCCGGAGGTCACGGGCCAGTCCGTGCAGCCGGGCACCATTACCACCCAGGTGCGCGGCGACGGCAGAATCGAGGCGGCGGAGACATATGAGGTCAAGAGCGCCGACTCCCGCAAGGTGCAGTCCGTGCCCGTCAGCGTGGGGCAGGAGGTAAAGGTGGGAGACACGCTCGTCGTCCTCGCCGCAGGCGACAGCGAGGAGCTGACGACCCTTCAGGATAGATTGGACGATCTTGTCCTTGCTTATCAGCAGGCGCTGATCGACGTTGGGACTAATGACGCCGGAGACAGCGTGGCCGTTGCTACGGCGAGGGACAATTTGCGCAAAGCCATTACGGCGCGAGACCTCCTCACAAAGTATACGGATGAGGAAATAGCGATTATCACGGGCAATATCGATTATCTCGAGAAGGAGCTTCTTGCTGCGCAGAGAGAACTACAGGATGCCGGAGAAACTGTAACCGGCGACAGCGCCCTCCGCGAGCTCTATCAGGCAAGAGATGACGCCGAGAAGGCGCGAGATACGGCGCTTATCCGATATAAATATGAGTATTACTTCATTATGTGCCTGGGCAATGAAGCTCAGAATAAAGACCGGCTTCACCACTACAGTGACGCTGTTTCCTACGCTGATGCAATAGCCGATGTGTTTGCGACAAAGGGAGGAAATTTGCCCTCAGGTTCTGGGGACATAAGCGGTGGAGAGAGTGAAATCAGCACCTTTGCTGATTCTGAAGTTGATGAAATCACGGATTATTTCGGACATGCGGATAACGATATAGCGGAGAAGCAAAACCTTTACATTGACGGCATTACACTTGAAAGCAGAATAATAACAGTTCCTAATGAAGGCACATTTACTGTCGAAAGTGCTATAAAGAAGCTGCCGTCAGCTACTTTTGGCGCTCTTTCCACCGGCTATGAGGCAGTGGCAGCAGCACAGAGAGCGCTCACTGCAGCGGAGGAAGCAATAATTGATGCAAAGCCAGCAAATAGTGCATTGCAGGAAAAAGTAACTGAACTTAACAGGGCGCTTGAAGACGCAAAGTCATTGTTGACAGATGCACAGGCATATCAAGACGCTGACCAAGCGGTGCAGGAGGCCCAGAGTTCACTTGAAGAAGCACTCAGAGGGCAGAGCAAGACAAATCTCCAACTCGCAGATCAAGCAAAAGAGATACAAAAAGTCCGAGATCAAATAGCCGAGCTGAGCGCGGGGGAGACGAACGAGGACGGGACCGTCACGGGCGGGACCATCACCTCCGAGGTCAACGGCATCGTCAAGGCGATAAACGTCACCGCCGGCGGCAGCACCGACCCGGCGAACGCCATCATGACCATCGAGGTGCCGGACCGCGGCTACACCGTGTCCATCACCGTCACCGCCGACCAGGCCAGCAAGGTCACCGTGGGCGACACCGCGGAGATCCAGACCGGCTACTGGGGCGGCAGCGACCTGCAGGGCCGCCTGCTCGGCATCCGCAACGTCCCCGGCTCGCAGGGCGCGCAGGCCAGCCGCCTGCTGGTGTTCGAAGTCACCGGCGAGGGCGTGGAGAGCGGCACGCAGGTGTCCGTCTCCATCGGCCAGCGCAGCCAGAGCTATGACCTCATCGTCCCCAACAGCGCCGTGCGCTCGGACTCCAACGGCAGCTTCGTGCTGATGATGACCGCCAAGTCCAGCCCCCTGGGCACGCGCTACCAGGCCACGCGCGTGGACGTGCAGGTCGTGGCCAGCGACGACGTGAACAGCGCCGTCACCGGCGCCATCGTCGCCTATGACTACGTGATTACGAATTCCACCGCCCCCATCGAGGACGGCATGTATGTCCGCCTCGCCGACAACGCCTGAGCCATGGCCGGGCAGAAAAAACGCCGCGGCCTGCGCTCGCTCAGGCGCGGGCAGATCATCTTCCTCGCCGTGCTCGTGCTGCTGACGGCCGCCACCGGCGCGCTGATGGGGGCCTATGCCTCCACGGCCGGGGCCATGGCCTCACAGCAGGCGGCGGAGCGCTTCCGCGGCGGCAGCGAGATGCGCTTTTCGCAGGTCTCCGCCTTCTTCCCCGTGGACGGGGGCACGAGCGTGCAGGACATCTACACCTTCCGCCGGGGCATCGACGCGCCGCTGACGGAGATCGGCGTGGAGGCCGCGCAGGGCGGCAGTTTGTGGAAGGACGCCTACAGCGCCACGGGGCAGATATCCATCCAGGGCCCCAAGGCCACCGCCACCGCCCAGACCATCGCCGTCGGCGGGGACTGGTTCGCCTTCCACCCGCTGACGCTGCGCTCGGGCACGTATATCTACGAGAGCGACCTGATGCACGACCGCGTGGTGCTGGACGAGACGCTCGCCTGGCAGCTCTTCGGCGGCTTCGACCTGGCCGGGCAGGAGGTGCGCATCGGCGGGCAGCGCTTCATCATCGCCGGCGTCGTCGCCCGCGAGGAGGACGCCGCCAGCCAGCGGGCCTATCCCGGCGGCGCGGGGCTCTTCATGCACTACGACACCTTCGCCGCCCTCACCGCGCCGGACGGCGGGGATACGCCCTCCGCCTCCGCTCAGGGCGCGGCCAGCGCCGTGCCTTCGGCGGAGATCAGCTGCTACGAGCTGGTCTGCGCCGAGCCGCTGACGGGCTACACGCGCTCCATCGTCGAGCAGGGCTTCGAGGGCGCCACGGTGGCGCAGAACACGAAGCGCTTTTCCGTGGGCAACACCCTCTCGCTGCTGGGCAAGTTCGGCGAGCGCAGCATGCTGCGCGAGGCCATCATCTACCCCTACTGGGAGAACGCCGCGCGCTATACGGAGGACCTGCTCTGCGTGCTGCTGGTGGCCATATTCGTCGTGGGCGCCTTCCCGGCCATATGCGCGGCCTGGTTCGTCATATTCAACCTGCGCCGGGCCTGGCTGCACGTGCGCGACGACTGGTTCCCGGGCTTCAAGGACCGCACGGAGGACAAGATCACCGCCCGCGGCCGCCGCAGGCTGGAAGAAAAACAGCGCCGCCGCGAAAAGCGCGGGGCGCATGAAAAAGTCAGGACGAAATAAAAAAGGAAGGGCTGCGGCCCTTCCTTTTTCTTTTTTACTCATTCGGCGCTCACCAGCGGTTTTCCACCTTCTCGGCGAAGCCGGGGAAGCCGCGCACGCGCAGGCGGGTGCCGTCGTCGAGCACGGCGGTGCCGCTGAAGAGGCCGAACACCTGGTGCTGGTCGCTCTTGAGCAGCTTTACGTCCGTGCAGCTGGCGCGGTCCATGACGGGGGCGAAGTCCATCTCGAAGCGGCCGTCGCTGCTGGTGAAGGTCCAGGGGGAGAGGTAGTCCTCGCCGCCGAAGCGGCGGGGGATGTTGAAATTGACGCGGTCCAGCTTGTGCAGCCTTCCGGCGTAGAAGAGGCAGTTTTCCGTGGCGGCAGAGGTGTCGCCAAAGCCGTAGCCGATGTTCCAGCCGAAGCGCACGCCGTCCAGCTTGCCGCTGGCGCTGCCCCAGTACCAGGTGTTTTTGTACGTCCAGACGCCGCGGCCCCAGTCGAGCACGGCGAAGGCCGTGTCCGGCTCGAAGATATACTCCCGCCGGCGGGCGAAAACGCGGCCGGCGGCGCGCATACAGTTGATCTTCTGGTTATAGTAGAAGTGGGCCTGCTTTTTGAAGGGCGTGCACATGACGATGCTCTCCGGCGGCTCGTCCGTGAGCAGGATGCGCCCGTCTATGGGCCCGCTGCCGGCGAAGTCCTCCATGCGGAAGGTCAGCAGCCGCCCCTCCGGCGTGTGGAAGAAGGAGATGGAGTAGCCGCGGCCGGAGACGGAGATGTCCCCGCGCGCGCTGCTCTCCGGCAGGCGGCGCCGGCCCATGGGCAGGGCGCACATGGGCGAGACGGTCTGCTGCCAGCCGCTCTCGAAGTCCAGGAAGGAGATGGAGTCGAGCCCCATGTAGCCGTTGTCGTCCACCGTCAGGGCCACGGCGAAGCGGCCGTTGTTCACCAGGTAGTAGTCCCATTCCTTGATGCGGTGGGCGGGCGCTTTGATGTCCGCGCGGCTGTAGAGCGCCAGCGCGCGGCGGGCGAAGCCGGGCTCGGCGATGTTGCCTTTGGCGTCCAGCAGGCGGCGGGGGGCGGTTATCTCGTGCTGCCTCATGCCTCACGCTCCTTTTTCACAAGGCGGATGTCCCGCCCGCGGAAGGGCAGGCAGGTGTATTCCCCCTCCAGCCGGGAGGCGATCTGCGCGCCGTAGCGCCGGCGGAGGGACTCAAAGTCGAGGTTGGTGCTGATGACCGTGCTGCGGCGAGCCGCCAGGCGCGTGTTGATGAGCTGGTAGAGCGCGGCGGTGGAAAAGCTGGTGGCCATCTCCGTGCCCAGGTCGTCGAGGATCATCAGGTCGCACTCGAGGTAGTTCTTCACCTTTTCGCCGGCGGCGTCCGCCTCCGCGGCGTCGCGGGAGAACTTTTGCCGCTCGAACTCGGCGAGCGCGGCGGCCGTGCCCTCATAGGCCACGGAATAGCCCGCCGCCGCCACCACGCGGGCCACGCAGGCGGACATGAAGGTCTTGCCCAGGCCCGTGCCGCCCATGAAGAGCAGGCTCGGCGCGCCGGGCGCGAAGGAACGCGCCCAGTCCTGGCAGGCGTCCTTCACGGCCAGCATGTACTCGCGCGGGCTGGCGCCCAGCTCCGCGTCGCGCTCCGCGCTGTAGAGCGTGGGGTCGAAAGCGGCGAAGCTCTCGCCGCCCGTGCGCAGCAGCGTGCCCAGCTCGGCGGTGAGCTCGCGGTTGTAGAGCTTTTTCAAACAGGAGCAGACGCCGCCCTCATAGACGCCCGTGTCATGGCAGAGCGGGCATGCGTATATCTCGTCCGTATAGCCCTCCGGCAGGCCGAGGGCGGCCAGGCGCGCGGCGCGCTCGCCCTGCAGGGCGAGGTTCGCGCGCTCCAGCTCCGCCACGCGCGCGGGGACGTCCTCCCCGTGCGAGATGGCGAGGCCCATCAGCTGCACCATCTGCGCGCGCAGGGCGCGGTCGATGTCCTTTATGCGCGGCGAGCGGGCGTAGACCTCCGCCAGCCGCCGGGCACGTTCTGCCTCGTTCGCTTCCCGCCGCGCGGCGAGCTTTTCCCGCGCGCGAGCGAGCAGCGCGCCGTTATATGCCACTCAGTCCACCTGCCCTCCCGAACGTTTTACTTTTTCATACAGCCGGCGGGCCAGCTCCAGCTCGCCGGGCTTGGACGCCTCCTGCGCGGAGGCGCGGCCGCGGTAGGGGCTGCGGCGGGCGTCCCCCCGCTCGATGTCCTCCGGCGTGTGCAGGCCCTTTTCGTGCCAGCTGAGGAGGATCTTGTTCATGTACTGCCACTTGAGCTGCCCCGTGTTGGCGATGGTGCGGTCGAGCGCGAGCTCGATGGCCTCCTCGCCGAAGCCCATCTCCAGCCAGCTGTCCACGTACTTGCGCTCGCTGACCGTGTAGTCGCGGTCGCGGATGCCGAAAACGCGGCGCAGCTCCATGGCCGCCGAGTGGCGGCGCTGCTGCTCGCGCATGTGCTCCTCGGCCTGCTCGAGCGTCATGATCTCCCGCTCGCCCCAGCGGCGGGCCTCGCGCTCGATCTGCTTCATGTTGGGCACGCGGCCGGGGCCGTAGCGCCGGCGCGCCTCCTCCAGGCAGTAGTGCAGCAGCACCAGCAGCACGTCCGTCGGCAGCCCTACGTAGTCATAGACGGCGAAGAGCGTCTTGGCCTCCTGCGTGGAGAGCGTGTGGCCGAGGACGTTCTCCGCCTCCGCGAGGATGCAGCGGAAGTCCGTGTCCTCCTGCGAGCGGCGCACCACGTCCTCCGCCGTGTATTCGGGCAGCTCGCCGCTTTCGGCTATCTGCTCGCCGCCGGAGACCAGGCCCAGGGCGCGCAGCCGGCCCGCCGCCGCGCGCAGCCGCCCGGGCTGCCAGCCGAGGGCGCGGCAGAGCTCGCCCTCCGGCCCCGCGCCGCGGCGTATGAGGTATATGTAGAGCAGCGCGCTGTCCCCGTCGCCGGAGGCGATGAGCCTGTCGGCGTCCACGGCGCGCATGGAGCAGACGGCGGCGCTCAAATTGTCGTTTTTTCCCTGCATGGCACCGGCCTCATTCGTACTTGCGCCGCGCCGTGCAACGCCGGGCGCGGGCAGGGAACAGTATATCATTTTTTTTGACTTGTAGCAAGGGGCATCCGTGTGCTATACTGTAGGGTGCATAACTATAGACAACCGATAGGCGGGAGTAAGAATGCCTGAGCTGCTGGCACCCGCCCCGTCGGCCGAGGCCGTGGTGGCGGCCGTACAGGCGGGGGCGGACGCGATATATATAAGATTCACCGGCTCCGGGGCGCGGGGCTTCACGGAGAGCGGGCTGCGCAACGCCATACGCTATTGCCGCGTGCGCGGCTGCCGCGTCTATGCGGAGCTGGACACGCTGATAACCGACCGCGAGGCGGCCGCCGCCGCGGAGCTCGCGCGGCGCGTCTGCGCCATGGGGGCGGACGCGCTCATCGCCCAGGACCTGGGCTTCATCGCCATCGCGCGCCAGGCCGCGCCGGAGATACCGGTGTTCGCCGGCGAGCGGCTGGGCGTGCACAACGCCGCCGGGCTGGAGGCCATGCGCCAGCTGGGCGTGACGCGCGTTTTCCTGCCGCGGGAGCTGACGCTGGCGGAGATCGCCGCCCTGGCCTCGCGGCCGCAGATGGAGCTGGCCGTCGATGTGCTGGACTCCCTATGCCCGGCGCGGGCCGGGCAGTGCGCGCTCTCGGCCCTCAACGGCGGCGGCAGCGCCAACCGCGGCGTCTGCGGCGGGGCCTGCCGCGAGCAGTACAGCCTCGGCGGGCGTATGGACGACCATCCGCTGAGCCTGGCGGACATGGACGCCGTGGGATACCTGCCGCGGCTCGCCGGGCTCGGCGTCGAGTGCGTGTACGTGGGCCGGGGCGTGGAGCGCCCCGAGCAGATAGCCCGCGCCATGGACGTGCTGCGGCGCTGCATCTCCGAGCAGCGCGAGCCCGGCGAGCAGGACATCGCGCGCGTGGAGGAGGTCTTCGGCGAGCGGCATTTCAGCGGCGGCTACATGCCCGGCGCGGAGCTGGGCGGGCTGCAGGGCAGCCGCGACGGCGGCGGCCGCGCGGCCGAGCGGGCCATGGCCCCCGTGCGCCGGGGCTACGCCAACTCCGAAGTGCGGCGCGTACACATTGAGTTTTACGCCATCATCCAGCGCGGCAAGGCCGTGCGCTTCGCCGTGCAGGACGCGGAGGGACACCGCGCGCTGTGGAACGGCCCGGCGCCCCAGCGCGCGCAGCAGCGCGCGCTCACGGAGCAGGAGGTGGCCTCCTTTTTCCGCGTCACGGGGCGCACGCCCTATGTCTGCGACCGGGTGAACGTGCTGGCCGACCCCGGCCTGGCCCTGCCGCAGGGGATGATGGCCGAGGCCAAGCGCGCGCTGATCCGCTCGCTGACGGAAAAGCGCGGCGCGCCGCCCGAGCGCGCCACCCAGCGCGTCCCGCCCCCGGCGGAGGGGGCGCGGCACAGCGGTAAGTGCGCGCTGATATTTGAAACGCTGCTGCCCGAACAGCTGACGCCGGAGCTGGCCGCCCTGCGGCCGGACCGCCTCTATGTCCCGGCGGACATCATCGCCGCCGAGGGCGCGCGGCTGGAGCCCTTTTTCCGCGCGGGCGTGCCCATCGCCGCCGTGCTGCCGCGCGTCATCCAGGACCGCGAGCTGACGCAGACGGCCGCCATGCTGAAGAGCGTGCGCGCCCAGGGCGTGACGGAGGCGCTCTGCGCCAACCTCGGCCACGTGGCGCTCGCGCGCCTGGCGGGGATGGAGGCGCGGGGCGACTTCGGGCTCAATATCTTCAATTCCTACGCCCTGGAGCTGGCAAAAGCGGCGATGCTGCGCTCCGCCACGGCCTCCTTTGAGCTCAGCCTGGAGCAGATAAAGGCGCTCACCATGCCGCTGGACGTGGAGATCATCGCCTACGGCCGCCTGCCCGCCATGCTGACGGAGAAGTGCCTCATCAAGCAGAGCTCCGGGCGCTGCACCTGCTCCGCGCCGGGCCGCCTGGCCGACGAGCGCGGCGGCGTGATGGCCGTGCTGCGCGAGGGCGGCTGCCGCAACGCCGTCTACTCCGCGCACAAGGTGTTCCTCGCCGACAAGGCGGAGGAGCTCGCGCGCGCCGGCGTCTGGGGGCTGCGGCTGCTCTTCACCAACGAGAGCGAGCGCGAATGCGTCGAGGTGGCGAAGAGCTTCCTCGGCCAGAGCCGCTACCGGCCCAACGGGGCCACGCGCGGGCTCTATATGAAAGGTGTGTGACGAAATGTCTGTCATATTGGCCAGCGGCTCGCCGCGCAGGCGCGAGCTGATGGAGATGCTGCGCGTGCCGGGGCTGGAGATCATACCCGCCCGCGGGGAGGAGCATCCGCCCGCGCACGCCACGCCGGAGGAGACGGTGAAGGCCCTCGCGCGCGCGAAGGCCCGCGAGGTGGCGGAACATCGGCCGCCGGAGGACGTCGTAATAGGCGCGGATACCATGGTGGCGCTCCACGGCGCGCTGCTGGGCAAGCCCCATTCGCCGCAGGAGGCGAAGGACATGCTGCGCGCGCTCTCCGGCCGCTCTCACGAGGTGTGGACGGGCGTCTGCCTCATACGAGGCGGGCAGGAGCTCGTGGAGGCCGAGCGCACGGCCGTGCGCTTCCGCGCGCTCAGCGAGCGCGAGATCGAGAACTATACCGCCACCGGCGAGCCGCTGGACAAGGCCGGGGCCTACGGGGCCCAGGGCATCGGCGCGCTGCTGGTGGAGGGCATCGAGGGCGACTTTTTCAACGTCATGGGCCTGCCGCTGTGCCGGCTGGGGCTGATGCTGGCGAAAATGGGCGTGGAGCTGCTGTGAAGGGATTCCTGAAGAAAAACGGCATAAAACTGCTGGCCAGCATCCTGGCGCTGGCCGTGCTCGTGCTGGGCGGCGTGTGGCTCGCCCGGGGCGGGGGGCAGTCCGTGATGGGCGCGCTCGCCGCCGCGCGGCAGCCGCTGGTGGCCGTGGCGGAGAGCGTCTCCGGCTGGCTGGAGGGGCTCTATGTGCGGCTCTACGACTACGACCGCCTGCAGGCGGAGAATGACGCGCTGCGCAGCCAGATCGCGGACGCCAACGAGATCGCCCGCGCGGGCATGGACGCCGTGGAGGAGAACGGCCGCCTTTCGCAGCTGCGCGTATACGCCGAGCAGCACCCGGACTTCGTGTTCGAGGCGGCGCGCATCGTCTCCTGGGGCACGGACAGCTGGTCGAACAGCTTCACCATCGCCAAGGGCGAGGCCGACGGCCTGGAAGAGGGCGACTGCGTGATAACGGAGGACGGCCTGCTGGTGGGCCAGGTGGAGGAAGTGGGCGAAAATTCGTCCACCGTGGCCACGCTCGTGGACGTGGACACCAGCGTGGGCGCGCTGGTGGGCGAGGACGGGGCCGAGGCCATGCTCCTCGGCGACTACGCGCTGATGCCCCTGGGCCAGGCGCGGCTCGCCTATCCGACGGAGGGCGCGCAGCTCTTCCTGGAAGAGCGGGTCTACACCTCCGGCAGCGGCGGGCTGATACCGGAGGGCATCGTCATCGGCACCATCAGCTCCATCCAGGCCGAGGCCGGCGGGCAGACGGAGTACGGCATCGTCACCCCCGCCGTGGACCTGGACAGCCTGGTGCAGGTGTTCGTGATAAAGGATTTCGAGCGCGCGGACTGAGCGCGGAGGGCTCTGAGTGAAGGAATATCTGAAGAAAAACGGCATAAGGCTGGCGGTGGTGCTCGCGCTGCTGGTGGTGGCCCTCTCCGTGGCCGCGGGGACCTCCTCCGGCCGCGCGGGCTTCCTCACCAACGCCGTGGGCGCCGTGCGCGAGCCGGTGCGCAAGGCCGCGGCCTCGCTCTCCGACTGGATCACGGGCTTCGCCGGCTATTTCGGCGAATACGACGCGCTTTTGCAGGAGAACGCCGAGCTGCGCGCCGAGCTGGCGGAGACGCTGGAACAGGCGCAGGCCTATTCCGAGGAGGCGGACGAGAACGCGCGCCTGCGCCAGGCGCTGGGGCTGGAACAGCGCGGCTCGGAGTACACGCTGGAGTCGGCCAAGATCGTCACCTGGAACGCCTCCAACTGGAAGAGCGGCTTCACCATCAGCAAGGGCGAGAGCAGCGGCATCGGCTACGGCGACTGCGTGGTCACGGAATACGGCGCCGTGGTGGGCACGGTGTCGGAGCTGGGCCGCGGCTGGGCCACCGTTTCCACCGTCGTCGACGCGCGCTGCGCGCTGGGCGCGCTGGTGGGCGTGGACCGCTACGCCGCCCAGCTGCAGGGCGATTTCGTCCTCATGCGCCGGGGGGAGGTATACCTCTCCGGCTACCAGGCCGGCGCCGCCATCGAGCCCGGCGACGAGGTGCTCACCTCCGGCTCGGAGGGCGTGGTGCCGCAGGGCGCGAACATCGGCACGGTGAGCGCTGTCAACGACGACGGCAGCGTGGTGGTGGCCCCGGCGGCGGACCTGGACAGCCTGGTGCAGGTGTTCGTGATAAAGGAGTTCAGCGTGGAAGAGTGAGCCGCACGGGAGGATCGCAATGCTCTGGGACCTGGTAAATTTCCAAAAGATCAAGCGCGCGCTGCTTTACGCGCTCTATATGTCGCTCGTGCTGCTGGTGCAGGATGCGCTGTTTTCGAACATCTCCATCTTCGGCGTGCGCGCCATGTTCGTGCCCGCCGCGGCCGTGGCCGTGGGCATGTTCGAAGGCGGCGTCTGGGGCGCGGTGTTCTCCCTCGCCCTGGGCTTCCTGGCCGACATCAGCTTTGGCAACACGGCGCTGTTCGTGGCGCTGTTCCCCTGCATCGGCTTCGCCGCCGGCGCGCTCTCGCGCTACCTGGTGAACCGGCGCTTCTTCGCCTATATGTGCCTGGCCCTGCTGGCCCTGGCGCTGACGGCGGCTTTTCAGTTCCTCGGCCTGGCGCTGGAAGGGCAGAGCCTGCCCGCACTGGCGTGGGTGGGGCTGTGGCAGGTCGTGTTTTCCCTGCCTGCAGCGGCGCTGCTCTACTTCCCCTGCAAGGCCATCGCCTCCCCGCACAAGAAAGGATAGACACATGAAGATCGTCAGATCCACCCGCGTCGCCGCCTTCGGGCTGGTCGTGGCGCTGCTCGTCGCCCTCTGCCTGGGCACGCTCTACAAGCTGCAGATCATCGAGGGCGCGGCCGCCTATGAGGCGAGCCTCAACCCCAACGAGGAAGAGCGCACCGTCACCGCCGCACGCGGCAACATCCTCGACCGCTACGGCCGCGCGATGGTGACCAACCGCGAATGCTACAACCTGAAGATCAACACCACCAAGCTCTTCGCCGACGACGTGGAGGACCCCAACGCCGTCATATTGGAGATGGTGCGCATCGTGGAGGAGTCCGGCTACGAGTACATCGACGACCTGCCCATCACGGAAGAGCCGCCCTACGAGTACACGGAGGATATGACGGCCCTGCAGAGCGCGATGCTGGCGGCCTATTTTAAGCGCCAGGGCCTGGACGACGACACCACGGCCGTGGAGCTGATGAGCTATTTCCGCACGCGCTACGACATCCCCAACACCGCCACCAGCGAGGAGATGCGCGCCATATCCAGCATCCGCTACGCTCTGAACGTGCGCTATGCCATCGACACCGACCCCTATGTGTTCGTGGAGGACGCCTCTATCGACCTCATCAGCGACCTGATGGGCGCCGTGGGCAATATTATTTACGTGGAGACCTCCTACATCCGCGAGTACAACACGCAGTCCGCCGCGCACATCCTCGGCTATGTGGGCGCCATCACCCCCGAGCAGGCGGAGACGCTCATGCGCGGGGACAACAGCGGCTATGACCTCAACGACAAGGTAGGCCAGAGCGGCGTGGAGCTGGTGTTCGAGGAGTGGCTGCACGGCGTGAACGGCCGGGCGAACGTCATCTCCACGGCGGACGGCACCATCACCGGCACCGTGTACACCAAGGAGCCGGAGCCGGGCAACCACGTCTATCTCACCATCGACCTCCTGCTGCAGGAGTCCGTGGAGCGGGCGCTGGAGCTCGGCATCTATGAGCTGCAGATCGGGCGCGACGAGGAGAACCGCAAGCACATGGAAAACGGCGAGGAGCCGGAGGAGGACGTGGGCGGCGGCGCCATCGTGGTGGTGGACGTGGACACGGGCGAGCCGCTGGCCATCGCCAGCTATCCCACCTACAACCTGACCACGCTGGACGAGGACTACGACGACCTGCTGGCCGACGAGAGCACGCCGCTCGTGGACCGCGCGCTGACGGGACTCTACGCCCCCGGCTCCACCTTCAAGCCGCTGATGGCTGTCGCCGGCTTGACGGAGGGGCTCATCAACACGGAGACGCAGATCGTCTGCAACGGCGTGTTCACCAAATACGCCGACCAGGGCTACGCGCCCGTCTGCTGGATATATTCGCAGACGGACGGGCAGTTCACCCACCAGTCGGAGACCGTGGTGGAGGCCATCAAGGACTCCTGCAATATCTTTTTCTACACCCTGGCGGACAACATGGGCATCACGCTGATGAACGAGTACGCCCAGGGCTTCGGCCTTGGCGAGCACACGGGCATCGAGCTGCCGGAGTCTGTCGGCAACATGGCCAAGCCGGAGACGCACAACGACGTGGACGGCGCGGGCTTCACCTACGGCGACACGGTGCAGGCCGGCATCGGCCAGTCGGACAGCCTGTTCACCCCCTTGCAGCTGGCCGAGTACTGCGCCGCCATCGCCAACGGCGGCACCCGCCACTCCGCCGCCATACTCAAGGGCGTGCGCAGCTTCGACTACTCCACCAACCTCTACCTGCGCGAGAACGAGGTGCTCTCCGTGGTGGAGAGCGAGGACTACAACTACGCCGCCGTGCAGCGCGGCATGTACCAGTTCACGCACGACCCCACCGGCTCCAGCCTGGACGTCTATTACGCCTTCAACAACTACTCCTACGGCGGGCGCAGCATCGGCGTGGCGGCCAAATCCGGCACCGCCCAGCTGGGCGAGGACCGCGTGAACAACGGCCTTTTCATGCTCTTCGCGCCCTTTGACGACCCGGAGATCGCCGTCGCCATCGTGGTCGAGCACGCGCGCTCCGGCTCCGCGCTGACGAGCATCGCCGCCGACGTGCTGGACGCCTATTTCAGCATCCAGGCCAGCGCGGCCTCCTCCACCGCGGAGAACGAGAGCGGCCTGCTGCGGTAAAGGGGCGAAAAAGCGCCGAAACCGCGCCGAAAGTGCGGAAACGGTGTTGAAATCCCGGCGTGGGCGGAGTATAATATTACTCTACGGGGCCGTTATAAGGCTCACGGCGAAAGGGAGACGAGAAAATGAACATAGCTTTGCTCGCCGACGACGGGAAAAAGGAACTGATGGTGCAGTTCTGCATCGCCTACTGCGGCATCCTGTCGGAGCACAAGATATGCGCCACGGCCACCACGGGCAAGCTCGTGAGCGAGAACACCGGCCTGCCGGTGACGCTCTATCTGCACGACAAGCAGGGGGCCCAGCAGATCGGCGCGCGGATAGCGTACAATGAGATCGACCTCGTGCTCTATTTCTGCGACCCGGCCAACCCGGAGGGCTTCGAGAGCGTGGACAAGCTGGCCCGCCTCTGCGACCAGTACCTGATCCCGATGGCCACCAACGCCGCCACGGCGGAGGTGCTCATCCAGGGCCTGCGCCGCGGCGACTTCGACTGGCGCGATATCGTGAACCCCAAGAGGGACTGAACAAAGGCGGCCGCGCACGCTGCGGCCCGACGATCCAGGCTTACCCCGGGCGGAGGTGATGAACGGCACCGCCGCCCATTTACTGCGCAAATGGAGGAGATCCCCATGGAAAAAGTAACGCCGCGCACGCTCTCCGGCTTCATGGAGCTGCTGCCGGCCGAGCAGATACGCATGGAGCGCCTGCTCGCCACGCTGCGGGAGACTTATGAGCTGTACGGCTTCACGCCGCTGGACACGCCGGCCATCGAGTCCGCCGAGGTGCTGCTGGCCAAGGGCGGCGGCGAGACGGAAAAGCAGATCTACCGCTTCACGAAGGGGGAGAGCGACCTCGCCCTCCGCTTCGACCTGACGGTGCCGCTGGCCAAGTATGTGGCCGCCAACTACGGCCGCCTGGCCTTCCCCTTCCGCCGCTACCAGATAGGCAAGGTGTGGCGCGGCGAGCGCGCGCAGCGCGGGCGCTTCCGCGAGTTCTATCAGGCGGACATCGACGTGATAGGCGACGGCAAGCTGGGCATCATGAACGACGCGGAGATGCCGGCCATCATCTGCCGGGCCTTCACCGCCCTCGGGCTCGAGGGCTTCACCGTCCGCATCAATAACCGCAAGGCGCTGAGCGGCTATTTCGAGCTGCTGGGCGCGGCGGGGCAGACCGCCGCCGTGCTGCGCACGGTGGACAAGCTGGAGAAGATAGGCCCCGACAAGGTGCGCGCGCTGCTGACGGACGAGTGCGGACTGGACGCGAAGAGCGCCGGCGAGGTGCTCGATTTCGTGGCCTTCGAGGGCACGGACGCGGAAAAGCTCGGCTTCCTGCGCGCGCGCGCAGGGCAGAGCGAAAAGCTCGACGAGGGCGTGGCCGAACTGGCCGCCGTGCTGGACGCGCTGCCGCGCCTGGGCGTGCCGGAGCGGCACTTCCGGCTCGATTTCACCATCGCCCGCGGGCTCGACTACTACACGGGCACGGTGTATGAGACGAGCATGGACGCCCACCCGGAGATCGGCTCCATCTGCTCCGGCGGGCGCTACGACGACCTGGCCGGCTACTATACGGACAGGAAGCTGCCCGGCGTGGGCGTCTCCATCGGCGTCACGCGGCTCTTCTACGTCCTCAACGAGCAGGGGCTGCTGGACGTGTCCGCCCCCGCCGCGCCCTGCGACGCGGTGGTGATACCGATGACGGAGGACATGGGCTACGCCGCCGCGGCCGCCACCGCGCTGAGGGCCGCCGGCGTGCGCACGCAGCTCTACGCCGAGGACAAAAAGTTCAAGCAGAAGCTCTCCTACGCCTCCAAGCTGGGCGCGCCCTTCGCCGTCATCATCGGCGAGGAGGAGCAGCAGCGCGGGGAAGTGGCGCTGAAGGACATGCGCACGGGCGCGCAGGAGGCCATGCCGGCCGCCGCGGCCGCGGAGAGGATAGCCGCCGCCGTGCGCGAGGGCGCCGCGGCCCGGCTGATTTGCGAACAGGGAGGAAATGGGAAATGATGCAGTCGAGGACACACACCTGCGGCGAGCTGCGCCTGGCCGACGCCGGCAGGGCCGTCAAGCTCTGCGGCTGGATGGAAAATGTGCGCGAGGTCTCCTCCGCGCTGGCCTTCGTGGTCGTGCGCGACTTTTACGGCACGACTCAGGTCGTCGCCGAGACGGAGGAGATGGTGAAGGCCTTCAAGGCCATCACCCGCGAGAGCACGATCAGCGTGGAGGGCACCGTGCGCGAGCGCGCGAGCAAGAACCCCCACATGGACACCGGCGACATCGAGGTCGTGCCGGAGAAGGTGGAGGTGCTGGGCAAGTGCCTCTATAACGAGCTGCCCTTCCAGGTGAACCGCTCCCGCGAGGCCGACGAGAGCGCGCGGCTGCGCTACCGCTATCTCGACCTGCGCAACCCGGAGGTGAAGCGCAACATCATCCTCCGCTCCAACGTCATCGCCGCGCTGCGCAGGAGCATGACCGAACACGGCTTCATGGAGATCACTACCCCCATCCTCACGGTGTCCAGCCCGGAGGGCGCGCGCGACTATCTGGTGCCCGCGCGCAACCACCCAGGGAAGTTCTACGCCCTGCCGCAGGCGCCGCAGCAGTTCAAGCAGCTGCTGATGGCCAGCGGCTTCGACCGCTATTTCCAGATCGCCCCCTGCTTCCGCGACGAGGACGCGCGGGCGGACCGCTCGCCCGGCGAGTTCTACCAGCTGGACATGGAGATGGCCTTCGCCAGCCAGGAGGACGTTTTCGCCGTGCTTGAGGACGTGCTGCCGCCCATCTTCGCCGAGTACGGCAAATTTGACCGCGCTTCCGGCGCGCCCTTCGCGCGCATCCCCTACGCGGAGGCGCTGGAGAAGTACGGCACGGACAAGCCCGACCTGCGCATAGACCTCACGGCCGTGGACGTCACGGAGCTCGTGGGCGGCTGCGGCTTCGGCCCATTCGAGGGCGCCGTGGTGAAGGCCGTGCCCGTCAGCGGCTTCGCCGGCACGCGCAAGCAGATCGACAAGCTCTGCGCGGACGCCGAGGTGGCCAGCGGCAACAAGGCCTACTGGGTGCGCGTGGACGACAAGGGCGAGCTCACCGGCGGCATCGCCAAGTTCCTCGCGCCGATGAAGGAGCAGTTCGTCTCCGCCCTCGGCCTCGCGCCGGACACGCTGGTAGTGTTCGCCGCCGGCAAGCGTTCCGCCGCGCAGAAGACCGCCGGCGCGCTGATAAAGTTGCTCGGCGCGCTCTGCCCTGACCATATGGACGCGGAGCAGTACTCCTTCTGCTGGATCGTCGATTTCCCCATGTACGAGATCGGCGAGGAGAGCGGGGAGATGGAGTTCTGCCACAACCCCTTCTCCATGCCCAAAGGCGGGCTCAACACCCTGCTCGCCGCCGAGCGCGGGGAGATCGACCCCCTGACTATCACCGCCGACCAGTACGACCTGGTCTGCAACGGTGTGGAGCTCAGCTCCGGCGCGGTGCGCAACCACGACCCGGAGATCATGGTCAAGGCCTTTGAGATGGTCAACCTGGGCGAGGAGGACGTCAAGCGCAAGTTCCCCGCCATGTACAACGCCTTCTGCTACGGCGCGCCCCCGCACGCCGGCATCGCCCCGGGCGTGGACCGCATGGTGATGCTGCTCGCGGGCGAGGACTCCATCCGCGAGATCATCCCCTTCCCCATGAACAAGAACGCCCAGGATCTGATGATGGGCGCCCCCGGCGAGGTCACGCAGAAACAGCTCGACGAGCTGCACATCGCCATCGTGGGCGAAAAGGAAGAGTAAACATGCCAAACGGCTGCCACAGGTAAAAAAGCCGCGGAGCGAGGAGCTCCGCGGCTTTTTGCGCCGCGTGCGGGCCCGCCGGGACGCTTCCGCCGGCGAGGCTCGCCGGGCATCTGCCGCCGGGCGCCGCCCGGGCGGCGCAAGAAATCCGCCGGAAAGCCGCCTCCCGCGGTTGACAGCGCTGGGCGGTTAGTATATTATCGCAATAAGGGGCCTGCGGGCCCAAAGAATCGTTGGGGGTAATGAAACATGAAACGCTCCGCTTACCGCGTCGTACATCTGGACGCGGGCAGGAAGTATTTTAGCAGCGAAAACCTCAGGAAGTTCATCGACAACTGCGCCGCGGCCGGCTTCGGCCAGCTGGAGCTCTATCTCTCCGACCACCAGGGCCTGCGCCTGGCGCTGGACGACATGCGCGTGGCCACGCCGCAGGGCGAGTACGACCTCTCCGGCGCGCCGGGCGACGGCTTCGGCGAGGAGGGGAACGAGCCGGACGGCACGGGCAAGTACCTCACCGAAGCGGAGATGGACGCGCTGATCGCCTACGCGGCGGGGAAGGGCGTGGAGATCGTGCCGGCCTTCGGCGCGCCCGGGCACCTGGGCGCCGTGCTCATGCAGCCGGACGCCGGGGGCCTGCGCTATCCCGGCTCCCGCGGCTCGGTGGACATCACGCGCGCCGAGGGGCGCGATTTCGCCCTCGCGCTGCTGGAAAAGTACGTGAAGTACTTCGCCTCGCGCGGCTGCCGCTTCTTCAACTTCTGCGCCGACGAGTTCGCCAACGACCTGGGAGAGCACCGCATGGGCTATGAGATGATATACCAGAACGGCATGTACAAGGAGCACTTCGTGCCCTTCTTCAACGCCATGGCCGCCCTGGTGAAGAGATACGGCATGACGCCGCGCTGCTTCAACGACGGCGTGTACTACAACGAGGACAGCGAGGGCGTGGAGCCCGACCGCGGCGTGGAGGTCTGCTACTGGACCCACGGCTGGGAGGGCTACCGGCTGGCCTCGGCGGCGTATCTCGCCGCAAAGGGCTTCAAGCTCATCAACGCCGACTCCGCCTTCTACTGGGTGCTGGGCAAGAACGAGTGGCCCGACGGCCCGGCAAAGGCCGCGGGCTTCGAGCCCGACCACTTCAACAACTGCGAGGGCAGCACGGAAGCGGACGGGGCCATGATGTGCTTCTGGTGCGACATGGCGGACAGCGACGGCCCCGACGAGGGCGCCGCCGTTGTGGAAAAGGCCGCCGGCGTCATCGCCGAGTTCGGCCGCACGCTGGAGCGCAAATGCAGGTGACAGGCAACACGATACGGTACAAATAAGAGAGGAGCGCAAAGAAAATGGACATCAGAGCAGAGTATTCGCGCTGGCTGGAGCGCGCCGTGGACGACAGCGACCTCATCGAGGAGCTCAGGGGGCTGGACCCCGACGGCGGCGAGGTCTCCGACCGCTTTTACCGCGACCTGGCCTTCGGCACCGGCGGGCTGCGCGGCGTCCTCGGCGCGGGGACGAACAGGATGAACATCTACACCGTGCGCCGCGCCACGCAGGGCCTCTGCGCCTGGCTGAAGGCCTCCGGCGGCACGCCGTCCGTGGCCATCGCCCACGACAGCCGCATCAAGAGCGACCTCTTCGCCCGCGAGGCGGCGCGCGTGCTGGCCGCCAACGGCGTCACCGCCTGGATCTACCCGCGGCTGGAGCCCACGCCCGCGCTCAGCTGGGCCGTGCGCTATTTCCACTGCGGCGCGGGCATCTGCGTCACCGCCAGCCACAACCCCGCCAAGTACAACGGCTATAAGGTCTACGGCCCGGACGGCGGGCAGATCACCCTCGAGGCCGCGGAGCACGTGCAGGCCGCCATCGACAGCACCGACCCCTTCGACGGCGTGGCGCTGGCCGATTTCGACGCCGCCGTGGCCGACGGGCGCATCAGGTACATCCCCGAGCAGTGCCTGGAGGACTTCCTCGACGCCGTGCAGAAGCTCAGCCTCTCCGGCGGGGCGGAGGACCTGAGCGTGGTGTACACGCCGCTCAACGGCTCGGGGCTGGAGTGCGTGACCAAGATACTCGGCCGCATCGGCGTGAAGGACGTCACCGTCGTGCCCGAGCAGGAGCACCCGGACGGGCACTTCCCCACCTGCCCCTACCCCAACCCGGAGGAGCGCGAGGCCATGCTGCGTGGCCTGGAGCTGTGCGAAAAGCTGCACCCGGACCTGCTGCTGGGCACCGACCCGGACTGCGACCGCATGGGCTCCGCCGTGCCGGAGGGCGACGGCTACCGCCTGCTGACCGGCAACGAGATGGGCGTGCTGCTGCTCGACTACATCTGCCGCCGGCGCATGGAGCTGGGCACCATGCCGGAGAAGCCCGTGGCCGTCACCACCATCGTCTCCACCGACATGGCCGACGCCGTGGCCGCCGAGTACGGCGTGGAGCTGCGGCGCGTGCTCACCGGCTTCAAGTTCATCGGCGAGCAGATCGGCCTGCTGGAGGCCGAAGGCCACGGCGAGCGCTTCCTCTTCGGCTTCGAGGAGAGCTACGGCTACCTCTCCGGCTCCCATGTCCGCGATAAGGACGCCGTCAACGCCTCCATGCTCTGCTGCGAGATGGCCGCCTGGTACAAGAAGCAGGGCATGACCCTGGCCGACGCCATCCGCGCGCTCTATGAGAAGCACGGCTACACCTGCTGCGCCGTGAAGAGCTTCGCCTTCGAGGGCGAGGGCGGCATGGAGCGCATGGCCGCCGTGATGGACTCCCTGCGCGCCGCGCCCCCGGCGGAGATCGCCGGCTGGGCCGTCACCGGCCGCACGGACTACCAGACGGGCGAGGGCGTGGCGCTGGAGCTGCCGCGCAGCAACGTGCTCGAATACCGCATGGACGGCGCCAAGCTCATCGTGCGCCCCAGCGGCACGGAGCCGAAGATCAAGGTCTATCTCTCCGCCCGCGCGGAGAGCATGGAGCGCGCGCAGGAGATCGACGGGGAACTGGCGCAGGCCGCGGCTGGCTTTTTCGCCTGAAAACAGCATGATATGACGCCGGGAGCGGGCGGGGGGACGTCCCCCGCCCGCTTTTTTGCAGCCCTGGCAGGAGCTGGATACTATATTTTGCAACCCCGAGGTGGCGTTTCCATACTATCATATGGCCCTTACAGACTTTCCCGGCGCGGGCTGTTCGTTTATAATAACAGATAGCCTGAGCACGCTCTACTTGGAGAGGTGGATTACTTATGGAAGGTGGGACGCTATGTGAAATCTGCTAACGCGCTTGAGCAGACAAGCACGCAGAAGCGCAAAAAGAGAAGCGGCAGCTCCATCCGCGACGATATCGAGCTGACGCTGCTGGCCGTACCGACCACGGTCTGGTACCTTATTTTCTGCTATCTGCCCATGTTCGGCCTGGTCCTGGCCTTTAAGGACTACAGGATAGTTGACGCCACCAAGGGCTTCATCTACAACCTGATCCAGAGCGACTGGACGCTGACGGGGAACTTCGAGTTCTTCCTCAAATCCAGCCAGTTCGGCATCGTTCTCCGCAACACCCTGCTGTACAACATCGTGTTTATCGTCCTCAACATCGTCATCCCCGTGACGCTGGCGATACTGATAAACCAGCTCTACAGCAAGCGCAAGTCCAAGACCTATCAGACCATGATGTTCATGCCGCACTTCATGTCCTGGGTCGTGGTAAGCTATTTCGTCTTCGCCTTCCTGAGCTATGACAAGGGCCTGCTCAACTCTGTGCTCGAGGCTTTCGGCAAGGATCCCATCAACTGGTACACGGAAGCGAAGTACTGGCCGTTCATCCTCGTGTTCATGCAGGTATGGAAGACCGTGGGCTACAACATGGTCGTCTATCTGGCCAGTATCAGCGGCATCGACACCTCGCTCTACGAGGCCGGCGCCCTCGACGGCGCCAGCAAGTTCCAGCAGGCGATACATATCACGCTGCCCGCCCTGAAGCCGGTCATCATCATGATGTTCATCCTCAGCGTCGGCAGGATCTTCAGCACGGACTTCGGCCTGTTCTACCAGATCCCCCGCGGCGTGACGAACTCCCTGTACGAGGCGACGATGACCTTCGACGTCTACATCTACAACATGCTGCTCACGCCTAACGTGCCCATTGGCCGCACGGCTGCCGCCGGCTTCTTCCAGTCTGTCATCGGCTGCATCACCATCCTGGTGGCCAACGCCATCGTGCGCAAGGTCGACAGGCAGAGCGCCATTATCTGAGGAGGGGGAGAGATCATGAGTAAAAAGTCTGCTTCCAACGTCCTCAACCGCATCAACCCGGGCACGAACGTCGTTTTCAACATCATCTTCATCCTCCTGTCGCTGATGTGCGTGCTGCCCATCGTGCTCATCTTCATCATCTCCATCACCGATGAGCAGAGCATCGCGCAGAACGGCTATCAGATCATCCCCAGCATGCTGAGCGCCAGCGCCTATACCTTCCTCTGGGGCGAGCGCGGGATGATACTGCAGGCGCTGTGGATCTCCGTTGAGGTCACCGTCATCGGCACCGTCCTCGGCGTCATCCTCACCGCCACCATGGGCTACGTGCTCTCCCGCCCGGGCTACAAGCTGAACGGCTTCTTCTCCACCGTTGTTTTCATCCCCATGATATTCAGCGGCGGCATGGTCGCCAGCTACGTGGTCATCGCGCAGATATTGAACTTGAGGGACACGATATGGTCGCTTATCCTGCCGCTGTGCGTGTCGTCCTTCAACGTCACCATCTGCCGCACATACTTCCGCACCAACATCCCCGATGCGGTCATCGAGTCGGCCAAGATCGACGGCGCGTCCCAGCTGACCATCTTCGTCAGGATCGTCACGCCCATCTCGAAGCCCCTGCTGGCCACCATCGGACTGTTCCTCGCCTTCGGCTACTGGAACGACTGGTTCCAGTCCTCGCTGTACATCAGCAAAGACAACCTGCTCTCCCTGCAGGCCCTGCTGAACCAGCTGCAGAAGAACATGGAGTTCCTGACCAAGAACCCGACGGCCGGCATGTCGCTGCAGGATTACAAGCTGGCGATGCCGACGGAGTCCGTGCGAATGGCCATCGCGATCATCATCGCCGTGCCTATCGCCTGCGTCTACCCGTTCTTCCAGAAGTACTTCATCTCCGGCCTCACGGTCGGCGCGGTGAAGGGCTGATACCCGCGTATTAAAGGGCCCGCAGCCAGCGGGCCCCGAAATAAAAAAATTTTTGGAGGTCAATATGAAGAAAAGAATTCTTGCACTGCTCCTCTCGGCCCTCATGCTGATGGTCCTTGTGGCCGGCTGCGGAGAGGAGCCCGCCGCTGAGTCTGCCGATCCCGGCGCGACGACCGGCGGGGAGTCCACCGACGGCGAGATCGTCGAGCTGACCTGGTACATGGTCGGCAATGGCCAGCCCGAGAACTACGATGCCTGGAAGGCCAACCTCGACGCCTACCTGGAAGAGAAGATCGGCGTGCACCTGAACGTGCACGTCGTCGGCTGGGGCGACTGGGACGGCCGCCGCAGCACCATCGTCAGCACCAACGAGCCCTACGACATCATCTTCACCAACCTCGGCACCTTCAGCAACGACGTCAAGATCGGCGCCTTCGCCGACATCACTGAGATCGTGCAGACTGCTTCCCCCGAGCTCTACTCGCTGATCGACGAGGATTACTGGCGCGCTGTCTCCATCGACGGCAAGATCTACGGCGTCCCCACCCTGAAGGACGTCTCCGTCACCCAGTACTTCGTCTGGGACGCTGCCATGGCCGAGAAGTATGATCCCGACTACCAGTCCCTCAACACCCTCGAGAGCCTGACCGACACCCTCGCCGCCATTAAGGAAGGCGAGAACGTCACCCCGTTCATCCTGCACCGCGAGGGCCTGTCCGCCGTGACCATGGACTACGACGCCATGGGCACCGGCCTGCCCCCCATCGGCGTGAACTACAACGATGAGACCGCCACCGTCGTCTCCGTGTTCGAGCAGGAAGACGTCATGAGCATGCTCACCACCCTGCATGAGTGGTACCAGGCCGGCATCATCAACGCCGACGCCGCCACCCTCGCCGAGGCTCCGATGTACCGCACCTGCTACGTCGCGCAGGGCTGGCCCTACGCCGCCGTTACCACCTGGAGCCCGAACATGGGCGTTGAGGCCACCGCCGTGCAGTGGGGCAACACCTACCTGTCCAACGACACCGTGCAGGGCTCCGTCAGCTGCATCTCCGCTTCCTGCGCCCACCCTGACAAGGCCCTGCAGCTCCTCGAGCTGGTGAACACCGACTCCTACGTCCGTGACGCCCTGTTCTACGGCCTCGAGGGCGAGAACTTCGAGTACGTTGAGGCCGAGGACGGCAGCCAGCGCGTGCACAAGCTGAACAACGACTGGCCGATGGCCGGCTACACCCAGGGCTCCTTCTTCAACGTCACCATGCTGGACGACACCGATTACAACCAGTACGACGAAGTTGCCGCTCTGAACGAGGCCGCCATTATCTCCCCGCTGCTGGGCTTCGTGTTCGACACCAGCAGCCTGAGCAACGAGCTGAGCTCCTGCATGGAGATCTGGCAGCGCTACAAGTCTGAGCTGCTGACCGGCACCATGGATCCCGCCACCGGTGTCCCCGAGATGATGGAAGAGCTCCGCGCCGCCGGCTTTGACGAGCTGGTCGCCGAGGCCCAGACCCAGATCGACGCTTTCATGGCCGGGCAGGCTGCCTGAGCGCGCCCGCTGACTATTAAAGCGCAGAAAAACCAATGAAAAAGGGGCTGTCGCGCCTGAAAACGCGGCAGCCCCTACAAGACTGTAAAGGCAGGTGCCACCATGACCAAGATCCTGGGCTCCTCCCTGCCCAACATCCCCTGGGAGGACAGGCCCGCCGGCTATAAGCTGCCGGTGTGGCGCTACAGCGGCAATCCTATCATCGGCCGCGACGGCAACCGCCGGTCCAACAGCGTGTTCAACAGCGCCGTCGTGCCCTATAAGGGCGGCTTCGCGGGGCTGTTCCGCTGCGACAGCCGCTCCGTGAGCATGGACCTCTTCGCCGGCTTCAGTGACGACGGCGTCCACTGGAAGATCGACGACGACCCCATCTCCTTCGCCGACGGTGACGCGGAGATCATCAAGCGCGAATACCGCTACGACCCGCGCGTCTGCCTGCTGGACGGCAAGTATTACATCACCTGGTGCAACGGCTATCACGGCCCCACCATCGGCGTGGGCTGGACGGAGGATTTCCGCACCTTCCACCAGCTGGAGAACGCCTTTTTGCCCTATAACCGCAACGGCGTGCTCTTCCCGCGCAAGATCGGCGGCATGTACGCCATGCTCAGCCGCCCGAGCGACACGGGGCACACCCCCTTCGGCGACATCTTCATCAGCCGCAGCCCGGACATGAAGTTCTGGGGCATGCACAGGCATGTCATGAGCACCGTCCCCGGCGACCGCTCCGCCTGGCAGAGCACGAAGATCGGCGCGGGGCCGATTCCCATCGAGACGGACGAGGGCTGGCTGCTCATCTACCACGGCGTCATTACCACCTGCAACGGCTATGTCTACCGCATGGGCGCCGCCCTGCTGGACCGCGACGAGCCCTGGAAGGTGCTCTGCCGCGGCGCGGACTACATCCTCGCGCCCTATGAGCTCTATGAGTGCGTGGGCGACGTGCCGAACGTCACCTTCCCCTGCGCCGCGCTCACCGATGCGGACACCGGCCGCATCGCCATCTACTATGGCTGCGCCGACACCGTGACGGGCCTTGCCTTCACCACGGCGGACGACCTGCTCGCCTATATCAAAGAAAACAGTCTTTGAGGAGGGCCATATGTACTTCATCGATAAGCGCATCCAGGTGATATGCGACGAGCTGCGCCGCGAGCGCATCCGCGACCGCTCCGCCATGGGCTGCTGGAGCTATAAGAAGGGGCTTTACTTCCGCCCCGAGGAGGCGGAGGCCGACACCGCCAACCCCTGGGAGCATTTCGACTGCGCCCACATGCACTGGTACGGCCCGGACGAGCACTACTGGTTCCGCGCCGACCTCACGGTGCCGCAGGAGTTCGCCGGCAGGAGCGTGTGGATGAACGTCCGCACGCAGATAGACGAATACGACGACGGCAAAAACCCGCAGTTCCTCCTCTTCGTGAACGGGGAAGTGGAGCAGGGCCTGGACATGAACCACCGCGAAGTGCGCCTTGTAGAGCGCGCCGCGGGCGGCGAGACCTTCCGCATCGACATGCAGGCCTACACCGGCACGCTGTACAGCGAGTTCAACCTGATCGTGGAGCTCTACTGGCTCGACGAGGAGGTGGACGGGCTGTATTACGACCTGCAGGTGCCGCTCTGGGCCTTCCCCCGCATGGACGAGGACGACAAGAACCGTCTCGACATACAGACCGTGCTCAACGACGCGGTGAACAGGCTCGACCTGCGCCGGCCCTATTCGCCGGAGTACTACGCCGGCGTGGCCGCCGCGCGCGAACTGCTGGAAGAGCGGCTCTATAAGGGCATGGGCGGCTGGCACGACGTGGTCGCCACCTGCATCGGCCACACGCACATCGACGTGGCCTGGTGGTGGACCGTGGCCCAGGTGCGCGAGAAGGTGGCGCGCAGCTTCGCCACCGTCCTCAAGCTGATGGACGAGTACCCGGACTACCTCTTCATGTCCAGCCAGTGCGTGCTCTACGACTTCCTGCGCCAGCGCTACCCCGAGGTGTACGCGCGCGTGAAGGAGCGCGTGGCCGAGGGCCGCTGGGAGCCCGAAGGCGGCATGTGGGTGGAGTCCGACACCAACCTCACCTCCGGCGAGTCCCTCGTCAGGCAGTTCGTGCACGGCAAGCGCTTTTTCAAGGATGAGTTCGGCGTGGACTGCCGCATCCTCTGGCTGCCGGACGTGTTCGGCTATTCCGGCGCCCTGCCGCAGATCATGAAGCGCAGCGGCATCGACTATTTCATGACCACCAAGCTGGCCTGGAACCAGATCGACAAGATCCCCAACGACACCTTCATCTGGCGCGGCATCGACGGCAGCGAGGTGCTCACGCACCTCATCACCACCGTTGACGTGGGGCAGGACGTGAAGAAGAACTTCTTCACCACCTACAACGGCCGCCTGCACCCGGACGCCATCATGGGCGGCTGGGAGCGCTATCAGAACAAGGAGATCAACAACGACATCCTGGTGGCCTTTGGCCACGGCGACGGCGGCGGCGGCCCCACCCGCGAGATGCTGGAAGTGGCCAAGCGCATGAAGCGCGGCGTCAAGGGCATACCGCAGGTGCGCCAGGAGTTCGCCGGCGAGTATTTCCGCGAACTGGAAGCGCGCGTGAAGGACAACCCCAGGCTCGACACCTGGGAGGGCGAGCTCTATTTCGAGTACCACCGCGGCACGCTCACCTCCATGGCCCGCAACAAGCGCGCCAACCGCAAGAACGAGCTGCTGCTGATGGACCTGGAGCTGGCCTCCGTGATGGCGCAGGACAAGCTGGCCTATCCCGGGCAGGAGCTGGACGGCATGTGGAAGACCATGCTCACCAACCAGTTCCACGACATACTGCCCGGCAGCTCGATACACGAGGTGTACGAGGTGACGAAGGCGGAGTACGAGGCCCTGAGCGAACAGGCCCACGCGCTGCTCGGCGAGCGGCTGCGCAGCCTGGCCGGCGAGGGCCGGGCCGTGGCCGTGTTCAACACCCTCGGCTTCGAGCGCGACGACATCGTCAGCCTGCCCGACACGGGCTGCGCCGCCCTCAGCGACGGCGAGGGCCGCGTGTTCCCCGTGCAGCGCACGGCGGAGGGCGCCGTGGCCTATGTCCGCGGCCTGCCGGCGAAGGGCTACAAGTCCCTGCTGCCCGCGGACTGCGCGGCGGCGGAGAGCCCCTTCACGCTGGAAGGCGGCACGCTCACCACGCCGTTCTACCGCGTGACGCTGGACGGGAGCGGGCACTTCAGCTCCATCTACGACCGCGAGAACGGCCGCGAGACTGTGCAGCCCGGCCGCCGCGCCAACCTGCTGCGCATGTTCGAGGACAAGCCCATCTACTACGACAACTGGGACATCGACGAGTATTACACCGAGAAGTCCTGGGATGTGGACGGCCTCACGAAGCTCGAGTGGACGGAAACGGGCCCCGTGCGCGCCACGCTGCACCTGGAGTACGAGATCGCGGGCGTCGCCATCTGGCAGGACGTGCGCTTCTATGCCGATAGCCGCCGCATCGACTTCGAGACGGCCGTTGACTGGACGCTGCACCAGCACCTGCTGAAGGTGGAGTTCCCCGTGGCCGTGCACAGCGACGAGGCCACCTTCGACGTGCAGTTCGGCAGCCTCAAGCGCAAGGTGCACAAGAACACCAGCTGGGACAAGGCGCGCTTCGAGTACGGCGGGCAGAAGTGGATGGACTTCTCCGAGGGCCACTACGGCGTCGCCCTGCTCAACGACTGCAAATACGGCCACTCCGTCCATGACGGCGTGCTCAGCCTGACGCTGATAAAGTCCGGCATCGAGCCCAACCCGATGGCGGACGTGGAAATGCACCACTTCACCTACTCCATCCTGCCGCACAGCGGCGGCTGGCGCGAGGGCGGCGTGGTGCGCGAGGGCTATAAGCTCAACCAGCCTGCCTACGCCCTGGCCAACGCGGCCGAGGGGCTGGACTTCTCCTTCGCCGGCGTGCAGCCCGCCAACATCATCATGGAGACGGTGAAGTGCGCGGAGGACGGCGAGGGGACCGTGCTGCGCCTCTACGAGTGCGACGACGCGCTGACTAAAGCGTCCATCCGCCTGCCGGCGGGCGCCGTGCGCGCCTGGAGCTGCGATCTGCTCGAGGAGCGCGAGCGCGAGCTGGAGATCTGCGACGGCTGCGTGGAGTACACCTTCAAGCCCTTCGAGATCGTCACCATCCGCTGCGAATAAGGCGCGCGGCCCTTTTCCCGCGCATCGGGGGGAGCGCGAGCTCTCCCCGATATTTTTTAAGCTGGAGGTAACCATGGAACTCTACCGAGACGCAAAGGCCGCGCCGGAGGCGCGCGCGAAGGACCTGCTGCAGCGCATGACGCTGCGCGAAAAGGTCGGCCAGCTCAACCAGCGGCTCTACGGCTTCGCCGAATATGAGATAAGGGACGGCGAGTTCGTCCCCGGCGGGGGCTTCAGGGCCGAGGTGGAGCGCTATTCCGGCCTCGGCGCGCTCTATGGCCTCTACCGCGCCGACCCCTGGTCGCGCCGGGATTTCACCAACGGCCTGGTGGGCGAGCTGGCGCCGCGCGCGCGCAACGCCGTGCAGCGCTATGTGATGGAGCACTCGCGCCTCGGCATACCCGTGCTGATGGCCACGGAGTGCCCCCACGGGCACCAGGCGCTGGACGGCTGCCTGCTGCCGGTGAACCTGGCGGCGGCCGCCTGCTTCGACCCCGCGCTGCTCTCCGCCGCGGCGGCGGTGAGCGCGCGCCAGCTCGCGGAGCTGGGCGTGGACCTGGCGCTGGTGTCCTGCCTGGACGTACTGCGCGACCCGCGCTGGGGGCGCAGCGAGGAGTGCTTCGGGGAGGACCCGCTGCTCGCCTCCCGCATGGCGGAGGCCGTGATAAGCGCCATGCAGCGCCAGGGCGTGGACGTGGTGGCCAAGCACCTCTGCGCCCAGGGGGAGACCACCGGCGGCGTCAACGCCAGCGCCGCGCGCATCGGCGAGCGGGAACTGCGGGAGATACACCTGCCGCCGGCGGAGGCCGCCGTGCGCGCGGGCGTGCAGGGCTTCATGGCCGCCTATAACGAGATCGACGGCATCTACTGCCACGCCAACAGGCGCCTGCTGACGGGCTACCTGCGCGGCGAGCTGGGCTTCAATGGCATCGTCATGTCCGACGGCATCGCCATCGACCAGCTGGACGCCGTCACCGGCTCGCGCATGATGTCCGGCGCGCTGGCGCTCAACGCCGGCGTGGACATCGGCCTCTGGGACACGGCCTTCTCCCTGCTGGAGGAGGCGGCGGAGGCCGGGGCCGTGAGCACGGAGCGCATCGACGAGGCCGCATACCGCGTGCTGCTGCTGAAATTCCGCCGCGGGCTCTTTGACGAGCCCTTCGTGCCGGAGACGGCGCACTATCAGCTCTACGCCGACCACAGGCGCTTCCCGGAGCCGGCGAAGCTGGCCGCGGAGACGCCCGTGCTGCTGAAAAACGAGGGCGGCGCGCTGCCCCTGGCCCTCGCCGGGCGGCGGATACTGCTCGCCGGGCCGGCGGCGGACGACCTCTACGCCCAGCTCGGCGACTACACGCCGCCGCAGCGCCCGGGCACGGGCATCACGGTGCGCCCGGCGCTGGAGCGCCTGGTCCCGGCGGGCGGCGGGCAGCTCGTCTATGAGCGCGGCTGCGGCATGTTCGAGCCGGCGCCGGCGGAGGAGGTGGCGCGCATGACAGGGGCGGCCGCGCGCTGCGACGCGGTGGTGGCCGTGCTCGGCGGCAGCTCCAGCCGCTTTTCCGGCGGGGAGTTTGACGCCAACGGCGCGCTGCTCGCCCAGCACCGGGCCACCATGGACTGCGGCGAGGGCGTGGACGCCGCCGAACTGCGCCTGCCCGGCGGGCAGATGGAGCTGCTGCGCGCCCTGCGCGCGGCCGGGAAGCCGGTGATCGCCGTCATCATCGCCGGGCGGCCCTACGCCATGGCGGAGATAGAGCGTCTCTCGGACGCCATACTGTACTGCTTCTACCCCGGCCCCCAGGGCGGGGAGGCCATCGCGCGCATCCTCTGCGGCGAACTCGAGCCCAGCGGCCGGCTGCCCGCCTCGCTGCCCGACAGCGTGGGCCAGCTGCCCGTCTACTACAACTACAAGGACTCCTACGCCGCCATGCGCTACTACGACGACAAAGAGCCGCCGCGCTGGCGCTTCGGCAGCGGCATGGGCTATGCGCGCTTTGAGCACGAGCTGCTCTCGGCCCCCGAGGGCGAGCTGGCGGCGGGCGGCGCGATCTGCCTGCGCCTTGCCCTGCGCAACGCCTCCGGGCGCGACGGCGCGGCCGTGCCGCAGCTCTATATCCACCGCACGCAGGGCATCGCCACCTCGCGCGCGCGGCAGCTCGTGGACTGGAAAAAGCTCCGCCTCCGCGCCGGTGAGGGCGCGGAAACGGAGCTCAGTATACCGCCGGAGGCCCTCCGGCAGTGGGACGGCGCGGCCTGGGTCACGCCGCCGGGGAAGATCGAGTGGTTCCTGGGCGACAACGGCGAGGACTGGGCGTCCGGCGAGTTCACCTTGGGCGGGACTTCTGCCTGACGTTGCCCTCCAGGCGGTCGAACACGTCGCGCATGAGCAGCACGTCCACCAGCTGCACGACGCCCACGCCCAGCAGCAGCCAGAAGAGGAGCGTGTATATGAAGGCGTAGGGCAAAAAGAAGAACATCGTGAAGGGCAGCGTGTTGAGGAACACCATCAGCACCGTGCGCGGCAGGTAGAGGATGCTGAGGATGACCGCGTTGTGCAGGTGCTCGCGCAGCTTGTTGTCATAGCGCGTGATGAGCGGCAGGGCGTAGGAGATGATGGCGATGAAGAAAAAGGCGATGACGGCGAGGATGACGAGCATCACTGTGTAGAGCGTGCCCTCAAAATAGAGCCGCAGCAGCAGGAAGTCGCAGAAGAGCGCCGCCAGCACCACCAGCGAGCCCAGGGTGAGGACCGCCGTCTGGCGGAAGTTTTCCTTGAAGCCGCGGAAAAAGACCTTCACCGCGCCCTTGCCGCCGTCTATCAGCACCTCGTGCGCGGCCAGGAAGCCGGAGGAGAGCGCGGTCCCCGCCGTAAAGAGCGGCAGCGAGCAGACGAGGCTGAGCACGTTTATCATCACCAGGTCGAACACCGCGGCGAGCAGGCGGGATATGGGCCCGTCGCCAAACCGTCTTTTCATTTACCTATTCCCCCTTTTGTGAACGCAGGAAGCTGTCCACCTGCTGCTGGATGCCATCCCGCAGCGTGTCTATACCCGCCTCCGCCAGCTCGTCGAGCAGGCGCGGGACGTATTTGTCCGGGTCCACCGTACCGGTGAAGAGCGCGGCGCTGTACCGCTGATAGACGGCGGCCACGGCGTCGCGCTCCGTCTCCAGCCCCTCGTAGGAGGGGATGAAGCCCAGCAGGTGCGACTCGCGGGCCGCGTCGTTGAATTCGCGGTAGACATCCCATTTGTCCTCCCGCTCGCCCTCGCGCGTGCGGAGGATGAACCAGTTGCCCTGGGTGTATTCCACGCCCGTGTAGCCGTCCGATATCGTATGCACCTGGCCGTTCTCCGTGAGCGTGTAGTGGACGCCCTCGATGCCGTAGTTGAAGAGGTTGCGCAGCTCGGCGTCCGTGTTCATGGCCTCCAGGAAGGCGAGGCACTCTTGCGGGTGCTGCGTATAGGCGTTCACGGCCATGACGCCGCCCTGCGTGGACTCGCTGGTGACGATGCTCTCGCTGGCCTGGTGGACGGCGATGGGGTAGCCGAAGGTCTGGCTGTAGCTGGCCGCGCTGTCCGGCCCGCCGCTGGCCACGCGCAGGAACACGCGCTCGTCCGGGAAGCGCGAGAGCGTGGTGCGGATGGCGGCGTCCTCATTTATATAGCCGAGCTGATAGTAGCGGCGCAGCGTCCGCAGCAGCTCCATCACATCCTCCTGGGCGAAGGCGTTGAGCACCTCGCAGCTCTCGTCCGCCGTGCGCACGACGAGCGGCAGGTCGGAGTAGGCCGCGTACTCATAGCCGATGGTGGAGAGCAGCCCCACGTGGGAGGAGTCGAAAAAGAGCGGGATGCAGTCCGGCTCTTTTTCCGCTATCATGGCCAGCAGCGGCTCGAGCGAGGCGATGGAGCCGTATTTTTCGATGTCGATATCGTATTTTTCCACCAGCTCCGCGGAGTAGAGGAAGTGCAGCGGCGTGGCCAGCTCCTTGTTCGTGGGCACGCCGTAGATGCGCCCGCCCACGGCGGCGCCGCGCCAGAAGCGCTCGTCCACCGCGTCGTAGAGCGCCGCGTGATCCTCCAGCAGCTCCGTCAGGTCCAGCCAGTGGCCGGCGGCGGCGTTGGACTGGTAGTTCTGCGCCCAGGCGAAGGCGATGTCAAAGCCCGAGTGGGTGTTGATGAGGGCCGTAAGCTGGTTTTCATACTCGTTCCAGCCGACTTTGCGGTAATCGACGGTGAAGCCGTAGCGCTCGAGCAGCAGCTCGTTCACGGCCTCGTTCACCAGCTCGAGGTCCTCGTCCGGGTCGCCGATGGTGTAATAGACGAGCTCCACGGCCACGTCCTGGGGGCTCTCGCCGCGCTCGGAGCCGGGGCGGAGGAAAAACCACGCCAGCGCGGCCGCCGCGAAAAGCGCGGCAGCGGCGGCCGCGGCGATGGCGGCGCGCTTTTTCACGTTTCGGCCTCCTCCGGCTCATCGGCCCCGACGGCGCTGGAATAGCGGCGCAGGGAGCTGGGGGAGACGTTGAAATAGCTCTTGAAGTGGACGTAGAAGTTGTTGATCTGCGAATAGCCCACGCTGGAGGCGATGGCGGAGATCTTCTCCTTGGTGTTGACGATGAGGTTGCGCGCCATCAGCATCCGGTACACCATCAGGTATTCGGAGAACTTGAGCCCCGTGTCCCGCAGGAAGATGCGGCCGATGTACTTGCTGCTCATGTGGAAGATCTCGGCGATGTTCGTCAGCGAGAGCGAGCTGCGGTAGCTGCTCTTGACGATGAGGATGATCTTGTTCGTTATCTTGGAGAACTGCGAGTATTCGCGGCAGAGCACGGGGTCGATCTCCGCGCTGGGCACGTCCGCGTTGGGCAGCGTGCCGTGCAGGTCGTTGACGATGGTGTGCTCGAGGTATTCCGTCAGCTCGCGCACGTCGATGGGCTTGAGCAGGTAGTCCTTGGCGCCGGCCTTCATGCTGCGCTGGACGTAGGAGAAGTCGTCAAAGCCGCTGATCATGCAGATGACCGTGTTGCGGCATACGCTGCGCAGGTGCTCCACCAGGTCGTAGCCCCAGTGGCCGTCGTTGAGGCTGATGTCCACCAGCGCCATGTGCGGCTGGAAATCCACGGCGATGTCGATGGCGGACTCAAAGGTGTTGGCCGTCATGATGCAGTCCACGCCGTAGCGCTCCCAGTCGATGAGGTACTTGATGTTTTCGCAGATGTCCTTTTCGTCGTCAACTATCAGCAGGCGGTACATCCTTGCCCGTCACCTCCCCGTAAATGCTGATGTGCAGGGCGACGCCCGAGGGCTCGCAGTTTTCCATCCTCATGTCCACGCGGCCGCCGTAAAAGAGCCGAAGGCGGTACCAGACGCTGCGCAGGCCGATGCCGCCGCCCTCCGGCTCCTCCGCCGCCCCGGCGAAGGCGGCGTTCAGCTCGGCGAGCTCGCCGCTGCCGATGTGGCCCAGGTTGCTCATGAATTCCAGGTCCCAGCCGGGCCCGCGGCCGGCCGCCTCGTCGCTATCCAGTTCCGTGCCGCTGATGACCACGACCTTCAGCTCGTCCGTGCCGTGGAAGTCGTGCTTGAAGAAGTTCTCAATGATGGGCTGCATCCATATCTTCGGCGTGGGCAGGCCGAGCGCGCCCTCCGGCACGTCCGTGTGGTAGATAAAGCCGTCCTCGTCGAGGAAGCACATCAGGTCAAGGTATTTTTTCGCGATCTCCAGCTCCTCGCCGATGGTGATGACGGGGGCGGTCTTGACGATGCTGCGGTAGAGCGAGCCCAGCGAGCCCGTGGCCTCCGCCAGGTGCGCGTCGCCCTCCTTGAGCGCGCGCAGGCGGATGCTCTCCAGCGTGTTGTAGAGGAAGTGCGGGTTGAGCTGCGCGCTCAGGCGCTGTATCTCCGCCCGCTGCTGGCTGATGGTGAGCACGTAGCGCTGCTCGATGAGCGTTTGCAGGTGCTCATAGAGGCTGTTCAGGTGCTGGGCGATCATGGCGTACTCGTCCCGGCGGTCGCCCACCGCCACGGGAGTGAAATCACTGGACTCGGCGCGCGACATGCTCTGCAATATGCCCTGGATGAACACGGAGTCCTTGGAGAACTTGCGCGCGTAGAAGATGGTGACCACCGCGAAGCCCGCCGCTACGGCGAGGCCGATGATGAGCGCCGCGCGCAGCGGCGTGGTCATATACTCGCCCCAGGGCGCGGCGGAGACCAGCGTGTAGCCAAAGAGCGAGGAGCTGTGCGCGGAGTAGAACACGCCGCCGCCGGCGCGGGTGAAGCCCGGCTCCGGCGCGCCGGAGCGGACCAGGCCGTCCCAGTCCACATCCTGCTGCCAGAGCGTGTCCCCCACCACGGTGAGCACGCCGCCCACTTCCAGCGCGGCCGCGGCCGTGCCGCCGGCGCAGTAGTAGCCGTACACCAGCCCCGCCGGGTCGATGACAAAGGTAACGCTGCCGGCGGATTCGACGTCCCGCACCACCGTCAGGCGGCCCTTTGTGAACCCCTCGGCCTCCTGCGCGGAGACGGAGCGCCAGCGGGAGTAGCCCTCGCGGCTGTACTCCATGTCCGCGATGCGCTCCCCGCTGTCATATAGTATGTGCGTGATGCAGAAGTCCGTCTCCGACACCAGGGCGGAGCACTCGTCGAGGAAGCTGTCCTCCGAGCCGCCGCGCTCCAGGCGGTAGGCCGTGTACTCGCTGGGCGTGGAGATGAAAAACTGCATGAAGTCCTCCCGCAGGGAGGGCGTGGCGTATAAACGCACGAACAGGCTGTCGATGGAGCTCGACACGTGCGTCAGCTGCTGCTCGAGCAGCATGTAGGAGCTGTTGGCCTCCGAGGAAAAAAAGCGCAGCCCCATGCCGCGCGACACCACGATGAGCGCGGCAAAGACCCCCGTTATCAGGAGCATCACGATCAGGAGATACACCAGGAACGTGCGCCGGTATATCCGCAGATCGAGGAAATAGCGATTCGGTCTCGCACTCAAGCCCGGCCACCCCCCTGGGCCGGCGCCGGCTGGAAAAGCCGCCTTCCCGGGTCGAAATACCCGGAACACACGCGCCGGGAGGAGCGGTGACGGCTCAAAAACAGCGGCGCGGCAAACGATTTCTGCGTACATTATACAATTATTTTCCGTTGCACACAAGAATGCTCAACACAAATATATCCTTTCTATACTTAAATGAGCAGAATCGATATTATTTTTTGGAAACTTAGCGGAGACAAACCAGTATGTAAAGGATTAAAACAGGTATTAAAACGTAAGAATCTACCCTGTCCATACTTATAAGTTTCCTTTACGGAATTGTGCCGCCCCCTCCGCTGTGATAGCTTAGGGTCAAAAGCAAGCACAAAAAAAGAAGGCAGGGGATGTCTCGTGGCTTATTTGGGAGCACTGGAGGCCGGCGGCACAAAAATGGTGTGCGCCGTGGGGCGCGAGGACGGGAGCATCGTGGAGCAGGTGAGCATACCGACCACGGAGCCGTCCCGCTGCATGCCTCAGATACTGGAATTCTTCCGCGGGAAGGACATCGACGCGCTGGGCGTCGGCTGCTTCGGGCTGCTGGACCTTGACCGGTCCTCGCCGTCCTACGGAAGCATCACCACCACGCCCAAGCTGCGCTGGCGGAACTACCCCATCATGCGCGTGCTGGGCGAGGAGCTGGGCGTGCCGGTGGGCATCGACACGGACGTGAATGCCGCCGCCTTGGGCGAGGCCGCACTCGGCTGCACGCAGGGGCTCGACTGCAGCATGTACATCACCGTCGGCACGGGCATCGGCGTGGGCATCATCGTGGACGGCAAGCCGCACCACGGCATGATCCACCCCGAGTGCGGGCACATACCCGTCAACCGCCGCGCGGACGACCCCATGGTGCGCGGCATCTGCCCCTATCACGGCAGCTGCCTGGAGGGCCTGGCCAGCGGGCCGGCCATCGAGAGCCGCTGGGGCCGAAGCCCCGCCGAGCTGGCCGACTGCGAGGCCGTCTGGGCGCTGGAGGCCTATTACCTGGGCCAGGCGGTGTGCAGCTATATCTACACCATCTCCCCCGAGCGCATAGTGTTCGGCGGCGGCGTGATGAACCAGAAGCAGCTGCTGCCGCTGATACGCGCGGAGGTCAGCCGCCAGCTCTGCGGCTACATCCAGGGCAAGGGGCTGAACGACCTGGACAGCTACATCGTGCCCAGCGCGCTGGACGGCAGGCAGGGCATCATCGGCTGCCTGGTGCTGGGCGCGCAGGCCCGGAAGGAGGCGCGGCATGAAGTCTGAACGCCTTCTGCGGCCGCAGCCGCTTTTCCACGAGAAGATCTGGGGCGGGGAGCGGATGCGCTCCGTCTACGGTTACGACATACCGGGCGCGCACACCGGCGAGTGCTGGGCCATCAGCGCGCACAAGAACGGCGACTGCCCGATGCTCGGCGAGTGGGAGGGGCAGACGATGGGCTCCCTCTGGCGGACGCACCGCGAGCTCTTCGGCGGCCTGGAGGGGGATGTGTTCCCCCTGCTCATCAAGATCATCGACGCCCGCGACGACCTCAGCGTGCAGGTGCACCCGGACGATAAATACGCCGCCGAGCACGAGAACGGCTCCCTGGGCAAGACGGAGTGCTGGTATGTCCTCGACTGCGACCCGGGGACGACCATCATCATCGGCCACAACTGCGCCACGCGCGAGGAACTGCGCGAAAAGGTGGAGCAGGGCCGCTGGGACGAGCTGCTGCGCGAGGTGCCCGTGCACAGGGGCGATTTCTTCCAGATAGACCCCGGCTGCGTACACGCCATCAAGGGCGGCACCATGATACTGGAGACGCAGCAGAGCAGCGACGTCACCTACCGCTTCTACGACTACGGGCGGCTGGAAAACGGCAAGCCGCGGCCGCTGCACATCGAGCAGAGCATCGCCGTGGCCACCGTGCCCTTCGTTGCGCACACGCCGGAGCGCGAGGTGCGCCGCGTGGGCGGGGCCGAGGTCACGCGCCTGGTGAGGTGCAAGTATTATGCCGTCTATCACGTCGCGCTCGACGGCGCGGCGGAGCTCGGCTGGGACGAGCCCTTCGTCGATGTGAGCGTCATCGCCGGCGAGGGCGAGATCGACGGCCTGCCCGTGAAGGCGGGGACGCACCTGGTGGTCCCGGCCGGCTATGGCGAACTGAAGCTCGCGGGGAAGATGGAGCTCATCGCCTCGCACGTCTGAAAAGCATGAAAAGCGCCCGGCGGGACCTTTACGGTCCCGCCGGGCTTTGCCGTTTTGCGCGTTTACTGCTTATCCGCCAGGCGCTTGGCTATGTAGGGCTCGACGCTGTCGTAGTCGATGTCCAGCGCGGCGGAGAGCTCGCCGAAGAACAGCGTCTCCGCGCGCTTGAGATAACGCGTGTCGATCTGGCCGAATTTGCGGCCGCAGCTCTCGGCGTAGCGCTTTTTGGCGCGGATGGACACCAGCAGCTGCAGCAGGGAATCGCAGTCGTGCCGGGCGATGAGCTGCTCATAGTGCGCGGCCAGCTGGGTGAAACTGCGCTCGTGTATCTCCTCCGCCTTGACGCCGGGGATGGCGTCGATTAGCCGCTCGGCCTCCTCCCGCGAGATGACGGGGCGCATATAGACCTGCGTGTCCACAGGGATGTAGATGGTGCCGGACTGGCAGATGGGCTTGAGGATGTAGTACTCCCTTGCGCCGCCCTTGTCCGGGCGCGTCTCCGTCCCCTCCACGCGGCAGACGCCGGTGCCGCCATAAAATATCAATTCTCCATTTTTGTACATTTTACCGCCTCATACCTTCTTTACTGGCCGAAAAATCTTCTTTATCTATATTTTAGCACGGTTTTGGCCGAAATGTAAGGGCTTTTTTCACGCGCTGGCGAAATTTTGCCGCGATTTGCCGTGCAAAGCGCTCGCGGATGTGATATAATGGCAGTGGTAAGGAACAAAACGCCGTCCGCGGGCGGCAGCAAGGAGGGACAGCGATGAGCGTCAAAGTGATAACCATCAGCCGGCAGTTCGGCAGCGGAGGCCGCACGGTGGGCCGCCTGGTGGCCGAGCGCATGGGCTGGGAATTCTACGACAAGGAACTGGTGCGGAAGATCGCCGCCGAGAGCGGCCTGGCGGAGAGCTACATACTGGAGAGCGGCGAATACGCCTGCTCCACCAACAGCTTCCTGTTCAGCTGGGCGATGAACGCCGCCGCCGGGCGCAACGGCTCGCTGCCCATGTCCGACCAGCTGTTCATCATCCAGAACAACATCATCCGCGACCTGGCCGCCAAGGGCAACTGCGTCATCGTCGGCCGCTGCTCGGACTACACGCTGCGCGACCGCGACGACTGCCTGCACACCTTCATCCACGCCGACAAGGCCTTCCGTGCGGACCGCATCGTGCGCCTCTATGGCGAGCGCACCGATTCGCCCGAGAAGCGCCTGAAGGAAAAGGACGACAAGCGCCGCGCCTATTACCGCCACTACACCGGCCACAACTGGGGCGCCGCGGATAATTTCCACATCTGCCTCGATTCCAGCCGCCTGGGCATTGAAAAATGCGTCGATATCATCGTCGATGCGGCACACATGCTCTGACCAGGCTGCGCCAAACTGCGTTTGGATGCAGTTGCCTGCGGCCCGCGCCCCTCTGAGTCTGTAATATAATCGACTTACTTAACCAAATCAACCCACGATTTTCGCTGAGGGGAGGCCCCCGCGAGGGGGCCAGTGCCACCCCATTTCTTTGGTCTTGCCCAAAGAAACGGGAGTGGCGCCCCAAAGAAAAACGCCCAGGCTGCGCCTGGAGGCAGATGCGCTGCGCGCCTCACTAACGGAGGTCATCCGTTGGTGAGGCGCGCTTCTTTGCATCCAAGCGCAGCTTGGCCGACCGTGCACTGCTTCGCTTACGCTCGCGGCACTGCCGATCATAAACTTGTCAGCGGCGCGAGCGAAGCGAAGCCAACCGCGGTCGGCGGTGTGCAAAGCCATCCGACTACGGGATGACCACCCGAAAACCATTCATCACCCGAACTAACGGGCAGATTTTACCTGCCGACAAGCACCAAAGCGCTTTTCTTTGGAGTCTGAGGGGTTTCTTTTGGCGCAGTCAAAAGAAATCTCTCAGTATTGGGTCGCAGGGACCTATCGTCCCTGCATCCCGTCCGCCTCCGCGGCCAGTATCTCCTCGACGATGCCCTCGCGGCCGATGCGGCGGGCGGTGAGGACGCCGTCCACGCCGAACTCGGCCAGCCGGCGGGCGGCCACGGGGCCGATGGCCACGGGCACGGTGCGCTCGCCTATCCTGCCGCCGGAGGCGAAAAAGTCCTCCGCCGCGCCGCCGCTGGGGAACACCAGATAGCCGGCGAGGGCGGTGTACGCCTCCGCCGCGGCGGTGATGCGCCCGTCGGGGCGCGTGGTGTAGAGCGCCGCGTCATGCACGTCGAAACGCTCCGCAAGCGCGCTGGAAAGCTCCGGCGCGCCGCGCCGGGAGCGCAGGAGGTATACGCGCGAGCCGGCCTCGCCGCGCCCGAGCAGGGCCCGGGCCAGGGCGGCGGTGGTTGGCGAGGGCGGTATCAGATCGGCGTAGACGCCGTGGGCGGCCAGACACTCCGCGGTGGCGGGGCCGATGGCGGCAAAGCGGCAGCGCAGGCGGCGCAGATCGAACCGGCGCTGCGCGAGCAGAGTGAAGAGCGCGTCCACGCCGTTGGCGCTGGTGAACACGGCCCAGCTGTCTCCGTCCAGGGCGGCGGGGTCAAAGCCGCTCTCAAGCGGGACGGTCTCGCTGCGCGCGGCGGCAAAGACCTCCGCGCCCTCGGCCTCCAGCAGCAGCCGCAGGCGGCCCTGGAAGCTCTCCGTGCCCGTGAGGCCCACGCGCACGCCGCTCAGCGGCAGACTGGCCGTCAGTTGGAGCGCGGCGGCCTGCCCGACGACGATCACCGCCGGGGCCTCCACCTGTGCCGCGGCGGCGCGCTCTGCGATGTCCCCCAGCGTGCCGCGCACGGCGGCGGGGCAGCGGGAGTTGCCGCCGGAGAGCACGGCCGCCGGCGTGTCCGGCGCGGCGCCGGACTCCATCAGCCGCTCGGCGATGCGCCCCAGCCGCGCGAGGCCCATCAGTATCACCAGCGTGCCCGGCAGGGAGGCGAGGCGGGAGAAATACTCCGGCAGGCCGTCTGCCGTGTCCGCCGTGTGGGCGGTGACGACGTGGAAGCCGCGGCTGAGCGCGCGGTGCGTCAGCGGTATGCCGGCCTCCGCCGGCACGGCCAGCGCGGAGCTGATGCCCGGCACCTCCGCGCAGGGGATGCCCGCTTCCCGCAGGGCGAGGAGCTCCTCGCCGCCGCGGCCAAAGACGAAGGGGTCGCCGCCCTTCAGCCGCACGACGGAGAGCCCCTCGCGCGCCAGGGCGACGAGCGCGGCGCAGATGTCCTCCTGGCGGGCCGAGCTGTGCCCGGCGCGCTTGCCCATGTAGACGAGCCGCGCCTCCCGCGGCGCCAGGGCGAGGATGTCCGGGTGTATGAGGTCGTCATAGACCAGCGCGCCGCAGCGGGAGATGAGCTCCCGCGCGCGCAGCGTGAGCAGCCCCGCGCCGCCGCAGCCGCCGCCGACGATGTAGACGCGCCCGCTCATTGCCCATCGCCTCCCAGGAACGCGGCAAACTCCGCCTCGCTCAGCGGCCCGCCGCGCTCCAGGCAGCGCTCGAAGAGCGCGGCGAAGGCGGCGGCGCGCCGTTCAGGGGGCAGGGCGGCCTTGACTTCCGCGCGGTGGGCGGAGAGGAAGTCCAGTATGCCCTCAAAGCCCTCCGGCACCAGCTGCTCCACGCCGCGGCGGACATACTGCGCGGCGCTGGGGCTGGCCCCGCCCGTGCTGATGCCCACGGAGAGCTCGCCGCGCTGCACGAGCGCGGGGAACACGAAGGAACACTTTTCCAGGTCGTCCACCACGTTCACGGGGATGTTCTCCCAGCGGCAGAGCTCGCTGACGGCGGCGTTGAGCTCGCCGTCGTCCGTGGCGGCGACGACGAGGGCCGCGCCCTCGATGTCGCCGGGCTCGAAGCGGCGCTCGAGCAGCGTGACGCCGGGCAGGGAGCGGAAGGCGCCATCAAACTCCGGCGCGACGGCGCAGATGTCCGCGCCGTATGGCATGAGGCGCTCGGCCTTGCGCAAAGCGACGCGCCCGCCGCCGACGATGAGGGCCCTGCGGCCCTTGAGGTCGATGAAAATGGGGAATAGTGGCATGTGATACTCCTTTACCGGGCCGGCGGCCGGGCGGCGAGAGCGCGCGGCCGTTCAGGCGAAGTAGTATTGGGGGCCGTCCGGGGTCTCCGCCCGGCGCAGGCGGACGTTGAACGCCCGGTCGATGACGCCGAGGGCGCAGATCTCCTCCGGCGTGCCCTCGGCGAGCAGCTCGCCGGCGCTGAGCACGGCCAGGCGGTCCGCCCGGCGCAGGGCCAGGGCCAGGTCGTGCAGCACCATCACCACCGCGCGCCCCTCGCGCGCGAGGGAGGCGGCCGTGTCCATCAGCGCGAGCTGGTGGGAGATGTCGAGGAAGGCCGTGGGCTCGTCCATCAGCAGCGTCTGCGCCTCCTGGGCGAGGGCCATGGCCAGGTACGAGCGCTGGCGCTGGCCGCCGGAGAGCTCCGGTATGGGCACGTCGGCGATGTCCAGCGCGCCGGCGCGCTCAAGCGCGCGCTCCACGGCGGCGTAGTCCTCCGGGCGGTAGCGCCGGGGGTAGGAGAGATAGGGGAAGCGGCCGTGCAGGGCCATGCGGCGCACGCTGATGCTGGGCGCGGGGCGGTCCTGCGGCATGTAGGCGCACTTCTGGGCGATCTGGCGGGCGCTGAGGGAGGAGGAGGGCGCGCCGTCCAGCAGCACCTCGCCGCCCATGACCTCGCCGATGCCGGCGGCGGCGCGCAGCAGCGTGCTCTTCCCGCAGCCGTTGGGCCCGGCGATTACGAGCACCTCCCCCGGGCGGAAGTCGAGGCTTATGCCGTGCAGCACCTCCCGCCCGCCGTAGCCGCTGCGCAGGGAACGAAGCTCTATCATACGATGCGCCCCTTCCTCTGCTTCAGCAGCAGCCAGATGAAAAACGGCCCGCCGATGAGCGAGAGCATGATGCCCACGGGCAGCTGGTAGGGCGCGAAGAGCAGCCGTGAGGCCGTGTCGCACACGAGCAGCAGTGCCGCGCCGCCCAGCGCGCAGGCCGGCAGCAGATAGCGCGATTCGTCGCCCGTGAAGCGGCGCAGCATGTGCGGCGCCACCAGGCCGATAAAGCCCAGCAGGCCGGAAAAGCTCACCGCCGCGCCCGCCAGCGCCGCCGAGACGGCCAGCAACACGACGCGCATGCGGCCGGCGTTCAGCCCCAGGCTGCGCGCCGTTTCCCCGCCCAGCATCAGGACGTCCAGCTCGTTCGTCAGCGAGAAGGCCGCGATGAGGGCCAGGGCCGTCACCACGGAGGGGGCCGCGAGGCGCTCGAGCGTCAAATTGGCCAGCGAGCCGATGCGGAAATCCGAATAGGCGTTGAGGGCGTCCGGCGCGAAGGTGACGATGGCGTCCACCCCCGCGGAGAGGATGTTGGAGATGGCCACGCCGGCGAGGACGAGGGTTATTTTCGCCGCGCCCGTGCGCTCGGCGATGAAGAGCACGAGCAGCGCGGCGGCCATGGCGCCGGTGAAGGCCGCCACGGGCACCAGCGCCAGCGAACCGGGCGCCACGGCGCAGCAGAGCGCCGCGGCGAGCCCCGCGCCGGAATTCACGCCGATCGTGCTCGGCGCGGCCAGGGGGTTGGCCAGCACGCTCTGCGTCAGCGCGCCGCTGACGGCCAGGGCCGCGCCGGCGAGGATGCAGCCGCAGATGCGCGGCAGGCGCGCGTAGAGCACGATGCGCGCTTCGGCGGAGCCGTCGTTGCCGCCGAAGAGGGCGGCCACAACGTCCCAGGGTGCCACGCTCACCGGCCCGAGGGCAAGGCTGAGCACAGCCGCGAGCGCGGCCGCGAGCGAAAGCGCAGCGAAAAGCCGCCACATTTTTTTATTTTTGCGGGTAGAGGATGTCCGCAAGCTTTTCATATGCCTCCCCCCAGCGGGCGTTGGGCTTCAAGTTGTAGAGCTCGTGCTCAAGGGTGTAAAACCGACCCTCGCGCACTGCCTGCAGCTCGCCCCAGCCCGGATTCGTGAGCAGCGTCTGTTCAAGCGTGGCCATGGCGTCCGTCGGGTCCGAGCCCTGAAGCACGGCGAAAATATAGTCCGGCTCGGCCTTTATTATGGCCTCGAGGCTCAGATCCTCCAGCAGCGAGCTGTCCGAGTCGGCGACGTTCACGCAGCCGAGCGCGGCGAGCATCTCGCCGAGGACGTTGTCCTCGCTGCCCTTCACCTTGCAGCTGACGCCGGTGGCGCGCAGCACGAGCACGGTGGGCGCGCTGCCGTCCGCGCGCGCGACGGCGGACTCTATTTCTGACTGCACGTCGAGGCCGTAAGTCTGATAATTCTCCCGCTCACCGGTGAGGGTGGTGCAGATATCGAGCATGTTGAGATAGTCCTCAAAGCCCTGCACGTCGAAATACGCGGTAGGTATGCCCGCGGATTCGAGCACGTCCATGAGCTCAAGATTCGCCGCGGTGTTGCAGCTTGCAAGGACGAAATCCGGCTCTGCTGAGAGCAGCGTCTCGAGCGAGGGCTCCTTTATCGCGCCGAGATTGGCGACGGAGTCGTCGAGCCCGAGGTCGAAGCTAGTCCAGGCGTCGTTCGCGGCGGCGGCGAGCGTATCGCGCCCGCCTGCGAGGCACCAGACGTCGGCGTATGAGCCGATGAGGGCCGCCACGCGCTCCGGCCGGTCAAGCGTTACCGTGCGGCCGAGGTCGTCCGTGAAGCTGTATTCCCCATCGGCGCTGCCGGGGCTCTCGGGGGCGGCCCCGCAGGCCGCGAGGGCGAGGAGGAGCGCAAAGGCGAGGAGGAAAATCGTGTATTTTTTCATATCAGACTCCAATTGATCGAGAAAAGCGCCGGCGCGGCTTTGCCCGCGCCGGCGCTGGGTTTATGTCTTCTGTTTCAGCAGGTGGCGCCGCCGGAGAGGTGGAGCTTAGCGTCGAGGATCTCCTGCTTGCGGTCGAGGATGTCGTCGCTCTTGAGCTGGGCGATGAAGTTTTCAACGCCGATGCGGTCGATGCTGCGCCCGAAGCGCTCGCCCGTCTGCCCCTGCTCGCGGTAGAGCAGCAGCGCCTTCTCTATCAGCTTCATCACCTCGTCCTC
>CALXGN010000014.1:0-65109 GCA_944387865.1 Candidatus Scatomorpha stercorigallinarum | reverse complement strand
GGGCGCACCACGCTGCCCGTGCCGCCCGTCACCAGCCCGCAGGCCTCCACCGCGGCCACCAGCGGCTCCACGTTCTCGTATGTGACGCCCTGGATCTCCACGGTGAGGCGCGTGGTCATGGCGATGCGGCCATCGCCGTATTTCTCCGCCGCGTCCGTCAGCGCACGCAGCTGCGCGTTCGAGAACACGCCGTTGCTCGACACGACGCGCGCCACGAAGTGCTCCCCGTCGTTAGTCATTATTATCCCGCGGCCCTTCAGTGCCTTCTTTTCTGCTTCGTCTATCTTGAGCATGTGTTTCCCTCCACATACGAAATATGCGACAATTATATTCCATAATCGCCGCCGTGGCAAGCTCAGAGTTCATACAGTTTTGTTATATTATGCATCACTTCAGCGCAGCGGCAGCCCGGGCGGCGGCTTCGGCGTCCAGGTGCGAGGTGTCTATTTTCCGCGTTTCCAGCGCCGCGTAGAGCGGCAGATAGGCCAGCGAGCGGCCTATGACGTCCGCTGGGCGCGCGCCGCGCGCCACGTCGCGCTCCAGGCGGGCGCGCAGGGCCTCCGGCGAGGCCGTGAGCGAGACGCTGACGGTGCGGCAGCCGGAGAGGTCGAGCCCGGAGAGTATGCCCTCGATGATCTCCTGCCGGTGCATCACCCAGCAGAAAACGACGTTCTCGTACTCCGAGCAGCGCAGGAAGCTGTTCAGCAGGAAGCGGATGTTGGAGAGCACCATGCGCTTCGTCTCCTCCGTTACCACAAAGGGGTCGGCGTCCCAGCACCAGTCGCCATCCAGCAGCACGGCGCGCGGCAGCATGCGCTTGAGGCACTGGCCCACGGCGCTTTTGCCCACGCCCATGGGCCCGCCGATGAGATAGAGCGTTTTCATGAGCTCACTCCTTCCAAAATGGTATTGTACACCGCGCCGGCGCTCGGGGCAAGGGCGCAAAGGGGCTGGCGCGGCGCGCGGCGGGATGCTATAATGGGCGCAGACAAAAGAAAGGCCAGGTGCAGCCATGAAGTACGACTTTACATCCATCATAGACCGCCGCGGCTGGGATGCGCTCGCCGTGGAGAGCATCGGCGCCGTGCCCGGCGGGCGGGTGCCGGACGCCCCGCGCGAGGGCTTCGACGCCATCCCCATGTGGATAGCGGACATGAACTTCGCCACCGCCCCCGCGATACCCGCGGCCATCATCGAGCGCGCGAAGCACCCGCTCTACGGCTATTTCGAGCCGCGGGAGGAGTATTTTTCCTCCATCATCGGCTGGCAGGCGCGGCGCAACGGCGTCACCGGCCTCAGGAAAGAGCACATAGGCTATGAAAACGGCGTCCTCGGCGGCGTGGTGAGCGCGCTGAACGTGCTTTGCTCGCGTGGGGACAAGGTGCTGCTGCACACGCCGACCTACATCGGCTTCACCGGCGCGCTGACCAACAACGGCTACAAGATGGTGCTCAGCCCGCTGGTGCGGGACGGGGAGGGCGTCTGGCGCATGGACTTTGAGGACATGGAGCGGCGCATCGTCTCCGAGCACATACACGCGGCCGTCTTCTGCTCGCCGCACAACCCCTGCGGGCGCGTCTGGGAGCGCTGGGAGGTGGAGCGCTACATGGAGCTGATGAAAAAGCACAACGTCTATGTGGTCTCCGACGAGATCTGGTCGGACATCATCCTCGCCGGCAATAAGCACGTGCCCACCCAGAGCGTGAGCGAGGACGCCAGGCAGCGCACGGCGGCCCTCTATGCGCCCAGCAAGACCTTCAACCTGGCGGGGCTCGTGGGCAGCTATCATGTCATCTACAACGACTGGCTGCGCGAGCGGGTGGAGAAGGAGTCCTCCCTGGCGCACTACAACGAGATGAACGTCCTCAGCATGCACGCGCTCATCGGCGCGTACGGCGAGGAGGGGCAGGAGTGGCTCGGCGAGCTGCTGCAGGTGCTGACGGCGAACGCCGAACTGGCCTGCGGATACATAGAGCAGCGCTTCGAGGGCGTCAGCGTGTTCCGCCCGCAGGGGACGTATATGCTCTTCATCGACTGCACCCGGTGGTGCGCGGCGCACGGCGTGGACATCGGCGCGCTCATCAAGCGCGGCTGGGACGTGGGCGTGGCCTGGCAGGACGGGCGGGCCTTCAACGGCCCCTGCCACATCCGCATGAACCTGGCGCTGCCGCGCCAGCGCGTGCAGGAGGCCTTCGAGCGGCTGGATAAATATGTTTTCAACGCCTGAGAAATGGAAAAGGCGGGGCAAAAGCCCCGCCTTTTTGCGTCTTGCCGTCAGATATAGCGCACGACCTCGCCGATGGGGCGGCTGGCCTCGTGCGAGGGGGAGGGGAGCGCGTCCTCCGCCCGGTAGCCGATGGGCATCACCAGCACGGAGCGCTCGTTTTCCGGCAGGCCGAGGGCGCGTTCCAGCTGCGTGTTGGGGTAATAGTTGCACCAGGTGGTGTAGACGCCCAGCTCGATGGCCCGCAGCATGACGTAGGTGGCGGCGATGCTCACGTCCTCCACACCGGAGGTCACGCCCGGCTCCAGCGGGTTCTGCCACTCTTCATTTTTGTCATAGGCGAAGAGCAGCACGGTGCCGGCGCCATAGGCGCAGTGCGTCAGCGCGTTGAGTTTTTCCAGGGCCTCCGCGCTCTGCAGGACGTAGATGCGCAGCGGCTGCTGGTTCTTGGCCGTGGGGGCCAGCATGGCGGCGGCGAGTATCTCGTCGAGCTTTTCCCGCTCCAGGGGGCGGGCGGAGTATTTGCGCACGGAGTAGCGCTCGCGCGCCATTTCTTTGAAGTCCATAAACTTTGCCTCCCGTTGTCGTTTGGATATATCATACCACCGGCGGGCCCGGCAGGCAAGCGCCGCGTGGGGCGCAAAATATTGCGACAAATTTACTGTTCTGTAAATTAATTGCTTGTCAAAACGTGCGTTATGTTATATACTTTAAAACAGCAAGCGATTTAAAAAAGCCGGCGATCCCACTTTCACGCCGAGGCTTTTTTTATTGAATCCGCATCATCAGCCTCCGTGCCGGCAGGGAAAGCCGTTTGCCGGGGGCTTTTACTTTATACTGCCTGCGCGCATGGGCAGCGAGGAGGAGGTGCCGCCATGGAGCGGAAGGAAAACAGCAGGCGCGACGCCCGCAGCGAGCTGGAGTCCGCGCTCGCACAGAGGTTTTACGCGATATTGAGGGTCGAGCCGGCGCGCAATACGGTGTTCATATTGCAGAGCCGGGATCTCCCGCAGTCCGTGGACACGGAGATGGACTGGGACGATTATCTGGAGCGCTACAGCCGTATATTGACATCGTCGGGGCGCGAGCGGCTGTTCGGCGAGTTCTCCGCCCGGGCGCTGCTGAGGCGCGGAGAGGGCGGCGAGGGGCATTTTTCGCTCGACCTGCCCTATCTGAAGGGAGCCGCCACCAACTGGGTGACGGTGTCGGCCGACTTCGGCCGGCGCGAGGGAGGGGAACTCTACGCCTACCTCTTCGTGCGCCGGAGCAACGAGGAGCACATGCTGCGCAGCATCATCGACACGTATGTGTACGACAGCTGCGATTATTTCGTCTGCCTGGACATACATCACGACAGTTACGTCATTTTCAGCGGCAGCAAGCTGGAAAAGCGGCGGCTCAGTTCCTTCGGCAGCGGCTATGAGCGCGCGATGGTCGAGTATGCTAACAACTACGTCGTGCCCGAGGAGCGCGAGGCGCTGATACGCAAGATGCGCCTGGAACAGGTGGTGAAGCAGCTCAACGACAGGGAGGTCTACTCCCTCACCGCCGGCGTGGAGGACCCGGAACGGGGCTACACGCGCAAGCAGCTGACTTACCGCTATTACGACCGCCCGGCGGGCATGGTGCTGCTGTGCCGCACGGACGTGACGGAGATATACCTCGAGGAGCGGGCGCGGCAGAAGGAGCTGGAGGCCGCCCGCGCGGGCGGAGCGCGACCCGCTGACCGGGCTGCTCAACTACGGCGGGATCAGCCGCCGCACGGAGGAGCTGCTTGGGCGCGGCGCGGGGCTGAGCGCGCTGCTGGTGCTGGACCTGGACGACTTCAAGCTGGTGAACGACACGCTGGGCCATCTGGAGGGCGACCGCCTGCTGTGGAAGGTGGCGCAGGTGCTGCAGCTGCAATCCGGCGAAGAGAGCCTGCAGGGCCGCGTGGGCGGGGACGAGTTCGTGGTGTTTTTGCACGGCCTGGCTTCCCGCGGGCGGGCCGCGGACTGCGCAAGGCAGATCTGCGAGGCCGTGAATTGCCTGACGCTGCCGGAGAGCGCGCCGCACGCCGTCTCGTGCAGCATCGGCGGCGCCTTCGGCCCGGAGGAGGGCGCGGACTATCAGACGCTGTTCCGCGCCGCCGACCGGCGGGCCTATGAGGCCAAGCGCCGGGGAAAGAACTGCTATCTGCTGGAGGGATGAGGCCGCGCGGCGGCCGCGAGCCATGAACGACGTTCTGCGCCAGGAAAAGAAATATTCGATAAACCTGCTGGATGCGGCGGAGCTGCGCCGGCGGCTGGGCCTGGTGATGCACGAGGACCGGCACAACGGCCCGCAGGGCTACGCCATCCGCTCGCTCTATTTCGACACGCCGGACGACCAGGACTTCCGCGACAAGGTGGACGGGCTGGAGCTGCGGCGGAAGATAAGGCTGCGCACATACAGCCCGCAGGCGGGCTTCGCCATGCTGGAGATGAAGCAGAAACAGGGGCCGTACCAGCGCAAGCGCTCGCTGCGCCTGCCGCGGGAGGAGGCCGAGAGGCTCTGCCGCGGGGATTACGGCGTCCTGCTGCGCCATGGAGACCCCTTCGCCGCCGAGTGTTTCGGACTGATGCACTGCCGCTGCTACCGCCCGAAGGCGGTGGTGGAGTACCGGAGGACGGCCTATGTGGCGCGGGAGAACAACATCCGCGTCACCTTTGACGGCCAGATCGTTGCCACGGAGTCGAACTGCGGCCTTTTCGATGAGCATCTGGCGCTCTATCCGGTGATGCCGGGCTCCCGGCTGGTGCTGGAGGTCAAATATAACGGATTCATGCTGAGCTACATCAAGGACGCGCTGAACGCCGTGGAGCGCTCGGAGCTGTCCGTGAGCAAATACTGCCTGGCCCGCAGCGTCACGCTGGGCGCTGAAGGCTGACAAAGCGGAGGGAAAACGATGAGAGAATATCTGCACCAGATACTGGAAACGAGCGGCGGCGACCTCAGCGCCGGCACGATAGCCCTGCGCCTGGGCGTGGCGGCGGTGATCGCGGCGTTCATCTTCCTGTCGTACCGCCTCAGCCACAGCGGCAGCGTCTACAGCGCCAAGTTCAACGTCACGCTGGCGGCGCTGACCGTCATCACCACCACGGTGATGATCGTCATCGGCAACAACATAGCGCTGTCCCTCGGCATGGTGGGCGCGCTCTCCATCGTCCGTTTCCGCACGGCCATCAAGGACTCGCGGGACACGGCGTATATCTTCTGGGCCATCGTGGTGGGCATCTGCTGCGGCGCGGGCGACTACATCACCGCGGGGGCGGGGAGCTGCGTGGTGTTCCTGGTGCTGCTCCTCTTCGGGCGCATCCGCACGGATAACCGCGTGCTGCTCATCCTGCGCGCCGCGCGCATCAACGAGGCCAAGGTGGAGGCGCTGATCTTCCAGTACTATGACAGGAAGGCCATTCTGCGGGCCAAAAACACGACGGAGGGCAGCGTGGAGTTCATCTATGAGCTGAACGGCAGGTACCTTGAGCGGCCCGTGAGCGAAAAGGCGGCCTCCGGCAAGAGCATCACGGACGCCGTCTATGAGCTGGGCGGCGTGGAATACTTCAACATCGTCACGCAGAACGACGACATCAGCGGCTGAGCGGGCGTTTGACGGGCGATGGAAGGACGCTGAAAGGGGGCGCGGTGGCGTGAAATATAAGGCTCTGGGCGCGGCAATGGCGGCGCTGGTGCTGCTGTGCGCGCTGGCCGCCACCGCCGTGGAGGCGCAGGAGGGGCCCTACCGCGTGCACCAGCACCTGGAAGCGCGCTCGCCGGACGCCGGCTGCGGCTGCGGCGGGACGGAGCTGTGCACACATCTGCCGCTGGTGGTCATCGACACGGGCGGCGCGGAGATACCGGGGATCGCCCTGGCGTCCGACGGGACGCCGCTGGCGGAGAGCGACACGGAGTATGAATACACCGACGTTACGCTGGCGGAGGACGGGAGCAAGACCATTGCCTGCGAGGTGCGGGTGGTGGACCACCGCGACGCGAACAACCACCCCGGCGACGAGCCCACGCTTGAGACCGCGGCCCAGATACGCATCCGCGGCAACACCTCCCGTTTGCACGACAAAAAGGGCTATCTGCTTAGAACCACGAAGGATGACGGACTGGCCAAAAGGGACGTGGAGATGCTGGGCATGGACGCACACGACGAGTGGGCGCTGCATGGGCCCTATCTCGACAAGAGCATGATGCGCAACTACATGTGGTACAACATCGCCGGCGAGATCATGGATTACGCCCCCAATGCCCGTTTCTGCGAGGTCATCCTCAACGGCGAGTACCAGGGGCTCTATGTAATGGTGGAGACCATCACCAACGGCGAGGGATGCCGGCTCAACATGACCTACCCGGAAAACGACAGACAGGCCGAGGTGAGCTATGTCGTCAGGCTGGACCGCGGCAGCAGTACCACCATAAAGAACATTAACACCTTCAGCATGTACACCCTGCGCACGCTCAACGCGATAGACATCGTATATCCCGGCCTCTCCAACCTCACCCCGGAGCGGGCGGAGTATATAAAGGACGATGTGTCTGCCTACGAAAAGAGCATCTACTCCTTCGATTACAACACTGAGCCCTACGCTTGGTGGAACTACGCCGACACGGAAAACATAGCGGATTACTACCTGATAAACGAGTTTACCTGCAACTACGACGTCGGAGGGCGTTCCACCTATCTCTACAAGGATGTGCGCGGCAAATACAAGATGGTCATCTGGGATATGAACTCCAGCTGCGATAACTTTCACGACTCATATATGAATCCTCAGGGCCTGCACCTGCAGGCAATAACCTGGTTCGTCATGTACATGAGGGATCCGGGCTTTGTGGATCAGGTCATCGAGCGATACCGGGAGCTGCGAGAGACCGTCCTCAGCGATGAGTACATGCTTTCGTACATAGACGACGTGGTCGAGTACATAGCCACGGCGGTGGAGAGGAATTTCGAGGTATGGGGCTATTCGTTTGAGGATTACCGGCCCCTCGACCCTGACAAGCGCAACCCCGACAGCTTTGAGGAGGCCGTTGACCAGCTCAAGGAGTTCTGCGTCGAGCGCGGCGAATGGCTGGACGAGAACATAGAGGCTCTGCGCCAGTACGGCCACTACTCGGCCAACAAGAAGTACAACCATTGACGCTGCCGGAGGTGATGCGCGTTGAAAAAGTTCATACTCGGCGTCTGCATCATCATACTGTGCCTCTTCATGGGCTTTTACGCCTATTACGTGATGGGTATGTACGTCAATGTCGATCCCGGTGCGCCTGTGACGACCTTCATGAAAACTGACGAGGACACCATATACATGGAGCGCGGCGGGGAATACGTCCCCTTTGAGATACGCGGCGTGAACATGGGCGTGGGCATCCCCGGCGAGTGGGCCACGGACTACGCCATAGATGCGGAGACATACAAGCGCTGGTTCGGCTACATCCAGGAGCTGGGCGCCAACACCCTCCGCGTCTACACCATCCTGCAGGACGACTTCTACAACGCCTTTTACGAGTACAACACGGCCCGTGAGGCGGCGGGGGAGGAGCCGCTGTGGCTCATCCACGGCGTCTGGGTCAACGATTACGTGCAGTTTTCCCACCGCGACGCCTATGACGACGATTTCCTCCAGACCCTGCTGGAGGACAGCCGGACGCTGGTGGACATCCTCCACGGCGAGCGCGTGCTCTCCCTCGGCCGCGGCCTGGGCTCCGGCAGCTACCGGAACGACGTGTCGCGCTGGGTGATCGGCTACATACTGGGCGTGGAGTGGGAGGACGTGACGGTGGCCTACACCGACCATAAATATCCGGAGCGCAGTTCCTACCAGGGCGAATACATGGTCACCACCGCCGACGCCACCCCCTTCGAGGCCATGCTGGCGCGGGTCGGGGACAATATCATCGAGTACGAGACCACCCGCTACAAGCAGCAGCGGCTGGTGGCCTTCTCCAACTGGCCCACCACGGATCCCTTCTATTACTCCCCGGCCACCACGTTCTACCGCAGCAAATACTCCTCCATAAACGTCGAGAACATCACGCCCACCGAGAAGTTCATCTCCGGCTATTTCGCCTCCTACCACGTTTACCCCTATTACCCGGACTACCTCGAGCTCGACATGGAGGCGGCCGCCTACCGGGAGGAGGACCTGATAGAGGCTTACGGCGAAAGCCGCTATGAGAACATCCTCAAAGTCATCTCCAACATGGGCGCCGCCGACATTTACAGCTACATCGGCGAGAGCGATTACTACGACTCCAAGGGCCGCCTGAACACCTACCGTGCCTATCTCAGCGCGCTCAACAACTTCCACAACATCCCCGTCGTGATTTCCGAGTACGGCGTCACCACGGGCCGCGGCATGGCCCAGGTCGATAGAAACACGAACCGCAACCAGGGGCACATGACCGAGCAGGAGCAGGGGCAGGCCATTATCGACTGCTATGAGGACATCATGGACACCGGCAGCGCCGGCAGCTGCGTGTTCACCTGGCAGGACGAGTGGTTCAAGCGCACCTGGAACACCATGCACGCCGTGGACCTGGACAACACGCCCTACTGGAGCGACTACCAGACCAACGAGCAGTACTTCGGCCTGCTCACCTTCGACCCCGGCGAGGACGAGAGCGTCTGCTATGTGGACGGCGACGGCTCCGAGTGGGGAGAGGAGGACGTGGTGATCGCGGACGGGGAGGCGAGCCTCTCCATGAAATACGACGAGAAGTTCATCTACTTCTACCTGGACGGCGTGGACGCGCGCTCCGAGACGCTGTATATACCCATCGACACCACGCCCAAGACCGGCAGCACATACTGCCAGAACTACGGCCTCAACTTCTCGCGCCGTTGCGACTTCGTCATCTGCATAGACGGCGAGGACAACAGCCGCGTGCTCGTGCAGGAGCGGTATGAGGTGATACGGGCCATGTTCAGCGAGGAGTATTACAAGCTCAACGCCTATTTTGCGGGCACCATCCCGTATGCGGATACGCCGGTGTTCAGGAAGATATCCCTGCCGCTCATCCTGGAAAACCTGTTGCCCCCCGCCGACAAGAGCCTACCCCTCGGCGAGCGCTACGAGACCGGGGTGCTCCGCTACGGCAACGCCGACCCGGAGGCGGAGGGGTTCGACTCGCTGGCCGACTTCTGCTTCACGGACGAGGGCGGCGTGGAGATACGCATCCCCTGGCAGCTGCTGAACTTCGCCAACCCCTCGGAGATGATGATACACGACGACTACTACGAGCACTACGGCATCGAGTACATACACATCGACGAGATGTACGTGGGCTTCTCCCGCGGGGACGGGGACGGCTGGCGCATACCGATGGCCGCCTTCCCGCTCGAGGGCTGGGGGACGGACGTCACCTATCACGAGCGGCTGAAGAGCTCGTACTACATCCTGCAGGAATACTGGGCGGGGCTGGACGGCTGACCGCCGGGAAGGAGGCGCGCCGTGGGCGCGGAGGTACTGCTATACGGCTACGGGATCGTGTGCCTGAGCATGCTGGTGTTCAACGTGATATACAGCCTGCACCTGCGCGCGGACGACCGGCGCACGCAGAAGCGGGTGGAGGTCATCCAACGGCAGGCGGAGGGGCAGCTGGAAGGACTGCGCGCTGATGTACATCAGCCGCTCCAGGCCAGCCATCTGGCCTGGATGAGGCGCCGGCTGGCGCGCATAAGCTACCTGCTGGCCTTCGACCGCTTCCTGGATGAGCAGGACACGGAAGAGCCGGCCGTCCGCGAATACCTGCGGCAGCTGCAGCCGGTGTTCCTCTATCTCTCCACGGTCTACTGGAAGCGGGAGGACACGCAGGCGGCCTATTACTGCCACTTCCTGGCACGGCACCGCCTGCAGCGGCACATGGAGCTGGACCAGGTGCAGCGGGTGGTGCTCTCCTATCTGAAAAAGGACAGCCTCTATTGCCGGCTGAACGCGCTCAAGGCCCTGTGCAGCTTCGGCAGCCCGGAGGTGCTGGGCGATGCGCTGGAGGAGCTGAGCCGCGACGGCGGCAGCCAGCTGCACGAAAAAATGGTCACCGAGGCGCTGCTCAGCTATACGGGCAGCGCGAAGGCGCTCATCGAGCTGCTGTGGCGGCGCTTCGAGCGCTTTTCGGCGCAGATACAGCGCGCGGTGCTGGACTACATACGCTTCCAGAGCGGGGACTACAGGCCGCAGATGGAGGAGATACTGCGCGACGGCGGGCGCGACAAGGAGCTGCGCCTGGCCGCCATACGCTATTTCGGGCGCTATCCCGACGAGGGCGTGCGCGGCGTGCTGCTGGATCTCGTCCGCAGCGGCGACGCCCTGCAGTGGGAGTATGCGGCCATCGCCGCCACGGCCCTGGCGCGCTACCCGGGGCAGGACGTGGTGGACGCGCTGATGGGCGCCATGCACAGCTCAAACTGGTACGTGCGCTACAACGCCTCCGCCAGCCTGGAGGCCCACGGCCTCAGCTATGAGGGCATGATGGACATACTCGCCGGCGACGACCGCTACGCGCGGGAGATGCTCAACTACCGGCTGGAATCCCGGCGGCTGCAGCGCAGCGCGGCCGCGCCGCGCGAAAAGGAGGCTGTGGGCGTATGAGCACGCGGGACTATATACAGCTCTTCCTCCTCTGCGTGGAGGCCTTCTTCATCCTCTACATGGTGGGCTATTCCAGCTTCCTCTTCCTCTCCGTGACGGTGGGCTCCTCCGAGCTCTACGCCAACCGGCGGCGCAACACGCTGAAAAACGAGCTGGGCAACGACTACTACGTGCCCGTCTCCATCCTGGTGCCCGCGCACAACGAGGCCGTGACCATCGAGGCCACGGTGCGCTCGCTGCTGGCGCTGGACTACAAGCTCTATGAGATCATCGTCATCGACGACGGTTCCACCGACGACACTTCGCAGGTGATGCGCGACGCCTTCCAGATGTGGCGCATCGACCGGCCCATACAGCGGCGCATACCCTGCCAGCCGGAGGAGGAGGTATACGAGACGCGGGCCTGGAAAGTGCCCATCACGCTGGTGCGCAAGAAGAATGGCGGCAAGGCCGACGCGCTGAACATGGGCATCAACGTCTCCAGCTACCCCTACTTCCTCTGCCTGGACGCCGACTCCGTGCTGCAGTACGACTCGCTGGAGAAGATCGTCCACCCCGTGCTGGAGGACCCCACGGTGGTGGCCGTGGGCGGAACGGTGCGCCCCTGCAACGGCGCGGAGATAGAGAACGGGCGCGTGGTGCGCTACCGGATGCCGAAAAAGCTGCTGGCCTGTATGCAGGTGCTGGAGTACGACCGCTCCTTCCTCGCTTCGCGCATCCTCTTCGACAAGTTCAACGGCAACATCATCATCTCCGGGGCCTTTGGGCTGTTTTTGAAGAGCACGGTGATTGAGGCCGGCGGTTATGAGCGCAACACCATGGGCGAGGACATGGAGCTGGTGGTGAAGCTGCACGTCTACTGCCGCGAGAACCAGCGGCCCTACCGCATACGCTATGTGACGGACGCCATCTGCTGGACGCAGGTGCCGGAAAAGCTCGGCGACCTCTGCAAGCAGCGCCGGCGCTGGCACATCGGGCTTTTCCAGAGCATGATGCGCTACCGGAACATCATGGCCAACCCCAAATACGGCGCGGTGAGCTTCGTCTCCTATTTCTACTTCCTCATCTATGAGCTCTTCTCGCCGTACATCGAGATGTTCGGCGTTTTCACCACGCTGCTGGCTTTCGCCGTGGACCTCATCAACGTGCCGTTCATGGTACTGTTTTTCGGCATCTACGTGGCCTACAGCGCCATATTGTCGCTGACGGCCTTCTTCGCGCGCGTACATACGGTGGACCTCAAGCTCTACCTGACGGACGTGCTCAAGGCGGTGGGCCTGTGCGTGGTGGAGGTGTCCTGCCTGCGCTTCGTGCTGGCCTGGGTGCGCATGACGGCGCTCATCGGATATAAGCGGAAAAAGAACGTCTGGGGCCGGATCGAGCGCCAGCGTATAAACATCAAATAAAGGGAGGCGGCAGGATGAGGCTTGAAGAACTGAGGAAGGGGTTCTGGGGCTACCGCAGGGACGACGTGTTCAAATTCATCACGGAGATGGAGGACGAGGCGGCAAAAAAGCTCGCCGAACAGGGCGAGGCCGCGTCGGAGGCCGAAAACAGGGCCATCAGGCGCGCGCAGGAGCTGGAAAAGGAGAACCGGGCCCTGCGCTCGGAGGTGGACCGCCTGCGCGCCCAGCAGGAGCAGATATCCATGGCCATACTGGACGCCCGCGCGAGCGCCGAGGCGCTGAAGGCCGAGACGCGCGCGCAGGAGGAGGCCGCGCGCGCCGCCGTGCGCGGCACGATGGAGGAGGAGCTGGCAGAGCTCCGGCGCTACGCCGGGAAGCTGGCCGCGCTGCGCGAGGCCATCCGCAGCACGCTCGAGGGCCTGGACCGCGACGCTGCGGAGGCGGAGGGGCTGGTGGAAGCGGCCGCCGCGGCCTCGCCGGCCGCCAATCTGACGCTTTTTGAGTGAGAAACGGGGAAAAGGACTTGCAAACTGGCGAAGCCATCATCTTTGTCGCCGGCAACCCGGCGCTCTATCCGCTGGAGTATTACGACGCGGACAGCGGGAGCTACCGTGGGGCGATACCGGAGTTTTTGCAGCGCTTCGGCGAGGAATACGGATACCGGGTGCAGTACCTGGAGCCCGGCAGCGAGGACCGGCGCGCGGAGCTGGCGGAGGCGCGGCAGGTGGACATCATATCCGGCTGCCTGTCCGGCGAGCGCTATCAGCACACCACGGCCCAGCCGCTGGTGCTGCTGACCGCGGAGGAGGGCGGGACGGAGACGGCCTATGCCCTCTATCTCACCACCGCCGCGCCGGAGGGCCTGCGCGCCGAGCTGCGGGAGTTCGCCGCCGCCACCGGCAGTACGCAGTGGACGGGCGCGCTGCTTGCCCAGGCGTCGGAGGGCACGCCAACGGCGGCGCCGCTGGGGCTGCTGGGCGGCCTGGGCGCGGCGGCGCTGCTGCTTGCCTGCGCGCTCATCGCCGCGCTGAGGGCCTACCGCCGGGAGCGCCGGCGGGGCGTGGAACTGCACCTGACGGACGCGGAGACGGGCCTGGGCACGGAGGAGGCGCTGAAAGAGGCCTTCTCACACCTGGAGCGCAGCCAGGACCGCGCCAACTATGCGCTGCTGTGCTTCCATCTGGCGCTGGACGAGGTGGGGCGCACGTGGGGCCGCGAACAGGCCGCCGCGCTGCTCGCGCGCGCGGCGGAGACGCTGAAAGCCGCCGGCGGGCCGGGGGACATCCTGGCGCGCTGCGGCGGCGACATATACGCCCTCAAGCGCTTTGACAGCGCGCAGAGCGCCCGCGAGTGGGCGCGGGAGGCGCGGGAGCGCATCTGCGCGGGCGTATCCGGCGGCCGGCTGCGCGAAGAGGACGTGACCGTGGGCGTACACCCGCTGGCGAAGAACCACGGCGGCCTGGAGCAGACGATGTTCCACGCGCACCAGTGCGCGCTGGCCGCCGCCCGGGACGGGACGGGGGAGCGCCTTTGCGGCACGGAGCTCTGCCGCGCCTGCGAGGAGCGCTGGCAGCTGCTGGGCGATTTCGACAGCGCGCTGGAGCGCCATGAGTTCCAGCTGTACCTGCAATTCTTCGTGGACTCCTACAACTTCCGCATGGTGGGCGGGGAGGCGCTCTCGCGCTGGAACCACCCGCGGCTGGGGCGGCTGGACCCCGGGCGGTACATACCGCTGCTGGAGGGCGACGGGCGCATCGGCGCGCTCGACCTCTACGGGCTGGAGCTCACCTGCGCCTTCCTTGAGGAGCTGGGGCGCGCGGGGGTGGAGGACTTTTTCATCTCCTGCAACTTTGCCCGCCGCACGTTCAGCGAGCCGGGATTCGCCGGGAAGTGCATCGAGATCGTGGAGCGGCACGAGTTCCGCCGCAAGCTGCTGATCATGGAAGTGACCGAGAGCCAGCAGCTGAGCCGCCGGCAGAACGAGCAGATGCTGAAAAACATCGTGGAGGTGCGGCGGCACGGCGTGCGCGTCATCTTTGACGACTTCGGCATGGGCTTTTCCTCCTTCCACGACCTGCAGGACTACCCGATGGACGGCCTCAAGCTGGACAAGGAACTGGTGGACAACATGGGCACCGAGCAGGGGAAGATCATCCTCGGCGCGCTGGTGGAGACGGGGCACCGCATGGGCCTCACCATCCTCGCCGAGGGCGTGGAGACGGACGAGGAGATAAGCGCGCTGCGCGAGCTGCACTGCGACGTGATGCAGGGCTTCCGCTTCTCCTTCCCCCTGCCCGCGCACGAGGCGCGGAGGCGGATACTGGAGTCGCGGCGGCCGCGCCTGGCGCCGGACGGCGCGAAAGGAGAGGGAGAATGACGGCGGAGAGAGGCCGGTGCGGGAAGCTGCTGATCGTGGACGACGACGATATCAACCTGGCCATACTGGAGAACGTCTTTGCGCCCGATTTCAGCGTGGAGACGGCGTACAACGGCCGCCAGGCGCTGGACATCGTCTATTCCGGCCAGGAGGACATCTGCGCCGTGCTGCTGGACGTGGTGATGCCGGAGATGGACGGCCTGTCGGCCCTGCGGGAGCTGCACGCGCGCGGGCTGACGGACAGGCTGCCCGTTTTCATCATCACCGCCGAGGCCAGCGGGGAAGTGCTGCGCGAGGCCTACAGCCTGGGCGTGATGGACGTGATAAGCAAGCCGGTGGTGCCCTTCGTGGTGCGGCGGCGCGTGCAGTCCGTCATCGAGCTCTTCCAGTCCCGGCGGCAGCTGAGGAGCACGGTGCTCAGCCAGCATGAGGAGCTGCTGGCCCAGGCGCAGCAGATCATCGAGCTCAACCAGGGCATGGTGGAGGCGCTGGCCACGGCCATCGAGTTCCGCAGCGAGGAGTCCGGCGGGCACGTGCGGCGCATACACGACATCACCCGCTGCCTGCTGGCGGAGACGCCCTACGGCGAGGGGCTGGACGGCGAGCAGACCGCGCTGATCGCCCTCGCGTCCATACTGCACGACGTGGGCAAGATCGCCGTGCCGGACGCCATACTGAACAAGCCCGGGCGGCTGACGGCGGAGGAGTTCGAGGTGATGAAAACGCACACCGTGCAGGGCGCGGCGCTGCTGGAGAAGATACCGCAGCTGCGGCGGCACGCCGCCTTCCGCTACGCCGTGGACATCGCCCGCCACCACCATGAGCGCTGGGACGGCCGCGGCTATCCCGACGGCCTGCGCGCCGGGGAGATCACGCCCTGGGCGCACGCCGTGGCGCTGGCGGACGTATACGACGCGCTCAGCTGCAAGCGCGTATATAAGGACGCCTTCCCCCGCCAGCGCGTGCTGGAGATGATACGCGCGGGCGAGTGCGGCGTTTTTGACCCGAAATTGCTGGACTGCTTCTTCTCCGTGGAGGGGAAGCTCTCGCAGATGTACCGGAAGGAGGCTATGGCGTGACGCCGGAGCGCAAAGCGCGGCTGGAGGCCGCGGGCATCGACGTGGACGCGCTCAGCGAGCGCGTGATGGGCAGCGAAGCGCTGATGGAGCGCCTGCTCGGCAAGTTCGCCGCCTCGCGGGACTATCCCGCGCTCGCCGCGGCGCTGGAAGAGGGCGGGCGCGAGCGCGCGTGCGCGGCGGCGCACACGCTCAAGGGCGTCTGCGGCAACCTCTCCATGGACGGGCTCTACGCCCTCTTCACCGCCCAGGTGGAGGCCCTGCGCCGGGGGGACATGGACGAGGCCGCGCGGCTGATGGCGGAGATCGCCCCCGCCTGGGAGGCCGCGGCCGCGGCCATTGGGGACAACGGCGATGGAGCGCGCTGAACGCCGCGCGCTGCACCGGCGGATGCGCCTGCCGCTGGTGGCCTTCGCCGCGCTGACGCTGCTGACGCTGGCCGGCATACTGCTGATACGCACGGCGCTGCTGCGCAACGCGCGCGAGGCCGGCACCGCCCTCTCCGCCAGCTGCGCCGCCGAGGAGGAAGGGCGGCTGAGCGTATACGAGACGCTGCTCAACTTCGGCGTGGCCTCGCTGGACAGCCGCCTGGCCGCCGGCGAGAGCCGCGAGGAGATCCGGGACTTCGTCGGGATGTATTTCCGGCGCGTGGACAGCGTGCTGGGCAGCGGCGTGGTGGACCCCTATGTGGTGCTGGACGGGGAGATCCTGGCCGCCAACCCCTGGGAGTGGGACGCGGAGTACGACTACGCCGCCGCGCCCTGGTACACCCAGGCGCGCTCTGCGGAAGGGCGCGTCATATTCACGGACGTGTACACGGACGCCGTCTACGGCCGGCCGGTGGTCACCGCCGCGCAGAGCTGCGCGCAGGACGGCGCCGTGATGGCCTTCGACATCCTGCCCGAGCACCTGAGCTTTGAGGCCGCGGAGCTGAAGGAGGAGGAATCCTTCTTCCTCTGCGACGGCAAGGGGACGGCCGTCTATCAGAAAACGGCCCTCGAGCTGCCGCAGGAAGAGGTGCAGGCGTACCTGACCTCGCTGGTGGAGCGGATATCCTCCGGGGAGCTGGGGGGCGGGGGGGCCATGCGCGACCTGGACGGGCGCCGCCGGGCCGTCTATTACACGCGGCTCGACAACGGCTGGTACTCCATCGTCACCGTGCCCTATGGCGTCATCCTCGGCGAGCTGTGGCAGGTGGGCTGGGCGCTGCTTCTGATGTTCGCCGTTTCGCTGCTGGCGCTTTTCGCGCTGGCAAGGCGGGAGCAGCATCTGGGCGAGCGGGCCCGGCGCGCCAATGAGACCGCCCAGGTGCTGGGCAACACCTATTACGCGCTCTACCGCGTGAACTATGAGCGGGAGACGTATGAGATGATAAAGGGCTCGGACTATGTCCGCAGCCGCATCCCCGCCTTCGGCCCCTACGGCGAGCTGCTGCGCACGGCGGGGGAGGTCGTCGAGGCGGAGGCCTTCCGCGACTTCACCAAGAGCTTCTCCTGCGAGAACATCCGCCAGCTGGTGGACAGGCAGGTGAGCGACTACGGCGGCGAATTCCTGCGCCGCTTCGGCGGCGAATACCGCTGGGTGAGCGTGCGCGTGCTGTTTGACGCCGCGCTGGAGGCGCAGGAGGTCGTGCTCTGCTTCCGCGAGGTGGAGCGGGAAAAGGAGCGGCAGCTGCAGGAGCGCCGGCTGCTGGAGGACGCCCTGCAGCTGGCAAAGCAGAACGAGCAGTCCAAGCAGGCCTTTTTCCGCAACATGTCGCACGACATGCGCACGCCGCTGAACGCCATCCTCGGCTCCAGCGAGCTGGCGCGGCAGCATTTGGACGAGCCGCAGCGGGCGGCGGGCTACCTGGACCGCATCGACTCTTCCGGGCGCTATCTGCTGGGGCTCATCAACGACATCCTGGAGATGGCGCGCATGGAGCACGGGCAGGTGCGGCTGGAGAGCCGCCCGTTCGACCTGCGAAAGTGCGTGGACGACTGCCTGGCGGCCTTCCGCATACAGGCCGGGCGCGAGGGCAAGGCCCTGCGCGAAAACTTCGCCGCCGGCCCGGAGACGGTGGTGGGCGACGAGCGGCGCATACAGCAGATACTCAACAACCTGCTCTCCAACGCCTTTAAATTCACGCCCGCCGGCGGGGAGATCACGCTCTCCGTGCGCCAGACGGAGTCCGGCGAGTACGGCCGCTACGAGTTCACCGTGGCCGACACGGGCATCGGCATGTCGCCGGAGTTCCTGCGGCGCATCTTCGAGCCCTACGCGCGGGAGATGCGCTTCGGCGACCGCGCCGCCTCCGGCACCGGGCTGGGGATGTCCATCACCCGCAGCCTGGCGGCGCTGATGGGCGGCGAGATACAGGTGGAGAGCGAGCCCGGGAAGGGCAGCCGCTTCACCGTCGTCCTCCCGCTGCCCTCCGCAGAGCCCGGACAGGCTGAGCCCGCGGCAGAGGCGGCAGCGCGAGCCGCCGCGCGGGCGGGTGCGGGCGCGTTCACGCTGGAGGGGCTTTCGCTGCTGCTGGCGGAGGACAACGAGATAAACATGGAGATCACGACGGAGATGCTCGCCGCGCGGGGCGTGCGCGTGGCGCAGGCCTTCGACGGGGCGGAGGCCGTGGAGCTCTTCAGGCAGTCCGCGCCGTTCGCCTTCGACGCCGTGCTGATGGACATGCAGATGCCGGGGCTCGACGGCTGCGCCGCCGCCCGGCAGATACGCGCCCTGCCGCGCGCGGACGCGCAGAGCGTGCCCATCATCGCCGTCACCGCCAACGCCTTCGCCGAGGACGTGGCGGCCACGGCGGCCGCCGGCATGGACGCGCACATATCCAAACCGATAGACTTCAAAAAGCTGGCGCAGGCGCTGGAACAGCTGCTGTGCGCAGGGGAAAAGGGAAACAAAAGACCGTCAGGAAGCTGAGGGAACGAAATGTCAGAGACAAAGGGCGTCTCGCGGGACGAAGAACGGCTGCAATATCAGCTGGAGGAGCTGCAGCAGCGGGCGAGCAAGGACTCCGTGTCCGGGCTTTTGAACCGGGCGACGGTGGAGCAGTACATAAAAAAGCGTTTGCAGAAGATGACGGCGGAGGAGCAGTGCGCGCTGTTCATCATCGACCTGGACAATTTCAAGCAGGTGAACGACACGCTGGGCCACCAGGCCGGCGACCAGGCCATCAGGCAGTCGGCGCGCATCCTCTCCGGGCTTTTCCGCGCCAACGACATCGTCGGCCGCCTGGGCGGCGACGAATTCACCGTTTTCCTCTGCGGTGATATCACCGAGGAATACGTGCGCAAAAAGGCGGCGCAGATCTGCGACGAGCTGCACCTGGCGCTGGGCGACAGCCAGGTGGTGGACATCACGGCCAGCGTGGGCGTCTATCTCTCCGCGCGCGGGCAGGAGTTCGAGGGGCTCTATCAGGCCGCGGACCTGGCGCTCTACAAGGCGAAAAAGACCGGCAAGCACCGCTATTGCCTGAAGGACCAGGACGGGTATCAGGAGGGGCAGCGCGGGGAGTTCCGCCCCGTGAGCACCATCCCGCTGAGCGGGCTGCTGGAGTACCTGGACAGCGGCGTGGCCCTGCTGGAGATGGGGCCGCGGCCGCAGGTGATCTATGTCAGCCCCAGCTACTGCCGCATCATCGGCGCGGAGCCGGAGGACCTGCCGCTGCCGATGGCGATGGAGGAGCTCATCCATCCGGACGACGTGGCCGCGCTGGAGGAGGCGCTGCGCACCGGGCTGCGCGAGGACCGGGCCGTGGAGCACACGCACCGCATCTCCGCCGGCGGCGGGAAATGGGCCTGGTGGCACATCCGCGCCACGCACGTGGACTATGAGAGCCCCTACCCCGTGATGCTCATCACAGCCACGGACGTTTCGCAGTACAAGGAGTCCGAACACCGGCTGGAGGAGACGAACCGGCGGCTGCAGGCCGCCTTCGACCAGACGGCCAAGCGCCTGTGGGAGGTGGAGATGCCAGGCGGCACCTTCCGCGCGTTCACGCGGGACGGCAAATACCGCGAGCTGGGGGATGGGCGGATGGTGTTCCCGGACGCCCTCATCGACGGCGGCTGGATACACCCGAATTCCGTTTCCCGCTTCCGCGCCTTTGCCCGGGACCTGCTGGACGGGCACGCGCAGGGCTACGGCAACTTTGCCGTCCGCAGCGTGGACACGGGCTATTACAGCTGGGCGACCATCTCCTACCGCGCGCTCTATGACGACGCGGGGCGGGCGGTGAAGGCGGTGGGCGTGCTTGAGAACCTGCCGCTGGGCTTTTCCGGCCCCGACAGCTGGAGCCCGCTGCAGCGCCCGCTGCCGGAGGGGCTGGTGGCCGACCTGATCGTGCGCATGAGCGCCAACCTGGAGCTGGACTGTGTGGAGTCGCTGTGGATAGAGGGCTCCAACCTCACCAGCCAGGTGCAGCGCACGCGCTGCTCGCAGATATTGAAAATGGAGCGGGAGAAGATCTTCGGCGAGGCCGACCAGGAGACGTTCCTGGACTTTTTCGACCGAGAGCGGCTGCTGAAGGCCTTTGAGGAGGGGCGGCGCTGGCTCGCCACCGAGTACCGGCGCGCGGACAGCGACGGGCGCATCCGCTGGGTGAGGCACGTGCTGTACTTGACCGAAGAGCCCTCCTCGCGACAGGTGTATCTTTTCGTCTATCTCGTGCGCATGGACCCGCAGCACAGGCTGGAACAGGCACTGGCCGGCGAGGCGCGGCGCGACGAGGGCAGCCGGCTCTACGACCGCGCGACCATACAGCGGATGGCGGAGACGGCCTTCGCCGGCGGTGGGGGCGGCAACCGGGCGGTGGCCGTCTTCCAGGTGAACGGCCTGGCGAGCCAGCCGCAGGGCGCCCTGCCGGCGGCCGGGCAGATGTTCTATGAGCTGGCGACGGCGCTCTCGCTGGCGCTGGGCGGCGGCTGCCTGCTGGGGCAGTACAGCGCCCGCGAACTGGTGGTCGCCTTCCCCTCCGTGACGGGCAAAGAGGGGCTGCGCCGCCTGCTGGAAGAGGCCGTGGCCTTCGTGCGGCGCGTTATGCAGCCGGCCGCCGCCTTTGATGGACTGCGCTTCGTCACCGGCGTGAGCGTGCTGCCCGCCGCCGGCGCCAGCTACGCCGCCATGCTCGAGGAGGCGCTGCACGCCTGCTCCTTCTGGTGGAACGCGGCGGCGGACACCGTGGCCTTCGCGCAGGAAGCTGTGGACGGCTGCTGGGAAAAAGTGGGCTCAGGCACGGACGAAGTGGCCATACACTCGGGGGAAATGCTGCGCCCGCTCTCGGAAAGCGAGAAGGACGTGGCGCTGGACTGCGTTTCCGGGATGCTCACGGCGCGGACGCTGGACGCCTCGCTGATGGGCGTTTTGCAGACCATCGGCACATATTACCACGCCGACCGCGTCTATACGCTGATGCTGGTGGAGAACGGCCACGCGCTGGTGATGACCTTCGAGTGGACGAACACGAGCAAACGCAGCATACAGCAGGCCGTATCCGGCATGCGCCTGGACAGCTTCCCGCTGCTGCGGCGCTGCATGGACGAGCGCGCGCCCATTTTCGTCACCCGGCGGCACGGGCCGGAGCACGGCGCGGAGGGGGAGTGGTACTTCACGGCCCTGCCGCTGATACGCGGCGAGCGGGTGGAGGGCTTCCTCTGCATAGAGAACGCGCGCGAGCACCCGGGGGACGCGGCGCTTTTCAGCACGCTGATACCGCACATGCTGCGCCAGCGCGAGCGCTTCCGCCGCGCGGACAGCCCCGCCGGCGCGGCCGAGCAGCTGATGGGCCTGCCGGACCTGCGCGCCTATATGGAAGCCGTGCACACGCTCGACTCCGAGCACTTCAGCTCGCTGGGGGCCGTGTGCCTGGACATACCGAATTTCGCCGCCATCAACAGCAGTTGCGGCTTTGAATACGGCAGCAGGCTGCTGTGGTATGTGGCCAAGACGCTGGCCGACCTGTTCGGCTACAGCTATCTTTACCGCACGTGGGACGCGGAGTTCATCGCCTTTTTCCCCAACACGACGCGGGAGGTGTTCGTCGGACGCTGCGGGCGGCTGCGCTCCATCATACAGCGGCGCTACCCGAAGGAGGTGCGCATCGGCCGCGCCTGGGCCGAGGGGCGCTTCAGCGGGCAGACGCTGGTGAAGGAGGCCAAGGCCGCCATGCACGGCGAGGGCCTGGACACGAGCGACGAGGTGCTCGGCTTTGCCCAGCGGGCGGAAGAATACCACAGCGTGGGCGCGGCGGCGCGCGCCGGGCGCTTCACCGTCTATTTCCAGCCGAAGATAGACATGCGCACCGGCCGCCTGTACGGGGCGGAGGCCATGGTGCGCGGCATAGCCGAGGACGGCAGCATCGTCGCGCCGGGGCAGTTCATAGAGTATCTGGAGCAGGACGGGTCCATACGCGACCTGGACATCTACGTCCTTGAGCGCTCGCTCGACCAGGCCGACCGGTGGCGCGAGGAGGGGCTGGGGCTGGTGCCCGTGGCCACCAACATTTCGCGCGCCACGCTCGTCCACCCGTCCACGCTGGCCTCCGTGCTGGCCGTGCAGAGCCGCTATCCGCATTTCCCGGCGGAGGCCCTGGAGCTGGAGGTGACGGAGCGCGGCGGCATCGAGACCGGCGAGTTCCGCCGCATCGTGGAGCGCTTCCGCTCCTGCGCCCTGCGCCTGAGCCTGGACGACTTCGGCTCGCAGTACGCCAACCTGCCGCTTTTCACCAACGTCCGCTTCGACACCGTGAAGCTGGACCGCAGCCTCATCACCGGGCTCGCCGGCAACCCCGTCAGCCGGATGCTGGTGCGGGACATCGTGCAGATATGCCGCGCATACGGCATGGACTGCGTGGCCGAGGGCGTGGAGACCGCCGCGCAGCGCGACGCGCTGCTGGAGGCCGGCTGCTATTACGGCCAGGGGTATCTCTACGACCCGCCGCTGCCGGCGATGGAATTTGAACTGAAATACCTGCGCGCCCACCCCGCGCGGGACGCAAACGCTAAGGAGGAACAGAAATGAGCAAGACCGACGAAAAAAAGTCCCTGCCCGAAGAAAACACCTCCGCACAGACGCCGCTGGTCATCGGCATCGGCGCTTCCGCCGGCGGTCTGGAGGCTTTGCAGCAGTTTTTCGGCTATATGCCGCCCAACAGCGGGCTCAGCTTTGTGGTCGTGCAGCACCTCTCGCCCGACTATAAGAGCCTGATGGCCGACATCCTCGGCAAGCACACGGAGATGAGCGTGTACCAGGCGGAAAACGGCATGAACGTGGAAGCGGACACCGTCTATCTGATACCGCCGAAAAAGTACATGACCATCAGGGACGGGCGGCTGATACTCTCCGACTACGCCTCCGGCACGCTCAACCACCCCATCGACATCTTCTTCTCCTCCCTGGCCGAGGAAAAGCGCGAGCACTCCATCGTGGTCGTGCTCTCCGGCACCGGCTCGGACGGCACCAACGGCGTGAAGGCCGTGAAGGAGCACGGCGGCCTGGTCATCGCCCAGGCGCCGGAGAGCGCCAAGTTCGACGGCATGCCGCGCAGCGTCATCAACACGGGGCTGGCGGATTTCGTCCTCTCGCCGGAGGAGATCGCCGAGGAGATACTGAACTTCTCCAACACGCCCGTGCTGCTGCGCTCGCCCAAGAGCGACGGGCTGCTCTCCGACGAGGAGGTCATCTTCTCCGAGGAGGAGACGCTCTCGCACATCTACACGATACTGAAAAACGCCAGCGGCATCGACTTCACCTACTACAAGCGCTCCACCATCCTGCGGCGCATCGAGCGGCGGATGCTGGTGACGCACACGGCCACCCTCGCCGACTTCGCCCGGCTGCTGGGCGACAGCGCGGAGGAGGTGAACATCCTCGTCAAGGAGATACTCATCGGCGTGACGAACTTCTTCCGCGACCCGGCCTTTTTTGAGAAGCTCAAGTACAACGCCATCTACAAGATCGTCGAGCGGGCGAAGGAAAACGAGCCCATCCGCGTCTGGAGCGCGGGCTGCTCCACCGGCGAGGAGGCCTATTCCATCGCCATACTGTTCCGCGAGGTGATGGAGGAGCTGAACGTCAAGCGGGACGTGAAGATCTTCGCCACGGACGTGGACAGCCGCGCCATCGAGCAGGCCGGCAAGGGCGTTTTCTCCGAAAACATCATCGACGACGTGACGCCCGACCGCCTGGCCAAGTTCTTCCTCAAGATTAACGACCAGTACCAGATCTCCAAGGAGATCCGGCGCATGATCGTGTTCGCCACGCACAACATGTTCTCCGACCCGCCCTTCGGCAAGCTGGACCTCATCGTCTGCCGCAACGTGATGATCTATTTCCAGCCGGTGATGCGCCGCGGGCTCTTCGCCATCTTCCACTCCGCGCTGAAAAACAACGGCTACCTCTTCCTCGGCAAGAGCGAGACGGCGGGGGAGTATGTGAGCCTTTTCAAGCCCGTCTGCAGCGCGGAGAAGATATACCTGCACAAGGGCGAGGGCAAGGTGGAGGACCTGACGCCGCCGGCCTTCACCATCCCCAACATCCAGACCATTTCCCCGCGCAGCATCCGCGCGGGCAGCGGGCAGAACGAGGACAGCGCCGCCGAGGGGCTCTACACCAAGTTCCTGGAGCGCTTCCTGCCCGCCTCCGTGGTGCTGGGGGAGGACGACTCCGTGCTCCACTTCTTCGGCAATTACGCCGACTACCTGACGTTGGCCCCCGGCAAAGCCACGCTCAATTTCTTCAGCATGATCAACAAGGACCTCAGCCTGGTGGCCGCCACGGCGCTCAGCCGCTGCCGCGCGGAGAACACCCCCGTCACCTATACGGACGTGGCGGTGGACACGCCCAGCGGGCGCAAGGTCATCGACCTCACCGTGCAGCCCATCGCCGGCGTCTCCGGCGAGGACAGCAAGCTGACGGCCGTGCTGTTCCTGGAGCGGCGCCACGGCGACGAGGGCGGCGTGACGGAAAAATACGACCTGGACGCCACCGCCGCCCGGCGCATCGCCGACCTGGAGCGGGAGTTCCAGGTGTCCCAGAGCGACCTGCGGGCCACCATCCAGCGGCTGGAGACCGTGAACGGCGAGCTGCAGGCCGCAAACGAGGAGCTGCTGACCGCCAATGAGGAGCTGCAGAGCTCCACGGAGGAGCTGCAGAGCGTGAACGAGGAGCTCTACACCGTCAACACCGAGCACCAGCTGAAGCTGGACGAGCTGACGATGATGACCAACGACCTCTCCAACTTCCTCTCCTCCACCATGATCGGCATCCTCTTCGTGGACAGCAACCTCAACATCCGCAAGTTCACCGAGTACGTGGGACGCGAATTCCAGCTGATGGAGCACGACGTGGGGCGGCCCATCCAGATATTCGCCCACAGCTTCCCCGACGAGGCCATCGAGAACGACTGCCGCACCGTGCTCAAGGACCTCCTCTCCATCGACCGCGAGGTGACGGCCATGAACGGCCGCTGCTACACGCTGCGCATCGCGCCCTACCGCACCACGGAAAACAGCATCCGCGGGCTGGTCATCACCATCATCGACAGCCTGGGCGTCCCCTCCGCAACGGAACCGGAGCCCGTGGCCGCCGGGACGGCGGAGCTCATCTGAAAAAGCGCAAAATACGACCCCCCCCGCCGGTCCGCGGACCGGCGGGGGGTCTGTTTTTTCCGGGCGCTCAGGGCAGGTCCAGCAGGTAGAACTGCTCCTTACCGTGCTCCTTGGCGCGGTAGAGCGCGCGGTCGGCCGCGTCGTAGAGCTGTTCGTAGCTGATAGCGCGGCTGCCAAGGCGGCAGCCGCCGATGCTGCAGCCGCTGCTCACCGCCTGGCCGCGCCAGGTGATGGCGGAAACGGAGCGGATGAGCGCGCGGGCGGCGTCCTCCAGCTCCTGCGCGGAGAGCCCCAGCGTGAGCACGGCGAATTCGTCGCCGCCGATGCGGCTGACGCCGGCGGCGCCGGTGAAGGCGGCGTCCAGCAAAATGGCCGTCTCCTTGAGCACGAAATCGCCGCAGGGGTGGCCGAAGCGGTCGTTGACGGACTTGAAATCGTCCAGGTCGAGTATCAGCAGCGCCGCGCCGCGCTCGCCCAGGTGCGGCTCCACACAGCGCTGGAAGGCCGTCTTGTTCAGTAGGCCCGTCAGGGGGTCGCGCTGCACGAGGACCTGCAGCCGTTCGTTGATACTGCGTATCTCCTGCCGCTGGGCGATGACCACCGCGTGGTGGCGGCAGTTGGTGAGGGAGGCGGCCAGGGCCACGATGGACGCGAAACTGAGGTTTATCAGCTGCCCGCTGTCCAGCGAGGGCGCGGCGAGGGCCATAAAGAGCAGGTAAGCCGCCCCGTGCAGGGCAAAGGAGAGCCAGGCGGGCATGAGTATGAACACGCCCATGCCGAGGACCGCCGTGAGATAGATGCCGGTCTCCAGGCTGTGGCCGGCAAGGATGTCATAGGCGTTCATGCCAACGTGCCAGACGAGGCAGAAGGCCGCGACGGCGTATTGCAGCGCGAGCTTCACGCCCGGCGCGCGCCGGCGCAGCAGCCACGCGAGCAGCAGGTAGAGCGCCGCCGCCAGGAACAGCGAGCTGTAAAAGGCGAAATAAATGCGGTTGTTGAGCGTCCCCAGCCCGGAAGCGGACCAGAAGAGCACCCGCGCCATGTTGAAGAGCTCCATGCCGAAGATCATCACGCAGATGACCAGCAGCGAGAGGCGGTTGTGCCGCTGCGCGGCGGCGAGGAACTCCGGCTTCACCTCCGGCGTGATGATGAAAAAGTCGTGTATGGCCTTGAACATGGCGTATCCTCCCGCGCCTGAAAATGACAAACTTATACATATGACATTATATTAGATACGTCACGAATGTGCAACAGCCAATTTCCTGAAATAGCAAGTGAATACTGCGCCCCGGCCATTTGTCACGCGCGGGATGCCTGAAGATGGAAAAAAGGCCGGCTGAAGCTTCAGCCGGCCTTTTTTGCGCTTAGTTGCTCACCACTGGGTGAGCTCAAGATAGAGGTCTTTGTACTGGCGGGCGGAGTTGGCCCAGGAGACGTCCTTGGCCATGTCGCGCTGCACGATCTCGTCCCAGTGGTAGCGGTTGGTGAAGTAGAGGCTCTTGGCGCGGTTGATGGCCTCCAGCAGCAGGCCGGATTCGTAGCGGTCGAAGGTGAAGCCGTTGCCGCCGCCGGTGAACTCGTTGTAGGGCTCCACGGTGTCCTTCAGCCCGCCGGTCTCGCGCACGATGGGCAGCGTGCCGTAGTGCATGGCGTTGAGCTGGGTGAGGCCGCAGGGCTCGAAGCGGCTGGGCACCAGCACCACGTCCGCGCCGGCGTAGATGCGGTGGGCGCGGCCCTCGTCGTACTGGATGCAGGCGCTGAAGGTGCCGCGGTGGGTGTTTTCGTAGTAGCGGAAGGTGTCCTCATACTCCTGGTCGCCGGTGCCGAGGACGACCATCTGCGTGTTGCCGTCGAGTATCTGCGGCATGATGGCGCTGACGAGGTCGAGGCCCTTCTGGTTGGTCAGGCGGGAGACCAGGCCGATGACGAACTTGCCCTCGTCCTCCTCCAGCCCCAGCTCGCGCTGCAGGGCGCGCTTGTTGGCCATCTTGTGCTCGAGCACGTTGCCGAGACTGTAATTCTCCGCCAGGGCGGGGTCCGTCTGCGGGTCCCACATGCCGTAGTCGATGCCGTTGACGATGCCGCGCAGCTTCCAGCTGTGATAGCGCAGGTGCGCGTCCAGGCGCTCGCCGTAAGCGGGCGTCTGTATCTCGCCGGCGTAAGTGTGGCTGACGGTGGTTATGCGGTCGGCGTAGGCGAGGCCGCCCTTGAGCAGGTTGGCGTCCACCCAGTCCTGCTGCAGCGCGCCCATGTTGAACACCTCGTCGGGCAGGCCCGTCCAGTACTTGATGGTGGGGATGTTGTACACGCCCTGGAAGCGCAGGTTGTGTATGGTGAGTATGCTCTTCGCGCGGCCCACGGGCGTGTCCTTGAAGAGCGTGCGCAGGTAAATGGGCACCAGCGCCGCCTGCCAGTCGTGGCAGTGGACGATGTCCGGTATCCAGTCCATATAGTTGAGCGCCGCCAGCGCCGCCTTGCTGAAGAAGCAGTAGCGGGGGATGTCGTCCACCAGGTTGGTGTAGGGCCGGCCGCTGGAGAAGAACTCCTGGTTGTCGATGAAGTCATAGACGACGCCGTCGCAGATGTACTCCATGATGCCGACGTAATAGCTGCGGCCCGTGCGGCCAAGGTCCATGTAGAATTCGCCGCGGTAGACCATCTTGTCCTGATACTCCTGGGGGATGCAGGCGTAGCGGGGCAGTATCACGCGCACGTCGCAGTTGAGGCGCACGAGCTCGCGCGGCAGGGCGTACATCACGTCGCCCAGGCCGCCCGTCTTGACGAAGGGGTGGCACTCCGAGCCGATGAAGGCGACGCTCCTGCGCGGCAGGTTGGCCATCTCATATCCCGGCGCGGATTCCTCGGCTACCGGGGCGGCTTCCTCGACTACGGGGGCGGTTTCCTCGGCTACCGGCGCGGTCTCCTCGGCTACCGGGGCGGCTTCCTCGGCGACCGGCGCGGCCTCCTCGGCAACGGGGGCGGCCTCCTCGGCAACGGGGGCAGCTTCCTCGGCCACAGGCGCAACAACTTCGGCGGCGGGGGCAGTTTCCTCGATTACGGGTGCAATAACTTCTACCACAGGGGCGGCGACCTCGGCTGCCGGGGCGGCGGCTTCAGCCGCGGGCGCGGTTTCCTCAGCGGCCGGGGCGGCGGCCTTCTTTGTGGAGGAGCGGCGGGTGGTGGAGGCGGCCTTTTTCGCCGTGGACGCGGCCTTTCTGGCGGCCGGGGCGGGCTCCTTCTCCGCGGCGGCCTTCTCTGCGGGGGCCTTTGCCGTGGCGGCCTTCTCTGCGGGGGCCTTTGCCGTGGCGGCCTTCTCTGCAGGGGCCTTTTTCGCCGTGGAGGCGCTCTTGCGGGCGGGGGCCTTTTTGGCGGCGGGGGCTTCCTTCTCCGCCTCGGCGGCGGGGGCGCCGCTGAGCGCCGCGTCGTTCACAGGGGTATCGGTCTTCTTTTTTGGCATTACGGGTCTTCCTTTCGGATATCATGATCGTTCGTTGACAATGACAGCGGGCGGCGGGGCGCTGCCCCTCTTGCAGCGGTTCCCCGCGCCACGAGCTGCATTATACCATAACTCTTTGCAAATAAAAAGTCTGGTTTACGTATAATTCAAAAAAAGAATGCCGCAGGCGCAAAAACGCCCCGGCTTCCCGGGGCGGACGCGCTCAAACCTCCGCCGCGGCGGGGAAGGCCTCGCGCAGGAAGCGCTCCGCGCCCTCGCGGTAGAGGCGCATGGCGCCCTCGCCGTCCCCGCCGGCGATGCAGGCGGTGAAGCCCTCGAGGAAGGCGGCGGCGTTTTCCGCGCCGGTCTGGCGTATCCACATGCGCCAGAAGGCGACGCCCACGTCGTGGAAGGCGTTGTGTACCATCGGCAGCACGGTGTTGCCGGAGCTGAGGGCGATGTAGCGGTGGTACTGGAAGAGCGCCTCCGCCAGCTCTTCGTCCCCGGCGCCGAGCGCGGCGGCGCGGCGGAAAGCGTCGATGTACATCCGCAGGCGCAGGATGTGCCCCGCGCTGTGGCGCTGCGCGAGCATCCGCGCGGAGGCGCCCTCCACGCTCTCGCGGAACTCGAGGATGGACTTCACCATCTGCCTGTCGAGGCGGTCGCCGTTGTGCTTCAGCAGGGCCACCAGCGTGTCCAGGTTGCCCGTCTCCGGATAGTTGGCCACGTGCACGCCGTGGCGCGGCGTCACGCGCAGGAAGCCCTTGCGCTCCAGGCTCTTGATGCCGTTGTGCACCGTGCTCTTGCTGATGTGCATGGCGTCCGCCAGCTCCTGCTCGGTGGGCAGCTTCTCGCCGACGGCGAGCTCGCCGGAGAGGATCATGTCCTGCAGCTTCGTCTCGAACAGCTCGTTGATGGTGGGCGCGCTGATGGCTTCAAATTTCATGTGCCTGCCTCCCTGGTGACTGTGATCTGATCACGAGCACCGGCAAAAACTGCCGCCGCGGCAAAAGAAAAGGTTGCAATTTTCCCGGCGTTACGATATCTTAATGACAAGGTGATTTAATCACAGCGACGGAAGTCCTGTCAAGTAAAATCGATAACAGGGAGGAGCCCAAATGACAAGGGAAGAGAAGATCGCCCGGCTGGGCAAGAAGATAACCGACCGCAAGGCGGTGCTGCTCGGCCAGGAGAAGCTGACGGAGGCCTCGCCGGAATTCTGGGGCGTGAGCGCCGGCATCGACGCCTGCGGCGAGCGCGGGGACGACGTGCTGGACGTGCTGCTGTGCATGGACAAGCGCAAGCCCGTCACCACGGCCCAGCTGGTGAAAAAGACCGGCAAGAGCGAGCAGGAACTGGAGGAGATATTGACCGTGGCGGCCACGGTGGGCCTCATCGAGTACCACTGGGAGAACCTGGACGGCAAGAACCCGCAGCATGAGAAGCGCTGGGTGCTGGACATGTTCGTCCCCGGCAGCGCGGAGATCATGATGATGCACCCGGACCTGCCGGACAAGGACCCGCGGGTGGCAAATTTCTTCGAGCGCATGGCCTATCTGCCGCTGGTGGGCGTGACGGAGCTGGTGCCGCCCGGCGGCGCGGGCATCGGCATGCACGTGATACCCGTGGAGCAGGCGATACCGGCGGAGAGCAAGTCGCTGGACATCGAGCACATCTCACACTGGCTGGACAAATACGACGGGCAGCTGGTGGTGGGCGTATGTTCCTGCCGCAAGCAGCAGCGCATCCGCGGCGAGGGCTCCGGCGACGTGGAGGGCGACTGGTGCATCGGCGTGGGCGACTTCGCCGACTACATGCTGGAGACGGGCAAGGCCCGCAAGATAACGCGCGAGGAGGCGCTGGAGATACTGCGCCTGGCCGAGGAGCGCGGCTATGTGCACCAGGTGACGAACATCGACGGCGAGGAGAAGATCTTCGGCATCTGCAACTGCGCCGTGGGCGTCTGCAACGGCCTGCGCACCTCGCAGCTCTTCAACACGCCAAACATGTCCGCCTCGGCCTATGTGGCGGAGAGCGACCCGGAAAAGTGCGTCGCCTGCGGCAAATGCGTGGAGACCTGCCCCGCGGGCGCGGTGCGCCTGGGCCAGAAGCTCTGCACCACTTCCGGGCCCATCGAGTACCCGCGCCACGAGCTGCCAGACGACACGAAGTGGGGCGAGGAGCACTGGAACAAGAACTATAAGAACGAGAACGGCTCCATCCAGACCTGGCCCACGGGCACCGCGCCCTGCAAGGTGGCCTGCCCGGCGCACATCGCCATCCAGGGCTACATAAAGATGGCCGGCGACGGCCGCTATGCGGACGCGCTCAAGCTCATCAAGAAGGACAACCCCTTCCCGGCCGTCTGCGGCAGCATCTGCCGCAAATACTGCGAGGACGCCTGCACCCGCGGCTCGGTGGACGAGGCCCTGGCCATCGACGAGATCAAGAAATTCATCGCCGAACAGGACCTGAAGGCCGAGCACCGCTACGTCCCCGCCATGAACTCCTGCACGCACGAGCGCTTTGAGCAGAAGGTGGCCATCATCGGCTCCGGCCCGGCGGGCATGTCCTGCGCCTATTTCCTGGCCATCGAGGGCTACAGCCCGGTGGTATTCGAGCGCGAGGCGGCCCCCGGGGGCATGCTGGTGAACGGCATACCCAACTTCCGCGTGGACAAGGCCGTGGTGAACGCGGAGATCGACGTCCTGCGCGAGATGGGCGTGGAGTTCCGCTGCGGCGTGGAGGTCGGCAGGGATGTCACCATCCAGCAGCTGCGCGAGGAGGGCTTCAAGGCCTTCTATGTGGCCGTGGGCCTGCAGCGCGCGGCCAGGCTCAACATCCCCGGCGAGGAGCTCGCGGGCGTCATGGGCGGGCTGGACTTCCTGCGCGGCGTCAACTCCGGCGCCATCGGCGCGCTGGAGGGCGCGACGGTGGTCATCGGCGGCGGCAACGCAGCCATCGACGTCTCCCGCGCGGCGCGCCGCCTGGGGCCGGGCGCGGTGAGCATCTACTGCCTGGAGCAGGACGAAGAGATGCCCACCGTCCCCGACGAGAAGGAGGCCGGCCTGGCCGACGGCGTCGTCATCAACAACGGCTGGGCGCCGAAGGCCATCCTCGGCGAGGGCGGCAAGGTCACCGGCATAGAGCTGATGCGCTGCCTCTCCGTGCGCGACGCCGCCGGGCGCTTCGCCCCCGTCTATGACGAGAACGAGACGATGACCGTCGAGTGCTCGAACGTGCTGGTGGCCATCGGCCAGCGCTCGGACTACGGCGCGCTGCTCGCCGGCACCGCCGCCGAGACGGCGGACGGGACGCTGATCGCCCACGACCGCGTGACCTTCCAGACGGCGGAGCCGGACATCTTCGTGGGCGGCGACTGCGCCACCGGGCCCATGTACACCATCGACGCCATCGCCACGGGCCGCGAGGGGGCCGTCTCCATCCACCGCTTCGTCAACGAGGGCCAGTCGCTGACCATCCACCGCAACCTGCGCGAGTTCCGGGAGCTGGACAAGCAGAACATCGCCCTGCCCACGGACAGCTTCCGCAAGCCGCCGCGCGCGAAGGCCGCCGTAGACCCGGCGAAGGTGCTCACCATGCAGGACGAGCGCGTGACCTTCACGCCCGAGCAGATCAGGGCCGAGGCCTCCCGCTGCCTGAGCTGCGGGCGCAGCGTGGTGGACCCCAACAAGTGCATCGGCTGCGGCGTCTGCACCACGAAGTGCGAGTTCGACGCCATCCACCTCAAGCGCACGCGCCCGGAGAACAGCCGCATGATCCCCGCCGAGGACAAGTTCAAGGCCATTTTGCCCTACGCCGCCAAGCGCCAGGTGCGCATCGTCAAAAAGGGCCTGGCCGCGAGGAAGTGAGCCATGCACGAGCTGAGCATCGTTTCCTACGTCGTCCGGCAGGTGGAGGGCATCGCGCGGGAGAACGGCGCGTCCCAGGTGAGTTCCGTCACGCTGGAGTTCGGCGAGGTGTCCGGCGTCGTGCCGCAGTTCATCGAGGACTGCTGGAAGTGGTACATGCCCAAGACCGAGCTGATGCGCTCAGCGCGGCTGGTGAGCGAGACCATCCCGGCCGTCACCTGGTGCGACGGCTGCCGCCGCACCTATCCCACCGTTGAATACGGCAAGCGCTGCCCCTACTGCGGCAGCGAACGCACCTGGCTGCGCCAGGGCCGGGAAGTGAACATCAAGGAGATCGAAGTGTGCTGAACACAAAAGCGGCCGGGGGAGACCATCCCCCGGCCGTTTGAATGCGACAGGAAGCCGCGCGCGTGTCGTTCACTCCGGCGGCCCTCTGCGTTATCATGGGGGCACGTAAAAAAGGAGGAACGATAAAAATGGACACTGATAAGATCTACGCCGAGCACCTGGCCAACGAATACGCGCCCAAGGACACCTCAAAAGTGGCCGCGCTGCGCCGGCTGGATGCGCGCGCCAAGCTGCCGGCCACCGTTTTCACCTACGCCTTCGGCATCGCCGCGGCGCTGCTGCTGGGCGTGGGCATGTGCCTGACAATGGGCAAGATAGGCGGCGGGACAGACACCGCCTTCGCCCTGGGCGTCGCCGTTGGCGTCGTGGGGCTGATAGCCATGGGCGTCAACTACCCGCTCTATAAAAAGCTGCTGGCAAAGGGCAGGAGGAAGTACGCTTCCGACATCATGGAGCTCGCGCGGGAGATCAGCGAGGGCTGACAAAGCGTACGGGGGCTGCTATAATGGCGTAAAGGGGGGACGGGCGTTGAACAGGTCGGAGAGCAAGTATTTCAACACGGCCGAGCGCATGGACCGGGCGCTGCTGGAGCTGCTGGAGGAGAAGGAACTCGCCTATATCACGGTGAAGGAGCTCTGCAAGCGCGCGGGCGTCAACCGCTCCACATTTTACCTGCACTACGAGACGATGGGCGATCTGCTGGCCGAGGCGGTGGAATACATGGAACGCCGGTTCCTCTCCTACTTTGAGCCAGAGGCGCAGCCGGTAATTTCCCGGCTGCACGACTGCCCGCCGGAGGAGCTGTACCTCATCACGCCCAGGCAGCTGACGCCGTTTTTGAACTTCGTGCGCGAGCACCGCCGCGTGTACCGCGCGGCGCTGAAGAACCCCGCCGCCCTGGGCCTTGAACGGACGTATGAGCGCATGTTCCGCCATGTGTTCGCGCCCATATTGGAGCGCTACGGGGTGGCGGAGGCCGACCGCGCATACGTGATGGCGTTTTACATCCGCGGCCTGGTGGCCATGGTCGCCGCCTGGCTGGAGCGCGACTGCCGCGACTCTGTAGAGCACATGACGGAGCTCATCATGCTCTGCGTGGGCCCGCCGGACAAAGTCCGCGGGCAAAAATGAAACCGCCGCCCTGCCGTTTTTTGCGGCGGGGCGGCGGATATTTTACAGCGCCGTGCCCTGTCCGGGGATATAGAGGGCCGACATGTCAACGCCCTCCAGCTCCAGCAGGCGGCGCTTTTTCTCAATGCCGCCGGCATAGCCGGTGAGGCTGCCGTCCGCGCCCACCACGCGGTGGCAGGGGACGATGATGGACACGGGGTTGCGCCCCACCGCGCCGCCCACGGCCTGGGCGGAGACGCGGGCGCGGCTTTCCGCCAAACGCGCGGCGATCTGCCCGTAGGTCATGGTGCGGCCGTAGGGGATGGAGAGCAGCACGTCCCAGACGGCGCGCTGGTGCTCCGTGCCCACAAGGTGCAGCGGCGGCGTGGATCTGGGCTCGCGCCCGGCAAAATATTCGTCCAGCCAGCGGCGCGCCGCGGCGGTGGCGGCCGTCTCCCGATCCTCCGTGCTGCCCGCCAGGCCGCGGGCGAAGTATTTCTGCCCCTCGAACCAGAGCCCCGTGAGGCCCTCCTCGTCCGCCGCCATCAGGATGCCGCCCAGCGGCGAGCGGTAATGCGCCGTGTAGACCATGTCACGCCTCCGTGCGGAAGTATTCGTTGGAGTCCGCCGGCGCGCCGGCGCGGCCGTCCATCGTGTAGCTGCGCAGCTGCGAGCAGACGGTGATGCTGTAGCTCTCAAAAAGCCGCTCGCGGCCCTCCCGCTGGCTCAGGCGGTGCTGCACGTCGTTGCGCCAGCGCTCCACGGCGGCCTCGTCCGTCCAGACGTTCATCGAGAGCAGCTTGCCCTCCTCCGCCAGGCTGGCAAAGCGCTCGGCGCGGATAAAGCCCTCATAGCCCGCCAGCAGCGGCTTCAGCGCGGCGGCCAGGTCCAAATAGCGCTGCCGCCCCTCCGCGGTGGGCTTCACTTCAAACAATACGATGATATCAGCCACGCCATCCCCTCCTTTGCGTCCTGACGCCATGATAACACAATATCCACGGTTTTGCCAGCAAAAACATCATGCGGAAGGGCTGTTGCAGCGTTCAGGCCTCCGGCGGCTGCGTTGCGGACAAGGCTGCCTGCCTGCGGGCGCCGTTCAGCTTGCGCCAGATGGTGCTGCGGCTGATGCCCAGGCGCGCGGCCGCCTGGGAGTGGTTCTGATTTTCCATTTTAAGGACAAAGTTGATGATGTCAAGTTCAATTTCATCCATCGTCTTGGAGAGGTCGATGGGCAGTATCTCCGAACGGTCGTCAGACAGCGACAGCAGTATTTTTTCCACCATGTCGGCGGATATATAGCCTTGATTGACTGTGGTGGAGAGCTTTTTTACCGTCTGGCGCAGCTCTTCGATATTCATCCGCCAGTGATGATCCAGGAGAAGCGGCACCACATCATCCGTAAAACCGAGGATGTTTTTGCCGTAACGCGCATTATATGTCCCCAGAAAATAGGATGCTATGTTCATGATCTCATTTTTGCGTTCCCTCAACGGCGGCAGGAACACCGAGCAGTTGTCGAGCCGGGCATAGAGGGACTGCACGAACTGGCCGCTCACGACCATGTCTGTCAGCTTATAACGGGCTGAACTGAGGACATAGTTGCGGGCGGTCAGATTGGTTTCGCTCAGGAACAGGTCCAGGCGGCGCTGCAGGTCCACCGGCAGGGCGTGGATGCTTTTGAAAAATATTACCATATTCTCGCCGTACAGCGGGGAATTCGTATCATGTATCAGCTGGGCCCATTTCCTTTCGGTGAGCATGGGACAGTATACGGTCACCAGCGGGGAGCGGACGCCGATCTTTTTCAGGTAGATATTATTGACAAATGAGTCTTTTCCGGTGCCTGCTTCCCCGTAGACCATGAGCGGGCTGCCGGCGGAGAGGATAGGGGATACCTGCCGCAGATAGGGCTGGAAATAATTCGGGGGATAGCGGTTGGGAGTTTCCTTTTTCTGCACGTCTTCGAAGCTCTCCTCGGTCAGCAGCCCCTGCATGCTCTTCGTCGTGTAGCAATATCCGGAGTTGATATAAAACGCTGCCAGCTTTTCGCCTGCGTCAGAATTCAATGCAACGGCTGTTATATCAAGCCGCTGCGACCTTATGCGCCGGCGCAACCGCATATTTCCGCACTGTATGACGTCCGGCACGAGCTCGCCCAGCATTTCAGAGAGATAAACGGAGGAAATGTCGGGAACAGCATGGTTGAGGTAAGTGAGCCGTCCGCCGGCGTTGAAAACGGCTATGGTGCAGGGGGCCTTGTCCAGCGCCTTGAAGCAAAGAGCGTCTTCTCTTGACGCATTCTTGACGAAGCCGGCCATGTCCCTGGCCATGCGGACGGCTTTGAGCACGCTTTCCCGGCCGGAAGTTATGCGCAGCGAGTCGAGCCCCAGCTCAGAGGCGATGTTCACGGTGACGTTGTCGCCCAGTATGAGCGGGCTCCCGTCTGCCGAAGCCAGCGGCGCAAGGAGGGCTCGCGCATCGTCGGCGGAGTCTATATCGCGGATGGCGATGTCCATCTGGCTGATACTGGCAAGAGCCTTGGCAGTGGCCGTTATGTTTGAAAATGCGACGATGACATAGCTGCGCCCCATTTGCTCGGCCTGCTTTATGGCGCTGTGCATGTCGAGGAGGGAGACTTCGACCTCGATCACCGGCAGGTTGGTGTTTTCCCGTATGAGCCGGGCGGTCCCGCCGCGCGAAATGACGACGTCATAGCTCTTGGCCTTTATGGAGAGATTGAAATACAGCAGTGCCTCATTGAGGTCGCCAACGTGTATGTCGATGCTGACATCGTCGAATTCGCCGGCGAACGAGCGGAAGGAGTCGGCAAGTTCCTGGTAAGGGGCGATCAGCAGGATACGTATCATATCATCACCCGTTGATTTCAAAATACATCAAAAGTTGACTGCCATGTATTTAATATATAACTTTTTGCGGGGGTATACAATAACAATATTTTATTTGACGGGGCTGATTTGTAATCATTTGAGCGGCTGGATCAGCGGCAAAAAGTGTGGAATATGTGCAATATTTATGTCAGGTATGGCATACATAAACTGCTATATGGCAACATGCACAAGAAATACACTAAATAAATGTAAAATGCTCCAAAAATATTGTAACAGGTCAACAGGTTGCAAATTGCAACAAATAAGACTCCATCACGGGTTGCCTGGCCAGGGAAATGCCAATAAACTGTAATCACAAAGACGTTCCGCCCCGCGGGAAAATGCGGGACCTGACAAAAGCAGGGAGGGAAGAAAATGAAGCTTGAAAAGTACACGACGCACATGCCGTCGCGGGTGCTGGCGGGGCCGGGCGCGATGGAGGGGCTGGGCGAGATATTCGCCGGGCGCACCCGCGCGCTGCTGCTCACCGGAGGGAGCGTATACCGCCACGGCCTGGCCGAGCGCCCGGAGGCGCTGCTGAAAGAGGCTGGCATCGAGTACCGGCGAATCAGCAGCGTGCCGGCGGAGCCGACGGTGGACCAGGTGGACGAGATCATCGCCTCCGTGCAGGAGTTCAAGCCTGACCTGGTGATCGGCATGGGCGGCGGCAGCGTGATGGACACAGCGAAGCTGGTGTCGGCCTGCCCGCGCCCGGGGACGAGCGCCCGGCGGCTGCTGGACGACTTCTCGCTGGTGGAGAGGGGCGCGGAGACGGTGATGATACCGACCACCGCCGGCTCCGGCTCCGAGGCGACGCCCAACGCGATAGTGACGGTGCCCGAGCAGGAGCTGAAGGTGGGCATCGTGAACACGAAGCTGATCGCGGACAACGTGGTGCTGGATCCGGCGGCGACGGCGACCCTGCCGCGGCACATCGCGGCCTCGGCGGGCGTGGACGCGCTGGCGCACACGATCGAGTGCTACACGTCGAACAAGGCCAACGCCTTCAGCGACATCTGGGCGATGAAGGGCATGCGGCTGATCTTCAGCAGCATCGAGGCGGCCTGCAACGGCGGCGATGAGGAAGCGCGGGCAAACATGCTGCTCGGCGCGTTCTACGGCGGCGTGGCGATCGCGGCCTCGGGCACCACGGCGGTGCATGCGCTCTCGTACCCGCTGGGCGGAAAGTACCACGTCCCGCACGGCGTGAGCAACGCGATGCTGCTCTATCCGGTGATGGAGTTCAATAAGGACGCGATAGAGCCCCGCCTGGCGGAGGTATACGACGGCGTATTCGGCCAGAACGGCGCGTTCGGCGAAGCGCGCAAGGCGGACGCGGTGATCGGCGAGATAAGGCGCATCGTGCGCAGCCTGGACATCCCGGAGAAGCTGTCGGCGTATGTGAGCAACATCGACGAGGAGCTGGACACGCTGGTGGACAGCGCCTTCGAGGTAAAGCGCCTGCTGAACAACAACATAAAGGCGCTCACCAAGGACGATATCAGGAATATTTATCTGACTCTGATGTGAGGCGCGAAAGACCGCTCACGTTGAGATAAAAAACTACATCATCAAGGAGGAAAAATGAAATGAGGAAGATCGAAGGCTACATCGTGCCGATCATCACCCCGTTCACCGAGGACAACAAGGTCGATTATGAGGGCTATGCCCGCAACATGGAGTACCTCATCTCCGAGGGCATCGATGGTATCTGCGTACAGGGCTCCTTCGGCGAGGGCATGATCCTCAACGCCGAGGAGAGGCAGGAGATATACAAGCTGGCCGTCAAGGTCGCGGCCGGCCGCTGCACCGTCATCGGCGGCGCTTCCGCCTGCACGACGGCCGACGCCATCCAGAACGCCAAGTGGGCCAAGGAAGCCGGCTGCGACGGCATCCTCGTCGTGCAGCCGCCCTACATCCAGCCGAGCTTCGACGAGATGTTCGACTTCTTCAAGGACATCAACGACGCCGTTGACATCCCCATCCTTGTCTACAACAACCCCAGCAAGAGCGCGGCCAAGAACCTCACTCCCGCTTTCTGCGCCCGCCTGAAGACGCTCAAGAACGTCGTCGCCTACAAGGAGGCCTCCCCCAACTTCTATGACCTTGAGGAGAACATCCGCCTCAACGCCGACGAGGACTTCAACATCATCTGCGGCAAGGAGTTCTGGGCCCTGCCCGCCATGCTCCTCGGCGCCAAGGGCTGCTTCGGCCTCATCCCCCTGATCCTCGGCAACGAGGCGATAAAGATGGTCGAGTATGCCAAAGCCGGCGAGTGGGACAAGGCTGCGAAGGTGCAGCTCCGCGTCAACATCGTCCGCAAGGCCATGAACTCCATCACCTGCACGCCTCCTGCCGGCGTGAAGGCCATGATGAACATGCTCGGCCGCGACGGCGGACACAACAGGCGCCCCATCCAGGATCCCAGCCCTGAGGACATGGAGATCATGCGCAAGGCCCTGATCGAGTGCGGCGCGCTCAAGGAGTAAGCTCACAACTAAACGGAAGATCCGCAAACGTCAGCGGCGCGGTGAGCCGCGCCGCTGACAGGCACAAAGGAAAGGATGACAGAAATGAAAAAATTCCTGGCGATGTTGTTGGCTCTTGCCCTGATCCTTGGCCTGGCGGCTTGCGGAGCGGCGGAGGAGCCCGCTGCTGAAAACGATGACCCGGCGGTTGAAGCCCAGGGCAGCGTTACCATGACCGGAGCGGAGGCGTCCGTGGCCCGGCCCACCGAGCCCACGCTCGTGAGCATTGCCGGCGGCTCGAGCAGCGGCACGATGTTCCTGCTTGCCAACGCCATGGCGCTGGCGCTCAACCAGTATTCCCCCGATGTGTTCAACGCAGCGGCTGAGTCCACGACCGGCACACCGGCCATAATAGAGATGCTCAACAACGGCGAAGTGGACTTTGGCTGGGGCGCCAATAACACGGTGCTGGACGCCTATGAGGGCACGGGCACCTACGAGGGCGAGCCGAGGACGAACCTCGCCAGCCTGGCTTACGGCTATGAGCAGCCTGTGCAGATCGTCGTGCGCGACGACGACTCCATACAGAGCATCGCTGACCTGCGCGGCAAGGACTTCGGCGTCAGCAACGCCGGCAGCACTACCGAGCTCAACGCCCGCATGATACTCAGCTTCTATGACATCGATTACATCGACCGCAACGACCTGACTCCGCAGTACATCGGCGAGAGCCAGGCCTCCGACCTCATCGCCAACGGCCAGCTTGACGGCGTGCTCGCCAACGCGGCTGTCGGCAGCTCCGGCATGATGACGCTGATGACGAGCGGCGACTGCAAGATGCTCTCCATCGACGAGGACGTCGTTGAGCAGATCTGCGAAGCCAACCGCGCATTCATCCCCTATACCATCCCCGCCAACACCTATGACAACCAGCCTGAGGACATAACCACAGTCGCTGTCGTAAACTATATCTATTGCCGCGCCGACCTGCCGGAAGAGCTGGCTTACTGGTTCCTGGATACGCTGTATGCGCATAATGACGACCTTGTAGCCACCCATAAGTCCGGCGAGACCATCATTCCTGAGAACGCGGGCGTCGGCATGGTCATCCCCATGCATCCCGGCGCGCTCAAGTGGTATGAGGACTGCGGCTATACCCTGCCTGAGTCCTGAGGCTATCCGGCGCTGATCAAACATGTGCGGCTGCGGCCCACCCATGCCGCAGCCGCGTCTTATACACAGGAGGGCTCACTCAATGCCAGATGACAAGAAATTGAACACCCAAGAGGCAGCAGAGTCCAATGTTCAGAAAGAAGAGCCGACCCTCGTCACAACGGAGGTGGAAGAAGACTTTGTCGATTCCATGATGGAAAAATACGACACGGAGTCCAAATTCGCCACGATCGAAGGCTTCACCAAAAAGGCCGTCACGGTCATCTCTGTGCTCATGGCGATATTCCAGCTGTATATCGCCGGCTTCAGCTTCCTGAACGTCAATAAGCAGAGGGCCATACACCTGGCTTTCATACTCCTGCTGGTCTTCCTTATCTACCCGACCTTTAAAAAGACGCCGTTCAAAAGCGGGAAAACGAAGTTCCAGACGTTTGACTGGATCATGGCCATCCTCGGCGCCGCCGGTGCGCTGTATATCGTATACAACTACGACGCGCTGACGCTCCGCAACGGAGTCATGATCACTTCCGATTACGTTTTCGGCATCATCACCATCATCGCCGTGCTCTATGCCACATGGAGGGCGCAGGGCTGGGTGCTGCCGCTTCTGTGCGGATTATTCGTGGTGTACGCCTTCGTCGGCCGGTACATCCCCGGCCTCCTGCAGCACCGCGGCTTCAGCCTGGGCCGCGTGGTGCAGCAGCTGTACCTCGGCAACGAAGGCATCATGGGCATACCGCTCGGCACGTCGTGTACCTTTATTTACCTGTTCATCTTTTTCGGCGTCGTGCTGGGCGAAACGGGCCTCAGCCGCTACCTCTGCGACCTGGCGCTGGCCATGTGCGGCGACAAGCCCGGCGGCCCGGCCAAGATGTCCATCCTCTCCAGCGGCTTCATGGGCATGATCAGCGGCAACGCCGTGGCCAATGTGGTCACGACGGGCGCGTTCACCATCCCGCTGATGAAAAAGTCCGGCTATGAGAACCACTTCGCCGGCGCGGTCGAGGCCGTCGCCTCCACCGGCGGGCAGATCATGCCGCCGGTCATGGGCTCCGCAGCCTTCATCATGGCGGAGATGCTGGGCATGTCCTACAAGGACATCATGATCATGGCCATCCTGCCGGCGGTGCTCTATTATGTCGCTTTGTGGTTCGCCGTGGACTTCGAGGCCAAGAAAAAGGGCCTCAAGGGCATCTCTAAGGAGAACCTGCCCGCCGCCTGGGAACTCACCAAACAGAACTGGCACCTGCTGATACCCGTTATCATGCTGGTCGTATTCATCTTTGCCGGTTTCTCCACCAATTTCTGCGCCTTCTGGAGCATCCTGGCGCTGTTTGTCATCAGCTCCCTGCGCAAGAGCTCCCGGCTGAACCTCAAGAAGCTCATCGTCATCTGCCAGAAGGCTGCCAAGCAGTCCGTCGCGGCCGGCATCTGCACCGCGGTCGTCGGCATCATGATCGGCGTCGTCAACATGACGGGCCTGGGCCTCAAGCTCTCCACCATCATCCTCACGATCGCCAACAACAACCTGCTGGCCACCATGCTGCTCACCATGATCGCCTGCATCATCCTCGGTATGGGCCTGCCGACCAGCGCGGCCTACATCGTTGCCGCCACCGTCGCGCCCCTTGCCATGGTCAAGCTGGGCGTCCCCGTGGAGCATGCGCATCTCTTCGTGTTCTACTACGCCTGCCTCAGCTCCATCACCCCGCCGGTGGCGCTCGCCGCCTTTGCCGGCGCCGGGCTGGCGGACGCAAACCCGAACAAGGTCGGATGGACGGCCGTCCGCATCGGCCTGGCGGCATTCATCATACCGTTTATGTTTATTTATTCACCGACACTGTTGCTGGAAGGCGAAGTGTTCAGAATCATATGGGGGACGATCACAGCCCTCTTCGGCGTCTATCTGCTGTCGGCCGGCACTATCGGTTTCATGCTGGTGGATGCCAAATGGTACGAGAGGCTGGGCCTGATCGCTGCGTCCATCTTGCTCGTTGACGGCGGCATCCTCACTGACGTCATAGGCCTTGTGCTCTTCGTTGCGATTTTCCTGCTCCAGAGAGTGCGCAAAAAGCGCGTGGTCGCCGCTTAAGGGGTGAAGGCTATGGATGAAAAGAGACTCAGCGATGTGGCGGAGACGGCGGAAGAGCCGTTGGTGTTTAAGCTGGCGCACGTCGGCATAAATACCAACAGTGCGGAGAAATCCGAGCACTATGCCGGCCTGCTCTCAAAGATGTTCTGCGTGCAGCCGAGGGCAGGGAACAATTCCAATTTCGTTTCCGACATGTTCGAGATACTCAAGTTCCCCATGCGCGGGACGCACGGCCATATAGCCATGCTCACCAATTCGGTAACGCGCGCCATAGAGCACCTCGCGGCCATGGGCGTGGAGGCCGACATGTCAACAGCAAAGTACAGGGAGGATGGGACGCTGAGATTCGTCTACCTGAAGAATGAGATCTGCGGGTTCGCTTTCCACCTGAACCTTATGTAGAAGGGCATAGGCTGAGCCGGGGACCCGGCAAAGTGAAGCTTAAAAGCTTTGACATGGGACTGAATAAGTAATAGAATCAATGCATAGCGCCCCCGGCGGGGTAACTCGCCGGGGGCGGCAGAAAACGAAATGGGGAATGAGAATGAAGATACTGGTGATCGGCGCGGTGGCGGCCGGGACAAAGGCCGCGGCGAAGATCAAGCGGGAACTTGGTAACGGCGCGGACCTGCTCGTGATCACGAAGGAGCAGGACATCTCATACGCCGGCTGCGGGCTGCCGTACTACATCGGCGGCGTGGTGAAGGAGCGGTCCGAGCTGCTGCAGAACACGCCGGAGAGCTTCGCGGGCCTGACGGGCGTGACGGTGCGCTGCGGCGTGGAGGCGAAGGGCCTGGACGCCGCCAACAAGACCGTGCACGCGGTGGACCTGGCGAGCGGCGAGGAGCTGTCCCTCGGCTACGACAAGCTGGTCATCGCCACGGGGGCGCGGCCGTTCATGCCCAACATCCCGGGCATCGGCCTGCCGGGCGTGTACGCCCTGCGCAACCCTTCCGACGCCGACGCCATCCTGGCGGCGGTGGAGGCGGGGCTGAAGCGCGCGGTCATCGTGGGCGGCGGTCTCATCGGCGTGGAGATGGCGGAAAACCTCTCCAACCGCGGCGTGCGCGCGAGCATCATCGACATGGCGCCGCACATCCTGCCGGGCTTTGACGCGGACTTCGCCGACTACGTGGAGAACCTCCTCGCGGACAACGGCATCCCCGTCTTCCTCGGCGACGGCGTGACGGAGATCGAGGGCACGGATAAAGTGACGAAGCTCCGCACGGCGAAGCGCGGCATCAAGACGGACGCGGTGATCATGGCGGTGGGCGTGCGGCCGAACACGGAGTGGCTGGCCGGCTCGGGGATAGAGCTGGCGAAGAACGGCGCCATCGCGGTGGACGACTACATGCGCACGAATCTGGAGGACGTGTACGCCGCGGGCGACGTGGTGATGGTGAAAGACCGCGTGACGGGCAAAGACATGTGGACGCCGATGGGCTCCTCGGCAAACCTGGAGGGGCGCCAGTGCGCCAAGACGGTAGCGGGTACGGCCCGCCACGGCTTCCACGGCGTGCTGGGGACCACGGTGGTGCAGCTTCCGGGCATCATCGCCGGCAAGACCGGCCTGGGGCACGACGCGGCCCAGGCGGCCGGGCTGGACTTCGAGTGCGTCACGGCGGGCGTGGACGACAAGGCGCATTTCTACCCCGGGCGGTCTAAGATAACCATCCGCGTGGTGGCGGATAAGAAGACGCGCCGGCTGCTGGGCGTGCAGGCCCTTGGCCAGGACAAGGTGGACAAGGTGATCGACGTGGCGGTGGCGCTCATCTCCATGGGCGCGACGATAGACGACGTGGACGACATGGACTTTGCCTACTCGCCGCCGTTCTCCAGCCCTATCCACCCCTTCACGGCGGCGGTGAACGCGCTGGAGAACAAGCTGGACGGGAAATACTTCGGCGGCGCGCTCGCCGACGCGGACGAGGGCGCTGACTGGATAGAGCTGGACGTGGGCAAGACGCCGGTGATACCGACGCTGCGACACGTGGCGGTGGAGGACATCAACGGGCCGCTGGAGGGCGTGCCAACGGACGCGAACGTGAAGCTGATCTGCACGACGGGCAAGAATGCGTACCTGGCGGAAAACCGGCTGATGCGCTATGGCTATACGAAGCTGTTCTCGGTAGAGGGCGGCACGGTGTTCAACAAGTCCCTCGGCGGCAAGACCGAGGAATAAGGAGGAAAACGATGCTGAAGATAGACGAAGCAGAAAAGAAGGCACTCAAGGGCCGCGGGATAATAATGACTAACGACGGGGAGCACTTTGTGGCGCGCGTCGTGTCGAGCAACGGTGTGTTCTCGAACGCGCAGCTGCGCGCGCTCACCGACGCGGCGGAGAAATACGGCGATGGCCGCATCGCCATGACCACGCGCCTCACCGTGGAGATCCAGGGCGTGAGCTATGAGAACGTGGAGCCGCTGGTCTCCGCTGTCGAGGCCTGCGGGCTGGTGACGGGCGGCACGGGCAGCGTGGTGCGCCCCATCGTGCCCTGCAAGGGCAGCGTGTGCGTGCACGGCCTGGCGGACACGCAGGCCTTTGCCGACCGCATCTACAACGAATTCTACCTCGGCTGGCACAGCGTTAAGCTGCCGCACAAGTTCAAGATCGGCATCGGCGGCTGCCCGAACAACTGCGTGAAGCCGGGCCTGCACGACTTCGGCATCGTCGGCCAGAGCGTGCCGGACTACGACGAGGACAGCTGCAACGCATGTAAGAAGTGCGCTGTCGTCGCGAAGTGCCCGGTGCACGCGGCGAGCCAGGACGAGGACGGCAACCTGGTCATCGACTGGGAGAAGTGCACGAACTGCGGCAAGTGCATCGGGGCCTGCCCGTTCGACAGCATCGAGGAGAAGGAGCGGGGCTTTGCGGTGTACATAGGCGGCATCTGGGGCAAGACGCAGCGCCTGGGCACGCCGATAGGCGGCATCTACTCGGAGGACGAGGTGATGAAGCTGATAGAGAAGGCGCTGCTGCTCTACCGCGAGCAGGGGCAGACGGGCGAGCGCTTCGGCCGCAGCATCGACCGCATCGGCGTTGAAAACTTCATCGCCCAGCTCAAGAGCGACGACGTCCTCGACCGCAAGCAGGCCATCCTCGACGCCCAGCTCCACCTAACCGGCGGAGCCACCTGCTGAATTAAGATACTTTTCATTATGAAAAGCCCCGCGCGGGGATCATCTCCTGCGCGGGGGGTTTTTTATTTGCTGCCCTGGAGCAGGGTCTGCGTCAGGGAGCGGGTCATCTCGTAGACGGTGAGCGCCGGGGCGCTGATGCCGGCCAGCTCCATGGCCCGGCGCTGTTTTTCCGTGGGCGACGTATAGGGATAGATGCCGAAAAGGAAGGGCAGGAGCGTGTAGATAAGCCGCCGCACCTCGTCTTCGGACATCCGGGGGAAGAACTTTTCCAGGCATCCGGCCAGCGCGTGTATGGCCCCGGCATAGGTGCGCTTGAAGGCGACCAGGTTCTCCATGCGGCTGTTGCCCTCCATGTCGTAGAGGTTCATGCTCATCAGCTTCAGCAGCCGCTCGCGCCGTGCGAGTGTTTCCGCCAGCGCGCAGGCGAACTCCTCCGCCGTCATCGCCTCGTGCGAGCAGCGGAGCAAGAGCAGGTCGTGCGTCCAGTCCTCGTATTCCCGCTGGAAGAGGGCGAGGAAGATCTCCTCCCTGGTCTGGAAATAATTGTAGATAGACGTGCGCGTGAACGACGTGCGCTGCCCGATCTCCTTGAGCGTGATGTCCCTGAAGCTCATGGTCTCATAGAGCTCCGCGCAGGCGTTGACGATCTCGTCGCGGCGGGCGCGGGCCAGTTCATCAGGAACAGCGGACATGCCATCAACCCCTTTTCACACTTTGCGCACTATTATACCAGCTTTTGCGCCGCCGTCAAACCCCGCGCGGGGAGGCGGGCGAAGCCCTGCGCGCTCTGCCCGGCGCTCAGAGCTCGATGAGCTCATATTCGCGGCTGCCATAGCCAAGATCCGCGGCAGCCTCGATGGTGTGGATGCCGTTGCGGCTGTTCACGCGCTCCATGAAGTGCTCCCTGCCCGGGTCGTCGCTTTTCATGACGAGGTCGATGCAGGCCTGGTCGATGGCCACGGGGTCGAGGGAGGCGAGGATGCCGATGTCCTTCATGCAGGGGTCCTCGGCCACCACGCAGCAGTCGCAGTCCACGGAGAGGTTTTTCATCACGTTGATAAAGGCGATCTTGCCCTCAAAGTGCTCCACCACGCTCATGGCCGCGTCCGCCATCGCCTCCGGGAAGGCGACGCTGCTGGCGTGTTTTTTCCAGCACTCGTAGCGGTCGTCGCTGACGCCGGCGGAGTGGATGAGCGCCTTGCCGGCGCGGGAGGCGCAGCCGATGGAGAGCTGCTTGAGCGCGCCGCCGTAGCCGCCCATGGGGTGGCCCTTGAAGTGGGCGAGGACCAGCATGGAGTCATAGTTGAGGATGTTTTTGCCGACGGTGTTCTTCTTCAGCACCTTGCCGTTGGGGATGTCCCAGACCACGTCCGGGCCCTCGGCGTCCATCAGGTCCACGTCGAAATACTTGTTCCAGCCGTGGTACTCGATGAGCTTCAGGTGGCTGGCGGTGTTGTCGCGCACGCCGCCGGCGGCGTCGCCATAGGCGGTGTTGCACTCGACGACGGTGCCCCTGACCGCATCGACCATCGGCTTCCAGAAGTCCGGGCGCAGGAAGTTCTGGTTGCCCTTCTCGCCGGAGTGGACCTTCACGGCGACCTTGCCGGGCAGCTCCACGCCCAGCCGGCGGTACAGCTCCACGACTTTCTCAGGGCTTATATCACGGGAAAAATAGACTTTGGCGCTCATTTGTTTACCTCGCTTTCAATGATCCGGATGTTAAAGGCTCTCTACGGCGCTGCGGGCCCAGCTCTCGTCCCCGCCGCGGTCGAGGCGCTTGCCGGGCAGCCAGTTGGCCGCCGGGTAGAGCTGGCGGAGGTGCTTTTCCACATTGGCGATGCCGCTGCCGCCGGAGGTGGCGAAGGGGATGAGGGCCTTGCCGGCGATGTCGCAGCCGTCGAGGAACGTGTCCACGATGCGGGGCTCCACGTACCACCAGATGGGGAAGCCGAGGAACACGGCGTCGTACTGCCCCAGATCGGGCAGCTCGCCGGCGATGGCCGGGCGGCAGGCTTCGTCGTTCATCTCCACGCTGCTGCGGCTGCGGCTGTCGTTCCAGTCCAGGTCGGCGGCGGTGTAGGGCACGGCGGGCTTTATCTCATAGAGCTCGCCGCCCGCGGCGGAGGCGACGGCGCGGGCCGCGGAGGCGGTGGCGCCGCCGGCGGAAAAATAGGCGACCAGTATCTTTTTGCTCATGGCAACGGATGCTCCTTCCAGATCTTCATGCGCTGACACGGTGTCAGCGCACATACTATACCACGCCGCTGACACCGTGTCAACGGGAAAATGCGCGCTCCGGGCAGAAAAATGCCCGCCGGGGCCCGGCGGGCATTTTTTAGCTGTCTGTTTATATATCAGTCGCAGCGGGTGAGCATGATGTTGAGGATGGTCTTGTCCGTCTGGCGCATGCCGTCGTGGGCGAGGATGCCGATGTTGCCGACAGTGGTGTCCACGTCGCGGCCGACGATGCCGTCGCCGCCGTTGAAGTTGTTGCCGGTCTTGTACATATTGTAGCCCATGATGCCGGCGTCCACGGCCTCGGCGATCTTGGCGGCGCAGGAGGGCTTGGCCCCGTCGCAGATGGTGCCGCTGAGGATGGCCACGGCGTTGCGCACGGTGTTGGCGACGGCCTCATAGCTGCCGTCCAGCAGGTAGGCTATGCCGGCGCCCGCGCCCACGCCGGCGCTGACGGCGCCGCAGTAGGCGGAAAGGCGGCCGATGCCGGCCTTCTGCTCGGCGGTGATAAGGTCGCTGACGAGCAGCGCGCGGTAGAGCTTCTCGCGGCTGACGCCGAGGTGCAGGGCGTAGCGCGCCACAGGCACGGAGGCGGTGATGCCCTGGTTGCCGCTGCCGGAGACGATGACCACCGGCATCTCGCAGCCGCTCATGCGTGCGTCGCTGCCGGCGGCGGCCCAGGCCCGGGCCTCGACCTTGATGTCCTCGGGGTACTCGGCGAGCAGGGTGGAGCCGATGTTGGCGCCCCAGCTGTTGCGCAGGCCCTCTTCGGCCACGGCGAGGTTACATGACACCTGCTTTTCCAGCAGGTCGGAGACACGGCTCACGTCCACCGTGTTGGCGAACTCGAGGATGTCCTTCACGTTGAGGACGCTCTTGTCCGTCAGGCTGTCCTCGGCGGAGTCGGAAAACTCCTTTTCCATCACGGCCTTGCCATCCAGCTCCTCAAGCACCACGTTGGTGTGGCTATTGGCGATGTGCACCAGGGCCTTGTGCTCCCCGGCCCAGCCGGTGAGCTGTATATCCAGCATACGGGTGGTGTCCTCGCAGACGACCTCGATGGGCGTGTTGGCGATATAGGCGGCGATGTCGGCGTGCTTTTCCTCGGGCACGCTGGCGATGACCTGCAACGCGGCGTCCGCATCGCCGGCCACGATGCCGGCGGCGACGGCGGCGGGGATGCCCTTCAGGCCGCCCGTGCTGGGCACGACGACGCTCTTGGCGTTCTTTATCATGTTCCCGGAGACCTCGCAGAGCACACGCTCAGGCGCGGCGCCGAGCAGCGCGCGCAGCCGGGCCGCCGCATAGGCGATGGCGATCGGCTCGGTACAGCCCGTCGCGGGGACGAGCTCTTCGCGCAGGATGGAGATGTACGCGTTTTCAAGCTCAGGTTTAAGCATGGTTTTCGCTCTCCTTTTGTATTTTTGTAGGGTTTTCCATTCCAGACCGTTCACAGGGCGCCGTCTTTCGACGCCCTTCACAGTTTAGCACATTTGGCGGGCGAATACAATGCCCTGCGTTAACTAAAATCATCTTCCCCGAGCGAGGCACGGCGGCTTGACAGTCCGGCTCTAATGTGATAGAGTAGATTTACTCTAACACATTAGACAAGGGGGAGAAGGACATGCCGCCGAAGATATTTGAGAGCGAATACCGCTTCTGCCAGATACTCTGGGAGCGCGAGCCAGTCAGGAGCGGGGAGCTGGTGGCCCTCTGCCGCGAAAAGCTGGGCTGGAAGCCGACCACGACCTATACGGTCATCAGGCGCCTGGCCGAGCGCGGCGTGCTGAAGAACGAGCACAGCGTGGTGACGAGCCTGGTCTCGCGCACGGAGGCCGAGTGCGCGGAGATCGACGAGCTGCTGGAAAAGCGCTTCGGCGGCTCGCTGCCGGGCTTTATCGCCGCCTTTGCCCGGCGGAAGGGCGTTACCGCCGCGGAGCTGGAGGAGGCGGAACGGATGATCGAGGAGTACAGGAAGGGGCTTGCCGATGTCTGAGGTGTTCCTGAAAGTGCTGAATATGGGCATCGCCGCCGATCTCCTGGCGCTGGCGGTGCTGCTTTCGCGCGCGCTGCTGCGCCGCGCCCCGCGCTGGACGGCCTGCGCCCTCTGGGGCGTGCTGGCGCTGCGGCTCTGCCTGCCGTTCACATTGGAGAGCGCCCTCAGCCTCATCCCCAGCGCGGAGACGCTGAGCCCGGACACGGTGCGCTATGCCGTCCGGCCGGCGATCGACAGCGGCGTGCCGCTCATCGACGCGGCGGTGAACCCCGCGCTGGGCGAGGCCTTCGCGGCGGACCCACACGCCAGCGTCAACCCGCTGTACGTGGCGGTGTACGCCGCCGGCGCCGTCTGGGCGCTGGGCGCGGCGGCCATGCTGCTGTGGGCGGGGGCCTCGGCCCTGAGGCTGCGGAGGCGGCTGCGCACGGCCGTGAAGGAGGCCGGAGGCGTGTATGTGAGCGAATTCGCCCCCTCGCCCTTCGTCTTTGGGCTCGCGCGGCCGCGGATATACCTCCCCGCCGAGCTGGACGCGCGCGAGCGCGAGCTGGTGACGGCGCACGAGCGCGCGCACATCCGCCGCGGCGACCATCTGGCGAAGGCGCTGGGCTGGCTGCTGCTCAGCCTGCACTGGTACGACCCGCTGATGTGGCTCTGCTGGGCGCTGTTCTGCCGCGATGTGGAGCTGGCCTGCGACGAGCGGGTGGTGAAGGACCTCACGCCCGAGGGGCGGGCGGATTACGCAGCCGCGCTGCTGAAGTGCAGCGCGCCGCGGCGGGGCTTCGCGCCGCTGGCCTTCGGCGAGACGGGCGTGCGCCAGCGCGTGAAGCGCGCGCTGGACTATAAGCGCCCCGCCGTCTGGCTGGGCGTCCTGGGCGCGCTGCTCTGCCTGCTGGCGGCCGTGTTCTTCCTCACGGACCCGCCAGCGGACGCGCAGGGCACCGCGTCGGTCAGCGTGCGCGGCGGGAGCTTCACGCTGGAAAACGGCGGCGGCGCGCAGTTGACATATGAAAACGGCGAGGCCGGCGGGGACATGGAGCTGTTTGCCTGCCTGGAGAGCGTCAGCGCGGAGGGCCCCGGCGGGCTCGTGCTCGAAACGCGCTACAGCAGCCGCTTCGTCTTCAGGCCCGGGCCGGGGCGCGCGGAGCTCAGCGTGGAGAGCGACGGCTGGGCGCAGAGCGTCTCCGCCGCGGATATCGAGTATGCCGTGCTCGACCGGGACGGCGGCATCGAGCTGCACAGCGGAGGGGGCGCGTTCGAGGCGCTGATAAACTACCCGGAGGACACGCGCTATTCTCCGCTGCGCCTCTCCGGCAGCTGCGCCGGGACGCTGCGCATCTACCGCACGGAGGACGGCATGGCCGTCGAGGGCCTGACCGACGTGATGGAGCTCACCGTGTCCTACGCCAGCGCCGAGCTGGGCATAGATGGCGTCCAGAAAGCCTCCCTCGGCCGCCACAACGGCACGGTGGAGATCCTCCCGGAGGAGTTTGGCGGCAGTTGACTGCCGCGGCCAATGGCCGCAGGCGGGGTGCAGGGGCGAAAGCCCCTGCGACCCAATTCTGAGGGATTTCTTTTTGCCTTGTCAAAAAGAACCCCTCAGACTCCAAAGAGAAAACCGCTTTGGTGCTTGTCGGTACGTAAAATCTGCTTGTTAGTCCGGGTGGTGACTGACTTTCGGGTGGTCATCCCGTCATCGGATGGCTTTGCTCGCCGCCGACCGCGGTTGGCTTCGCTTACGCTCGCGCCGCTGACGGGATTATGATTGACAGTGCCGCGAGCGAAGCGAAGCCAGGCTGCGCCTGGAGGCACCTGCCTGCGGCCCGGTTTACCGAAAGGCTTCCGTCGGTGAGGCGCACAGCGCAAATACCTGCGGCCGTTGGCCGCCGTTTTTCTTTGGGGCGCCACTCCCGTTTCTTTGGGCAAGACCAAAGAAATGGGGTGGCACTGGCCCCCATTGCGGGGGCCTTCCCCTCAGCGCTGTGCGCAGCGTTTACCTCAGCTCGATGTAGTAGAGCCAGATATCCTCATAGTGCCCGTCCTTCATCAGGAAACCGCCGGGGATGCGGCCCAGGGGGCGGAAGCCGAGGCGCTCGTAGAGATGGCGCGCGTGTGTGTTCGCGTCCACCACGGCGTTGAACTGCATCAGCCGGAAGCCCAGCGAGCGCGCCTGCGCCAGGCTGTCCTCCACCAGCGCGCCGCCGATGTGCCTCCCGCGGCTGGCGGAGGCCACGGCGTAGCTGGCGTTGGCGATGTGCCCGCAGCGGCCGACGTTGTTCGGGTGCAGGATGTACATGCCCAGCAGCGCGCCGCCGGCTGTGTCCACCGCCACGCCGCAGTGCGACTGCGCGGCGAAAAACTCCGCCGCCTCCGCCGCGCCCAGCTCCTCCGTCTGCGGGAAGGCCACGCCGTCGCGCACGACCTCGTTCCAGATCTCCGCCATCTGCGGCACGTCGGCGGCCGTGTACGGCCTGATGATGATCCCCTCGGGCATGTGCTGCGCCTCCGTTCGTGTTTTTCCACCATTATACCGCGACGGCCACGGGCGCGGCAAGCGGAAAAGGGCGCCGGCTGGGGCACAGTTAAAAACAAAAGCCGCGGAGAGAGTTCCGCGGCTTTGCTGCCTGTGATATCCGCGCCGCCGGCACGCTCAGTTGATGAACTCGAAGCGCAGCGGGCTGCCCAGGGCCTTCAGCGCGGCGTGCATCTTCGGCACGTCGCAGTTGGCCATCGCCTGGCGCAGGGCGTCGTCCGTGCAGAAGCGGCAGTAGGTGCGGCAGAAGGCCTCGAAGTTATAGCGCGTGCGCGGCCCCAGGCGCTTCGAATACATGGCCAGCGCGCCCAGCGCGCCCACGGCGAAGCCGACGATGAGGTAAGTGGCGGCAAAGTGTATCACCAGCCAGAGGAAGCCGGCGCAGATGATAGCCCACATGATGACGGAGATGGTGTTCAGCCGGCGCGCGCCCTGCGCGGCGAACACGTCCTCCTTCACGCCGTCAAAGACCTTTATCAGCCGGTAGCCGACCGTGAAGTCGAACACCAGCTGACGCACACAGATGTAAAAGTAGACCCAGCCCGCCATGGCGAGCAGGGCGAAATACATGATCTTCATGGGAAGGTTATCCATTGCCGAGGACCTCCGTGCTCTTTTTTGAGTATTTTAGCACGATTTGCCTGCGGGCGCAAGGGCAATGTTCTACCGCCCGCGGCGGGCGAATAGATTGTCCACATGAAAGGGAAGGACAGCTTTGAAAGCGCGGCGGCCCTGCTGCCGCGGGACATAAGGGGCGGCGTGCTGGCCCTGCGGGACGCCGAGCGGGCCGCGGCGGAGGAGATACGCCTGCGCTGCGGCCATCCGCCGGCCGTGCTGCTGCCGGGCGGCGAGCGAACGCTCGGTACGCGCGCCGTGACGCCGGAGGACCTCGCCTCGCTGCTGGAGGCGGCCACGCACGGCAGCGCGCACACGGCCCTCGCCGGGCTGCGTGCGGGATATGTGCCGCTGCCGGGCGGGGGGAGGCTCGGCGTCTGCGGCGAGGCGGCGCTGGACGCCGCGGGGCGCGTGGAGCTGCTGCGCGCCCGCTCGGCGGCCATACGCATCGCGCGCGAGCGCTGCGGCTGCGCCGACGGGATAAAAAAGGCGCTGCTGGAGGGCGTATTTTGCGACACGCTCATCGTCTCCCCGCCCGGGGCGGGCAAGACCACGCTGCTGCGGGAGCTGGTGCGGCTGCTCTCAGTGCGCGGGGAGCGCGTGGCCGTGGCGGACGAGCGCGCCGAGGTCGCCGGCGGCCTGGAAGGCGGCTTCGACCTGGGGCCGCGCACGGACGTGATGTCCGGCGCGCCCAAGGCCGCCGCGGCGCTGATGCTCATACGCAGCATGTCGCCCACGGTGCTGGCGATGGACGAGATCACCGCCCCGGAGGACGTGGAGGCCGTGCTGTCGGCGGCGGGCTGCGGCGTGGCCGTGCTCGCCACGGCCCACGCGGAGGGCCTTGCGGGACTGCGCCGGCGGGCGCTCTACCGCCGGCTGCTGGACGAGGGCGTTTTCCGCCGCTTCGTGGCCGTCCGCAGGCGCCCGGACGGGACGCGGGAGTATGAAGTGAAGGCGGCTGGCGCGCCATGAGGGCCCTGGGCGCGCTGCTGCTGGCGATAGCGGGCCTGGCGGGCGGGGTGGAGCGCTCGCGGGAGCTTACGCGGCGCTGCCGCCTGACGGCCGCGCTGGCCTCCGCGCTCGAGCTGCTGCGCGGGGAGGTCGCGCGCATGGAGCGCGTGGACCGGGCGGCGGAGCGCCTCGCGCGCGCCGGGCCGCCGGAGGCGAGGGGCTTTTTCGCCCTCTTCGCCGCCGGGCTGGGGGCCCTGGGCGAGCGGGAGGTGGCGGAGATCTGGGACGCGGCGGCGCGCACGCTGCCGCTCGCGCCGCCGGCGCTGGAGGCCCTGCTGGCGGCGGGGCGCAGCCTGGGGCGCTACGGCGCGGACGAGCAGCTCGCGGCCCTCTCGCGGGGAGTGGAGGCCCTCGCCCGCCTGGCGGAGGAGGAGCGGGCGCGCGCGGAGAACGGGCACAGGCTCTACGCCGGGGCGGGGCTGGCCCTGGGGCTGATTGCGGCCATCATGCTGTACTGAAGGACGGGAGAGGACATGCAGGTAGAACTGATCTTCAAGGTGGCGGCGGTGGGCATCCTCGTCGCCGTGCTGAACATACTGCTCACGCGCTCGGGCCGCGAGGAGCAGGCGCTGATGGTGACCATCACCGGGCTGGTGATCGTGCTGCTGCTGGTGGTGCAGAAGGTGAGCGAGCTATTTGAGCTCATCCGCGACCTCTTCGCCTTCTGATGGAGCTGGCGGTGCGTCTGGCGGCGGGCGGCGTCTGCGCGGCGCTGCTCGCGCAGCTGCTGCGGCGGCACAACGCGGAGATCGCCCTCTGCCTGGCCATCGCCGGCTGCGCGGCCGTGCTGGCCGCCGCCCTGGGGCTGATGGACGGCGTGGGGGAGGTGCTCGCGCGGGCGCGGGAGCTCTCCGGGCTGAGCGGGGCGCTGCTCGCGCCGGTGATGAAGTGCGCGGCCATCGGCGTCGTCTGCCGGCTGGCGGCGGACGAGTGCCGCGACGCCGGCAGCGGCGCGCTGGGCTCGGCCGTCGAGCTGGCGGGGGCCATAGCCGCGCTGTGGACGGCGCTGCCGCTGCTCACAGCGCTGCTGGACACGGTGGAAAGCATACTTGGCGGCTGAAAGGGGGGGGGCGGGACATGCTTCGCTGTTTATCCGCGCTGCTGATGGCGGCGCTGCTGCTCTCCGTGCCCGCCGCGGCGGCGGACTACGGCGCCTCCGCCGTGGAGGAGGCCCTGCCGGAAGCGGCGCGCGATATCGTGGGCGGCAGCGCCCTGGAGTCCGCCGCGCAGCCGGAGGGGATGCTCTCGCGGCTGTGGGAGGCGGCGCTGGAGCGGGCGAAGGAGCTGGTGTCGCCCGCCGTGCGCAGCGCGGCGGCCCTGCTCTGCGCGGCGCTGCTCTGCGCGGCGGTGGAGGCCGTGGCCGGCGGCGAGGCGGCGGGCTATGTGACGCTGGGCGGCGTGCTGGCCGTGGCGGCCGTCGCCCTTGGCGACGCGCGCACCTTCATCACCGCCGGGGCGGAGGCGCTGGGCGAGCTGAACACGTTTTCCCACGCGCTGCTGCCCTCGCTGACGGCGGCGGCCGCGGCGGGCGGGGCCGTCACCTCGGCGGCGGCCAAATACGCGGCCACGGCGCTCTTCATGGACGTGCTCATCACCGCCGCGCGCGCTGTCATCATCCCGCTGGTGTACATATATATGGCCGCGGCGGTGGCCCAGGCGGCCACGGGCAGCGCCGCCGCCGAGAGCGCCGCCGGCGTACTCAAATGGTTGGCCGTCAGCGCCACCACGCTCATCATGACGGCCTTCACGGCCTATCTCTCCCTCACGGGGGCGGTGAGCGGCGCGGCGGACGCCGTCACGCTGCGCGCGGCCAAGAGCGCCATCTCCACCGCCCTGCCCGTGGTGGGCGGCATCATCTCCGACGCCGCCGGCACCGTGGTGGCCGGCGCGGGGCTCATCAAAAGCGCCGTCGGCTCGCTGGGGATGGTGGCGGCGGCCGCCGTGTGCCTCTCGCCCTTCATCGCGCTCGGCATGCAGTACCTGATGTACAAGCTGGCCGCGGCCCTGGCCGCCGGCTTCGCCCCCGGGCGGCTGCCGAAGCTCATCTCCACCCTCGGCGGGGCCTTCGGCATGGTGCTGGGCGTGGTGGGGGCGGCGGCGCTGATGCTGTTCATCGCCGTGGCCTCGCTGGTGAGGACGGTGGCGGCATGACGGGCGCGCTCACGGACTGGGTGCGCGCCCTCTGCGGCGCGGCGGTGATCTGCGCGGCGGCGATGGCCCTCTGCCCGGATGGGCGCGTGAAGCGCGTGCTGCGCCTCGTCTGCGGCCTGGTGATGGCCTGCGCGCTGCTCTCGCCCGTCCTGGAGCTGGACTTCGACGCCTATTCCTCCGCCCTCTCCGGCTACGGCGAGGCCGCCCGCGCGGCCGCGGAGGGCGCGCAGGAGGAGGCGCGCTTATCCAGCCGCGGCGTCATAGAGGAGGAGTGCGCGGCATATATATTGGACAAAGCGGAGGCCCTGGGCCTTGCGGGCTGTTCGGCGAGCGTGCGCGCGGAATGGGACAGTGCTGGCTACTGGGTCCCGCGCAGCTGCCGCGTGTGCTGCCCCGGCGGCCGGAGCGAGGCCCTCGCCGCCGCCATCGAGGCCGACCTCGGCATACCGCGCTCGCGCCAGGAATGGGAGGTGCCGCAGTGAACAGGGCGCTGGAGACGCTGATGAAGAACCGCTATGTGCTGTTGCTGCTGCTCGCCGGGACCGCGCTGCTGCTGCTCCCCGCCGGCGGCGGGGGCGGCGCGGAGGGCTCCGCCGCCACGGAGGAGGAGCGCCGGCTGGAGGCCGTGCTCTCCGCCGTGGAGGGCGTGGGGGAGGTGGGCGCGCTCTATTCGGACAACGGCGTGGTCGTCGTCTGCGAGGGGGCGGGCTCCGCCGCGGTGCGGCTGCGCGTGACGGAGGCCGCGGCGGCCTACACCGGCTTTGGCAGCGACCGCATAACGGTGCTGAAAATGAAAACTGACTAATTGGGAGGCAAAAACGTGAAAAAGGCGAAACGCAACATCATCATCGTCACGGTCATGCTGTTCGTCTGCGCGGCGGTGTACCTCAACTGGAGCTACAACAACAGCTGGGGCCGCGCGGACGAGGCCATGGTGGAGGCCGAAGACGCGGCCATGGCCGCCGCCCTCGGGCAGGAGGACGAAGCGCAGGAGGCCTTCGACTACTTTGCCGAGGCGCGGCTGACGCGCCAGACCTCGCGCGACGAGGCGCTGAGCCTGCTGCAGACGGCGGCGGCCTCCGAGTCCGCCTCGCAGGAGACCATCGACAGCGCCATGGACGCCATCGCCGCCATGGCCCAGTGGTCGATGATGGAGACGCAGATAGAAAACCTCCTCATCGCCCGCGACTTCGCCGACTGCGTGGCCTATATGACCGACGACGGCGTCACCGTGGCGGTGCCGGCCCCGGCGGAAGGCCTGAGCGAAGCGGACGTGGCGCGCATCACGGAGACCATCACGGCGGAGACGGACTATGACGCATCCCAGCTGCGGGTGATAGAGATCAAGCCTGGGACGGCGCAGGAGGAGGGCGTGGACGCCTCCGCTGCGGCGGACGACGCCCTCGCGCCGGCGGCTTCGGCCTCGCCCGCCGCGGCGGAGGCCAGCCCCGCCGCCTGAGGCGCGCCGGGGCGCGCGAAATAAGCAAAAAAGCAGTTGACAAGGGGCGATATATCAATTATAATACCAAGGCGGCTGTGCGGGAGGGGTGAAGAACATGCTCGATCTGAGAGATGTCATTTCCGTCCCCGGAGCGCGGCTCCCCTTCGAGCGCGAGCTCAATCCCGGGCGCCTTGCCGCCCCCTATGTCGTCGCCTTTGAGGCCGCGCCGCGCGGCGCGGGCGAGGTCGTCAACACCGCCGGGGCGCTGTGGGTGCGCGCCGGGGTGGACGCCGACATGCTCTGCCGCTGCGACCGCTGCGGCAGGACCTACAGCCGGCACAAGCACGTGGACGTTGCCGTCCCCGTGGTGGACGCCGAGGACAGCGAGGAGGCCGAGGCCTTCTGCCTGCAGGGCGAGGAGCTCGACATCGACGACCTGCTGGAGACGGCTTTCATCCTCGACATGGAGTCGAAGAGCCTCTGCCGGCCGGACTGCAAGGGGCTCTGCCCCAAATGCGGCAAGGACCTGAACAACGGGCCCTGCGGATGCCGCCCGGACATCGATCCAAGATTAGCTGTGCTGGAGCAGCTTTTGGATAAATAAATTTCTATTAACATAGAGCTGCTCAACGACAGCCGTCTATGGGAGGTGTAATAATGGCAGTACCGAAGAGTAAAGTTTCCCGCCAGAGGCGCAACAAGCGGCGCTCTTCCGTGTGGAAGCTCGAGGCCCCCAGCATAGTCAAGTGCCCGAACTGCGGCGCTTACCATCTGCCCCACCGCGCCTGCAAGGCCTGCGGCCAGTACAACGGGCGCCAGGTCCTCGCAGTTGAGGAGAGCAAGTAAAAACTGCAACGCAGAGAAGGGAAGGCGCTCGCCTTTCCTTCTTTTGCTTTTCTCCCCGGCATAAGCGGCGCCCGAGCGGCGCTGAGGCCGTGACCGGCGGCTCCGCCGCCCATTTTCTGGAGGTATCATGCTCAACACCATTACAAACATAGATGAGTACAGCCCGCTGCGCGGAAAGGTGCATGTGGGCGACGAGCTCGTGAGCATAAACGGGCACGAGGTAGAGGATGTGCTCGATTACCGCTACTGGGGATATGAGCCGCGCGTTTCGCTTGTGCTCCGCGCGGCGGGAAACGGCCGTGAATACACCGTGAAGGTGAAAAAGAGCGAGGGGGAGGACCTCGGGCTCGACTTTGAGGAGTACCTGATGGACCGGCCCTGGGGCTGCTCGAACCGCTGCAAGTTCTGCTTCATCGACCAGCTGCCGAAGGGCCTGCGCAAAACGCTCTATTTCAAGGACGACGACGCGCGCCTGAGCTTCCTCACGGGCAGCTACATCACGCTCACCAACCTCTCCGAGCGGGAGCTGGAGCGCATCTGCGCGCTGAAGATCAGCCCCATCAACGTCTCCGTCCACGCCACGGACGGCGCGCTGCGCGCGGAGCTCATGGGCAACCCGAAGGCCGCGGACATCATGGGCCCGCTGAAGCGGCTGGCGGCGGCCGGCATCGTCATGGACTGCCAGATCGTCTGCTGCCCGGGCTGGAACGACCGCGGGCAGCTCTCGCGCACGATGAGCGACCTGGCCGGGCTCTATCCGGGCGTGAACAGCGTCTCCATCGTCCCCGTGGGGCTGACGAAGCACCGCGAGGGGCTGGCGGAGCTCAGGCCCTTCGACCGGGAGTCCGCCGCGGAGACTATCGACCGCGTGGAGGCCTATGCCGAAGAATGCCTGCAAAGGCTCGGCAGCCGCGTGTTCTGGTGCTCGGACGAGCTCTATCTCAAGGCGGGGCGCGAGGTGCCGGAGGACGAATACTACGAGGAGTACAGCCAGCTGGAAAACGGCGTGGGGCTGATGCGCCTGCTGGAGACCGAATTCATGGCCGCCCTGCGCCTGGCGGAGCCGGACGAGGGCGAGGGAGGGCGCTTTGCCATCGCCACCGGCGTTTCAGCGGCGCCGCTGCTGGAAAAACTTTTACAGACTGCTCATAAAAAATGTGCTAAAATAGACGGGAGGGTGTACGCCGTCGTCAACGACTTCTTCGGCCACACGATAGACGTGGCCGGGCTGGTCACGGGCGGCGACCTCATCGTGCAGCTCCGCGGGAAGGACCTCGGGGAGCGGCTGCTGATCCCGCACACCATGCTCCGCCACGGCGAGGGCGTGTTCCTCGACGACGTGACGCTCGAGCAGGCCTCGGAGGCCCTCGGCGTGCCCGTGACGCCCATCGGCGGCTCGGGCGGGGAACTGCTCGACGCCATGCTGGGCGTTTCCTACTGAATCTGAACGTGAAAGGTGGCCGGCTGAATGTCCAGACCCCTTGTAGCCATAGTGGGGCGGCCCAACGTGGGCAAGTCCCTGCTCTTCAACCGCCTGGCGGGCAAGCGCCTCTCCATCGTGGAGGACACGCCGGGCGTCACGCGCGACCGGCTCTACGCTGAGTGCGAGTGGAACGGCCGCAGGTTCGACATCGTCGATACCGGCGGCATCGAGCCCACGGCCGACAGCGAGATACTGCTCTTCATGCGCGAGCAGGCGCAGATCGCCATCGACGCGGCGGACGTGATCGTCCTGGTGACGGAGATCGGCACCGGCGTCACCGCCGCGGACCGCGAGGTGGCTAATATGCTGCTGCGCTCCAAAAAGCCGGTGGTGCTCTGCGTGAACAAGATGGACTCCACGGGCCTGCCGGACCCGGGGTTTTACGAGTTCTACTCCCTCGGCCTGGGGGACCCAATCGAGCTCTCCGCCATGCACGGGCACGGCACGGGCGACCTTTTGGACGCCTGCGTGGCGCACTTCCCGCCCCCGGAGGAGGGCGAGGAGGACGACGAGCGCATCCACGTCGCCGTGATAGGCAAGCCCAACGTGGGCAAGAGCTCGCTCATCAACCTCATCCTCGGCGAAAAGCGCGTCATAGTCGCCGACCAGGCCGGCACCACGCGCGACGCCGTGGACACGCAGTTTGAAAACGAATACGGCAAATACGTTTTCATCGACACGGCGGGCATCCGCCGCCGCTCGAAGGTGGACGACCGCATCGAGAAATTCTCCGTCATGCGCGCGCAGCTGGCCATCGAGCGCGCGGACGTGTGCCTGATCATGATAGACGCGCGCGAGGGCGTGACTGAGCAGGACACGAAGATCGCCGGAATGGCGCACGAGGCCGGGAAGGCCAGCATCATCGTGGCGAACAAGTGGGACCTTGTGGAAAAGGACGGCAAGACCATGGACCGGATGCGCCGGGACATCTACCGCGACCTGGCCTTCATGACCTACGCGCCGGTGCTCTTCATCAGCGCCGTCACGGGCCAGCGCACGCAGCGCATCTTCGAGCTGGTGAACTTCGTCAACGAGCAGAGCTCCATGCGCATCACCACGGGCATGCTCAACAACGTCCTGGCGGACGCCCAGGCCCGCCAGCAGCCGCCCACGGACAAGGGCAAGCGGCTGAAGATCTACTACATGACGCAGACGGGGGTAAAGCCGCCCTGCTTCGTCATCTTCTGCAACAGCCGCGAGCTCTTCCACTTCTCCTACCAGCGGTATATCGAGAACCAGATACGCGCCGTTTTCGGCCTGGAGGGCACGCCGGTGAAGATCGTCATCCGGCAGAAAGGGGACAAGGAATGATCGTCACCGTCCTGCTGCTGGTCCTTATCGCGGCGCTCAGCTACGCGCTGGGCTGCCTCAACGGCTCGCTCATCATCTCCCGCCGCATGTTCGGCGTGGACATCCGCAGCATGGGCAGCGGAAACGCCGGGGCCACGAACTTTTTCCGCTCCTTCGGCCGCAGCGGGCTGCTGGAGGTGCTGGCCGTGGACATCGGCAAGGGTCTGCTGGCCGCCTTCCTCGGCGGCATACTGCTGGGTCTGGCCGCGCCGGAGCCGGAGGAGCTGGCCTATTACCGCGAAGTGGGCCGCGCCTTCGCCACCTTCTGCTGCGTGATGGGGCACGTGTTCCCCGCGCCCTTCGGCTTCCGGGGCGGCAAGGGCATACTCTGCGGCGTGGCCTGCGTGTTCGTCATGGAATACCACGCGGGGCTCATCTGCCTACTCATCTTCGCCATCGCCGTGGCGGCGACGCGCTATGTCTCGCTGGGCTCGGTGCTGGCCGCGCTGAGCGTGCCGGTGACCGCCCTGGCGCAGGGCTTCTCGGGCCTCAGCATGACGCTGGTGTGCATCTCCGTGGCGCTGGTGGTGCTCAAGCACTGGCAGAACATCGTGCGGCTGATACAGCACCGCGAATCAAAGATAGATTTCCGCCCCGACGTCTCGCACAAGCTGGACTCGGAGGACTTTTGACACAAGGGAGGGAACGTTTCAGTCTATGCTGGAACTCAGAGACATCACCTACGCCGCTCCTGAAGAGGACGGCGGCGAAAAAGAGATACTGCGCGGCGTCAGCCTCAAGGTCGATGAGCGCTTCGTGGCTATCACGGGGCCCAACGGCGGCGGCAAGAGCACGCTGGCGCGCATCATCGCCGGCATTATCACGCCCACGTCCGGCAGCATCTTCCTCGACGGGGAGGATATAACCGCCCTCGGCGTCACCGAGCGGGCGAAAAAGGGCATCAGCTTCGCCTTCCAGCAGCCGGTGCGCTTCAAGGGTATCACGGTCTACGACCTGCTGCGCTACGCGGCGGGGAAGAAGATCACCGTCGGCCAGGCCTGCGATTACCTGGCCCGCGTGGGCATGTGCGCGCGCGACTATGTGAACCGCGAGGTCAACGCCAGCCTCTCCGGCGGCGAGCTCAAGCGCATCGAGATCGCCACCATCCTCGCCCGCGGCACCAAGCTCTCGCTTTTCGACGAGCCGGAGGCGGGCATCGACCTCTGGAGCTTTTCCAACCTCATCGCCGTGTTCGAGAAGCTCTATGAAGAGGTCAGCGGCAGCATCATGATCATCACCCACCAGGAGCGGATACTGGAGATCGCCGACCGCATCATCGTCATCGCCAACGGCGCCATCACCGAGGACGGCGCGCGCGAGGAGATGCTGCCCAAGCTCATCGGCGGCGGCCAGTGCTCCCGCCTCTCCGCGGTCTAAGGAGGTAGGTATATGGACAGCATCCAGAGAGCCCTGCTCGAACAGGTGGCCGGGCTGCACGGCGTCCCCGAGGGGGCCTATAATATCCGCTCGGACGGCGAGCTCGCCGGGCGGAACACCACCGCCAACATCGACATCGTCAGCAAGAAGGACAAGCCGGGCATCGACATCTACATCAAACCCGGCACAAAAAACGAGAGCATGCACATCCCCGTCATCATCGCCAAGTCCGGCCTCAAGGACCTGGTGTACAACGATTTCCACATCGGCGAGGACTGCGACGTGACCATCGTCGCCGGCTGCGGCATCTCCAACTGCGGCAGCCAGGACAGCCAGCACGACGGCATACACAGCTTCTTCGTGGGCAAAAACGCGAAGGTGAAGTACATCGAAAAGCACTACGCCGAGGGCGATGGCACCGGCGAGCGCATCATGAACCCCACCACCATCATCGAGCTGGCCGAGGGCGCGTACATGGAGATGGACACCACACAGATCAAGGGCGTGGACTCCACCAAACGCGACACGCAGGCCAAGCTGGCCGGCGGCGCCACGCTCATCATCCGCGAAAAGCTGATGACCCACGGCACGCAGTACGCGGAGACGAACTTCTGCGTGGACCTGGACGGCGAGGACAGCTCCTCCAACGTCATCAGCCGCAGCGTGGCCAGCGGCAACTCCCGCCAGGTGCTGCTGATGAAGATCAACGGCAACGGCAAGTGCTACGGGCACTCGGAGTGCGACAGCATCGTCATGGACAACGGCTTCGTGCAGGCGATACCGGAGATCACCGCCAACAGCGTGGAGGCCAGCCTCGTCCACGAGGCGGCCATCGGCAAGATCGCCGGCGAGCAGCTGACCAAGCTGATGACCCTCGGCCTGACGGAAAAAGAGGCCGAAGCGGAGATCGTGGCCGGCTTCCTGAAGTAAACAGCGGCGGAAAAACGGGCGGCGCGGCCGCCCGTTTTTTAGCGGGAAATTTAACAGTCTGCCTGTTGACAAGCGCCCGGCCGCTGCTGTATGATACGTTTGGAATGACGCGAATATCCCCGGGGGGATCAGGAGGTTATCATATATGAAAAGGAACACAAAGGTAGGCATAGTCACCTCCGGCGGCGACTGCCAGGGCCTGAACGCCGCAATCCGCGGCATCGGCAAGGCGCTGCTGCAGTACGTTGACAATGTCGAGATCTTCGGCATGTACGACGGCTACCGCGGCCTCATCGAGGGCGACTATAAGTTCATGGAGTCGAAGGACTTCTCCGGCATCCTGACGGAGGGCGGCACCATACTCGGCACCTCGCGCCAGAAGTACATCCCCGGCAAGGCCATCGTGGACGACCAGGGCAACGACCTGATGCCCGCCATGCTGGACACCTATAACCGCCTCAACCTGGACTGCCTGATCGTCATGGGCGGCAACGGCACGCAGAAGAGCGCCAAGCTGCTGATGGACGCGGGCATGAACATCATCACCCTGCCCAAGACCATCGACAACGACATCTGGGGCACGGACACCACCTTCGGCTTCCAGAGCGCCGTGGACATCGGCACCAACGTCATCGACTACATACACTCCACCGCCAGCTCCCACGGGCGCGTTTTCCTGGTGGAGCTGATGGGCCGCGACGCCGGCTGGCTGACGCTGAACGCCGGCATCGCCTCCGGCGCGGACATCATCCTCATCCCGGAGATACCCTATAAGATCGAGGCCGTGGCCGCCGCCGTCGAGCAGCGCTACCGCAGCGGCAAGCACTTTTCCATCATCGCCGTGGCGGAGGGCGCCGTCTCCAGCACGGACGCCGTGCTCAGCGAGGAGGAGCGCCGCCGCGTGAAGGAGCAGTCGCGCCACTCCACCATCTCCTACCGCATCGCCAGCGAGCTGGAGGCCCTCACCGGGCAGGAGACGCGCGTCACCATCCCCGGCCACTACCAGAGGGGCGGCCCCCCGTGCCCGTACGACCGCGTGCTCGCCACGCAGTTCGGCACCGCCGCCGCGCACCTCATCATGGAGCACAAGTACGGCATGATGGTGGGCATCCAGCAGGGCGAGATCGTCTCCGTCCCGCTGGAGGACTCCGCCAGCCGCACCAAGTTCCTGCCCACGGACCACCCGCTGATCCAGACGGCCAGGGACGTGAAGATATATTTTGGCGACGAAACGTGAGCGATACGAGGGGGACTTCGTCCCCCTCGTAGGCTCCCCCTCTCCGCGCACAGCGCGGAGGTTGCGCCTCAGAGGCGCA
>CALXGN010000013.1:0-65566 GCA_944387865.1 Candidatus Scatomorpha stercorigallinarum | reverse complement strand
GGCCTTTAGCTCAGTTGGTTAGAGCAACCGGCTCATAACCGGTCGGTCCGGGGTTCGAGTCCCTGAAGGCCCACCACAGTGCCGGAGCAGAGTAAAACTGCTCCGGCATTTTACTTGTTGGTGTGATTTGCATTGACATTTTTGTTGGGTTCTGCTATTTTGTTCGTAGAAAGCGATCTGGCCCCCCGGTAATTCCGCCCTGCACGGTGACCCCGGTCTTGATGTGCTATGGTGCTTTCGATCTGCGCTCCCAAACCACCGCGAGCCTCGCTTTGCGACGGTGCAACGGTCTTGATGGTTTCGGGGGCGCTTTCTTTCAAAATATGCCACTTCTGACTGTGTTCACGACTTCATAAGACCCACGGAGGTGCCCAATGCCTGCTAAGCCATTGATATCAGCCCGAGATATGGCCTATATTGCCCTGTCGGTGGCGGTCATTTCCGTCTGCGCCTGGATATCCGTGCCCGCAGCGGTGCCCTTCACCATGCAGACCTTCGCCGTTTTCCTCTGCGCGGGCGTGCTGGGCGCGCGGCGCGGCGCGGCCGCGGTGGCGCTCTATATCCTGCTGGGCGCGGTGGGCCTGCCGGTATTTTCCGGCTTCAACGGTGGCTTTGGCGCGCTCTTCGGCGCCACGGGCGGATATATCACCGGCTTCCTGCCGGCTGCGCTCATAGCCGGATGGAGGAGCGAGCGACGCTCACGCAGGCTGGTTGACATAATTTATATGACGACCGCGCTCATCGTCTGTTACGCCTTCGGCACGCTCTGGTATTCGCTCGTCTATGTCGGCGGCATGTCCGGCATCGGCGCCGCGCTGGCGATGTGCGTCGTGCCGTATATCATCCCCGACGCGCTGAAGATCGCCCTGGCGGCGCTGATGGCGCCGCGTCTGAGGAGTTTTTTGAATAGCCGCCATATTAGTTGACATAATATATAGCCGCCGCGGGCATTTTCCCGTGGTGGCTTTTTTGCACCCGCAGCGATTTCAAGAAAAGCTGAAAACTATTCATTGACCGGCGGATCAGATGGGCTTTTGACAGCTTACCATTCGTTATTTATAAAGATCGCGCCTTCGCCGTAGTCCGCATAGGAAAACGTAAGCTCGCCGTTGTTGACATTGAAATGCCATGCTGCGCCGCCTGCATAGTTGTTTGGCGTTTCTGTCTCGTCAAGGGGCGCCTGTTCCACTTCGAGCGCCAGCGCCCATTCTGCAACTGCTGCTATCTCGTCAGCGTTCAGTGCCCGTGTCACTTCAGAAGGATAGAAGTCAAAAGTGACCTCTATGCTGTTGACCTCAGCGGGAAACAATGGGGAAATGCTGGTTCCTGTGGCTTCATCTTCTGCCGCAATGACTTCCACGGAGGAAAAATCCTGCGCTCCTGATCGCCCGCAGCCTGCCAGGGCTGCACAGGCCATTGCCAAAATAAGTAATATCAAGCGTTTCATGCGGCCGCCCCCTCACGTAATCAAGCTTTTATTTATAAGACGCAAAATTCCCTCTCAGGTTCCATTCCTGAAAAGGGGCGCTGTTGGCCGTCGGTTGACAAGCAAGCGCATTTATGGTAGCATCACGTTAAGTATGGGATTTACACTGCTAAAGAATGGGGGCGAGAATATGTTCCGCGGCTTGGATATCCCGCGCGAGGACAAAATATCCGTGATCACGCTGCTGCTGTGGGACGCTGTGTGGACGTGCTTCCTCATCGCCATGCTGCTGCACCTGACCGGCGTTGTGGATATCCCCGCGTTTGGGGGCGGGGGTGAGCAGCTGTTCGAGCCCATCGACATGGGTCTGTGCATTGGCGGCGCTTTGACTGCCTGTATCAATCACCTCATGGGGCAGCGGCTTAGCTATGAGGATGATTCTTCGCTGAAAGTCTCTACAAAGACCTATTATATAGTTTACACGGCCGCTGTGGTCGCCGCTTTGGCCGTCTCGGCGCTCATCGTGGCCATTTGTGGCCGTGTGGGGGCTTTGATCTATGCCCCGGCCGCTGTTTCTGTGGTGGCGATCGCCGGCTTCATCGCCATGACGGCCTGCGCCGTCCGCAACAAGCGGCGCGAGCAGGAGGGGGACGGCGCGCCGCCGCCGGACAGGGATCTGCCGCACGACGGGATAAAGCCGCTGCCGCACCAGCGGCTGATATTCCTGCTGCTTGCATACGACGTGCTCTGGCTGGCGGCGACCGTGGTGCTGGGCGGCTATGAGCTGGAATACAGCCGGTACGGCGAGCCCGACATGATATCGATCGCCGTGCTCCCAATGTCCATGCTGACGCTGCTATGCAACTTTGGCCTGTATGCTTTCTGTTTCAGCAACGCGAAGGAGGACATACCGCCCTTTTCCACCAAAGCGCTGCGCAACGCGGGGCTGGTTGCCTTTGGACTCGTTATGGTGATGATCACCATCGACCGCAATTTTGACCTGCCAAACATGGCGTGGACGTATATGGTGCTCCCGATACCGGGGATGCTCCTGCTCGCATATGTGTCCATCAGGGTGCTGGCGCACCGCAGGCGCGGCGGCTGAAGCGGGCGCGCGCCGCGCGGCGGGCAGCAAACGCTGTAACTTTTGTAATAAATGCCCCGGGCGGCGTGTCCCGGGGCATTTTTGTGCACTTTTCAGGCCAAATACGCCCGAAAGGGCTTGACTTCTACCGCGCGCTGGCTTACTATGTACGCGCAATTTACCGGCAGGGCCGGGATGAGGTGAAGACATGATATCCTGTGCACGTTTTGCGCACATTTTTCACATTTCCATAACTTTGAGGGGGTGCGGCGTATGCTGACCGCCGCCGAGCTGGGCGCGCTGCTCAAGCCGCCGCTGCGGGCCGTGGTGGTGGAGCGCGCCGAGTCCACCAATACCTCGCTGATGCGCATGGCCGCCACCGGCGCCGCCGAGGGCACCGTGCTGCTCGCGCTCTCGCAGTCCGCCGGGCGCGGGCAGCGCGGACGCACGTTTTACTCCCCCGCGGGCTGCGGGCTCTATATGAGCCTGCTGCTGCGCCCGCGGATGCGCCCCGAGGACGCGCTGGCCGTCACGCCGGCCGCCGCCGTCGCCGCGGCACAGGCCATCGAGGCCGCCGCCGGCCGGCCGGCGGGCATCAAGTGGGTGAACGACATACAGATAGAAGGCAAAAAGGTCTGCGGCATCCTGACGGAGAGCGCCAGCAGCGCCGGCTCGCTGGACTGCATCGTCTGCGGCATCGGCATCGACCTCTGCCCGCCGCCGGGCGGCTGGCCGGCGGAGCTGGAGGGCAAGGCGGGCGCGCTGTTCGACAGATACCCCGGCGACGAGCGTGCGGCGGCGCTGGCCGCGGATGTTCTGAACCGCCTGTGGGAGCTCTGCTCGCTGCTGCCGGGGCGCGATTTCCTGGACGAGTACCGCTCCCGCAGCGTGCTCACGGGCCGGCGTGTGGCCGTCAGCGGCCGCGGAGAGGCCACGGTGCAGGGGATAGACGACGACTTCCACCTGCTCGTGCGTTTCGATAACGGCGAGGCCGCCGCCATCGCCTCCGCTTCAGAACTCATATGGTGATATGCAAACTGCCGGGAGGCTGGGCCTCCCGGCAGTTTTTTCGTGTATGCTCAGCCCTCCACGGGGTTGTAGCCCTCGGGGATGCTGATGCCCAGCAGCTCGCAGTTCTCGGGGTCATAGATCTTCTCCATGGCCCCGTACTGGACGGGCATGGAGGAGATGTCGGCCTCGCCGGTGAGCACCTGCGCGGCCATCTCGGCGGTCAGGCGGCCCAGCTCGTAGTAGTCGGTGGCAATGGTGGCCACGCCGCAGCCGGAGCAGATGCCCGGGTCGCCGCCGACGACGGGCACGCCCGCCGGCAGCACCACGTTGGCCACGCTCTCAACGTTGGTGGCCACGGTGTTGTCCGTGGGGATGTAGATGACGTCAGAAGCGTCGCAGGCGGCCTGCGTGACGCTGGCGAGGTCGTTCACATCCGTGAAGGCGAAGATCTCGCAGGCGTAGCCCAGGGGCTCCAGATAGCCGCGCACGGTCTCTATCTGATAGACGCTGTTGGGCTCGCCGGAGCAGTAGAGCAGGCCGACGGTCCCCGCGTCCGGGAAGAGCTCGCTGATGATGGCGGCCTGCGCCTCCAGATCGACGAGGTCGCTGGTGCCGGAGATGTTGCCGCCCACCGTGCCGTCGAACTCATCGAGCCCGAGGGCGACGGCGTAGTCGGTGACGGAGGTGCCGAGTATGGGCGTGTCGGCCGTGGCCGAGGCGGCGGCCTGCAGCGGCCAGGTAGCGTTGGCCAGGATGAGGTCCACGCCCTCGGCGAGGAACCCGTTCATGATCGTTGTGCAGTTCGTCTGCTCCCCGCCGGCATTCTGCTCGCGGAACACGACCTTGTCTGCGCCCAGCAGCTCGGTGAGGCCGTCCATAAAGCCCTGTGTGGCTTCGCTGAGCGAGACGTGTTCCATCTGTTCGCAGATGCCGATAGTATAGCCGTCCGGGTCGTCGGCGCTTTGTCCTTCGCCGCCGCAGGCGGCAAGCGTGAGCGCCATGGTCGCCGCGAGCGCGGCGGAGAGCAGTTTCTTCTTCATTTTGGTTTCCTCTTTTCCTCAGATTTGGTATTTTGGGCGCAAAAATGCACCCCCACCCTGAGATGAGGGTGCATGATCGCTTCTGTGTGTGCCGCCCTTCGGCACTCAGGCGCCGAGCAGGATGCGGTCGTTGTCCAGCGTGGTGCCGGTCTCGGCGCTGAAGCGCTCGAGCAGCTCCTCCACGGTCAGGCGCTCCTTCTCCTTGCCGGAGATGTCGAGCACGATCTCGCCCTCGCTCATCATGATGAGGCGGTTGCCGTGCTCGATGGCGTCGCGCATGTTGTGCGTGACCATCAGCGTGGTGAGGTGGTTCTCGCTGACGATGCGGTCGGAGAGCTCCAGCACCTTGGCGGCGGTCTTGGGGTCGAGCGCGGCGGTGTGCTCGTCGAGCAGCAGCAGCTTCGGCTGCACCAGGGCGGCCATCAGCAGCGTCAGCGCCTGGCGCTGGCCGCCGGAGAGCAGCCCCGCGTGGGTGTTGAGGCGGTTCTCCAGCCCCAGGTCGAGCGTGGCCAGCAGGGCGCGGTAGTCCTCGCGCTCCGTTTTGGTGATGCCCCAGCGGAGGCCGCGGCGCTTGCCGCGGCGGGCGGCGAGGGCCAGGTTCTCCTCAATGCCCATGGTGCCGGCGGTGCCCATCATCGGGTCCTGGAACACGCGGCCGATGAAGGCGGCGCGCTTGTGCTCCGGCAGGCCGGTGATGTCCCGCCCGTCGATGCGGATGGAGCCGCAGTCCACGGGGAACACGCCGGCGATGGCGTTGAGCATGGTGCTTTTGCCGGCGCCGTTGCCGCCAATGACGGTGACGAAATCGCCGTCGTTCAGCGTCAGGCTCAGGTCACGCAGCGCCGTCTTGGCGTTGACCGTGCCGGGGTGGAAGGTCTTGGAGATGTTTTTGAGTTCAAGCATTGTTTGTTTCCTCCTTTGCCTGACGGGCGTGTGTGCGGCGGACGCTGAGCTGGCCCTTCCAGTAGGGGATGGCCAGGAACACGGCGACGATGAGCGCGGTGAAGAGCTTGAGGTCGTTGGGGTCCAGGCCCAGCCGGAGCACGACCTGGATGACGACGTAATAGATGATGGAGCCAATGACGCAGGCGAGCAGTTTGAGCGAGAAATTCCTGAACCACTTGCTGAAGGCCACTTCGCCGATGATGACGGCGGCCAGGCCGATGACGATGGCGCCGCGGCCCATGTCGATGGTGGACGAGCCCTGGTACTGCGCGAGCAGCGCCCCGGCGAGCGCCACCAGGCCGTTGGATATCATCAGCCCGATGACCGTGTTGCGCCCGGTGTTTATGCCCTGCGCGCGGGACATGTTGCGGTTGGCGCCCGTGGCGCGGATACCGCAGCCGACCTCCGTTCCGAAAAACCAGTAGAGTATGGCGATGAGCGCCACGATGACCACGGCCAGCAGGGGGATGGGGTTTTGTAGGCTCAAATCGCGGACATAGCGCGAGGAGACGGCCAGGTCGTAGCTGTCAACGCGGATGGCGAGGGTCGCCTGGGTGCCGGCGGCGGTGCCCCAGCCCATCACGCGCAGGTTTATCGAGTAGAGCGCGAGCTGGGTGAGGATGCCGGCGAGGATGGCGGGTATGCCGCACCTGGTGTGGAAGAGGCCGGTCACCAGCCCCGCGAGCATCCCGGCCAGGACGGCGCAGAGCATGGCGAGATAGGCGTTCATGCCGTTCAGCATCAGCAGCACGCAGACCGCGCCGCCGGTCGCGAGCGAGCCGTCCACCGTGAGGTCGGCTACGTCAAGGACGCGGTAGGTGATGTAGACGCCGATGGCCATGATGCCCCAGATGAGCCCCTGTCCCACGGCCCCGGGCAGGGAGTTCAGCAGCGATTGCAGGAAATCCATAACGTGTAAAGCTCCTTAGTTTTCCGCCCTTCGGGGGGCGGAGGCCAGCGGCCTTCGCCCCCGTGGACGTATCTTATCGTTCAGCCCGCTCAGGCGAGGGGCTCGTAGCCCTCCGGGATAACAACGCCCAGGGCCTCGCAGTTGGCGGGATTGTACATCTTGGTGACGGTCTCGTCATAGCCGATGGCCATCTCGGAGACATCCGCCTCGCCGGTGAGGATCTGCACGGCCATCTCGCCGGTGATCTGGCCCAGCTCGTAGTAGTCGATGGAGAGGGTGGCCACGCCGCAGCCGGAGCAGATGCCGCTCTCGCCGGCGATGACGGGCACGCCCGCGGCCAGCACGACGTTGGCGATGCTCTCGGTGTTGTTGGCGGCGGTGTTGTCGGTGGGGATGTAGATGACGTCGCAGTTGTCGCAGGCCGTCTGCGTGACGCTGGCGAGGTCGTTCACATCGGTGAAGGCGTAGATCTCAGTGGCGTAGCCCAGCGCTTCCAGCTCGGCCTGCACGACCTCGATCTGGTAGACGCTGTTGGGCTCGGCGGAGCAGTAGAGGAGGCCGACGGTCTCGGCGTCCGGGAAGAGCTCCTGCACCATGGCCGCCTGCTGGTCCAGCGGGGCCAGGTCGCTGGTGCCGGAGATGTTGTTGCCGAGGACCTCGATCATGGTGTCGTCCAGGCCGAGGGCGATGGCGTAGTTGGTAACGGCGGTGCCGAGCACGGGGATGTCGGCGGTGGCGGAGGCGGCGGCCTGCAGCGCGCCGGTGGCGTTGGCGAGTATCAGGTCCACGTCCTCGGCCACATAGCCGTCGATGATGGTGATGCAGTTATTCTGCTCGCCGCCGGCGTTCTGGCTCTTTATCTCCACCGCGTCGCCAAGGGCGGCGGTGAGGGCGTCCGTGAAGCCCTGGGTGGCGGCGTCCAGAGCCGTGTGCGGGGCCAGCTGGCAGATGCCGACGACGTATTTTTCGCCTTCGGCGTCCTCCGCGGGGGCGGCGCTCTCCTCAACGGCGGGCGCTTCGCTTTCGGCCGCGGGGGCTTCGCTCTCCTCGGCTGGGGCCTCGCCGCAGGCGGCGAGCGCGAGGACCATCAGTGCCGCGAGGGCGGCGCAGAGCAGCTTTTTCATCTTCATTTTGTCTCTCCCTTTCCGTTTCCATTTCCTTGGCCGGCAAAAACAAAAGCAGCCCCGCCTGACAGACGGGGCTGCTTGAATTTGCCTTTGGCCCAATTCAGCGATCCTCTTGTCTTACCAGGCTGTTATTCCCATCGTTGCTAAAAAAGTAAAAGTAGGCATAGGAATAAAAGCCCGCAAAAAAGAAGCGAGCCTGACGGACGGAGATGGCGGCGGAAGCGTTCATGGCGCGATCGAGAGCGTTGTTCATCTTCCGTCCTCCTTTCCGGTCGGCTCGTTTTGCTGATGTAAATACCATATCGCTTTAGCTGCGAAAAGTCAAGCGTAAGCAATGTGCAAATTCGCGCGCCCAGGGCGCGCAATTTCGGCGACTGTGACAAAATCGCCGGCGGATCAGGGGACTATCAACTCTTTGACGATGAAATCCCGCCCGCTGATGACCTCCGCGTTGCGCTTGCCGCAGCGGGGGCAGTAGCCCTCGTTCTTGACGATGGGGAAAGCCCGCTTGCAGTCCCGGCAGACGCCCTGGCCCTCCACGACTTCTATTTTCAGCTTCGTGCGCGCGAAGCGCGTGTCCTGCACGATGAGGCCGTAGATGTCCTCCACATACTGCGGAACGACCAGGGAGAGGTCGCCGATCTCCAGCACTATCGTGTCTATCTCATCAAGGCCGTTGGCCTGCGCAAAGGCGTCCACCGTTGCGAGTACCTGCCTGACTACGCCTATCTCATGCATGGGCAGCCTCCTTTTTTCGTCCATGATACCACCCCGCGGCGGCTTTTTCAAGCGCCCGGGATGGCAATTTACACAGTTTGCAGGGCCATTTATCTCAAAAGCTGCCGATTGAATAAACGTCACCAGAGGCGTATAATGTATATAACTGTACTCGTTCCGCGCGAACGGGATATTATCTGACATAAGTGAGGGGATACTATGGCTTTTCGCAAGAACATACTGATGCTGGCGACGAAGATCAGCATCGAATGCGGCACCTATATGGGCGTCACGCCCTCTGACCCCGAGTATATGATACTCGACCCCATCGTGACGGACGAGATGGCCGAGGTGGGTATGCACGTCAAGGTACGCTCGCCGCGCCCCATCGAGCTGATCGCAAAAAAATGCGGCCGCACGGTGGAGGATACGCAGCGCGTCATCGACCAGCTCGCCGGGGCGGGCATCGTCCGCTGCGTCTACGAAGGGGACAAGGAGACCTATTACTACCCCATCTGGGTGCCCGGCATCATGGAGGGCATCCTCTCCGTCAAGGAGCAGTGCGAAAAATACCCCGTGCTCGCCGAGTGCTTCGAGCGCTACACCCGCTACCGCACGCCGATCCTCGTGCCCAATTTCCCGGTCGGCATGGGGCCGATGCGCGTCATGCCCGTGGGCAGCGCGATTAAAAACGACACCCACGCGGCGCCCTATGACGAGGTGGAGCGGATCATTGACAACGCCTGGGCCATCTCCGTCGGCCCCTGTTCCTGCCGCCGCACCCGCCGCCTGATGGGCGAAGGCTGCGGCCACCTGGAAGAGGACATGTGCATGTACATCAACGACAACGCCAAGTTCTTCTCCAAGCAGGGCAGCCACCGCCTTGTCAGCAAGGAAGAGGCGAAGGAGATACTCAAGCGGGCGGAGGACAACGGCCTCGTGCACGAGATAAACGAGGCGGAGGGCTACGACGGGCCCACTGCTATCTGCAACTGCTGCGGTTGCTCCTGCCTTGCGCTCCGGCTCGGCGAGTACTTCAACGACCCGGACATGCTGCGCACGAACTATGTCGCGCGGGTGGACACGTCGAAGTGCGTGGCCTGCGGCCAGTGCGTTGAAAACTGCCAGATGGGCGCGCTCAAGCTGGGCGCGAAGCTCTGCGGCAACCCGGAGCCGGAGGTGCGCAAGCCGTTCGACCAGCCCTGGACCAAAAAGCATTACAATGTGGACTACCGCACCAACCGCAGGGACGTTGTGGACAGCGGCACCGCCCCATGTAAGATGGAGTGCCCCGCGCACATCCCCGTGCAGGGCTACATCAAGCTCGCCAGCCAGGGCAGGTACCTGGAGGCGCTGGAGCTCATCAAGCAGGAGAACCCCTTCCCGGCCGTCTGCGGGCGCATCTGCAACCGCCGCTGCGAGGACGCCTGCACCCGCGGCGACATCGACCAGCCCATCGCCATCGACGACATCAAGAAGTTCATCGCCGACCGCGAGCTGAGCGCGGAGACGCGCTATGTGCCGAAGATGCTCAACCAGACGGGCAAGCCCTTCACCAACAAGATCGCCGTCATCGGCGGCGGCCCCAGCGGCCTCTCCTGCGCCTACTACCTGGCCGTCAAGGGCTATCCCGTGACCGTTTTCGAGAAGGCGGAGCGCGTGGGCGGCATGCTGACGCGAGTCATCCCCTCCTTCCGTCTGGAAAAGGCCGTTGTGGAGGCGGAGATAGACGTGCTGCGCCAGCTGGGCGTGGAGTTCCGCTGCGGCGTGGAGGTCGGCAGGGACGTCACCATCCAGCAGCTGCGCGCGGAGGGCTACGAGGCCTTCTATCTGGCGGCCGGCGCGTGGAAGAGCGTCCGCCTGGGCGTCCCCGGCGAGGACAAGGCCAACGTCTGGGACGGCCTGCGCTTCCTGGAGGACATCGGCCGCGGCGCTCGGCCCGACGTGGGCGGCCGCGTGGCCGTCATCGGCGGCGGCAACACGGCCATGGACGTGGCCCGCGCCGCGCTGCGCCTGGGCGCGCAGGAAGTGACGGTCGTCTACCGCCGCACGCGCGCGGAGATGCCCGCTGCGGAGGAGGAGATCGCCGAGGCGGAGGCCGAGGGCGTGCGCTTCCGCTATCTGGCCGCGCCGGAGGAGATCCTGGGCGGCGAGGCCGTCACGGGCGTCCGCCTGCAGCAAATGGAGCTCACCGAAGGCGGCGAGGGCGGCCGCCGCGGCGTGCGCGCCACGGGTGAGTGCGCGGACATGGACGTTGACTGCGTCATCACCGCGCTCGGCCAGCGCGTGGAGCTGGGCGACATGCTCAGGGGCACCGCCGTCCGCCGCCGCAAAAACGGCACCGTGGAGGTCGATCCCGTCACGCTGCAGACCGACGAGGGCGACATCTTCGCCGGCGGCGACGTGGCCACCGGGGCCAGCTTCGCCATCGACGCCATCGCCGCGGGCAAGGAGGCCAGCATCTCCATCCACCGCTTCGTGCACGAGGGCCAGAGCCTGGTGCTGGGGCGCAAGGTGAAGGAGTACCTCTCCCTGGACAAGCAGGCCGTGCGCGTGCCCGTCCACAGCTTGGACCTGACGCCGCGGCAGCGCGCCGCCGGCGCGGACCCGGCGGAGGCCGTCAAGACCTTCAGCGACACGCGCGGCACCTTCACCGAGGAGCAGCTGCAAAAAGAGACCCAGCGCTGCCTGGGTTGCGGCGCGGTGGTGCTCGACGAGTACCTCTGCGTGGGCTGCGGCATCTGCACCACCAAGTGCAAGTTCGACGCCATCCGCCTGGAGCGTGTGCGCGACGTGGAGGGCCTGGACTATGACAAACTGGTGCCCAGCCTGGCACCGCACGTGATGAAGCGCTTCGGGAACATCGCCATCAAGAGCCTCACGCGCCCACACGGCAAATAAGCAATTAAATACATACCGATACAGCCGCCCGCGGAAGTCCCGTGGGCGGCGTTTTTTTACACGGATGAGATTGATAAAACCTTGATTTTTTGCCGCTAAACTCATACAATAGTTATAGTCGAATACTGGAAGTGAAACCGTGAAAAGTGACAAGATAAGAGAATATTTTTCCATACCGAACATTTTGAGCTATTTCCGCCTGCTTTTGATACCGGTATATCTCTACGTATATTTCAACGCGCGCACGGACGCGGACTATCTGAAAGCGGCCCTGGTGATAGCTGTGTCCGGCCTGACGGACGCGCTGGACGGCTTCATCGCCCGGCATTTTGACCAGATAACGGACTGGGGCAAGCTCATCGACCCGGTGGCGGACAAGCTGACGCTGGCGGCCATTTCTATCAGCCTGGCGCTGCGCTTCCCGCTGATGGGGGCGGTATTTGCGCTCTATCTGGCCAAGGAGGGCTACATGCTGGTGATGGGCGCGGTGATGCTCCGCCGCGGCTACCGCATGGACGGCGCGCGCTGGTACGGCAAGGTCTGCACCGCCGTCACCTACGCCGTGATGCTCGCGCTGCTGGTGCTGCCCGGCCTCTCCCGCCGCTCGGCCAACACGCTCATCTGCCTCTGCCTGGCCGTCACCGCCATGGCCTTCATCGGCTACATCAATTTCTACCAGCGTGTAAGGAAAAGCCGGCGCTGACCGGCCTGCGTGTGGAGGCAGTTGCCGCCGCCGCGTTGCGGCGGCGGGCATAGCAGGGGCGGGCCCCTGCACGACCCACGTGCCACCCCATTTCTTTGGTCTTGCCCAAAGAAACGGGTATGGCGCCCCAAAGAAAAACGCTCCGATGCGAATCGGAGCGTTTTTTGTGTGTTTTTACGGGTTTTCAGTTATCAAAAGTGGTCATCCCGTTGTCGAATGAGTCTATTGCATCGCCGACCGTGCGTTGCTCCCTGCGGTCGCGGCACTAACGAGTAGTTGACCGACCGTCAGCGGCGCGAGCGTAAGCGAAGCCTCCCGCGGCCGGCGATGAGCAAAGCCATCCGACACCGGGATGACCACCCAAAATCCAGTCACCACCCGAACTAACGTGCAGATTTTACCTACCGACAAGCACCAAAGCGCTTTTCTTTGGAGCCTGAGGGGTTTCTTTTGGCAAGACCAAAAGAAATCTCTCAGAAGCCCCCTTGCGGGGCCTCCCGTCAGCGCGGCGCGCAGCGCAACTGTCTCCAGGCGCAGCCTGGTCAGCGCAGCTTGGCCCCGCAGTAGGGGCAGAATTTGCTGCTGGCGGAGACGGCGGAGCCGCACTCGGGGCAGTATACGGTGTCCGCGCGTTTGTAGTCGGTGTAGTCGGCGCCGCCGTCGCGGCGGGAGCCGCCGTACCCGTCGTAGCGCGCGCCGCCGCGCTCATCATCATAGCGGGAGCCGCCCGCGCCGACGTCCCAGCCGGTGCCGGAGCTGCCGCCGGGGCCGACATAGCGGCTGGAGCCAAAGCCGAGGATGAGCATGAATATCGTGTTGAGGAAGATGAGCCCGCAGGCGAAGCCGCCGCCGTGCCCGAAGGACTTGGAGAGCTTGACGAGCGTGATGATGCCTACGACGAAGTTGACGAAGGGCACGAGCAGCAGCAGAAAGAGCCAGCCGTTGCCCCACGTTATCTTGTAGAGGACATACTGAGCGTAAAAGGGGACGATGGAGGCCCAGCCGCGCTCGCCGGCCTTGCGGTAGACGAGCCAGGTGGCGGCGATGGTGAGGATGCCGATGACCAGGCTGAGGACGAGGATGAACGAGCCGACGGCGCCGTCCAGATACCAGAGGACGTCGTCATAGCCCCAATGGTGGCCGCTATCGTAGTAATACCCGCTGTACATAAAGATCCCTCCCTGTATTTTCAATAATACAGGAAGGGACCATGTTTTTCAAGGAAAAGTTACTCGTCCTCCAGCATCCGCAGGCCCGCCACGGCGGTGATGGGCAGGGAGAAGCAGACGGCGCCCGCGCGCGTCCCCGGCCCGGCCTGCGAGGCGATGGCCTTCATGATGGCGGCCTTCTCCGAGGCGCGGGAGACGATGATGATGAGCTCCTTCTCGTCCGCCAGCGAGACGCCGAGGAACTTCTCCGCCCTCTGCGCGCCGGTGCCCTTGGCGTGCAGCACCGTGCCGCCGGCCGCGCCGGCGGAGCGCGCGGCGTCCATCACCTCGTCCGTGTGCCCCTCGTTGGCGATGACGGTTATCAGCTCATGTTCAAATTTCCCGGGCGCCGCGGACGTGTCGGGCGCGGCCCCGCCTGTGAGAACGGCCAAAGTTTTTCCTCCTCCCACGCTCTTTAGCGGTATGGCAAGCATGATCCCGTTGCCGGGTATGTCGATGAACAGCCGCCGCTTGGCGGCGCGCAGCAGTTTTACAGTCTGTTCCCCGCCGGCGAAGGCGCAGACGACAGCCTTCTCCGCCGACTCCAGTCCGTAGAGGTCGAGCTGCTCGTTGGTGGCGGTGCCGCGGCCCAGCAGCGTCAGCGTCATGGGCGAGCCGGCCTCCGCGCAGAGGGCGATCATCTCCTCCGCGCGTGGGCGGTCCAGTATGGTCATCACGAAATTCAGTATCATGCCCCGTCCCCCCAGAGCTCGATGATATCCTCGTCGCCGTAGAGATCCTCGACGGCGGCGCTCTCGCGGCCGCGGGTCTTGAGCACATATACCGCGCCCATGGCCTGCACGGTGATCAGCGGCATCATGGCCACCAGCGCCACCAGGCCGAAGGCGTCGGTCAAAATGCTCGTGCCGGCGGCCTCCGCCGCGCCCATGGCGAAGGGCAGCATGAAGGTGGCCGTCATCGGGCCGGAGGCCACGCCGCCGGAGTCGAAGGCGATGGCCGTGAACACCTGCGGCACGAAAAAGCTCAGCGCAAGGGCGATGACATAGCCCGGCACCAGGAACCAGAGGATGGAGACGCCCGTCAGCACCCGCACCATGGCCAGGCCGTTGGCCAGGGCGATGGCGATGGAGAGGCACAGCCCCATGGCCCGCGCGGAGATGGCGCCGGCGCTTATCTCCTCCACCTGCCGGTTGAGCACATGCACGGCGGGCTCGGCGGAGATTATGTACCAGCCCATGAGCATGGCGGCGGGCACCAGCAGATAGCGCGTCCAGCCCTCCGCGGCGAGGGAGCCGCCGAGCACGGTGCCGAGGCTGGAAAAGCCCACGTTCACGCCCGTGAGGAACAGCACCAGGCCCACATAGGTGTACACGAGCCCGATGACGATCTTGACGAAGGGCAGCCGGCGCAGATGCAGCGACACCAGCTGGAAAATGAGGAAGATGGCGGCGATGGGTGCCAGGGCCAGCGCCACCTCCGCCATGTAGTGCGGGATGGCGGCCAGATAGCCGCGGCCGAGGCTCACCGTGTCCGCAAAGCCGCTGACGGCGGCGGAGGAGAGCTCCACGCCCGGCGCCTTGTAAAAGAAGCTCAGCAGCATGACGGCAAGGATGGGGCCGATGGAGCAGAGCGCCACCAGGCCGAAGCTGTCTGCCTCCGCGTTCGAGTCGCTGCGGATGGAGGCCACGCCCACGCCCAGCGCCATGATGAAGGGCACGGTCATGGACCCCGTGGTGACGCCGCCGGAGTCGAAGGCCACGCTCAGGTAATCCGCGTCGGCAAAGGCGGCGAGCAGGAACACCGCGGCGTAAAAGCCCAGCAGCAGCCAGCGCAGCTGGATGGCCAGCAGGATGCGCAGCATGCTGACGACCAGAAACAGCCCCACGCCCACGGAGACCGTGATGATGAGCACCGTGGTGTCGATGTGCGGGACGTTGCCGGCCAGCACGGTGAGGTCCGGCTCGGCGACGGTGATGGCCACGCCGAGGACGAAGCTGAGCGAGAGGATGAGCGGCAGGTTGCGCGTCTTGGTCATCTTCGCGCCCAGATGGTTGCCGATGGGGGTCATGGAGGAATCCGACCCCAGGGTGAAGAGGCCCATGCCGGCGATGAGCATCACCGAGCCGAGCACGAAGGCCAGCATCAGGTCCGCCGAGACAGGTACCAGAAACAGGCAGAGCACGGCCACGATGAGGATGATGGGCAGCGTGGAGGCCACGGCCTCGTGCAGCTTTTCACGCAGCGCTGTTTTGACGGTCAATGGCATCACTCCCGGGCAAAAAATGTATGTTTATATAGTATTTTAACGGAAACCGCCGCGCAGGTCAAATAAATAAATTGTGAATGCGCATCGGCGCGGGCAGCGCGCGGTATGCAAAAGCGGAAAGACCGCCCGTGAGGTGCGGGCGGCCTTCCGCTATTGGGAAAAAGAGAAAAGTTACGGCGAAGCGCCGCGCGGGACACGGCTTGCCTCGCAATTCAAATATACTTTATTTTGAGTAAAATGTCAAGACACCTGAGCTAATTTGCAGAAGGCTATATACAAATATATCGCGAGTCTGTTAAAATACTGGCGGAAAGGGGAGAAGCGTATGATACGCCTGGTCGTCAGCGACATCGACGGCACGCTTATACACACGACGGACGGGCCGGTGCCGGCCGCCGTTTTTGAACAGATATCGCGCCTGCGCGCCAAGGGCATCATCTTTGCGCCGGCCAGCGGCCGGCAGTACCGCAGCCTGCGGCGGCTGTTCGCACCGCTGGCGGGGGAGCTGCACTACATATGCGAAAACGGGGCGGTGGTCTTTGGCCCCGGTTCACCCGGCGCGGTGCTCAGCAAGGTGGTGATGGAGCACGGCGAGGCCATGGCCCTCGCAAGGAAGATCGTGGAAACGCCCGATTGCGAGCTCTTCATGTCCGGCACCAACACCAGCTACCTCTGCCCCAAGGGGCCGGAGATCGTCACGCTCATGCGCGACCGCGTGAAAAACAACGTGGTGCTGCTAAAGCGGCCGGAGGACGTGCCCGAGGCGGTCGTGAAGGTGTCGGCTTACCGCCCCGGCGCGGCAAAAACGCTGATACCCGTCCTCACGCCTCACTTCGGCGAGGTGTTCAACGCCGCCATCGCCGGCGACGGCTGGCTGGATTTCACGCTGGCGGACAAGGGCCTCGGCCTGCGGCGGCTCTGCGCCGCCCTGGGCATCGATACGCAGGACGTGATGGCCTTCGGCGACAACTACAACGACCTGCCGATGCTCCGCGCGGCGGGGCACCCTTATATTATGTCAACTGCAAGCCCGGAGCTCCTGCCACTCGTGGAAAACAAGTGCCGCAACGTGGCAGAAGTGCTTGCCGCGCTGTGAAATGCCCGCCTTTGGCGGAAGTGCACAGTTTTGAAGGGCTATGTTTGTGCGCCGCGGCGCTTTTATCCTGACCCCATCTGCGCTATAATGAAAGAAAGTGCGGGGAGGTGCGGAGATGTGCTTTGCTGACTGGGCGCCTGTAGCACGCGGGTGCCTTATTGGTGGGATGTGCGCAATGCTTTTCGGTTGGATCTTTGACCTCTTTATAATTATGCTCCCTGGAGCTATCGTGGCAATAGCCGGGGTGGCGCTGTGGGCGATATTTGTGCGCTGCCCGGTGCGCCACAAGGCCCTGTGGCCCTACTACTTGTCCGATTACTGCCCTAATTGCGGCGAGGACCTGACAAAATATTGACGCTCCGCCCGGCAGGCATTATTAACCAGCACGTCGTAAAAAGAGGCATAAATTGACCTCAAAAGCGCGCTCAAGCTGTGCAATTATCTGAAAATTTGCACAGTGCGCGAAAAGATGTTGTTTTCGCCGCGTAAAGACGATAGAATTGTCACATCCTGTCCGAGAGGGTGGTCGTTATGGCCCGGCTTCGATTTCATCCGCTGGGGGGTAATTGCGCCCTGACGCCCATAGCGGGCGGGCAGCACAGGTGAATACTATAATTGCAAGGTCACGGCTGCGCCGTGGCCTTGACGTATTTTTCAGGAGGAGAGAGCATGGCAAAGAAAGTGGCCGTCATCATGGGCAGCGACAGCGACTTTGACGTGGTCAGCGCAGCCATCGATACGCTGCGGGAGCTCGGAATACCGGTCGAGGCGAGGATACTCAGCGCCCACCGCACGCCCGAGGAGGCGCGCAAGCTGGCCCGCACGGCCCGCGAAGCGGGCTTCGGCGCCATCATCGCCGCGGCGGGCAAGGCCGCGCACCTGGCCGGCGCGCTGGCGGCGGAGACCACCCTGCCGGTGATAGGCATCCCCATCAAGAGCAGCACGCTGGACGGGCTGGACGCGCTTTTGAGCACGGTGCAGATGCCCTCCGGCATCCCCGTGGCCACCGTGGCCATCAACGGCGCGAAGAACGCCGCGCTGCTCGCCGCGCAGATACTCTCCGTGGGCGACGCGGAGATCGCCGCCAAACTGGACGATATGCGCCGGGAGATGACCCGCGAAGTGCTGGAAAAGGACCGCGCGCTGCGCGAGAGGCTGAAAAGGGAGGACGAAGAATAATGGAAAAGCGTGAACAGATGTATGAGGGCAAGGCCAAGAAGGTCTACGCCACGGACGACCCCGCGCTGTGCATCGTCTCCTATAAGGACGACGCCACCGCCTTCAACGGCGAAAAGCGCGGCACCATCATGGGCAAGGGCGTCATCAACAACCGCCTTACCAACCGCCTGATGCGCCTGCTGGAGGAAAACGGCGTCCCCACCCACTTTGTGGAGGAGCTCAGCGACCGCGACACGCTCGTAAAGCGCGTGCAGATCGTGCCGCTGGAGGTCATCATCCGCAATATCTCCGCCGGCAGCTTCGCCAAGCGCTACGGCGTGGAGGAGGGCATCGTCTTTGACCAGCCCACCATCGAGTTCAGCTACAAGAACGACGAGCTGGGCGACCCGCTGATGAACAGCTATCACGCCCTGGCCCTCAAGCTGGCCACGCAGGAGGAGATAGACACCATCAAGGCCTATTCCTTCAAGGTTAACGAGGTGCTGAAGGCGTTTTTGCTGCAGCACGGCATCGAGCTCGTTGACTTCAAGCTGGAGTTCGGCCGCCTGCCGGACGGCACCATCGTCCTCGCGGACGAGATAAGCCCGGACACCTGCCGCTTCTGGGACGTCGAGACCCACGAGAAGCTGGACAAGGACCGCTTCCGCCGCGACCTGGGCGGCGTTGAGGACGCTTACCAGGAGGTCATGCGCCGCATCATCGGCGGCTGAGACCGCAGACAGTTTTTCAGAGAGTTCAGAGAGGTATTTATGGAGAGAGACTATTTTGACAAGCTGCACGAGGAGTGCGGCGTTTTCGGCGTCTTCACCCGCTCGGGGACGGACGTGGCCCATCTGACCTACCGCGCGCTCTATGCGCTGCAGCACCGCGGCCAGGAGAGCTGCGGTATCGCCATCAACGACGACGGCGTCATCACCGGCTATAAGGACGTGGGCCTGGTGAACGAGGTGTTCACCGAGGACGTGATGCGCCGCCTGCCCGAAGGGCAGATGGCCATCGGCCACTGCCGCTACGGCACCACTGGCGGCCGCTCCCGCGAGAACGCCCAGCCGATGGTCATCCGCCACATCAAGGGCGGCATGGCCGTGGCCCACAACGGCAACCTGACCAACGCCAGCGAGCTGCGCGAGAGCCTGGAAATGCAGGGCGCCATCTTCTCCAGCACCTCGGACAGCGAGGTCATCAGCTATATCATCACCCGCGAGCGCCTGCGCACGGGCTCCATCCAGGCCGCCGTCAGCGCCGCCATGGACAGCCTCAAGGGCGCGTATTCGCTGGCCGTGATGTCCCCGCGCAAGCTCATCGCCGCCCGCGACCCGCTGGGTTTCCACCCGCTGTGCATCGGCGAGCTGGAGGACGGCTGGGCCATCGCCAGCGAGAGCTGCGCGCTCGACGCCATCGGCGCCAAGTTCCTGCGCGACGTGGAGCCGGGCGAGATCGTCACCATCACCCGCGACGGCCTTGAGAGCGACCGCAGCCACTGCGGCGGGCCCACCGCGGAGTGCGTTTTCGAGTTCATCTACTTCGCGCGGCCGGACTCCGTGGTGGACGGCAGCTGCGTGCACACCGCCCGGCAGCGGGCGGGCGCCTTCCTGGCGCTCGAGCACCCCGTGCAGGCGGACGTGGTCATCGGCGTGCCCGATTCCGGCATTGACGCCGCGCTCGGCTATGCAAAACAGAGCGGCATCCCCTACGGCGTGGGCTTCGTCAAGAACAAATATATCGGCCGCACCTTCATCCAGCCGGGCCAGGCGCGGCGCGAGAACGCCGTGCGCATCAAGCTCAACGCCATCGCCTCCACCGTCCGCGGCAAGCGCGTGATACTGGTGGACGACAGCATCGTGCGCGGCACCACCATCGCCCACATCGTCGAGCTGCTGCGCGAGGCCGGGGCCACGGAGGTGCATGTGCGCCTCTCCGCGCCGCCGTTCCTCTATCCCTGCTATTTCGGCACGGACATCGACTCGCGCGACAACCTCATCGCCGCCAACCACACCATCGAGGAGATCCGCGACATCATCGGCGTGGACTCCGTGGGCTACCTGAGCTGCGACAGCGTACACAAGCTGGCCGACAACAGCCACCTGAATTTCTGCGCGGCCTGCTTCACCGGCGAATACCCCTGCGAGATCCCCAAGCGCGCCAGCAAGAACCGCTTCGAGCAGAAGCTGAGCGAGCGCAGCAAGGACAAGGAGGATGCGTAAGTGAAAAGCGAGAGCGAAAGCTATCGCGCCGCAGGCGTGGACATCACCGCCGGCTACCGGGCCGTCGAGCTGATGAAAAAGCACGTCCAGCGCACCGAAACCCCAGGGGTCCTGGGCGGGCTCGGCGGCTTCGGCGGGCTTTTCAGGCCGGATCTGACAGGCATGGCCGAGCCGGTGCTCGTCTCGGGGACCGACGGCGTGGGCACAAAGCTGAAAATAGCCTTCCTCATGGACAGGCACGACACCGTGGGCATCGACTGCGTGGCCATGTGCGTCAACGACGTCGTCTGCTGCGGGGCGCAGCCGCTCTTTTTCCTCGACTACATCGCCTGCGGCAAAAACGTCCCCGAGCGCATCGCGGACATCGTCTCCGGCGTGGCGGAGGGCTGCGTGCAGTCCGGCGCGGCGCTCATCGGCGGCGAGACCGCGGAGATGCCGGGCTTTTACCCGGAGGACGAATACGACCTGGCCGGCTTCGCCGTCGGCATCGTGGACCGCGCGAAGATACTCGACAACAGCTCCATGCAGCCGGGGGACACGGTGATCGCCATCCCCTCCAGCGGCGTGCATTCGAACGGCTTCTCGCTCGTGCGCCGCGTTTTCGACGTGGAGCACGGCGCGCTGGAGCGGCCGTATCAGGAGCTGGGCCGCACGCTGGGCGAGACGCTGCTGGAGCCCACGCGCATCTATGTCAAGCCCGTGCTGGCGATGATAAAGGCCGCGCGCGTGCGCGCGCTCAGCCATATCACCGGCGGCGGCTTTTATGAGAACATCCCCCGCTCCATCCCGCAAGGCCTCTGTGCGCGCATCCAGAAGTCCGCGCTGAGGACGCCGCCCATCTTCGACATCATCTCCAGGGAGGGCGCCATCCCCGAGCGGGATATGTACAACACCTTCAACATGGGCGTGGGCATGTGCGCCGTGGTCGCCAAGCAGGACACGGGCGCGGCCCTGGCCGCCCTGGCCGTCAACGGCGCGGCGGACGCCTATATCTGCGGCGAGATCGCCCGCGGGGAAGGCGGAGTGGAGCTATGCTGAAAACGGCGGTGCTCGTCTCCGGCGGCGGGACCAACCTGCAGGCGCTCATAGACGCCGCCGGCCGCGGCGAAATGCCGCATGTGCAGCTTTCGCTCGTCGTGTCGGACCGGGCGGGGGCCTTTGCGCTCGAGCGCGCGAGAAAGGCCGGCATACGCGCCGAGTACCTGGAAAAAGAGGGCTTTGAAGAGCGGCTGAACGCGCTGCTGGACGGGGAGGGCGTGGGCCTTATCGTCCTGGCGGGATTTTTGCGTATACTCAGCGAGGGCTTCACGCGCCGCTGGGCCGGGCGCATCATCAACATCCATCCGAGCCTCATCCCGAGCTTCTGCGGCGCGGGGTATTACGGGCTGCGCGTACATGAAGCCGCGCTCGCACGCGGCGTGAAGGTGACGGGCGCGACCGTCCATTTCGTCAACGAGATCCCCGACGGCGGGGAGATCATCGCCCAGCGCGCGGTGGAAGTGCGGCCCGGCGACACGCCGGAGGCGCTGCAGCGCCGCGTTATGGAACAGGCAGAGTGGAAAATACTGCCCGAGGCGGCGGAGGCCGTCGCGGAGCGGCTGGAAGGAGAGAGCGACAGATGACCGACCTTTTCGCATACCTCGCCGAACGCCCCTATCCCGGGCGCGGCATCATGCTCGGCGCCATGCCCTCGGGCAGGAGCGCCGCGGCGTATTTCATCATGGGCCGCAGTGAAAACAGCCGCAACCGCGTTTTTGAAAAGACGGAGGACGGCATCCGCACCAGGGCGCATGACGAGAGCAAAATGACCGACCCCAGCCTTATCATCTACCACCCCGTGCGCCGCGTGGGCCGCGGCACGGTGGTGACGAACGGCGACCAGACCGACACCCTGCGCGACTACCTCCTGGCGGGGCGCAGCTTCGCGGAAGCGCTGCGCACGCGCGAATTCGAGCCCGACGGCCCCAACTGGACGCCGCGCATCTCCGGCCTGCTGAGCCCGGACGGGAGCTACAAGCTCTCCATACTCAAGGCCGGTACGGAGGAGGGTGCGCCCTGCCTGCGCTTTTTCTATGAGTACGAGCGGGCCGTGCCCGGCGCCGGGCACTTCATCAGCACCTACGAGGGCTTCGGCAGCCCGCTGCCGAGCTTCCATGGCGAGCCGGTGGCCGTGGAGCTGCCGGAGCTGGGCGCGCGCGCACTTGCGGAGCGGCTCTGGGCCTCGCTCGATGAGGGAAACCGCGTCTCGCTCTATGTCTGCGTGGACGGCGAAGAGGTTATGATAAACAAATACGGGGAGGAGAGAAAATGAAGGAGATCGAGCTCAAATACGGCTGCAATCCCAATCAGAAGCCGGCGCGCATCTACATGGCCGACGGCGGCGAGCTGCCGGTGGAGGTCGTGAACGGCCGGCCCGGCTATATCAACTTCATGGACGCACTCAACTCCTGGCAGCTCGTCCGCGCGCTCAAGCGCGCCACGGGCAAGAGCGCCGCGGCCAGCTTCAAGCACGTCTCGCCAGCGGGCGCGGCGATCGCGCGCCCCCTCACGGACGAGGACCGGCGTGCCTTCTTCGCCGAGGGCGACCTCTCGCCCATCGCCACGGCCTACGCCCGCGCGCGCGGGGCCGACCGCCTGTGCTCCTACGGCGACTGGGCCGCGCTGAGCGACGTCTGCGACGCCGAGACGGCCCGGCTGCTCGTCCCCGAAGTGTCCGACGGCATCATCGCCCCCGGCTACACGCCGGAGGCCGTCGAGATACTGCGCACCAAGCGCAAGGGCAACTACAACGTCGTGCGCATCGACCCCGACTATGAGCCGGCGGCCGTCGAGCGGCGCGACATCTTCGGAATCCGCTTCGAGCAGGGCTACAACGCCCTGCCCATTACCCGCGAGTGCCTGCAGAACATCGTCACGGCGAACAAAGAGCTCCCGGAGGGCGCCGTGGACGACCTGCTGCTCGCCCTCATCACGCTCAAATACACGCAGTCGAACAGCGTGTGCTACACCGAGGGCGGCCAGACCATCGGCGTCGGCGCCGGGCAGCAGAGCCGCATCCACTGCACGCGCCTCGCCGGCGACAAGGCCGACCTCTGGCACCTGCGCCGCCACCCGAAGGTGCTCGGGCTCACCTTCGACCCCGCGCTCAAGCGCGCCGAGCGCGACAACGAGATCGACCGCTTCATCCGCGAGGAGCTGACGGAGAACGAGAAGCGCGACTTCCTCGCCGGCGTCGGCGGCGTCTCCCTGGGCAGCGACGCCTTCTTCCCCTTCGGCGACAACATCGAGCGCGCGGCCCAGAGCGGCGTCAAGTATGTCGCCGAGCCGGGCGGCAGCATCCGCGACGACAACGTCATCGAAACGGCGGACAAGTACGGCATGGTGATGGCGTTCACCGGCATCCGGCTGTTCCACCACTAAAATACCCGGCCGGGGCGGCCCTGTGGCCGCCCCGCAGCCTGTCACCTGCGCATAGGCAGATACTGCGAAGTTTGGAAGGAGTTTTTTCATGAAACTACTCGTCATTGGCTCCGGCGGGCGCGAGCACGCCGTCGTCCGCGCGCTGAAAAGGAGCCCGAAGGCCGGCGAGATACACGTCCTGCCCGGCAACGGCGGCATCGCGGAGGACGCCGTATGCGCCGGTGTGGCCGCCACGGACATCCCCGGCGTCGTGGCCTATGCCAAAGAGCACGGCATCGACTTCGCCGTCGTGACGCCCGACGACCCGCTCTGCCTGGGCATGGTGGACGCGCTGGAGGGTGCCGGCGTGCCCTGCTTCGGCCCCGACAGGCGCGCGGCCATGATCGAGGGCAGCAAGGTGTTCGCCAAGGGCCTGATGAAAAAATATGGCATCCCCACCGCCGCCTACGAGGTGTTCGAGGACGCCGGCGCGGCGCTGGAGTATGTGCAGAGCGTGCCCGCGCCCATAGTAGTCAAGGCCGACGGCCTGGCGCTGGGCAAGGGCGTGGTGGTGGCGATGACGCAGGAGGAGGCCGCCGCCGCCGTTAAAAACGCCATGCTCGACCGCGCGTTCGGCGAGAGCGGCGCGCGCGTGGTCATCGAGGAGTACCTCGAAGGGCCGGAGATGAGCGTCCTCTCCTTCACGGACGGCAGCACTATCGTGCCCATGGTGGCCTCCATGGACCACAAGCGCGCCCTGGACGGCGACGAGGGGCTGAACACCGGCGGCATGGGCGCCATCGCACCCAACCCATATTACACTCCTGAGGTGGCCGCCGAGTGCATGGAAAAGATCTTCCTGCCCACCATGCGCGCCATGAACGCCGAGGGCCGGCCCTTCCGCGGCTGCCTCTATTTCGGCCTCATGCTGACGAAGGACGGGCCCAAGGTCATCGAGTACAACTGCCGCTTCGGCGACCCGGAGACGCAGGCCGTGCTGCCCCTGCTCAAGACCGACCTGCTGGACGTGATGGAGGCCGTCTCCGCCGGGAGGCTGGCGGAGATCGACGTCGAGTGGCTGGACAAGTGCTCCTGCTGCCTGGTGCTGGCCTCGGGCGGCTATCCGAAGAGCTATAAAAAGGGCTGCCCCATCAGCGGCCTCACGGACGGCCAGCTGCCGGGCTCGGGCGTGGAGGTGTTCCACGCGGGGACGAAAAAACTGCCGGACGGCACGCTCGTCACCAACGGCGGGCGCGTCCTGGGCCTCACCGCGGTGGCGGACACGCTGCCGGAGGCCATCGCCGCCGCCTACGCCGCGGCCGGGAACGTGAAGTTTGAAAATATGCACTACCGCCGCGATATCGGCGCCAGGGCGCTGGACGCGCCGGGCATGGAGGGCTGAAATGTCTGTTATCAGGGTATATGTGGAAAAACGCGCGCCCTACGACGTAGAGGCCGCGGAGATGCTGGGCGAGCTGAGGGAGCTGCTGGGCATATCCTCGCTCACCGGGCTGCGGCTGCTCAACCGCTACGACGTGGAGGGCATGGACCAGGCGCTTTTTGAAAAGTGCCTGCCCGTGGTGTTCTCCGAGCCGCAGGTGGACGACGTGCTCTATGAGCTGCCGCCGGCGGACGCCGTGTTCGCCGTGGAGTACCTGCCCGGGCAGTTCGACCAGCGGGCGGACTCCTGCGCCGAGTGCGTGCAGCTCGTGTCCCAGCTGGAGCGCCCCGCCGTGCGCACGGCGCGGGTCTACCTGCTCTACGGCGGCGTGACGGCGGAGGAGCTCTCCCGCATCAAAAAATACGTGATAAACCCCGTGGAGAGCCGCGAGGCCGCGCTGGAGGAGCGCGCCACGCTGGCCATGGACTACCCCGAGCCGCCCGACGTGGGCGTGGTGGAGGGCTTCAACGAGCTCGACAGCGCGGGCATCGGCGAGCTGATCGCCCGCATGGGCCTGGCCATGGACGCGGCGGACGCCGCCTTCTGCCAGCAGTATTTCCGCGCCGAGGGCCGCGAGCCGACGGTGACGGAGCTGCGCGTGCTGGACACCTACTGGTCAGACCACTGCCGCCACACCACCTTCGGCACCATCATCGACGAGGCGGACATCGCCGACGCGCGCGTGAAGGCGAGCTACGAGCGCTACCTGGGCATCCGCCGCGAGCTGGGGCGCGAGGGCCGGCCCGTGACGCTGATGGACATCGCCACCATCGGCGCGAAGTACTTAAAGCACACGGGCGCGCTGAAGGACCTCGACGAGAGCGAGGAGATCAACGCCTGCTCCGTGAAGATGACCGCCGACAACGGCGGCGTCAGCGAGCCCTGGCTGCTGATGTTCAAAAACGAGACGCACAACCATCCCACGGAGATCGAGCCCTTCGGCGGCGCCGCCACCTGCATCGGCGGCGCGATACGCGACCCGCTCTCCGGCCGGGCCTATGTCTATCAGGCCATGCGCGTCACCGGCGCGGGCGACCCGCTGGTGCCCGTGGAGGACACGCTGCCCGGCAAACTGCCCCAGCGCAAGCTGGTCACCACCGCCGCGGCGGGCTACAGCTCCTACGGCAACCAGATCGGCCTTGCCACCGGGCTGGTGGACGAGCTCTACCACCCCGGATACGTGGCCAAGCGCATGGAGATAGGCGCCGTGGTGGCCGCCGCGCCGGAGAAGAACGTCGTCCGCTCGCGCCCCGCGCCGGGCGACGCCGTGATACTGCTCGGCGGGCGCACGGGACGCGACGGCATGGGCGGGGCCACCGGCTCCAGCAAGGCCCACGACACGCACAGCCTTACCGACTGCGGCGCGGAGGTGCAGAAGGGCAACGCGCCCGTGGAGCGCAAGCTCCAGCGCCTGTTCCGCAACGGGGACATCACGCGCATGATAAAGCGCTGCAACGACTTCGGCGCGGGCGGCGTCTCCGTGGCCATCGGCGAGCTGGCCGACGGGCTGGAGATAGACCTCGACCTGGTGCCGAAGAAATACGACGGCCTGGACGGCACGGAGCTCGCCATCTCCGAGAGCCAGGAGCGCATGGCCGTGGTGGTGGCGGCGGAGGACGCGGAGCGCTTCCTCGCCGGCGCGGCGGCGGAGAACATAGAGGCCACCGTGGTGGCCCATGTGAGCGCCGAGCCGCGCCTGCGCATGAGCTGGCGGGGCAAGACCATCGTCGATATCGCACGCAGCTTCCTGGCCAGCAACGGCGCGGAAAAGCACGCGCGCGTGAGCGTGCCCGCCCTGCCGCAGGACGCCGCCAACGAGGCGGCGCACGTCCCCGGTTTCACGGCGGACTTCGGCGCGCACGACACGCTGCGCGAGCGGCTGGCGAAGCTGATGGGCAGCCTGCGCTGCTGCTCCCGCAAGGGCCTGGCGGAGAGATTCGACTCCACCATCGGCGCGGCCTCGGTCGTGATGCCCTTCGGCGGGGCGCGGCAGCTGACGCCCGCGCAGGCGATGATCGCCAAGCTGCCCGTGGACGGCGAGACCTCCAGCTGCTCGGCCATGGCCTGGGGCTTCGACCCCTACCTCTCCGAAAAGGACCCCTACACCGGCGCGTATATCGCCGTCGTGCAGAGCGTATCCAAGCTCGTGGCCTCCGGCATGGGCCACGCGGCCTATCTCAGTTTGCAGGAGTATTTCGAGCGCCTGCGCACGGAGCCCGAGCGCTGGGGCAAGCCCTTCGCCGCGCTGCTGGGCGCTCTGGACGCGCAGCTGGCGTTGGGCGCGGCCGCCATCGGCGGCAAGGACAGCATGTCCGGCAGCTTTGAGGACCTGGACGTGCCGCCCACGCTCGTCTCCTTTGCCGTCACGCCCGGCCGCACGGCCGCGGCCGTCACCGGCGAGCTCAAGCGCGCCGGCAGCCGCCTGGCATACTTTGCCGCCGACCCGCTGGACGGCGGGGCCATGCTCGCGCTCTATGAGCAGCTCGAGCGCCTAATGGCGGAGGGCCGCGTGCTCTCCTGCTGGGCCTGCGGCGGCGCGGGCATCGCCGAGGGGCTGTGCAAAATGGCCGCCGGCAACGGCCTCGGCGTGCGCATCGACGGCGCTTTTGATACTGAGCGCCTGTTCGCCCCCGCTTATGGTGGCTTCATCGCCGAGCTGGGCGCGTCCTGCGCTGCCGGCGAGACGCTGGGCGAGGTCGTGAGCGAATATACTTTCACTGTGGGCGATGAGACCGTCGCCCTGGACGACGTACAGCGCGCCTGGGAGGGCAAGCTGGAGAGCGTGCTGCCCTGCCTCTCCGCGCCCGGGCAGGGCTCGGGGCGCGTGCGCGCGCTGAGCTACGAGTGCGCCGGGCGCGTTGCCCCCAAGGTGGGCGTAGCCCGCCCGCGGGCGCTCATCCCCGTGTTCCCCGGCACCAACTGCGAATACGACACGGCCCGGGCGTTGCGCCGCGCGGGCGCGGAGCCGGAGATCTTCGTCGTGCGCAACCTCACCCCCGCGGACGTGGCGGAGAGCCTTGACGCCCTGGAGTCGGCGCTCAGGCGCTGCCAGATGATGGTCATCCCCGGCGGCTTCTCCGGCGGCGACGAGCCGGACGGCTCCGGCAAGCTCATCACCTCCTTCTTCCGCAACCCGCGGCTGACGGACGCCGTACACGGGCTGCTCTATGAGCGCGACGGGCTCATCCTCGGCATCTGCAACGGCTTCCAGGCGCTGATAAAGCTGGGGCTCGTGCCCTTCGGCCGCATAGTGGAGACCGACAGCGGCTGCCCAACGCTGACCTACAACGCCATCGGCCGCCACCAGAGCCTGCTGGTGCGGACGCGCATCGCCTCCGACAAGAGCCCCTGGCTCTCCCGCTGCCATGTGGGCGAGCTGTACACCGTGCCCGTGTCCCACGGCGAGGGCCGCTTCGTCTGCCCCGAGGGGCTGCTCGCGGAGCTGGAGAAAAACGGCCAAATTGCCTGCCAGTACGCCGGGCCGGACGGCGAGCCCACGATGGACATACGCTATAACCCGAACGGCTCGGTCCTGGCCGTGGAGGCCATCACGAGCCCGGACGGCCGCGTCCTGGGCAAGATGGCGCACTCCGAGCGCGCGGCGGAGGCCCTCTATCAGAACGTGCCGGGCGAGCGCTACCAGCCCATCTTCGAGGGCGGCGTGGACTATTTCAAGATCTGAAGGTGAATATCCTTGTATGACGAGCTGACGGAAGTCGATATCCAGAAAATGCGCGAGGAGCTGGAGTACCGCGAGCGCGAGCTGCGGCCCAAGCTCATCGAGGACGTGAAAGTGGCGCGGGCCTTCGGCGACCTGAGCGAGAATTTTGAGTACAAGGCCGCCAAGCGCGAAAAAAACCGCAACGACAGCCGCATCCGCTACCTCACGCGCATGATAAACACGGCGAAGGTCATCGAGGACAAGTCGGCCGACGGCGTCGTGGGCCTGTTCGACAAAGTGAAGATCTACATCGAGGAGGACGATGAGGAGCGGGACATCCGCCTCGTCACCACCCTGCGGCAGAACGCGCCCGAGGGCCTCATCAGCAAGGAGTCCCCCGTCGGCAGGGCTGTGATGGGCCACCGCGCGGGCGACCGCGTGCTCGTCGAGGTGAGCCCCGACTACAGCTACTACATCGTCATCCGCTCCGTGGAAAAGGGCGAGGACGACGGCTCCATCCCCATCCGCGGATATTGACCAAACTGCGTTTGGATGCAGTTGCCTGCGGCCTGGGCTGCGGTGAGGTTTGCAGGAACTTATAAGCAGAAAACCCGCGGGGAGAGCGCCCCGCGGGTTTTGTTCTACGCGACGTTCGCTGCGCGCAGCTCTATCTGAAGTTTTCGGCCGCCTTTTTCAAAAGGCGGTGGGGTCGAGGGGCCAAACTGCGTTTGGATGCATTTGCCTGCGGCCTGGTTTGCCGAAGGGTTTACGTCAGCGGGGCGCGCAGCGCATCTGCCGCCGGACGCAGTCCGGGGGATTGGGGGAAACCCTCGCTGGGGGTTTCCCCCAGGCTGCGCTGCACCCTTAAAGGGGCAAGAAGCCTTCTTCGACAGGTAAATCCGCCCGGGCCTTTGGCCCGGGCGGCTCTTTTCAGAGCCCGAGGGCGGATATCTCGCGCGCGGCGAGCTCATCGAGGGCGGGGAAGCTAACATACGGGCGGTAGACGGCCTCCAGCTCGTCGTGCAGGCGCTTGGCGGAGGCCAGGGCCTCCACGCCGCAGCGGAGGAGGGAGGCGGCGGCCCGGCGGTCGGCGTCCAGCGCCCGGCGCGTCTCCTTGGGGACGGCGCGCAGACGCGCGCTGTCCAGGTGCAGCCGCCTGGCCGGCTTCAGCGGCGGCTCCTGACCGGGGGAGAGGGCTACATAGGCCGCGCCGCGCGCGGGGATGAGCAGGGCGTCCGGCCGCTCGGGGTCCAGCGGGTCGCGGCAGAGGATGTGCCCATAGCCGCGCTGCTGGGCGAGGGCGGCGAGCTCCGAGAGGAACACGCCGGCGAGCCCGAGGCCGCTCTCAAGCGCGTAGACGCGCGGGCAGAGGGCCTCCAGCGTGTCCGCGCAGCAGACCTCGCCGCGGCAGGTGATGGCGCGCAGGAAGCGCTCGCGCCGCTCCCCGCCGTCCGCGCCGGCGGGGGAGAGCTCGCGCCCGGCGGCCGCCTGGGCGCGCCTGCGGGCCGCTTCGCGGTCTGCCTCCATAAGCAGCGCGCCGCGGGCGGCCGGGTCCGCCGCCCGGGCGGCGGCGAGGTAGGAATAGGCCGCCGCGTAATGCTCGCGGTATGCCCTTGTGAGCTCCGCGATCTCCCGCCGCGCGGAGGCGTCCGACACCCGCGCGCAGCACTCGCCCACGTCCAGATAGCTGCCCGTGACGCCGAAGAGCGCCGGGTCGAGGACATGCGGCGCGGTGCCGTCGGCATAGCCCACGCCGAGCGCGGGGATGTACACGCCGTCGAGCGAGTCCGGGTCGCCGGAGCAGAGGATGTACTCCACGTCGTGGCCGGCCCGCTCCGCAGCCGCGCCGATGCGCCGCATGAGGGCGGACTTGCCCGTGCCGGGCCCGCCCTTTATCACGCGCAGGTAGTCCCCCTCGCCGGCGCAGAAGCCGCCGTAGAGCGAATAAAAGCCGGAATAGGCGTTTGCGCCCAGAAAATAGTGGGTGATGAGCTGCTTTTCCATGGCAGGACCTCCTTTTTTCACAGTATACATGTATGCGCGCCGGCGGAGGATTGACAACGCGGCGCGCCAAATATATAATCCCATGGCGAGGTGTTTATATGTATCAGACCATACTCTTTGACTTTGACGGCACCGTGTTCGACACGGGCGAGGGCATTATGAAGAGCGTGCAGTACGCCGCCGAGTCCTTCGGCTACCACGAGCCGGAGCTGGAGGCGCTCAGGTGCTTCGTGGGCCCGCCGCTGCGCGGCCAGTTCATGAAGCGCTACGGCGTGGACGCCGGAACGGCCGAGCAGATGGTGGCCAAATACCGCGAGCGCTATTCCGTGCAGGGCCTCAACGAGTGCAGCGTCTATCCCGGCGTGCCGGAGCTGGTGCGTGAGCTGCGCGCGATGGGCCGCAACGTGGCCATCGCCACCGGCAAGCCCACGGCCTTCACGCGGAGCATACTCGAGCGCGCGGGCTACGGCGGGCTTTTCGACCGCGTGCTGGGCAGCGAATTCGACGGCACGCGCTCGCAGAAGAGCGAGGTCATCGCCGAGCTGCTGGACGGCTATGGCCACGAGGGCGCCGTGATGATCGGCGACCGCGATAACGACGTGCTTGGCGCCAGGGCCTGCTCCATCCCCTGCATAGGTGTCGCCTGGGGCTACGCGGAGCCGGGCGAGCTGCTGGGCGCGGGCGCGATATCGCTTGTGGAGACAGTTGACGAGCTGAAAAATCTCCTAATAGGATAATTTACCGCTTGACTCTATCTGCACAGGATAGTAAAATATCTTGTATGGATAGAGTCATACTGCATTCGGATATCAACGCCTGCTACGCCAATATCGAGCTGCTCTTCGCGCCGGAGCTGCGGGGGCGGCCGATGGCCGTGGGCGGGGACGCGGAGCGGCGGCACGGCATCATCCTCTCCAAGACGGAGGAGGCCAAGCGCGCGGGGGTCAGGACAGGCATGGCGCTGTGGGAGGCGCGCCGGGCCTGCCCGGAGCTCGTGGTGCTGCCGCCGCGCTTCGACCGCTATATCCACTTCACGCGCGAGGTGCAGAAGATCTACGCCGGTTACACCGACCGGCGCGAGCCCTTCGGCCTGGACGAGAGCTGGCTGGACCTCACCGGCTGCGTGGCCGTGCGCGACGGCGAGAGCGCCGCGCAGGAGATACGCCGCCGCGTGAAGCGCGAGCTGGGGCTGACGGTGAGCGTGGGCGTCTCCTGGAACAAGGTGTTCGCCAAGCTGGGCTCGGACTACAAAAAGCCGGACGCCGTGACGGTCATCAGCCGGGAAAATTATAAGGAGCTGGTGTGGCCGATGCCGGCGGAGGAGCTGCTTTTCGTGGGCCGCGCCACCTCGCGGCGGCTGCGCGAGCTGGGCATCGCCACCATCGGCGACCTGGCGCAGGCGGACGGGGAGCTTCTGCGCCTGCGGCTGGGCAAGCCGGGGCTGGACCTGCACGAGAGCGCCGCGGGGCGGGAAAATTCGCCCGTCCGCCGGGCGGGGGAGTCGCCGCCGCCCAAGTCCGTGGGCAACGGCACCACGCCTCCGCGGGACATGCGCAGCCGCGCCGACGCCCTGCCCGTGCTCACCAGCCTGGCGGAGGGCGTGGGCCGCCGCCTGCGCAGCTTCGGGCTGCTGGCAGGGAACATCACGCTCGAGCTGCGCTCGGACGCGCTGGAGTGGCGCAGCCACGGCGTGCAGCTGCCGCACCCCACTGACTGCGACATGGAGATACTCGCCGCGGCGCTGGAGCTGCTGGACGAGAGCCACCGCTGGCCGAACGCCCTGCGCAGCGTGGCCATCCGGGCGGGCGAGCTCTGCCAGGCCACGCTGCCGGAGCAGATGGACGTGTTCACGGACTACGCCGGGCGGGACGCCCAGCGGCGGCTGGACGGGGCCATCGACCGCCTGCGGGCGCGCTTCGGGCGCGAGAGCGTGCTGCGCGGGGCCGTGTTCGCCGACCGCGCCATGGCCGCGCCGCCCGATCAGGAGGAATACAGCTTCGTGCGCAAGCTGGCGTGAAGTTAAAAAGCAGGCAGCCGGCGGGCATGTGCCCGCCGGCTGCTTTTTTGCTCAGAACACCGTTGCCGCGGTGTAGGAGATGAGGTCATCCGGCGACAGGATGATCTGCTTGCCGCGCGCGCCGGCGCTGACGGCGATCTCGTCGAAGAGGATGCAGGTCTCGTCGATGTAGGTGGGGAATTTTTTCTTCATGCCGATGGGCGAACAGCCGCCGCGCAGGTAGCCGGTGAGCGGCAGCAGCTCCTTGAGGTGGATGAGCTCCACTTTCTTGTTGCCGGAGACGGCGGCCGCCCGCCGCAGATCGAGCTCGTCCAGCACGGGGATGCAGAACACCACGGGGCCAGTTTTGTCCCCGCGGGCCACGAGCGTTTTGAACACCTGCTCGGCGGGCAGGTCGAGCTGCTCGGCAGCGTGCTGGCCGGAGAGGTCGCTCTCGTCGTATTCGTACTCCGCCGTGCGGTAATGGACGCCGGCGGCGTCCAGCAGGCGCATAACATTGGTCTTGGTCATTTCATTCGCTCCTTATGAGTCGCGCCGCCGCCTCGCAGCGGGCGGCAATGTCCTCCGCCGGCAGCTCCGGGAAGGGGACGACGCTCGCGGGCGAAGCGGGATATTCCCCCAGCGCGCGGTGGAAAAACGCCAGGTCGCGCCAGGCCCCGAGCTTCCAGCCCGTGCGCCGGAGGGTGAACACGTGTTCAAAGCCGCAGCTCAGGTGCAGCCGCTCGCTGGGCACATTTGGCACGGCCACGGTGCCGTAGGCGTTGATGAAGCCCTGCAAGGTGAGCAGGGAGAGCAGCGCGCCGTAGAGCGCCTTGCCCACGCCGCGGCCCCGGGCTTCCGGCGCGAGATAAACGGAGAGCTCCGCGTCCCAGTCGTAGGCCGCGCGCTCGCGGAAGCGGTGGGCGTAGGCGTAGCCGATGGGCGCGCCGTCCCGCTCGCAGACGAGCCAGGGGTAATGCGCGCTGACGGCCGCGATGCGCCCGGCAAATTCCTCCGCCGGGGGCGCAGGGGATTCAAAGGTGATACACGTGGCCGTATAGGGCGCGTAGATGGCCGCGAGCGCGGCGGCGTCCTCCGGCCGGACGGGACGAATGGAAAACGGCAAGCTTATTCCCCCTTTCCGCCGCCCAGCGCGGGGCTGAGGAGCGAATACATGCACATGTCGGCCACACGGCCGCCCTTGACGGCGTTGGCACGCAGCACGCCCTCCAGCAGGAAGCCGTTCTTCTCCAGCACGCGGCGGGAAGCGGCGTTGTGCGCGAAGGGCTCGGCGAAAACGCGCAGGACGTCCCAGTTTGTGAAAGCATAGCGGCATATCTCGCCCACAGCGCGCGTGGCCAGGCCGCGGCCCCAGAAGGGCTCGCCCACATAATAGCCCAGCTCCGCCGTGCGCCGGTGGATGTTCACGCCGCGCGTGAGCGAGATGCTGCCGGCAAGGCGGCCTTCGTATTCGATGGCGAAGGCGGCGAGTTCCCGCGCATCGGCGGAGAGCACATAGCCGATATAGCCGCGCGCGTCCTCCTCCGTGTAGGGGAAGGGCAGGCCGTCACGCAGATCGGCGAGTATCTTTTCATTGTTCAGCAGCGCCGCCAGGGCGGGCGCGTCGTCACGCCGCCAGGGGCGGATGATGGAGGGCATGGCCGCCGCCTCCTTTCAGGGATACCACATATTTAACCCCCAAACGCGGATTTCGTCAAGGGCCGCGGAACTTATATTGACAGTGGACGTCAACTTATATAGAATAGAGTTAAACCCACCAAAAGGGGGAAGAGGCAATGAAACGCGCAATCAAGCTCATCGCAGCCCTGCTGTTGGCGGCCTCGCTGCTCTGCACGGCGGCCCTGGCCGATATGGGGCACAAGCCCTCCGTGCGCATCTCCTTCGAGGGCCTCTCCGGCGGCGCGCCCTGCTGGGGCACACTGCTCAGCTGCGAGGGCGAGCGCTGGCCGTAGGCCAGGGCCTATGACGGCACGAATCCCAACTATGGCGAGGCGGGGGAGGAGATATGGCGGCAGTTCGTGGACTATCAGGACCCGGACGGCTATTACTTCCTGCAGGAGCTCTGGCTCTGCTCGGAAAACGGGCGGCTGGACTGGACGTACTTCGCGCCGGAGGACTTCAAGGTGCTGCTCTATTTCCCGCAGACGGGCGAATTCGTCTCCGGCGGCATCGAGCGGGCCTACGCCTACGACAGCTATTACACCGCCTCCTTCACGGACGGCGGCATCGCGCTCGAGCGCAGCTACGACTACACGGACGAGGCAGTGGGCTTTGCCGTCCGCTGCGTGCTGACCATAGCGATAGAACTGGCGATGGCTTATTTCGCCTTCAGGCTGCGGGAAAAGCGGCAGGTGGCTGTAGTGGCCGCGGTCAACGCCGCCACGCAGGGCGCGCTCAACCTGGCGCTGAACCTCATCGCCTATTTCTGCGGCGGCATGGCGGCGATGCTGCGCTTTTTCTGGCTCGAACTGCTCGTGTTCGCCGCCGAGGGCGTGCTCTACCGGCTGTTTTTGCGCCGCGGAGGCGAAAAAATGCCCCTGAAGGAGTGCTTCCAGCTCTCCGCCGCCGGCAATATCTGCTCATTCCTGCTGGGACTCGTGCTGGCTTTCGCCGTCCCCGGGATATTCTGAAGACAAAAGTTCACAAATTAACGGCACTTTAACACTTGTAAAAAACAGACATGATGTTATAATAAAAACTCAGAGCACGGAGAGGTGTCCGAGTGGTTTAAGGAGCTGGTCTTGAAAACCAGTGACCCGGCAACGGGCCATGGGTTCGAATCCCATCCTCTCCGCCACGTCGGCCTGCCGCTTCAGGCTCCGGATCCGCCCCTGTGTCGGGAGGGGCGGCTCCTGCGCCTTCCGCGGCGGCCTCCTTTTCGCCGCGAAGCGGCGCTTCGCGGCGAGGATACGGGAGAGCGAGCGGCCTGCCGCTGCAGGTTACCGCCTTGCCCCCGTGTCGGGAGGGGCGAGGCGTCCACCTTCCGCGGCGGCCTCCTTTTCGCCGCGAAGCGGCGCTTCGCGGCGAGGATGCGGGAGAGCGAGCGGCCTGCCGCTGCAGGTTACCGCCTTGCCCCTGTGTCGGGAGGGGCGATGCGTCCACCTTCTGCGGCGGCCTCCTTTTCGCCGCGAAGCGGCGCTTCGCGGCGAGGATACGGGAGAGCGAGCGGCCTGCCGCTGCAGGTTACCGCCTTGCCCCCGTGTCGGGAGGGGCGAGGCGTCCACCTTCCGCGGCGGCCTCCTTTTCGCCGCGAAGCGGCGCTTCGCGGCGAGGGGGACGCATACACGGCGGCCTGTTATCTGCACGCATAAATAGAAATACAGTTGTTTGCGAGGTTTTGACATGGGCGATTTTATCGTTATATCGGACGGCTCGGGCGACCTGTCCCCGGAGATCTACAGGGAAAAGGGCATCGTCATGATACCCTTTTATGTCATGCTCGGCTCGGGCGAGTACCTGGAGCAGGAGCGCGACATCAGCACGGGCGAGTTCTATGACTGGATGGTATCCCACCCCGGCGTGTACCCCAAGAGCTCCACGCCCTCCACGCAGGACTATCTGCACATCTTCACCGAGCATGTGCAGCGCGGGGAGAAGATACTGTGCATCTGCATCACGGAGAAGTTCTCGAACTCCTATCAGACCGCGCGCATCGCGCGGCAGATGCTGCTGGAGGACTACCCGGACGCCCAGGTCGAGGTCGTCAACTGCATGATGAACACCGTGGCGCAGGGCCTTTACGTCCTGGAAGCCTGCCGGCTGCGCGACGCGGGCGTGCCGCTGCAGGAGGCGGTGAAGCGCCTGGAGGAGATCACGCCCAGCGGGCGCATCTTCTTCACCATCGGCAGCATCGACTATCTGAGCCACGGCGGGCGCATCGGCAAGCTGGCAGGGAAGGTAAGCTCTGTCCTCGGCATCAGGCCGATAATAACGCTCAAGGAGGGCGAGATATTCGCCTCCGGCGTGTGCCGCGGCCGCGGCAAGAGCCTCGACAAGGTGCTCTCCATTACCGAGGACTACATGAAAGAGACATTCGCCAGCCCGGATGAGTTCGAGATCGCCCTCGGCTACGGCTATGACCGCGACGAGGCCGTCGCCTTCCGCAACCGCGTGGCCGGGCTGCTGGACAGCCTGGGCCTGCACAAGGACGACATCCCCATCCGCCACATCAGCAGCGTGATAAGCGTCCACACCGGCCCCTATCCGCTGGGCATCTGCGTGCTGAAAAAGGCGCGCCTGGACTGAGGATAAAAGCCCCCGAAAGGGGGCTTTTTTAATTGCCCGCCGCGGCCGGGGGCCCAGGCTGCGCCTGGAGGCATAGCGCCGCGCCAAGGTGCGGCAGCGAAATGCAGGGGCGAAAGCCCCTGCAAACTATTTCTGAGAGATTTCTTTTTGTCTTGTCAAAAAGAAACCCCTCAGACTCCAAAGAGAAAACCGCTTTGGTGCAAAACGGAGCCAAAGGCCGGTTTTCACCAAACTTTTCGTTGTCGGAAACTTCCCATCCCTAATGGTGAATGAGTTGCCGCATCGCCGACCGTGCGTTTGCTTCGCTTTGCTCGCGGCACTGACGGGTAGAATTTTGCGGGCTGTTAGTGCCGCGACCGCAGGGAGCAATGCACGGTTTTGGTGGCATCCGTCATTCACCACTCGGGATGACCACGTTGCAGTTACCCTCGCGCCGCTTTGCGGCGCGCTACGCCTCCACACGCAGTGTGGCGTTTTTCTTTGGGGCGCCACACCCGTTTCTTTGGGCAAGACCAAAGAAATGGGGTGGCAAAAGGATTTTACAAGGGCCTGCCCTTGTTCCGCCCCGCCGCGCAGAGCGCGGCGCTATGCCTCCGGCCGCCGGCCGGCCTCCACACGCAGTGTGGCAGCGCTCAGTATATGCGCACGTTCACGCGCAGGCGGCCTTTGCGGGTCTCGCGCTGCGCGCCGCAGTATTCGAAGCGGCCGTGGCCGCGGACGGATACGACGTCCCCGGGCTTCACCGGCGCGGCGCCGCCGCGGGCGGGGAGGGAATTCACAAGCACCAGCTCGCGCTCAAAGAGCCGCTGGGCCTCCGCCCGGGAGAGGTTGTACACCGCCGCCACCAGGGCGTCCAGGCGCTCGGAGGCCACCACCACGCCGCTCTCCGGCGGCGGAGGGGGCGGCTCGGGCGGAGCGGCGGCTATGCTCACGCGCACGCTCGTGCGGCGTATCTGCGTCAGGTTTTCGGCGATGTAGGGCGCGATGGAGCGCAGGCAGAAGATATAGAGCTTTCCCTCCTGCGGCACGATGTCGCCCAGCACCTCGCGCCGGATGCCGAGGGACATCAGCGCGCCCAGGCAGTCCCGGTGGACCAGCTCCTCGGCGAAGCGCGCCGAGGCCGGCGCGGCCTGCAGGCAGGCGACGGCCGACTCATATCCGGCCCCCTCCCAGGGGAGGAACACCGCCGTGCGCCGCTCCGCGCCGGCGTAGCCGCCGTCGAACTCAAACGGCCCCGGGCGCAGCGAGAGGAGCGCCGCCTGCTCGGCGCCGGTGAGGAATTCTGAAAATGTCACTATGCCGCGCCTTTCGGCCCGCCGGGCCAGTTCGGAAAGGCGTTTTTTTGTCATCTCAAGCTGATCTTCCATGCCCTGAGTATAGCGCGCCGGGGGCGGGAAAGTCAAGCGGCGCGGGCCATAGCTAAAAGGTATGGAGGGCCATACATTATTGCTATTTGAAATCGTGAGAGATATAAGTTATAATCAATACAAAACCTGAAATGGAGGAGATCATATGATATACAGGGATTTTCAGGGCCTCAAGCTCAGCGGCCTGGGCATGGGCAACATGCGCCTGCCCGTCATCGACGGCGACGACAGCCGCATCGACTTCGACAGGGCCAGCGCGCTCATCCGCCGCGCCTACGAGGGCGGCGTGAACTATTTCGACACCGCCTACGGCTATCACGGCGGCAACAGCGAGAACACCGTGGGCCGCGCGCTCGCCGGCGTGCCGCGCGGCAGCTTCTACCTCGCCGACAAGTTCCCCGGATTTTCCGTGGAGAACGTCTCGCGCGTGAAAGAGATATTCGAAGAGCAGCTGAGCCGCTGCGGCACGGACTACTTTGACTTTTACCTCTTCCACAACATCTACGAGAAGAACATCGACATGTGCCTCGACCCGCAGTACGGCGTTTTTGACTACCTGCTGGAGCAGAAGCGCGCCGGTCGCATCCGCCACCTGGGCTTTTCCTGCCACGGCGAGCTGCCCACGCTCAGGCGCTTCCTTGACGCCGGCGGGGACGAGCTGGAATTCTGCCAGATACAGCTCAACTATGTTGACTGGAGCCTCCAGCACGCCGACGAGAAGGTGGCGCTGCTCAACGAGCGCGGCATCCCCGTCTGGGTGATGGAGGGCGTCCGCGGCGGGCGGCTGGTCAACCTGCCGGCGGAGGCCGTGGAGACGCTCAAGGCCCTGAGGCCGGAGGAGAGCGTCGTCTCCTGGGCCTTCCGCTTTTTGCAGAGCGTGCCGGGCGTGACGATGGTGCTCTCCGGCATGAGCACACCCGAGCAGGTGGACGAGAACCTGGCCACCTGGGCGGAGGACAAGCCGCTGAGCGAGGCGGAATTCAAAACCGTGACGGACATCGGCCGCGACCTCTTCGCCCGGGGCACCGTGCCCTGCACGGCCTGCCACTACTGCGTCAGCCAGTGCCCGCAGGGGCTGGACATCCCGCGCCTGCTGCAGCTCTATAACGAGGCCGCCTACAGCGGGGTGGACGCCTTCGTCGTCAGGGAGGGCGTCGCCGGCCTCAGCGAGGACAAGCGGCCCGCCTCCTGCGTGGCATGCCACAGCTGCTCGGCCGTGTGTCCGCAGAAGATCGAGATCCCCGAGACCCTCGCCAAGTTCACGGAGATGCTGAACGCAAAGGCGTAACTGAAAAGGAATATCCCGCCGGTGTCCCGGCGGGATATTTTTCGTTATGGCCTTATGCCGAATGGGGCCCAGCCTATAGGCTCATATATGTCCGTTATCACGGGGCGCAGGCCGTCCATGTCAAAGCTGATATAAACTGCCGCACCTCTGGTTCCACGTGTTGCGTTGCCTTTATACCATAAATCACTGTTGTACCAGAAAACAGACCTTCCGCCTGTAAACCACGATAGTGTCAGCACCGGCGACCGCATATCCTGCTGGCGGTAGCCCTCTTCGTCATAGTGGTCGGGAGTGTCGGCCTTCGGGCGGTAGCGGTAGCACAGCGCTTTAAAATCCTCCGGGCTTATGCCGAATTGGCCCGCGTATTCGCCCATGCTGTTGTTGCTCTGCCGGACGAGCGAGCCCAGCTGGATGGAAATGGCCGCGCAGTAGACGACGTACAGCGCCAGGATGGCAAGGACGGCTATCGTCACCCGCCGCCGGGCCGTGCGTTTTTTCGTTTTCATTCGACCGCCTCCTGAGATCATTATACCTCAAAAGTGTCGGGCGGTAAACCGTAGGACTTGACGATTTTGAACAGGCAGTTTTGTGCAGTGCGACAAAGCGAAAAGGCCCTCCGCGGAGGGCCTTTTTGTCACGGCTGCGCTTCCAGCTCGTTCAGGTGGACGTATTCGTCGTAGGTACACATGCGGTCGGTGATGGAGCCGTCGGCATTGATCTCGATGATGCGGTTGGCCACGGTCTGCGTAAGCTGGTGGTCGTGGCAGGAGAAAATGATGTTGTACGGGAAGGCGGCAAGGCCGTTGTTCAGCGCGGCGATGCTCTCCAGGTCGAGGTGGTTGGTAGGCTGGTCGAGCAGCAGCACGCTGGCGCCGGACAGCATCAGCTTCGATATCATACAGCGGACGCGCTCGCCGCCGGAGAGGACGTTGACCGGCTTGTACACCTCGTCGCCGGAGAAGAGCATCCTGCCAAGGAAGGTGCGCAGGTAGCTCTCGCGCTTGTCGGCGGAGAACTGGCGCATCCAGTCCATGATGGAGAGCTCGCAGCCGTCGAAATACGCGCCGTTGTCGCGCGGCATATAGCCCTGCGTGGTGGAGACGCCCCATTTGATAGTCCCGGAATCGGGCTCCTCTTCGCCCATGAGCAGCTTGAAGAGCAGCGTGACGGCCTGCTCGTTGCGGGAGATGAGGGCTATCTTGTCCTCCCGGCCCATGATGAAGCTGACGTCCTTCAGCACGGGCACGCCGTCCACGCTCTTGCTGAGGCCGGTGACGAACAGCCGGTCCTTGCCCGGCTCACGCTCGGCCTTGAAGCCGACCCAGGGGTAGCGGCGGGAGGAGGCGGGCATCTCCTCGATGCTTATTTTGTCGAGCAGCTTGCGCCGGCTCGTCGCCTGGCGGGACTTGGAGCGGTTGGCGGCGAAGCGGCGGATGAAGCTCTGCAGTTCCTCTATCTTCTGCTGCGCCTTCTTGTTCTGGTCCTTTATCAGCTTCTGGATGAGCTGGCTGGACTCGTACCAGAAGTCGTAGTTGCCGACGTACATCTTTATCTTGCCGTAGTCGATATCGACGATGTGCGTGCAGACGTTGTTGAGGAAGTAGCGGTCGTGGCTGACCACCAGCACCGTGCCCTCGTAGTCCATCAGGAAGTCCTCCAGCCAGACCACGCTCGCAAGGTCGAGGTTGTTCGTCGGCTCATCGAGGAGCACGATGTCCGGCTTGCCGAAGAGCGCCTGCGCGAGCAGGACCTTGACCTTGAGCCTGCCGTCAAGATCACTCATCAGGGTGTAGTGGAACTCCGTGTCCACACCGAGGCCGTTGAGTATGCGCCCGGCGTCGCTCTCGGCCTCCCAGCCGCCCATTTCAGCGAACTCCTCCTCGAGCTCGCTGGCGCGGATGCCGTCCTCGTCGGAGAAGTCCGGCTTTTCATAGATGGCGTCCTTCTCCTTGCCGATGTCGTAAAGGCGCTTGTTGCCCATGATGACCGTGTCCATGACCGTGTACTCGTCGTACATGCTCTGATTCTGCTTCAGGACGCTCATGCGGGCCTTCGGGTCGATATGGACGTGCCCGCCCGTGGGCTCGACCTCGCCGGAGAGTATTTTCAGGAAGGTGCTCTTCCCGGCGCCGTTCGCGCCGATGATGCCGTAGCAGTTCCCGGCGGTGAACTGCAGGTCTGCCTGCGTGAAGAGCACCTGCCCGCCGTATTGCAGGCTGAGGTTTTCAACTGTTATCATGGGTGACCTCCCGTCATGTGCTGCCACAAGCATAACATATCCCGCGCGCGACGGCAAGGGCGGGACGAAAAACCGCCCCGGGAGCGCTCCCGGGGCGGCGGTATCAGTAGAACGTGGCCACCTGCTGGGCGGGCGGCTCGGTGCGCTCTATGCTCACCGCCGTCAGCACAGGGCCGCGGCGGCCGTAGGAGCGGTGGAACTTGTAGTCCATCTTCGCCGTCAAAACGACCCACTCGTCGTTTTCCGGCATCGGCTGGCCGTCAAGGTTGCAGATGAGGGCGGAAAAGGCGATGTCCGCCTCGCAGCAGGTCATGATGTGCCGCCCGATGATGAAGCTGTTGGCCGGGACGCCCTTTCGGCGTATGCAGCGGCCCTTGAAGCGGACGGTCTTGCCGGAGTATTTCTTCGGTTCCTCGCTCATGTCGCGGTACCAGAGGGCGTAGTCGCTGTCCGCGATCTCCACGACGGGCGCGTCCAGGTCGAAGGGCAGGGGGTCCTCGATGTCGTCGTAGGCCACGCTGCCGTCCGGCGCCTCATAGGCTATGTCCGCCCGGCGGGAGGCCCCGCGCACGACCTTGTGGAACTCCATCTTGTCCATGTCCGCCCGGAAGCGGTTGAACACCACCAGCTCCGCGCTCTTGAGCTTGTCGTAGCAGAGCTGGCGCATGTTGGCGTTGTAGGAGAGGAAGGTGCCGGCGTCCGCGAACATGAACTCCTGGGCCACGAGCCAGCCCTCCGGCAGGGCACCGTAGAGCGTGTCCAGCATCCACATGCCGTTGTATTCGACGAGCACACGCTCGGCATCCGCCGCGCGGCGCCAGGCGATGAGGTTTTCGCCCGTAAGGTCGCTTTCGTTCTCCACGGCCTTGAGCTTGACGTTCGGCGCGGAGAACTCCTCGGGCTCGTATTCCTCGATGCCCTCCTCGCAGACGAGCAGCAGCGTCCGCTCGCCGTTGTTGAAGCGCTTGTCCTCGAGGGTTTCCTGTATGAACTTCGTCTTCCCGGCCTCGAGGAAGCCGGTGAAGAGATAAACGGGTATCTGCCTTGATTCAGCCAAGCTGGAACAGCTCCTTCAGACCGTCCTCGTCCAGGTTCGCGCCGATCACGCACAGGCGGCCGGTGACGGAAGCCGCGCCGCGGCGGATCTCCCGCTCGCCGGGGACGTAGTCGAAATAGATCCAGCCCGCGCCGTCCGCGGCGTCCACATAGCCCTTGGCGCGCACGGCCTGGCCGAGGCGCAGGCTGTCGAGCTCGGCGAGGGCGGAGGCGATCTCCTCCTCGGTGTACTTGCGCGCGGTCTCCGCGCCCCAACTGGTGAACACCTCGTCGGCGTCGTGGCCGTGGTGGTGATGGTGGTGATGCTCGTGCTCGTGGTCGTGGCCGCAGGAGCAGCTCTCACCATGCTCATGGTGGTGCTCGTGCTCGTGGTCATGCTCATGCTCATGCTCATGATCGTGATGGTGGTGCTCGTGGTCGTGGCCGCAGCAGCACTCGTCCTCGTCCTCCGCCTCGGCGGCCAGGCGCTCGAGCTCGCTCCTGAGCGTGTCCTCGCGCTCCATGGCCTGGCGCAGCACCTTGCCGTCCAGCTCGTCCCAGGGGGTGGTGACTATGACGGCGGTGGGGTTGTGCTCGCGGAGCATTGCGACGCACTGCTCCAGCTTGCTCTCGCTCATGCCCTTGGTGCGGCTGAGGACGATGGTGCCGGCGTTTTCCACCTGGTTGCACCAGAACTCGCCGAAGTTCTTCATGTACATCCTCGCGCGCGTGGCGTCCACCACGGTGGTGAAGCTGCCGGGGACGAGCTCGGCGTCGCCCAGGTCCTGCACGGCGCGGATGACGTCGCTGAGCTTGCCGACGCCGCTGGGCTCGATGAGCACGCGGTCCGGGTTGTATTCGGCCTTGACCTTTTCAAGGGCCTCGGCGAAGTCGCCCACGAGGCTGCAGCAGATGCAGCCGGAGCTCATCTCGCGTATCTCGATGCCGGCGTCCTTCAAAAAGCCGCCGTCAACGGCGATCTCGCCGAACTCGTTCTCAATGAGCACGAGTTTTTCGCCCTGATAGGCCTCGGCGATGAGCTTCTTGATGAGCGTGGTCTTGCCAGCGCCCAGAAAACCGGAAAAAATGTCGATCCTGGTCATAAAAAACGCTTCCTTGTTCAGAGATTTGCGGTTATAATGCTACTGTATATTACCACTAACTACCGAAAGGGTCAACAGAAAATGAAAAAAGTATGGTCGATAACGCTGCTTTTGCTCATGCTGCTGCTGACGGCCTGCGGCGCGTCCGGCGACGCGCCGGCCCTGGTGACGATAGCGCCCTCGCACCCGGCCTCGACGAGCACGCCGGGGCCCACGCCAACGCCTACGCCCACGCCGGAACCCACTCCCACGCCCGACCCGGCGCAGGAGATACTGGCTGACATGACGCTGACGGAGAAGATATGCCAGCTGATGGTCGTGCGGCCGGAGGCGCTGATGGGCGTTTCGCCCGTCACCGTGGCGGGGGAGGCCACGCGCGAGGCGCTGGAACAGTGGCCCGTGGGCGGATTTATCTACTCCGCGCAGAACCTGGTGGACGGCGAGCAGACGATGAGCATGATCGCCAACGCGCAGAGCTACTCCAAACTGGGGCTCATCATCTCCGCCGACGAGGAGGGCGGGCGCGTGGCGCGGCTGATGCGCACGCTGGGCACCACGCAGATCGGTCCCATGTACGATTACAAGGACATGGGTACGGAGACGGCCTATGAAAACGCCTACACTATCGGCAGCGACATGGCCGCCTACGGCTTCAACACCGACTACGCGCCCGTGGCGGACGTCTGGACCAACCCGGAGAACACCGTCATCGGCGACCGGGCGTACAGCGACGATTTTGACCAGGCGGCGGAGCTCGTGCCCAGCGCCGTGCAGGGCTTCCACGACGCGGGCGTGATAAACTGCCTGAAGCACTTCCCCGGCCACGGCGACACGGACACCGACACGCACAGCGGTGCGGCCGTGGTGGACAAGAGCGTGGACGAGCTGATGGAGGGCGAGCTCAAGCCCTTCATCGCCGGCATGGAGGCCGGCGCGGACATGGTGATGGTGGGCCACATCACGATGACGGCCATCGACCCCGACCACCCCGCCAGCCTCTCCGAAGCGGTCGTGACCGGCCTGCTGCGCGAGCAGCTGGGCTGGGACGGCGTGGTCATCACTGACGGGCTGGAGATGGGTGCGCTCACCCAGTACGACATGGGCGAGCGCTGCCTGATGGCGCTGGAGGCCGGAGTGGACCTGCTGCTGGGCGTGGACGACATCCCCGGCGCCGTGAAAGCCATCACTGAGGCGGTGGAAATGGGCCGGCTCACCGAGCAGCGCATCGACGAGAGCGTGCTGCGCGTGCTGGACCTGAAGCTGGAGCACGGCATAATCGGCTGAATGCGGCCGCCGGCGGCACTTTACAAATGCCGCCGGTGAGACTATAATGCGGTGTAAAGACACCTTGGGAGGCCAGCCATATGGACAATACGGGCGCGCTGAACTACACGACACTCTGCGATTTTTACGAACTGACGATGGGCAACGGCTATTTCGAGACGGGGCTCAAGGATAAAATAACGTATTTTGACCTCTTTTTCCGCAGCGTGCCGGACAACGGCGGCTTCGCCGTCGCCGCCGGGCTCGAGCAGGTGATTAAGTACATCCAGGACCTGCATTTTGAGGAAGGGGACATTGAATATCTGCGCTCGCGGGGGATATTCTCGGAGGGGTTCCTCGACTACCTGCGCCATTTCCGCTTCACGGGCGACATCTGGGCCGTGCCGGAGGGCACGCCCGTTTTCCCGCGCGAGCCGCTCGTCACCGTGCGCGCCCCGGCCATCGAGGCCCAGCTGCTGGAGACGTTCATGCTCATGCAGATCAACCACCAGAGCCTGATCGCCACCAAGGCCAACCGCATCGTGCGCGCGGCGGAGGGGCGGGCCGTGCTGGAGTTCGGCTCCCGCCGCGCCCAGGGCGCGGACGCCGCCGTGCTCGGCGCGCGCGCGGCCTATATCGGCGGCTGCGCGGGGACGGCCTGTGTGCTGGCCGACCAGCTCTACGGCGTGCCCGCCGCGGGCACCATCGCCCACTCCTGGGTGCAGATGTTCCCCAGCCAGCTGGACGCCTTCCGCGCCTATTGCCGGCTCTATCCGAACAACGCCACGCTGCTGGTGGACACCTACGACACATTGCGCAGCGGCGTGCCGGACGCCATCCGCGCCTTCAATGAGGTGCTCAGGCCGCTGGGCATCACCAAATGCGGCATCCGCCTCGACTCCGGCGACCTCGCCTATCTGACGCGCAGGGCGCGCCGGATGCTGGACGACGCCGGCTGGACTGACTGCAAGATCACCTGTTCCAACGCCCTTGACGAGCGGCTCATCAGCGAGCTGCTGCGCCAGGGGGCCTGCATCGACTCCTTCGGCGTGGGCGAGCGGCTGATAACCTCCCGCTCTTCGCCGGTGTTCGACGGCGTGTATAAGCTCGCCGCCGTGGAGGAGGCGGACGGCGCCATCGTCCCGCGCATAAAGATCAGCGAGAACGTTGGCAAGATAACCAACCCGCATTTCAAGAAGGTCTACCGCTTCTACGGCCTCGACAGCGGCATGGCGGAGGCCGATTACATCTGCCTGCACAGCGAGAGCGTGGACGACACGCGCCCGCTGGTGATCCGCGACCCGGAGGCCACCTGGAAGCAGAAGACGATGACCAACTTCACCGCGCGCGAGCTGCAGGTGCCCATCTTCAGGGGCGGCGAGCTGGTGTATGACATGCCCACGCTGCCGGAGATACAGGCCTACTGCAAGAAAGAGGTCGCCACCCTGTGGCCGGAGGTGCGGAGATTCGACTATCCGCACAACTACTACGTAGACCTCTCCGACGAGCTGCTGGGCATCAAGAACGCCCTGCTGAACGCGCGCAGCTGATGGACGCCGAGGGCAGGAGGCGGGCCATCGCCGCCGAGCTCGCCCGCGCAGGCGCGCCTGTGAGCGCTGCCGCGCTGGCGGCCCGGCTGGGCGTCAGCCGCCAGGTCATCGTGGGCGACGTGGCGCTGCTGCGGGCCTCGGGCATGGAGATAACCGCCACGCCGCGCGGCTATGTGGCCGGCGGGGGCGCTCGCGGCCGGAGGCACACCCTGGCCTGCGTCCACGGGCCGGAGGGCATGGAGCGCGAGCTGAACATCATGGTGGACAACGGCTGCACGGTGCTGGACGTGGTCATCGAGCACGCCGTTTACGGCCAGCTCACCGGCGAGCTGCACCTGAAGGACCGCCGCGACGTGGCGGAGTTCATCCGCCGCGTGAGGGAAGAGGGGGCCGCGCCGCTCTCCGCCCTCACGGGCGGCATCCACCTGCACACGCTGCTCTGCCAGGACGAGGGGAGCTTTGCGCGGTGCGTGGACGCGCTGCGGGAAGCGGGCATACTGCTGGAGTGAGCGCCCGCGGCGGATAACATATTTTTGACCGGAGGAGGGAGCAAATGAAGATCGGCATCATACGCTGCCAGCAGACGGAGGACTACTGCCCCGGGACGGCGGACTTCCGCGCCATCCGCGAGCGGCAGGGCGCTTTTGCGGGCATAGAAGAGGACATAGAGATCGTCGGCTTCATCAACTGCGGCGGCTGCCCGGCCAAAAAGGCCGTGCTGCGCGCGCGGGAGCTGGTGCGCCGCGGGGCGGACACCATCGTCTTTGCCAGCTGCATCCAGAAGGGCACGCCCATCGGCTACCCCTGCCCCTTCGCGCGGAAGATGAAGGAGCTCGTCGAGAAGGACCTGGGCGAAGGCGTCTGGTTCCTCGACTATACGCACTGAGGCTTTGTCAACGAAATATCCACCCTTGACAACACGCCGTTTCGGTTGTAGACTTTGCTTTACAGGTGTCTTGACACCTGTAAAGCAAACTGACCGGGACGGTGTATTTTTATGGACGCTCTGAAGGCATTCCTCAAGCGCAAGGACATCGAGATATCGCTCAGGCGCTACGGCATCGACGCGCTGGGGGCAATGGCGCAGGGCCTTTTCTGCTCGCTGCTGATAGGCACCATACTCAACACGCTGGGCTCGCAGACGGGCGTGGAGATATTCACGACCGTGGGCGGGTATGCGAGCGCGATGAGCGGGCCGGCGATGGCGATAGCCATCGGCTGGGCGCTCAAGTGCCCGCCGCTGGTGCTGTTTTCGCTCACCGCCGTGGGCTGGGCCTCGAACGCGCTGGGCGGCGCCGGCGGGCCTCTGGCCGTGCTGGTGGTGGCCATCGTGGCGGCGGAGATAGGCAAGGCCGTCAGCAAGGAGACGCCAATAGACGTGCTCGTGACGCCGCTGGTGACCATCTTCGTGGGCGTGGCGCTCTCCGCCGTCATCGCGCCGCCCATCGGCACGGGCGCGAACTATGTGGGCACGCTCATCACCGAGGCCACCAAGCTGCAGCCCTTCTGGATGGGCATCGCCGTCTCCGCAATCGTGGGCATCGCCCTCACGCTGCCGATATCTTCGGCGGCCATCTGCTCCGTCCTCGGCCTCACGGGGCTGGCGGGCGGCGCGGCGGTGGCCGGCTGCTGCGCGAACATGGTGGGCTTCGCCGTCATGAGCTTCCGCGAGAACCGCTGGGGCGGGCTGGTCAGCCAGGGCCTGGGCACCAGTATGCTGCAAATGGGCAACATCGTCCGCAATCCCAAGATATGGATACCCGCCATCGTCACCAGCATGATCACCGGCCCCATCGCCACCTGCGTGTTCAAAATGGAGATGAACGGGGACGCCATCAACGCCGGCATGGGCACCTGCGGCCTCTGCGGGCCCATCGGCGTCTGGACGGGCTGGCTCAACCCCACGGAGGCCGCCGTCGCCAAGGGCGCCGCGGCCATCGACCCCACGTGGTTCGACTACCTGGGCCTGGCGCTCGTGTGCTTCGTGCTGCCCGCCGTTATCTGCTGGGCGCTGGGGCTGCTGTGCCGCCGGATAGGCTGGATAAAAGAGGGCGACCTCAAGCTCTGAAAAACATAAATACCCGGCAGATCCGCCGGCCGCTATGGCCGGCGGCTTTTTTGCGCCCAAATTGATACGGAACGCATGTGGGCGCGAAAAGGATTCGTAATTATTATGTACATTTTGTAACCAAGTGTATCTGAATTTTTGGTTGCAAATTTACATAATTACAAGTATCATTATATTACCAATAAGTATTATGTTAATCAAAGCGAGGTCCCTGCCACGATGAAGAAGAACAGCGTTACGCTTCCGATGCTGATGTTCATAGCGGTGCTCTGTTTCTCCGTTCTCTCCTTCCCCACGACGGCTTCCGGCAACAACGGCGGGCCGGATGCGGTGGCGGGAGCCCTGCCCGAGCTCTACGGGCAGAGCGGCGGCAGCACCTTTGAGATCACCGCCAACGCCGAGCGCGGCGGGGCCGTCACGCCCAACGCCTCCAACAGCGCGGAGGGCAGCACCGTCAGCTTCACCATCAGCCCTTACGGCGGCTACGAGACCGCCTCCATCGCCGCCATCACCGCCGCCGGCGCCTGCCTGGAGGTCAGCTGCGCGGAGGACGGCAGCTATTTCTTCACCATGCCCGCGGAGAACGTGGTCATCGACGTCTCCTTCCAGTACGAGCGCATGTCCGCCTGAAATACGAAAAAGGAAGCGGCCCCTGGGAGGGGGCCGCTTTTTTGTGCCTGCGGCTTGACGGGCAGCGCGTGGGCGTGATATCTTTTATGACAGAATTTATAATATGAAAGCGCGCCTGCGCGCGGCAAGGAGGAAAATGATATGGTCAAGAGGACGCTGTCTGCGCTGCTGAGCGCCGTGCTGGCGTTTTCCCTGCTGCTGACGGGGGCGTCCGCCGCCGAAGCGCCCGCCTGGAGCGTGCAGAGCGCCACATGGCAGGACCCCAATAACGTCATGCTCATCTGGGAGGCGGAGGACGGGTATACCTACAACATCTACCGCTCGGCGAGCGCCGGCGGGGAATACGAGCTCATCGGCACGGCGGAGGGCGGCTCCTTCCGCGATGCGGAGGCCGAGTGGCCCACGGCCATGTACTATGCCGTGGAGGGCGTGGCGGCGGACGGCACGGCGGGCGCGCGCAGCGAGCCCATCCGGGCCGGCGCCAACGGGCAGAAACTGAGCAAGGTGTCGGTCGTCATGTACCACAACTTCATAACCGAGGCCGACGAGGCCCAGGGCGTGGAGTTCGAGGAGTATTCCCTGCGGCCGGCCGACTTCGCAGCCGACCTCGCATGGCTGCGTGAGAACGGCTACACGACCATCACGTCCGACGACGTGATCGACTATATCAACGGCCTCAAGCCCCTGCCGCCGAAGGCCGTCATCATCTCCATCGACGACGGCACCGAGGGCGTTTACAAAAACGGCTGGCCGCTGCTGCGCGAATACCGCGCGAAGGCGGACTTCAACCTCATTGGCGAAAACATCGACTCCGCCTGGGAGCTGGTGCACGGAGGCGGCACGCGCGTGGGCCAGAGCGCGCCCTACTGCGTCTGGGAGGAGCTCATGGAGATGGAGCGCAGCGGCGAGATCAACCTCTGCAGCCACACCTACGGCCTGCACCGCTTTAACAACGACGGCCGCACGGGCGCGAGCATGAAGGAAGGGGAGACGGCCGAGGAGTACGCCGCCGTGGTGAAGGCGGACTATGACCTCTGCGTCAGCTGCATCGGCGGCTGGACGGGCGCCGCCCCCACGACCATGGCCTATCCATACTCCCGCCGCAGCAGCGAGGGCGACGCGCTGTTACTGGCCAACACGGGCTATCAGATACTTATGGGCGGCGCCAACGCCCGCGGCACCGCCGCCAACTACTTCGTGGACGGCGCGGACGCCGCCAGCCAGCTGCGCATCATGTCCCGACCCTGCCGCATGGAAGGCACGCCCATCTCCGAATACCTGGCCGCCGCCGACGCGGAAGACGCGGCCAACGGCGTCAACGCCGCGGAGGACACGCGCTCGCTGACGGCGGAGGAGTGCGCGGAGATCGCCCGCTGGTACAGCCCCTATGACGACGTGGGCGGGACGCGCTGGTTTGCCGGCGCGGTATACTACGCCTATGTCAACGGCCTGCTGCGCGGCACCTCCAACCGCACGTTCTCGCCAGACGACATGCTCAGCCGCGGCATGGTGGCCACGCTGATGCACCGCATGGCCGGCGAGCCGCAGGCGGGCACGGCGGGTCTCAGCGATGTGGAGAGCGGCGCGTGGTATGCCGAAGCGGCCGCCTGGTGCGTTTCCGAGGGCGTTATGAGCGCGGAGGACGGGGAATTCCTGCCCGATCTTCCCGCCACGCGCGAGGAACTGCTCCTGGCGCTCTATAAAGTGACGGAAATACTCGGCGGCGACACCTCCGCCTCCGGCGAGGGCGCCTACCCGGACATGGACGCGGTCGATCCCGAGGCGGTGGAGGCCGTGCTCTGGGCGGACGGCCTGGGCATCGTGCAGGGCGACACGGAGGGCCGCCTTGTGCCTAAGGACATGCTCACGCGCGCCCAGCTGGCCACCATCCTCATGCGTTACTGGCAGCTCTACAGCGAATGAGCGCCGGAAGGGCGCGGATACCGCAGGAATAAACGCCGGCCCCATTTGGGGCCGGCGTTTGACTTTAGCCAGCTCGCGGACCCGCTGGCTGTGTATCCATCGAGGACGCAACCAAACAGCTTTGTTATATTAACCGAATGGCTTGATACGTCCGGAAACAGCGTTATTGTGCCTGTTCACCTTGACAGGCGCGGCAACATAGAAATTGAGAATCGCATTTCGTCTGCATACGGCAAGCGCGATATAGAGGAATTTTTAAGCGGGCAAATGCCACTTTATATAAAAAACAACGAGGATATCGCAACACTCCTCGCTAATAGGCTCCAATTGCCTATGGCGCTGGAAGGCGATATCCTCGTAAAAAATATTATACCCGATTCTGGGCAAAATGTCAACTCCGAAAGGTCTGTTGGCGCTGCATCCACTGGCTTTGTTGACCCCGAAAGTGCACGCCTCACCGAGCAATATCAGGCAGCCGTTGACACCTATGGCGTTCTTCCCGAGCGGCCAAACCTTTTATTTGTACTTCACCCGCGGGCGGTAGTACTGGAAGATGACGGCGTCGTATTTTTCCTCCGTTTTCCACTCCAGGCTGGTCCAGCCGACGCGCATGGCGCCCATCAGCTCGCAGAGCCGGACGGAGAGCGGCTTGCGCCCCACCTGATAGGCGATGAAGTGCGGCCGGGCGATGAAGTTCGTCAGCAGGCGGCTGAGGGCGAAGGCCTGGAACTTGCCGCAGCCCGGCGCCAGCTCGTGCATACGCGCGGAGAGCTGCCCGCGCAGCACCTGCGGCGCGTGGCGGCGGAACCAGAACACGATGCGCGGGTCGAAGCTCTCGACGCACCAGCGGCCGTGGTATTGGCTGAGGATGTCGTAAGTCTTGCGGCAGAGCTCGGCGTGCCGCCGGCTGCGCTTGAGCTCGACGATGATGGGGCAGCGGCCGTCGATGACGGCGAGCACCTCGCTGAGCAGGGGGATGCGGTTGGGCGTGCCGCAGAGGTTCAACCGGCTGAGTTCAGCCCAGCTGAGCTCGTCCACGCGGCTGTCCACGCCGCAGATGCGCTTCAAGTCGTCGTCGTGGAACACCACGACCTCGCCGTCCGCGCTCAAGCGCACGTCCAGCTCCACGCCGTAGCCGATGCGGGCGGCGGCGTCAAAGGCGGGGATGGAATTCTCAGGGACGCTCCTGTCCATTTTGTGCAGGCCGCGGTGCGCGAAATTGCGGCCGTAGAAGGGCGCGGTAAGCCCCTCGTCCCGGCGGCCGGGGGCGATGAGGAACGCGAACGCGCCGGCGGCGGCGACGCCCGCAGCGCCCAGGCAGAGCGCGAGCTTTTTACCCATAGATCAGGCCAGACCTCCTGTCCGCCGCGGCGCAGCGCCGCGGCCTCTCTTTTTTAAGTCCATTTTACAACACGGTAAGCTTTACGTCAAATCTTTAATTTGTGTTGAATTGTGACGGATAATAGTATAAACTTGTAAATGTGAACTTTTCACCCCGGGGAGGTAAAACATGAAGCTGAATTACAAAAAGACCATCTTCGTGGGCTTCGCCTTCTTCCTGATAACGGCGTTCTGGCAGGCCTATGACACCATCATCCCCAAGATACTGACGGACAAGTTCGGCATGTCGCAGAGCCTCTCCGGCGTCATCATGGCGGCGGACAACGTGCTCGCGCTCTTTTTGCTGCCGCTCTTCGGCACGCTCTCGGACAAGTGCAAAAGCCCGCGCGGCCGCCGCACGCCCTATATCATCTTCGGCACGGTCTGCGCCTCCGTCCTCTTCGTCGTGCTCAGCTTTGCCGACGACATGCAGCTCAAAGCGCTGCAGCCGGTGGCTGTCGATAACCCCACCGCGCAGGAGACGCTCTGGGACGCCAGCCTCACGGCCACCACGCCGGACGGCGTGGAGTTCGTGGTGCAGGAGGAGTTCACGCGCGAGGAATTCGCCGCCATCGAGATGACGGAGAGCGACGGCAGCGCCGATCCAGACTATACCAACTATGTGGTGCCCGCGCGCCAGGCCTACGCCGCGCAGGCCACGGCGAACGACCACCTGCCGCTCGTCTTTTTCGTCGCGGTGCTGCTGCTGATACTGCTCAGCATGGCCACCTTCCGCTCGCCGGCGGTGGCGCTGATGCCCGATGTGACGATAAAACCCCTGCGAAGCAAGGCCAACGCCGTCATCAACCTGATGGGCGCGGCCGGCGGCATCATCGTCCTCGGCCTGGGCGCCGTTTTCGGCACCGGCAAGGCGGAGAACGCCCTCATGAGCTACACCTTCTTCTTCGCGTCGGTGAGCGCGCTGATGCTCGTCTCGCTGTTCATCTTCCTCTGGAAGGTGAAGGAGCCGCGGCTGGTGCACGAGATGCACGAGGAGAGCCGCAGATACAACATCGCCACGGAGGAGGACGCCGACCCCAACGCCGGGGACCGCCGCCTCTCCAAAGGCGAGTTCCGCAGCCTTGTCCTGATACTGGCCAGCGTCGTGTTCTGGTTTTTCGGCTATAACGCCGTCACCAGCAAATATGCGGTCTACGCCTCCAGCGTGCTCGATCTGGACTACAACCTGACGCTGATGATAGCCACCGGCGCGGCCATCGTCGCCTACATCCCCGTGGGCGCGCTGGCCAGCCGCATCGGCCGCCGCAAGACTATACTGATCGGCATCGTCATCCTCGGCGGCAGCTTCCTCGCCGCCAGCTTCATCCGCGCCGGCAGCCCGGTGATGGTGATGAACCTGCTCTTCGCCACGGCCGGCATCGGCTGGGCGACCATCAACGTCAACAGCTACCCGATGGTGGTCGAGCTCTCCCGCGGCGGCGACGTGGGCAAGTACACGGGCTTCTACTACACGGCCAGCATGGCCGCGCAGACGCTCACGCCCATCATCTCCGGCTTCATGATGGACGAGCTGGGCATGACCACGCTGTTCCCCTACGGCGCGGCCTTCGTCCTGCTGGCCTTCGTGACGATGCTGTTCGTGCGCCACGGCGACAACCGCCCCATCCCGGCCAAAAAGGCCCGCAACTGAGAGGAGAAAGCACATGGAAAGACTGACGAAACGCCTGCCCGGCGGGGAGTATGAGGCCGCGGGCAGGGGAGAGGCCGAGCTGCTCGCCGCCCTCGGCCGCTACGAGGACCAGTACGAGAGCATCGAGCTGGAGCTGGAGCTGGTGAAGCTCAACCTGAAGGACCTCTCCGCCGCCGGCAAGGCGCGCAGCGCCACCTACGCCACGCTGGCGGGCTCGCGCTTCATGCTTGAAGATATGCTCAAGCGCCTGCAGGAGCCGGCAGAGGAGGTCTCACGGCGTCTGGAGGCCCTCCGGCGCGAGACGGCGGACAAGGAATAAAAAAACGCCCGGCGGGCCTTCCCGCCGGGCGTTTTCTCTCGCGGCCCCGGCGCCCGGCGGCTTGACAAGCGCCGCCGGCCTTGCTATGCTGGTAAAAACTCAGCAGGAGGGGATACGATGTTCAGGGAAATGCGCAGGAAAGGGCAGGCCCTGCCGGACGAGGCCTGCAAGGAGATACTGGAAAGGGCCCCGCACGGCGTGCTGGCCGTCAGCGGGGACGGGGGCTGGCCCTACGCCGTGCCGCTGAGCTTTGTGTACAGCGCCGGGACGGTATATTTTCACTGCGCGTGTGAGGGCCACAAGCTGGACGCCGTCCGGCAGGACGCGCGGGCGTCCTTCTGCGTGGTGGACAGCGACGAGGTGGTGGCCGAGGAATACACCACTTATTACCGCAGCGTCATTGCCTTCGGGCGCGTGCGCGAGCTGGCCGGCGCGGAGGAAAAGACCGCCGCGCTGCGCCTGCTGGCGGGCAAATACGCGCCGGAGAGCACGGAGGAGCGCTTCATGCAGTCCATAGACCGCTCCCTGGCGCGCACGGCGGTGCTCGCGCTGGAGATAGAGCGGCTCAGCGGCAAGGAAGGGCTGGAGCTCTCGAAACGCCGCCGGGGCGGGGAATAGGCGCTACAGCAGGAAACCGGGCAGCCATGTGGCTGCCCGGTTTATGTTATCAATATCAATAGAGCTTCGCGCCGGCGGGGATGTGGTCGTCCACCATCAGCAGGTGCAGCCGCTCCTCGCCCTCCTCGTGGTGTACGGCGGAGATGAGCATGCCGCAGGAGTCGATGCCCATCATCTTCCGCGGCGGCAGGTTGGTGATGGCGATGCAGGTCTTTCCGACCAGTTCTTCCGGCTCGTAGTACTCGTGGATGCCGCTGAGTATCACGCGGTCGGTCCCGCTGCCGTCGTCGAGCGTGAACTTGAGCAGCTTTTTGCTCTTCTTCACGGCCTCGCAGGCCTTCACCTTGACGGCGCGGAAGTCGGAGCGGCTGAAGGTCTCAAAGTCCACGAAGTCCGCAAAGAGCGGCTCGATCTCCACCTTGGAGAAGTCGATGGGGGCCTCCGCCTGCTGCTCCTCCGCCCGCGGCTCCTCCGCGCAGGCGGCGGGGGACTGGGAGGGCTGCTTCTGCACGTCCAGCGGCTTCATGGTGGGGAAGAGGATGACGTCGCGTATCGAGTCGCAGCCGGTGAGCAGCATCACGCAGCGGTCGATGCCGATGCCGAGGCCGCCCGTGGGGGGCATGCCGTATTCGAGGGCGTTTATGAAGTCGTAGTCCATCATGCCGGCCTCGTCGTCGCCCTTCGCGCGGAGCTCCACCTGCTTGAGGAAGCGCTGCTTCTGGTCGATGGGGTCGTTCAGCTCGCTGAAGGCGTTGCCCATCTCGCTGCGGCAGATGAAGAGCTCGAAGCGCTCGGTGAGGCGCGGATCGCGCGGGCTGCGCTTGGCCAGCGGGGAGACGTCCACCGGGTGGTCGGTGATGAAGGTGGGCTGGACGATCTTGTCCTCCACAAGCTGGTCGTAGCACTCATAGAGCGCGTGGCCCCAGGTGGGCTCTTTGCCGTCCATGTCCACGCCGGCGGCGCGGGCGGCGGCCACGGCCTCCTCGTCGCCGTTTATCGCCATGAAGTCGATGCCCACATACTGCTTGACGGCGTCCGCCATCGTCAGGCGCGGCCAGCCGGGGGCCAGGGAGATGTGCTCGCCCATCCAGTCCAGCTCATAGGTGCCGAGTATCTCCATCGCGGCGCCGCTCAGCAGCTCCTCGAAGAGGTCCATCATGCCGTGATAGTCCGTGTAGGCCTGATAGAGCTCGACGGTGGTGAACTCGGGGTTGTGCCGCGTGTCCATGCCCTCGTTGCGGAAGATGCGCCCGAGCTCATAGACGCGCTCGATGCCGCCGACGATCAGCCGCTTGAGCGGCAGCTCGGTGGCGATGCGCAGGTACATGTCCATGTCCAGCGTGTTGTGGTGGGTGATGAAGGGCCGCGCCGTCGCCCCGCCGGAGATGGTGTTCAGCACCGGGGTCTCCACCTCCATGAAGCCGCGCGCTTCCAGGAAACGGCGCACATAGCTGACGAACTTCGAGCGGATGACGAAGTTGCGGCGGCTCTCGTCGCTCATGATGAGGTCCACATAGCGCTGGCGGTACTTGAGCTCCACGTTGGTCATGCCGTGGAACTTCTCCGGCAGGGGGCGCAGGCTCTTGGCGAGCAGCTTCAGCGACTGCACGTGGACGCTGATCTCGCCGGTTTTGGTCTTGAACACATAGCCCGTGACGCCGATGATGTCGCCGATGTCGTACTTGCGGAAATCGGCGAATTCCTGCTCGCTGACGGCGTCCGAGCGGACGTAGAGCTGTATCTGCCCGTGGTCGTCCTTGATGTGGCAGAATATGGCCTTGCCCATGCCGCGCTTGGACATGATGCGCCCGGCGACGGACACGGTCTGGTCCTCAAAGCGCTCGTAGCCGTCCTTTATCTCGTCCGACCAGGCGCTGCGGTCAAATCGCGTCTCCCGGAAGGGATCGCGGCCGGCCTTCTGCAGCTCGTCCAGCTTCTCGCGCCTGACGCGCAGGATCTCCGAGAGCTCCTCGCCCGCGGCGGCGTTCTTGGTCTCCTCGCTCATATATCCCCCTGCCTCTCAGCTGTTCTCGACGGCCAGTATCTTCATCTGCACGCTGCCGGCGGGGGCCTCCACCGTCACCGTCTCGCCCACACGGCGGCCGAGGATGGCGCGGCCGATGGGGCTCTCGTCGCTGATGCGGCCCTGCATGGGGTTGGCCTCCTGCGAGCCGACGATGTGGTAATCGACCTCTTCGTTCTCATCCAGGTCGAGCAGCTTGACGTGGCTGCTGAGGGCGACGACGTCCTCGGCCGTCTCGGTCTTTTCGATGATCTCGGCCTTCTCGATGAGGACCTTCATCTCGGCGATCTTGGAGTAGAGCTTGCCCTGCTCGGTCTTCGCCTCGTCGTATTCGCTGTTCTCGGAGAGGTCGCCGAAGCTGCGGGCCTCCTTTATCAGCTCGGAGACCTCCTTTTCGCGCACGGTCTCCAGGTAGTTGAGTTCTTCCACCAGGGAGTCGTAGCGCTCCTGGCTCATTTTGATCTTTTCCGAAGAAGACATTGCCATTTCCTCCAAATCGTTATATCGGGGCCACGGGGGCCGTTTTGACGCAAAACATGTGAAAAAGGCCGGCGGCCTTTTTCACGTTGATATTATAGTTGAGTTTAGACCGGCTGTCAACCGTAAAGCAGCTGGCTGACGGCCGCGTCGAGCTGGGAGTCGGTGTTGCCGCTGAGGGCGACCTCGATATCCGGGGCCACGCCGCCCTGCTCGGAGAGGTCCACGCGCTTGGGCGTGAGGTATTTGGCCGTGGAGAGGTGCAGCGCGCTGCCGTCCGAGAGCTCGAAGGTCTGCTGGCTGCGGCCCTTGCCGGTGGTGTGCTCGCCGACGATGGTGGCCCAGCCGTATTCCTGCAGCGCGGCGGCGAAGAACTCCGCGGCGGAGTAGCTGTCCGCGTTCACCAGCACGCACATGTCCATGTCCAGGCAGACGTTGTTCGAGGTGACCACCGTCTCCTCGCCGCTCTTGTCCACGGAGACGAAGATGTCCACGCCGGGCAGCAGGTAGTCGAGCAGGGTGGTGAGCTCGCTCAGCAGCCCGCCGGGGTTGGTGCGCACGTCGAATACGAAGTACTCCGCGCCGGCGGTGAGCAGGCTCTCGATGGCGCTGATGGAGCTCTGCGCCGCGCCGGACTCGAAATTGGCGATGCGGATGTAGCCCACGTTGCCGTTTATCATCTCGTAGCTCACGGGGTCGTCGTAGATGAGGCGGCAATCGACGGTGTAATCGACCGGGCTGCCGTTGCGCTCGACGGTCAGGTCCACGGACTCGTCGATGTGCGAGGTGATGAGGCTGCGCGCGTCGCTGATGGTCATGCCGGTGACGTCCTCGCCGTCCACGGTGAGGATGATGTCCCCGCGGGCGAGGCCGGCGTTCTCCGCCGGGGAGCCCTCCGTGAGGCCGGTGATCTCAAAGCCGCCGGTGTCGGCGTCCTTGGCGATGGAGACGCCGAGGCCGATGAACTGGTTGGACGAATAGAGCTGGTAGGTCTGGTATTCGCTGGGGCTCATGTAGGAGCTCCAGACGTCGCCCAGGGAGTCCACCATCGCGGAAAAGGCGGCGGCGGAGACGGCTTCCTCGTCCACCGTGCCGATGTAATAGTCGTCGATGGTGTTCTTCACCTCAAGGTATTTCATGGCCTGGGCGTAGTTCTCGTCGCTGCCGAAGGCGTTGCGCGCATTGCTGGAGGCCACGCCGTAGGTGACGCCCACGCAGAGCACGCACAGCAGCATGGCGAGCCAGAAATTTATCCTCAGCCGGCCGATGGCGCGCAGGAGCCCGCCGTTTTGCTTCATTAGAATACCCCCGATCTGCCGCCCGCGGCGGCGCTGACAGGAAATTGCCGGCGGGGGAGGGCACCCGCCGCCGGGAATATAACGTGCGCGCGGGCGGCCGGATGGGCGGCCGCCCGGGCTTTGCGGATGGCGCGGGACCTATCAGGCGTCCGGCGCCAGGGAATAGTTGGAGAAGTACGCCAGCGGGTCTACGGTGCCGCCGTTGGAGCGTATCTCGAAGTGCAGGTGCGGGCCGGTGGCCCAGCCGGTGGAGCCGGCGTAGCCGATCGTGTCGCCCTGGGAGACGGTCTGCCCCGCGCTGACGGCGAGGGAGGACATGTGCGCGTACAGCGTGTAAGTGCCGTTGGAGTGGTAGACGGTGACGTAGTTGCCGTAGGAGGAGTCATACGTCGCCACGGAGACGGTGCCGCTGTCCGCGGCGATGATGGTCGCGCCCTCGTTGGCGGAGATGTCGATGCCGCTGTGGAAGCGCTCGTCGCCGAAGATGGGGTGCGTGCGGTAGCCGTAGCGGCTGGTGACATAGGTGCTGGAGGGGCAGGGCCAGATGTAGGAGCCCGTGGCGGTGGAGCCGGGGCCCGTGTACTGCTGGTTGTTCTGCATGGCCTCCTGCCGCGCGGCCTCCTCCTCGGCGGCTATCTGGGCGTTGATGGCGTCCAGCTGGGCATTCAGCGCGGCCTCGGCGGCCTCGTTGGCGGCGTATTCGGCGCGCGCCTGCTCCAGGTCCTCCTCCAGCTCGGTGATGAGCTCGACGGCGGAGGCTATCTGTTCCTCCAGCTCGGCCTTCTCCTCGGCCAGCTCCTCGGACTCGGCGCCCAGCTCCGTCAGCGTGGCCTCATATTCGGCCTTCACGTCCTCCGTGTGCTCGCGGGCGGCGGAGTATTCGTCATAGAGCCGCTTGTCCGCCTCCATGATCTCGCCTATCTGGTCGATGGCCGTCAGCAGCTCGCTGAGCGAGGCGCTGCGGAAGAGGATGTCCAGATATGTATACTTGCCGTTTTCCTCCATGGCGCGGATGTGCGTCTTGTAGGTGTCGAGCTGCTCGCTCTCCTCGGCCTCGGCCTGTTCGAGCTCGCGGGCCTTTTCCTCCACCAGCGAGGTGTAGAGCGCGATCTGCTCGTCGATGAGCTCGATCTCCTGGCGGGCGAGCTCGTTCTGCGCGTCCAGCGCGGCCTTCTGTTCAAGGACGCTGGCCCGCTGGGCCTCCAGCTCGTCGATGCCGGCCTGCATGCCGGCCCGCTCGGCCTGCAGCTCTTCCTTCTGGGCCTCGATGGAGTCTATCTCGCCCTGGTACTGCTCGCCGATGGCGTAGGCGCCCGTGGAGCCGATGGCGATGAGCGCCAGGGAGAGGGTGAACATCGCCGCCAGGACGATGCAGATGATCTGTACAGCTAATCTTTTCTGCTTCATTAGTTCCCTCCCGGGGGTGTCAGACCTTGAGATAGTTGCGGATGGCGCTGCTGCCGCCGAACACGCCCACCAGCACGCCCACGCCGAGGAAGGCGGCCAGCAGCGGCCACATCACGGCGGAGAAGGGCACCACGCTGAAGAACGTCCCCGTGAGGCCGCCCAGCAGGCTGCTGGATACGAGGCCGTAGAGGCCCCACTCGGCCAGGAAGGCCAGCGCGCCGCCGAGCAGGCCCAGCACCAGGCCCTCGACGATGAATGGGCAGCGGATGAAGCCGTTGGAGGCGCCGACCATCTTCATGATGGCGATCTCCTCGCGGCGGGTGAAGGTGGCCAGCTTGATGGTGTTCGTCATGATGAAGAAGGACACGACGATCAGTATCACGATCAGTATCAGGGAGATGACGCTGACGATGTTCCTCGCGGTGATGAAGCCCTCAGCGTACTCAAGGTGCGCGTTCACCTTGGCCACGCCGTCCACGGCGTAGAGGTCCGTACGCGTCTGCTCCATCAGGCTGATGTCCTGCAATTGTACCACATAGCGGTCGCGGAACGTGTCGTCCGTGATGACGTCGAAGAGCGCTTCGTCATAGTCGGCCTGGAAGTCCTCCGCGGCCTCCTCGCGGGTGACGAACTGGGCGCTGTCCACATTGGGGACGGCGAGGATGGCGGGCTCGAGGGCGACGGCCTCCTCACGGCTGAGATTCTCGTCGATGAAGGCGACGACGACGTTGCTTTCGTCCTCAAGACCGGCAATCATGTCGTTTATGTTCACAACGAGCAGCGAAAACGCGCCCATGATGATGAGGCAGGCCGTGATGATGGCCACCGTGGCGAAGCTCATCAGCCCGTGGCTGAATATGCCCTTGAAGCCGGACTTTATGAGATATCCGATACTATTCAATTTCATAGCTGTAATACCCGTCCATTCCGTCGCTGATGATGTGCCCGCCGTCGATGGCGACGACGCGCTTGGAGAAGGCGTTCACGAGCTCCTTCTCGTGCGTGACGACCAGGACGGTCGTCCCCAGCTCGTTGATCTTCTCCAGCAGGAGCATGATCTCCAGGCTGCGCACCGGGTCGAGGTTGCCGGTGGGCTCGTCGGCGATTATCATGCGCGGGGAGTTGACCAGCGCGCGGGCGATGGCCACGCGCTGCTGCTCGCCGCCGGAGAGCTCCTTCGGACGCCGCTTTTCGCGGCCCTTGAGGCCCACGAGCTCGAGCACATAGGGCACGCGCTCGCTTATCGCCTTGCCGGAGGCGCCGACCACGCGCATGGCAAAGGCCACGTTTTCGTAGACGGTCAGCTTGTCTATGAGCCGGAAATCCTGGAAAATAACGCCCAGCGTCCGCCTCAGCTGCGGCAGCTTGCGGCGCTTGATGCGGCGCAGGTCGAAACCGTTGACGGATATCTCGCCCTGCTTGGCCTGCACCTCGCCGGTGAGCAGCTTGATGATCGTCGTCTTGCCGGAGCCGGACGGCCCCACGAGGAACACAAATTCGCCCTCATTGATCTCAAGGTCGACGTCGTTGAGCGCCTCAGTGCCGCTGCTGTCGTACACCATGCGCACATCATTCATCTGGACCATAGGTCCTCACCTCCTGGGTAGATACGCCCCGGCCTCAGAACTTCAGGCTGTTCTGCGAGTCGAGGTATTTTTTGACCATCATAGCGACCTTGAACACGATGGCGTGATCGAACTCGCGCAGGTCCAGGCCGGTGATCTTCTTTATCTTCTCGAGCCTGTATACCAGCGTGTTGCGGTGGACATAGAGCTTGCGGCTGGTCTCAGACACGTTCAGGTTGTTCTCGAAGAACTTGTTGATGGTGTCCAGCGTGTCAGCGTCCAGGGCCTCGATGGGGTTCTTCTTAAAGACTTCGGAGAGGAACATCTCGCAGAGCGTGGTAGGCAGCTGGTAGATGATGCGCCCGATGCCGAGGTTCTCGTAGTTGATGATGGTCTTTTCCGTGTCGAACACCTTGCCGACCTCGATGGCCACCTGGGCCTCCTTGTAGCGGTCGGCCAGCTCGCGCAGGTGATAGGCGGGGGAGCCGATGCCGATGACGGTCTTGACTCCCAGCTCGCTGCGGACGGTGTTCTGGATAGTCTCCGCGATCTTGTTCACCTCGTCGGGGTGGTCCTCGTTGGTGAGCTCCTTGATGACCACCACGTCCGCCTCGCTGACGGAGAGCACGAAGTCGCGCTGGCGGTCCTGGAAGAGGTTCTGTATCACCTCCAGCACGGCCACGTCCGTGCGCTCCACCTGCCGTATCAGGAACACGGCGCGGGGCACGTCGGTGACGAAGTGCAGCTCCTTGGCGCGGACGTACACATCGCCCGGCAGGATATTGTCGGAGATGATGTTCTTGACGAAGGTCGCCTTGTTGTGCTTTTCCTCATAGTTCGTGCGAGCCTCGCTCATGGCCACGCCGGCCAGGATGCAGATGCTCCTCGCCGAGGCGTCCGTCCCCGAGACGAACACGGCGTAATCGAAGCTGGCGCCGCCCTGGCCCAGCAGCCTGAATGTTCTGACGGATGAGCAGAAGATTTGTTCCTGGCTCTCCGCGGCGGCAGACTGCAGGTCGTCGAGGTGGGAGCCGATCATTGAAAGTTCGCTGCACGCGATCACGAAGCCCTGGTCGTCCGCCACGCCAATGCAGCGGTCCGTGGCCTCCTTGAGCTGGACGATGACGCTTTGAAACACCCTGCTTGACATTTTTTCTTTATCCTCCCCGGCCGCCGCAAGGCGGGCCAAAAATAGCGGTTTTCCCTTGTCTTTTTCGCCGCCGGCAGCCTGTAAGCGCCCTTGGTGATAATACACAATACAAAACTCACGCGACGCTTTACATCATAATACATATATGTGCAAATTTCAATAGAAAAATCTATCGTTTTTGTGAACTTTTCTTCTTTTGTCGTTAAAAGGCACAAAATAGCCCCTCATAAACTGTGAGAGAGGGCAAATATCAACTCTATTTCGTTTGACGAAAGCTCCCGCATTTTGCCGGGGCCCAGGGCGGGGTCCAGCTCCAGCGCGCCGATGGCCAGCCGCCGAAGCTCCAGCACGCGCCGGCCGCGCGCGGCCAGCATCCGCTTCACCTGGTGGTACTTGCCCTCCTGCACGCGCACCAGGCACTGCCCGCCGCCCAGCGGCTCCAGGGCGGCGCTCAGGCAGCGCGTGCCGTCCGCGAGCGAGAGCCCGGCGGCGAAGGCGGCGGCGTCGGACCCGTCCGTGTCGCCGTCCGTCGTGGCGAGATAGGTCTTGACCACGCCGCTTTTGGGGGAGATGACGCGGTGGGCGAGCGCGCCGTCGTTCGTCAGCAGCAGCAATCCCGTGGTGTCCTTGTCCAGCCGGCCCACGGGCTGCAGGCCCAGCCGGCGGTATTCCTCCGGCACCAGGTCCAGCACGGTGGGCTGGCGCGCGTCCCGCGCGGCGGTGAGGATGCCGGCGGGCTTGTCGAGCATGAAGCAGCGCAGCGCGTCCGTGCGCAGGGCATCGCCGTCCACGGCGATGAGCGCGCCCTCATCGACCTTTTCCTCCGGGCGGGTGAGCACGGCGCCGTCCGCCGTCACGCGCCCGGCGCGGATGGCCTCCCGCGCCTCGCTGCGGGAAAAGCGCCCGCTGGCGGCTATCAGTTTGTCGAGCCTTGTAAGCATACGCGACCTCGCATACCGCCGCAATGGCGGAAATATACTCTCCACATGGGGAGGGATGTCCTGTGAAAGCCTTGAAAAATGTCAGATTCACGCGCAAGACCGCCGTGCTGGTGATAATCGCGGCGGCGGTGCTGCTCGCCGCGCTGGTGCTGCTGTGCAGCGGCGGCGGGGGGATGGAGACGACGGAGGAGCGGACGGCCTATCTGGCCTCGCTCGGCTGGGAAGTGGACGCCGCGAGCGAAACGGGCCGCGACGTGGTGCTGCCGGAGGAGCTCGACGGCGTACTGCTGCAATATAACGAGCTGCAAAAGCAGCAGGGCTTCGACCTGGAGCCCTGGCTGGGCCGCGAGTGCAAAAGCTGGTCCTACACGGTAACGAACTACCCCAGCGGCGAGCAGGGCGTCATCGCCCAGATCTTCGTCTGCGGCGGGGAAGTGATAGCGGGCGATATCCACTCTGCGAAGCTGGGAGGGTTTATGCACTCGCTACGTTGAACAAAACACACGAAATTTATAAGAAATTTGATATTGTGTATTGACAAATAGAAAAAACTATTTTAAAATGCAAACAAAAATGCATTTCTATTGACGAACACACATCGGAATATTATAAATCATGAGAGGTGAAAAAATGAAACGAAGGATACTTGCTTTTGTTGTTGTGTTTGTATTTTCTTTGTCGATTTTGACAATGAGTGTTGGTGCAGCGAACTCAGAGGAAGAAATTGTTAACGACGAAAATTTCTTGATTTATGGGTACGAAAAAGAACCAGCCCCGGAAGGGTTTTACTATGCCGGCCATTACTATGGAAATGCGATAGTAGACGAATTAGTTTATGAGTTAATAACAAGCACAGTGATAAAGCTTTTTGTACCTTTAGGAAATGCCACAAAGATTGTTGAGTTAATTATTGGCAGCCTTGCGGGAATTTCTGACATTGAAACAATAATTAATGGAGCAGAAATCCGTAGCAATTATGTTGTGGAGCGTTATTTCCCTGAGGACAGGGGAGAATTCCCGTATGTACAAGAATGGTGCCGAACTACTTACTACTTCTTTGTAGAAGGGTTAGATAAGCCTGTAGCTTATGAGGAAAGCTGCGGGTATGTACCAATTATACTGCCAAGAGACGCATGAAGAGGCCGGTAAACGAGAGCCGCGTGGGCTACGACGTGAAGTACTACTGGATCGTGGAGGGCGTCCAGGCAGGCGCCTGCCTGATCGCGGCGGCGGTGATCGTTATCGTCTGCCGCCAGGTGTTCCCGCCGATGACCTGGGCACGGTACGCGCTGTCCATCTGGGGGCTGTTCGCCCTGCTGTCCTCGGCTGTGGCCTGGGCCGTCATCCGCCGGCACGACAGGCAGCGCGAGCGGGAGCTGAGCGCCCGCGAGGCGGAGCAGGAGAGGAACGGCGGGGCGTGAGGCGCCCCGTTTAAGCAAAAGGCCCGGCGTCAGCCGGGCCTTTTGCTTTTGCGTCCGGCGGGCAGGCCGCCGCTGACCGGAATATAGGGGGGACAAAGTCCCCCCTATACGCTCAGATGGAATTACTCGTTGATGGCGATGACGACGCCGGAGCCGACGGTACGGCCGCCCTCGCGGATGGCGAAGCGGAGGCCGGTCTCGATGGCGATCGGGGTGATGAGCTCAACGTCCATGTCGACGTTGTCGCCGGGCATGCACATCTCAACGCCCTCGGGCAGGGAGATGACGCCGGTCACGTCGGTGGT
>CALXGN010000012.1:0-68889 GCA_944387865.1 Candidatus Scatomorpha stercorigallinarum | reverse complement strand
GTTTTTCAACGGTGGAGAGCGGCCCATCATTCTGGACGATGTTCTGCTGGACGAGATAGAAGAACACTTTGAAAGTGCTGTATCTTATCACAAAGAGTGTTCGCCCTTGGTTGCGGACGCTCCACCACACCGGGGCAAAGTACGCTTTGCCCCGGTGTTTTTTATGCCTGCTCCCTTGCCGCGGAAGCGCGGCTATGGTATAGTTATTTTAAAGCGTAAGCGAAATCGAGTCTTTTGAAAGGGTGAGGTCGAATGAGTTCTGGTATCTTGGCGGCTCACGGGCGGATGGCGCTTGTCTGCGCGCTGTTATTCGCCCTGGCGCTCGCCGGGTGCGGCGCGGAGGGCGCGCAGCCTGGCGTGCCCAGCCCCGCCGGCCCCGACGGGCCGCCCGTGGAGGAAGAGGGCGGCTGCGGCGCGGCCGCAGAGCCCGAAGCGGGCTACCTCATCGTCGATGAGGCCATTACACAGGGCGGCTCCAGTTGGACGCAGCCGGAAGGCTACAAATACTATCGTGTTTGGATAGACAACAACACCGATGAAACGATGAAGATCATCATCACGTATGGCAGTTCCGAACATTACTGGGAAAAAACCATAGCGGCCAACTCTGAAGGGACGGTTCTGAACGCCGTCAACGCCGCCGACGGGTGGGAACATAACATAAGCTTCAGCACCCCGTCCGGCGAGCTCGACGGCACAGTCCGCGTGCGCGTGTCCGACACGGAACTGTAAGGGACAGCCTGCCAGTTGACGCGCGCTCTCGCACCGCTTTTGCGCCCCGCGGTGCGAGGGCGCGCTTTTTATCGCGCCCTGCGCAGGGCGGAAAAACATATTGCGCCTGCTGCCGGATATGGCTATAATGTCTTTGAACGGTTTATTCACAGATATACAGATATAAGTAAAGATCTGCAGGAGCGCAGGGCGGCGGGAGGGAGAACGAATGTCGCTGCTGACCATGATCGCCGACGAGCTGGAGATACCTTTCATCCCCCATGACCGTAAGGTGTGGTTTCTCCGCACGAAAGGCGGGAAATACTATTTTGATTTCAAATACAACGGTTTCATTGCGCTGGGCTGGGACAGGCTCTCCCCCGGCTCGCTGTTCGGCGCCGGGCTCGGGCGGGAGGCGCAAAAGGCATACGTTGAAAACGCCTACCCCGATGAAAAGCGCCACGGTTTGATACTGGGGCAGATGGACGTTTTTTACAACAGGATGCAGGCGGGCGACATGGTCATCATCCCCAATGAGGGTTCCAAGGCGATCTGCATCGGGGTAATTGGCGATCTTATCAGCGAGGTGCGCCGGCAGCCGGGCGAGGAAGAGTATCCCCAGTGCTCATTCCGGCACAGGCGCTCTGTCGCGTGGTCAAAAGAGGTCTACGACTGGCAGGACATCTATTTATTCAGGACGCTCCGCGGCCAGCAGACGATATCCGATGTCACTGCGTACGCAAACCTGGTTTTCCGCAACCTCTATCCCGTCTACATTTTTGGCCAGGGGCTCCACCTGACGCTGCAAAAACCGAGTGCGGACGACCTGGCCCTGGTCTCCAACCTGGAGCTGCTGGCAAACATCGCCCAGATCGCGGATTCAACGGCAGCGCTCTATGGCAAGGAACGTTTCAGCAGCCGCATCTCCGTCAAGACCGCCGTGGGCTCCCCTGGCTTCCTGGAAATGATCTTCCCTTTGATACCGGCCGCAAGCATCTCTGCCGGCGTCATCGTTTACATCATAAAGATGGCGATCGGCAAGGCCACATCCCCGGACGGCACCGTGTCCACCGGGCTGCTGGCGTTCACCGACAAGATAAACGGCCTGCTCAACAGCCGCGCGGAGCGCCAGAAGACCCGGGCTGAGACGGAGAAGATCAAAGCCGAAACGGAAAAGCTCCATGCGGAAACAGAGAAGCTCAAAGCGGAAACCGAATTGGTCCAGGCACAGGCGGCCCGCGAAAAGCTCGCCGTGCACCAGCTCGAGCGGAAAATGGAGCAGGTCGCGTGGCTGCCGTCCGGGAAGACCAGCGAGGAGCAGAAGGCGGAGGACGAGCAGCTCGCCGTCCCATCCAGGAGCTCTGTCGAGGGATACATAAGCGCCGTTGCCGCCAATGGCGAGCGCATATGCGCGGCGGCTCGTGAGGCCGGGCTTGCTTATGACGGGAAGGCGATCACCAGGGCCGGATAGGCGGCCCCGGCCGCCGAAAAAGCGTCACCCAGGCCGTATATCCGGCCGCACAAACAGCCGCTTTTCCGCTATTCTTATCCTGTAAGGAGGGATAAAAGTGGAAAAGAGGAACGACCTGTCGAGCGGCCGGCGGCGGCCGGCGAGGACGCACAACGAGGCGGAAAACGCCATCTCCGCCCCGGACGCCGCCGCTGTTTACGACCTGCTCTACCGGCTTGGCATCACCGCCAACTACACCGGATTTTTCCACTCGGCCTACGCCGTATGCCTGGTGCTCGAGCAGCCGGAGCGTCTGCTGCTGGTGACGAAATGGCTCTATCCCGAGGTGGCGCGGCACTATGCGACAACGCCCGGGCGTGTGGAGCGCAACATCCGCACGGCGGCGGCCGCGGCCTGGGAGCGCAACCCGCAGCTGCTGTCCGAACTGGCCGGCTGCGAGCTGGCGCGCAAGCCCACCAATGCCCAGTTCCTGGCAATACTGTCACGCTGGTTCTTCAGTCCCCGCGCGGCGTGAGAGGGGAGGAGCCGGCCTGGCACCAAATATCGTACATCCGGAGGCCCGCCTGTCGGGCCTCTTTTCTTTTTCCCCCCGCCGGCGCCCGCGGGCACGATATGCGGGCAAAATACGTCAAAGCACCGCAGCCGGGGTTTTCCCCGCAGGAGGAGCACGACGTTCCTGAAAGTGTACACAGGCAAAGACGATTTTTGCCCCCGGCAAAAGAAACAGTCAAAAGTTGATACACTACCCCTTTTTATATACACTTTGTATAAAGAGGGGCGAGGAAAGCCTCAAAATGTAGAAAGGGGTTGTTTGTCATTAACGCAACAACGAAGAAAGTAAGCTGGGGCCTGGCCTTCAGTATAGGCTCCATCTGGTTCGGCTCTCACGTCGGCGGCGGCTTTGCCTCCGGTAACCAGGCCTGGAACTTCTATGGCCAGTACGGCACTGTGGGCATCATCGTCAGCGTCCTCGCAATGGTCCTTGTCGGCTTTGCCGGGCGCGAGATGCTCATAGCCGCCAAGCTCTACAAGTCCAACAGCTACCGCGACTGGGCAGTGGAGGCCTACAAGCCCATACAGACCGTCGGCTCCATCTTCTTCGAGCTGCAGGTCTGGTGCCTGTTCATCCTGGCGTCCTCCGGCGCCGTCGCCGGCTGCGCCGCAATGCTCGAGACCTACGGCGTGCCCTATATCGTCGGCGTCCTTATCACCGGCGCCTCCCTCGTGTTCATCACCATCTTCGGCGGCGAGGTCTATCGCATAGCCCAGGCCTACATGACCGTTGTGCTGCTGATCTGCCTCACCATCGTCTATGTCGTTGTCCTCGTCCCCGGCATGGAGAACTACTCCACCAACGCCGCGGACCTCGCCGCGAACAGCGACGCCTCCCTCTGGGACGCCATCTGGAGCGGACTCCAGTACGTCGGGTTCCAGATATTCGGCTTCGTCAACATGATGTCCATAGCTAAGGACTGGAAGAAGCGCGACATGACCGCCGGCACTGTCCTCGGCTTCATCATGAACGCCGTCATGCTCGCCATCTCCATCGTCTGCCTGATCTGCTGGGCCCCGGTCGCCGGCGGCACCACCATCCCCATCCTCACCGTCCTCCAGAGCCTCGATGGCATGGGCTGGGTCACGATAGTCTACTCCGTCGCGCTGTTCCTCGCCTTCGTCTCCACGGCCGCGGGCGCCGTGTTCGCCACTGTCGCGCGCGTTTCCCCGCTGAAGCCCATCCGCAAGATGAAGGGCTCCGAGACCGGCAAGAACGCCATGATAGCCATCGCCTTCATCGTCATCACCATGCTCGTCTCCCTGGTCGGCCTCGACGCGATAGTCTCCATCGGCTATGCCTACGTCGGCGTAACCGCCGTCATCTCCATAGTCGGCTGGGCCGTGTTCGTGCTCATCGCCCGCAACCGCAAGGGCGTTAAGGCCCGCATCGCCGCCGGCGAGGACTTCTGAGGCCGCATAAGCACAAAGAATCTACGATTAGGAGCGTAATATGAAACTTTCTCTACCGCAAAACCGCTGGAACGGCGATCAGCCCGTTGAAATCAACATCCCCGACGATTGGGATGTGGGCCTGTCCGTAATGGAGGGCGACTCCTATCCCGCGCTCAGCTATGAGGAGCTGAAGGCCAAGATCGACTCCCCCATCGGCTGCGAGCCCCTCTATGAGATGGCGAAGGGCAAAAAGTCCGCCTGCATCGTATTTGACGACAACACCCGCCCCACTCCCATCAAGGAGATGGCCCACATCGTCCTTGACGAGCTGTTAGAGGCCGGCGTGCCGAAGGACAGGATAATCTTTATCTGCGCCCTCGGCTGCCACGGCACCTGCGAACTGGACGACTTCGTCAAAAAGCTGGGCGCGGACATCTGCCGCGAGTACCCGGTATACAACCACAACTGCTTCTTCAACCTGACCGACGTCGGCACCACCTCCCACGGCATCAAGGTCATGATAAACAACGAGTTCATGGCCGCCGACATCAAGATCGGCCTCGGCGCGATCACGCCGCACGCCTTCAACGGCTTCGGCGGCGGCTGCAAGATCGTCCTGCCCGGCATCGCCGGCTTCGACACCAACGTCGAGAACCACAAGGTGGAGCTCAGCCGCGTCATGCTCAACCGCGACAGGCCCTTCTATGAGTGCCACGGCAACCTGCAGTACACCGGCGTCCGCGAGGACGAGGAGGAGGCCGCGATGCTCGCCGGGCTCGATTTCAAGGTCGACGCGCTGATGAACTCCAACTGCGAGATAATCGACGCCTACTGCGGCCACCCCATCAAGGAGTACTACGAAGGCATCAAGAAGGCGCAGGTCATCTACAACACCCCGCACCTCGACAAGGCCGAGGTTGTCATCGTCAACGCCAACGCCAAGGCCAACGAGGCCACGTTTGCCGTCAACATCGGTGCGGACCACGTCCTGCCCGGCGGCGACGTCGTAATGGTGAACTTCAACAAGGTCGGCCTGGTCAACCACTACCTCGGCTGCCAGTGGGGCTTTGAGGCCAAGGGCCCGCTCTCTCCCCCGAATAAAAATAACCTCCCGCTGCCCAACGGCATGAGGCAGCTCATAATGTTCAACCCCTATCCCGAGTACAAGCACGCCATAACCTACGGCAACCCGGAGCAGGTAAAGTGGGCCAGCACCTGGGAAGAGGTCATGGGCTACCTGGGCGACCGCGGCGCGGGCACCAAGTGCTCGGTGTTCAAGGAGGTCATCCTCTCCATGTTCGCCGACGACTACAAGAAGGAGTACGAGCCCGTCAACCTCGGCCTCACCAAGGAAAACGTCCGCGAGGTCATCAGGGAGCGGCTCGCGGCGCAGGCGAACGATGCCTGAGCCCGCTTTCAAAAAGCACAGCGTATTCCTGGGCGCGTCCGGCAGCGGCAAGACCGAGCTGTCCTTGAATTTCGCCGTCGCGGCCCGTCAAAAGACGGGCCGGCGGCTGAACTTCATCGACATGGACCAGACCAAGGGCCTTTTCCGCGCGCGGGACTTCTTCGATGAGCTGCGCGCGGAGGGCGTCGAGCCGGTGGACACCTTTGCCTTCCAGGACGCGCCCGTCATCCCCGCAGGCGTGGCGGCCGCCATCGACGATAAGGACGCCATGTGCGTCTTCGACGTCGGCGGCAACGCCGCCGGGGCCGTCATGATAGGTCAGTTCGTTGAAAAGCTGCCGGTGGAGGACACGGACTACTTCTTCGTGATAAACCCCTGCCGGCCGCTGAGCGCCACCCCCGCCGAGCTCGAGCGCGGCATGGTGGAGATACTCTGCGCCTCCGGCATCGACCCGGCCTGGCTGAAGGTCATAAGCAACCCCAACATGGGCCGCGAGACCAGCCGCGAGCTGATACTCGAGCGGCACACCCGGCTGCAGGAGCTGCTCTCCGGCCTCGGCATGAGCGCCTGCGCCATCGCGGCGGACAGCGCGCTCTCCGCCGGGCTGGAGGAGGCGTCCGGCCTGCCGGTGCTGCCGCTGCGCCTCTACATGCGCAGCCTGTATTAAGCCCGCCGCGCCCGGCGCGTACCGCGCATCCCCAGCGCCGCGCGGTACGCGCTGCGGCGGCATCTGCGTTTGCCTGCACAGCGCCCTGCGGGACGCTTTCAATCCATATTTCAGAGGTGTGTGTAGTTTGTTCAAGATCGAGATTTTGTCCGAAAGATGTAAGAGCTGCGAATATTGCATCTCCGTATGCAAAAAGGGCGTCCTGGAGGTCGGAGACAGGACGAACGCCAAGGGCTACCGCTACATCCGCGTGAAGGACCAGGGCTCCTGCATCGGCTGCCTGATGTGCGCCAACATGTGCCCGGATGCGGCGATAGAGATCTACAAGTGAGGAGTGTTACGGTGGACAGATATTTTATGAAGGGCGCCGAGGCGCTCGCTGAAGCGGCCATCAGAGCCGGCGCGCGTTTCTTCGCGGGCTATCCCATAACCCCGCAGAACGAGCTGCCCGAATACATGGCCAGGAGGCTGCCGGGCTACGGCGGCACCTTTGTGCAGGCCGAGAGCGAGGTCGCAGCAATCAACATGGTTTACGGTGCCGGCGCCACCGGCACGCTGGCCGTAACCTCCTCTTCAAGCCCCGGCATCAGCCTGAAGTCCGAGGGCATTTCCAACCTTGCCGCCGCCCATGTGCCGGCGGTTATCATCAACGTCATGCGCTCCGGCCCCGGCATGGGCACCATACAGCCCGCGCAGACCGACTATTTCCAGGCCTCCAAGGCCTCCGGCCACGGCGGCTTCAGGACCATAACCCTCGTGCCATACACCCTGCAGGAGGCGGTTGACCTCACATACAGGGCCTTTGAGCTCTCCCAGCGCGACAGGAACCCTGTTATAGTTGCGCCGGACGGGTTCATCGCTGCTATAATGGAGCCCGTCGACCTCCCCGATTTCAAGGAGCTGCCCGAGACCCCTGACTGGGCCGTCGTCGGCTGCGCCGGGCGCGAGCGCAACCTCCTGCTCAACGGCGGCGTGAACGAGGAGCACCAGCTCTCTCAGAACCGCAAGGCCGAGGCGATGTACAAGCGCTGGGAGTCCGAGGACGTGATGGTCGAGGAGTACCTCATCGATGACGCCGAGTACGTCATAGCCGCCGCCGGCACCTCCGCAAGGATATGCAAGAGCGTCATCGACGAACTGCGCGCCGAGGGCATCCGCGCCGGGCTCATCCGCCCCATCACCATCAGCCCCTTCCCCTACGCCTCGTTCGAGAAGCTGGGCAGCCACGTCAAGTACGTCATCGACGTCGAGATGTCCGTCCCCGCGCAGATGGTGCTGGATGTGCGCGTCGGCGTGCAGGGGCGCTTCCCCATCGAGGAAGTGACCACGGCCGGCGGCTTCATCCTCAAGGGCAGCGACGTGAAGAGCAAGATCCGCGCTCTTGCAGAAAGGAAATGACCATGGAGAAGATATATAAAAAGCCGGAGAGCCTGAACGACAACCCGTTCGGCTACTGCCCCGGCTGCATGCACTCGACCATCAGCAAGCTGGTGGCCCAGGTGATAGACGAGATGGGCCTGCGGGAAAAGGCCGTGTGCGTCCTCCCCGTCGGCTGCGGCACACTGGGCTGCTTCACCTGGAACCTGGACATGGTGTGCTCCGCGCACGGCCGCGCGCCCGCCGTGGCCACCGGCGTCAAGCGCTGCAAGCCGGACAGCTTCGTATTCACCTATCAGGGCGACGGCGACCTGGCCAGCATCGGCCTTTCGGAGATCATGTGCGCCGCCAACCGCGGCGAGAACTTCAGCACCATCTTCGTCAACAACAGCATCTACGGCATGACCGGCGGCCAGATGGCCCCCACCACCCTCGTGGGCATGAAGGCCACCACCTGCCCCAACGGCAGGGATCCCGAGACCGAGGGCTATCCCATGCACATGGCGGAGATGATCGCCCAGCTCAAGCGCCCGGCCTTCTGCGGCCGCTTCGCCGTGGACACCCCGGCCAATATCCTGCAAACGAAAAAGGCCATCCGCAAGGCCTTCCAGAACCAGCTCGACGGCAAGGGCTTTTCCATGGTCGAGGTCCTGTCCAACTGCCCCACCAACTGGGGGCTTTCGCCGCTCAAGACTCTCGATTTCATCCACGAGCAGACGATGGGGGAATTCCCCCTCGGCGTATTCAAGGACATTTGAGAGGAGGGGACGGCAATGATAAACAACTTACTCATAGCGGGCTTCGGCGGCCAGGGCGTGATGACCATCGGCAAGATGATCGGCGAGTGCGCCTTCGCCCAGGGCCTGAACGTCACCTTCCTCCCCTCCTACGGCCCCGAGCAGCGCGGCGGCACCGCCAACTGCACGGTCGTCGTCTCCGACGCGCCCGTGGGCTCGCCGGTGGCCGAGGCGCTCGACGTGCTCTGCGTGCTGAACCAGCCTTCGCTGGACAAATTCCTGCCCAGCCTCAAAAGGGGCGGGACGCTGATGGTGAACTCCGACATGGTGGACACCTCCGGCATAGAGCGCGATGATATAAAGGTCATAAGCATCCCCGCCGACTCCATGGCGCTTGAAATCGGCTCGAGCAAGACGGCCAACGTAATAATTTTCGCCGTTTATATAGTCGCCTCCGGCACCATCCCGGTGGACCGCGCCAAGGAGATAGCCCTCGCCAAGCTGGCGAAAAAGCCGCAGTTCATCGAGATGAACAACACGGCCTTCGACCGGGGCGTGGAGCTCGCGCGCTCGCATCAATAATCTCAGGAGGGACGAATGGACTACAGAGAGCAGCTTAAGCAAACGCTTGTCACCGAGGAGGAGGCCCTGCTCCGCATCCCCGACAACGCATATCTTTTCACCTACGGCTACGGCGAGCCTGTCGGCATACTGTCCCGGCTCACCGAGCTCAAGGGCAAGCGCAAGGGCATAACCTTTGTCGATTCCCTGAACGCGAAGCCCTATCCTTTTTATTCCGACAGCGAAATGCGCGGGGTGGTGGATTCAGAGAGCATTTTCTTCGCGCACTTCTGCCGCGAATTCCAGAAGACCGGCGCGATCAGCTTTATCCCCAACCACCTCGGCAAGGGCTTCAAGGACAAGCTCTGGGCGATAAGGCGCCGCAGCCCCGAGCGGCCCATAGTCTACGCGATACAGGTCTCCCCCATGGACGAGCACGGCTATTTCACCACCGGCACCGTGGGCATGTCCAACCGCATGATGGTCGAAAACGCGGACATAGTAATCCTTGAGATAGACGAAAACATGCCCCGCACCTTCGGCAACACCTACATCCATGTCAGCGAGGCCAGCTGCGTCTATCAGGGTCCGAACGAGATGTTCTACATGCCCGAGCGGCCGCAGAGCGAGCTCGATTTGAAGATCGGGCAGTTCGTCGCCGACCTCATAGAGGACGAATCCACGCTCCAGCTCGGCATCGGCGGCATACCGAACGCCGTCGCCGCCGCGCTGAAGGACAAGCACAACCTCGGCGTACACACGGAGATGCTCTCGGACAGCCTCATCGACCTCTACAGGGCCGGCGTGGTCACCAACGCCGCCAAGACGCTGCACAAGGACAAGATGGTCACCGCCTTCTCCTTCGGCTCAAAGGCCGCGTACGACTTCCTCGACAACAACCCGAACGTCCTGCACCTCGAGGTCGGCTACACCAACGACCCCTCTGTCATCCGCCAGAACCGGAAGATGGTCTCCGTGAACACTACGCTGCAGGTCGATCTCAGCGGACAGTGCGCCTCCGAGTCCATCGGCACGCTGCAGCTCAGCGGCACCGGCGGTCAGACCGAGACGGCCTCCGGCGCCAGGCAGTCGGAGGGCGGCAAGTCCATAATCGCCCTGCACTCCACGGCCAACGTCAAAAACGCCGCCGGCGGGCGCGAGCGCGTTTCCACCATCGTCCCCGTCCAGCCCGCGGGCATGGCCATAAGCCTGATGCGTGCGGACGTGGACTTCGTCGTCACCGAATACGGCGTCGCCTCCCTGCGCGGAGCCAGCGTGAGGGACCGCGCCATGGAGCTGATCAGCATCGCCCATCCCGACTACCGCGACCAGCTCATGTACGACGCGAAAAGGCTCTACCTGATGTAAAGATGAAGATCGGCTTGTTTTGCGGCTGCTTCGACCCGGTCCACAGCGGCCACATCCGCGCGGCCTCGGCCTTCCGCGCCGCCGCCGGGCTCGACGCCGTCCTGCTGGTCCCGGCGAACGACTCGTATAGAAAATTCGGCTCCGCCATGCAGGGAGGCCTCCATCGGCTGCGCATGTGCGCCCTCGCCGTCTCCGGGCACGAGGGCCTCGCGGTCAGCGGCTTTGAGGTGCGCTCGCCCTCGCTGCCATATACGTCGGACACCGTTGCCTACGCGCGCGGCTGCTGCCCCGGGGCGGAGATATATCTCTGCATGGGCTCGGACGCGGCGAAATACGTGACGCGCTGGGAGTGCTTCGGCGCGCTGAAGGACAGCGTGCGCTTCCTTGTGGCGGACCGCGGAGCCGGAGCGCCGGAAGAGCTGCTGCAAAGCGGCGCTGCCGCATTCTGCATCCCCCTTGAGCCCGACGGCGTCTCGTCCACGGCCATCCGCCGCGCGCTCCGGCAGCGCGCCGGGCTGCCTGCGGGGCTCGACGGCAAGGTGTATCGGTATATCAGGGAAAAATCCCTATACGAATAAAAAAACGAAAAGGAGATCAAGTCTATGAAGCTGATGCACACCAAAACGCCTGATTTCGTTCAGAAAATGCACAACGCTGCATTCAAGGGCGGCAAGACCCTCGTCATGAAGGGCATGGAGACCGTCCGCGGCGGCAAGTGGGCCTCCATCAAGACCGGCCAGATTGAGGAGATCACCGGCAAGACCGCCCAGGAAGAGGGCGTCGCCTCCCTCGAGATGGTCATCCTGAACGAAAACCCCGAGGTCATGAAGATCGTCCTCCTCAAGGCCCGCGACAAGGACGACAACGTCATCAAAATCGTGCGCTTCCCCGGCGTCTGCGTGTTCGAGCCGCTTGAGGAGACCTATTACGAGGGCTGCAAGAACGTGAGCACCCACACCACGTACACCCTGCCCACGGAGCAATAAGTAAGAGGAGGATACGAAAATGGCTAAGATCAAAGCAAGAGTAGTACCTGAGGGCAACATCGGCGGACTGTACAATCCCCTCACCCTCATCCTGTTGGATGCCGACGACGTAAAGGCCGCCGGGCTCGACTATGAGCAGGCCATGAAGGTCGCCGCCACCTACACCGACGGCCCCTGCGGCATAGACATCTATGACCGCAACACCATTACCACCACCTCCGACGGCCTGCTGGCCGAGTGCGGCATGGTGGCTATCGGCGCTTCCGACCAGGGGCTGGTAAACCCGAAGTACGGCTGGCTGCCCATGTACGAGGAGCCGTATACCGAAGAGATCGTTAAGGAAGAGCCCAACCTGAAGGCCTGGCAGATGCTCTATCCCGGCTACAGGCTCGTGAAGGGCCCCTCCCCCGACTACAAGAAGCTGCCTGTGCACAACGCGGTCATGACCGGCAAGGCCGGCAACAACAACTCCGCCTCCGAGATCATGAACCTCGTCACCATGAGGGAGATGCTCTTCCCCTTCCTCGGCCTCCGCTCCCTTTTCTGGGGCGACGACGTGCGCATCGGCCATGCCGGCCCGGTGTTCTCCGTCTCCATCGGCATGATGTTCCCCGAGCGCTACGGCCGCATCTCCTACTTCCCCACCTGCGAGAGCGGCAACACGCTGCACAACTCCGGCGCGTTCGCGCAGACGCTGAAGAAGGACCTGCCCTGCGTCACCTGCACGAAGAAGATGTTCGCCGGATACATCATCAGGCACCTCAACTGCGGCCTGGTCCCCGCGCGTGACATCGCCTGCGCGCCGAGCATACTCACCCTCGCCTGCTGCATGGGCAAGGAGATCGCCTGGGAGCGCATCACCGACAGGGCATGGGTCGAGCTCGATTCCGTCGGGTTCACAAGGGAATACTTCGACTCCCTGCCGCGCCTCACCGAGGAAGAGATCCTCGAGCGCGCCGACGAGCTCATCCCCGGCATGGAGGACGCTGTGACCGTCAAGGCGGCCGACATTGTCCTCGACGTTGAAATCGAATTCTGACAAAACCATAGCTGCCATCGGGGCCCCTCTGCCCCGGTGGCAGCTTCGAAAAACAAGAGGTGCAGCTATGGATTCTTCCGAGAAGATTATCGCATTCGCCGACAAGACCGTGTTCAGCATAAAGGGCCTCGAGGTAAAGGGCCTGAACACCGAGCAGCTTGAGGATATACTGACCAAAAAGCTCGGCACACTCGTGCGCGTAATAGGCGTTACGAGCAGCCGCATTGAAATGGACGTTTACGGGATAGCACCCGAGCAGATAAAGCGCGACGAAAACGACGTGATAAAGGCCGTCGCCTGCGCTGAGGGCATCACGCTCACCGACCTCGCGCAGATCGAGAGCTCCGAGCGCATCGTCGAGGTCGATCTCAACAGCATCGGCGCGGCCGGCGCCCCCTATTGCGCGCGCGAAAGGTGGAGAAGGCAGTGATAACGAGGGCGTTCATCATCCCCACGGGCGACGAGATAAAAAACGGCACCGTGCTCGACCTCGACTCGGCCAGGGTGCTCGAGAGCCTTGTGAAGCTGTCGCCGGAAATGGTGGTCACCCGCCTCGCGCCCGTAGTGGACGTCGAGGCCAACATCGTCGGCACCATGGAGCGCTGCCTGGACGCGGGCGCGGAGCTGATCGTGCTCATCGGCGGCTCCGGCGGCGGCCACCGCTTCTCCTCCACGCTGGGCAGCGACTATACGCACTCGGCCATGGAGCTGTGGCTGGACGAAAAGGTCTCGCACTGCATCTACGGCAAGAACGGCCACCTGTGGAGCAAGCTCGTCTGCGGCACGAAGGCCGAAACCCTCGTCATCAACGTCCCCGGCCCGATAAGGGAGGCCGCGGCTACCATAGCCGCCTTCGCCGAAAGCGCGCGGGAGGGCCGGGACATCCGCGCTATAAACGAGGCAATGACGCGCGCGCTGTACGCGCAGTACCCTCAGGATAAGGTGCAGCACGATGAATAAGTACGCCCTTTTCGGCTCCGCCATGCGCACACCGCAGGGCAACCGCCTCGCCGTCGCCGGCTTCTGCCCGGTCGGGCGGCTCCACGAGTGCGAGGAGCATATGGAGCGGCTGCGCGATGCGGAGTTTTACACCGACGACCCCACGGAAATCGACGAGATACTCGCTGCCGCCCTCTCGGAGCTCTACGGCGGCCTTGCCCTGGCCGTCGGGGCCTGCGTGTATATCGAGAGCATATCGAACACCGTTTTCCGCACCGGCGGCGTGCTCGGCCGCCCGGAGGACTCCGCCGAGGACGCGGATTCCGACCTCGACCGCCTTGACGACGGCATGTGGATGTTCACCGCCCCCGGCGGGCCGGGCTGGATAGCCTTCGCCTCCCAGGACGCGGCGGAGCGCCTGGCCGCGGAGACCGTCTCCGGCTCCGGGGCCTATACAATCAGGGTGAACAACACCTTCCGCGAGCTGATGCGCGTCTCGCCGGAGGCGTACCTCTTCATAAGCGATGGCACTGGCTACGACAGCTTCGGCATCTGCGCCGCGAAGTTAGGCGAAATGGAGCTGTCGTTCATCGTCTGACGGATCAGGAGGGATAGGTTGTGGACAAACATGAGCTTACAGAGCTGCTCTGCCGCGTGGCGGACGGCAGCGTGAGCCCGGACGAGGCCGCGCTGAAGCTGAAGATGCGGCCCTTCGAGGAGATCGGCGAATACGCCAAGGTGGACATGCACCGCGGCATCCGCCAGGGCGTGCCGGAGGTCATCTACGGCGCGGGCAAGACGAAGGAGCAGATGCTAGGCATCGCCCGCACGATGCTGCAAAACGGCCAGCAGACCGTACTCATCACGCGCCTTGCGCGCGAAGCGGCGGACCATATCGCCTCCGCGGGCCTGCCGCTCGACTATCATGAGCTGGCCCGCATCGGCATCATCGGCCCCCTGCCGGAAAAGAGCGGCAAGGGCCGCATCGTGCTTGCCACCGGCGGCACCAGCGACATCCCCGTGGCCGAGGAGGCCGCGCTCACCGCCGAGGTGCTCGGCAACGAAGTGCTGCGGCTCTACGACGTGGGCGTCTCCGGCATCCACCGCCTGCTCTCGCACATGGACGCCATCATGGGCGCGCGCGTAGTGGTGGCCGTGGCCGGCATGGAGGGCGCGCTGCCCAGCGTGATCGGCGGTCTCGCCGACTGCCCGGTCATCGCCGTCCCCACCAGCGTGGGCTACGGCGCCTCCCTCGGCGGCATAGCCGCGCTGCTGAGCATGCTGAACTCCTGCGCCAGCGGCGTCTCCGTGGTCAACATCGACAACGGCTTCGGCGCGGGCTATCTGGCCAGCATGATAAACCATCTCGATTGACCCACTGCGAAGGCCCCTCCCAAGGCCGGCGGCATATTCACTCCTCCGCCGGCAGAGGGCACCCTCTCCCGCCCCAAAGGCGCGCGGGGCCTTCGCGCTTTTTATGCCGCGTGCGCGGCCATCGCTGCCGCGCGCCCTGTGCAGATAAAAACGCCCCCGCGGCCGCGGCCGCAGGGGCGTTTGCGCTGTTATCTTGCGATCTTGCTGGCGTTCGCCAGATAATGGTGGATGAACGAGGACAGGCAGGTGTCCAGATGGTGGCGCGCCGCATCGCCCGCGCTGTCAATAAAGCCCAGGCTGATGGCGTTATATATGGTTATGTGCTCGTTCACCAGGCGCTCAAAGTCGTTGAACGCGCTGAAGCCGTTCAGGTTCAGGTAGTAGCCGGAAAACGCCCGGTAATACTGCCGCGGGCGCTCCAGCGCCTTGTACATTTCGGCGATGAAGGGGTTGCCGGAGTAATTGACGATCGACTGGTGGAACTCGTTGTCGGCGGCGATAAAGGCCTCGTAGTCGCGCTCCTTGTAGGCCTTGCGGAAGTTGTCGCAGCACTCTTTCAGGTGGGGGCGGTCGATGGCGCGGAATTTTGCGGCGCAAAGGCGGGAAGCGGCGCTCTCTACCGCGGCGCGGGCCGTGAACAAATCTGCCATATATTGGTCGGTAACGTCAAAGGCATAGTACCCGTTGATGTTGGGGCGGACTATAACTATTCCTTTTTCTACCAGCGATTTTAACGCTTCGCGCACTGGCGCGCGGCTCACCTTTAATGAGTCTGCGATTTTTGCGGTATTTATTTTCTCTCCCGGGCGGATATTCAGCTGGACTATGGCTTCTTCTATAACATTTTCGACAATGTCGGAGAGCTTGAGGAAAGGGTTTTCTTCAAGCTTTTTCTGGATGATATTGGCATCGAAAAAGGTGTCATCATTCATATTGCTGGGTCCTCCTGCGGCCATTGGAAGAATAATACAATTATCAAGCGGCAAAATGCCGGTCATTTGCAGTTTTATTATACTCCAAAGAGGCTAAAAAATCAACGAAAAGGGCGCTATTTTGGCCGTGAGAAAGCAGTTTCCCAGCGCAATTCCAGGGCAGTTTCCAATAAAAAAAGCCTCCCCGTGGGGAGGCTTTTTTGCTGTTTGGTTTGGCGCTCAGGCTTCGACGAAGCGCATCAGCATCGCGGCGGCCTGCGCTCTGGTCGCTGTGCCCTGGGGGGCCAGGATGCCGTCGCCCATGCCGGTGAGGATGCCCTCGCTGAGCGCCCAGGTCACGGCGTCGGCGGCGTAATCGCTGACGCTGGAGCCGTCCGTGAACTCGCTTATCGCCATGCCGCCGGTCACGGGGCTGCCCGCGTAGCGGTACAGCATCGTCACCATCTGCTCGCGCGTGATCAGCGCATCGGCGTTCGTGCCGTCGGAGATGCCGCTCTCAACGGCCCAGGTCTGAGCCAGGGTCTTCCAGGCGTCGCCCGTGATGGTCTCGCCGTCGATGCGGGCCAGCACCGTCCAGAACATGGCGCGGGTCATGCTCGCGTTGGGCTCGAAGGCCGTGCGGGTCGTGCCCTCCATGAGGCCGTTCTGGGCCACGTACTGCACGTAATCGTAGAACCAGTCGGCGCGGCTGACGTCAACGAAGTTGACTTCCTTGCCGATCTCGGCGAACAGGGCGGAAACCTCAACGGCGTGGTCAGGCATCACGAAGGAGTTTCCAGAAATAGGCTCGCCGTCAACGGTGATGTACACAAGTTCGTAGCCCTCGTCAGGCGTGGCGGTCACGGTGATGACGCTGCCCTGGGAGGCGTTGGAAAAGCTGACGTCCACGGTGCCGTGGGCCGGCTGATCGACCGCGATGTCGTAAGTGTCGGGGATCATGATCATGTTCCAGACCGCGGTGAAGGTGGTGTTAGCGGTAATGGGATAGCTCTCGCCGCCCTTGACGATGGTGTTGCTGTTATTCACGCGCCAGCCCGTGAAGGTGTAGCCGCTCTTGCTCAGGGCGGGCAGGTAGACGCTGTCGCCCTTAGTCACAGTCTGGTTGCTGTACTGCACGTTGCCGTCCATCATGCGCACCACGAGCTGGTCGCTGCCCTCGACGACGGCAAAGCCGGCGTTGACAGTGCCATTGGCGGTGTCGGTGGTGGTGCCTTCGGACACAAAGATGTTGTTAATGGCCGCGCCGTTTTCGTTCACGTTGCCGGACAGGGTCAGGGTGGCATCCTCGACCGTGAGCTTGCCGTTCTTCTTCAGCTCGACGGCGTAGTTGTAAGCATCGTCGTTGGGGGCCCACTGGGAACCCTGCGGAAGCTTGCTGCCGCTGCCCGTCACGGTGACGGTGGATCCGTTGATGATGCTGATATCGGTGCCCATGATGCCGCAGTAGGCGGCATTGCTGATTCTAACAATGGAGTTGTCGATGACCGCCGTCCCAACGCTCAGGCCGTGGGTAGCGCAGTTGGTGATGGTGACATTGCTGTCCTCAATGACCCACGCGCCGCCGTTGGAGAAGTTGCCGTGCGGGATGTCGCCGTTGATCGTGGTGTTCGTTATGTTCGCCTTGGCTTCCGCGCCGCCCTGCATGGTGAAGGCGCTCGTGAGGCCCTTGAACGTCAACTTGGAGTTGTTGACATTCAGCGTGCTGCCGGCCCAGACGTCAAAGGCGTCGCCGCCCTCCTCCTTGCCGTTAATGGTGAGATCCACGTCGTTGAGCGTAAGAGTGGCCGGCTTCTCCGTCTTGTGGCCGACGCTGATGACCTGGTTGCGGGTGACGCCGGAATCTTCGGGGACAGTGAGGGTGATGCTGTGGTTATTGCCGTTGATGGTGATGTCCTTCTCGATGATGAGAGTGGTCTGCTCGCCATCTTGGTTGTTCGTGGGAGTGCCGACGTTGCCATCGGTGACATTCGCCACCAACGTCACGGTGTCGCCGTCCTCGGCGGCGTTGATGGCGGCCCGGAGGGTCTTGTAAGGCACGCCGTCCACTTCGGCGACGGCGGTCTCGTCGTTGGTGACGACTTTGCCGTCAACGATTTCAAGAGCAGAGTTCTCGGGGAAATATGTACCTACATTTGTGTCTGTAAACGTGCCGCCAGTGACGGTGATATCCATCGCCTCTGTACTCGTTTGTTTACCAGTTTTAACAGTGCCAGTTACAGATGTTTCTTCACCGGTCATTTCGAGAGTTGCATCATATTTAGTGTTTCCATCGACATAAACAGCAGGAGCAGTTCCCTGAGCTGTTACAACGGTGTCTTCTACTGTGACGTTAGCATTGGCAAGATAAGCATCGGCTGCACCGCTGTGGTAGTTGCCGACAATCAGAGCTGCAGAAGGAACTTCATTTCCGCTTAACCAATCACCGGTAGCTGGCGAATCGGTATTGCTTTCTAGCCACTTGCCAGTGACCGTAATATTGCTGTTGACAATCGTCGCATTGCCGGCACGCACCAAAACAGCCTGCCGGTCACCAGTTATTGAGCTGTTTTCAATATTAAGAGAGCCACCCACGTTGAACATAACAGCGCAGTTATCATAGTCGTTAGCATTTGTTGTTAGAGTAGAGCCAGATATGTTTATAATCACGCCATAGTTATCTTTGGTAGCTGCGTTAGTTGAAATGCAATATACGCCGCTCGATTCAATTTTGCTGTCCTTGATATTAACAGATGTGTTGTTCTGAAGTGGGTAAATAGAGCAGCCATTAGATTCAATATTTATATTGTTAACATTAAATGTTGCACCGCCGGAAATTTGAAATACCGCTTCCGCCATATCTCTTTCGCCGGTAGCCCTAAACGTGCCGCCTTGAGTTCCCACTTCAGCAGAGCTATCAACAATAGAAAATGAGCGGTCTTTGCCAGAAAATCTTATCGATTCCTCACCGGAATATACAACATTATGGCCGTTAAGGTCGAGTATGCTATTATTTTTAGGATTGTAAAAGTCAATCTCGCAATCCTTTAGGACCACAATGGTGTCACCTGGTTTGGCATCATATTGAAGGGTATCATTCAGTGAAGCATAATGCACATCACCTATCGCCGCCTCATGGTTGCAGGATTCGCCGCCCTCGCATGACTCTCCCGCCGCCGCGGCGCCGACGACGCAGAGGGACGCTATCAGGCAGAACGCCAGTAACGTCACTAAAATTTTCCGCTTCATACACATTCTCCTATTCATTAGAATTTATGCCATGGGAAGCAAAAGGGCTTCATTTCATCCGGTTTGGGATGAAATGGGAACGGCATATGCCGTTCTTCACACTTTCCAGTTAAGCATACCACCTGCCGCGTGAGATGTCAATGAATTATGCATCCAAATGACGTAATTTAGTAAATGTAACAAAACTGTAATGAAAAACAGCGGGCCTGCGGCGGCCCACTGTTCCAGTTATTGTCAAATTTCCCGCGGGAAGGTCACCGTTATCTTCGTCCCGCGGCCCTCCTCGCTCTCCAGCGAGATGTCCGCGTTGTGGTACTGCGCCGCGTGCTTGACGATCGACAGGCCCAGGCCCGTGCCGCCCGTGGCGCGCGAGTGGCTCTTGTCCACGCGGTAGAAGCGCTCGAATACGCGCGCGCGGTGCTCCGCCGGGATGCCGATGCCGTCGTCCGCCACGCTGAGCACCACGCCCTCCGCCGTGGGGGACACGTTGACCTCCACATGGCCGCCGTCGCGGCCGTATTTGACGGCGTTGTCGCAGAGGTTCCAGACGATCTCCCACAGGAGCTGGCGCACGCCGTTCACCGTGCCGCCCGCGCCGGAGACGTTGACGGCGATGCCGCGCTTTTCCGCCGCCGGGGCCAGGTCGCCGGCCACGTCGCGCGCGAGCTGCAGCAGGTCCGTCTGCTGGCGGGGGAAGCTCTCGCCCTCGTCCATGCGGGAGAGGTCGATGACGTCGTCCACCAGCGCCACCAGGCGCCCGGCCTCCGAGCGGATGCGGCCGAGGAAGCGCTGCTGGTCCTCTTTTTTCACCAGGCCGTCCTGCAGCAGCTCCGCCGCGCCCATGATGGAGTGCAGCGGCGTTTTCAGCTCGTGGGAGACGTTGGCGGTGAATTCGCGGCGCAGGCGCTCGGCCTGCAGCTTTTCCGTCACGTCGAAGGCCAGCAGCACCGTGCCGCGGGAGACGCCGTCGGTGAGGACGGGGCTGGCGGTTATCTGGTACTCCGCGCCGTCCCGCTCCACCACGGCCTCGCCGTGTTTGCCGGCGGCGGCGCTCTCCATCAGCGCGCGCAGCTCCGGGCTGCGGTCCAGCGTGAGGATGTCGCGGCCGATGCTGGCGCTGCCGGCGCTGAAGATGCGCGCGGCGCTGGGGTTGATGCTGAGTATCATGCCCTCGTGGTCGAGGAGTATGAGCCCCTCGCTCATGTTGTCCGTGACGGCGGAGAACTCCTCGCGCCGGCGGTCGAGCTCCTCCAGCTGGGCGCTTATCTGGCTCTTCTGCTGGGCCACGCGCGTCAGCAGCGGGCTCAGCTCGTCGTATACGTCGTTGCCCAGCGGGTCTTCCAGGTCGATGGCGTTCAGCGGGCCGACGATGCGCCGCGCAAGGCGCGAGGCCAGATAAGAGGCCAGCAGCACGGCGGCCAGCATGATGGCGAGCAGCGGCAGGAACATCCCCAGCACGATGGCGAACACCGTGCGGTGGCTGGAGGAAGCGCGCAGCACCGTGCCGTCGGCAAGGCGCAGCGCCTGGTATATCGTCTCCTCCGAGAGGGTGGATGAATAGCGCGAGCTCTCGCCGTGGCCGGTGGCGAGCGCCTCGCGGAACTCCTCGCGGTCGGCGTGGTTCTCCATCTCGCCGGCCTCGGCGTCCGTGTCATAGATGACGCTGCCGTCGGCGGCGATCCAGGTGAGGCGCAGCCGGGAACTGTCCAGGCCGTCGAAATACTCGGCGCCCTCGACCTCCACGGCGCGGGCGGCCAGTTCGGCCTGCAGGTAGAGCTGGTCGGACTGCTCGCTGGCAAAGTAGCTGTAGAGCGCGCCGGTTATCAGCAGCAGGCAGGCGGCCAGCACCACGAAGGCCACCAGAAATATGGAACGGAAGATCTTTTTCTTCATGTCTCAGCCTCCAGGCGGTAGCCCACGCCGCGGACGGTGCCGATCATGCCCCCCGCCTCGCCCAGCTTCTGGCGCAGGGTGCGGATGTGCACGTCCACGGTGCGTGTCTCGCCGTCATAGTCCGTGCCCCAGACCTCGCTCAGCAGGCGGTCGCGGGTGAACACCGTGCCGGGCTTTTCCATCAGCGAGCGCAGCAGCTCGAACTCCTTGAGCGTCAGCGTCACGGCGCGGCCGGCGACGGTGACGGTGTGCGTGCCGGGGTCGAGGCGGATATCGCCGATGGCCAGCGGCTCTTCCGTGCGCGTGGGGGATGTGCGGCGCAGCACCGCGCGCACGCGCGAGACCATCTCCATCATGCCGAAGGGCTTGACGAGATAGTCGTCCGCGCCGGAGTCGAGGCCGGTTATCTTGTCGTATTCAGCGCCGCGCGCCGTGGCCATGATGACGGGCACGTTGCGCGTGACGGCGGATAGGCGCAGCCGGCGGAGTATCTCCAGCCCGTCCTCCCCGGGGAGCATCACGTCAAGGATGATGAGCTCCGGCAGGCGCTTTTTCAGCGCGGCGAAGAGTTCGGCGCCCGTTTCCAGCCCCTCGGCCTCAAAGCCGGTGGAGCGCAGGGCATAGACCTCGATGTCGCGTATGGCGGCGTCGTCCTCAACGCAGTAGATCACAGCATCTCCCCTCCCTTGTGGACGCCTGTGACGGAGAACTCGACCCACTCGGCGATGTTGGTGGCGTGGTCGCCGATGCGCTCGAGGTATTTGGCGATCATCAGCAGGTCCAGGGCGTATTCGCCCTCGCCGCTGTGGGTGGAGATGCGCTCGATGATGGAATTTTTGATCTTCGTGAAGAGGGCGTCCGCCTCGTCGTCCTTGGCGGCGACGGAGCCGGCGGCCTCCGCGTCGTGGCGCACGAAGGCGTCCACGCTGTCTGTCACCATGCTGATGACCTTGCGCGCGAGCTCCCTGAGCAGCGGGGCGTCGGCGCCGTCCACGGGGCCCATGAACACGGCCGTCTCGGCGATGTCCAGCGCCTGGTCGCCGATGCGCTCCATGTCCGTTATCATCTTCAGCGCGGCGGAGATCTGCCGCAGGTCGCTGGCCACGGGCTGCTGCTGCAGCAGCAGCTTGAGGCAGATGCTCTCGATGTCGCGCTCCTTCTGGTCGATGTCGTTCTCCAGCGCGCGCACGCGGCCGATGGCGTTCTCCTCCTCGCCGTCGAGCATGGCGCGGGCCGTGACGGCGATGGCCTCCTCGCAGAGCGCGCCCATGGAGATCATCTCGCGGTTGAGCAGTGCGAGCTGTTCGTCGAATTTGTTGCGCATATCAGCCAAACCTCCCGGTGATGTAGTCCTCGGTGCGCTTCTCCTGCGGGTGGGAGAAGATGCGCTCGGTGTCGCCGTACTCGACCAGCTCGCCGAGCAGGAAAAAGGCCGTCTTGTCCGAGACGCGCACCGCCTGTTGCATGTTATGCGTCACCATGATGACAGTATAGCGGTTTTTCAGTTCCATGGCAAGGTCTTCGATCTTGGAGGTGGAGATGGGGTCGAGGGCGCTGGTGCTCTCGTCCATCAGCAGTATGTCGGGCTCCACGGCGAGGGCGCGGGCGATGCACAGCCGCTGCTGCTGGCCGCCGGAGAGGCCCAGCGCGCTCTTGTTCAGGCGGTCCTTGACCTCGTCCCAGATGGCGGCGTCGCGCAGCGAACGCTCGACGATGTCATCCAGCCGCGCCTTGCCGCGGATGCCGTGCGTGCGCGGGCCGTAGGCGATGTTGTCGTAGATGCTCATCGGGAAGGGGTTGGCCTTCTGGAACACCATGCCGATCTGCTTGCGCAGGCGGGTGACGTCCACGTCCTTCCCGTAGATGTTCTCGCCGTTATAGAGCACCTCGCCGTCGATCTTCACGCCCTCCACCAGGTCGTTCATGCGGTTGAGCGTCTTGAGGAAGGTGCTCTTGCCGCAGCCGGAGGGGCCGATGAGGGCCGTGATGCGGTTGGCGGGTATCTCAAAGCTGATGTCCTTCAGCGCGTGGTTGTCGCCGTAGTAGAGGTTCAGGTGTTTGGAGGCGATGATGGTGCGCTCGTCGCTGCCGCCGGCGCTGTTGTAAACGGTCTCGCTCATTATCATATTCTCCCCGCTATCAGTTTTTCTTCAGTTTGCGGCCGGCCAGCTTGGCGGCCAGGTTGATGACGAAGGCTATCACGAGCAGCACCACGGCCACGGCGAAGGCCTGGTCGAAATCCGCGCGCTCCTTGGCGTAGACGTAGAGGGACACGGTGAGCGTCGAGCCGGCGGCGCCGAAGAAGTTTTCAAAGAACTTGGCGACGGTGTCCCCGCCGAAGTTGGCCATGCGCATGCCCATGCCGGCGGTGAACATCAGCACCGCGCTCTCGCCGACGATGCGGCCCACGGCCAGGATGCAGCCGGTGACGATGCCGTCGATGCTGCTGGGCAGCACCACGGTGCGTATCATGTGCCACTTGCCGCTGCCCAGGGCCAGCGAGCCCTCGCGGTAGCTCTGCGGCACGGTCTTGAGGCTCTCCTGCGTGGTGCGGATGATGGTCGGCAGCGTCATCATCACCAGGGAGAGGGCGCCGGCGATGAGGCTGGTGCCGAGGCCCACGGCCTGGCAGAACACCATCATGCCCACGAGGGCGAAGATGATGCTGGGCATGCCGGAGAGGGTCTCCGTGGCGAATTCGATGATGGAGACGAGCTTTTTGTTCGTCGCGTACTCGGTGAGGTAAATGGCGCTGCCCACGCCCAGGGGCAGGATGAATATCAGCGTGGCGATGATGACATAGACGGTGTTGATGATGGAGGGCAGGATGCCCTCGATGTCGTTGATGACGCTCTCCTCGCTGGTGAGGAACTGCCAGCTGAGGTTGGGCACGCCGCGGTAGAGGATATAGCCGATGAGGAACACCAGCAGCGCGCAGATGAGCGCGGCCGCGGCGTAGAGCAGGACGCGCATGGCGCCGTTCCAGGCGCGGCGGCGGGAGGAGAGGCCCTCCGTTATCGAAACAGGCTGTTCGTTCATCAGTTGCCCTCCTTATCGTGCTTGAGGAACATGTTGAGCGCGGCGTTGATGAGCATTATGAAGAGGAAGAGCACCAGGCCGATGGAGAAGAGCGCCTGGCGGTGGAGGTCGCCCGCGTAGCCCATCTCGCCGGCGATGGCGGTGGTGAGGAATTTGACGGAGGAGAGCAGGCTGGGCATGTTGGCCACGTTGCCGGCCACCATCAGGATGGCCATGGCCTCGCCTATCGCGCGGCCCACGCCGAGCACCACGGCGGCGGCGATGCCGCTCTTGGCGGCCGGGGCGCTGACGCGGAAGTAGGTCTCCAGCTCCGTGGCGCCGAGGGCCAGGCTGGCCTCCTCATACTCTCGGGGCACGGCGTTGAGCGCCGTTTCGGAAACGGAGATGATGCTGGGCAGTATCATGATGGCCAGCACGATGATGGCGGCCAGCAGGCTGTCGCCGGCGGGCAGGCCGAAGAGCTCGCGGATGCCGGGCACCAGCACCATCATGCCCACCAGGCCGTAGACGACGCTGGGGATGCCGGCCAGCAGGTCCACCACCTCGCGGATGACGGCGGCGGCCTTCCTGTTCGCCACCTTGGAGAGGAACACGGCCATCAGGAAGCCGATGGGCACGCCGATGACGATGGCGCCGGCCGTGCCGTAGATGCTGGTGAGGATCATCGGCAGGATGCCGAAGCTGGGCTCCGTCTTGTTGGCCGGCTCCCAGCTGGTGCCGCTGAGGAAGTCCCACAGCCCCACCTCGCGGATGGCGGGGATGCCGGATATGATAAGGTATGCGGAAATGACGAGCACGAAACCCACGGCCACCAGGCCGCAGACGACGAAGACGGCGCGCATCACGGTCTCCATGACGTCCTTGACGCCGCGCCGGGAGTCGATGCGCTCGGGGGCGGCGGCAGCGGCGTTTTTCTCTTTGCTGGCCTTCACAGCGCCCTTCTCTCCTTTCATGTTTGCAAATTCGGTCATGCTTATTCTTTCCTTTTCCGGGGTGGATCTGAGCGGCGTTCACGCCCATGCGCGCCTGAGCGCCATTCAGACACACCCCTGGTTTTCACGGCAATAGGCCCCCATTTGCGTGGGGGCCATTGCCATCAAGGTTTTTGACTTGCTTACGCGGCGAGGCTGGCGGGCACGGCGCCGGCGGCGGTGATGATGTCGGCGACCTCATCGCTCATGGCGTAGTCCAGGAAGGCCTGGGCGGCCGGGCTGAGCTCCTGGCCCTCGACGGTGACGACCACGAAGGGGCGCTGGATGGCGAAGCTGCCGTCCGCGACGGTCTCCTCGCTGGGCACGACGCCGTTGACGGCGACGGCGGTGACGGTGTCATTGACGGCGGAGAGGCTGGCGTAGCCGATGGCGTTGGGGTTGCTGGCCACGTTGCCGATGACGTCGCCGGTGGAGCTGTACTCGTTGGTGTAGGCGCAGGCGTCCTCGATGCCGAGGATCTCCTCGAACGCGCCGCGGGTGCCGGAGCCGGCCTCGCGGCCGAACACGGCGATGGCGCCGTCGGGGCCGCCGACTTCGCTCCAGTTGGTGATCTCGCCGGTGAAGATCTTGGCGATCTGCTCGGTGGTCAGGTCGGTAACGGTGTTCTCGGGGTTGATGACGACGGCGACGCCGTCCAGGGCGATGACGTTCTCAACGGCGCCCTCGGCCTTCTCCTCGTCGGAGAGGGCGCGGCTGGCGAGGCCCAGGTCGCAGGTGCCGCCCAGGACGCCCTCGATGCCGGCGCCGGAGCCGCTGCCGGTGTACTGGGGGTTGACCTCGGGCTGGACTTCGGCAAAGCCCTCGATCAGGGCGAGGATGACGCTCTCCATGGAGGTGGAGCCGTTCAGGGCGACGTTGCCGGAGATCTCCTCGGCGGGCTCTTCGCTCTCGACGGCGGGCTCTTCGCTCTCAGCGACAGGCTCCTCGGAGGGAGCGACGCTCTCCTCGGCCGGCTCCTCGCCGCAGGCGGCGAACAGGCTCAGGCACAGCAGGGCGGAGAGCAGTATGGCAAGGGTCTTTTTCATTGCAGGATTGTCTCCTTCTTTTCGGTATTTTGCTTTCGCAATACGTATGCTACTCAAGCTGCGTAAAATGGAAAAGCAGCGCCGTGTAAAATAAATGTAAAGCGGCCGCGGTGATACCGCGGCCGCTTTACATTGGCGGATGACGCTTTACGCTTTATTCGGGCTCAAATTCCTCGCGCCCGGCCCCGCACAGCGGGCAGGCCCAGTCCTCCGGCAGCTGCTCGAAAGGCGTGCCCGGGGCCACGCCGGTCTCCGGCGAGCCCTCGGCCTCGTCGTAGACGTAGCCGCAGAGGGAACAGACGTATTTCACGCTCATACCTCCTTTGTCAAATTTCAAACATGGTATGAGTTTATTAAACGCCGTTTTGCCGATCTAGTCAAGCAAAACTTTAAACTTCCCTCACTGGTCGTAGATGCCGCCGCCGATGAACTCGCGCACGAGCGAGTCGGGGGCCACCAGGGCCTCGTCGATCTCGCCGAAGAGCTGGATGGCGGGCAGCACCTGTTTGAGCTCCGCATAGCGCTCGATGCCCTCCGGGATGGCGGAGAAGAGCTCCGTCGCCAGGCGGTTCATCACCGGCAGCTCGTATTCCAGCGCCGTGTCCAGCATCAGGTCGGCCTGCTCCTTGAAGGGCGAGATATATAGCTTTTCCCCGCGGCGGACATTGGCCCACATGGCCAGCGTCTGCGCCGGGTCGTAGGCCCGGAAGAGCTTGTCGCGCACCGTGCGCCGCACCAGGCGCATCCAGGTGCCCTTGAACACCACGCTGCCCTCGAACTCCACGTTCGAGCGGGCGGAGATATAGAGCTTGAAGGCCGCCGGGTGGCGGGAGGTGATGGCCCCGTTGAGGGCGTGGATGCCCTCGAAGATGGCGATCTCGTCCTTTTTCAGGCGCAGGGTCTTGGACGGCTCCAGCACGCGCATCTGCCGCGCGAACTCGTATTTGGGCACGCAGATGCGCTCGCCGCGGGCGAGGGCCGTGAAGTGCTCGTTGAGCAGCTCCATGTCCAGGCACCGGGGGCTCTCGTAGTCGATGGCCCCCTCCGCCGTGCGCGGGGCCGTGGCCGGGTCCACCGTGCGGAAGTAGTTGTCCATGCTGATGGTGTAGGAGCGGACGCCGCGGCGCTCCAGCTCGTCCTCTATCTTCTGCGCGGTGGTGGTCTTGCCGCTGCCGCTGGGGCCGGAGAGCAGCACGATGGGGCTGTTTTTCAGGTTGGCGGCGATCATCTCCGCCGCGCGGGACACCTTGGCGGCGTAGCGCGCGTCGCACTCGGCGAGGAAGGCCGCAGGCTCGGCCACGGTGCGGTAGTTTATCTCCTTCAGGTCAAACGGCATGGAAATCAACGATCCTTTCCTTGTCCGCGCAGACGCGGTCAATGGCGGCGATGTACTCCCCGGGGTATTTGGGCGCAAAGTGCCGCTCCAGCCGCCCGCCGGGGGCGATGAGCTTGGTGGAGCCGCCGGCGCCCATGGCTATGATGCTGCGCAGCTCCTCCATTATACATATGTTGTAAAGGCTGGCGCGCCAGGGCTTTGTCCAGCCCACGTTCTCGAAGCCGCCGGACATGTACTTCTGGCGGTAGAGGTAATAGGGCTCGTAGCGCGCGGCGGTGAGCCTGTTCATGGCGCCGGAGAGCATCCGCTCCACCTCCTCCGGCGCGGGCAGCTGCTCCGCGCCCTCCGCATGCAGGCGCGAGCCGCGCTTGACGGCCAGGGTGTGGATGGTGATATTGTCCGGGCGTAGGGCCAGCACCCGCTCCAGCGAGTCGGCGAAGCCCTCCGCCGTGTCGGTCTGCAGCCCGGCGATGAGGTCCATGTTCACCTCGAACCTGCCGGCGGAGCGCACCAGGGACATGGCGTTCTCGATGTCCTTCGCCGTGTGGCGGCGGCCGATGGCGCTCAGCACCGGGTCCGACATCGTCTGCGGGTTGACGCTCAGGCGTTTCACGCCGTGCGCGCGCAGCGCGGCGAGCTTGTCGGCGGTGATGGTGTCCGGCCGGCCGGCCTCCACGGTGTACTCCCGCAGCGCGGAGAGGTCAAAGCTGCGCTCCAGCTGCGCGCACAGGCGGTCGAGCTGCCCGGCGCTGAGCGTCGTGGGCGTGCCGCCGCCGATATAGAGCGCCACGGGCCGCAGCTGCGCGCGGCTGGCGGCCTCCGCCGTGGCGGATATCTCCCGCTCCAGCGCCTCCAGATAGGGCTCCACCAGCCCCAGGGACTTCTCCACGCTCTGGCTGACGAAGCTGCAGTAGGCGCAGCGCGTGGGGCAGAAGGGGATGCCCACATAGAGGCAGACATCCCGCTCCCCCAGCGCCCTGTCGGCCTCTATGGAGGCCTGGGCCGCGGCCACGCTCAGCGTGGCGCGGCGCTTGGAGACATAGTATTCGCGCATGAAGCGCCCGCGGGCGCCCGCGGGCGTCATCCCCTCGCGCAGGTAGCCCTCCACCAGCTTCACGGGCCTCACGCCCGTCAGGCAGCCCCACTCGGGGTAGGGTATGCCGGAGGCGACGGCCGCGCGGAAAAAGGCCAGCTTCACCACGCGCCCCGTGTAGCGCTCGCGCGTCACCTCGTCCACGATGCGCGAGTGGTCCATGGACGCCCGGGAGCGGTAGGCCTGGCCGCCGCGCACCAGCAGGCAGGTGCACATGATGCGCTCGTTGCGCATGGCCACGTTGATCTCGCAGCGCTCGCCCTGCGGCTCCCCCTCCGGGTATTCCGGCCGCTCGCCGGGGAAGAAGGTGAGCAGCGCCTGTTCGGCGGGATATTTCCCGCATCCGTTCAGATAAAGGTTCATATCACAGTCATCAGCAGCTCGCCGGCCTTCACGGTCACGCCGGGCTCGATGAAGAGCTCGCCTATCTTCCCGTCAGTGAGGGCCACGACGCTGGTCTCCATTTTCATAGCTTCGATGATGGCCACCACCTGGTTGGCCTTCACCGTGTCGCCCGGCTTGACGGCCACCTTGGACACCATGCCGGGTATGGACGCGCCGATCTGGCTCCTGTCCGCGGGGTCGGCCATCACCGTGCGCTTGCCGGTATCCGGGGCGGAGGGGTCGGGCACGGCCACTTCGCGCCGCGCGCCGTTCAGCTCAAAGACGACGTTGCGCGTGCCGTCCTCGTTGCGGTCGCCGAGGCCAAGGTATTTTATCACCAGGGTCTTGCCGTCCTCGATGTTGATCTGGTTGGTCTCGCCCACGGCGAGGCCGTTGAAGAACACGTGGCTGCCCATGCGCATGATGTAGCCGTACTCCTTGCGGTGCTCGAAGAAGTCGCGCAGGACCTTCGGGTACATCGCGTAGGAGATGAGGCCGCGGCGGGTGGGCTCGGGCGTGAGCTTTTCCACCTCCGCGCGCACGGCGTCCCAGTCCACGGGAGGCAGCAGCTCGCCCGGGCGCACGGTGATGGGCTGCTCGCCCTTGAGCACCACGCGCTGCAGGTCCTCCGGGAAGCCGCAGGGCGGCTGGCCCATCAGGCCCTTGAAGTAGCTCACCACGCTGTCCGGGAAGGCGAGGGTCTCGCCGCGCTCGACTATGTTCTCCGGCGTCAGGTCGTTCTGCACCATGAAGATGGCGAGGTCGCCCACCATCTTGGAGCTCGGCGTGACCTTTATGATGTCGCCCAGCATACCGTTCACCGTGCGGTACATCTCCTTCACTTCCTCGAAGCGCTGGCCGAGGCCCAGCGCCTCCACCTGCGGCTGCAGGTTGGTGTACTGCCCGCCGGGTATCTCGTAGCGGTAGATGTCCGTGACGGGCGTCTTGAGCCCCTTGTCGAAGCTCCAGTAGCGCTCGCGCACGTCGCTCCAGTAGTCGGCCAGCTTCTGCAGCCCCTCCGTGGGCAGGCCGGTGTCGCGCTCCGTGCCGCGCAGCGCCTCCACCAGGGAGTTGATGCTCGGCTGGCTGGTGAGGCTGGAGAGCGGGCCGATGGCGCAGTCCACGATGTCCACGCCCGCCTCGGCGGCGAGCAGGTAGGTGGCGATCTGGTTGTCGGTGGTGTTGTGCGTGTGCAGGTGGATGGGGACGCCCACTTCCTCCTTCAGCGCCTTTATGAGCTTCTTCGCCGCATAGGGCTTCAGCAGGCCCGACATGTCCTTCACGCAGATGGTGTGCGCGCCGCGGCGCTCGAGCTCCCTGGCGAAGTCGACGTAGTACTTGAGCGTATACCTGTCCCGTTTGGGGTCGAGGATGTCGCCTGTGTAGCAGACGGTGGCCTCCAGCAGCTTGCCGGTCCTGAGCACGGCGTCCATGGCCGTCTCCATGCTCGGTATCCAGTTGAGCGAATCGAAAACGCGGAACACGTCGATGCCGCAGCTGGCGCTCTCCTCGATGAAGGCGCGCACGAGGTCGTCCGGGTAGCTGGCGTAGCCCACCAAGTTGCTGCCGCGCAGCAGCATCTGGAAGGGGATGTTGGGTATCTTCTCCCGCAGCAGTATCAGCCGCTCCCAGGGGGACTCATAGAGGAAGCGGTAGGCCGTGTCGAAGGTGGCGCCGCCCCACATCTCCAGCGAGAAGCAGCCGGCCATGAAGTCCGCCGTGCCCTCCGCGCCCTTCACCATGTCGCGCGTGCGCATGCGGGTGGAGAGCAGGCTCTGGTGCGCGTCGCGCATGGTGGTGTCGGTGACGAGCAGTTTTTTCTGCCCCAGCACCCACTTGCTGACGGCCTCCGGCCCCTCCGTGTCCAGCAGCTCCTTCAGCCCGTCGCGGCGCGTCACCTCGCGCGTGGCCTTGGGGTAGCGCGGGGCGGAATATTCGCGCCGCTCGGCGTCGGGGTCCGCCACCTGGATGTTGGCGATATAGCGCAGCACGCGCGTGGCGCGGTCGCGGCTGTCCACGATGTCGAAGAGCTCCGGCGTCTCGTCGATGAACTTCGTGTGGCACTTGCCGGCGATGAAGGCCGGGTGGCTGAGGATGTTGGTGACAAAGGAGATGTTGGTCTTGACGCCGCGCACCTGCTCCTCGTTTATCGCGCGGCGCGCCTTGCGGCACACGGCCTCGAATGTGCGGTCCCAGGTGGTCACCTTGACCAGCAGGGAGTCGTAATAGGGGCTTATCTCCGCGCCGGCCGTGGCGTTGCCACCGTCGAGCCGGACGCCGAAGCCGCCGCCGGAGCGGTAGGAGGCGATCTTGCCGTTGTCCGGCGCGAAGTTGTTCTTCGGGTCCTCCGTGGTGACGCGGCACTGTATAGAGTAGCCGTTGATGTTCAGGTCGCTCTGCTTTTCAAGGCCGATCTCCGGGTGAGAGAGGTGCGCGCCCTCGGCGATGAGTATCTGCGCGCGGACTATGTCGATGCCCGTGACCATCTCGGTGACGGTGTGCTCCACCTGTATGCGCGGGTTCATCTCGATGAAATAGTGGTTCCCGCTGCGGTCCACGAGGAACTCCACCGTGCCGGCGTTCACATAGCCGACGGCCTCGGCGATCTTCACCGCGTCCGCGCGCAGCTTTTCGCGCACGTCCTCGCGCACGCTCCAGGCCGGGGCGAACTCCACCACCTTCTGGTAGCGCCGCTGCAGCGAGCAGTCGCGCTCGCCCAGGTGGCGCACGCAGCCGTGCTCGTCGGCCAGTATCTGCACCTCGATGTGCTTCGGCTCCACGAGGTATTTCTCGATGAAGATGCTGCCGTCGCCAAAGGCCTTGCGCGCTTCGTTGCTCACGAGCTCGAAGGCCGGGGCCACGTCCTCGTCCTTTTCGCAGAGCCTCATGCCGCGCCCGCCGCCGCCGGCGGCGGCCTTGAGGATGACGGGATAGCCGAATTCGCGCGCCAGCGAGAGCGCCTCCTGCGCGTCCTTCAGCGGCTCGCGCGAGCCGGGGATGACGGGCACGCCGCACTGGACGGCTATTTTCTTGGCCTCGAGCTTGTCCCCCATCTTCGCCAGCACGCTGCTCGGCGGGCCGATGAACTTTATGCCCGCCTCCTCGCAGGCCCTCGCAAAGGCCGCGTTCTCGCTCAAAAAGCCGTAGCCGGGGTGGATGGCGTCCACGCCGCGCTTTTTTGCCAGGGCGATGATCTCGTCTATCGCCAGGTAGGCCCCCAGGGGGCTCAGGTGCTCGCCGATCAGATAGGCCTCGTCCGCCTTCGTGCGGAAAAGGCTCATCGTGTCTTCCTTTGAATAAATCGCCAGCGTCCTGAGGCCAAGGTCGTAACAGGCCCTGAATATGCGGATGGCTATCTCGCCGCGGTTTGCGGCCATGACTTTTTCAAACGTCCGTCCCTGCATCGCTCTCTCCTTTTTTGCGGTTATTCTCTGATTGCCGTAACTATGGGCTGGTAATAGCCCGTCTCCTCCGGCATGGCCCAGCGGACCGCGCCGAAGCCGCCGCAGCCGAGCAGCCGCGAGAGCTCCGCGCGGCGCAGCGCGCGGTATTCGCACTCGTGGCGGCTGACCGTGAGGCCCTCAGTCTCGTCTATGATGTACTGGACGAGCCTGTAGCGCTCCCCGGCCCAGTCCCAGGTCTGGAAGGCTATGCGCCGCGCGCCCTCCGGCCCGTTTATATAGGGCGGGGAATAGCGCGGCTTTGTTTCGAGCAGCGCGTCGTAGTCGCGTATGCTCGCGGCAAAGAGCCCGCCCGGGCGCGTCACGGCGGCTATGGAGCCCACGGCCTCCGCGAGCTCCGCGGAGGACATAAGGTGCGGCAGGGCGTTGTCCATGGCGATGACTATGTCATAGCTGCCGCCCACAAGCTCCGGCAGGCGGCGGAAATCCGCCTCGCGCAGTTCTATCGCCAGCGCGGCGGCGCGCGCCCTCTCCCCGGCCTCGGCGAGCGCCGCGGGGCTGATGTCGGAGCCGGTCACGCGGTAGCCCAGCGCCGCAAGGCCCAGCGCCTGCGTGCCGATGCCGCAGGCGCAGTCGAGCACCGTGCTGTCCCGGCCGAAGCCGTGCGCGGCGAAAATGCGCTCCAGCACCTGCGCCTGCCGCCGCGCGGCCTCGCCCCAGTCGGCGAAGAGCTTGTCGTACTCCCCCGCCAGGCCGTCATAGAACGTCTTTACGGCGTCCACGCGCTCACTTGCCCTCGGCCAGCTCGCGCGAGCGGCGCTTGTTGGCCTGATATCCCGCGCGCACCGCGGCGGGGAGTCCGGCCTCGGCCATGGCGTTTATGGCGGCCTCCGTGGTGCCCTTTTTGCTGGTGATGCGCCGGCGCAGCTCCTCGGGGGGCACGTCCTCCTGCTCCAGCTGGCGCGCCGCGCCGATCAGCGTCTGCCGCGCGAGCAGCGCGGCCTTTTCCGGCTCCATGCCGTCCTCGATGGCGGCGTCGCGCAGGTTCTCGACCAGAAAGTACACGTAGGCCGCGCCGCTGCCGGAGATGGCGGCCACGGAGTCGATCTCCGCTTCGTCCACGGCCACGGCCACGCCGGCGGCGGAGAATATCTTCAGCGTCAGCTGCACGTCCGCCTCCGTGGCGGTGGCGCCGGGGGCCACGCCCGCCGCGCCGCAGCCCACGGCCAGGGCCAGGTTGGGCATCACGCGCGTCACGCGCGCCGTGGGGAACGCGGCCTCCACCGCCGCGGTGGGGATGCCGGCCATGATGCTCACCACCAGCGTGCCGGGCCGGACGTACGGCGCGTAGAGCGGCGCGGCCGCCGGGAAGCTCTGCGGCTTGACGGCCACGACCACCGTGTCCGCCTGCTCCAGCGCCTCCGCCGGGGCGGGCACGGCGCCGTAGAGGGCCTGCACCTCGCCGCAGCTCTTGGGGTTGTTGGGGTTGACGACGAGGATGTCCTCCCCCGCCGTGCCCGTGTGTACCAGCCCGCCGATGATGGCGCGGGCCATGTTGCCGCTGCCTATGAACGCATATTTCATCGTTTTCCGCCTCCTTCTTACGGGCGCACCTGGCCGGTGCCTATCACCTGGTACTTATAGCTCGTGATCTCCGTCAGCCCCATCGGCCCGCGGGCGTGCAGCTTCTGCGTGGAGATGCCGAGCTCCGCGCCGAAGCCGAACTCGAAACCGTCCGTGAAGCGGGTGGAGGCGTTCCAGTTCACCACGGCGGCGTCCACGTTCTTCAGGAAATAGTCCGCGCACTGCGCGTCCGCCGTGACGATGCACTCGGTGTGCATGGTGCCGTAGCGGTTGATGTGCTCCACCGCGGCCTTCACGTCCGGGACGACCTTCACCGCCATTGCGAGGCGGAGGTATTCGTCCGCCCAGTCTGCCTCCGTGGCGGGGATCATGCCCGTTGTGTACTTCGCGGCCGGCTCGTCGCCGTGGAGCTCCACGTTGCGGTCCGTCAGGGCCTTCAGCAGCTCGCGCAGGTGCTCCTCCGCCCAGTCCTCCTGCACCAGCAGCGTCTCCGCGCAGTTGCAGACGCTGGTGCGCTGGGTCTTGGCGTTTATCGTGATGGCCTCCGCCATCGCGTAGTCGGCGCTCCTGTCGATATAGACGTGGCAGTTGCCCGTGCCCGTCTGCAAAATGGGGACGGTGGCCTTCTCCACGGCGTTGTTGATGAGCCGCGCGCTGCCGCGGGGGACGATGAGGTCGATGTACCCGCGCATGGTGAGCATCTGGTCCACCACGCCGTGGCCGCGCTCCTCCACCAGGCAGACGGCGTCCGGCGTGATGCCGCAGCCGGCGAGCGCCTCGCGCATCACGCGCACCTCCTCGGCGTTGGACTCATAGGCCGATCCGCTGCCGCGCAGCAGTATGGCGCTGCCGGCCTTGAAGGCCAGGGAGGCGGCGTCCACCGTCACGTTGGGGCGCGCCTCGTAGATGATGCCGATGACGCCCATCGGCACGCGCACCTTTTTGATGTGCAGGCCGTTGGGGCGGTCCCACTCGGCCATCACCTCGCCCACGGGGTCGGGCAGCTCCGCCACCTGCCTGAGGCCGAGCGCCATGTCGCGCACGCGGCCCTCGTTCAGAGCCAGGCGGTCGAGCAGGTCGCTGCTCATGCCGTTCGCGCGCTCGCGCTCCATGTCCGCGGCGTTGGCGGCCAGGATACTGCCCATGTTGGCCTCCAGCGCGTCCGCCATCGCCAGCAGGGCGGCGTTCTTTTCCTCCGTGCTCAGCTGGGCGACCTCCGCCGCCGCGGCCCGCGCGGCCTTCGCGGTCTCCATCAGTGTTTTCATTCTGCGCACCTCCATTTATCGTTTATATTCACAGTCAAAGCTCTTGGCCCAGTTGTCCTGGTCTATCACTTCCGCCGGCCGGCCGGGGAACTGCCCCTCCGCCGCGGCGGAGGAGAGCCCGGCGATCTCCCGCAGCTCCGCGGAGCTGTAGTTCACCGTCCCGCGTCCCAGCAGCCCGCCGCCCCCGGCGAGATAGACGTTCACCACCTCGCCGGCGGAAAAATCGCCCTCGCAGGCCCGCACGCCCGCGGGCAGCAGGCTCTTGCCGCGCGCGCAGAGGGCCTCCGCCGCGCCGCCGTCGATATATACGCTGCCCGCCGCCTGGGCGTAGAAGGCCATCCACTGCAGCCGGGTCTTCATCCCCTCGCCGGGCTTGAAGTAAGTGCCCTTCGCCGTGCCCTCCACGGCCCTGCGCAGCACGTCCGGCTCCGTCGCCCGGCAGATGGCCACGGCCACCCCCGCGCCGGAGGCCAGCTTGGCCCCCTCGATCTTGGTGGCCATGCCGCCGGTGCCGTTAGCGGTGCCGGAGCCGCCGCCCAGCGCCTCGATCTCCGGCGTCACCCGCTCCACATAGGGTATCTGCCGGGCATCCGGGTCCGTGCGCGGGTCGGCGGTGTAGAGCCCGTCCATGTCGGTCAGTATCACCAGCAGGTCGGCGTGCAGCATGGCCGCCACCTGCGCGGAGAGCATGTCGTTGTCGCCCAGCTTCAGCTCGGCGATGGACACGGTGTCGTTTTCGTTGATGACGGGCACGGCCCCGCGGGAGAGCAGCACCTCCAGCGCGGCGAAGGCGTTCTGGTAGCGCCGGCGGTCGCGGAAGTCGCCGCGCGTGAGCAGCAGCTGCGCGGCCACATAGCCGCGCGAGGCGAGCGCCGCGGCGTACTCCTCCATCAGCAGCCCCTGGCCGACGGCGGCGCTGGCCTGCTTGGCGGCCACGCCCGTGGGCCGCTCGCGGTAGCCCAGCAGCGGATATCCGGCGGCGATGGCGCCGCTGGTGACGAGCGCCACCTGGTGCCCGGCGTCGCGCAGCGAGGCGATCTGCCCGGTGAGCGCGCGCAGCTTCTCCGGCGCCAGGCGGCCGTTCTTCTCCGTCAGCGAGCTGGTGCCGATCTTCACTACAACGGTCTTTTTCCCGCTCATTTGCGTCCCCCCAAAGGTAAAAAGCACATATTTAGGCTATTATATCACACCCCGCGCTTTATTTCACTAAAAATTTATGAATTTACCCCCAGCAAAAAAGGCGCCGCCCTGCACCCATCTTCCCTCGGCAGCGGGGACGGCAAATATGCAAAAACCCCCGCGGCGCTCTGGAAATGGCGTCCGCGGGGTGGTAAAATAGTTTAAAAAAGCGATCAGGAGGTGCCCTCCATTGAAGAAGCGTATATTGTTTATCGGCACGGGCGGGACCATTGCTTCGGAGCTCAGGAGCGGCGCGCTGTCGCCGCTGGTGGGGCCGGAGCAGCTTTTGAGCTACGTGCCGGACGTGGCCGGGCTCTGCGACGTGGAATGCCTGCAGCTCTACGAGCTGGACAGCACGGACATCGGCCCCGCGCACTGGCTGGGCATGGCCGCTACCATCCGCGAAAACTATGCGGACTTCGACGGCTTCGTGATCAGCCACGGCACGGACACCATGGCCTACACCGCCGCCGCGCTCAGCTACCTGGTCCAGTACAGCCCCAAGCCCATCATCCTCACCGGCGCGCAGAAGCCCATCGGCGAGGACGCCTCCGACTCCCGCACCAACCTGCGCGACAGCTTCCGCTGCGCCGCCGAGCGCGGGATGCACGGCGTTTTCATCGTGTTCAACGGCCGCGTCATCCTCGGCACCCGCGCGCGCAAGACGCACACCAAGAGCTTCGACGCCTTTGCCAGCATCAACTACCCCAACATCGCCGACGTGCGCGACGGGCGGCTGATCCGCTACATAACGCCCCAGTGCCTGAGCGAGCCGCGCTTTTACGACCGGCTGGACCCCAGCGTGGGGCTGCTGAAGCTCAGCCCCGGGATGCGCCCCGAGCTGCTCGCCTGGATGCTGCGCGAGTACCACGCGCTGGTCGTCGAGAGCTTCGGCGTGGGCGGGCTGCCGCACGCCGGCGGGATGCACGAGATGGTCTCCGCCGCCGCGGCCGCCGGCAAGGCCGTGGTGATGACCACGCAGGTGCAGAACGAGGGCAGCGACCTGGCCGTTTACGCCACGGGCCGCCCCCTGGCCGAGGACGGCGCCGTGCTGGAGGCCTACGACATGACCACCGAGTCCGCCCTCGCCAAGCTGATGTGGCTGCTGCCCCTCGTCCGCGCGGGCGGCGACCTCAGGCAGCTCTTCTACACGCCCGTGAGCCTCGACATCCTGGCCAGCGCGCTGAACTGACGCTCAGAGCGCTCCCACGGCGCTGCGCGCGGCGGAGGCAAGGCGGATCTCCGACGCGGAGACCTCATAGGCCGTCTTTTCCACCGGCTCGCCGTCGATCAGCTTTATGTACTGCCGGCTCTGCACCCTGCCGGTGAGCTCCACGCCGTCGCCCACGTCGAACAGCGCGGCCGTGCGCGCCCTCGCGCCCCAGCAGATGCACGGCAGATAGTCCGAGCGCCCGCAGCGGCGGTTGACGGCCAGCATCAGGTCGCAAATGTCGCGCCCCATGGGCGTCACGCGCAGCACCGGCGGCTTGCAGAGCGCGCCCCGCAGCGTGATGGCGTTCACGTCCTCCCCGCCGCCGGCGAGCGAGAGCGCGCGGGCAAAGACGGTTATCACCAGCTTCGGCCCCTCCTCCCGGCGGTTGTTGAACGAGCGCAGCTCGCCCTGTACGCAGAGGCGCTCGGCCTCCTCTATCCTCAGCGCGGCGAGCAGCGCCTCCCGCGCGACGACGTTTATCGTGTCCACCGCCCCGGAGAGCCGCCGCGTCTCCACCGGGAAGATGAAAAAGCGCTCGCCCCTGCTGAGGTGCGAAAAGCGCGGCGCGGCGGCCAGCGCGCCGCACAGCTCCACCGTGTTCCTGCATAAAGCCTCGTCCATTTACAAGCCTCCGTATCGTTAGTCGCCCGCTTGGGGCCGCGCTAAGAGCTTATTCCCCGCCGCGCTTGTATATTCTCCTCCGGCGTAGTATAATGCTTTCACCACCTCACAAAAAGGAGAAAAGACATGGAGCTCAAAGATATTCTCTCCCGCTGCGACCACACCCTGCTGCGCGTGGACGCCGGCAGCGCCGAGATCCGCGCCCTCTGCGACCAGGCCATCAAGTACAACTGTGCCAGCGTGTGCATCCCCCCCTGCCACGTCAAGGGCGCGCGGGCCTATGTCGGCGCGCGCATGAAGGTCTGCACCGTCATCGGCTTCCCCAACGGCTACATGACCACCGCCGCCAAGGCCTTCGAGGCGGCCGACGCCGTGAAGAACGGCGCGGACGAGATCGACATGGTCATCAACCTGGCCATGGTCAAGGACGGCTGCTGGGGCGACGTGGCGGACGACATCGCCGCCGTGCGCGCCGCCTGCGAGGGCCATGTGCTGAAGGTCATCATCGAGTGCTGCCTCCTCACGGAGGAGGAAAAGCGCACGCTCTGCCGCATCGTCTCCGACTCCGGCGCGGACTACATCAAGACCTCCACCGGCTTTTCCACCGGCGGGGCCACGCGCGAGGACGTCAAGCTGCTGCGCAGCTGCTGCGCGGAGCACGTGAAGGTCAAGGCCGCCGGCGGCATCAAGACGCTCGCCGACGCCGAGGACTTCATAAACCTGGGCGCCGACCGCCTGGGCACCAGCCGCATCGTCAAGCTCGCCATGGAGCTTGAGAACGCGCCCGGCGCGCCCGAGGAGAACTACTGATGCGCCGCCGCCGGGTCACTTACCGCCCCAGCCGCGCCACCGGCATCCTCGGCACCGTGATGGGCGGCGTGTTCGTGCTCATCGGCATCTTTTTCGCCATCCCCAACGCCGGCGCCTTCGGCGTGCTGTGGACGCTGTTCGCCGTGGCCATCACCGCCTTCAACGCCTACAACGCCTTTGGTAAAAAATACGTCGGCCCGGAGATACGCATCGAGGAAGAGGGCGCCGAGGACGCCCCCGCCGCCCCGGCCGGCGCGGCGGAGCGCCTGCGCGAGCTGGAGGGGCTGCGCGCACAGGGCCTGATAACGGAGGAGGAATACGCCCGGAAACGGCAGGAGATCCTCTCCGAGCTCTGAAAAGCGCCGCCCTTCTGTGTCAAGTCACAAAATTCACGAATTTTTGTTCAAAACTCTGTCGAGATTGTTCACAAAAAATTGATATCTTTTCCCCGGGCGGGTCTTGACATTTTCTATATTTGTGCTATGTTATTAAGCGGGTTAGCACTCAGGGCTAAAGAGTGCTAACCCGCTAAAAGCGTTAATTAATACTTTAGGAGGAATAAATATGAAACTGAAGCCTTTGGCTGACCGTGTCGTCCTCAAGCAGAAGGAAGCTGAGGAGAAGACGAAGAGCGGCATCATCCTGGCGGCGAGCGCCCAGGAGAAGCCGGAGCTCTACGAGGTGGTCGAGGTCGGTCCCGGCGGCGTCGTTGACGGCAACGAGGTCGTGATGACCGTGAACAAGGGCGAGACCGTGCTCGTGGGCAAGTACAGCGGCACCAAGGTCAAGGTCGATGAGGAGGAGCTCACCATCGTCAGGCAGAGCGACATCCTCGCCGTCGTGGAGTAATTCGCGTTTATATTTTTAGGAGGAAGTAACGATTATGGCAAAGCAGATAATATACGGCGAAGAGGCCCGCAAGGCCCTTGAGCGCGGCGTCAACCAGCTGGCCGACACCGTTAAGATCACCCTCGGCCCCAAGGGCCGCAACGTGGTGCTGGGCAAGAAGTTCGGCTCCCCGCTGATCACCAACGACGGCGTCACCATCGCCAAGGAGATCGAGCTGGAGGACGCCTTTGAGAACATGGGCGCGCAGCTGATCCGCGAAGTGTCCACCAAGACCAACGACGTGGCCGGCGACGGCACCACCACCGCCACCCTGCTCGCGCAGAGCATGATCCGCGAGGGCCTGAAGAACCTGGCCGCGGGCGCCAACCCGATGGTCATGCGCCGCGGCATCCAGAAGGCCACGGACGCCGCCGTGGCGGAGATCCGCAACATCAGCAAGCCCGTCTCCGGCAGCCAGGACATCGCCCGCGTCGGCACCGTCTCCAGCGGCGACGAGCACATCGGCAACCTGATCGCCGAGGCGATGGAGAAGGTCAGCCAGAGCGGCGTCATCACCGTGGAGGAGAGCAAGACCGCCGAGACCTACAGCGAGGTCGTCGAGGGCATGCAGTTCGACCGCGGCTATATCACCCCCTACATGGCCACCGACAACGAGAAGATGGAGGCCGTCCTGGACGACGCCTACATCCTCATCACCGATAAGAAGATCTCTAACATCCAGGAGATCCTGCCCCTGCTGGAGCAGATCGTGCAGGCCGGCAAGAAGCTGCTGATCATCGCCGAGGACGTGGAGGGCGAGGCCCTTGCCACCATCATCCTCAACAAGCTGCGCGGCACCTTCACCTGCGTCTGCGTCAAGGCCCCCGGCTTCGGCGACCGCCGCAAGGAGATGCTGCAGGATATCGCCATCCTGACCGGCGGCCAGGTCATCAGCTCCGACCTCGGCATGGAGCTCAAGGACGCGAACGTCGCCATGCTGGGCCGCGCGCGCCAGGTCAAGGTGACGAAGGAGAACACCATCATCGTTGACGGCGCCGGCGACAGCAGCGCCATCAAGGACCGCATCGCCCAGATCAACAACCAGATCGGCATCACCACCTCCGACTACGACCGCGAGAAGCTCCAGGAGCGCCTGGCGAAGCTCTCCGGCGGCGTGGCCGTCATCAAGGTCGGCGCGGCCACCGAGACCGAGATGAAGGAGAAGAAGCTCCGCATCGAGGACGCCCTCAACGCCACCCGTGCGGCCGTTGAGGAGGGCATCGTGGCCGGCGGCGGCAGCGCCTATGTCATGGCTGCAAAGGCCGCGGCCAAGCTGGCCGAGACCCTGAGCGGCGACGAGAAGACCGGCGCCGACATCATCGCCAAGGCCCTGCTGGCCCCCATCAGGCAGATCGCGGCCAACGCCGGCGTCGAGGGCGCCGTGGTGCTGGAGAAGGTCTCCGCCAACGAGAGCGCCAGCTTCGGCTACGACGCCGCCAACGACACCTACGGCGACATGATCGCCATGGGCATCGTGGACCCGACCAAGGTCTGCCGCAGCGCCATCGAGAACTCCAGCTCCGTCTCCTCCATGGTCCTCACCACCGAGAGCCTGGTGGCCGACCTGCCGGAGAAGGCTGCCCCCGCCGCCCCCGCGGGCGACATGGGCGGCATGTATTGATGCCGGGCAAGAGAGCCGGATAAAACGCACCGGGCGCCCCGCCAAATGGCGGGGCGCCTTTTTTATCCGCCATTACGCAAATTTTACACGATATAATGTAAATTATACTTGACATATTGCCGCCTCCATGCTAAGCTGTAGCCACAATACGAAAAGGAGGCGGCAATGATGGCCGACAAATTCAGGACCAGCGAGCAAAAATATGACGAGCGCCAGACCGCCGTGCGCGGCCGGGCCTTCAAGTGGGGGTACGCGACGCTGCTGGTGGCGCTGCTCGCGTATTCGGTGACGGACGGCATCTGGGACTGGTGCGTCCCCTTCGCCGGCTGCGCGATAGCGATAACGGTGTCGCTCGTGCCCTTCGGCTGGATAAGCATCCTCGGCGAGGCCTACTGGTGGACGAGGGCCAGCCGCCTGGGGCAGTACGTGACGATGGCCCTGCTGGGGCTGCTCAACCTGGGCCTCGCCGCGGCGGACGCGGCGGAGGGCCGGCTGGTGGAGGACGGCGTCCTCCAGATAGGCGGCGCCAACCTCGCGCTGGGCTGCGTGTTCATATTCGTGTTCATCGTGTCCTTCATCCAGGGCCGCCGCGCGAAAAGGGGCGGTGACGAGTGAAGAACCTGCGCATGAAATCGGCCCGCGCGGCGCTGGACATGTCACAGCAGCAGCTGGCGGACGCCGTCGGCGTCACGCGTCAGACGATAAACGCCATCGAAAAGGGCGACTACAACCCGACCATCCGCCTCTGCCTGGCCATCTGCCGCGCGCTGGGCAAAACGCTCGACGAATTGTTCTGGGACGAGGCGTGAGCGGCGCATAATCGCATTTCCTCCCGCGCACACTATGGGCACATCTTACCGCAGGAGGAATAAAAAATGAGAAAACATAAAATATCCCTGCTCTGCGCCGTCCTCTGCGCCGCGCTGCTCTTCTCCGCCGTCCCCGCCCTGGCCGAGGGCGCCGGGGCCGCCGCCGGCGCGCCGGTGGCCGAGAACCTGGAGCTGAACACCTACCGCAACGTCTCCGTCGGCGGGCGGCTCTCCGCCGTGGATCCGGAGGGCGACGCGCTGACCTTTGAGATCACCACCGAGCCGGGCAAGGGCACGGTGGAGCTGACGAAGGACGGCCGCTTCGTCTACACCCCGGACAAGGACCGCCGCGGCCGCGACTACTTCGGCTACAAGGCCACCGACAGCGAGGGCAACGCCTCGCAGGAGGCCACGGTGATCATCCGCATCTCCAAGCAGAAGACCCAGACCACCTACAGCGACATGGCCGGCGACGGCGCGGGCTACGCCGCCACGCTGCTGGCCGAGGAGGGCATCTTCACCGGCGAAAAGCTGGGCAGCCAGTGGGTGTTCGCGCCCGGACGCGGCGTCACGCGCGGCGAGTTCCTCAGCATGTGCATGGAGCTGTGCGGAACGAAGCTGCTCAACGGCGTGGCCTCCACCGGCTTCACGGACGACCTCGACATCCCCCTCTGGCAAAAGCCCTATGTGGCCACCGCGCTGATGGACGGCGTCATCAGCGGCTACTCCGCCGAGGGCGGCGCGGCCTTTGAGCCCAACGAGCCCATCAGCCGCGCGGAGGCCGCCGTGATGCTCGACTCCGCGCTGGATCTCTCCGACGCCGAGTCGGCGATGGCCGAGGGCGCGCCCGAGTGGGCGGCCCAGGCCGTGGCCAACACCAGCGCCTGCGGCATCCACGTCGGCGCGCTCTACTCCGCCGAACTCACGCGCGCGGACGCCGCCGAGATGCTCGCCGCCGCCATCCAGGTGCGCGACTCGCGTACCTGAGCGCGCTCACTATCCCGCCGCGGGACGCATCAGCGTCCCGCGGTTTTGCCGTTGACAAAGCGGGCCGTTTGGGTGATAATCAGCTTGTTATGAAAGAACTCACCGTACAGAAGAATGACGCCGGGCAGCGCCTTGACCGCTTTGTGGGCAAGGCCGTGCCGCTGCTGCCCGAATCGCTGCTGCAAAAATACATCCGCCTCAAGCGCATCAAGCTCAACGGCAAAGGCGCCAGGCGGGACACGCGCCTGGCCGAGGGCGACGTGCTCAGCCTCTACATCAACGACGAGTTTTTTGAAAAACCGCGCGAGGAGAACAGCTACCTGCGCGTGGGCACGCCGAAGCTGGACATCGTCTATGAGGACGAGAACATCCTGCTGGCGGACAAAAAGCCGGGCGTGCTCTGCCACAGCGCCGGGGCCTGGGACTACAACACCCTCATCGCCCACATCCAGGCCTATCTCTACCAGAAGGGCGAGTGGCGGCCGCGGGAGGAGAATTCCTTCGCCCCCGCGCTCTGCAACCGCATCGACCGCAACACCGGCGGCATCGTCATCGCCGCCAAGAACGCGGAGGCCCTGCGCGTCATGAACGAGAAGATAGCCGCGCGTGAAATCGAAAAATACTATCTCTGCGTCGTCTCCGGCCGGCCCAAGCCGCCCGAGGGCAAGTTAGAGGGCTTCCTCTTCAAGGACGCGGCGAAGAACCGCGTCTACGTCCGCTCAAAGCCCGAGCCGGGCGCGCGCACGGCGGTCACGTACTATAAAACGCTCGCAAGCCGCAGCGGCCTCTCGCTCGTGGAGTGCCGCCTCGGCACCGGCAGGACGCACCAGATAAGGGCGCAGATGGCCGCGGCCGGCACGCCGCTGCTCGGCGACGGGAAATACGGCGACGGGCGGCGCAATCGCGACGCCGGCGAGAGCGGCCAGCTGCTGTACTCCTACAGGGTTGATTTTGACTTCAAGACCGACGCCGGGGCGTTAAATTACCTCAAAGGCAGGAGCTTCAGGGTGTCAAAAGTGGACTTTGCCGACAAATATTTCCCCGGAGCGAAATTTTGATTGACAAAGCCGCCCGATATATGTATTATTCATGTGTAATCTGTCAGAGAGCCCCCTCTCAGGCGGCAGGGTCATTATGTGTTAGGAGCCGTAATCATCCGTGCCGTCTGAGAGGGGGCTTTCCCGATATTTGATGTTTTCATCAGGGCACAGATCAAAAAAGAGTTCTAAAAAGAACGCTGAACACTCAAGGCCGCTATGACTCGGGCTGTAGCGAGCGGAATGGCGAGCAGATTTTCCGTATGGGAAAGTGCGCGCCGCGCAGGAATACTTTGTGTATTTCAAGCGGCGCTCACGAAGCCATACGGGAAATATGCCGCCAGGCCGCCGCGCCCGGCCCGGGCCATGGCGGCCAAAACAAAGAGGGGGAGGATAATGTCCAAAGAACTGATTCGGCTGGTAGATTGCCGGATGGATTTTGACGGCGAGACCGTCCTCGATTCGATCAACATTTATTTTAACGACAGCGAGTTCCTCACACTTCTGGGCCCATCGGGCTGCGGCAAGACGACGACGCTGCGCATCATCGGCGGCTTTTTGCAGCCGACGGGCGGCGACGTGCTCTTCGACGGTGTGAGGATTAATGATGTCCCGCCGCACAAGCGCCGCGTGAACACCGTGTTCCAGAAATACGCGCTGTTCCCGCACCTCAACGTGTACGAGAACATCGCCTTCGGCCTGCGCATCGCCAAGCTGCCGGCCCGGGAGATCGACGCGCGCGTGACGGAGATGCTGGAGATCGTCTCCCTCAGGGGCTTTGAAAAGCGCAAGCCGGACCAGCTCTCCGGCGGCCAGCAGCAGCGCGTGGCCATCGCCCGCGCGCTGGTCAACCGCCCCAAGGTGCTGCTGCTCGACGAGCCGCTGGGCGCGCTCGACCTGCGGCTGCGCAAGGACATGCAGAACGAGCTCAAGCGCATCCAGCAGCAGCTGGGCATCACGTTCATATATGTAACGCACGACCAGGAGGAGGCCCTGGCCATGAGCGACACCGTGGTCGTCATGGACCGCGGCCGCATCCAGCAGATAGGCACGCCGGAGGGCATCTACAACGAGCCCAAGAACGCCTTCGTGGCGGACTTCATCGGCGAGAGCAACATCCTCGACGGCGTCATGCGCGCGGACTATGTGGTCGAGTTCTTCGGCCGCAAGTTCCGCTGCCTGGACAGGGGCTTCCAGAAGGACGAGCCGGTGGACGTCGTCATCCGCCCGGAGGACGTGGACATCGTCCCCGCGGACAGCGGCCACCTCTGCGGCACGGTGACGAGCGTCACCTTCAAGGGCGTGCACTACGACACCATCGTCGATTTCAAGGGCTTCAAGTGGCTCATCCAGACCACGGACCTCCACCAGCCCGGCGAATACATCGGCATCAAGCTCACGCCCAACGACATCCACGTCATGCACAAGAGCGAATACTCCGGCATGTTCGGCGACTACAGCTCCTACAGCGCCGAGTACGACGAGATAAACGACCCCGACGCGGTCATCGGAGGGGAGGAATCTCCCGAGGAGGCGCTCAACAATGAAGAGTAAGTTCCTCGCCGGGCCCTACATCGCCTGGATGGCCATCTTCACTGTCGTCCCCCTGGCGATGGTGGCCTACTTCGCCTTCACGGACAACTCCGGCGCCTTCACGCTCGACAACCTCGCCTACGCCGCGGAGTACTGGCCCGTGCTGCTGCGCTCGGTGCTCTACGCCGTGGCCGCCTGCGCCATCTGCCTGGTGGTGGGCTACCCGGTGGCCTATGTCATCGCCCAGTCCACGCAGCGTACGCAGCGTGTGCTCTACCTGCTGGTGACGCTGCCGATGTGCATGAGCTTCCTGCTGCGCACGCTGGCCTGGGTGGCCCTGCTGCGCGACACGGGCATCATCAACAGCTTCCTCGGCCTCTTCGGCATCGGCCCCGCGCCGCTCATCCGCAACGCGGGCAGCGTCATCATGGGCATGGTGTACACCTACCTGCCCTACATGATAATGCCGCTCTACACCGTGATAGCCAAGCTCGACCCGCGGCTGATCGAGGCCGCGCAGGACCTCGGCTGCGACAATGTGCAGACCTTCCGCCGCGTGGTGCTGCCGCTCAGCCTGCCGGGCATCGTCTCCGGCATCACCATGGTGTTCGTCCCCGCGGTGAGCACCTTCTACATCTCCCAGAAGCTCGGCGGCACCGGCGACATCATGATCGGCGACATCATCGAGCGCCAGTTCAAAGGCAACCTCAACCAGAACCTGGGCGCGGCCATGAGCCTCATACTGATGGTCCTGGTGTTCATCAGCATCGGCCTCATGAACCGCTTCACGGACGACGAGGAGGTGGCCACGATATGAAACGCCTCGGCAAGGTCTGGACCTTCCTCGTCTACCTCTTCCTCTACGCGCCGATGATCGTGCTCTTTGTCGGCTCCTTCAACGACGGCAAGGACCTCTCGGAATTCGAGGGCTTCACGCTCTCCAACTACCTCGACCTCTTCACCGACAGCGGCGCGCTGGGCCTGCTGCTCAACAGCGTCATCCTCGGCCTCGCCAGCGCCGCGCTGGCCACGCTGCTGGGCACGGTCGCCGCCGTGGGCATCCACGCCATGCGCGGGCGCATCCGCCGGCTGGTGATGACGCTGACGAACATCCCCCTCGTCAACCCGGAGATCGTCACCGGCATCAGCCTGGCGCTGCTCTTCGTGTTCATCGGCCGCGGCATCCTCGGCACGGAGAACGTCCTCGGCTTCGGCACGCTGCTCATCGCGCACGTCACTTTCAACCTGCCCTATGTGATACTCTCCGTCATGCCCAAGCTGCGGCAGACGGACGCCTCGCTGATGGACGCCGCGCAGGACCTGGGCTGCACGCCCCTGCAGGGCTTTTTCAAGGTGCTGCTGCCGCAGCTGCTGCCCGGCATCATCTCCGGCGCCATCATGGCCTTCACCATGAGCCTGGACGACTTCGTCATCAGCTACTTCGTCTATTCCTCGAAGTTCGTCACCCTGCCCGTGGAGATCTACACCTACACGCGCAAGCAGATACCGCCCATGTTCTACTCCATGTTCACGCTCATGTTCTTCCTCATCCTGGCGGTGATGATCGGCATGAACGTCATCCAGGCACGCGACGAAAGCCGCCAGAAAAAGCGCATAAATGTCTGAAAGGGGATAAGAAATTGAAAAAGAAAGCTGTTTCCATCGCGCTTGTGCTCGCCCTTGCGCTCACGCTCTGCCTCTTCTCCGGCTGCGGGAGCGACAAGGTCACGCTCAACGTCTACAACTGGGGCATCAACATCGCCGACGGCACGGACGACTACATCGACGTCGTCGCGCTGTTCGAGGAGGCCTATCCCGACATCGACGTCAACTACACCACCTATGAGGACAACGAGAGCCTCTACACCCGCCTGAAGAACGGCGGCGTCAGCTACGACGTCATCATCCCCAGCGACTACATGATCGCCCGCATGATAAACGAGGACATGCTGCTGCCGCTGGACTTTGAGAACATCCCCAACTACGAGCTGGTGGACGAGCAGTTCAAGAACCAGCCCTACGACCCCAACAACGAGTACTCCGTGCCCTACACCTGGGGCACCGTGGGCATCATCTACAACACCAAGTATGTCGATGAGGCCGACGTCGGCGGCTGGGACCTCCTCTGGAACGAGAAGTACGCCGACAAGATCCTGATGTTCTCCAACCCGCGCGACGCCTTCGCCATCGCCGAGGCCCGCCTGGGCTACAGCCTGAACACCGAGGACCCCGACGAGCTCCAGGCCGCCGCCGACCTGCTCGCCGAGCAGACGCCCGTCCTCCAGCAGTACGTCATGGATCAGATCTACGACCTGATGGACAATGAGGAGGCCTGGATCGCCCCCTACTACGCCGGCGACTGCATGCTGATGATGAGCGAGAACCCCGACCTCGCCTTCTACCTGCCCGAGGAGGAGACCTTCAACACCTTCATCGACGCCATGTGCATCCCCACCTGCGCCGAGAACAAGTACGAAGCTGAGCTCTTCATCAACTTCGTCACCAGCCCGGAGATCAGCGGCGGCAACATGGACTACATCGGCTACGGCACCCCCGTCTCCGCCGCCAAGGAGCACATGGACCCGGAGATGGCCGCCAGCACCGTCGCCTACCCCGACGAGGCCACCCTCGCGCGCGGCGAGAGCTTCGGCGCCCTCAGCGACGACGCCCAGCGCCTGATGGACAACCTCTTCGACGAGGTCAAAGCCCGCCTCGGCCAATGATCCAGTTGCCTGCGGCCCAATACTGAGAGGTTTCTTTTTGTCTTGTCAAAAAGAAACCCCTCAGACTCCAAAGAGAAAACCGCTTTGGTGCGGGTCGGTAGGTAAATGCTGTCTTTTATGCCTTTCAGCATGTCGTAAGTGGTCATCCCGTCATCGAATGGGTGTTCAGCACCGCCGGCCGTGCATTGCTTCGCTTCGCTCGCGGCACTAAGTGGGCAGGGGGGCAAGGGGGCGGAGCCCCCCATAAACGCCGCGACAAGCACCCCCGCCCCAAACTACGCAAACCACGCCCGTGGGCGGGCTCCGCCCGCTCCGCCCATCTCGCTCGCCCGCGCCCGCCAGCGCGGGCGGCGTATCAATGTCCCATTTTGCCCCGCAAAATGGGACACATTAGAAAAGCCTGTTGACTCAGAGGCTTCCAACGTCCCAAGCATAGGAATGGCCGCCCGCATAGGGCGGCCAAAATCGCCCCGGGGCTTTGCCTCGGGGCGATACCTTATCTTGCGCCTCAGAGGCGCAACCGCGCCGCCGTGCGGCGCGCAAAATATATGGGCCTCCGGGGCAAAAGCCCCGGAGGCCCATATATTTTTTATGGAGGGGAGCTTACGAGGGGGACCCCCGGTCCCCCTCGTATTTACCTCGTATTTAACCGAATCGAAGCCCAGCGCAAGCGGGTTCGATTCGGAAAGGAGGAGCAAGGGAGCGGGCGGATGACGTTCTTTTCTGCCGAAGGCAAAAAAGAACGTCGGAGCAAAGCGGACTTTGCTCCGACGTGGTCGGAGTGGCGAGACTTGAACTCGCGGCCTCATGGTCCCGAACCATGCGCGCTACCATCTGCGCTACACCCCGTTGACAGCTTTCATATTATATGTGTTTTACGCGCGCTTGTCAAGAAATACTTTCAAAAGATGTATAACTTTCAGCGCCGCCCAATATAATCCCTACATGAGCACGCAAAAGCATTACAACAACCTGACCGCCGCCCGGCTCTGCCTTTCGGGCGCGCTGTTCGTCGCGCTCACCTTCGTCAAGCTGCTGCTGCCGGAGCAGACGGCCGCGCTGCGTGCGGAGCTGCGCGAAGCCATCAGCCGCGACGCGGACTATTCCGAGGCCCTCCTGCGCCTGGGCAGCGCGCTGGGCGGCGCGGACGCGGCCGAGCCCGTCCTCGCCGCGCTGGGCCTCGCAGCGGAAATGCCCGCCCCCTCCGAGCAGCCGGCCGTCTCGCCGCCGCCGGAGGCGGATGCGCCGCCCTCCCCCACGCCCACCGCGGAGCCGACGAGCGCGCCCACTCCCGAGCCCACGCCGCAGGAGACGCCGGCCGCCGTGGCGGCCTTCCTCGAGAGCCAGGCGGAGTTTTCCGACTACGCCGTACCCGCCAGCGTCACCTATGACATGCCCGAGCTGCCGTTCGAGTACACCAGCCCCGTGGAGGGCTACACCTCCAGCGGCTTCGGCTACCGCCTGCACCCGCTGGAGAACGAAGTCAAGTTCCACTACGGCACGGATTTCGCCGCCTGGACAGGCACGGACATCCTCGCCTTCGCCGACGGCACCGTGGGCATGGCCGGCTGGGACGCAGGCTACGGCAACTACCTCGTCATTGACCACGGCGGCGGCTGGCGCACGCTCTACGCCCACTGCAGCGAGCTGCTCGTCTCCGCGGGCGAGAGCGTGACGAAGGGCCAGCGCGTGGCCCTCGTGGGCGGCACGGGCCATGTAACGGGCCCCCACCTGCACCTTGAGCTCACCTGCGACGGCGTCTATTACAACCCGGAGTTTTATTTGGCCTGATATGGAAAAGCATGTGAAAATAAACGTCAGCGCCGGGGCGGTGCTCCTGCTCTCGGCGCTGTACTTCGTTTTGGACTGGGACGGGCTGCTGGCCCTGCTGCTGGCCGCGGCGGCGCACGAGTGCGGCCACCTGGCCGCGCTGCGCGTATGCGGCGGGCGCGTGCGCGCCCTGCGTCTGGACGTCTGCGGCGCGGTCATCGACCGCCGTGGGCTCTCCGGCCGGTGGCAGGAGGCGCTCTGCGCGGCGGCGGGCCCGGCGGCGGGCGCCGTCTGGGCGCTCATAGCCTCCCGCCTGGGCGCGGCCATGGCCTGGCCTGTGCTCGTCTCCTCGTCGGGGCTCAGCCTGGTGCTCTCGCTCTTCAACCTGCTGCCGGCCCCGCCGCTGGACGGCGGGCGGATCGCGGAGGCGCTGCTGGGCCGGCGCGCCTGCTCCCTCCTGGGCCTGATCACGGCCGGCTTCACGCTCTCCGCGGGGCTGTATGCCGTTGCCCGGGGCTATGGCGCGGCGCTCTTCTGCGCCGGGGCCTATCTCTGCCTGGAGCAGGGCCGCGAGCGGCCTTAGCCGACGTACTCCACGGGCAGGCCGGTCTTTTCCTCGATGAAGCTGCGGAACTCGTCCGCCGTGCCGCCGCCGATGCTCTCCTTGTCGTAGAGCTGGGCGTGGCTGCGGTCAAAGAGGAATACGAAATAGCGCTTCGTCTCCGCGATGGCGTCGATCCGGTCGTATTTCCACTCCGAGAGCCCCACCTGCGTCTCCGAAGTGTAGCAGTCATCCATAAAGCTGCTCTTCGCGCTGTCAGTACCCAGCAGCATCCTGCGTTTGGCGATATAGGCGTTTATGCTGTCCTCAAAGAGGAACACAGCCAGGATGACGATCGCCGCGAGCCATGTGACTGCGATGTTCACCGTCAGTGTAAAGTCCCCGTCCATCGCCGGTATGGTGAGTATCGCGGCGAGCGCGACGATGAGCAGTCCGAAGAAGCGCGAGGTCCGGCTGCTCTTGCGCCGGAGGGTCTTGCGCAGGGCCCGCGCCATGGCCGTCAGCGCGCGCTGGTCATAGTCCGTGTCGAATGTAAATTTCATGTTCCACACCTCTTTGCCATAGTTTCTCATATCTTCACCAAACTGTCAACCCAGGCTGCGGCGGCCAGGCTGCGCCTGGAGGCGGTTGCGCTGCGCGCCGCGCTGACGAGAGGCCCCCGCAAGGGGGCCAGTGCCACCCCATTTCTTTGGTCTTGCCCAAAGAAACGGGTGTGGCGCCCCAAAGAAAAACGCCCAGGCTGCGCCTGGAGGCAGATGCGCTGCGCGCCTCACTAACGGAGGTCATCCGTTGGTGAGGCGCGCTTCTTTGCATCCAAGCGCAGCTTGGCCGACCGTGCATTGCTTCGCTTACGCTCGCGGCACTACCGATCATCAACATGTCAGCGGCGCGAGCGAAGCGAAGCCAACCGCGGTCGGCGATGTGCAAAGCCATCCGACACCGGGATGACCACCCAAAAATCAGTCACCACCCGGACTAACAAGCAGATTTTACGTATCGACCCGCACCAAAGCGGTTTTCTCTTTGGAGTCTGAGGGGTTTCTTTTTGACAAGACAAAAAGAAATCCCTCAGAAATGGGCCGCAGGGACTTTCGTCCCTGCATCCCCCACCTGCGGGCGGGCCGCAGGCAATTGCCTCCAAACGCAGTTTGGGCCTTTACAAAAAGCCGCGCCCCATCGGGGCGCGGCTTTATGCGCGGGCCTGTAAGCCGGGTTCTGTCGTGGACGGCCATCTATCTGGGACGCGCGTTGCCGCGCGCCTCAAGCCACCTCCATCGGGACGGCCGGGCCGGCCTTGTGTCCCTTTCCACGGTGTTGCTCCGGATAGAGTTTACAGCGCCGGCATGTCTCCATGCGGCGGGTGAGCTCTTACCTCGCCTTTCCACCCTTACGTCGTCGCAAAGTGCGCTCACCTCCGTTTCCGGCAAAAGCCAGCGGCTTTCGCCGAAAACTGCGTTCGCTCCCTTGCTCCTCCTTTCCCCACGAAAGCGCAGGGCTTTCGTGGGGACCCCATTTGATTTCTCTCCTGGCGGAGGATCGACGCGGTATATCTCTGTTGCACTTGTCCGAGGGTTTCCCCTGGCGGGCGTTACCCGTTATCCTTGCCCTGTGGAGCCCGGACTTTCCTCACGCACGGGCTTTCGCCGTGTACGCGCGGCCGCCCGGCCCGCTGCCGAGTATTTTACCCCTCCTTGCCGCCCAAAGTCAATAAAATTATTGTATTTGCCGCCGGGTCGGGATATAATCAGGCGGTGAGGTGATTTCCCATGACCCTTGAAGAGTACATTTCTTCCCTTAAAGATAAGCGCGTGGCCGTGGTGGGCGTCGGCGTCAGCAACCGCCCGCTCATCGAGCTGCTGCTCTCCGCCGGCATCCTCATCTCCGTCCGCGACCAGCGCGGCGAGGAAAAGCTGGGCGCCGAGGCGGAGGATTACCGGAAGCGCGGCGCCGAGGTGACGCTCGGCGCGGGCTATCTCTCCGGCCTTGACGGCTATGACGTCATCTTCCGCACGCCCGGCGTCCTGCCCACGGAGCCGGCTCTCGTCTCCGCCGCCGCCCACGGCGCGGAGATAACCAGCGAGATGGAGGCGTTTTTCCGCCTCTGCCCCTGCCTGACGATAGGCATCACCGGCTCTGACGGCAAGACCACCACGTCCTCCATCATCGCCGAGCTGCTGCGCGCCGCCGGCCGCAACGTCTATCTGGGCGGCAACATCGGCAAGCCCCTGCTCGCCTCGGTGCCGGAGATGCGCCCGGACGACATCGCCGTGCTGGAGCTCTCCAGCTTCCAGCTGCACAGCATCAGCATCCGCCCGGACGTGGCCGTGGTCACCAACGTCTCCCCCAACCACCTCGACAAGCACCCGGACTTTGACGACTACGTAAACGCCAAGCGCCGCATCTTCGCCATGCAGACGCCGGAGGACGTCCTCGTCGTGAACGCCGACAACGCCTACACCGCCCGCTTCGGCGAGGAGGCCAGGAGCCGCGTGCGGCTCTTCTCCCGCCGCGAGACGGTGCGCGACGGCGTTTTCTGCCGCGACGGCACGGTCTACCGCTCGCACGGCTACGAGGTGGAGCCCATCATCCCGGTGACGGAGATACGCATTCCCGGCGTGCACAACGTGGAGAACTACATGGCGGCCTTCGCGGCGGTGGACGGTATGGTGGGCGCCGGCATCTGCCGCGACGTGGCGCGCAGCTACGGCGGCGTGCGCCACCGCCTGGAGCACATACGCGAGCTGGACGGCGTCACCTACATCAACGACTCCATCGCCACCAGCCCCACACGCACCATCGCCGGGCTGCGCGCCATGCGCACCAAGCCCATCCTCATCGCCGGCGGGCACGACAAGCACATCTCCTTCGACACGCTGGGCGACGAGATATCCGAGCGCGTGAAGTCCCTCTACCTGACGGGCGACACCGCCGAACAGATCGCCGCCGCGGTCAAACACAGCGTGTTTTACGACCCCTCGCGCCTTCCGGTGCGCATACTGCCGGACCTCCGCTCCGCCGTCGAGGCGGCGCGGGATGCGTCCATCCCCGGGGACATCGTGCTGCTGTCCCCCGCCTGCTCGTCCTTCGACAGGTTCACAAATTTCGCCGAGCGCGGCGACAAATTCAGAGATATAGTAATGGAGTTCAAGGAAAATGAAGCTGAGTGAAATACCGGAAAACGTTGAGCGCCTCGCCGCCGAGTGCGAGCGCGGCCTGGCGGGGCGCTTTGAGGAAATAGACGCCGTCGCGCGGGAAAACACCCGCCGCGTGCTGGAGGCCTTCCAGGAGTTCCGCGTTTCGGAGCCCTGCTTCGCCGGCACCACGGGTTACGGCTACGACGACCTCGGCCGCGAGACGCTGGACAAGGTCTGGGCGCGCGTTTTCGGCGCGGAGAGCGCGCTGGTGCGCGTGAATTTCGTCAACGGCACGCACGCCATCGCCTCCGCCCTCTTCGCCGCCGTCCGCCCGGGGGACACGCTGCTCTCCGTGATGGGCGCGCCCTATGACACGCTGCGCACGGCCATCGGCATCAGCGGCAGCGCGCACGGCTCGCTGCGCGACTACGGCGTGGCCTACGCGCAGGTGGACACGCTTGACGGCGGGCCTGACCTGGACGCCATCGTGCGCGCCGCGCGGGAGATACGCCCCGCCGCCGCCCTCGTGCAGCGCTCCCGCGGCTATGACAGCCGCCGCGCGCTCACCGTGGAGGAGATCGGCGGGATCGTCCGCGCCATAAAGTCCGCCTCGCCGGATACGGCCGTGGTGGTGGACAACTGCTACGGCGAGTTCACGGACACCGCCGAGCCCACGATGGTGGGCGCGGACCTCATCGCCGGCTCGCTCATCAAGAACCCCGGCGGCGGCCTGGCCCCCTCCGGCGGCTACATCGCCGGCCGCGCGGATCTTGTTGAAAACGCCGCCTGCCGGCTCACCGTCCCCGGCATCGGCGGTGAGTGCGGCGCCACCTTCGGCCTCAACCGCCAGCTCTATCAGGGCCTGTTCCTGGCCCCGCACACCACGGCCCAGGCGCTGAAAACGGCCGCCCTCTGCGCCGCCATGCTGGAAGCGCTGGGCTACGAGACCTTCCCCGCCAGCGGCGAGTTCCGCTCGGACATCATACAGACCGTCGTGCTCCGCTCGGGCGAAAACCTGCTGAAATTCTGCCGCGGCATCCAGTCCGGCTCCCCGGTGGACTCCTTCGTCACACCGGAGGCCTGGCAGATGCCCGGCTATGAGGACGAGGTCGTCATGGCCGCCGGCGCGTTCATACAGGGCTCGTCGATAGAGCTGAGCTGCGACGGCCCCATGCGCGAGCCGTATATGGCCTTCCTGCAGGGCGGGCTGACCTACGAAGCCGGCCGCCTCGGCGTGATGGCCGCCGTGGCGGAGATGCTCACCTGACCCGGCATTTGCCACCCCATTTCTTTGGTCTTGCCCAAAGAAACGGGTGTGGCGCCCCAAAGAAAAACGCTTTTGGTGCGCATCGGAGGCGCGAACTATCTTTTATGGCTTCCCACGTATCGCAGGTGGTCATCCCGCCGTCGTATGGCTCTGCCCAACGCCGACCGCGGAAGGCTTCGCTTACGCTCGCGCCGCTGACGGGTCGATTGTTTGCAAGGCAGTGCCGCGACCGCAGGGAGCAACGCACGGTCGGCGATGCAGAGAACTCATTCACCGACGGGATGACCACGTTTGATAATTGAAAACCTGTAAAACACGCACAAAACGCTCCGATCCCCACCAAAGCGCTTTTCTTTGGAGTCTGAGGGGTTTCTTTTGGCGCAAGCAAAAGAAATCTCTCAGAAATGGGCCGCAGGGACTTTCGTCCCTGCATCCCCCTCCCTGCGGGCGGGCCGCAGGCAAGTACCCGCGGCCGTTGGCCGCCCTCCAGTCGCAGACTGGGCATCCAAACGCAGCCTGGCGCATACACTCCCCATAGGGGGGTGATGCCATGCTCCGCCGGCGGAGGCCGCGGCGGCCTGTCTATCTGGACCTGCACCTGCCGCCCATGCGCCGGGCCACGCGCTGGGCGCTGATAGCGCTCTGCCTGCTGCTGTTTTTCGGCTGGGTGGCCGTGCGCAGCGTGATGTACCTGCGCGAGCTCTCCTGCGACATGGTGCTGTCGGACGCGGTGGACCTGATGACACTCTGTGTGAACGACACGATAAACCGCACGCTCTCCGGGCGCGACTACGGCTATGACTACTTCGTCACCATCGACCGCGACGAGAGCGGCGCGGTGACGGCCATCAAGGCCAATATGGCGCGCATCAACGCCCTCTCCTCGGAGCTGCTCTCCGACATCGTGGAGGCCGCCGACCGCGGGGAGCTCAGCCTGGCGATACCGATAGGCAACATCCTCGGCTCCAGCCTGCTGCTGGGCAAGGGGCCGGACATCCCCGTGGACATCACGCTGCTCACCTCCTCACGCGTGGACTTCAAAAACGAGCTCTCCGCCGCCGGCATCAACCAGACCAAGCACGAGATGAAGCTCGACGTGGTGGTAGACATCGACGTCGTGCTCCCCTGGCGCACCGTCTCCACCCAGGTGGTGACGGAGATACTGATAGCGGAGACCGTGATCGTCGGCGAGGTGCCGCAGACTTATCTTAACATGGAGCGATAACATGGACGCAAAACGCGAGATAGAGGCCCTCCGGGCTGAAATACTTGAACACAACCGCCATTATTACGACGAGGACGCGCCGGTCATCTCGGACTTCGAGTACGACGCGCTCATGCGCCGGCTCGAGGAGCTCGAGGCCGCGCACCCCGAGTTCTACGACCCGGACTCCCCCACCCAGCGCGTCGGCGGCACGGCGAAGAGCAGCTTCGCCCCCGTGCATCACGAGGTGCCGCTGGAGAGCCTGACGGACGTGTTCTCCTTCGAGGAGCTCGCCGCCTTCGACGAGCGGATGGCCGCCGCCCTGCCGGAGGGCCGCCTTTACTGCGTGGAGCCGAAAATCGACGGCCTCTCCATGTCCCTCGAGTATGAAAACGGCGTTTTCGTCCGCGGCGCGACGCGCGGCGACGGCGTCACCGGCGAGGACGTGACGGAAAACCTGCGCACCGTGCGCAGCCTGCCGAAGCAGCTTCGCGGCAGCTTCCCGGAGCGGCTCATAGTCCGCGGCGAGGTGTACATGTCCCACGCCGTGTTCAACGAGCTGAACGAAAAGCGCGCGGAGCGCGGCGAGCAGCTCCTCGCCAACCCGCGCAACGCCGCCGCCGGCTCCATGCGCCAGCAGGACCCGAAGGTCGCCGCCTCGCGCAGGCTCGACATAATCGTCTTCAACGTCCAGCGCGCCGTGGGCCGTGAGTTCGCAACGCACGCCGAATCGCTCGACGCGCTCGCGGAATACGGCTTCGACGTCGTGCCGCACACGCTCTGCCGCACCATGGACGAGTGCCGCGCGCGGATAGAGGCCATCGGCGACGGGCGCGACGCCTTCCCTTACGGCATCGACGGCGCGGTCATCAAGATAAACTCCCTCGCCCAGCGCGAACAGCTCGGCAGCACGGCCAAGGCGCCGCGCTGGGCCGTGGCCTATAAATACCCCCCAGAGGTGAAGGAGAGCGTGGTGCGGGACATCGCCGTGCAGGTGGGCCGCACGGGCGTGCTCACGCCCAAGGCCGTGATAGAGCCCGTCCGCCTCGCCGGGACCACCGTCACCAACGCCACGCTGCACAACCAGGACTTCATCGACAAGCTCGACGTCCGCATCGGCGACACCGTGCTCGTCCGCAAGGCCGGCGAGATCATCCCCGAGGTGCTGGAGGTCGTGAAATCCAAGCGCCCCGAGGGCGCCGTCCCCTTCCACCTGCCCGACCGCTGCCCGGAGTGCGGCTCGCCCATAGTGCGGGACGAGGACGGCGTCGCGATGCGCTGCACCGGTGCCGAATGCCCCGCCCAGCGCCTGCGCAACATCGTCCACTTCGCCTCGCGCGAGGCGATGGACATCGAGGGCCTCGGCACGGCGGTGGCCGAGTCGCTCATCGCCGCCGGGCTGCTCACCTCGCCCGCCGGGATCTACTACCTCCGCGCCGGGGACATCGCCAGGCTGGACCGCATGGGCAAAAAATCCGCCGAAAACCTCATAAACGCCATCGAGCGCAGCAAGAGCGCCGGCCTCGCGCGGCTGCTCTGCGCCTTCGGCATCCGCCAGGTTGGCTCCAAGGCCGGCAAGGTCCTCGCCCAGCACTTCGGCACGCTCGACGAGCTCATGGCCGCCACCGAGGAGGAGCTGCAGTCCATCCCGGACATCGGCGCGGTGACGGCGCTCTTCATCCGCGAGTGGTTCTCGCTCGAGCAGTCGCAGCACCAGATACGCCTCCTGCGCGAGGCGGGCGTCAGCTTCGCGAGTACGGAGACGGTGACGGACGAGCGCTTCCGCGGCATGACCTTCGTCCTCACGGGCACGCTGCCCACGCTCACGCGCGACGAGGCCGCCGCCCTCATCGAAGCGCGCGGCGGGCGCACCTCCGGCAGCGTGAGCAAAAAGACGAGCGTCGTCCTGGCCGGCGAAAACGCCGGCAGCAAGCTCACGAAGGCCCAGGAGCTCGGCATCCGCATCATCGATGAGGACGAGTTCCGCGCCATGCTGGAGTGAGCGGCATGATAAACGGCCCCGCGGCGGATAGATCCGCCGCGGGGCATTTCACATTTTCACTTACCAGTTCGGTTGACACCGCCGGTGTCCGATGATATCTTTAGTACCAAGCAAGAGGGGAACGGCTCGGCCTCCTTACATAAGAGGAGGTGACGCCATGACAGCTTTGGAAGTCATCGGGCTTCTCAACCTGTTAGCCGTTGTTATCTTCGGCGTCATTAACGCGACAAAGAGATAGCCGCCCCCCAAGCAATAGGAAACGGCCATATCTCCAAGCTATAAACTTGCAGAGGTTGAGCCGTGACCGTTGCCCCCGGTCGCGCCCCTCTTGTGCTTAATATACCATCGTTCCTGTCGCCTGTCAACCGCAACTTCCGCGGCCCGACGGGCGACTTTTTTTACCTCTGTACAGGAAAATCTTTCCATAGCCCGCCCTGCGCGCGGTGCATCTCCTCCGTGGCCATCATCCAGAGCTCGGCGCTCTCCCTCTCGGGGTAGAACTCGTTGAACTCCCCGTCCACGAAGGTGTAAAAGCGCGAAACGTCCGTGCACATGCCATAGGTGGGCAGGTGCCTTATCGGCACGAAGAACCTGTACGGCTGCCCATCGTTCACGCCCTCGAAGTGCAGCCCCTCGCGGTCGAGCAGCAGCTCCCCCTCGCCGGTTATCTCGGAGGTTTTCTGGTTTTTCAGATAGCCGTATTTCGGCAGCGTGCCGAGCTTCACGTGCTCGCGCAGCTCGAAGCCCTCTTTCGCCACCATCTCCCGCACGTGCGCGCGCTGCGCGTCGAACCACAGCCGCTGCGTGGCGGGGAATTCGCTGCCCGGCTCGGGGAGCAGGTCGTAATACTCGTTCACATGGGCGGTGTTGCCGCAGTGGCGGCAGCGGATGGTGTCGCCCTCGCTCTCCATGCAGAGCTCCCCGCCGCAGTGCGGGCACCAGAAGAGCAGCTGGTGGAGGTTTTTGGCCATCTCCCCGTGCCCGTCGAACTTCACGCGCGCGCTCTTGTTCCACTCATAGTCGTCGTGCCAGAGCTTTTCGTCCAGGCAGGCCTGTATCTCCTCCGCCGTCATGGCCTTCAACTGCTCGGCGGTGAGCAGCACGCCCACGGTGACGTCCACGCGCCCGGGGCGGTCGTTCAGGTTGTACTTGGGCGCGGTCAGATAGCCGCCGGCGATCTTCGTGTACAGCACGGGCACGCCCAGGTGCTTGAGCAGGTGGCCGCTGCCCAGCGCGCAGGGCTGGTTGGCGCCGGAGATGGAGCTCATGCCCTCCGGCAGGATGATGAGCCGCCCGCCAGCGCGGATGATGCGTATCATCTGGCGGATGGAATAGGGCTGCTGGACGAAGTTCTTCTTCGGCACCACCTGCATGATGCGCAGCACGGCGGCCAGGTGGCTGCGGAAGAACTCGTTGTAGCCGACGACGAAATTGAAGGTGTCGGGCCAGAAAGCCGGCGCCGTGAACACATAGTCGATGCGCGAGGCGTGGTTGGACACCACCACGTAGCTCTTGCCCAGATAGGGCTTGATGTCGTCCGCGTAGGTGAAATTCACGCCGTATTTCTTTTTGAAAAGCGCGTTCGCCACGTGCACGAGCGCCCTGAACGCGGTCTTGTTCACCGGCTTGAGCGTGCGTTTTTCAAGTTTCTCCTGCTCTGTCAGCTTTTCAGCCACGGCCCACACCTTCTCTTTGTTTTGCTGCGGCCATTATAGACGATTAATTAAAATTTTTCAAGTACCTCTCCGCGCCTCAGGTCATTTTCTCCTGCTTCACCTTGTGGTCTATGACGTGCCTGCCCGCCAGCTCGCGGCGCACGTCGTCGGGCGTGATGCCCATGTCCGCCATCAGCACCAGCGCGTGATAGGCGAGGTCCGCCAGCTCGTACACCGTCTCCGCCCGGTCGTCGGCCTTGCCGGCGATGATGACCTCCGTGCTCTCCTCGCCCACTTTCTTCAGTATCTTGTCGCGCCCCTTCTCGAAGAGATAGGTCGTGTAGGAGCCCTCGGGCCGCTCGCGCTTCCTGCCCAGCAGCAGCTGATAGAGCCCGTCCACGGAGAAGGGCTGCTCGCCGCTCTCATACACGCTGTTGAAAAAGCAGCTCTCCGCCCCCGTGTGGCAGGCGGGGCCGGACTTCACCACGCTCACGAGCAGCGTGTCCATGTCGCAGTCCGCGGTGACGGAGACGATGCGCTGCCTGTTGCCGCTGGTCTCGCCCTTGCGCCAGAGCTCCTGCCGGCTCCGGCTGAAAAAGCAGGTGTAGCCTTCCCTGATAGAAATGTCCAGGCTCTCCCGGTTCATATAGGCGACCATCAGCACCTTCCCGGTCTCCGCGTCCGTCACGACGGCGGGGATGAGCCCGCGGGAGTCGAATTTCATCTTTTCAATGTCAAACATCTCACAACCTCACATTTATGCCGTTTTCATCGAGAGTGCGCTTCAGCGCGCCTATCTCCACCTCGCCGAAGTGGAAAATGCTCGCCGCCAGCCCGGCGCTGACGCGCGGCACGGCGCGGAAGAGCTCCACGAAGTCCTCCGCGCAGCCCGCGCCGCCGGAGGCGATCACCGGCACGTCCACCGCCTCGCAGACGGCGGAGAGCATCTCGATGTCGAAACCGCCCTTCACCCCGTCGGTGTCTATGCTGTTGACGACTACCTCCCCCGCGCCGAGGGAGACGCATTTCCTGATCCAGCTTATCGCCTCGAGCCCGGTGTCATCGCGCCCGCCGCGGGCAAACACCCGGAAGGCGCCGTCCACGCGCTTCACATCCGCGGAGAGCACCACGCACTGGTCGCCGTAGCGCCGCGCGGCCTCCCGCACCAGGCCCGGGTCGCGGATGGCGCCCGTGTTCACGCTCACCTTGTCCGCCCCGCACTTCAAAACGCGGTCGAAGTCCTCCAGCGAGCTGATGCCCCCGCCCACGGTGAGGGGGATGAAGATGGTGCGCGCCACCTCGCGCAGGGCGTCCGCGAAGAGCCTGCGCCCCTCGGCGCTGGCCGTGATGTCGTAGAACACCAGCTCGTCCGCGCCGCTGTCGGAGTAGTGCCGCGCCAGCTCCGCCGGGCCGGAGACGTCCCGCAAACCTTCAAAGTTCACGCCCTTCACCACGCGGCCGTCGCGCACGTCCAGGCAGGGGATAATACGCTTCGTAATCATCTTGCCGCCTCCACCGCTTCCGCCAGGTCGATCGCGCCGGTGTAATAGGCCTTGCCCACGATGGCCCCGTAGAGCCCCAGCGCCTTCAGCCTCCGCACGTCCTCCATCGAGGACACGCCGCCGGAGGCGATGAGCCGCAGCGCTGGATAGGCCGCCCTCAGCTCGCCGTAGAGCGCGGCGTTGGCCCCGCGCATGGCGCCGTCGCGGTCGATGTCCGTGCAGACGGCCGTGTCGATGCCCAGCGCGAGCATCCCCTCCAGGAACTCCCGCGCGGAGACGCCTGAGCCCTCGGTCCAGCCGCGGACGGCCACCTCGCCGTTTTTCAGGTCGCAGCCGGCGGCGATCCGCCCGGCGTACTTCGCCGCGGCCTCCTCTGCCAGCGCGCGGTTGCTCACCGCCGCCGTGCCGAGCACCGCGCGCTCCGCCCCGGCGTCAAAGGCCGCATCGATGGCCGCCATGGAGCGCAGCCCGCCGCCGAGCTCGACCTTCAGGCCCGAGCGCGCTATCTCGCGCACGGTGCCGAGGTTGGGCGTGCCGCCGTCGCGCGCGCCCTCCAGGTCCACGACGTGTATCCACTCCGCCCCCGCCGCGGCAAAGGCGCGCGCAACGGCCGCCGGGTCGTCGCTGTACACCGTCATCCGGGCGTAATCGCCCTTGTAGAGCCGCACGGCCTTCCCCTCGTATAAATCAATGGCCGGTAAGATGATCATGGCCTCACCTCAGCTCGCAGAAGGCCTTAAGGATGGACAGCCCCACCTTCCCGCTCTTTTCCGGGTGGAACTGGCAGCCGTGTACATTCCCCAGCGAGACGGCGGCCGTCACTGCCATGCCGTACTCCGCCGTGGCCGTCAGGCTCTCATCGCAGCCCACGGCGCAGTAGCTGTGCACGAAATAGACGCAGTCCCCGCCCTTCACGTACTTCAGTATCCCGCCCGGGCGCAGGATGTCCAGCGCGTTCCAGCCGATGTGCGGGATGGGCAGCCCCGCCGGGATGCGCCCGGCCATGCCCACGACCTCCCCGCGCAGCAGCCCCAGCCCGGCGTGCTCGCCGTACTCATGGCTGCGCTCAAAGAGCAGCTGCATCCCCAGGCAGATGCCCAGCAGCGGCTTGCCGCTATTTGCCGCGTCCAGGACGGCCGAGTCCATGCCCGTCTCGGCCAGCTTGCGCCGCGCGTCGGCGAACGCCCCCACGCCGGGCAGTATCACCCTGTCGGCGGCGGCGATGCGCCGCGCGTCGCCCGTCACCTCCGCCTCCTCGCCGATGGCGGCGAGCGACGAGCGCAGGGAAAAGAGGTTGCCGACGCCGTAATCGACGATGGCCGTCATCACAGCACCCCCTTGGTGCTGGGCACCTCCGTGCCTACGATCTCCGCGGCCTCGCTCAGCGCGCGGCCCAGGGCCTTGAACATGGCCTCGATGATGTGGTGGCTGTTCTCCCCGTCCAGCTGGCGGATGTGCAGCGCCATGCCGGCGCTGTTGGCCAGGGCCTGCATGAATTCCCGCGCCAGTTCGGTGTCGAAATCGCCCACGCGCGCGCGCGGGATCTGCGCCGTATAGCGCAGGCAGGGCCGGCCGCTGAGGTCCACTGCGCAGAGGATGAGCGCCTCGTCCATCGGCAGGACGATGTCCCCGTAGCGGCGGATGCCGCGCTTGTCCCCCAGGGCGGACTTCAGCGCCTCGCCCAGCGCGAGGCCCACGTCCTCCACCGTGTGGTGGCCGTCCACCCAGGTGTCCCCCTGGCAGCGGACGCTGAGGCCAAAGCCCGCGTGGCGGGAAAAGAGCGTCAGCATGTGGTCAAGGAAGCCGACGCCCGTGCTGATGCCGCCCTCCGCCGCGCCATCCAGGTCCAGCGTCAGGTATATCTCCGTTTCCGCCGTTTTCCGGCTTATTTCCGCCCTTCTCACGGCTCTCTTACCTCCTCCATCGCTCCGTCCAGCGCCGTCAGCAGCGCCGCGTTCTGCCCCGGCGAGCCTATCGTGATGCGCAAATAGGCGCTCAGCGCGCCGCCGCCGAAATACCTCACGAGCACGCCCCGCGCGCGCACGGCGCGGAAGAGCGACTCCGCCGCGCAGCCCTCCGGCGGCATGGCGAGCACGAAATTGGCCCGCGAGGGCGTGCAGCGGAAGCCGCGTTTTTGCAGTTCAGCGTGCAGTTTTTCCCGCTCCTCCGCAATGATGCGGCAATTTTCCATGTAATAGCCGTCCTCCGCCAGCGCCGCCGTCCCCGCCGCCAGGCCGATGGCGCTCACGCTGTAGGGGTTGACGGAGTACTTCAGCCGCTCGAGGTCGGCGATCAGCTCCGCGCCGCCGATGGCAAAGCCCAGCCTCGCGCCCGCCAGCGAGCGGGATTTGGAGTACGTGCGCACGATGAGCAGGTTTTCGTACTTCCCCAGCAGCGGCAGCGCGCTCTCCGCGCCGAAATCGACGTAGGCCTCGTCCACCACGACCAGCCGCCCGCTGTTTTCCGCCACGATGCGCTCGATGTCCGCCACCGGCAGGGCGATGCCCGTCTGCGCGTTGGGGTTGGCGATGACCACCGTCCGGCCCAGACGCAGGAAGCGCTCCGGTTCGATGGTGAGGCCCGGGCCCATGGGCACTTCCAGCGCGTCCAGGTCGTAGAGCGCGGAGAAAACGCTGTAAAAGCCGTAGCTCACCGCCGGATAGGCCACGCCGCGGCCGCAGAAGCCCATGAAGCAGAGGTTGAGGATGTTGTCCGAGCCGTCCTCCACCATGACGTTGGCGCTCTCCACGCCGTAGCGCGCGGCCAGGGCGGCCTTCAGCTCCCGGCAGGCCGCGTCCGGGTACATGTTCAGCCCCCCGGCCGCAGCGCTCACCGCCCTCAGTACGCCCGGCGAGGGCGGGAAGGGCGACTCGTTCGCGTTCAGCTTGATATATTCCCTGTCCCTCGGCTGCTCGCCGGGGACATAGGCCGCGAGCGCGGCGAGCCTCTCGTCGATGTACGCGCCCATGGCTCAGCCCTCCCGCCGGATGGTGGCGGAGACGGCGTGGCCGTGCAGGCCCTCGGCGTCGGCAAAAATGGCGATGTCGTCCGCCGCGGCCTCCAGCGCGGCCGGGGTGTAGTAGGAAAAGCAGCTCTTTTTCACGAAATCATCCACGCTCAGCGGGCTGGAAAAGCGCGCCGTGCCCATCGTGGGCAGCGTGTGGTTGGTGCCGGCCAGGTAATCGCCCACCGGCTCCGGGCTGTAGCGCCCGAGGAAGATGGAGCCGGCGTTGCGCACCCGCCCCAGATAGTCGAAGGGCGCGTCCACGCAGAGCTCCAGGTGCTCGGGGGCGATCTCGTTGGCGATATCGACGGCCTCGCCGAGGTCCTCCGCCACGATGATCTTCCCGTTGTTCTCGATGGACGCGCGGGCTATCTCCTCGCGCGGCAGCGCGGCGAGCTGCCGCTCCAGCTCCGACTGCACGGCCAGTGCCTGCTCCATGCTGTCCGTGATGAGGATGGCCGTGGCCAGCTTGTCGTGCTCGGCCTGGCTGAGCATGTCCGCCGCCAGCCATTTCGCGCTCGTTTTCCCGTCGGAGACGATCAGTATCTCGCTCGGCCCGGCGATCATGTCGATGGCCACCTGGCCGTACACCTGGCGCTTGGCCTCGGCGACGAAGGCGTTGCCCGGGCCGACGATCTTGTCCACGCGCGGCACGCTCTCCGTGCCGTAGGCCAGCGCGGCCACGGCCTGCGCCCCGCCCACCTTGAACACGCGGTCCACGCCGGCCACCCGCGCCGCGGCCAGTATGGCCGGGCTGACGGCCCCGCCGCCGGCGGGCGTGGTCATGACGATCTCCCCCACGCCGGCGATCTTCGCCGGGATGGCGTTCATCAGCACGGAGGAGGGATAGGCCGCCGTGCCGCCGGGGACATAGAGCCCCACGCGCGCCATCGGCAGCACCCGCTGGCCGAGGACCGAGCCGTCCTCCGCCGTGACTATATAGTCGTGCCTCACCTGGCGCAGGTGGTATTCGCGGATGTTCCGCGCCGAGCGCTCGAGCACGCGCAGCAGCTCCGGCCCCACGGCCTCGACCGCGGCGTCGAACTCCTGCTCAGAGACCAGCAGGCTCTCGCAGGAGCAGCGGTCGAACTTCTCGTTGTACTTCCTCAGCGCCGCGTCGCCGTTCTCTCGCACGTCCGCTATTATCTCCGCCACCGCGCCGGCCACGTCCGCGCCGTTCACCTTGCGGGCGAAGAGCTCGCTCTCGCTGACCTCGCCGCGTTTCATTATCCTTATCATGTCAGTCCGCCTCCCCGGCCGCCACGGCCATGTCCGCCGTGAGGGCGCTTATCTCTTCGTACTTGAATTTATACCCCGCCTTGTTGGCGATGAGCCGCGCGGAAATGGGCAGGAAGCGCTCTATCACCTCAAGGTCGTTTTCCTTCAGGGTCGTCCCGGTCTCCACGATGTCCACGATCACGTCCGAGAGCCCCAGGATGGGCGCCAGCTCGATGGAGCCGTTGAGCTTGATGACGTCGATGGCCCGCCCGCTCTGCGCGTAGTGGCGGCGCGCGATGCCGGGGAACTTGGTGGCCACGCGCAGCGTGGCGCCCTCCGGCGCGCGCCAGCCCTTCGGACCCGCCACGCACATGGCGCAGCGGCCGATGCCCAGGTCCAGCAGCTCATATACGTCCGCCGCATGCTCCAGCAGCACGTCCTTGCCGGCCACGCCCAGGTCCGCCGCCCCGCGCTCCACATATATGGGCACGTCCGATGGCTTCACCCAGAAAAAGCGCACCCCGGCCTGCGGGTTTTCAAACACCAGGCGGCGTCCCGGCGCGCGTATCTCCTCGCAGCCGCGCCCGCAGCGCTCGAAAAGGCCGTAGGCCCGCTCGCCCAGCCTGCCCTTCGGCAGCGCAATATTTATCACGCCTTCGCGCCCCCTTCCTCTTCCCGGTGCCTGACGAGCACCCGGTCGCCCTTCGCGGCTATGGCCTTCGCCCGCGCCGCGATCTCCGCGGGGCTCTCCGAGCCGTCATAGAGCAGTACCTCGCACTCTGGCGGCTCCTGCCGCTCCCCGCCGAGGTGCTCGAGCAGGTTCAGATAAACGGCGAAGCCCACGGCCCCCGCCTCGCGCCCCAGCTTGCGCATCAGCGCGTCGTAGCGCCCGCCGGAGAGCACCGCGCGCGGCGCTCCCTCCACATATCCCTTGAAAACCAGGCCGTTATAATACTCCATGTCGCCCATGAGCGAGATGTCGAGCATCACTCCGCCCAGGCAACCGAAGCCCCCCAGGGCCTCCGCTACGCCGGCCAGCTCCGCGCAGGCAGCGCGCATGCCCTCGTTCACCGCTGCCGCGGCCAGCTGCGGCAGCAACTCGCCGAGCGGGCCGTAGAGCCGCGCAAAGCGGCAGAGCGTCTCCGCCATGGCGCGCGGCGCGTGCGCGCGCTCCAGTATGGCGGAGAGCTCCGGCACATTGCGCGCCGAGAGCGAGCGCAGCGCGGCCGCGGCGGCCTCGCCCTCCAGCCCCAGCTCCGGCAGCAGCGCGGCCACATAGCCCATGTGCGCCACGTCCAGCACAAAGCGCGGCGAAACGGCGCGCAGGCTCTCCGCCGCCAGATAGAGCACCTCGCCCATGGCGTAGGCGTCCACCATACCGATGCACTCCAGGCCCGTCTGCGTGATCTCCTGGAAGCCGGCGTCCGGGTCCGGCGCGCGGTAGACGCTCTCGTCATAGTACACCTTCAGCGTGTCCGCGCGGGCGGCCGCGCCCTTGGCGATGGAGAGCGTCACGTCCGGCTTAAGGGCCATCAGGCGGCCCGTCGTGTCCGTGAAAGCGGCGATGTTCCCCCGCTCCAGGAAGCGGCGGTTCTCGGCGTAGAAGTCGTATTCTTCAAATTTGCCCATCTTGTAGGGCCGGTAGCCCATGGCGGCGTAGAGCGAGCGCAGCGCGAGCACCGTGCGCTCCTCCCGAGTTAAGATCTCGTCCATCGCGGCCTCCGTGAAACTTTAGTCTGCTAATGTGGTAGCGTGATAATATTACCACATCTGCGCGAAATGTCAAGTGTTTTATATCTGTATCTCGATGATCTCCAGCCCCTGGCGCATAGCGTAGAGCATGGTGCTCATCGTGCCGCCGGCGCGCCCGTCATAGGCGGCGATGAGCACGCTGGAGGCGTCCACCATGTAGTGGTTGCGCCGCTGGTAGCAGCCGGGGGTGAACTCCCGCGCCACCAGCGTGTGGTAGTCGCACTCGCCGAGTATGCGCGCGTAGCGCTCGCGCAGCGCGCCCTCCCAGCGCGCGGCCTGCGCCTCATATGGCACGGCGGCCTCCAGCGTCACGTCCGGCCGGCGCGAGCGCAGCGCGAGCACGGCCTCCGCGAAATAGAGGTCGCAGCCGTTGGCCATGCCGCAGATGTAGTGGCGGATGCCGGCGTCATAGACGGCCTCCGCCGCGTCGGCGATGCGGCGCTTGAGCTGTGCGCAGCGCGCGTCGCGCTCGTTGAAGCCCCAGGGCAGCTTCGCCGCCCGGTGGCCCGTGAAACAGCAGCTGTTTTCCCGCTCCGGCACGTCCATATCCCCCCTTTTCCCGGCCATTTTTACCATACTAACGCCTGCGGCGGGAAAAGTCAATTTTCCTCTTGCATTTGCGCGGCGATAGTGCTATCATAATTGCGACAAACGAACACGATGTCTTCAGGGCAGGGTGAAATTCCCGATCGGCGGTAAAGTCCGCGAGCCGCGCAGCGGCATGAATCGGTGCAAGTCCGATACCGACAGTTACAGTCTGGATGAGAGAAGATGCGTATTTTGCACCTTTGCAATAATTACGCCCGGAGGAGACATTCCTTCGGGCGTCAATTTTTTGCCGAGAGGTGCATTTGTAATGGATGTCAGAAAACCCGCCCCCACCCTGAGGAAAATCGACACTAAGAAGCTCGCCGTCCTCGCCATGCTCACCGCCCTGGCCTATGTGGTCATGTGGATATCGAAGCTCCTCCCCAGCGTCAACGGCTTCCTCGATTTCGACTTCAAGCACGTCGTCATCTGCATCGGCGGCTTCATCTACGGCCCCATGGCCGCGGGCATGATCGCCGTGGTGGACTGCGTGATCGAAATGATCACCATCAGCGGCACGGGCCCCTGGGGCTGTTTGATGAACATCATCGGCACGGCCAGCTTCTGCTGCACGGCCTGCTGGGTGTATAAGAAAGACCACACCATGAAGGGCGCCGTCATCGGCCTCGCCGCCGGCGTCGTCATCATGACCGCGCTCATGCTGCTCTGGAACTACCTCGTGACCCCCATCTACCAGGGCCAGCCGCGCGAAGTCATCGCCGCCATGCTGGTGCCCGTGTTCCTGCCCTTCAACCTCGTCAAGGGCGGCATGAACGCCGCGGCCACGCTGCTGCTCTACAAGCCCGTGGTGGGCGCGCTGCGCCACGCCAGGCTCGTCCCCGAGTCCGAGACCCACGCCGCCCCCGTCGGCGGAAAAAAGAAGCTCGGCTTCACCATCGTCGCCCTCTTCCTCCTCGCCAGCTTCATCCTCCTCGGCCTCGTCCTGGCCGGTGTCATCTGAGCAGGAGCAGGCCCCTGCCGGCCCTATTCTGAGAGATTTCTTTTTGTCTTGTCAAAAAGAAACCCCTCAGACTCCAAAGAGAAAACCGCTTTGGT
>CALXGN010000011.1:0-74621 GCA_944387865.1 Candidatus Scatomorpha stercorigallinarum | reverse complement strand
AACTTAGTGCCGCGAGCGAAGCGAAGCAACGCACGGTCGGCGGCAAGCAAAGCCATCCGATGACGGGATGACCACTTGAGACACGTAGAAACCCGTAAAAGACAGCTCGCGCCTCCGATGCGCACCAAAGCGCTTTTCTTTGGAGTCTGAGGGGTTTCTTTTGGCAAGACCAAAAGAAATCTCTCAGAATTGAGTCGCAGGGGCCCTACCCTGTGCATCCCCAAACGCCTCGCCTACGCGGCGGACGTAGTTGGGCAGTGCGAGCTCGAACGCCACGCCGTCGCGCCTGGGGGTGCCCTGGCGGTAGGTGTATCCTATGCTCTCCGCCACCAGGGAGCTCGCCAGCTCGAGGGACTTTTCCACGCACGCGCCGCGTGTGAGCAGCGCGGCGAAGGCGGAAGCGAAGATGTCGCCCGTGCCGTAGAACACGCCGCCCAGTTCCTCGCGCATGGCCGCGTAGCGCCGGCCCGTCTCCCGTTCCAGCACCACGGTGCCGATCCTGCCGGCGCCGTCGTGCACGCCGGTGACGGCGATGACGCGCGGCCCCAGCGCGGCCAGGCCCTCGAAGATGCGCTCCAGATACTCCCGGCTGTGCGGGGCGGGGCGGTATTCCTCGCCAGCGAGCAGCGCGGCCTCCGTGATATTGGGCGTTATCACGTGCGAGTGCGCGCAGAGCCGGCGGAAGGTGTCGCGCATGTCGTGCCCGAAGCCGGCGTAGTAGCTGCCGTTGTCGGCCATGGCCGGGTCGCAGACTATCAGCGTGCCCTCGCCGGCGATGAGGCCGTAGACCTCCTCCAGCACGCGCTCCTGCGCCGGCGAGGCCAGGTAGCCGGAGTAGACGCCGTCGAAGCGTATGCCCAGCTGATGCCAGTGCCGGGCGATGGGCAGCATCTGGTCCGTCAGGTCCCGGCGCGTCCAGCCCGTGAACTCGCCCGTGTGCGTGCTCAGCAGGGCGGTGGGGATGCAGGAGCACTCCACGCCCGTGGCGGAGACCACGGGCAGCGCCACCGTCAGCGAGCACTTGCCGAAGCCGGAGATGTCGTGTATGGCCGCTATTCTCTTTACCCGTTCGATGTTTCCCATGTGCGGTATTGTACCACAGAAGCCGCCGCGAGGCAAGGCGCGGGGGAACTTTGGCGCCCCGCGCCCGTCCAAATGCTGTGACGGCGGCAGATTTTTGCCAATTCACTTGAAATCTGCCGCAGCATGAGTTATTATGTCAACGAATCCACAGCAACGGAGGTCCCGGACCATATGAAAAAGCGCAGCTTTACACGCAGGGCGCTGGCGCTGATGCTGGCGCTGCTCTGCGCCGCGCCGATGCTGCCGGCGCTTTCCACCGCCGCGAGCGCGGAGATAACGGAGGCGCAGATAGACGCGCTGGAGGCCGAGCGCGACGAGATCAGGGCCCAGCGCGAGGAGATGCAGGCCGGCATCGACGAGCTCAAGGGCGAGCAGGACAGCCTGCTGGAGCAGAAATACGCCCTCGACGCGCAGAACGAGCTCTACCGCCAGGAGCTGGAGCTCATCGACGAGCAGCTCGAGCTCTACGGCACGCTCGTCAGCCAGAAGCAGCGCGAGGTGGAGATGGCCACCAGCGCGGAGACGGAGCAGCTCGCCGCCTATAAGCGCCACGTGCGCGCGCTGGAGGAGGACGGGAACTATACATATCTGGCCATCATCTTCGGCTCGTCCAGCCTTGGCCAGCTGATAAGCAATCTCGACATGATCGGCGAGGTGATGGAGGCCGACCGGCGCATCTACGACCAGTACACCGCCGCCCGCGAGCAGAGCGAGGAGATACAGTCCGAATACGCCGCGCTGCTCGGCGAGCTGGAGGAGCGCAGCGCCGAGTATGAGAGCGAGCGCGCCGAGCTGGAAGAGCGCATCGAGGAGGCCAACCAGCTCATCGTCCAGCTGGAAGAGGAGATACAGACCAACACCGAGCTCTTCCTGGAGGTCGTGGCCCAGGAGGAGGCGCTGGAAGCGGACATCCAGCAGATGATAGCCGACTTCGAGCGCCAGGAGGCCGCCAAGAACATCAAGAGCACGGGCACCTACATCTGGCCACTGCCGGGCTACACCCCGGGCACGCGCACCTACGGCTACCGGATGCACCCCATCCTCGGCTACATGCGCTTCCACTCCGGGCAGGACATCGGCGCGCCCAGCGGCACGTCCATCATCGCCGCGGACAGCGGCGTGGTCAGCTACTGCGGCTGGAACGGCGGCTACGGCAACTGCGTGATGATAAACCACGGCGGCGGGCGGGTGACGCTCTACGCCCACATGAGCGCCTACAACTGCAGCTACGGCCAGACGGTGACGCAGGGCGACACCATCGGCTATGTCGGCTCCACGGGCATGTCCACCGGCCCGCACCTGCACTTCGAGGTGAGGATAAACGGCGCCACGGTGGACCCCATGCAGTACTTCAGCATCGGCGGATGAACAGCGGCCCCTCCGGGGCCGGGATAAAAGACCCGCGGGGCATGTGCCCCGCGGGTCTTTTGCCTATGATCATTGCCCGCTGCCGCCGCCCGGCGCCTCCGGATACGGGCCGGTGGGGAAGAAGAGGCGGGCGCGGGTGCCGCGGGCGGGCTCGGAGCCGAGGGTGAGCCGGTGCCCCAGCTTGTGGCAGACGCGCGAGCAGAGGTAGAGGCCGAGGCCGGTGGATTTTTTGTCCTCGCGGCCGTTGTAGCCGGTGAAGCCGCGCTCGAAAACGCGCGGCAGGTCCTCCGGCGCGATGCCGATGCCCGTGTCCTCGACGATCAGCGCGCGGCCCTCGGCGTAGACGGCCACATGCCCCGCGCGGGTGTATTTGAGGGCGTTGGCGAGCAGCTGCTCGATCACGAAGGCCAGCCACTTTTCGTCCGAGAGCACGGTGAGGCCCGTCTCGCGGAAGTCGAGCGGCAGTTTTTTGAGGATGAAGAGCGGCGCGTACTTGCGCAGGCAGCCGCGCACGACCTCGTCGAGGTCGCACGAGCGCAAGACGAAGTCGCTCCCGCCCTCCAGGCGCACATAGCCCAGCGCCATCTCCACATAGCCCTCGATGCGCAGCACCTCCGCCGTGAGCGCGCCGCTGTCCGCCCCGCCGGACTGCAGCAGCAGCCGCAGCGCGGCGATGGGCGTTTTTATCTGGTGCGCCCAGAGCGTGTAGTAGTCCTCCGCCTCGCGCCGCTCGCGGGCGGCGGCGGCCTCCGTGCGCGCGAGCTCGGCGCGCAGGATGCGCAAAAGCTCCTGGTAATCGGCCTCCGCGCGCCCGCCGGGGGCGGGCAGGCCGTCTAGCGAGACGGTGACGGTCCTGCGCATGGCCTCCAGCGCGCGCAGGCGCGCCCGCCAGCGCAGGAAGCCGAGGAGGAACATCACCGCGCCCACGGCCAGGCAGAGCGCGGCGGCGTAGGCCACCGCCTCCACGGGCAGGTCGTAGAGCGAGAACACCAGCGCGAAAATGCCGGTGAAGGCGGCGAAGAGCAGTACGATCTTCCAGTGCCGCCGCAGATAGGCGAGGGCGCTCATGGCTTCACCAGCAGCTGCGCCAGCAGCACGGCGAGGACGCAGAGCGCGGCGCTGAGCACGGCGTAGAGCGCGGCCATGCCGTAATGGCCGGCGCGCAGCAGCTCAAAGGTCTCCAGCGAGAAGGTGGAGAAGGTGGTGAAGCCGCCGCAGAGGCCCACGCGCGCGAAGAGCAGCACGGAGCCGATGAAGCCGCCGAGGCCGACGGCGATGCAGTCCAGCATAGTTCAACCTCCCGTGTGGGCGCCGCCGTCTTCGATGAAGTAGCCGAGCCCCTTTTTGGTCTTGATGAAGTCCGCCAGGCCGGCGCCCTCCAGCTTGCGCCGCAGGCGGCCGACGTTCACGGTGAGCGTGTTCTCGTCCACGAAGCTGTCCGTTTTCCAGAGGCTGAGCATCAGCTCGTCGCGGCTGACGACGCCGCGGCTCTCCATCAGCGTTTTCAGGATGCGCAGCTCGTTTTTCGTCAGCTCCACGCTGCCGCCGGGGGCGGAGAGCGTGCCCGCGGACATGTCCAGCAGCGCGCCGCCGCGCTCGAGGACGTGCTTCGGCTCGCTGAGGCCGTAGGCGCGGCGCAGCAGGGCCTGTATCTTCGCCGTCAGCACGTCCAGGTCGAAGGGCTTGGCGATGAAGTCGTCCGCGCCCATGTTCATGGCCATCACGATGTTCATGCTGTCCGCCGCGCCGGAGATGAAGATGACCGGCACGGCGGAGACGCGGCGTATCTCGCTGCACCAGTGGTAGCCGTTATAGAAGGGGAGGGAGATGTCCAGCAGCACCAGCTGCGGCGAGCAGCGCTCGAACTCCGCGAGCACATGCGCGAAGTCCTCCGCGCAGGCCACTTCGCAGCCCCAGCCCTCCAGGTGCCGCTTCACCGCCGCGGCGATGACGGCGTCGTCCTCCACCAGAAAGATCCTGTACATGCGCACCTCCGCGCCCCGCGCCCGGCGCGGGGATGATAAAAAAGGGGGGAGAGCCGCGCTCTCCCCCGGTGTTTCCTCAGATGACGTTCTCGTAAAGCGGGAAGCGCTCGCAGAGGGCGAGGACCTCCTCGCGGACGGAGGGGACGGCCGCCTCGCCCTCGCGCATCAGGCGCAGTATCAGCCCGCCGATCTGGCGGAACTCGTCCTCCTTCATCCCGCGCGAGGTGGAGGCGGGAGAGCCGAAGCGCACGCCGCTGCCGAGGTGCGGCGGCTGCTCGTCGAAGGGGATGGCGTTCTTGTTCGCGGTGATGTTGGCCCGGTCGAGCAGCTCCTGCATGTCGCGGCCGGTGACGCCCATGCTCATCACGTCGGCCAGCATCAGGTGGTTGTCCGTGCCGCCGGAGACCAGGCGCACGCCGCCGGCGGCGAGCGTCTCCGCCAGGGCCTTGGCGTTTTTCACCACCTGGAACTGGTAGTCCTTGAATTCCTGGCTCATGGCCTCTTTAAAGCACACGGCCTTGGCGGCCACGACGTGCATCAGCGGGCCGCCCTGGGAGCCGGGGAAAATGGCGGAGTCGATCTTCTTCGCCAGGTCGGCTTTGCAGAGGATGACGGCGCCGCGGGGGCCGCGCAGGGTCTTGTGGGTGGTCGTCGTGACAACGTCCGCATATGGGACGGGGGAGGGGTGGGCGCCCGCGGCCACCAGGCCGCCGATGTGCGCCATGTCCACGAACATGTATGCGCCGGCCTCGTCGCAGATCTCGCGGATGCGCTTCCAGTCGATGATGCGGGAGTAGGCGCTGGCGCCGGAGATGATCATCTTCGGGTGCAGCTCAAGGGCCATGCGGCGCATCTCGTCGTAGTCGATGAGTTCGGTTTCACGGTCCACGCCGTAGCCGCGCACGTCGAAGTACTTGCCGGTGATGGAGGCCTTCGACCCGTGCGTCAGGTGCCCGCCGCAGGCGAGGTCCATGCCCATGATCACGTCGCCGGGCTTGCAGAGCGCCAGATAGACGGCGACGTTGGCCTGCGAACCGGAGTGCGGCTGCACGTTGGCGTGCTCGGCGCCGAAGAGCTGCTTCGCCCGCTCGCGGGCTATGTTTTCAACCACGTCGACATATTCGCAGCCGCCGTAGAAGCGCCTGCCGGGGTAGCCCTCGGCGTACTTGTTCGTCAGATGGCTGCCCGTGGCCTCCATCACCGCAGGGGAGGTGAAATTCTCGCTGGCGATGAGCTCGATGTGGTCGCGCTGGCGCTGCAGCTCCTTGGCCATGGCGGAGAAGATCTCCTCGTCCTCGCGGCGCAGGTTTTCATAGTTCATGTCTGTGTCACAACTCCTCGACCCGTATTTTTATTTTATGTTTTTGTAAGTTTTGCGAAAACACGCCGTCATTATACCATCACATGCGCGCCGGCCGCAAGGCGTAACTTTCACGAATTACCGGCCGAAATGTCCGCGCTGTGTGTGCAAACTTCCGTCAGGGACGGAGGGTCGGCATCCTCACGGTGCGCTCCACGGCCTCCGGCGCGAGCTTGAGCACGCGGCGGTCGTAGGTGATGAGGCCGTTGAGCTCGTTTTCCACGTCCGTCAGCTGGGTATAGACGGCGGCGGAGAGCCCGTCGCGCACGGCGGGGCGTATCTGCCCGTCGTAGAGCACGACCAGCCCGGCGCGGAGCTCGGCGGGGGTCTTGAATTTCTTGTAGCCGAAGGGCTTGCCCTCCGCCGAATGGCCCTCGATGGCGCAGGTGTAGCCGCCGAACTCGCTGAGCACCACGCAGCGGCCCAGCTTGTCCGGCGCGTAGCGGTAGTCGTCGAAATAGAGGTGTATGCTCTTTATCTCGCCGATGCCCTGGTCGTGCCAGCCGCTGGCGTGGTCGATGGTGCGCGTGTCGTCGATGGAGAGGATGGCCCTGACGTTCTCCTCCGCGTCGAACTGGCCCCAGCCCTCGTTGAAGGGCACCCACATGGCGATGCAGGGGCAGTTGTAGAGCGCGGTGACCATCTCCCGCAGCTCGGCGGTGAACTCGCGGCGGCCGCGCTCGCTCTTGCGGCCGAAGCGGGCGTATTTGTCGTCGCGCGTGTGCGCGCCCGTGAGCAGGGGGGCGGAGACGGTGAGGGCGTTGTATTTCCCGCCGCCGTTGGGCATGTCCTGCCAGACGAGCATGCCGAGGCGGTCGCAGTGGTAGTACCAGCGGGCGCTCTCCACTTTCACGTGCTTGCGCAGCATGTTGAAGCCCATCGCCTTGGCGGCGGAGATATCGAAGGCCAGCGCCTCGTCGCTGGGCGCGGTGTAGAGCCCGTCCGGCCACCAGCCCTGGTCGAGCACGCCGTTGTGGAAATATGGTCTGCCGTTGAGCAGCAGCCGCTTGACGCCGGCGCTGTCCGTCCCCACGCCGAAGGAGCGCATGGCGAAATAGCTCCGCACCCGGTCCTCGCCCAGCGTCAGCGTCAGGTCGTAGAGCTCCGGGCGCTCCGGCGTCCACTCGCGCATCTCCCCGTGCAGCTCGAGCACGGCCGGCTGCCCGGCGGGGAACACATACTCCTCGCCCTCGATCTCGGCGCGGCACTCGCCCTCGCCGTCCACGAAGAGCTCCACCGCCCGGTCGGCCAGGTGGGGGGTGATGAAGAGGTGCTTTATATAGTTCTCCGGCACGCTCTCGCACCAGACGGTCTGCCAGATGCCGGAGAGCGGCGTGTACCAGATGCCGCCCTTTTTCGTTTTCTGCTTGCCGCGCGTGTGCCAGCTCTCGTCCGTGTCGTCCGCGCAGCGGACCAGCAGCGTGTTCTCGCCGTCCTCAAGCAGCTCGGTGATGTCCGCCGAAAAGGGCAGGTAGCCGCCCGTGTGGGCCACGGCGTCGTGGCCGTTCACCCAGACGCGCGCGGACTGGTCCACGGCCCCGAAGTGCAGCAGCACGCGGCCGATGTTGAAGCCCTCCGGCAGCGTGAAGCGCCGGCGGTACCAGAGGTATTCCCCCGCGCGCAGCGTGCGCCCCACGCCGGAGAGCGGCGACTCGGGGGAGAAGGGGACGACGATCTCGCCCACGTATTCCTCGGGCTTTTTCATGTCCGCCGTGAAGGCGTATTCCCAGGGGCCGTTGAGGTTGAGGTAGCTGCCTCGCACGAGCTGCGGCCGGGGGTATTCGGGCAGCGGCGCGCTGCGGTCCAGGGCCTCGCCCCATTCGGTGATGAGCATGTGAGCACCTCCGTTTCAGTGTGCCGGCGGGGCGCGCTGGCGCCGCCGGGCGCAGGCTTATTCTACACTAATTTGCCCCGCTTGTTAAGACGGAAGTTTTTTTGCCGCGCCGCGGCCGCCCGGGCGGAAATTGCATATAAGTGCAGTTTCCCCCTATAACGACGCATAATTGCCAGTTGCTAACAATAGCCCTGCAATTGTTAATGATTTCTCATGCTCGTTAAGAAATAATCACGCAAAAATGACATTTTTGGCGTCATATTCTCTGGACACATTCGACGAATTGTGCTATTATGATGCAGTCAAAATTATGAGAGGTGATGCTCATGCCTTTTAAGTATTACGGCGGCGTTCACCCGGAATACGAAAAAACTGCCGCCAAGTCGCCTGTGCGCCCCATCGCCCCGCCCAAAGAGGTGGTGCTGCCGATGGTCCAGCACATAGGCGCCCCGAACCAGCCCGTCGTCAAGGTGGGCGACACTGTGAAGATGGGCCAGCTCATCGGCGCGACTGACGCGCCGATTTCCGCGCCTGTACACGCTTCCGTCTCCGGCAAGGTCGTCGCCGTGGAGCCGCGCCGCCACATGCTGGGCGACATGGTGATGTCCGTGGTGATCGAGAACGACTTCCAGGACACCCCCTGCGAGGACCTCAAGCCCCTGACGGGGAGCGAGCTGAAGGACCCGGAGGCCATCATCGCCCGCATCCGAGAGGCCGGCGTTACCGGCATGGGCGGCGCCATGTTCCCAACGGCGTTCAAGATCTCCAGCGGCCGCGGCAAGGTGGACACGCTCATCATCAACGGCGCGGAGTGCGAGCCCTATCTCTGCGGCGACCACCGCACCATGCTCGAGCACCCGGAGGAGCTGCTGAAGGGTATCGAGCTCGTGCGCATAGCCCAGGGCGTGGACAAGTGCTACTACGGCATCGAGAAGAACAAGCAGGACGCCATCGACCTGCTCAGCGGCCTCGATCCCGCGAAGTACGGCATCGAGATCGTCCCCGAGGAGGTCAAGTACCCCCAGGGCGCGGAGAAGATGCAGGTGAAGGTCAACACCGACCGCGAGGTCAAGCCCGGCGGGCTGCCCAGCGGCGTGGGCTGCAACGTCGTCAGCACCTACACGGCCTACAGCATCTACCGCGCGTGCTACGAGGGCGTGCCCGCCATCGAGCGCGTCGTCACCGTGGCCGGCAGCGGCATCAAGGAGCCGCAGAACCTGCTCGTGCGCTACGGAACGCCGCTGGAGCACATCTTCAACGAGGCCGGCGGCTTCGTCGGCAACGTGCAGCGCATCTGCATGGGCGGGCCGATGATGGGCATCTGCGTGGCGGACATCTCCGCCGGCAGCGTCAAGGGCGCCAGCGGCCTGCTGGTGTTCACCGAGCAGGAAGACCGCGACATCGCGGACCCCGTCTGCATCCGCTGCGGCAACTGCATCGCCCACTGCCCGATGAAGCTCGAGCCCATTTACATGTACATGTACGTGAAGAAGGGCGACTACAAGAAAATGGAGGAGTACCACGTGATGGACTGCTTCGAGTGCGGCTCCTGCTCCTGGGGATGTCCCGGCAGGCTGCCGCTGACGCACACCTTCAAGGTGGGCAAGGCGATGCTCAACGCCAAGCGCGCCGAGGAGAAGGCGCGCGCTGAAGCGGCCCGCGTGAACGCCGCGGCCGCGGCCGGAAAGGAGGCGAGGGCGTAATGGAGGAGAAAAAGCTCTTCAAAGTCTCGTCCAACCCCCTGGTGAGGACGAAGAGGGACACCACGAGCATCATGCTCGACGTGATCATCGCCCTCATCCCCGCGCTGGCCGTCGGTACATACATGTTCGGCATCAAGGTCGTGCTGCTGCTGGCGGTGAACGTGTTCGCCTGCGTGTTCTTCGAGTGGGGCTACCGCAAGCTGCTGAAAAAGCCGCAGAGCGTGGGCGACCTCTCCGCCGTGGTCACCGGCTTCCTGCTCACCTGCGTACTGCCCAGCGAGGCCACCTGGTGGATGGGCGTCATCGGCTCCTTCTTCGCCATCGTGGTGGTGAAGCAGCTCTACGGCGGCATCGGCAAGAACTTCCTCAACCCCGCCCTCGCGGGCAGGGCCTTCCTCACGGCGGGCTACGCCGCCGTCATGACCAGCTGGGCCGTGCCCACCACGCTCGCCGGCGTTGTGGACGGCGCCACCATGGCCACCCCGCTCAGCTACCTCAAGGCCGGCGAGGCCCTGCCCGAGTACTTTGACCTCACGTCTCTGTTCCTCGGCGGCGTGCCCGGCAGCATCGGCGAGATCAGCGCCCTGGCGCTGCTCGCCGGCGCGGCCTACCTGCTCATCCGCAAGGTCATCACCTGGCGCATCCCCACCGCCTTCATCGGCACGGTGGCCGTGCTCTGCCTAGTGTTCGGCAAGAGCGGCTACGGCCGCGTGGACTGGACGCTCTATAACCTCCTCTCCGGCGGCCTCATCCTGGGCGCGTTCTTCATGGCCACGGATTACTCCACCAGCCCGGTGACGCTCAGGGGCCAGCTGCTCTTCGGCGTGGGCTGCGGCGCGCTGACCGTGCTGATACGCTACTTCGGCTCCTACCCCGAGGGCGTCAGCTACGCCATCCTCATCATGAACTGCTGCGCCTGGGCCATCGACCGCGTCACGCGCGGCCGCCAGTTCGGCGTCACGGCCGAGGACGTGAAGGCCGCCAGGCAGGCCAAAAAAGAGGCCAAGAAAAAGGAAAAGGAGGCGGCGTCGGCATGACTGAGACCAAAAAAGCGCCCAACCAGATCGTCCGGCTCGCGCTGATACTTTTCGTGGTGTCCGCCCTCACCTCCGGCGTGCTGGGCCTGGTGAACTACTTCACCAAGGACATCATCGCGCAGAGGCAGGCCGAGGCAAGGGCCGAGGCCTATCAGGCCGTGCTGCCCTATGACGGCGAATACGAGACCGTGGCCTTCGACGAGGCCGCCTGGGAGACGGTGGACGCCATCTCCAAGGCCGGCGACGAGGGCTGGGTCGTCGAACTCACCTTCTCCGGCGCGCAGAGCTCCATCACCGCCGCCTTCGGCGTCGGCGCCGACTACGCCATCACCGGCGCCAGCGTCATCGACCACGCGGAGACGAGCGGCCTCGGCGCCAAGATAACGGAAGAGGAGTTCACCGACAGCTTCATCGGCCAGACCGAGGGCATGGCGGTGACCAAGGACGGCGGCACCGTGGACTCCATCACCGCCGCCACGATATCCTCCAGGGCCATGGCCAACGCGGCCAACACCGCCATCGCCGCCGTCAAGGCGCTGGGTTAAAGGGGGGCGTGAAATGAATCTCAAACAACAGTTCAAAGAGGGCCTCATCACCAACAACCCGGTGCTCGTGCAGCGTATCGGCATGTGCTCCACCATGGCCATCACCACCACGCTGTTCAACGGCATCGGCATGGGCCTCTCGGTCCTCATCATCCTCACCTGCTGCAACGTGTGCATCTCCGCGCTGCGCAAGGCCATACCGAACGACATCCGCCTGGCGATATTCGTCGTCGTCATCGCCGGCTTCGTCACCATCGTGGACCTGCTGCTGCAGGCCTTCATCCCCGCGCTGAGCTCCTCGCTGGGCGTGTTCATCCCGCTCATCGTCGTCAACTGCATCATCATCGGCCGCGCGGAGGCCTTCTGCCAGCACGAGCCCATCGGCCCCAGCTTCTTCGACGGCATCTTCCAGGGCTTCGGCTACACGGTCGTACTCGTCCTGATGTGCCTTATCCGCGAGCTGCTCGGCTCCGGCACCTTCGGCACCGGCATCTTCGAGATCGTCAACGGCGCGCTGAGCGTCTCGTTCGACGGCTCCGCCGCCGGCATCCGCATCTTCCCCGAGGAGTTCGGGGCCACCATCCTCATCATGCCCTTCGGCGGTTTCCTCACGCTGGCCTGCCTGCTGGCGGCCATGCAGTACGCCCTGCGCAAGAGCGCGGAGAAGAAGGAAGCGGCCGCGCGCGCGGCCAAGGTGGAGATCCCCGCGGTAAAGGAGGCTGAGGAAAATGCTTGATTCCGTGTTCACCATCGCGCTGGGCGCGATACTGATCAACAACTTCATCTTCTCGCAGTTCCTCGGCTGCTGCCCCTTCCTCGGCTGCTCGACCAAGATCGACACCGCCGTCGGCATGGGCATCGCGGTCACCTTCGTCATGGGCCTCTCCTCGGCCATCTGCTACCTGGTCAACAGCCTGCTGGTGAGCCTTGACCTGGGCTACATGAGCACCCTGGCCTTCATCCTGGTCATCGCCGTGCTCGTGCAGTTCGTGGAGATGTTCCTTAAGAAGTCCATCCCCTCGCTCTACACCGCGCTCGGCATCTACCTGCCCCTCATCACCACCAACTGCGCCGTGCTCGGCGTGGTGCTGCTGAACGTGCAGAACAACTACAACTTCATCGAGAGCGTCGTCTACGGCATCACCGGCGGCCTCGGCTTCATGCTGGCCATCGTGCTGTTCGCCTCCGTGCGCGACCGCCTCCAGTTCGCGGAGTATCCCGAGAGCTTCGAGGGCTTCCCCATAGCCCTCACCACCGCCGGCTTGCTGGCGCTGGCCTTCATGGGCTTCTCCGGCATGCAGATCGGTTAAGGGGGGCGCGGATATGCTTAACGTACTGTACGCGATTCTGGTGCTGGGCGTGATGGGCGCCATTTTCGGCGGCCTGCTCGCCTTTGCGGCCAAGATATTCTACGTCGAACAGGACCCGCGCATCGAAGAGGTGCGCGCCGCCCTGGCGGGCGCCAACTGCGGCGGCTGCGGCTACGCCGGCTGCGACGCCTACGCCGCGGCGGTGGTCGCCGGCGAGGCTCCCCCCGACAAATGCGGCCCCGGCGGGGCCAAGGCCGCGGCCGCGGTGGCCGCCGTCATGGGCCTGGACGCCGTGGCGTCCGTCAAATACGTGGCCTACGTCCCCTGCTCCGGCAGCTGCGGCACGGCCAAAGACTTCTTTGAGTACGAGGGCCCGGCGGACTGCGTGGCCGCCATGCGCTTCGGCAACAAGGGCCCCAAGGCCTGCCAGTTCTCCTGCATCGGCCTCGGCAACTGCGTCAGGGCCTGCCAGTTCGGCGCCATGCACATCGAAAACGGCGTGGCCGTGGTGGACCGCGAGAAATGTACCTCCTGCATGGCCTGCGCCAGCGCCTGCCCCAAGGGCATCATCCAGAAAGTGCCCTATGAGCAGCGCGTGCTCGTCGGCTGCCGCTCCAACGACAAGGGCGCGCAGACGCGCAAGCTCTGTGACGCCGGCTGCATCGGCTGCATGAAGTGCCAGCGCGAGTGCCCGCACGAGGCCATCAAGGTCGTCAACAACCTGGCTGTCATCGACTACGACAAGTGCACCGGCTGCGGCCACTGCGCCGAGGTCTGCCCGCGGCACATCATCCACCCGCAGAAGATCTACGTCCAGGAAAACTGAAAACACCGCGCGCGGCGCCCTCCGGCAACGGGGGGCGCCGTTTTTTGCCCGGCGGGGGAAAAATTTGCCTCCGGCCCTTGATTTTTGCCCCAGATACGGTATGATTACATTGTAAAGCTGTTGACCGCCGACTGAATGGACAGGAGAGGGATATGAACAGATCGGAAGCCTTCCAGCAATATCAGAAGTCATACCGGGCCGGGCAGAAATACTGCCGGGCCTGCATGATCAGCGGCAGCTACCCCTATATCCGGGTGCTGGACGAGATACTCGACGAGTCCACGCTCATCGGGCGCATGGACCTGGGCGTGATGGAGATACCCACCGAGCTCATCATCGGCACCAAGCACGCCGAGCGGCGTCTGGCCTTCGCCGCCAATTACATGCCGCTGCTGCCGTCCGACACGGAATTTGCCGCCAAGTGGATCAGCCTCTGCGCGGCCCACCTGAGCGAAGAGGGCATCAACGACCCCATCAGCTGCTATGAGTACATGGGCGAGTTCTACGTGCAGGAGGGGCACAAGCGCGTGAGCGTGCTGCGCAGCTACGGCGCGGCGGGCGTCTCCGCGCGCGTAGTGCGCCTGGTGCCCGCGTATTCGGACGACGTGCGCGTGCGCGTTTACTACGAATTCATGGACTTTTTCGCCCTCACGCGGCTCTACAGCGTGGATTTCCGCCGCCCGGGCGGCTACGCAAAGCTGCTCGAGGCGCTGGGCTGTGAGCCCGGCCGCACCTGGACGGACTCCGAGCGCCAGAGCTTCGCCGCCAGCTTCATGCGCTTTGGCGAGGCCTTCCGCAAGCTCAACCGCGAAAAGCTGCCCGTGACGGCGGCGGAAGCGCTGCTGGTCTGGCTGCGCGTCTACAAAATGCCGGACATGAAGTCGATGATGATGCCCGACCTGGTGAAGAGCATCGAGTCCGTGTGGGCGGACATCCGCCTGCTGGAGAGCGACGAGCCCATCGCCGTGGAGACCGAGCCGCCGGAGCCGACGGACGAGGCCGCCCGCCGCGGGCTGCTCACGCGCATTATCGAGCCGCTGCCCAGCCACCTGGACGTGGCCTTCGTCCACGCCTTCCGCCCGGAGTCCAGCCAGTGGACCACCACGCACGACATGGGGCGCCAGTACCTGGAAAGCCAGCTGGGCGACGTGATAACCGTCCGCTCCTACGCCCCGGAGCCGGGGCAGGACCCGGCGGAGCTGATGGAAAAGGCCGTGGAGGAGGGGGCGGACGTCATCTTCGCCACCGCGCCGCCGCTCATCGGCCCCTGCCTGAAAACGGCCGCGCTGCACCCGGAGGTGCGCGTGCTCAACTGCTCGCTCTCCATGCCCTACGCCAGCATCCGCACCTATTACTGCCGCACATATGAGGCCAAGTTCATCACCGGCGCCATCGCCGGCGCCATGAGCCGCTCCGGCCGCATCGGCTATGTGGCCAATTACCCCATCCTCGGCGTCACCGCCAGCATCAACGCCTTCGCGCTGGGCGCGCGCATGACCAACCCCGAGGCGCGCATCGACCTGCGCTGGAGCTGCGTGGACCCCAGCCCGGTGGCGGACTTCGTGCGCGAGGGCATCACCGTCATCTCCAACCGCGACGCCATCGCCGCCGGCCAGGCCAGCTATGTCTGGGACTGGGGCACCTACCTGCGCCGGGAGGACGGCTCGCTGACGCCCCTGGCCTCGCCCTGCTGGGATTGGGGCAAGTTCTACGAGCGCGTGGTGCGCAGCATCATGGACGGCACCTGGGACCTCTCCGCCGAGCGGGCGGGCGAGCGCGCCGTCAACTACTGGTGGGGGATGAAGAGCGGCGTCATCGACGTGCAGCTCAGCCCCGACCTGCCCGCGGGCGTGCGCCATCTGGCCTGGATACTCAAGCGCGGGCTCTATGGCGGGGCCATCGACCCCTTCCACTGCGCCATCATCGACCAGAGCGGCAGGAAGCGCAACGACGGCTGGCAGTGGTTCCCGCCCTGGGACGTCATGCACATGGACTGGCTCTGCGACAATGTGGACGGCTCCATCCCCAAATTCGAGGACCTGCTGCCCATGTCACAGCCTCTGGTGCGCCTGCTGGGCATCCACCGCGACCAGATGCCGCCGCTGAAGGAGGATAAGCAGGAGGCGAAGGCGGAGTGAAGATACTGCTCGTGGCCGACGAGGAGAGCCCCCGTTTCTGGGACTATTACCAGCCCGGCATGTTAAAAGACATAGACCTCATGCTGTCCTGCGGCGACCTGAAATCGGACTACCTCACCTTCCTCGTCACCATGGGCCGCGCGCCGCTGCTCTATGTCCACGGCAACCACGACGGGCGCTATAAGGCCCGCCCGCCGGAGGGCTGCGACTGCATAGACGGCAGGCTCGTCACCGTCAAGGGCATCAGGATACTGGGCCTGGGCGGCAGCCGGCGCTACAACAACGGCGAGCACCAGTACACCGAGCGGCAGATGCTCGCGCGCGTGGTGCGCCTGCAGCCGCAGCTGCTGCTGCACGGCGGGCCGGACATCATCCTCACGCACGCCCCCGCCGCCGGGCTGGGGGACGGGGAGGACCTGCCGCACCAGGGTTTCGAGGTTTTCCTGCGCCTGCTGGACCGCTACCGCCCGCGCTATCTCATCCACGGGCACAACCACCTGCGCTATGGGCGCAACATCCCGCGGCTGATGAAATACGGCGACACCACCATCATCAACGCCTGCGGCTACTATATCCTGGATTACCCCACGCCCACGGGCGCATAGGCATCCAGACGGCGTTTCCCGGGGCCTGGGCCCCGGGAAACGCTTTTACCGGCCGCAGCGGCATGGTTTGAGCAATAAAAATTGTTGTCACGCCGCGCCCGGGCGTGGTATAATCATCTATTGAAACTGAGATCTGCGCCATCACGGTGAAGAGGTGATCGGATGAATAAAAAAGTACAGCGCCTGGTCGAGCCCAACCTGAGGCTCTACCTCTTCATACTCGTGGCCTTCGCGGCGGCGACGCTGTTCTTCGGGCAGTACCTGCTGGCGGCCGTGGAGGGCGGGATCATACTGCTGCTGGTGGTCTGGTCGCTGTTCATGGCGCGCAAGCGCCGGCGCGAGCTGATGGAGTACATCGAATCCGTCACCTACGACGCGGACACGGCCAAGAACAACACGCTGATGAATTTCCCCCTGCCGATGGCCGTGTTCTCGCTCAACGACTCGCGCATCGTCTGGGCCAACCAGGTGTTTTTCGACATGTGCGGCGTCACCGGGGCGCGCTTTGAAGCGCGCATAGACGACATGGTGCCCGGCTTCAGCGGCAAATGGCTGCTGGAGGGCAAGACGCAGTACCCCGGGCTCATCGAGACGAACGGCAAAAAGTACCAGATACACGGCAATATCATCCGCTCCACCGAAGAGGGCGAGGGCGCCGAGCGCGGCTTCATGGGCATCGCCTACTGGGTGGACGTGACGGATTACGACGACATACGGATAAAATACGAGCAGTCGCGCCCGGTGGTGGCCACCATCGTCATCGACAACTACGACGAGATGATAAAAAACCAGCCCGACCGCGTGAAAAACGAGCTGCGCGACGCGGTGGAGGACCGCATCACCCAGTTCGCGGAGGGTAAGGACGCCGTGCTGCGCCGCTATGACCGCGACCGCTACCTCTTCATCTTTGAATCCCGCCACCTGGACCAGATGAGGGCGGACAAGTTCCCGCTGCTGGAGCGCGTGCACGAGGTCGTCAGCCCCAGCGGCATCCACGCCTCCGTCAGCATCGGCCTGGGCGTGGACGGCAGCGGCTTCGGGGAGGACTTCCAGTTCAGCTCCCTGGCCGTGGAGATGGCCCTCTCCCGCGGCGGCGACCAGGCCGTGGTGAAGAACCGCTTCAACTTCGAGTTCTTCGGCGGCCGCGGCAACGAGGTGGAGACGCGCACGAAGGTCAAGAGCCGCGTGATGGCCAACGCCCTGGCGGAGCTGATCGCCGACTCCTCGCGTGTTTTCGCCATGGGGCACAAGTTCGCGGACCTGGACGCCGTGGGCTCCGCCGTGGCTGTGTGCTGCATCGCGCGCAAGAAGGGCAAGCCCTGCCGCATCGTCATCGACCCGGTGAAGAACTCCTCCGCGCTGCTTATCGAGCGGCTCAAACACGAGCCGGAGTATAAAAACGCCTTCATCACCCCGCAGGAGGCCATGCTGCAGGCCGACAGCCGCACGCTGCTGGTGGTGGTGGACACCAACCGCCCCGAGCAGGTGGAGGACCAGGCCCTGCTCCAGACCTGTACGCGCGTGGCCGTCATCGACCACCACCGCCGCGCGGCGACCTATATCGAGAACGCCGACCTCACCTTCCACGAGCCCTACGCATCCTCCGTCTGCGAGCTGATGAGCGAGGTGCTGCAGGAGATCGTGGAGCCGGACGACATCCTCCGCTGCGAGGCGGAGGCCATGCTCTCCGGCATCGTGCTGGACACGAAGAACTTCACCATCCGCACGGGCGAGCGCACCTTCGAGGCCGCGGCCTTCCTGAGAAGGGCGGGGGCGGACACCACGGAGGTCAAAAAGCTGCTGCAGAACGACATGGAGCACACCGTGGCCCGCTACAAGATACTGCAGAGCGCGCGGCTCTACCGCGGCAACATCGCCGTGGCCGTGCCCAGCGGGCCGCAGGACCGCGTGGTGGTGGCGCAGGCGGCGGACGAGCTGCTGAACATCTCCGGCATCGACGCCTCCTTCGTCGTCTGCCCCACGGAGGACGGGGCCAACATCTCCGCCCGCAGCATCGGCGACATCAACGCGCAGATGATAATGGAGAAGCTCGGCGGCGGCGGCAACCGCAGCGCCGCGGCCGCGCAGCTGCACGGCACAGACATACGCACGGCGGTGAACAGCCTGTTCGCCGCGATAGACGAATACCTCGACGGCTGAGCGCAGCGCCGGCCGCAGGCAGAAAGGAAGATATGAGATGAAAGTGATATTCAATGTGGACGTCAGGGGCCAGGGCAAGAAGGGCGAGATGAAGGAGGTCTCCGACGGCTACGCCCGCAACTACCTGCTGCCGCGCAAGCTGGCCAGCGAGGCCACGGCGGACGCCGTGAACGCCTTCAAGCTGCGCGAGAAGGCCAAGGCCGCGCAGATCGCCCGCGACCGCGCGCTGGCGGAGGAGAACGCCAAAAAGCTCGCCGGCGTGGTGGTGCAGGTGCAGGCCCGCGCCGGCCAGGGCGGCCGGCTCTTCGGCGCCGTCACCAGCCAGGAGATATCCGACGCCCTGCGCGAGCAGCACGGCATCGAGATCGAGAAGAACCGCATCGTGCAGCCCGAGCCCATCAAGCAGTTCGGCAGCTACGAGGTGAAGGCCAAGCTGGGCAGCGAGGTGAGCGGCACCATCAACGTGCTCGTCACCGAGAAGAAATGATTTCCAAGAGGGAGCGGACATGAACGAACTTCTCGGCCGGCAGGCGCCGCACTCGGCAAGCGCCGAGCAGGCGGTCCTCGGCTCCATGCTGATCGACCCGCGGTGCATCTCCGAGGTCATTGACAAGGTGAAGTCGGACGACTTCTATATACAGCAGAACCGCGAGATCTTCGAGACGATGTTCGCCATGTTCGCCTACGGCCAGACGATCGACCCCGTCACCGTCCTCGACCAGATGCGCGTCCGCGGCGTGTACAAGGAGGGCTCCAGCCAGCAGTACCTGATGGAGCTGATGCAGATCACGCCCACGGCCGCCAACGTGCTCGAATACGCCGCAATCGTCCGTGACCGCGCGCTGCTGCGCGGCCTGGCCGCGGCGGCGGACGAGATAAACAACATGGTCTATGAGGGCGCGGGCGAAGCCGACGACATGCTGGAGGCCGCGGAGCGCAAGATATACGCCCTGCGCAAGGACCGCAGCACCGGCGGGCTGACGCCCGTCTCCGTGGTGGTGCAGAACGTATATGACCAGCTTTCGGAGGCCGCGGCCAGCGAGAGCGCCGTCCCTGGGCTCACCACCGGCATCGGCGACCTGGACCGCACGATACTGGGCATGGGCCCCGGCGACCTCATCCTCATCGCCTCCCGCCCCGGCATGGGCAAGACCAGCATGGGGCTGAACATCGCCATGCACGTGGCCAAGGCCTCCAAAAAGACCGTGGCCGTCTTTTCGCTGGAGATGACGCGCGAGCAGCTGGTGACGCGCCTGCTCGCCGGCGAGGCCCTGGTGGACAGCCAGAAGCTGCAGACGGGCCGGCTGAGCTCCGACGAGTGGCGGCGCATCAGCAGCGCGGCCAGCGTCCTCAGCGCCACGGACCTGCGCATCGACGACAACCCCTCGCTCACCGTCTCCGACATGAACGCCCAGTGCCGCCGCCTGACGGACCTGGGGCTGGTGGTCGTGGACTACCTGCAGCTGATGCAGTCGGCCGGCAGCGGCCACTCCTGGTCGAACGAGAGCCGCACCCAGGCCGTCAGCGATATCAGCCGCATGATGAAGATCATGGCCAAGGAGCTGGGCGTGCCCGTGCTCTGCCTTTCGCAGCTCTCGCGAGCGAACGAGTCGCGCCAGAACAAGCGGCCCATGCTCTCGGACCTGCGCGAGTCCGGCGCCATCGAGCAGGACGCCGACGTCGTCATCGGCCTCTACCGCGAGGGCTATTACAACACCGAGTGCGAGAACCCCAACGAGGCAGAGGCCATCATACTGAAAAACCGCCGCGGCTCCATCGGCACGCTGAAGCTGATGTGGCTGCCGCAGTACACCACCTTCGCCGCCATGTCGCAGAGGGCGGACGATGAGTGACCGCTTCGACTTCGCCGCCCTTGAAAAGGCGGGGAAGGTGCTCTGCGCCGTCTCCGGCGGGGCGGACAGCGTCTATCTGCTGCACCGCTGCCTGGAGGGGGCGGCGGGGCACGGCTACGCCGTCTGCGCCGCGCACTACGACCATGGCCTGCGGGGCGAGGAGTCCGCGCGCGACAGCCGCTTCGTCGCGGACATGTGCCGCGAGCTGGGCGTGGAGTGCCTCACGGGCCGGGGCGACGTGCGCTCATATGCGTGCGAGCGGCGGCTGGGCACGGAGGAGGCGGCGCGCGAGCTGCGCTACGCCTTTTTGCAGGAGGCCGCCGGGAAGCTGGGCGCGCAGCTCATCGCCACGGCGCACAACGCCGGCGACAACGCGGAGACCATGCTGCTGGCCCTGGCGCGCGGCGCGGGCCTGCGCGGCCTGGGCGGCATCCCGCCCCGGCGGGGGAACATCGTGCGGCCCATGCTGGCCGTCACGCGCGCGGAGGTGGAGGAGTATCTCGCCGCGCGGGGCATAGCCCACGTGGAGGACAGCACGAACGCCCTCGACGACTATGCCCGCAACCGCCTGAGGCACCATGTGCTGCCCCTGCTGCGGGAGCTCAACCCCCGCTTTGACACGGCGGCCGCGCGCGCCGCGGCGCTGCTGCGCGCCGACGAGGACTTCCTGGAGTCCCTGGCGCGGGACTTTCTGCGCGGAAATGCGGACGAAAACGGCCTCTCCGCCGCCGCCCTCGCCGCCGCGCCGCGCAGCGTGGCCTCCCGCGCCGTGCGCATCCTGGCGCCCTGCGCGCTCTCGGAGGCGCATGTGGACGCCGTGCTGGCCCTGGCGGAGGGCGAGGGCGCGGCCTTCGCCGACGTGCCGGGCGCGCGCTGCGCGCGGCAGAACGGGCGACTGCGCTTTTTTACGTCCCTGCCGGGCGCGATAGAGCCGCATGCCCTGCGCGCCGGGGAGGAGTTCGCCCTGCCGGAGGCCGGGCTGTATGTAAAGTGCTCAGACAGCGTATACAGCGGCGAAATTAACAGTTCATTCAACACTTTTTTCTTCCCATATGCAAATATTTGTGGTACTATATACTGCATGTCGGGGCAGCCGGGGGACAAACTGCGAATAGCGCGCCGCGGCTGCACGAAAAAACTCTCCGACCTCTTCGCGGAGGCGCGCATCCCCGCGCTCAGCCGCGCGCTGGTGCCCGTTTTCCGGGACGATGCGGGCGTCCTGGCCGTTTACGGCCTGGCGCTGGCCGAACGGGCCGCGCCGCGCGCCGGTGAGAGGGCGCTGAGAGTGGAGATAAGAGAAATATAGAGCGGGAGAGGGACTTTATGGCAGAGCGCAGAGGGATGGAGAACGATATCGAGCGCGTGCTCTTCACGGAGGAGGAGCTCAAGCGCCGCGTGAAGGAGCTGGGCGGACAGCTCACGCGCGATTTCGCGGATAAGGACCCCGTGTTCGTGGGCGTGCTCAAGGGCTGCTTCGTGTTCATGGCGGACCTGCTCCGCAGCGTGGACATGCACTGCACGATGGACTTCATGGCCGTTTCCAGCTATGGCAGCGGCACCACGACCACCGGCGCGGTAAAAATAAACAAGGACCTCTCGGCCGATATCGAGGGACGGCATGTGATCATCGTCGAGGACATCCTCGACAGCGGCGTGACGCTCAGCTACCTCACCAAATACCTCGAAGGGCGCGCGCCGGCGTCCATCTCGCTGGTGACGCTGCTGGACAAGCCGGCCCGCCGCCGCGCGGACGTCCGCGCCGACTACGTCGGCTTCATCTCCGAGGACGCGTTCGTCGTGGGCTACGGCCTCGACTACGCGGAGCAGTACCGCAACCTGCCGTATATCGGCGTTCTCAAGCCCGAGATCTACGAAAACGCGGGCGAATAAAGAAGCAAGAGCAGCACGAAGGAAGTGACGTTTTTTTGAAACCTCAGAAGAACCGGGCGCGCGACCTCGGTTTTTACATCCTGGTGATGGTGATACTGCTGGCCGTCATCTACAGCATGGTGGCCCCCACGCAGAGCGAGCAGGTCATCTATTCGGACGTGGTGGAGCTCTTCCGCAACGAGCAGGTGGAGTCGTTCTACATCGAGGGCTCCAATATCGTGCTCACGCTGAAGGACGCCGCGGAGGGCGACCCGCCGGTGACCTATCAGCTCTACGACGTGAGCCTCTTCTGGTACGACATGAGCGACCTCATCATGCAGCAGCAGGAAGAGGGCATCATCTCGGACTATGACCTCGACGTGGGCTGGGTGGCCCCGTGGTGGTTCAGCTTCGTGTTCTATATGCTCATCATCGCCGCCATGTTCGGCCTCTGGTACGCGCTGATGAACAAGTCCAGCGGCGGCGGGGCGCCGGGCGTTGGCAAGTTCGGCAAGGCGCGCACGCGCCTGGGCAGCGAGGAGCAGAAAAAAGTCACCTTCCGCGACGTCGCCGGCTGCGAGGAGGAGAAGGCCGAGCTGGAGGAGGTCGTGAACTTCCTCAAAAACCCCAAGGCCTATACCGACATGGGCGCGCGCATCCCCAAGGGCGTGCTGCTCGTCGGCCCCCCGGGGACGGGCAAGACGCTCATCGCCAAGGCCGTGGCCGGCGAGGCGGGCGTGCAGTTCCTCTCCATCTCCGGCTCCGACTTCGTGGAGCTCTATGTGGGCGTGGGCGCCTCCCGCGTCCGCGACCTCTTTGACCAGGCGAAGAAGGTGGCCCCGGCCATCATCTTCATCGACGAGATCGACGCCGTCGGCCGCCAGCGCGGCAGCGGCCTCGGCGGCGGGCACGACGAGCGCGAGCAGACGCTCAACCAGCTCCTTGTGGAGATGGACGGCTTCACCAACAACGAAGGCGTCATCGTGATGGCTGCCACCAACCGCGACGACATCCTCGACAACGCCCTCACGCGCCCCGGCCGCTTCGACCGGCGCGTCTATATCGGCCTGCCCGACATCCGCGGGCGCGAGGCCATACTGCGCGTCCACGCCCGCGGCAAGCCGCTGGCGGACGACGTGGACCTCAACTCCATCGCCCGCGGCACGCCCGGCTTCTCCGGCGCGGACCTGGAGAACCTGCTCAACGAGGCGGCGCTGATGGCCGTCACCAACGGCCGGCGCTTCATCACCTCCTACGAGATCGAGGAGGCCATCCGCAAGGTGCAGATGGGCCCGGAAAAGAAGAGCAAGGTGATGAGCGAGCGCGCAAGGAAGCTCACCGCCTATCACGAGGGCGGCCACGCCGTGGTCAGCGAGTTCCTCGAGCACACGGACCCCGTACACTATATCACGATAATCCCCCGCGGCCCCAGCGGCGGCGCCACCTATTTCCGCCCCAAGGAGGACCTGGAGAACTTCCACTCCTACTCCGAGCTCTTCGAGAACATCGTCGTCTCCCTGGGCGGGCGCGTCAGCGAGCGGCTGTTTTTGGACGACATCTCCACCGGCGCCTCCGGCGACATCCAGCAGGCCACGCACCTGGCCCGCGCCATGGTCACGCAGTTCGGCATGAGCGAGCGCCTGGGCCCCATCAGCTACGACAGCTCCGGGCACAGCATCTTCATCGGCCGCGACTTCGGCATGACCAAGAGCTACTCGGAGGAGACCGCCGCCATCATCGACGAGGAGGTCAAGCGCATCTTCGACGAGGCCAACGCGGCCTGCGAGCGCATCCTCACCGAGCACGCGGACACGCTGCGCGGCGTGGCGGAGTACCTGCTGAAGAACGAGAGCATGGACGGCGAGGAGTTCAGCTACTTCTGCCATCACGGCGCCCTGCCGCCGAAAAAGGCGGAGCCGAAGATGCGCGACGCCACCATCGAGCCTCCTGCCCGCCGCATCAGCTACACCTTCGACGAGCCCCAGACCCCGCCTTCCGGCGACACCGCCCCAGAGCCGCGGCCTGAGGAGGGCAAGGCGGAATAACACCGGCAGGTGATAGCATAATAACGAATGAAAACACCCGTGGACTTTCACGCAGAGTTCACGGGTGTTTTTTTGATTCATACTGAGCAGGATATGAACTCGGAGACCTGCGCTTCTTCGGGGATGCTGAGCAGTGCGCCCGGCAATGTCGTGGACAAGCTGGCCGCGGCACAGGCGTATGTGGTGATGGCCCGCAGTTCCGTATCATCCAGTTCGTCTGGCGCTTTGCCGGTCCTGAGCATACAGCCCATTGCGCTGCCGCCAAAGATGTCGCCTGCGCCGGTCGTGTCTATGACCTTCAGGCCTTTTGGCCCGGGAACGTGGCCAACAGAATACCTGTTCGCATAGAACGCTCCGTGCGGGCCGCATGTGACGAACACGAGCTTGGCCTCGAACTCGTCCAGGATCTTCCTGGCGCCGGCTTCCGGCGGCAGGCCCCAGAGAAAATCGATCTCTTCATCGCTGATCTTTATGACGTCAGAACTGGCGAGGCCAAAAAGTATCTGCTCCCTGGCCTGCTCCAGCGTAGGCCACAGTGGCTTGCGCAGGTTTGGGTCAAAAGAGATAAGCAGGCCTTCTTCCTTTGCCGTGGCGATAAGCTCGCGGGTAGCCGTCCTGGCGGGCTCATCGGTCAGACTCAGGGTGCCGAAGTGAAGCACTTTTGAACCCTTTATTATCGACATATCTATTTCGGAATGCTCCAACATGACGTCGGCCCCGTGTTTGCGGGCAAAGGAAAAATCACGGTTGCCGTTCTCATCCAGGGTGACAAAGGCCAGCGTCGTAAAATGATCTTCACTGCGGACGATGCCGGCGGTGTCGATGCCAATGCCGCGCAGTGTTTTTATAAGCAGGTCTCCAAAAAGGTCCGCGCCCACTTTCCCGATAAAGGCAGTCTCATACCCCAGCTTGCTCATAGCGGCCAGATAATTGACGGGCGCGCCGCCGGGGTGCGCGGACAGCGTTGGATAACCATCGTCATTGGTGCCGATGGAGGTGAGATCTATCAACAGTTCCCCGACCGCTACAGCGTCGTACATTTGTTTCACCCTCATTTACATGTATTATGAGCCCCTCCGCAATGGGAGGATGCTGTCCAATGCGAGCCCTATGTAATGATTCCAGAACGTGAAGTCATGGTCATAGTTTTCAACACAATGGTACTGGACGTCGCAACCCAATTCCCGCAGGGCCATTGCATCGGCTTCGACCCTGCTGCGAATGAATTCGCGGCTGCCTGAAGCAAGATGAAAACCGGGCAGTTTTATCCCCTTTTCAATATTGCTCAGGAGCACCTGCCTTATGTCATGCTCTGAGCCCCTGAGTTCTTGAGCGGGGCCAAAAGTGTTGCATACGAGGGGGAAGCGGGTCTTAAAATGCTCCCCTTCCAACTCTTCCATCAGAGTTTCGGTACAGAGCGTATAGCCTATACCGCCGGAGATATCGACACAGTAACAAAACCGCTCCGGGTACCTTATGGCCGCGGCAAGCGCGGCGTTCCCGCCCATTGCGTAGCCCATGATGAAATTGTCCTCACGCTGCGGGGAAGAGGCGAACAGGGCTTGGATGACATTGGGGAGCTCGTCGCCGAGGAAAGGCTGATAAGCCACGCCATAGCCGGTGTTTGCGCCAAAACTGTTGGCGATGTTGGGCGTCACGAGCATAACGTTATTCCTCTGGGCAAACAGTTCGGCGTTCGTATATCTGTACACCAGGGAGTCGTCATCGCCGCCGCCGTGGAGCAGATAGACAGTTTGAAACATGGTGCCAGGCCTGCAAAGAGGCCTGGCCTTTGCGTCCGGCATGGGGACATCAGCCACTGCGCTTGAAAAACGGTAGTTGTCCGTGGGGAAAACAACGCTCACATCCACATACCGCTGAAGCGCGGCGCTGTGATAATTAAACCTCATATAGCTCATATCCGTCAAATGCCCTCCAAAATGCAGGCTGCCGGGATATCTGCGCTCCATCAGCCCATTCTAAAAATCCCGTGGGGTCCAATCTTTGGGCGGGGTGCAGCTGTCTCTGAAAACAAATCTGGAACTGTGCAGCTTGGTGACTCCGTGGAGTATGCCGCCGTCCAGCTGATGGCATATGAGGTCTATGCAGTCATACATCATCTCATCTACCGGATAGCCGACCGTGGTTATGCTGGGGGATATGCAGCGGTGGACGACATTGTCAGAATAGCTGCCAAAGATGACAAGGTCAAAATCCCGGGGAACAGACTTCCCGTGCTCACGCAGGCTGCTGATGGTGCCGGAAAAATTATTCGGCTCAGTCACGAAAATGGCGGTCGGTGGGTCGCCGGCTGTTGTGTCAAGCAGCTCGTTCATGCTCGCGTAACCGTAATCACCATCAGTTTTGTCCTCTATGACGGTGATCTTGGCGTCCGTGATACCCGCTTCATCATAAGCCGACGTGAACCCAAATGCCCTCAGGCGGCCCGAATCAGTAAATGTGTTCCTGGTCACCAGGCCGACATTTTTGTGCCCCTTTGCAATAAACAGGTCGGCGACCATGGCGCCGCAGGCTATCCTGTCAGAAGTGACGGAGTTGTACCCGGGAACAGAGGCGGTCATTATCACGTTTGGCACGGTGATCTTGATGCTTTTTAGATAAGCGGAGTCCGCCCTGCTGGTGGGCAGGATAATGAGCCCATCATATTTGTTCCCGGTGAGGTTGGCCTCCAGGTCGTGCAGGCGAGTGGGAACATAGGGGTGCAGGCTGTATTCTATCATTTTGCCGTTGTGCTCGGGGTACATGCTTATGCCTTTCAGCATGTCGTATATGGGCACGGAGTTTTGAAGGCCAAGAAAGATGGCTATCGAGATAAATGACGGGGCGGGCCGGCTTGGCGGGGCCGACCTGCTTTTGCCCATATAGCCCATCTCAACGGCCAGCCTTTTTATCGTTGACTGAGTGCTCTCGGAGATCCTGTATTGGTCGCCTTTGCCCTTGAGCACGATAGACACAGTACTGGAAGAGCAGGGGACTTTTTCTGCTATGTCACGTAATGAGACCCTCTTTTCTTTGCCCATTATCGATCATTCTCCTTCTGCATCCTGCATAGATGGTCACGACTAAAGATATCGCTATGGGTATAAGGAGCAATAAAAACGCGTGAGAGTAGGCGTCGGCCTCGCTTTCGGTCGCCAGCAGGGTATCTATGAACTTGCCGGTCAGAAGCGAACCGGTGAAGTTCCCGATATCGACGCCGATGTAATAGGTGTTCCCGCTGGCTCCGCGTTTTTCTTTTGGCACCCATTTCATGCACAGGGACTGGAGGCATGGATGGGCTATGCCATAGCCCATGGCAGAGAATACGCCTGCGATCAGGAAGCCCGAAAGCTTGTCCGATGCGCTGATGAAGACCATTGATATCGCGTAGCTTATGAGCGAAGGGATCAATATCCGCGTGAAGTGTACCCTGTCTAACATTTTACCACACAACGGCCGCCCGATAAAGAGGACAATTGAATAGACCGTGTAGTAAAGTCCTATATTCGATACGTTATGCAATTCGCCGATTATGGGGAGGTAGGCCATCGTGCAGGCGTAGGGCATGGCCAGCGTCAGCACGATCAGGGCGGGGAGCAGGGCTTCCTTCGCAAAGACATTTTTAAGAGAAATGGTGAACGGGCGGTCAGGCCGGGCATAGGGCCCCGATCTTATCGCCAGGGCCAGGGCCAGTGCGATCAATGCGATGAACGCTATGAATAAGAGCGATGCCTGATACCCGAATTTCTCTATGATGTCAAGGCAGATCCCGGGCCCTAAAGCGGAGGAAATGGCCTGGGCAACAGAGTATATGCCAATGCCGCTGCCGACCTTTTCCTCCGGCAGGAATTCGGTCGCCAGGGCGAGGCAGAGGGGGACTTTCACGCTTGCGCCGATACCATCGATGAACCTGGTCAATACGAGGACGGTGACGTTATCCGTGAATGCGCAGACGGTGTACATTACGGTGGTGAGCGCCAAGGAGATCGTAAGCATGATCTTCTTGTTGTAATAGTCCAGCGCAGAGCCGGTTATTGGGCGCACCAACAACGCGGAGATGGAGAAAGCGCTCGTCACAAGCCCGATGATCACCGGAGATGCCCCGAGGAAATTCGAATACTTGGGGAGCGCTGAGCCTATCATATACTGCCCGGCTGAGTTGAACAGGTTTACGGTCAGCATAATGATGAACGCCGGATTCCAGATGGAAGAAGTCTTACGATCAGATAACATGAAACACACCTGCACTGCTAAAAATTTAGCAAAATCAGATTTGATTTAGCACTGTGATAACGGAGCGATTCTATCACAGCATGTACGAATAATCAAATGCAAAAGTGCAAAAACAAATGATTTATGTATTATATACAAACAATACTCGCACTATTTGAGGAACATTCCTAATTGACTCGCTAAATAATACATGCTAACATTGGAGTACAAAGCACGAACATAGTTTAGCAAAAGTTTAGCATTCGACGAAAGTGATGTGAGGCTCGAAAATGTCATCTATGCTAAAGTTTATCGTGAAGCGGGTGCTGTGGGTGATACCGGTCATCATCTGCGTGGCCATACTCATATTCACCATTATGTACTTCACGCCCGGCGACCCGGCATTGGAGATGCTGGGGACGAACGCCACTCCGGAACAACTCGCCGCCTTACGGCACGAATTGGGCATTGACCAGCCGTATTTCATCCAGCTGGGGAATTTCCTGTATGATGCATTCATCCGGTTTGATTTCGGATCTTCGTGGATGACCAATCAGAACGTCATGGAACAGATACGCATCAGGCTTCCATATACGCTTCTGATAGGGGCCCTGAGCGTTTTGTTTTCCATACTCGTTGGCATCCCGCTGGGGATACTCGCGGCGACGAATCAGTACACCTGGAAAGACAGCCTGGCTATTTTTTCGTCGCTCTTCTGCGTGTCCATGCCGCAGTTCTGGTTCGCGCTGATGCTGGTGATGATATTCTCTGTCAACCTGGGGCTGCTGCCGCCGTGGGGCATAAAGAGCTGGACAGGCTATATCCTGCCGATAGTGTCCACTTCGGTGGGCGCGGTAGCAAACATATCCCGCCAGACAAGGTCCGGCATGCTTGAGGTCATCCGGCAGGACTACATCACGACGGCCAGGGCAAAAGGCGCAAAAGAGAGGAACGTCATCTACCGCCATGCCCTCAGGAATGCCCTCAATCCCATAATCACGGTGATCGGAGGCATCGTTGCCGGCGTGCTTGGCGGCACCATGGTGACCGAACAGATATTTGGGATACCGGGGATAGGCTCCTGGCTGCTCACCGCTGTGTCTGCAAGAGACTATCCCGTTATACGCGGATCGGTATTGGTCATCTCCCTGATGTTCTGCCTGTGCATGCTGGTGGTGGATATACTCTATGTGGTAGTGAATCCGCGCATGGCGAATGAGCTGAAGTAACGGAGGCGTGAGATGGATAACAAAGGCAAGAAAAAGAGCCGCTTTCAAATAGTGTGGAAGAGGCTGAAAAAGAACAAAATGGCAATGGTCGGCCTCTATATCATCATTATCATGCTCATTGTTTCCGCCATCGCTCCGTATATAGCGCCGTATGATTATTCGGAGATGGGCCAGGAGATATTGGCGGTGCCGAGCTCGGAGCACCTTTTGGGCACTGATGAGTTCGGGCGCGATGTCCTGAGCAGGCTGCTGTATGGCGCGCGGTACTCCTTCGAATTTGGCATCGTCGCCGTGTTCGTTGGCGCTGCCGTAGGGCTGCTGATGGGCAGCATCGCCGGCTTCTTCGGCGGATGGGTGGACAATATCATCATGAGGTTCCTCGACATTTACCAGTCGGTGCCGATGATGGTGATGGCCATTGCGCTGTCGTCCTCGCTTGGCGCCGGCATGAGGAGCGCGGTCATTGCCATAGGCATCTCAACACTGCCCATTTATGCAAGGCTGATACGCGGCTCGCTGCTGGAGATACGCGGAATGGAGTACATTGAAGCGGCGGTGTCCGTAAATGCGAGCAAGTCGCGCATACTGCTCCGGCACATGATACCCAATGCCATTTCACCCGTTATAGTGACCCTGACGATGAGCGTGGGGCTGAACGTCCTGGCGGGGGCCTCGCTGAGTTTCATTGGCCTTGGCGCGCAGCAGCCGCTGCCGGAGTGGGGCGCCATGCTTTCGGCGGGACGGGATTACATGAGGGACTATCAGCGGCTCGTGATACTGCCAGGGGCGCTGATAATGATACTGGTGCTCTCATTCAACATGTTCGGCGACGGCCTGCGGGATGCGCTGGACCCGCGCCAGAATTGAGGTGTGCAGCGTGAACGAGAATGTGCTGCTTTCGGTCGAAGGCCTGAAAGTCCGCTACAGGACGGACGATTACCTGATACATGCCGTCAATGGCGTCTCTTTACAGGTGGAGCACGGGAAAACGCTCGGCCTGGTTGGCGAGACCGGAGCGGGAAAGACTACGATAGCCAAATCGATCCTCCGCATATTGCCCAAAAAAGTGGGCGAGATCATCGAAGGGAAGATCAGCCTCGACGGCGTATCGCTGCTTGATCTGCCGGAAGAAAAGATGCGCAGTATCAGGGGCAATAAGATATCCATGATATTTCAGGACCCGATGACGGCGCTGAACCCGGTGAATACAGTGGGCTATCAGATAGCCGAAGCGCTCAGGCTCCATAATAACTACAGCCGCAAGGAAGCGCGCAAAGCGGCCGAAGAAATGCTGGAAACTGTTGGCATCATGAAGGAACGCTATGACGACTATCCCTTCCAGTTCTCCGGAGGTATGCGGCAAAGGGTCGTCATCGCCATGGCGCTGGCGTGCAAGCCGGAGCTCCTGATATGCGATGAACCGACGACGGCTTTGGATGTTACCATTCAGGCGCAGGTCCTGGACATGATAACCAACCTGAAAAAGGAGCTTGATACCGCTGTCATCATGATAACCCACGATCTGGGCATAGTTGCCGAGACCTGCGACACTGTCGCGGTGATTTACGCCGGCAAGGTGGTGGAATATGGGAAAGTCGAGGAGATATTCGACGACCCGAAGCATCCGTACACCATCGGGCTGTTCAACTCGCTGCCGCAGGCGAACAGGGGCGGCCGGCTTCGCCCCATAGAAGGGCTGATGCCTGACCCCTCGAACCTGCCTGCTGGCTGCCCATTTGGTCCAAGATGCGAACATGCGACTGACAAATGCCGCAGCATTGAGCCGGGCATTCGCCAGTATTCTGATACGCACTATTGCAGATGCCACTGGCGGGAGGAAAACAGTTGAGCACTATACTTGAAGTCCAAAACCTGAAAAAGTATTTTCCTGTCGCCAATGGCCAGCTGCATGCCGTTGATGATGTCAGCCTGAAGATAGAGGCGGGCACGACGCTGGGCGTGGTCGGAGAGTCAGGGTGCGGGAAATCCACTTTGGGCAGGACGATACTGCATCTTCTGGACAGCACATCCGGCAAGATCATTTTTGACGGGACAGATATAACGCACGTGAAGGGGAAAGAACTGGGGAAACTGCGCGAAAAGATGCAGATCATTTTCCAGGACCCGTTTTCCTCGCTCGACCCGCGCCTCACGGTGAGCCAGATAATCGCAGAGCCTCTGGAGATCAGGGGAGGGATGACCAAAGCCGACATCGGCAAAAGGACCTCCGAACTCATGAAGACCGTGGGCCTTGACGAGAGGTTCGTGAACAGCTATCCGCATGAGCTGGACGGGGGCAGAAGGCAGAGGATAGGCATTGCCAGGGCGCTTTCTCTGGGGCCAAAATTTATCGTGTGCGACGAGCCGGTCAGCGCGCTGGACGTCTCCATCCAGGCGCAGATAATCAATCTCCTCAAGGATTTCCAGAGCGAATTTGGCCTTACGTATATGTTCATCTCACATGACCTCTCCGTTGTCGAGTATATTTCGGACGAAGTGGCTGTGATGTACCTTGGCGAGGTGATAGAAAAGGCGGCGACGGAAAAGCTGTTCGCGGCCCCGCTGCATCCCTACACGAAAGCCCTGAACGCGGCAGTGCCGCAGCCCAATGTACATGCGAAGAGAGAACGGCAGCTCATCAAGGGCGAGCTGTCTTCGCCGATAGATCCGGCCCCGGGCTGCCGTTTCCGCCCGCGGTGCCCTTATGCGTCAGAAGCCTGTGCCGGCCCGCAAAAACTGACTGAGGTGGTAAACGGTCATTTTGTCTCCTGCTGTCGGGCAAAGGAGATCAATAATATATAAAGAACAAGGGAGGAAAACAAATGAAAAAGATGCTGGTACTTGTGCTTGTGCTGGCGACCATGTTGAGTCTGGCGGCCTGCGGGAGCGGGGAAACAGGCAGCGCAGACGAACTGAACGTGGCGCTCTATGATGAAGTCGGAGACCTCAGCCCCTGGGGGACGACGGTCGTGTCGTCCACATTTATCAGGCAGCAGATATACGACACCCTCTGCACCAGCTACATGGGCGACCCGGCATTCTACCCGAGGGCGGCAGAGTCGTATGAAGTCTCTGACGATGGCCTGGTGTATACTTTCTACCTCAGGAAAGACCTGGTAGACAGCAAGGGAAACCCCATCAAGGCGCAGGATGTGCTGTTCAGCTTTGAAAAGTGCGCCGAGTTCAGCGTTCAGGAAATGACGGTGCAGAGCTTCGATTACAGCAAGAACAAAGTTATCGACGACTACACCGTGCAGCTCGGCCTGGTCGCGCCCGGCAGATCCGGATTTGGCAAAATGTGCCTGGTCAACCTCGTTTCTCAGAAGTCCTGGGAGGAGAGCGAGGGGATGGTCAATGACCCTGTCGGCTCCGGCCCGTACAAGCTGGAAAGCTGGCTCGCAGGCTCCACGATGACGCTCACCAAGAATGAAAACTCGTGGAAAGAGATCGCCCAGTTCGAAACGGTGAATATCAACTTCATAATGGATGCGTCCCAGAGGACGACGGCGCTCCAGACCGGCGAAGTCGATATCTTTTCCAGCGTGCAGATCAGCGACATCGACTACATCAATGAGCTTGACGGCTACTCGGCGTATACCGTCCCCTCTACGCAGGTGGATGGCCTGGTCATCAACAACGACCCGTCCTCCATCTGTGCGGATGAAAATGTCCGCAAGGCGATCATTTACGGCATCGACAACCAGGCGATAGCTGATATAGTGTACAATGGACACGCCTACGCGGCAAATTCCCCGTATTCCAGCGCCGCGCCCGACTACACCGACCAGTGGCTCGAGACGCCCGGATATGAATATGACCTGGAAAAGGCCAAGGAATACTTCGCGGCCAGCGGCCTGCCGGAGGGCACAGTGCTCCGGATAGCGTGCCAGACGGCGGGCAACCAGGAGGCGATAGCCGTTTGTGTGCAGTCCATGCTCAAAGAGGTCGGGTTTGAAGTGGAGATCACCAGCGTTGAAGCCAGCGTGCTGGACAGCATGATGTTCAGCCAGCCGGAGACCTGGGACCTGCTCAGCCACTTCTGGATATGCGGCGGTATGCTCGGCGGGGCGTTCGGCCATATCGAAATAGAGATAATGTCCAACTTCTTCCATGTACCTGAAGGCGAGCTCAGCGACAAGCTGAACGCCATGAGCTCGGAGATCGCCTGGTGCGTAGACGAAGAGGAGAAGAACGCCATGATCGCCGACCTGGTCAACCTCATCGGTGAAGAGGGCCTTATGTATGGCATAGCTTACCCCAGCTTCACTTATGCAATGGATGATTCGCTCCAGAATGTGAGATTCAGCAGCGATGAGGTCTTGCAGATATCTGAGATAACGAGAGAACAGGCTTGACCACGATCTTGCAAATTACTGCCCGATCTTTCGGGCAGTAATTTGATATAAGCTTTAGGAGACAGGATATGAGCGTGAAAACAGATCGGTGCGGCCCGCCGCGCATGGTTTCGATAACGATGAACTGCTTTTCCCCCGTCCTTCACAGCGAGGTCAAACTTGCCGTTTTGCTCCCGGATGGCGCCGGGCGCGGGCAGAGGCCCGCAAAGGTGCTTTACCTGCTCCATGGCGGTGAGGGGAACTGCATGGACTGGGTGAGATTCACGAGCATCGAGAGATACGCCACAGGCAAGAACATCGCCGTTATCATGCCCTCCGCAAATATAAGCCGGTGGAACAACATGGCCATGGGGGAGAACTACAGCGATTTCCTCGTGCATGACCTGCCGCAGAGGCTGAGGAAAGTGTTTCCATATCTTTCATATGAGCCGGAGGATACATATATCGCCGGTCTCTCCATGGGTGGCGGCGGCGCGCTGACAAACGCCATGCTGTATCCGGAAAAATACGCGGCCTGCGGCGTGCTGTCAGCGAGCAGTGTGGTCCCGTTCGAGCACTTGCGGCCGGAGACGATGCAGCTCAAGCCGCCCGGCGGGGCCGGGAAACCGACGCACGTGGAGCTGCAGCTTGGCGTGGAAAAGAGCGAAGCAGCCGCCGGCACAGACTGGGACATCGTGTATACATCGACTAAAAATGTAAAAGAGGGAAAGAAACTGCCGCGGATATTTCACGCTTGCGGAAAGCAGGATCACGCCTACCCGGTGGCGCTGGCGATAGAACGGCACTTTAAGTCATTCCCCGGCGACCCGTATCGCTATGAGCTGCACATTACGGAAGACGGCCGCCATGACTGGGACTTTTGGGACATCTGGATAAAGAAGTTCATTGAGAGCATAGAGGAGGAAGCGTGACATGGCCTTTTTGCAGATGGACATTTTTTCAGATTCGCTTGCCAGATATACGGAGGCAGCCGTCTGTGTGCCGGAACGGTATATCGGCCGGCAGCGGAGGAACCATAACGAGGCCGACTGGTACAAAGACTGGGGGAACTGGCCTGTAGTGTGGGTGCTTCACGGCGCATCCAGCAACTATTCCGACTGGTGGAGATTCTCTTCCCTGGAAAGATATTGTGAGGAATATGGCTTTGCGGCGGTGACGATCTCCGGAGATCTGAGCTTCTATGCAAATATCAACACGGGAAGATACTATGACTGGCTCACGGCTGAGCTGCCGGCGAAATTGGCCGCCATGCTGCCCATAAGCTCAGATCCCAGAGAGAATTTCCTTGCAGGCTTTTCCATGGGAGGCCACGGGACTCTCAAAGTCGGGCTGAGCGCCCCGGAAAAATACACGGCGATCTGCCCTATGTCCGCGGGAAACCTGCTGCTGACAGGCTGGGAACACGCTGATGCGAGGCAGACAAAAGACCACGCGCTATATTTGGGCTCAACAAAGCCGGAAGACCTTTTCGGCGGTGAGCACGACGTATACTATCTGGCGGAAGAGGCAGCAAAAAGCGGGAAAAAGCTGCCAAAAATATTATATACATGCGGGTATGGCGACATAGCTTATGAGGGCGCCAGAGAATGCTTTGAGCTTTTGCAGAGGCTGCGGTTCGACGTTGAGTTCGACACATCCGAAGGCATTCATAATTTCGACTATTGGGACGGTAAGATAGAGGCATTTTTCGCATGGATAAAGAAGAAAGGGCTTTATCCGGAGAGGATAGCCGGCAAGGAGAGCGGCACATGAAGCACGCCTCGTATGCCTGCGGGGCCCACATTTATGTGCCTGCAAGATCATAAAGGAATGGAGTGATATGATGGCGACCGACTTCTATAGTGATTTTCATGGCCCTGTCGTTGAAACAGACAAGGGCAAGGTGCGGGGGTTCTTTGAAAAAGGCGTATATAAGTTCAGGGGAATAAAGTACGCCAACGCCAAAAGGTACTGCTCGCCTGAGGAGGTGGAGCCATGGGACGGCGTAAAAGACTGCCTGGCCTATGGCAAGGTGGCGCCCACGATCGAGGGCAGGGGCACCGCCTATGAGACGATGGGCATATTGGTCGAGTACAGATGGATGCCTGAGGATGAGGACTGCCAGTATATCAATGTTTGGACCCAGAGCATTGATGGAAGCCAGAAAAAGCCTGTTATGGTCTGGCTGCACGGAGGCGGTTTCTTCTGCGGCTCGTCCATAGAATTCAATGCCTATGAAGCGGAAAACCTTTGTAAAGACGGCGGCGTCGTGGTCGTGTCGCTCAACCACAGGCTGAATATCCTCGGCTTCCTCGATCTGTCGGACTATGGCGAGCAGTATCACAACTCGGGAAACCTTGGCATGGAAGACATAGTGGCCGCGCTGCGCTGGGTGCAGAAGAACATAGCCAGCTTCGGCGGGGACCCGGACAATGTAACGATCTTCGGCCACTCCGGCGGCGGCATGAAGTGCACCGCGCTCATGCAGATCCCGGCGGCGGCCGGCCTGTTCCATAAGGCCGTGATCCAAAGCGGGGTGAATTCGAACGATGTGTTCAGGGTGACCCCGGAAAAGAGCAGAAAGGTCGGCCGCGCCATAGTCGAAGAGATCGGCGGGCTGGACAAACTGCTGACAGCCCGTTTCAGGGATATAAGCGACGCCTATTTGAAAGTGTATCCGGAGCTCTGGAAAGAACGCTTGGGGGAGTGGGCGCCTGTGGAGAACGACTGGTATCTGGGCGACCCCTGCTATGTCGAGCCAACGGAAAAATTCAAAACGACGCCGATAATCATCGGCACCTGCATAGCGGAGCCGCTTATGTGGGAGGGAAAGTATTATGACGCCACTGTGTCTGATGACAAAAAGATAGAGTTTATCAGGGAAAGGTACGGTGAGCACACCGAAGCAATGCTCAAACTGTTCAAAAAGGCATACCCTGGCAAAAATATACTGGATCTCCGATATATCGATACCGAATTCAGGCCGCACGTCCTCAAGTATATCGACAAAAGGGCAGCGGTATCCAGCGCGCCGACATATGCTTACATGCTCGCATACGACTTCAGCTTGAACGGCGGAACGCCGGCCTATCACAGCTGCGAACATTCCCTGGTGTTCCGCAGCACCGACTGCATGGCCATCATGCAGGAGCCCTGCATTGAGCAGCTCTGCAATGAGATATCCATGAGCTGGTGCAGTTTCGCATACAATGGGGACCCGAATAACAGATATCTGCCCGAGCGCTGGCTGACCTGCGAGGGAGGGGACAGGAACACCTATGTGTTCGACAAGCGATCGCGCTGTGCCGACGAGCTCGACAAGGATATGTACGACTATATGGAGAAAAACTGCCCGATACACGTGGGCCCGTTTGATTAAGAGGTGGGTATGAACAAAAGGAATTTTGTGTGCGAGGCCGACTACCCGGTCGTGGAAGTGAGCGGTGGGAAGGTCAGGGGATATTTCCTCAATGGTTTGTTTTATTTCAGGGGCGTTCCGTATGCGCGGGCTGACAGGTTCATGCCGCCCGAGCCTGTAGGGCCCTGGGAGGGGGTGCGCCCTGCCTATACTTACGGCCCCAACGCCCCTGTCACCAACAGGCCGAAGATAAACCGCTTCGACCCGGCTTTCCAATTCAGGTATTGGCCGGAGAGCGAAAAATGCCTCACGCTGAATATCTGGACGCCGGAGATAAACGGCGGCGCCAAAAAACCTGTCATGGTATGGATACACGGAGGCAGCCTGGCTTTTGGCTCTGCTACGGAGCTCGTGGGATATGAGGCCGACGGCATCTGCCGCGACGAGAATATCGTGGTCGTGTCGGTGAACCACCGTTTGAACCTGCTGGGCTATATGAACCTTTCCGAATACGGAGAGCGGTATGCAAGCACAGGCACGAACGGCATGCTCGACCTGGTCGAAGCGCTGCGCTGGATCAGGCAAAACATAGCCGGTTTTGGCGGGGACCCGGGGAATGTAACGATCGTCGGGCATTCCGGCGGCGGGGCAAAGGTGCGGACGCTGATGCAAATGCCGGCTGCGGAGGAACTCTTCCACAAGGCAATCATCCACAGCGGCATCCGCTACAACGACGACCGATTCAGGCCGGCAGAGATCATGCGGCATAACAGCGCGGCGACAGCGTTTGCGATAGTGAAGGAGCTGGGGCTCGATAAAAACAGCATCGAACAAATAGAAAAGATACCGTACAGCCGCATAGCGGCGGCCTACCGCAAGGTAGACCCGGAGCTGAGAGCAGCCGGTATCAACAGCATCTGGAGCCCGATACCGGACGCCCATTTCCCGGGAGACTACACCGCTGTCGGGCTGTCGGATAAGGCGAAAAATACGCCGATGATCGTCGGCTGCACTTTTGGCGAGATGGACCTGGACCGGGGCGTGTTTTATGACCGCGGCATGAGCGCCGAAGAGCTTGACAAGGCGCTGAAGTCGTATTACGGGGACGGTTTTGCAGCGCTGAAGGACATGTATATGCAGTCTTTCCCGTATAAGGACGCCATCGACCTGCTGTATCTGGATTCGACCTACAGGATCGGCAGCACAGACTATTTGACGCTCAGGGAAGACACCGGAAACGCGCCTTCTTATATGTTCATGCTCACTTATGATTTCAAGATATTCGGCGGCTTCCCGGCGTGGCACGGCTCCGACCTTCCGTTCCTGTTCAAAAGCTATGACCGGATACCGGTGTATAACGAGCCCGTTGCGGAGAAGATAGGGGAGCTGTTCTCTGCATATATAGGCGCTTTCGTGAGGAGCGGAGAGCCCGGCGTGGCTTTGGCGCCTAAATGGCACAGGTTCACCAAAGCAAACAATGAGACGATGATCTTCGACCGCGAATGCTTTGTCTCAGACCAGATCAGTTATGATATGATGTACATACACAACAGTATGTGCCCTGCCTTTGCTCCAAACTTTGCCTCTGAGGCCGACGACGCCTGAGAACAGCCGAAACTGAAGTATAGCATTTCCATATACATCCATCAGTTCGTGCGCCATCGACAAATGGAGCATGGGCTGATGGGTGTATACTATTTGCCGCAGTCCAACGCCCGCAGAATACAACACATCGCTCATGGCCGATGACGGGGGCAGCGGCTGAAAAATATCCACTTGAGAGCGGACAGGCGCTGTGATATAATCCATGGTGATCATACAAGACGCGAAGTAAGGAAAGCTCCCCTGCTGAAACATCGGCGTTTGCCGGCAAGGGATGGAACGCGAAAAGAACTTGGAGGAGAAGTGATCACACATGAAACTCGGCATCGTCGGGCTGCCTAACGTTGGCAAGTCTACACTGTTCAACGCCATCACCAACGCGGGGGCGGAGAGCGCGAACTATCCCTTCTGCACCATCGAGCCGAACGTCGGCGTGGTGGCCGTGCCGGACGAGCGGCTGGACTTCCTGGCCGAGCTTTACAAGCCGAAAAAATACACCCCCGCCACCATCGAGTTCGTGGACATCGCCGGGCTCGTCAAGGGCGCCAGCAAGGGCGAGGGGCTGGGAAATAAATTTTTGGAGAACATTCGCCGCACCGACGCCGTCATACATGTGGTGAGGTGCTTCGACGACCCCGATATCGTCCACGTGGAGGGCGGCTGCGACCCGGCGCGGGACATCGAGATCATCGACCTGGAGCTCATCATGGCCGACATGGAGGTGCTCGAGCGGCGCATCGAGCGCGTGAAAAAAGCCGCCAAGGGCGGCGACAAGAAGCTTTTGCGCGACGCTGAGACGCTGGAGGGCCTGCTCGCCCACCTCAACGAGGGCAAGAGCGCCCGCAGCTGGGACGCCGACGAGGAGGCCTTCGCCCTGGCCGCGGAGAGCGACCTGCTGAGCCTGAAGCCCGTCATCTATGCCGCCAACATGGACGAGGGCGGCTTTGCCGGCTACGCCGCCAACGGCTATTACCAGACCGTGAAGGCCATTGCGGACGCCGAGGGGGCGCTGGTGCTGCCCATCTGCGCCAAGATCGAGCAGGAGATACGCGAGCTGCCCGCCGAGGACCGCGAGATGTTCCTCGAGGAGCTGGGCATGAGCGAGGCGGGGCTGGAGCGGCTGATAAAGTGTTCCTACGACCTGCTGGGGCTCATCAGCTTCCTCACCTGCGGGCCGGACGAGTGCCGGGCCTGGACCATCAAAAAGGGCACCAAGGCCCCGCAGGCCGCCGGCAAGATACATTCGGACTTTGAGCGCGGCTTCATCCGCGCGGAGATCGTGGCCTTCGACGACCTCAAAGCCTGCGGCAGCATGGCCGCTGCCCGGGAGAAGGGGCTCGTCCGCAGCGAGGGCAAGGAATATGTGATGAAGGACGGCGACGTGACGCTGTTCCGCTTCAACGTCTGAGAAAGGAAAATGCCATGAAAAAGCTGTTGTCAGCCGCCCTGGCGGCACTGCTGGCCGTCTCTGCGGCGGCCACCGCGGCCCTGGCCGAGGGCGCGCAGCTGAGCGACGTGCCGGCGGGCGCCTGGTACGCCGTGGAAGTGGACGAGATGGTGGCCGCGGGCTATATCTCCGGCTACGAGGACGGCAGCTTCCGCCCGGACAACGAGGTCAGCCTGGCGGAATTCGTCACCATGACGGCGCGCTGCCAGGGCCTGGAGACGGGCGAGGAGTACGGCCACTGGGCCGGCGTGCAGATGCGCAACGCCTACGATTCCGGCTGGCTGACGGAGGAGGACGCCGCCTGGACGGAGTTCAATACGCCCGTCACGCGCGAGCTGGCGTCGCGCATACTCGGCGCGGCGCTGGAGCTGGAGGCGGGGGACGCCTCCGCGCTCACGTTCACGGACAGCGCTGGCATCAACAGCGCCTATGCGCCATATGTGGCGGCAATGGTGGAGGCCGGGCTGATCAACGGCTTTGAGGACGGCAGCTTCCGCCCGCAGTCGCCGCTGACGCGCGCGCAGGCGGCGGTGCTCATCTACCGAGCCACGCAGCCGGCAGCGCCGGAGGAGCCGGAAGAGGAGGCCCCCTCGGAAGAAGGGGAGGACGGCCAGCAGGCGGCCAACCTGGTGTCCACCGCGCCGGACGGCACGCCCTTTGCCTCCAGCACGCGCCTGGGGGACTATGATAACGGAAACTTCTCCATCGCCGTGGAGAACGGCGTCGCCACCGTGACGGTGACGCACGCCGAGCTCTGGACGGACGCCGCGGACCCGGAGTCCGCGGACGAGGCCGAGCGCGCCGAGGCCCAGCGCCGCGAGCGCATCTACGAGGCCATCGCGCAGCCGCGGCGCATCCCCCTGCAGGGGGCGGTGAGCGCCGTCTATGAGCTGCCCTGCTCCACCTGGTTCCCGGGGGCGGACGCCAACGCCGTCGTCGCCACGGCCAACGGCAAGTGGTACTACGTTGACCTCTGCGGCGCGGGGAGCGACGGCGTGCCCACCGCCACGGAGCTGACGGTGCTCGACGGCCTGGACGTGCAGGCGCTCGATTTCCGCACCACCAGCCACACCAGCGGCGCTTCCCAGGCCGTGGGCAACGACTACATCGTGGCCGTCCTGGCGGACGGCAGCGAGATCCTCGCCTGGAGCTCGGCCGCAGCCTGAGGGCAAAAATGAGCCGCGCCCCGCGCCTATTTAGGCGCGGGGCGCTTCTATGTGCCGGAACGGCGCTTCCCGTCCGGGAAGCGCCGTTTTTTCGTTCGTTATTTGCCGAGATAGCTCACGAGCAGCTCCTGGAGCAGCTCGTCACGGTCGAGACGGCAGATGAGGCTCCGCGCGTTGTTGTAGTTCGTGATGTACGTGGGGTCCTCCGAGATGATGTAGCCGACGAGCTGGTTGATGGGGTTATAGCCCTTGACCTTGAGAGAGTCATATACGGATGACAGTATCTCGCGTGTCTCGTTGCGGTTATCTATCGCGGTAAATCTCCTGGTGGCGTCCTCCATGTCTAACCCTCCTTGGTCTTTGGTATAATTTCCGCTTGCAGTTGCTATTATACCAAAAAAACCGGGGGTGTAAAGACGTTGAGTGTTACGTTTCGATTACATCGCTCAGCGGATGACCGCGCCGTATTCGCGCGCCAGGGCGTCGAGGATGGCGGCAACGGCCTCGTCGGCGTGGTCGTCGGTGAGCGTCTGGTCGCCGGCGCGCAGGGCGAGCGCGAAGGAGACGCTCTTCTTGCCCTCCGGGATGTTGGCGCCCTTGTAGACGTCGAAAACTTCCACGCTCTCCAGGTATTCGCCGCCGGCGCGGCGGATGCACTTCTCCAGCTCGCCGGCGGTGAGGGCGTCGTCGCAGACGAGGGAGATGTCGCGCATGACGGCCGGGAAGCGCGGCAGCGGGGCGTAATAGAGCTCCGTCGTGCGGTGGGCGAACATGGCGGGGAAGTCCAGCTCGGCGGCGTAGAGCTCCTCGCTCACGCCGTAGTTCTTTGCCACCAGCGGATGTACCTGGCCGAAGCGGCCCAGGTATTCGCCGCCGGCGTAGACCGCGGCGCAGCGGCCGGGGTGGTAGCTGGGGTCGTCCCGGACGGGGACGTACTCCACGCCGCTGATGCGCAGCGTGTCGCACAGCTCCTCCACCGTGCCCTTGAGGGTGTAGAAATCCATGCCGCCGCCGTAGGCGCCGAGGGTGAGTATCTTCGGCTCGTCGGCCATGCCGTCCGGGCGCTTTTTGTAGACCTTCGCGAACTCATAGATCCTGACGGCCTTGTTGCGGAAGTTCCAGTTGCGCGCGAGTACCTCCAGCACGCTGGGGAGGGTGGTGGTGCGCATGCAGCTGGTGTCCTCGCCCAGGGGGTTGAGGATGCGGATGGCGTCGCGCCGCGGGTCGTTTGCGGGCAGGCGTATCATGTCCCAGCCGGCGGGGCTGTAGAAGGAGTAGGTGATGATGCTGTCGTAGCCGTTGGCGCGGCAGGTCTCGCCCAGGCGGCGCTCGGCGGCCTGCTCGGGCGTGTAGCCGCCGGACTTGGTGCCGGAGTCGGCCATCATCGTGCTGGGGATGTTGTTGAAGCCGTAAATGCGCGCGACTTCCTCGGCAAAGTCGTTCTGCGTGTACTTGGGGTCGATGTCGAGCCGCCAGCTGGGGACGGTGACGGTGTTGCCGTCCAGCTGGAAGCCGAGGTCGCTGAGTATTTTGCGCATGGTATCGCCGTCGATGTCCGTGCCCAGTATCCAGTTGACGCGGTCCACGTCCAGCTCGCGCACCAGCGGCTTGGGGGGATCGGGGAACACGTCCACATAGCCGTCCACGACCTCGCCTGCGCCCAGCAGCTCCACCAGCTCGCAGGCCCGGTCCACGGCGATCTTGGTCAGATAGGGGTCGAGACCCTTCTCATAGTGGGCGGAGGCGTCCGTGCGCATGTTCAGCGCGGCGGCCGTGCGGCGGATGCTGGTGCCGTTGAAGTTTGCGCTCTCGAAGAGGACCATCTTCGTGTCCGGCGTGATCTCGCTGTTCTCGCCGCCCATGACGCCGGCCAGGCCCACGGGCTTATGCTCGTCGCAGATGCAGAGCATGTTGGGCGTCACCTTGCGCTCGTTGCCGTCCAGCGTGCGGCAGGTCTCGCCCTCGCGCGCGGTGCGGACGATGATGTGCCCGCCGTCAACGCAGGAGAAGTCGAAAGCGTGCATCGGCTGGCCGTACTCCATCATCACGTAGTTGGTGATGTCAACGATGTTGTTGATGGGGCGCATGCCCATGGCGGCGATGCGCTCGCGCATCCACTTGGGCGAGGGCTCGATCTTGATGTTGCGCACCATGCGCGCGGTGTAGCGCGGGCAGAGCTTGGCGTCCTCCACGTCCACCTTCACCAGCTCGTGGATGTCGCCGCCGCTGCCTTTGACCACGGGGGTGTGCAGCTTCAGCGGCTTCTGGAAGGTGACCGAGGCCTCGCGCGCGAGGCCGATGACGGAAAGGCAGTCGGGGCGGTTGGGGGTTATCTCAAACTCCACCACGTGGTCGTCGCGGCCGATGACGGGCACGATGTCGTCGCCGGGCCGGCAGTCCTCCTGCAAAATGAACAGCCCGTCCTCAACGGCGTAGGGGAAGTCGTGCAGCGTCAGCCCCAGCTCCTTGATGGAGCACATCATGCCCTCGCTGAGCTCGCCGCGGAAGGTGGTGGTGTGTATCTCCGCGCCGCTGGGGAGAGTGGCGCCGTCCAGCGCCACGGGCACCAGGTCGCCAACTTTCTGGTTCTGCGCGCCGGTGACGATCTGCAGCAGGCGCTTGCCGCCCACATCGACCTGGCAGGTCCACATGTGGTCGCTGTCGTGGTGGCGGACCATCTCCACGATCCTGCCGACGACGACATTGGAGATGCCCTCGCCCATGTAGTGCGTGTCCTCGACCTTGGAGCCGGACATGGTCATGGCCTCGGCAAAGTCGTGGTCGTTTATCTCATCCAGGCCCACATCGACGAATTCGGTGAGCCATTTCCTTGAAAGATCCATATATCAGTCATGCTCCTTTACAGGCGTTAGATAAAATCCGCTGTCCGCGCGCTCAGAACTGCTCCAGGAAGCGCACGTCGTTTTCGAACATCAGCCGCAGGTCGGCGATCTTGTAGCGGCGCATGGCGGCGCGGTCGAGGCCCATGCCCCAGGCGAGGCCGGAGTATTTGCTCGTGTCTATGCCGCTCATCTCGTGCACGTGCGGGTTGGTGACGCCGGCGCCCAGCAGCTCGATCCAGCCGGAGCCCTTGCAGGTGGAGCAGCCCTTGCCGCCGCACTTGTGGCACTGCACGTCCATCTCGCAGCTCGGCTCCGTGAAGGGGAAGTGGTGCGGGCGGAAGCGGGTGACCGTGCCGGGGCCGTACATCTGCACGGCCATGTTGTGCAGCAGGCCCTTGAGGTCGGCGAAGGTGATGTGCTTATCGACGACCAGGCCCTCCATCTGGTGGAACATGGGGCTGTGCGTGGCGTCCACCTCGTCCTTGCGGTAGCAGCGGCCGAAAACGGCGGCGCGGATGGGCAGCTCGCGCGTTTCCATGATGCGCGGCTCCATGTTGCTGGTCTGCGTGCGCAGGAGCATCTTGCTCTCCTCGTCCAGATAGAAGGTGTCCGTCCACTCGCGGGCGGGGTGGCCCTCGTCGGTGTTCAGGCGGTCGAAGTTATAGACGCTCTGCTCCACCTCGGGGCCGTCGTCCACCTCGAAGCCCATGCCGACGAAGATGTCCTTCAGCTCGTCGATGACGGTGTCCATGGGGTGCTTGTGCCCGCCGTGGACGCGCTTGCCGGGCAGCGTGACGTCCAGCGCCTCGGCGGCCAGCTGGGCGTTCAGCTCGGCCTCCTCCAGCTCCACACGGCGCTCGTCCAGCGCGCTCTCCAGCTCGGCGCGCACGCTGTTGGCAAGCTGGCCCATGGCCGGGCGCTCCTCCGCGCTGAGCTTGCCCATCTGCTTGAGGATGGCCGTCAGCGCGCCCTTCTTGCCCAGGTATTTGACGCGCAGCGCGTCCAGCGCCGCCACGTCCGCCGCCGCGGCCACCGCCTCCAGCGACTCCCTGGCGAGCAGTTCCAACTGTTCTTTCATGCTTCTTCCTCCCATGTGCGATCTGCGAGCCTTCTCGGGGCAAAAAAATACCTTCCGCCCCTTGACAGGGACGAAAGGCTCACTTCCGCGGTACCACCCGTGTTCGGCGCTCTGCGCCGCGCTCTTGCCGGCGTTATCGGGCCGGACCCGCCGGTGATTGGCCGGTAGCTCCCGGGCGAACAAGCCCACGGCGCGCGGGAGGCTTACAGCCGGCGGCCTCCGTTCTCTTTGCGCCCCGCTCACGGGCTATTTTCCCGTTCATCGCATGTTTTTATATCAACCAGAATACATTTATAGCACATCGCGCCGCGGAAGTCAAACAGTTTATGCGCTCACGGGGGTTTTTTCCCGGCCATATTTGACGGACGCGGCCGGAGAGTGTATAATATCATGTCATGAAAACGCCATCCGACAACCAAATGCCCCCGACGCTGCCCCGCCGCCGGCGGGACGCCTCGAAGCACGACTTCGGCCGGCTGCTGATCGTGGCCGGCAGCGTGGGATACACGGGCGCGCCCACGCTCGCATCACGCGCCGCCGTGCGCGGCGGGGCCGGGCTGGTCTACCTCGGCGTGCCGGAGGCGATCTACGCCGTCACCGCCGTCAAGAACGACGAGGCCATGCCCTTCCCCCTGCCCTGCGGCGGGGACGGGCTGCTCTCGCCGGAGGCTGCGCCGGAGCTGCTCAGGCGGCTGGAAAAGTGCGACGCGCTGGCCGTCGGCCCGGGCCTGGGCCGCAGCGCGGGCGTGACGGCGCTCGTGGGCGCGCTGCTGGAGGCCTCGCGCGTCCCCACGGTGCTGGACGCGGACGCCCTATGGGCCCTCTCTCGCGCGCCGGAACTGCTGGAGCGCGCCGCCTGCCCCCTGGTGCTGACGCCGCACGCGCGCGAGTTCGAGCGCCTGGGCGGCGACCTGTCCGCGCCGCGGGAGGAGGCCACGCTGCGCTTCGCGCGCGAACACGGCTGCGCGCTGGTGCTCAAGGGGCGGGGGACGGTCTGCGCCTTCCCGGACGGGGAATGTTATGTAAACCCGACGGGCAACCCCGGCATGGCCCGCGGCGGCAGCGGCGACGTGCTCACGGGCTTGATGGGCGCGCTGCTCTGCCAGCTGCCCTTCAGGAAGGCGGTGTGCGCGGCGGTGTACCTGCACGGCCTGGCGGGCGACATGTGCGCCGCGGAGCTGGGGGAGTACGGCATGACGCCCACGGACATGATAGAGCGCCTTCCGCAGGCGATGAGATCTGTCACGGAGGGATGACCTATGCGCCTGAGGGCCGCGGCCGCGCCGCTCGCCCTTGTCCTCGCGCTGCTCACGGCCTGTTCGGCGGAGAGCTCGCTGGAGGACTTTGAAGCCCTGCGCGCCGCGCTGGACGCGGCGGAGGGCGTACACATCGCCGCCCGGGTGGCGGCGGCCGGCGAAAGGCCGGAGGAATACAGGCTCACACTTGAGGGCACGGCGGCGGACTGTACCGTCACCGTCGTGGAGCCGGAGGCGCTCGCCGGCGTCAGCGCCCACATCACGGAAAACGGCGCGGAGATCGGCTACGGATCGCTGCTGCTCGCCGCGGGGGACCTGGACGGCGCCGGGCTGAGCGCCATCACCGCCCTGCCGCGGCTGCTGGCGGCCATATCCGGCGCGCACGCCGCCCTCTCCTGGACAGAGGGGGAGGAGAGCGCCGTCAGCCTGGTGCCGGCGGACGGCGAGGGCGTGGAGCTGCGCCTGGGGCCGGACGGGCGGCCGCTGAGCGCCGAGTTCACGGCGGGCGGCGAAGTGCTGGTGGTGTGCGAGATAGAGGGATTTTCACTGACAGCCACATGAGATAGAGGCGATAGCATGCGTAACGAAGACAAACGCACCTGGGCTGAGATCAGCCTGGCCAACCTGGAACACAATTATCACGAGATACGCCGCGCACTGCCCGCGGGGACGCGCTTCATGGGCCTGTGCAAGGCCAACGCCTACGGCCACGGGGCGGTGCCGATAGCAAAGCACCTCGAGGAGCTCGGGGCGGATTACCTCGCCGTGTCCTGCTATGAGGAGGCGGCGGAGCTGCGCGCCGCGGGCGTGACGGCGCCGGTGCTGATACTGGCGCCGAGCCCCTCGTTCATCGCGGGGGATATCGCCCGACTGCCCGCCGAGCAGGCTATCGGCGACATCAGCTGTGCGCGGGCGGTCAGCCGCCGCCTGGGCGGCTCCGGCGCGCCGCTCAGGTGCCACATAAAGCTGGAGACGGGCATGGGCCGCACGGGCTTCAACGTCCTCTCCGAGCAGGAGATGCGCGAAGCGGCGAGCATCGCTTCGCTGCCGGGGCTGGAGATAACGGGCGTGTTCACGCACTTTGCCGTGGCGGACGAGCCGGGGCAGGAGGCGTTCACGCGCGAGCAGTTCCGGCGCTTCAACGCCGCCGTGGACTGGCTGGAAAAAGAAACCGGCCGCAGCTGGGGCATCCGCCATTGCGCCAACAGCGGCGGCGTGGTAAACTACAGGGAGATGGCGCTGGACATGGTGCGCCCGGGCCTGCTGCTCTACGGGCTCTACCCCGGCGCGGAGCACGGCGGGCTGGATTTGAGGCCCGTCATGACCGTCCTGACGCGCGTGAGCGAGATAACCGAGCACCACGCCGGGGACACGATAAGCTATGGCCGCACCTTCACCTGCGAGCGGGACATGCGCCTGGCCGTGATACCGGTGGGCTATGCCGACGGGCTGCCGCGGCGGCTCTCCGGCGTGATGGACGTGCTCATCAACGGCCGCCGCGCGCGCGAGGTGGGCACCATCTGCATGGACATGTGCATGGTGGACATCACGGGCATGGACGACGTGCGCGTGGGCGACGTGGTCACCGTTTTCGGCCAGGGCCTGAGCGTGGACGAGCAGGCGGCCAAGGCGGGGACGATATCCTACGAGCTGCTGTGCGCCGTCTCGCCGCGCGTGCCGCGCGTCTATGTGTGATGTATAAAACGGCGCTCTCCGTGTGAGAATACTCCTGGGGGCAGCGGCCCTCCGCCCTACATACAATGTGAGTGGGCGAGCGCGCGGCCCTTATCGCGCGAATACGGAGAGTGAACGAAAAATGCACAATGCGGTCAAACGCGGGGACATCTATTACGCCGACCTCAGCCCCGTGGTCGGCAGCGAGCAGGGCGGGATGCGCCCTGTGCTGATCGTCCAGAACGACACGGGGAACCGCCACAGCCCGACGGTCATCGCCGCGGCCATCACCTCGCAGACGGGCAAGGCCCGGCTGCCGACGCATATCGAGCTCTCGGCCCGCAATTACGGCCTCAGCCGTGACAGCGTGGTGCTGCTCGAGCAGATACGCACGCTGGACAAATCCCGCCTGCGCGAGCGGATGGGCCAGCTGGACGGCGCGACGATGGACAAAGTGAACGGCGCCATAGCCGTGAGCTTCGGGCTCACACAGTGAAGAAAAAAGCGCTCCCGGGGCGGTCAGCCCCGGGAGGACGACGGAGGTACATACGATGAAAAAATGGCATGTGATCGTCCTGCTGCTGGCCGTGGCCGTCCTCGCCGGCGGCCTCGGGGCCTACGCCGCCGGCACCGCCGGCACCCAGGGCGACCCGCTGATATCCATGAGCTATCTGGACGACGTGCTCGCGCCATCCATCCGCAGCGCGTATACCAGCCGCATCGAATCCGAGGCCCGCGAGCTGGAGGAGAGCGTGCAGAACAGCCTGGCGGACGCCGCCGGGGCCTTCGAGGCCGTTTCCCTGGCGGAGGGCGAGGGCACGCCCTGCCCGGCGGGGACGCAGCTGCTCTTCCGCAGCGGCACGGCCGCCGCCACCGCCGCCCTCACCGACCTCACCACCGGCGAGACCCTCGCCGCCGGTAGCGCCCTCGCGGCCAACCACCTCTATCTGGCCACGGACGACTGCGAGCTGATAGCGTCCACAGCCTCCGCGCTGATGAAAAAATGACCGGCCCGGCGGAGGCCTCCGCCACATGCCGGATAACGCGAAAGCAGGCCCCAAAAGGGGCCTGCTTTCATATTTGCCCGCGGCGGCTCAGACGGTTATCGTGTCGCCGGCGGCGAGGTAGCTTATCTGTGAGCCCATCCGCGCCTTTAGCCGCTCGAAGCTGCTGAGGCCGGTGCAGTGTCCGGTGTAGAAGCGCGTGGGCAGCGCGGCGAGGCGTTCGGCGATGGCGTCCGTCAGCGCCGCGTCCGACTCCCCCGTGGAGGGGATCATCAGGTGGAAGCCGCCGACGGCGGCGTCTGGCGGCTGCGGGCAGAGCTCGGCGCAGCGCGCGAGGATGTTGACGATGCCGTTGTGCGCGCAGCCGGCGATCAGGCAGCGGCGTCCGTTTTCCTCGATGAGCAGGTCCTGCTCGTGCGCGAAGTCGTCGGGCGTGACGTTGTCGGGCCCGAAGAGCACGCGGTTGGCGCCGGAGAAGAGCTCGCGCCCGCGCACGCCGGCAAAGAGCGTCAGCCCCGGGCTGATCTCGTATTCCTCGCCCGTGTAGACGATGCGCGCATCCTCCGCCAGCGAGGGGTCGAGGCCGATGGCCTTGCTCTCGCCCGGCGCGGGATGCGACCAGTGCGGCTCAAAGCCGCCCTCGCGCACATAGACCGGCGCGTGCGGGCAGAGCTCGAGGAAAGCGGCCAGGCCGCCGCCGTGGTCGTCGTGCGCGTGGGAGATGATGGCAAATTCGCATTTTGTGAGGTCGATGCCCGCGCGGCGGGCGTTTTCGATATAGCCGGCGTCGGGCCCCAGGTCGAAGAGGAAGCGCCGCGAGCAGGCCTCGACGTAAAGGCTGAGGCCGTGGGCGCACTCGTAGCCATCGCGGGCCACGTTGTCCATCAGGCAGGTTGTTTTCATGGCTTTCTCCCTTTATCTTATGATTGTGCGGATGATGCCGGGCGTCTCCGGCTTCGTGTCGGAGAAGCTGAAGCAGCCAGCAAGGCTCGCGGCGGCCTCGGCGGCGCTCTTTTCGTCATGCGCGTGTATGGTGGCGAGGCTCTCGCCCTTTTCGACGGCGTCGCCCGTTTTTTTGTTCAGAACAAAGCCCACGGAGAGGTCGATGACGCTGTCCTTCGTGGCGCGGCCGCCGCCGAGGTGCATGCTTACAAGCCCGCTGTGCTCCGCCGCGATGCCGGCAACATATCCGCCGGCGGGGGAAGGCACCTCGAGCGTTACGGGGGCGGAGGGCAGGAGCGAGGTGTCGTAAACGGCTCGCCTGTCGCCGCCCTGGGCCTCGACGAGCTCAGCCAACTTTGCGAGGGCGGAGCCGTCCGCTATGCCGCGCTCGAGCTTTTCGCGGGCGTCCGCGTCGTTGGCAGCGGCGCCGGATTCGGTGAGTATGCAGGAGCCGAGCGTGAGGCAGAGCTCGAGCAGGTCACCGCCGAAGCTGCCGCTAAGCAGGGCTATGGCCTCCTTGACCTCCAACGCGTTGCCGACGGCCCGGCCGAGGGGCTGGTCCATGCCGGTGATGCAGGCCACGGTCCGCCGCCCGGCCATTTTGCCTATCTCGACCATCTCGGCGGCCAGGGTGCGCGCGTCCTCCTCCGTTTTCATGAAGGCCCCGTCGCCGCACTTTACGTCGAGCACTATGACGTCCGCCCCGGCGGCCAGTTTTTTCGACATGATGCTGCTGACGATGAGGGGGATGGAGCTCACCGTGCCCGTCACGTCGCGCAGGGCGTAGAGCTTCTTGTCCGCCGGGTCGAGGTCGGCGGTCTGCCCGGCGATGGCGAGGCCGATGCGCTCCACCTGCGAGAGGAAGCCTTCGTCCGTCAGCGCGCAGGAAAAGCCGGGGAAGCTCTCCAGCTTGTCGATGGTGCCGCCCGTGTGCCCCAGGCCGCGGCCGGACATCTTCGCCATGCGCACGCCCTGCGCGGCGACCATCGGCAGCAGGGCGAGCGAGGTCTTGTCGCCCACGCCGCCGGTGGAGTGCTTGTCGGCCTTCACGCCGCTGATGGGGCTGAGGTCGAGCGTCTCGCCGCTGTGCATCATGGCCAGCGTCAGGTCCAGCGTCTCCTGCCGCGTCATGCCGCGCCAGACGATGGCCATCAGCAGCGCGCTGGCCTGGTAATCGGGTATGTCCCCGCGCGTATAGCCGCTGATGAAGTAGCCTATCTCCTCGCGCGTCAGCTCGCTGCCGTCGCGCTTTTTGGCAATGATATCGGTCATCTGCATGGCAGATACTCTCCTTTGTACTGTTATTATCCCAATTATACCAGCTTTATCGCGGGAATACAATGTATTTACGGCCGTTTATCACGCGCTCTGCCCCCGCCGCCCAGCGAGGCAGGCGCAGCTCGTCGGCCGGCAGGGCCACCAGGCTGCGCCGCCCGTCAAAGGTTGTGAGCGCGCCGTCCGGAGTCGTGAACCAGAGCGTGTCCTCCTCCGTGACGGGCGGGGGCTGGGCGTCCGGCTCGGGCGAGGGCTCCGCGGCGGAGGGCGCTTCCTCCGCCGCCGCGGGGAGGGCCTCCCCGGCCTGGGATGCGCCCGCTTCGCTCGCCGGCGCGGCCTCCGGCTCCTCCGGCAGCGGCGGCGCGGGCAGCCCGCCCGCAGGGGCGGCCAGCTCGATGTCCTCCGGGAAGCCGGACAGGGCCGCGCGGCTGAGCCGCCGGCGGAGCGACACGCGCCCCTCGCCGCAGGGGGCCATCACGCCCAGATAGCCCTCCGCCCCGCCGCCGTAGACGGAAAGGCGCAGCATGGCGCCCGGGTCCTCCGCCGTGGCCTCGAACACCGTCATCAGCCCTTCGGGATACACGCGCACTTCCCCGCGCGTCTCCCCGCCGAGCACGATGGGATATTCACCGTACATAAAAAACACCCCCGTTCCATTCACACAAGCGTATGAACGGGACGGGGGAGATATGCCTTTTCACATCCGCGCCTGCTCGGCCGCCCGGCGGCGGAGGCTGAGGCAGTCGGCTATCATGGCGATGAATTCGCTGTTCGTGGGCTTGCCCTTTATGTTGGAAACCGTGTAGCCGAAGAATTTTTGCAGCGTTTCTATGTCGCCGCGGTCCCACGCGACCTCGATCGCGTGCCGTATCGCGCGCTCGACGCGGGAGGGCGTGGTGTTGAACTTGCGAGCCACCTCCGGATAGAGCACCTTGGTGACAGCATTGATTATGTCCATATCATTTATCGTAAGTATTATGGCTTCGCGCAGGTATTGATAGCCCTTTATATGGGCCGGGACGCCGATTTCGTGTATGATATCGGTGACGACGGCCTCGAGGCTGGGCTCGGAAGCGCGCACGGGCGCCGGCCTCGGCGCGGCCGGGGCGAGCAGCGGAGCCGCCACCATGCGCAGGTTTTCGAGTATTGAAGCGGTGTCGCAGGGCTTGGGGATGAAGTAGCTCACGCCGAGTTCGCCGCAGTCGGCCACAACGCGGTCGTTGTAAAAGCCGGAGACAACGACGACCCTCGGGCTTGCGCCCGTCTCCGGCAGCCGGCGCAGGAGAGTCAGCCCGTCAAGGCGCGGGAGCACGAGCTCCGTAAGGAGTATGTCCGGCTTGAGCTCGGCGACGAGGGCAAGCGCCTCAACTCCGTCCTCCGCAAGCCCGACGGGCTCCATGTCGCCCTCGGCGGCGAGCGCGTCCGCAAGCAAATGCCGGAAATCCTCGCTCGGGTCGGCAATGAGGACGCGTGTCTTAGTTTCCATAATACTTACCTCCGTTATTTTACAATTACGGACTGCAATATATTTTTTTACGCAGAATTGCCGCTCTGTAAGTAATAATTTAGCATATATCATCACCCTTTGCAAGGGCCAGAGAGGTAGTAAAAGGAGAAAACTTATTTACATAATAACATAAAATTCGACACGGAACGACATGGCCGCGGCGAAAAGATGGGGAAAATTTGCCAATTTGCTGCCCTCAGAGCAGAGATGAGAGCCACTCGCTCAGCGGGATATAGGCAATCGGGAGGAAAACGCCGGGCAGCATATTGGCGACCTTGAGGCGCTCGGCGCGCAGCCCGAGCAGGTTTATGCCGAGGCCGATGAGCAGCACTCCGCCGACGGCGGACATCTCCGCCACCACAGCGCCGGTGAGCAGCGCGGAGACGGAGCCGGCGAGCAGGGTTATGGCTCCCTCGACGATAAGCACGCAGACGGCGGACGCCGGTACGCCGATGCCGAGGGCCGCGCCGTAGGCCAGGGAGGCGGTGAAGTCGAGCACGGCCTTGGCGAAGAGGAGGCTGTTGTCGCCGCTTATGCCGGCCTGCACGCTGCCCATGACGGACATGCTGCCCACGCAGTAGAGGATGCTGCACGATACGAAGGCCTGGGTAAAGCCGCCGCCGCTGCCGCCGGCGCGCCCGGCGAGCCGCCCGGCCAGGGCCCCGAGGGCCTCCACCCCGTCGTCTATCCGCAGCAGCTCGCCGATGAGCGTCCCGACGGAGACGCAGACGATGAGGCAGAGCGCGTCCGCCGTTTCAACGCAGTAGACGACGCCGAGGCCCACGCTGGCGAGGGCGAGCGCGCTGAGCAGGGAAGAGGTATACTTTTCTTTTATGCGGCTGCCCAGCAGCGCGCCCAGAAGGCCGCCGAAGAGCACGCCGGCGCTGTTGGCAAGAGCGCCCAGCATATCCAACACCTCGTTTTAATGTTTTACAGTATGATAAACCTGCCGCGCGGCCAAAGTCAAGCGGGGAATTGACTTTGGCCGCCGGACATAGTATCATGGACACGTATGTGCGGGTATGGCGGAATTGGCAGACGCGCAGGATTTAGGTGCTGTCACCTTAGTGAAGGATTTTCGGAGAAACGACCATGCAGGACCGTTATGCAGGAGATATTGGAGATTTTGGAAAGTTTGCCTTGTTAAAAGCACTTTCTGCGGCTGGTTTCAAAATCGGTGTGAACTGGTATCGAACTTATCCGCAGAGCTTTGAAAAGCAGGATGATGGAAAATATCACATTCCCCAGAAGTATTTTGTTTGCGACCAGCAATTGGCAGAAAAACTGTCTGCGATCTCTCATCTTCCCATAGCCGACCGAACGATCCATAAACTGCAGGATGCCGGACTTGTGGATGCTATTTGGTTTTCTGACGAGGTTCCGTTTAAGGAAGATCGTCTTGCGTGGCATCGCCGTGCTGTTTTTGCGCTGTCCGCTTGCGACATCGTGTTCCTTGACCCTGACAACGGACTTTTGGTGAAAAGTGTTGGCAAAGGTTCTGCCAAAAGTGTGAAATATATTTTTTTGGATGAGATTGCAGATTATACTGCACAGGGGATCAGTGTTGTGTTCTACAACCATCGCCAGAGAAAAGTCGAAGATATATATTTCAGCTGGATAAGAGAAATGTTGAACACTCAAAGTGATTTGTGTGACTGCCCTTTTTCCAAGATCACATTCCCAAAATGTTCCGTGCGGGATTATATCCTACTTGCGGCAAGGCCAGATCACCAGAAAATGATTGATACTGCGTTGAACAGCTTGTTGTCCGGACCTTTTGGCCAAAAAGGATTGTGCAGATAAAAACAGGCTCGGCCTGTTTTTATAGACGCGGATCAAGCATAATGCTCCGCCTCGGGCAATCCCTCCCCGAGTAAAAATAGAGGGAAACTGAATATGCGGGTATGGCGGAATTGGCAGACGCGCAGGATTTAGGTTCCTGTGGAGCGATCCGTGTGGGTTCGACCCCCACTACCCGCACCAACAGGCAGCGCCGGCGGGGAATGCCCGCGGCCGCCGGCAGGACAAGGAGGACAGCGATGAACATCCCCTTCCCGCGCGATTTCCTCTGGGGCGCCGCTTCGAGCGCCTATCAGGTCGAAGGCTGGGCCACCGCGGACGGCGGCGGGCCCTCGGTATGGGACACTTTCACGCACACGCCGGGCAAGATCGCCGACGGCTGGAACGGCGACGTCGCCTGCGACTCCTACCACCGCTGGGCGGAGGATGTGGCGCTGCTGCGCGAGCTGGGGGCGGATAGCTACCGCTTCTCCGCCAGCTGGGCGCGCATCGACCCGCAGGCGGACGGGCGCTGGAACGAGGCGGGCATCGCCTACTATGAGCGCCTGGTGGACGCGCTGCTGGCTGCCGGCATCGAGCCGGCGGTGACGCTCTATCACTGGGAGCTGCCGCAGGCGGCGGAGGACCGCGGCGGCTGGACCGTGTGCGGAACGGCGGAGGCCTTCGCCCGCTACGCGGGCATGATGGCCGCGCGCTTCCGCGGGAGGGTGCGCATCTGGTACACGCTCAACGAGCCGCAGTGTACCGTGGGCATCAGCTATGGCGACGGCGTACACGCGCCGGGGCGCAAGCTGGACGCAGCGGGGCAGTTCCGCGTGCTGGTGAACCAGCAGCTGGCCCACGGCCTCGCCCAGCGGGCGATAAAGGCCGCCGACCCGCACGCCGTGGTGGCCATCGCCTCCACCGGGCGGGCCTGCTACCCGCTGGAGGAGACGCCGGAGGACATCGCCGCCGCCCGCGCGGCCTGCTTCTCCACCAACGGCGGCGACTGGGCGTTCACCCACCACTGGCTGCTCGACCCCATCTGCTTCGGCCGCTACCCGCACTGCGCGGGGACGGCCGCGGAGCCGCTGGCGGCCTCCGTCACGCCGGAGGAGCTGGAGACGATGCACGCCGTGCCGGACGCCCTGGGCATCAACATCTATAACGCCCACGCCGTGCGCGCCGTGGATGGCGGCTTCGAGTTCGCCGGGCGCTGGCCCGGCTTCCCGCGCACGGCCATCGGCTGGCCAGTGACGCCGGAGGCCCTCGACTGGGGCGTGCGCATACTTTACGAGCGCTACCGGTTGCCGTTCTACATCTCGGAAAACGGCGTGGCCTGCGCGGACGTGGTGAGCCTGGACGGGCAGGTGCACGACCCGGGGCGCATAGACTTCCTGGAGCGCTACCTGCTCGCGCTGCGCCGGGCGCTGGACGCCGGCGTGGACCTGCGCGGCTATTACTACTGGGCACTGACGGACAATTTTGAGTGGAGCCGCGGCTTTGACGCGCGCTTCGGCCTCGCCTATGTCGATTTCCGCACCTGCGAGAGGCTGAAAAAGGACTCGTTCCACTGGATGCAGGGCCAGATCGCCCGCTGCAAGCGCGGCTGAGCGCGGTTTTTGCCGCCAATTTGCAATTACATATTGCCAAAAGCGCGGTTATAGTGTAAAATACATTGGTTATCAGACTAAACACACCACAGGAGGCAAAATATATGATATCCGCAGGCGATTTCCGTAACGGCGTTACCTTCGAGATGGACGGCCAGGTCATGCAGGTCGTCGAGTTCCAGCACGTCAAGCCCGGCAAGGGCGCGGCCTTTGTCCGCACCAAGATGAAGAACGTCATCACCGGCGCGGTCGTGGAGACCAGCTTCAACCCCACCGCGAAGTTCGAGGAAGCCACCATCGAGCGCAAGAGCATGGAGTTCAGCTATGCCGACGGCAACCTCTATTACTTCATGGACCCTGAGACCTACGAGCTCGTCCCCATCGATGAGAGCCTGCTGGGCGACAGTTTCAAGTTCGTCAAGGAGAACATGGTGTGCGTCGTCATGAGCTACAAGGGCAAGGTGTTCGCCGTTGAGCCGCCCAACTTCGTGGAGCTCGTCGTCACGCAGACCGACCCCGGCTTCGCCGGCAACACCGCCACCAACGCCACCAAGCCCGCCACCGTGGAGACCGGCGCCGAGGTCAAGGTGCCCCTCTTCATCAGCGAGGGCGACAAAATCAAGATCGACACCCGCTCCGGCGAGTACCTCGAGCGCGCCAAGGGCTGATCGCGCGCAAATCTTTGCCAACGGAGGAAAAACATGACCGCTTCCGAAAAAGTAGCCTATCTGAAGGGCCTGGCCGAAGGCCTGGACATCGACAAGAAGTCCAAGGAAGGCAAGCTCTTCGCCGCCATCATCGACACGCTGGAAGAGCTGGCCGGTGACATCGCCGACCTGGAGAGCAACGCCTGGGACCTGGGCGAGGCCATCGACCAGGTGAGCGACGACCTTGAGGACCTCGAAGACTACGTCTACGACGACGATGACGATGAGGACGACGAGGACGAGGACGAGGACTGGGACGACGATGACGGCGAGTGCTGCTGCTGCGGCGACGAGCCGGTGTTTTACGAGGTCACCTGCCCGGCCTGCGGCAACACCATCACCATCGACGAGGATGTGCTCGACCTGGGCGCCATCGAGTGCCCCAACTGCGGCGAGACCCTTGAGTTCGACGGCATCGCCACCGACGACGAAGAGCAGCCGGAAGAGGACAAGGACGGCGAATAACGCCGCGCCACGCACCAAAAAGCCGCGGAGCAAAAGCTCCGCGGCTTTTTTGCATATATCTGCCCGCTGCACGGCCAGGGCGCATGGGCTGACGGCTGACGGCGGATCTTACGCCGCGTCGCGCTGCTCGATGGACTCCGCCGCGGCCAGCATGGAATATATCGGTATCCCATACCCCCGCGCCGGGTCGTTTACAAGAACGTGAGTACGCCGTTGATGCCGACATTCTTCTATAATTTAGGAAGCCTTGGGTACAGATCGATGGTTATTTTCCCTTCAGCATCCTTAAAATAGACAATTTTATGGAGTATCGTTTTCAAAAGGTCATTTCGCTCTTTAACGGTCATCTCGCCGTAGCTTTCCAGGAGCTTCTCTGTGTTGGGGATAAAACTGCTCTGCTCGGCGTTGCCGGTCTCAAGCTTGCTCAACATCGCTTCGAGACCATTTCGCCTGGCCTGGGCCGTTTCGATCTCGCCGTGTATCTTGGCGCGCCTGGCCTTGAACAGTTCCAGCGTATACTCTCCGCACTCGACCAGATTGTATGCCATTTCAAGCTGTGCGTTCAGGCGTGCCAGCTCGTCGTCGAGCTTGCTCATCTGCTTCCTGCAGCGCTCGATGTCGTCGGCAAAGCCGCTGGTGGTGATCCGGACTTTATACCCCGAATACCAGCTGCGCAGGGCCGAGATTATCTCGCGCTCCACGACATCGTAGTCGGCGCTCACGTTGTGGCAGTTGCGCCCGTTTACGCATCTCAGCCGGGGAATCGCCCCGCGTGACACCGTGCCGGTCGTGCGCCCGATCCTCTTTCCGCACTTTGCGCAGAAAATAAGCCCAGCAAAAGCGTTTTGCAGCTCAGTTTCCCGTTTCACCCTGGCGCTGGGGTAGTTCTCCTCCCTGATCGTCTGGGCGGCGCAAAACGTCTCTTCGCTTATAAGCGGCGGGTGCAGGCCGTCGTAGAGCTTGTAGTCCGCTCCGGGCTTGGCACGCCGGATATGTTTTTTTACAACGCCGTCCTCGATCGTTTTAAACTGTTTCGACCAGCCTCGTCTGATCTTGCCCATGTACACTTCGTTCGAGAGCATCTGCGCTATGGTCGAATACTCCCAAAGCCCGCCGTGCCGGGTAGGTACGCCGTCGTCGTTGAGCCTGTTGGCTATTATTTTAGTACCGGCATGATGCAGATACATATTGAACACGCGCTTTACGACTTCGGCCTCCTCCGGAACAGGCTCAAGCGTAAAGCCCTTTTCATTTTCGAGCTTTACCCTCTTGTATCCGTAGGGCGCGATGCTGCTGATGTATTTCCCCTCAGAAGCCGAGCTGTCGCGGCCACGTATCAGACGGCGGTTGATGGTTTTGTATTCCCTGCGGCTCATGAAGAGCCCGAATTCAAAATACTCCTCATCAAATTCGTTGGTCGGATCGTACACCTTCATCGGCGTTACGATCTTCGTCTCAGAGAACTGGAAAACCTGGCTGATGTAAGCCTGATCGGCGCTGTTGCCTCTTGCCAGACGTTCAAGGTCAACGACCAGCACCCCGGTGTACAGGCCCGCGTTCACCTCTTCGAGAAGCTTTTGGATTTCCGGCCTGGCGGCGATCGACTCGCCCGAAACGACCTCATAGTACGTTTTCGCAATATGGTATCCCCTGTCCTGAGCCAGCTTGTCCAGGATCTGCTCATGCCTTTTAAGCGTTTCCTCAATACTCAGTTCGGCATAGTCGCGGTCAAAGCGGGATTTACGGAGATACTTTGCATATTGCTCCATAGCTGCCTCCTTCGCCAACTATTATAAACTCGCTCGCCGGTACATTCAAGGCTGCGGCCGGCTCCAAATTATGGACGCATATCCCGGAAGACATGCGCCCAACACCCTTACTGCGCCGGCTTGAAAACGATCCGCTCACCGCTGCGTCTTTTGTATGACTCCGATACGATGAAGCTCAGCTGTTCGGCCCAGCGCTCGGGCGCATTAACGCACATGTCGTCATGTATCCTCACAGTGGATATCTGCGTCCGGTATTCAGTGGTGGACATTTTATGCCTCCTCGTTAACTGATAAGTCAAATTATGCTCAGAAATACAGAACTATATGCAAAGTGCGCCCCACCGTATTTGCCACGCGCCCCGGCGGGTAGGGGGATACAGAAGCTGCTTTTGGCGAAGCTGTCTCAACTCCGAGGCGTCGGTCTAGCCGTGCGCAGCAGGGTTGCCCCCAAGTCTACGGGAGCGCTTGCGCGAGAATTTATTGTCTGCCCGCGCTTTCATGGCGAAGCGGCTTGCCAAAGCCGTTTTCGGGGCCGCGTTGATCGCTCGTGATATGGCGGTACGCCATATCCGTCATCGCGCCGCGCCCCATGTCGCTGGGCCTCTCAACCCACGCGGGCAGTTAACTCCTGCACCGTGTATTCAGTTGTGAAGTTTAATGACTCTCTCAAGAAGTTTTGCTTCTCACTGTATAGGCAGCGGGAAAGGGCAAATTATGACACCCTCGGCAAATTTTCTGAATTCTGTCTGTGCCGGCGCAAGCAATAAAAACGGCAACGCCTATTGGCGCTGCCGCTTGCGTCTTCCCGATAAAGCCGTATTTGCCGCTGCATGTATCTTGTCATTTTCCCTTATCTTTCGTCTGCCCTTTTCCGTCTGCCTCAGAGCAGATATTGGTAATGGCTCTTTTTAGGGCCGCTGGCACGGGTATACCAATTTTCACGCAGTTTTCAATAATAGATAGCCCCTCATTGGAGATATAGTACAGCGTAACGGCGCTGCCAAGCGCGCCCGTCCCCAAAATCGTGCTACCCATGGCCGTAGACACGGCGACAATGCACAGTATCGCAAACTTTTTCGCAATGCCCCTTGCACCCGTTTTGCTGGACAGGCTCTTGCTGCAAAACGCACAGACCATGCCGGTGATGTAGTCCGCCGTCATAAACCCTATGAGGGTCCAGGTCAACTCATCTACACGGGTGAAAAGCGTGCCGGCCAAACTGCCAATATACATTATTGCAACGCGCGCAGTATCGGTCAAGGTTTTTTCGTTCACTCCACAGACTATGCCTCCTTATTCCACATTGAGCGTTCCATGTTTATATAAAGAGCGCCAGACGACATTTTCGTAAACACCGATCATTTTTTTCTCAATTCTCTGAAGATACGGGCCAGCTGTCGGGAAATGACCGGCTGCCCCACTCCGCGCATGTGGGCTATATCTGTTTGAGAAAAGCCTTGCATTATGTACAACGTGAGCAATTCTATGTCCTGGCCGGACAAATTCTTCAGTTTGCAAGAAAGAGAGGGATCCTCTACTTGATCGACCCAGTCAAAGCAGTCCTGGCTGCACGTATATGCGCCGCAGGCCGTCTCCAACGGACGCCTGCGGCTCTCGTATGCCCTGTCTCGGTTGAACTGCGCGAGGTCGAAACGGTACATCGCCTCGATGTCCTCCTCGCTCATGCCCTCTTTCCTGTACCATAACGCCTTTCGCTTCCACTCGGCGTCGAACTTTCGCTTTTCCCTGGCGTAGTTGTATGGCATTAAAATGACCTCCTGTTTTGATTTTCAAGAATCAAAACAGGAGGTCAGGGGTATTTGGCGGCATAACACTGCCAGCGGCCAATGCGCCATAATGGCATTTTTATGGGATGGTCCCTGCTTTGCAGCCGGCCGGCAGGTCACGTTACGGGGACATAATAGTCCTTCCAGTATCCCCATATCTGCCCTTTGGGGTGGGATCGGTGCAGATACTCCATGTTTTCCGGATCCGGCCCGCAGGCATAGTAGAAACCCCAGTACTTATCGACTATAGCTAAATTCATTAACACGCTGGTTATTTCATCTGTATCGCGCGTTACTTCATCCACATGTACGACTTCTTCCATTTTACCTCCCGATCCAATACGCCACAGCAGCAAGGGCTGCAATTATCATCAGCAGATATATTCTCACATACTTTGTCTATTATCAGCGTCACAAAAACACGTCCTGTTGTATACCGGCACTCTCTTCCTGCTGGATTTATTTTATTAAATGTTATTCTCCATTTCTTTTTTGATTTTCTTCAATGCCCTAAGTTTTGTCTGGTTAATTGCCTGTCTCGTTTTTCCAAGCAGCTCTGCTGTGTATGGCACAGAATAACCACGTTCATAGATCATTCTTATCACCATCTCCTCGGTATTTGTAAGAGTCTCTGATGCCCAATACTGCCCCAGATCATATTCCTGGGTATATGACATTTGAGCCTCAAGCATGTATGCCGTCTCGTCATTTAAGTCGGAAAACGGCAATATATTTCTATCGATGGATTTTGACAGCTTTATGTATTCCCCCTTTATAGACTTGGCGATATAGTTTACTATAACACCGTCGCCCTTATCGAGTGTTGCCCGGAGGGGCGCACTTTGTATCAGCTCTATAAAGAAGGTCAGCAAATCATTATAAGCATCCTCATAACGCAAATAACGTGCGTATTTTCTGAGTGATTTATCAAATCGACGCACCAGTTCCTCAACGGCTTCAGCGTCTGGTACTTGACGTAATAGTTCAGAAAGCACATTATCCCTCTTTTCTCAGCTGAGAAAGAGAGTTTTTCTGCGCTTTCGTAAACCGCTCTGATCAAATGCGTAAGAGTTTTCCGTTTAGATTAAGCTAACGCGCAAAAGCAAACCGGTATCCGTTTCAACTAATATATGTCTCAAAAACGTCAAAACTGGACAGTGCGAGAATCATTTTTATGAATTTCAATTTATATTCTGTTAAAAATATTTTTAGTGCCTGTCAGATTATTCAAAATGTTCCTTGTGGAAAATATTATTATTCCACAAGGAAATGAAGGCATGGACAAGCAGACCCTTATGAGGACCATTGGCAATAACATACGGAATCACCGAAAGCTCCGTGGCCTCACTCAAGAGCAATTGGCGGAAAAGGCCGGGATCAGCACTTCGTTCTGCGCAAATATTGAGCGCGGTAATAAGGGCATAAGCCTGTTTGTCATAAAGGATATATCTGATATCCTTGAAGTTAGTGTAGATCGCCTTATGAGCGCCGAAGATGATTACGATTATATGCAGGATATAGCCGCCCTATTGAATGGAAGGCCAAAAGAGTTTATAATCGCTGTTGAGCAGATCGTGCGCATATGCGTCAAAGAATTTGCCAAGTCCGGCTCCGGGCAAGGGGGAACAGAATAGAGGTGGATCAAAATGCTCGACCATGAGCAGCGCGACGCCATAGAGGCCCTGTACAGGTCCATGTTCGATTCGCTGTATTACTATGCGCTGAACGCGCTGGAAGACCGCTCGCTGGCTGAGGAGGCAGTGCAGGATACTTTCCGCATTGCCTGTGCGAAGCCTGGCGAGCTTTTGTCAAGCAAAAACCCGCCCGGCTGGCTGGCAAACACGCTCAAACATGTTATTTCCAATATCCGGCGCAGCCGCTCGCGCATGGCCGCCCTCTTCGTGGATGTCATCTCCGCCAACATTGACGCCGCGTGTGCCGGAGAATACAAGGAGCATTCCCTGCTGATGTATTCCGACCTGCTGCCGCCGGAGGAATACGAATTACTGCGCATGGCGGCCATAGATGGATGCAGTATGCTGGAAATCGCAAAGCATTTTGGCATCAGTGTGGATGCTTGCCGAAAACGCATACAGCGTTTGAAAAAGAAAATGCGAAAAATCATCGAAAATCTTTAAGACCGGCTGTCCCAAAATGCGGACTTGCGTACATATATAGAGTGAGGAGGTGCTGAGATGTCGGCTAATGACAGGCAGCCTATGGCTTCGTCCGGCTGGCTGGATAACTTCAGCACGGAAGAACTGAGATCCATACTCAGGCGTCATTCTGAGCTGCCAAATACTGAAACGCCCAACATAAATACGATACTGGCGATCATGGAGGAGTTAGCGGAAAGGGAGAGACGCCGGCAGCCGGAAGATGCCCCGGATGTGGAGCGCGCCTGGGCTTCATTTGAGGAGGATTACCTGCCCTGCGCTTCCGAGCTTTCCCTTTATGATGAAGGCGGCAACGCCGGGGACTGTGCTCCGCAGCGGACGCACGGAAGACGGCATTTCCGCACTATGATGGTCGTTGCTGCGACCGTAGCCGTCCTTTTCGCCTGTTCGCTCACAGCTTATGCCTTTGGCTTTGATGTTTTCGGGGCGATAGCGAACTGGACAAAGGAGACTTTTAACTTTGAAGCGGCAAGTGCCCCCGCCGCCGGAGACGGCGGACTTGCCACAACAGAACTGCCGGAGGAATTCGCCGGGCTGCGTGAGCATCTGCTGGCCGCCGGCATCACGGACAACATCATCCCTTCATACGTGCCGGAGGGCTACGGGCTGGCAGAGCTCTCCGCAACAGAGTATCCCACAAGCAACCATTTTACCTGTGCTTTGCAAAGCGGCGAAAATGCTTTGATCCTCAGTTATGTTCAAATTCTTGATGGGCAGTTTTCCACGCTCTATCAAAAGAACGATGCCGCCCCGGAGGTATACGAGATAGACGGCGTCACCTATTATGTTATGCAAAATGCAGGTAGCTTCAGCGCCGCCTGGGTCATCGGCAACACTGAATGCAGCATCGTAAACGCCCCGGCGCACGACGAGCTGATAAAGATGCTGTACTCGATTTGAATTCGGAGGGAATAATTGCTATGAATAGGAAGTATCAATACATGGCACTCATGCTTTCTTTGGTTATATGCCTGAGCATATTTGCCGTCCCGGCTTTTGCAAGAGCGAGCGAATACATAAGTGCTACAACAACTACTATATCAAGCCCAAGCAGCGGAAAGGTACGTATAGACTTTTATGTTATTGGCACCGGTATAATGGACAAGATCGGCGTCCAAAAAATCGAGATCTATGATTCCACCGGCGATCGTGTCGCCATCATACGCAACACCGACTGGGGATACGCATATCTGATGGGTGCAAGACGCAGCTTTTATGACGGCTCTGTGACATACCCTGTTGATGCCGGCAGGGATTACTACGCGATTGTATACTACTATGCGTCCAACAGTGAAGGAAGCGATGTCGTTGAGCACCAGACATCGATCACCTCGGCATGAGCTCCTTTATTTATCTTTGCCTAATCTCATTATGAATCTGGCTCTAGTCAAAAAGTGCGAAGAAGAAACATCTAAGCATAGGAAGGAGGTACGCAATGAGTAAAATCAAGCGGCTTATTGTAATAGTGATATCATTAACGCTGTTATCGACATCCGTATTTGCGGGAAATGCCGCAATACACCTTGATAAAGCAGTATCGCCTAAAGGCGGCGAGATAATCACTCTCCCAGTAACCCTGTTTCAGCAAGAAACTGGTTATTATTGCGGACCAGCGTCAGTGCAGATGGTAGTAAACTATTTGTCAGATTATGTTGAGCAGGATGATCTGGCAAGTGACCTAGGGTGTTTTGGCGGAGGAGGAACAAATGTAGATAAAGTCCTTCCGTGCCTAAATAAATATCTGGGAAGCGGTTATTATGAAGAGTGCAGGACATACGGTGGGGATAATATTGCCGGCCTGATTCCCCTTAGTATCAATAATGGAAACCCAGTAATATGTAACGTTGAAACGCGGTATTTACCATACTACAACGGTCATTCTTCAAGGCATTATGTTGTTGTTTATGGTCATAAATGGGCGCAGGGAGGCAGCGGAAGTGGAGGCATTCAAGAAGTCTATATAAACGACCCTAATAATCAAAGTGCGTATTATGGGAGCTTCGATTGCACGATGTCAGAAATGCAAGATGCGCTCGACGGAAATGCCGGGTATTTTTGGATCAGCAGAAAATGAATTGCGATCGCAGCCGTAAGCGGTTCCTGCCGTCCGCAATCTGCGCCCTCATAATAGTTATCATTATGTCCGGTTGCGGTAAAGGCGCCAGCGGATACCGGGAAATAGACATAGATCTTCCGCTCGAGCCGTCTGATAATATGTGGCTGTGCTGGCAGAAAAGCGACACCGCCATATTTGCCGTTGGCCCTCATGCTTCAGGCTCTTCAGTGGGGCCAAGTTACAGTACGGACAAGCTGATCGTATATGATCTGAAGGCAGAAGCGGTCATCGCCACATATGAAGTCAATACCGCGGCTTACATATATGCTGCGGCGCCATATCAAGACGGCATACTTTACGTTGATTACATCGGAGATTCTTATTCTGCGAGCTGGTCGCTGGTTTTTCAAACTGATAACGGCAAATGCATACTGGACAAAGGGGCAGAAGAAACATCATTTGACAGAGTGCCAATGTTGTTCATGCTGCAAGATACCCCATTTTATTTGTGGGAAGGCTCCTATTGCTCAAACAACTTTGGCATCAACAGGATAACGAACAGCGGAATTGAAAGCATATACGAAGAGAACGGAAGCCGGACACTCGCCGATCTTTACGTCAAGTCATATGGAGAACACTACTGCTTTGCCGCATATGACTTCAAGGGTGAGGTCGACGCCGTGGTCGGTGATATGGACGGCGTCCTTTATTCGCAGCCGTTGGATGGCAAGCTGACCTCTTATACGATAGCTGAAAACTACGCCATATACGGGACAGCAATGGATGTCGACACCCACACAGTTTATGGAGCAGCGGCGATCGAGCTTGTCAGCGGTGAATGTACTATAAGTACGACCACGAATCCTTTGTACCGGCTTGCCGGCGGAGGCAAAGACACATGTTTGTTTGTGGACTCTCATTTCGCACCGTATTCGGCAAGTGTTCCGGATCTTGAGGCCGCACGGGTCCCGCTGCCTGAAGAAATAGAAAACACGGGCCGCTCCGTAGCTGTCAGCTTCTACCCATTGGGAGGGACAAACTTCCTCGCGGAATTCTCCCGGATAATAAACGGGCAGGAAGTGAGGAGCTACTACGAATACGGCTATTGACAGTTTTGTAATGGCCGGGCCCCGGGCAGCCGCAAAGTCAGGTAAAAAAACAGTGCGCCCACGAAAAGCGCGCGGCGTTCAGGCTCACGGCAGATGGCGTGAGCCTGAACGTTATGCGCATCATCTGCGGCAAGCCGATATGTGATCACTTTTGAGGAACAGCGTGTCCTGTTTTTCGTCTCAAAAATAGCGGCCGTCCCCTGCGCCGGCTGAGCTGTGGGGCAAATCATCTGGGTCAAGCAGGAGCGATATCATGAGAAAGCTAATTTTTCTATTTTTATCATTTGCTGTCCTCCTCTCCGCCTGCGGCGCGCCGGGGGCGGGAGAGGGGCCTGCGCAGACGCCAATCGTGGCGGAGACGCCATCGCCAACGCCCGCGCCCACGCCAACGCCGGCGCCCGCGGCGGGCGATGTCCGCTTTGACGGGCCCGGCTTTTCCTTCTCCCTGCCGGCGGAGCTGGCGGGCAAAGTATCTGTGTCCCCCGGCATCAGTTACTTTGACCCGGACGGCGACAGCCTTTCGTTTTCCTATGCCCCCGGCGGCAGGGAGCCCATTACCATGTTCTACGTCGCGGCCGTTTCTCCCCGCGAAGACTTCTTTTCCCCGCGAAACTGGTATCACGACTATTCTGCTTCCATCAGCATAAAGGCCATGGGCGAGGACTGCGTCATTATCAGGATAGGGCCGATAGGCGGCTCGGAGATCTGGCCGGAGGACCCGCTGTTCGACGACTACATGGAGACCTGCGAAGCCGCCGGCGCGGCGCTCGCCGGGAGCATTGCCGTTGACGGGCCGTCTTCCGTCCCCTGCCTGGACAGCGAGGCCGCCTCAGCGGCCGCAGAGGAACTGGAAGCGCTCGGCGAGGCCACCCTGACGCGCGCGGAGGCCGCGCAGCTGGCTTTCGGGCTCTTGACGGCCGCAAACAAAGGCCAGGCGTATCCGCTGCGCTATACGGATGTTGACCCCGGCAGCGAAGCGGCCCAGGCCATCGCTTACCTGGACAGCTACGGCCTGCTCACGCTCTATTCCCGCGAAGGTGACGAGCTCGGCGGCGGGCTGTTCCGCCCGGATGAGCCGGTCACCCGCGCCGAGTTCGTAACGCTGCTGCACCGGTTGTCGTTCCAGCCTTCCCCGGTGTCGTATGGCGACGCGTTAGCCCCCGACGACTGCGGCAGCGAGCACTGGGCCGCAGCTTACCTCGCCTATGCCTGGAACTGCCTGTGGCTGGACTATAAAAGCGGCCTGAATATCTGCCCGGACGAGCCCATGACCGCCGCCGACGCCGCCCAGGCCCTCTCCGTTGTGGCCAAGTACGGATATCCCACCCCCACCGCCCGCGGCGTCATACTATTGCAGCCATAGCGCCGCGCAGGCGGACAGGTTCGTCCATACGGCCATCAGGTTTTCAATAATACCAGGAAAAGAACTGAATCCTGTTATATGCGGAGCCAGTTACGCTCCATCCCTGGCTGAGGCTTCCGTCGTCAAATATGTATGCCCCGGCCTGGCTTATTCTGACATTGGCCTTGCTGCTGGGAATAGACCCGTCGTCATTAGGCCTCACAACGGCTACATGTCCTTCTTCCAGAGCTATCGTTGGATAGCCGTGGTTAGCCCTTGCCTGAGCTTCTTCGTAGGCTTTGTCCATGTCGATAACACGCCACTTCTCAAAGCCGCTACTGAGCGCGCTGAGGATGTCCTTGCAAACAGCGGGCGCACCATCCGCCCTGAGCGGCAGCGGCGCATCGCACTCCAGCATCGCGTAATATGCGTAGTGATTACACCTGGTCACACGGTTGCCTTCACTGTCGTAGTAATTGCTGAACCTGTTCTCGTTGGGATTCACGTTCTCTGTTATGTTTTCAAGATACTGGGCAGGGGAAAGGCTGGATCCCTTGTTATAATTAAGCGAACTGGCGGGGAACCACGCGCGGAACTTTCTCGAATACCCTTGCAGAGCGTATTCGATGAATGCAAGGCCACTGTCTTTTTTGCCAAGATAATCTACCATCTGAGCTCTTTTGGGCGCATTGGTCGTTTCATAGTGGGCAGCAGGACCCAGGTAAGCGTTTTCGCTTGCGGCAACGTATCGTTTCGTGCCGTCATTGAGGACCGGTGCGAAAACGCTCACAGAAGGCGAGCCGGATATACGGCTTTCTGCAACGTATCCATGATATTTTGCCGCACTCAGGTGTATGTAATAATAAGACTTTTCCTTCCAAAGGACATCTACCTGCTGTGCGCCTTCACTGCCGGAAAGAGCGTAGTATTTCGTACTGTCAGGGCCAGAATAAACTGCCCCGCCTCGAAAAGTAGCTGTGGACATTTCCATTCTCCTTTTTAAGATCATTCTGTGACGGCCGTCACTGTATGGGAAAGAGCTTAAAGCCTGAAAAGTGTAAACAAGAGGAGGCCTGGAATGAGAAAAATATTGCTGCTCGTACTGCTTGCGCTGTGCCTCTCCGCCTGCGGCGCGCCGGGGGTGGGAGAGGGGCCTGCGGAGACGCCGGTCGTGGCGGAGACGCCGGCGCCAACACCCGTGCCAACGCCGGAGCCGGCGCTCTCGCTGCTCCCTGATGCCGGGCCGCTGCCGGACTACATCCCGCCCATGGGCTTCGAGCCTGTCAGCGTCTGGGAAGCCGAGCCTTTCGGCGACGGCGGACAGGCCCTGCTCTACATGGGCGAAGAAACTGACGGCGTGACGCCCTTCAAGGTGTTCAGCTGCTTTTCATACGACACGAGCGAATATCTGGACACCAACCGCCTGCTCAGCACGCGGTCGTTTTCCGCCCGGGCGGATGCCGCAGGCAAATTCAGCGTGGACTGCGGCAAGGAAGGCCGTTTTCTCGAGCCGGTCCTGGCCCTCAGCAAGCTCGAAGGGCGTATCGAGCTGTCCGGCGGCACGCTGGCGCTCAGCTATACGGAACACAGCCTTCAGCCATGGGCCGATGGCCTCAACTCGCTCTCGGTACGTCTTGAGGGCTGGCAGCCGCGTATAGATACAGGCACAGCTTCTATTGACTCGGTGCAGTATCTGCCAACGGCCTTCAAGCGCCTTCCAGATGAAGCCATGGGCAGGGCGATGTACTCGATGCCTGTGTTTGAAGAAGAAATACGCGCTGAGCCCGGCTCGCTGCGCGGCCTGTCTGCCGGCAGCAATTACATGGATGTGATAAGCCGCATCCCCTGCCCCATACAGCTCAGGAGCGCCGACCCGCGAAGCATCATCGCCCCCTCGGGGTGGTACGAAAGCTACTACGGCAGCGAGGCCGGGACGGCCTTTGCCGCCCTGAATTACCGTGACGGCAGGCCATACGAGCTGTGCATCTGCAATGTACATCATGCGGCGTTCTACCTGGATGAAGAGCTGAATGTGACTGAAGTGCATACGGGCGTTTATGACTGATAAATGCCCGGATGCTTGTAAAATACAAGCATCCGGGCGGGAATAAGCGGTCAATAGTTTTCGTTAATCAAAGCATCGCCACGTTGGAAATAGACGGTTGGATTGTAGTAGATCGTTCCATCGTATTCAACGCAATCGTTTCCAACGAATTGCATCTGCTCTCCATTTATGCGATAGTACCCCCACGCTCCGGTGCCTTTGTTGTGCTTGGTAATGTGAAGATGTAGATGTACGACTGCGTCTGCCGTGCCGCTAAATTGGACTCTGCCTGTAGACCCCATCTCGCCAATGCGCTGATACTTATTCACAATACTGTTTTCTGACACAGCTATAGAATTGAGATGGCAATACGTTGAATAATACTTTTTGCCCGAGCTTGTGGTGTGTTCGATGATAACGCATTTACCATTTCCATGATAGCTGGCACCAGTAGCAATATCGTAATACGAGCCGCCTGTATTTGAAGACGCCACAACGACTTTACCTTCAGCGACAGCATACACACCCGTGCCGCGTGCATTGGCATTTGAAAAATAACCACCGCTCGATGTACACCTCCGCACATCGATCCCCAAATGCCCTGAGCTTCCGTTCCATCCGCTGCTTACGCCCCATTTATCATTTTCGTAATTTATGATGTTGCCGGTGGTGTATTTGCCGGGCGTTTTAGCGACAGTCGCAAGGTAATTTGCGTTATACCAAGCGCGAATTTTGTATGAGGTGGAGGCGGGCGTATACTCTATAAGGGCATAGCCGTTCTCCTTCTTCCCGTTAATAAACCTCACGCTGAAGGGAAACTCGGGCTTTGCAGCAGCCTGATAGCCTGTACCTGGACCCAACTTGGCCCCTTCGTCCTCGCTGGTGACATAACGGGTAAGAAACGTCGGGCTGAAAGCCGTCACTGTTCCCGAAACAGATGTCACCCGGCTCTTGGGCGTGTAAAGCCGGCGGTTTGGAGAAGATAGCTGAACGTAGTAATAGCTGCCCTCCTGCCACAGTATTTCCACATTTTCTGCCGCAGTTGCGCTGGGGGACGAAAGAAAGGCCGTGCCAGGGCCGTAATATAGCGGACTGCCGCTCATAATTCTGCCAGTTGCCATATTATTCACTCCTTGATTTTCTTCTGTGACGGCCGTCACTGTATGGGAAAGAGCTTAAAGCCTGAAAAGTGTAAACAAGAGGAGGCCCGGAATGAGAAAAATATTGCTGCTCGTACTGCTTGCTCTGCTCCTCTCCGCCTGCGGCGCGCCGGGGGCGGGAGAGGGGCCTGCGCCGACTGCGGCGGAGACGCCGGTCGTGGCGGAGACGCCGGCGCCAACGCCCGTTCCTACACCTGTGCCCACACCCACGCCCCTTGCACTGCCGCGGGAGGTGGCTTACACCTTCTCGTGCCCCGAACTCGGATTGTCCTTCCCCGTCTCCGAGGAGCTCGCGCCGCTGCTGATAATAAGGCCGGGCGTGCACTTCTTCGACGAGGACGGGGACAGCATTTCCCTTTTCCTGGGCATCCCGGACGGCAACGAGGCCGAGGCGGGAAGCCTGGCCAGGGTGCCGAGGCGCGAACACTTTGACCCAACGCGTTACTACAGGCGATACATGACCAGTGTTCGGGTCGTAGCCGCCAGCGATGAGAGCCTGTACGTCGATGTCGGGACCATAGGCGGCGTCAGCGGCCTTAGGTATGAAGACATCGACCGTTATGAGTCCGCCGCGCGGCAGATCAACGGCGACTTTTTCGTCGAAAACCTGACGGTGGAGGGCCGCGACAGCCTGCCCGCACTGACGCCGGAGGGCGTGCTTGAGAGCATTGCGGCGCTGGAGTCCGCGCCGGCGGAAACGATGACGCGCGCGGAGGGCGCCGTCTGGGCTTTTGACCTGCTGGCGGCGGACAACAAGGATAAAGAATACCCTCTGAATTTTTCCGACGTCGGGGCGGGCACGGAGGCCGCGCACGCGATCGCGTATCTGGACAGCTACGGGATGTTTTACGGCCACGACGGGGAGTTTTTCCGCCCCGATGAGCCCTTCACGCGCGCGGAATTCGCTGAGCTGCTGCAGCGGCTGCACTTAGCTGAGCTGCAGGGCAATCCATATCCGGGCTGGTACGGTGAGCCGATAGAGGCCACCGACATCGACGCGGAGCACTGGGCGTATGACGTGATGAACCGCGCGTGCAAGGACGGCTGGCTGGAAATGGACGGGAACGGCCGCATCCGCCCGGACGAGGCCGTGACCGCCGCCGAGATGGCCCACGCCCTGAGGGCGGTGTACAGTGGCCTGGTGTCTGACGATAGCTGATGCTCCACGCATCAACTGCGGGGAGCATCGTTGGAGTTTCAATAATACCAGGCGTAAAACTCAATTTCCGGGAAGCGGTTACTCTGCCAGCCATATTCCAGAGAGGTATCAAGGTAACAGTTATTACCCGCCTGGGCTATCCTTACCTTCCCGATGCTGCTCGGCACGAAGCTGCCATAGGGCCTTACTACCGCGACATGGTCGTGGGTTATGGCGATTGCGGGTCCGCCATTGTTGGCACGTATCTGAGCTTCGTCAAAAGTGATCTCACGCCACCGTCCATAATTATTGCCTCTGAGCTTATTCTGCATTTCCTCGCACACCGCTGCCACACCAGGGTCTTGGGTTTTATCCGGCAGTGGCGTGCCGCATTCCTTCATTACGTCAAATGCAAACCTGTTGCAATAAGAGTAATTATCATCTTTCTCGTAATTGTGCGGATTTACCTCAGCAATTATGTCTGAGTAATCGTTTGCCGTCATGTCAGAAGGCGGCGCACTTGACAGCGACATGTGACTGTACCAGGCACGGAACTTTCTTGCCGGGTTTACGCGGCTATACTCGATAAACCCCAGGCTCCCATCCTTTTTCCCAAGAAAATAAACAGCCTGACCACTTTCCGGAGAAGTTGTATTTCGGTCGGACGTTTTCTGGCCCAGGAAGGCGACCGCAACCATATTAACATATCTCTTCGCGCTGTTGTTGACCACCGGGGAAAATATGTCGTATTTTGTGCCAATGGGAATTGTTACATCGCTCGCCGATATGTACCCCTGGACGTTCATGTTGTTCGGGCGAACATAATAATAATTTCCCTCACGCCATAGGAGCTCCGCACTCCTGCCGTTGACTCCAGTGGCTGCAACAACATAGTCAGTACCAGGGCCGGAGTAAAGTGTTCCGCTTTTAAGGGTAATTGTAGCCATAAGTTACGTTCCTTTCATTTTATCTTGTGACGGCCATCACTGTATGGGAAAGAGCTTAAACGTTGAAAAGCGTAAACATGAGGAGGCCTGGAATGAGGAAAATATTCCTGCTAATACTGCTCGCCCTGCTATTCCTCTCCGCCTGCGGCGCGCCGGGGGCGGGAGAGGGGCCTGCGCCGACGCCGGCGGAGACGCCGGTCGTGGCGGAGACGCCGGCACCAACGCCTGTGCCAACGCCGGAGCCGGCGCTCTCGCTGCTCCCTGATGCCGGGCCGCTGCCGGACTACATCCCGCCCATGGGCTTCGAGCCTGTCAGCGTCTGGGAAGCCGAGCCTTTCGGCGACGGCGGGCAGGCCCTGCTCTACATGGGCGAAGAAACTGACGGCGTGACGCCCTTCAAGGTGTTCAGCTGCTTCAACTTCACGCAGCGCCCTCTGGAGACAGCTTTTCTGACCGAAACAAGTTGCTTCGAAGCCGAGGCTGTGGCAGACGGCAGCTGGCACATCGAGTACAAAGATGGTTGGAATATGCTGGTCAGGCTCCAAACGTCTGCGCTGGATGGCAGCCTTACCATCGACGGCGACATGCTCACTCTGAGTTACAGCAGCGCAACACCGCTGTTTACAGAGGGCCAGACGGAATACAGCCTCGACAGCGCACAGCCAAAAATTAGTATGCCGAAGGTCCCTTCCGATGATCTGTGGCTCGTCCACTATCTGCCAACGCAGTTCAGCCGGCTTGACGGCAGTCTTTTGGGCCAGGCAATGTACTCTATGCCCGCCTTTGATATAGAACTCAACGAGGCCATGACCTCGCTGAGAGGGCTAAAAGCCGGGAGTTCATTGCCGGATATCCTCGCGCGTTTCCCAAACTGCATGCAAATAGACCCAAGGTGCATATGCGCGCCCGAGGGCTGTGAGGTCTGGCTGTACGGAGGACACAACGGCGCTTGTCATATGCGCCTGATCTACTGCAGCGGGGACCGGCCATATATGGTCAGGATCACCGCATATTCAAACTATGTGGATATCATATTGGACAGGGAGTTGATGGTAAGCTCCATTGAGTACAACGCTGTCACCGGGTAAAAAACCTGTTGACCATATATAAACATCGTCCGGGATATCCCGGACGATGTAGGCTCACGAATGATAATCGTCAATAAAGCTTTCGCCTTGAGCAAAAAACTTTGTTGGGTTGAAGTAGCGGGTGCCATTGAAGTCTAAGTAGTTCTGGTTTGTAAAGGACGCTGTGTTGTCGTTCCCATCCCTATAGTATCCATATGCATTCACGCCCGCATTGTCTTCAGTAATATGAAGATGTATGTGGACAACAGCTGCGTTGCCGCTACTGCCCATAGTCCCTATTATCTGATGCTTTTTCACTGCAGCCCCTGAGCTGACCGCTCTGGAGTTCAAATGGCAATAGGTCGAATAAAAATCGTTCCCGTTGCTTGTAGTGTGCTTTATGACCAGGCACCTTCCATTGCCTGTGTCGGAGTCCGAATGCGCCACTACAGTTCCGTCCGCAATGGCATAGACGCTTTTTCCACGTGCGGAATTGCCCTGAGATACTCCATTGGAATTACAGCGGTGTATGTCGAGGCCCAGGTGTCCCTTACGGTTTTCATTAAGATCGTGAGCCCAGCCATTTGTTGGCGTTCTCCAAACATCACCTGTGCTGTCGATTATGTTATAATCTGCATAGTTCCCGGGCGTATATGGTTTAGAAACAGCCAACGACATATGAGGAAACCAAGCTCTGCGTTTAGGCGTGGATGACACGGGATACTCAATAAAGGCCAACGAGCCGACCTTTTTGCCCAGATACCTGACAGCCTGTCCATACTCCGGCGCAGTTGCGCGAAGAAAAGTCGTATT
>CALXGN010000010.1:0-75307 GCA_944387865.1 Candidatus Scatomorpha stercorigallinarum | reverse complement strand
CAAGACTCAGAGTAAGGGCGGCGGCGCACAGCATTGGTGCGAGCTTACGCATCGGCGTCACCGCCTTTTATGAGCGCAGCAAGCTGCTCGATGCTGATGTGCTCCGCGCGTACGAGGCCTATGATTTCAAGATTTTCAAGCTCGGTAATCTTGTCCACCATCGCCGTGTACCGCGCGGTCAGGTTGTCTATGCGCGCCTTGAGCCGTGCGGCTTCGGTGCGCATCTTGGGTATTCTTGCGTCCAAAAGTATCTCCTTTCCGGCCTCAGACGGCAGGAAGCCGCCCGAAGCCCACAAAATTATCGCTGTAGTACGAATCCATGAATTTCAGATAACCGATGGGCGACCCGGCGTGAATCATGTACCCCTCGCCGACATAAATGCCGACGTGAGTAATCCACGGCCCCTCGTAGGTGTACTCGAAAAACACCAAGTCGCCGGGCTTGGCCTCAGCTTCGCTGACCGGCGTACAGATGTTGTACAAGCCCTGCGCAGTTAAACGCCCAACGCTCCAGCCGACGCCGCAGTTGTTCACTACCCAGCTCACGAAGCCGGAGCAGTCGAACGAGGTCGCGGGCGAACTGCCGCCCCAGACATACGGGAAGCCGATGTATTTCTCGGCCTCGGCCATCATCGCCGCGAACTGCTCGTCCTCCAACGCCTCGGGCGGGATTTCGTAGTCCGTCTCGGCATCCGTGCTCGGGGCGTAGCCGGGGAACAGGTCGGGCCGGTTGCCGAGCGTGGCCATGTACAGCGAGTACATTGAGAGCTTATCCTCGGTCAAGATGTAGACCGGCAGATGCGAGAGGTCGAAGTTTTCAAGGGTAATGGTCACGGTGGTGTGCTCGTAAGCCGCGCCGTTTTCGTCGTAGCGCGTTTCAGTGGTCACGTCCTCGGTCAAGATATATTGGCGCTCGAACAGCATTTCAAGGTCAGATTGCACGTCGTCGAGCGTCCACTCGCTGCCCTTGAGCGCGGTTAAGAGCGACAGAAGCACATACGGGTCGTGGCTTATCTCGTCGAGGTCAAAGATGTACTCGTCGTAGTCGTGCGTGGCTTCGTAGGTGTCCAAATATTCCTGCAACTCGGCCTCCATCGCAACGTAAGCCGACTCTGCGCCCTTCAAGTCCTCGTCGGCGCTTGGATAGGTTGTTAGTCCGACGCCGGACAAGCCGCCCTCGACGAGCACGGAGCAGGATGTGAGCGCGTTGAGGAAGAACGCCAACACGAGGAAAAGGGCAACGGCGATGCCGATGCCCTTCCTGTGCCGCACTATGAAACGCTCCGTCTTGCGCTCTTTCTCCGCAGCCTTTTTTGCACTCTTGGCGGTGGCGCTGGTCGTGGACTTGCCACGCCGCGCCTTGGCGTATGCGTCCTTGATGCCGCGTTTCTGCTGTTGCTTAACACCATGCGGCTCGGTTTTTAGCTCTCGCCTAGGGCGGGCGCTCAGCTTTGAAGCGTAGCGCACACCATCCTCTGCGGCCTCGGTCACGCGGTTCGCGGCCTCGACGCCGATGTTATCCTCCTCGTACTGCGCAGTCTCACGATGCGCTGCGGCGCTCGGCAGCTCCGTGAGCTTTGCCGACGGGCGCGGCTTGGCTGGCTCAGACCGCAGCTTTTTCGTCACTGGTCAGCATCCCGATGAACTCGTGCAGTACTTGCTTGCCCAGCGGCGTCACCATCGTGCGGCGCTCCTTGACCACGAATAGTCCGCGGAAACGCTTGTCCGCGTAAGGCACGAGCCGACCGTTGCAACGGTAGAGCATCCTGCACCCGACAAGCAGCCGCACGAGCCAGTGTTCGGACACGCCGAGCTGCTTCGCGGCGATACGGATGGGAACGGCGTCGCCGGGGTCTACGAAAGCGTCAAAGTAGTCCGCTTTCGGCGCGAGCTCTTTTACCCTGTCTGTCTGCTCATAGAGAGCATCCACGACGGCATGTGCAAAGTCCGGGTCGCGCGCGAACTGCTGGAGCAGAGGGTCGGTTATGTAGAAACCGTTCTTGCGTATGGTGGGCAGAACTTCGGAGGTTATCCAGCGCTTGAAGCGCTTTCCCGAAGCCAGACGGCAGGAAAGCATGAGAGAATAAAGGCCGGATTCATTTATAATGGTCAGTCCTCGCACCGGAATCTCAAAGGTCGCGCCAGACGACCTTTGAATTATCCGCTTGTCTTCGGCGTCAACGTGCTTTCCGAGCGCGTCTTTCGTGTTGGCATAGCCGAGCGCCGAGGCCACGTCGCGGCCCACAAACCAAGGCTCACCATCTAACGTCAAAACGCGAACGGTGCCAAATTCCTCGCTATTGAAAATCTCCATGTTAGTGTTTGTCATGCTGCATCTTTTCCTTTCTGTAGGTCTGAAAATTTTGTAGTCATCATCTTGTACATTTCTGTATCTTTCGGGAAGCGGTCAACAAACGGGACAATGACGTTGCCGTAGAACAACAGCCCCTCGCCTTCGTTGGCCTGCGTGACGTAGCTGAGCTGGTGCGGTGAGATATTGAGCTTCTGCGCGAGAATTTGCCGGTCGCCGGGAGCCTGATTGAGCATACAGATGTAGTCGCTGTTTTCGAGGATGTTCTCGACCTCAGAACTCGCCAAAAGGTCTTTGACGTTCTGGGTTATTCCCGTGGGCACGCCGCCCCACTTGCGGAAGCGCTTCCAGATTTCCACGCTCCACGCGGCAAGCTCGCCCCTGAGCAACAGATGGAACTCATCGACGTAGTAGCGCGTGGTCTTGCCGGCCTCGCGGTTGCGTGTCACGCGGTTCCAAACCTGGTCCTGCACGACCAACATCCCGAGCTGCTTTAGCTGCTTGCCCAGCTCCTTGATGTCGTAGCAGACCACGCGGTTGGCGATGTCCACGTTCGTGCGATGGTTGAACACGTTCAGGCTGCCGGTGACATAGATTTCAAGCGCCGTGGCGAGGAACTGAGCCTCCTTTTCGTCCTGCGCCCTCAAACAGTCGTAGAGGTCGTGCAAAATGGGCATATTCTCCGGGCGCGGGTCTGCGAGGTAGTCGCGGTAAACGAGCCTCACGCAGCGGTCGATGATGGTCTTTTCGACCGGCTTTAAGCCCTCTTTGCTGCCGACGACGATGTCGCAGAAGCTCAAAATGAAGTCCACCTTGAGGCTCAGCGGGTTGTCGTCGTCGGAGTAGTCGAGGCTGAGATCCATGGGGTTGACGTACTGCTTGCTCGTGGGCGAGATTTTAATGACCTGCCCGTGCAGGCGCTTGACCAGAGGCCAATACTCCGCCTCCGGGTCGCAGATAATGATGTCGTCATTGGTGAGCAGATAGACGCTGAACATCTCGCGTTTGGCGGCGAAGCTCTTGCCGCTGCCGGGGACGCCTAAAATGAGGCCGTTGGGGTTCTTCTGCATCAGGCGGTCTACCATGATGAGGTTGCCGCTGAGGGCGTTCGTGCCGCAGTAGAACGCGCCGCTTTCACGTTGGAACAGCTCCTGCGTGGTGAAGGGTACAAAAATAGCGAGGCTCGACGTGGTCAGGCCTCGCTGTATCTCTATTCTGTTGAGCGCCAGCGGCAGGCAGCTCATAAGGCCGTCCTCCTGCTGGAAGTCCAGCGGCACAAGCAGGCAGTTGTGCTTCTGAGCGATGCCTTTCGCTTGCAGCACTGTGTTTTTGAGCTTCGGCAGGCTATCCGCAGTGTTCACCACTATGAACGTAAGCAGGAACATACGCTCGTTACGGCTTTGCAGCTCTTGAAGCAGCTTTTGCGCCTCGGTGCCGTAGGTCGCCAAATCTGAGGGCAGAATGTCCATGTCATAACCGGCGCACACGGCCTTTTTCTGCTCCTGTATTTTCGTCGCGTTCAGCTCGGTCAGCTTGCGCTTCACGGTCTTGATGGCGTTCAACTGGTCAAGTGCTTTGACGTGCATCGCCACGACGAGTGAACTGTCCATGTCCAGCAGCTCCGCGAGCAGGCGGTCGTTCAGCTCCGGCGCGATGATATTCAAGAACGATACCGCGCCGTACTTCGCGCCCATCTTGAAGAATTTGCTGGACGCGAACTCAAAGCTGCTGGGCGCGATGAAGTCCTTGACGGATAGGCCAGACGGCGCGAGCAGTTTCCAGTCGAACTTGAACTGCTCCTGCCCGTCGATGTGGAAGATACCGTGCACGAGCGCGAGCCTCGCGCGCCCGTCCAGCGGTTCCGCTTTCACGCCGAGCTTGCGGAAGTTGTTGAGTATGTCCGTCTCAAGGCGCTCCAAACGCGGCTTGGCGGTCTTGTAGCCCTCGGCCTCGATGCCGAAGGTCAGGTACTTGTTCTTAATGAGGCCGTTGTTCCCGCGTTCGAGCTGGTCTTGCAGCATCCGCGAATACTCCACGCGTAAGCTGTCGTCCTCGTCGCCGCGCAGCGGGATCGTGATGCGGTCGCGGTATGTCTCCTTGTTCGCGGCTGAGTTGACGAACGAAAATTGAAAACGGACAGAAGCGTCAAAATAGTTGAGGAAGTCGCACCAGCCGTCAAAGATGGCATCCTTGTCCTCGTTCTGGCTCAGTTGGTAGTTGATGTCCTGAAACTGAATGGTTTTGCTGTAGAAGCGCCCTTCCACGCGGCAGATACCGTCCGGGAACATCCTCTCGAACGGGAGGCTGTCCTGCGCGGAGAGCACGGTGGTCGGGCGCCTGGCAGCGGCGATGGCCGCGCGCACCTCGCGCCGCTTGCGGCGGTTAAGTTTTGCGAACGATTCTATGCACCTCCCTGTCGAGCGCATCCTGCTTTTCGAGGGTCGCATAGAGGTTGTTCGTCATGTATGGCCGCCGCTTCGGGCGTATGAAGCACGTCCGAATGAGGTACAGCAGGTGCTTCTCCAGCGGCAGGCCGTTCTTCTCATACAGCGCAAACAGGAAGAACGGCATCATGACCACAATCATGCAGATAGCCGCCGACGAATTCCCCAGCGGCCCTTTGAGCAGGAAAAATAACGGAACCCCAATAAGCGCCCCGCCGCCGAAACAGACAAGCTGGCGCTTCGTGAGGTTGAATAACACTTTGGACTTCACTTTCGTGAGGTCTTTGGGTACGGGTATGTATGGCATTTTGAAAACTCCTTCTTCTAAAATTAGTGTGCTGCGAAAATACTCCGCGCCATGCTGCTAGTTTTGAACAGCGTGAAGCACAGCAGCACAGTGTAGCCCATGCACGTCCAGATGGCCTTGCTTATGTCCTCGTCGAGGGCTATGTTCTGCACCAGCACAGCGTAGATGGCTACGCATACGATGATTAAAAACGCCTGGAACGCGAGCGCTAAAAGGCTTCGCAGATAATTCTGTCCCATGCCGCCGAACTCGCGGCCCATCATCGTCGCCATGGGAATCGGGGCGATGGACGCGGTCAAATACACCTCCAGCATACGCCCGTAGGTGACGATGAAGATGCAGATGGCAACCGCCCACGCCGTAATGCCAACGAAAAGCGACTGGAACCACAGGCCGAATAAGGAGCCTAAGTCCATGTCCATGAGCCGTTCTTCGAGGCCGTCCATCATGGTGGAGATGTCCACGGTCGCGTCCGAGATGACCACGCCGGCCGCCTGCCCGACGACCTGCTGCGCCGCGTCGAACACGCCCATGACTATCGTCCAGGTGTTCGTCACTATGAGGATTGCGCAGGCAGACTTGAACATCCACTTGAAGAACACGGCGGTTTCTATCTCGTGGAAGTTGTTGCGGTCGGTGACGATCTGGATCAGCTCCAAGGTCATCACTATCGCCAAGATAACACCGGCAATGGGCAAGATAACGGTTTCAGACAGCGTTTGAATCATCGAAAAGATGTCGCCGTTCCAGCCCTGCGGCGTCTGGCCTATCTGCCCGCTTATCTGCGCCACGTTCTCGTTGACGTTGTCAAAGAGGCCGGTGAGGTTGGACACAATGCCGCCCGCGAGTATCTCTTTGATCCACTCGGTCAGCGCGTTTTTTAAAAACTCTATGCGGCCTCACCTCCGGCCCCGCGCATTAGAGCGCGGGGCGAGAATTTAGCTTTCATCAGCCGAACAAGCCCGAGAGCAGCGGCACGAGCGTCATGCCTATCAACGCCACGCCGCCGCCCGCGACCAGTTGCTTCATGCCCTGGCTGCGAGCGCCGGGGTTGTCCTGGCCATAACCTTCCAGCAGGTTTATAACGCCCCAGATACCCAAACCGGCGCCGAGCGCTATAACCAGCGTCTGCAATACCTCGATTGCACTGTTGAAAAACTCCATCCTAAAACCCGGGGCCGCGCCGCACCGCAGTGCAGGCCGCTGACCCAGCCCCGGCCTCCTTCCATTGTTTTTAATGAAAGCAGCCGTTACGTCTTGGGCTTCCTGGGTTTCGTCAGGTGTCGTCGGTTAAATCTTCTTCGTCTAAGTCGTCTATCTCGTAGACGTCGTACTCCTCCTCAGTTTTGAGCGCAAGGCGGCGGGACATATACTTTTCCACGTCAAAGGTGTTGCGCTTGTCCGCGTCGGAGAGGTACTTGTAATTAGGATGTTTCGTTATGTCGTACTTGTCCGAGAGGAACGGCCTCAGGCCGCGCACTTGCAGAATGCACTTGCCGCCGTCCATCGTGGCGAGGTCGTCCACGCTCATGAGCTCCCGGCCGAGCTTCTGGTAGTTGAGCGAGTGCGAAAGCTCCCGGCCGCGGCTCTCACCCGTGTTGTATGTGTCGATGGTTTCGCGGCCGAGGCTCTGGCTCAGCTCTTTGAGCGTGGACTGCTCCTTGCCGCCCAGAAAGAGGTAGCTGTCACAGTTGCCGACGATGGTGTCGGCATTGTCCTTGTAGAGCGCCTTGAGCTGGCTTTGGGCTTGCAGCACAAGGCAGGCGGAAATCTCGCGCGAGCGTATCGTCGCCATGAGCTTCTCGAGGTTGGGTATCTGCCCGATGTTTGCGCACTCGTCTATGAGGCAGCGGACATGGACGGGCAAGCGACCGCTATACACGTCGTCGGCTTTTTCGCACAAGAGGTTAAAAAGCTGGCTATACACCATGGAAATTAGGAAGTTGAACGTGCTGTCCGTGTCGGACATTATGAGGAACAGCGCCGTTTTCCTGTCGCCGATGGTGTCCAGACTCAGCTCGTCGTAGGCCGTGACCTCTCTAAGCTCGGCGATGTCAAAGGGGGCGAGGCGTGCGCCGCAGCTCACGAGTATGCTTTTTGAAGTTTTGCCGGCGGCTAACTTGAATTTGGCATATTGCCGGGTTGCGAAGTGGCCGGGCTTGCGCCTCGTCAAATCCTCCATGAGCAGATCGACGCGGTTTTTGAAGCCCTCGTCGTCCTCGCGGACTTCCATGCTGTTTAGCATCTCGAGCATCGTGGCGAAGTTCTGCTCCGCGGGCGGAGCCTCGTAGTGGATGTAGCCAATCAGGGCAGTGTATAGCAGCTTCTCGGCGTTCGTCCAGAACTCGTCGCCGCTTTTGCCCTGCCCGGTCGTGTTCGTGATGAGACAGGTGACCAGCTTCAATATGTCCTTTTCGCTGTGGATATACATGAAAGGGTTGTAGTGCATGGATTTCTTGAAGTTGATGGTGTTCAGCACCCGTATCTCATACCCCGCGCGCTCCAAAAGGCGGCCTGTCTCCAATATTAGCTGACCTTTCGGGTCGGTGACGACGTATGAGCTGTGAAGCTGCATCAGGTTCGGCTTTATGAAAAACCGCGTCTTGCCGCTGCCGGAGCCGCCTACAATGAGGACGTTTTTGTTCCGCGCGGTCTTGGGGTCTTTCGGGCGGCTGTTCATCGTCAGGCGCTCGGTCTGCGTGAGGATGATGTTGTTTTTGAACACGGGATCGGCGTAAGGCCGTATATCTTCGGCGCAGCCCCAGCGCGCGGCCCCGTACTCGTACCCGTGGCGGTATTTCTTCGCATTCTTGCCCTTCATGTACACGGCAAAACGCAGGAGCAGGCCGCACACAATGCCGACGCAGAGGTCAAGCGCGTTCATGCTTGGCAGCGGGTTGCCGAACGCGGCGGGGATGGCTCCGAACAGGCTCAGTATCTTCTCCGAGGCGTCGCCGCCAGCGGCCATGCGCCAGGCCTCGCCTAAGTTGGTACAGACGAGGCCGAGAATGACGTAGGGCAAGTTGGTCAGCACGAGCTTCTTAACGTTCATCGCTCCAGCTCCCTCTTTTTCTCCTTCTGCGCGCCGGCGACCGGCACAAGCTCCCGCAGTTTTTGCAGCACGGACGGGCGTTCGCTTTTGCGCTCTTTGGCCGTCATGAACTCCTTGAAAGCCGCCGTGATAGCGTCCGCGTCGCGCCCCTTGAAGAACAGCAGGAACCGCGGCGGCTCGGCGTCCTTATCCCGCCGCACGGCGTAGTCCACGCCGTACTTGCGCGCGATGCGCTCGAACTGCCTGAGGTTTTCGTCCGCTATCTCCATCGTGTTCACGCCCTGCCCCTGCCGCGTGAGCTGCTTGACCGTCTGCTTGCCTTTGGGGTGGACGCAGGCTTTCGCGGCCTTATGGCTGCGGCGGTAGGCCATGAATTTGGCTACCGCCGCTTTCAGCATCCGCCCAGTGAACTTCGTGCCGTTGACGGCAAGGGTTAAAGTCCGGCTCTCGACCTCCTCCTGCATAAACTCACCTCCGCATTATCTCTCAGGCTCGGGCTTGCGCGCGGCCTCGCGCGGTTTATCCTGCGTGGCAACGAGATTGCCGCCCACGACGAGGAACTTCTCCGGCCAGCGGAATTTCTCAAGGTACTTGGCCTGCAAGTCTTTTGGCAGGGAGCAGAAGTTATCCTCACCGAGGCCGCAGATAAAGAATGAGCCAGCGATGGCGTCGTAGATTCTGCCGTCCTCGCCGCGCAGCGCGCGGTTCAGCGGCATCTGCATAATTTTGCCCTCGTCGTTGCAGACGAGGGCGACGGGGTCGTCAAACGGATAAACGGCCTCGATCCAGCCGCCGACCGCAGTTTGTAGGGACTTTAAGTCGCTGCCTATCTCGGCAATCCGGGCCTCCTTGCCCGGCTCAACAAGCAGCACTTCCATCAGGCTTCCTCCACGACGAACACGACCGTGAGCACCTGCTCGTCTATGCCGACGGAGGTGGCGGAGACGGTGGCGTCGTAGTCCAGTGGGAGGGTGCTGCCCGCGTCAATGTTCCAGTCGCCGGTTAGGGCGAGGGATTCACTGTCGCCGCCGTTCACGGACTGCGCGCCGCCGATGGCGAAGCCTATGAGCTTGGAGTCCACCTTGGCAGCCGCCATGTTGTACTCAAACGGCACCAGCGTCCAGCCGTTCTCAGTTTTGAGCGAGATAGCGGTCACGCGCACGTCACAGGTGGAGTTGTTGGCTATGGCCGCGTCGGTGCTGGACGTGACCACACCGTCCTCAGTGACGGCAAGCGGCAAACCGGCAGGAACCGTGACGGAGAACACCTTAGTGAGCGTCCAGTGGGCGTAGAGCGTGTGCGCGGCTTTGTCGCTGACCTCCGTGCCGGCCTCGACCAGCTCGCCGCCGTCCTTCTCGGTGTACCAGCCGTCAAACTCGTAGCCCTCGCGGGTAGGCTCGGGCAGCTCGCCGTAGGTGTCGCCGAAGATGACAGTCACTTCATCGTCGGCGAGCACGCCGCCGCAGGCGTCGAGGGTGACGTCGACGTAGACGGTCAGCTCCTTGGAGCAGCCGTCGCACTTGCCATCGCCGTTCGTGTCGGCATGGTCGGCATATTCGTAATTGCTGAGGCCGCAGGCGGCGCAGCTCTTTGTCCGCCGGTGGCGGGACTCGTCATAGTCCTGCCACGCGCTGTAGCTGAACGAATGGCCGGCGTAGTCGTATGTCGTGTAGCCGCAGTAGCGGCAGTAGTGGGCGCGGCGGTGCTGTGCGTCGTTGTACGCGCCCCACGCGCCGTAGGCGAAGCGGTGGTCCTCATAGCTCGCATAGCCGACCGTGTGACCGCAGACATCGCAGTAGTCCGTCACGCGGTGCTGGCCGGCGGAGTATTGCTCATACTGCTCGCGCGTTGAATGGCGGTCGTATTCGTACTCGCCTTCGCCGCAGTCGGCGCAGTAGGCGTAGCGGCGGTGCTGCGTGCGGTTGTAGTACTCCCAATCGTCGTAGACGGTAGCGCCGTGGCTCTCGCCCATATCCACCAGCGAGCCGCAGTCGCTGCAGTACTCATACCAGTAGCAGCCGTCCCAGCGTGTGCTCGTGTCCCGGTGGTAGCAGAAGTCCGGCACGTCCGGCTCGTCAGGCTCCTCGCCGCCGCCACTACCGCCGGGCTTCGTGTAGCCGCACTTCGTGCAGCGGTTTCCGGAGAAGCTGTGCGCCTCGGTGAGCACCAGGCCGCCGCCCACGCCGCAGCCGCGGCAGTAGATGTTGTATGTGTGCTGCGAGCTGTTCGCAGACTGGTAGTTGCTCGTGCCGTAGGAACAAGAGCCCGTGCAGGTACAGGCCGAGATGCCGCAGTCGTTCCTGTCCGCGAACACGCTCGGCACCAGCGATAACGCCAGCGCCAGGACGAGCAGCAGGGAAACAAGGCGTTTTTTCATGAGATTTCTTCCTCCTTAAACGATGGAGATGGTGAACACGACGTTGAGCGCGTTCACGTTCTCGCTGTTCGGGGCGTCGGCGCTTATCTTGGCGAAGTATTCGAGCGCCATGCCGCTCTGGGGCTGGATGACCGGGAAAGCGCTGCTGTTGATGGCGAGCCTGCCCGCGCCGGTGGTCGCGCAGCCGTTTATCTTGAGCGCGACACGGTGAGCGCCCGAGAAGCTGTTGTAGTCGCCGACCTTGTATGCGCCGTCAGTCACCTCAACGCCGGTGACGCGGACTGCCCCGTTCGTCGAGTTGTTCGTGATCTTCGCGTTGTCCGCTGTGACCACGGTGCCGTTTATGACGTGAATGGGCAGCGACGCCGGGACGGTGACGTTGACCGCCCTGTACTCGTTGTCCACGGTGAGTGTGACCGGCACCGTCGCGGTGGTGCTCGTGTCAGCGAGCGCGCCGAGCGAGAGGCAAAGCGCGAGGGCCAGCGCCAGCGCGCCTATGCGTTTAGCTTTCAAGGCTTGACCTCCTTTTCAAAGAGTTTGGGGCGGCTTGCGCCGCCCCGGTCTGGTATGTATCTCACTCGGTCACGTCGTCCCACTCAATGACGAACACGACGTTGGCAACATTGGCGTTCTCAACGACGCTGCTCAGCGGGGTAACGATGGCGCTGTAAGCGACACTGACGCTGTTGCGGCTCGTGTCGCCGACGCCGGTCATGTAGCAGCCGTCGATCGGCGCGGTGATGAGGCTCTGGGTGGCCTCGTTGGTGCTGGTGGCGACCTGAGCGCCGCCGCCGATGCTCATGGCGAAGCCGAGCTTGTTGCTGTCGACCTTCTCGCCGGCAAGGCTGGACTTGTCGCCAAAGGCGGTAAGGTTCCAGCCCTCGGCGGCAGAGATGCTCACGCTGCGGACGCGAACCGCGCCGTATGAGTTGTTGGTAATCTTGCAGTCGCTGGCGGTAACAACGGTGCCGTCGTCGCTCATGGCCATCGGCAGGGCGGTGGGGACGGTTACGCTCATGCGGGTAGGCGTAGTCTCGCCGCCATCACCGCCGCCGATGCCCTCGTTGGTGGTGGTCAGGTTGACAGGAGAAGTGGCGCTACCGCCGCTGGACGTGATGTCATCGGCGCAGGCGCCGACAGCAAGGGTGAACACCATGCAGAGCGCGAGCAGCATGGTCACGGGTTTACGCAGAGTTTTGGTCATATTAGTACCTCCAAAAATTTTAGATTCCGTCACTCAAGGACGGTGAGTTCAATTACGACGCCCGCACTTCCGAGCTTGTCGCCGGTGTCGGGGTCAAGGTTAAAGAACATCGCGGTGCACTCGTATGTACCGGCGTCGAGGTCAACGTCGAGCTTGTCGCTCTCAATCTTCGAGCCGACCGGCACCGCCTTCGAGGTGTAGATAACCTCGCCGTTGTCGTTGCGGGTTATCTCGACGCTGATGGGATAGCGGTTTATGTCCTCGTTCACAATCATGAGGGAACCAGAGCTCTCGCCGTCGCTGAAAACCGGCGAGGTGTTCATGCTGATGTTAATCATACCCTCCTCGACCTTCTCGTTGAGGCTGTCGCGGATGGCGTCGAGGTCGGCCTCGTCCCAGCCGCCCTCGGTGGCCGAGGGGTCAAACTCGATGCCGCCCGGGTCGTCAACCGGCCCGCCGCAGCTCCTGAGAAGCAGCAGGATAATGATTGCAAGCACAACGACGATAGCCGCGCCGATGCCAATTTTCTTGTACGTCTCTTTCTTCGAGTTTTTGTTTTTCACTTTTCAAACCTCCTGAAATTTTGTCCAGAGTGCGGGCCGCTGACTAAGGTGGAACCACCAGTTGGCGCAAATGGATTCTTACGTCGCATCACCTCCTTTGCCGTACAGGTCATGTTGGACTTGCGCCATCGTGCCGCTATTTGCCGAGAAGTACGAATTGTATAGCGTGGTCAACAGGTAGGCACGGATGTTGCGCACCTCCGTCGTGTTTCTGCGGAAACACCAGAGGACATATTCAAGGTGCTTCCTCTCGAGCTTGAGCAGCCGCGACTTGACCACGGCGGCGGGTCTGTCCTCCTTGCCGACGCGGATGTACTCACGCGTGGAACAGACGGTTTCAACCATCAGCTCAACGATGTCGTCAATGATTCCCGCGTCAACAACGCTCTGCTCGCGGACGTAGTCCGATTCGAGATTCTCAGTAATAATCTCACGCCAAATCTCTTCATCTTCGATTCGCTTCGGCGGCTCGGAATGAATGGAATCGATACTTGCTTGAGTGGTTTCTTGATTATTTCTTTTCTTGTTTATATCTTTATTTAATTCCGTCGGGTTTTCCGAAAGCGGCTCATCCGTTTCCGGGTTTTCCGGTTCTGGATAAGCCGTAACAGGCTCAGCCGAATCTGGCTCTGACGTTACCGGGTACTCATAGATGATGTACTCCACGTCGGTAAAGCGCCCAAACCTGTCGCGGGTCTTGCGCCGCACGAGGTATCCGTGTCGCTCCAGCTCAGTAAGCCCGGAGGCAATGGCGTCCCGACCCTCGAGCAGGATGGTCTGGAGCCCGTTGAGGGTGTAGTCCCACCCATCGGGCTTTGAGAGCATCGTTATAAGCAGCCCCTTGGCCTTGAGGCTCATGGTCTTGTCTCGCAGCAGGCCGTTGCGGACTATGGTGAAGTCGCTGCGCTTTTCTATCCTGAAAATCTCAGACATTTATCTTCGTCTCCTTCGCCGCCCGCGCGGACGGCGCGAGCCTCAGTATGTAATTTCGGTGCCGCCGAGCTTCAGCACGTCGGGGCCGTAGTTGGCTATGAGCAAGGCGTTGATGATGAGAGTAAACGCCTTGTCGTCCACGACCTCGCGGTCGGCAAGGTCATAGAGCGTCAGCCCCAACCCGCCGCACATGAGCGCTTTCGCCGCCTGTATGAGCGTATAGTCGTGCGCTGAAACACCGCGCATGACCATGTAGAGAGGCTCAAAACCATGCGGCATACAGGCATTCCACGCCCGCTTCATTAGCAAACTGTTGGAGCCAAACAGGTACAGCGCAGCAAAAAAGCGCGGATTTCTCCACGCTTGGTAGCCCACGCTTCGCAGCAGCAGGCGGGTATTGTATTCGTGTTCCCGGTTGAGCCAGAACGAGCCGTCGTAGCCCTTAATGAGCCATTCCAGCCGCCAGCACAGCTCCGGCACATGTAGCCCCCCAAACAACTCACGCACGGCGGCAGCGTAGCTGACCACGCCCGCCTCAATGCGCTCGGTGAGCCATGGACAGCCTACAGCCTGGCACCGCCGATGCAGCCACTCGACGCAGTATTCGCACTCTACGTCAGCAGGTTTGTAGTGGTACGATAGAATCACCCCCCTATGAAAAAAGCCGGGCAGAAATCTGTCCGGCTTAGTAGTTTGGTATTCAATTAGCGTTCAGCCTCCCGCCGCCGCTTCTGCTGCTTCTGCCACTGTTCCAGCAGCTTTATGATAGTCTCCTCCATGCGCTTCGGTGTATAGCTGGCAGGAAAGTATTTGCGCAGCGTATCGCCCTTGAGCGTGATACGCTCGACCTCCTTTTTCTCCTCAGACATGATGGCACGCATGACGGCGGCATCCAGTTCGCCGCGCTGAGAAAACTGCTTCAGCCGCTGTGCTTGTGACAGCGACGGAGTGGCCTGCTCGCTGTCCATGGCGTCGAGCAATAGAGTCTGCTCGTCCTTCGTGAGAAAGGACAGCTCATAAGCTGGGTTGAAAGCTATCTTTCGCTCGTCCACCATGTCCAGCAGCGGCGTGATAAGCTCTGTGAGCCTAATATAGCGCTGTATTTGATTGCGGCTCTCGCCAAGCTCCTCGGCCATAACTTGGTCTGAGCGTTTTTGTGTCCCAACTTGGGACACATTTTCTTTTGACGGCCTGCCAGCTTGACGCTTCATAGCCTCCAGCTTGAGCTTATACGCAAATGCCCTCTCGCTCGGCAGCAAGCCCTCACGCTGTAGATTGCTGTCCACGACGAGAATTGCAGCTGCGTCATCGTCCAGTTCGCGCACGATAACCGGCATCGTCTCCAGCCCAGCGAGCTCGCAAGCCCGCTTGCGCCGGTGGCCTGAAACAAGCTCGTAGCCACCGTCTGGCATAGGCCGAGCGATTGCGGGAGAGAGCACTCCGTACTGCTTGATGCTCTCTACCATATCCCGCATCGCCTCGTCGTCTCGCACCTTGTACGGGTGCCTGCTGAACGGCTGCAAGACGGAAAGCTGCAAGTCGCTTATCTGCCCGGAGGCAGAAGTGTTTTCAACGACGGCAACCGCCTCCTTTTCCCCAATGTTCTGAAATTCCTCCCACCGCGAAACGAGAAAATCCGCAAGTGAGGCTTTAGGGATATGGGTTTTGCCGCCCGCATAGATGTTCTCAATGTAATTCAAGCGGCACCACTTGGTCACGGTCGAGGAACGTCGCCCCGTAAGCTCGCTGACCTGAGCGACGCTCAGCACATCGGGGTATAGCGCAAGAGCTGCGCGAATTTTCTCGACTGCCGTTTCATCCGCAGCGGGCCTCGGAGCGCTGTCGCGGCGTTGCAGGTAATCCACCACGTCGGCTGTAGCTATGAGGAAACGATGCGTCTTTCTGCCGCTGTCTATGCAGGGGATTTCCCCGCTTTCAAGGAGGTTCTGCGCAGACTTCTTGCTTATGTGGCATATCTGGTAGAGCTGTTCCTTGGTGATGTATTCGGGGTATTCGTCGAGTATCTGCTGATAAGAATTAGAACTGGCCATGTCAGAACCTCCGTATTATTCTGCCGTCAACGGCGGGTAATACGAACTCTAAGCAGGGCCAGTTCTCTCCTAACTCTCTCCGATGTCTCTCCAAACAGAAAAATCGGCTGCATTTTATTTACATCCCGATTGTCCAGCAATGACGCCGAAAAACGGTTGCAATGCCTGAAAAATCAGGAGTTTTTACCTGTTGTAGTTTCCTCTGCATTCTGGTAAATTCCAGCACGCTCCAATAGAGCTGAATGACTCGAAATCAAGTTGTCCGCAAGGGCACGTGGGTTCGAATCCCACCCGCTCCGCCATAAGTGCTGACACCTGGCGTTTTCCGCCGGTATCAGCACTTTTTTGTGCCTTAACAGCCGCCGGCATCCGCCCGCCTCCCGGGCGCCGGCGGCGTTCGTTTTTCCCCTTTTGCGCCGCCGCTCCTTGACAATATATATCCTTATATTATATACTTGAATCACAAGGTCACTTGTGCCTTAATTCCAACACAAAGGTGACGACAGCATGGAACTTGACTACTCCGAGATCGGGCGTAACGTCAGGTTTTACCGCCGGCAGCGGGGCCTGACACAAAAGCAGCTTGCAGAGGCGGTGCACGTCTCTGACGAGCACATCTGCCACATCGAGACCGCGCGCACCAAGCTCAGCCTTGCCGCCGCCGTGGCCATCGCCAACGCCCTGGGCGTGGACTGCAACGCTCTGCTGGGCGATACGCTGACGGCCGCCCGCGGCGCCGTCCTCAGCCGCTGCCTGCAGGACGAGCTGTCCCGCCTGGAGCCCGCCAAGCTGGAGCTGGCGCTGGAGCTCTGCCGCGCGCTGGGAAAATACGACGTCACAAAGGACTGAGGTATGTGCGGCGTATGATCGACGGCCCCGATGCGTTCATCGACGGGCTGTACAGGGCCATGCACGACGTGATGTACCGCATCGCCTACCGTTCCCTGGGCGACAGGGAGCGTTCGGAGGAACTGGTCCAGGACGTTTTCGTCCTGGCTCTTTTTAACACGCGCATGCTGGCCGCCCACCCAAACCCCAAGGGCTGGCTGGTCGTCACGCTCAAGAACCATGTCTGGAACGAGTTGCGAAAGAAGGCTTACGCCGTCGAGGTTCCTTTCGACGGCGTACCCGTCCCGGCCGGGGACGGGCGCGAAAATTTTGAGGACCTGCTGCCCTCGCGGCTGCCGCCGGAGGACAGGCAGGTCCTGATCTGGCGCTTCGACCAGCAGCTCAGCTACCGCGAGATATCCCTCCGGCTGGGCATTTCCGAGCCCGGCTGCCGCAGCCGCGTGAGCCGCGCGCTGGAGCGCTGCCGGCGGCTGATGAAAGAGGAAGAGTGAAAATTTTTCCGTACCGTCTGCAACAAAACGCCCTTTACGTTACATAGATGTGTGAAGGGAAGAAAGGAGGTCGCTATGGATCATCCTTCAGGAGGCTGTCCGCCCGCCCCCGGCGAACTTGACAAAATGTCAACGGAAGAGCTGCTGGCGGCCCTGGACGCGCTTTTCGGCTCGATGACGGAGGAGAGCTATGACGGCGCGCTCCTGCGCGCATATCTCGACGCCCTGGACCGCAAAGCGCCCATCGGCGCCATGCCCACGGCGGAGGAGTCGCTGGCGGCGTTCCACAGCCGGCTGGAGACCATGCCGGCCCGCGGCCGCTTTGCATCCCGCCCGCGCGGGGCGCGCCGCGCGCTGCGCAGCGTTTTCGCCGCGGCGATGGTGGCGCTGTGCATTTTCTCGGGCATGATCGCCATACAGGCCGCCGGCATCGACGTTTTCGGCGCGCTGGCGCGCTGGACGGGCGAGCTTTTCAGCTTTGGCGACCCGGAGACCGGCCTGGTGGCGCCAACGCCCTCCGCGGCCCCGGAGCTCACGGCGGAATACGTGGAAACGCTGCTGCCGGACGTGCCCGCCGGCTTCGTCAAGGGAGAGCCGATCTGCTTCAGCGACGACGAAAGAGAGAGATTCCAATACGCCTTGTACTATATGCGCGGGGACGATTACATCCAGTTCACCGCCATCAAGGGGGCGGGAAAATCTGCCGTTTATGAGAAAAACGACGATCAGATAGCCGTGCTCGATATTGGAGGCTTCAAATTCTACGTCTTTCAAAACTCCGGGCAATCGGTCGCCGTTTGGGTCACGGACAGCCTCGACTGTAGTATCACTACAAATCTTGAAATTGATCCGCTAACAGAGATAATCGAAAACAGCTACAGTTAGGAGGAGTCACTTTGAAGAAAATCAGGTTTATGTCCTTTGTCCTCGCGGCTATAATGCTGCTGTCCATCCCGTCCTTTGCCGCGGATACGCGCGCCAGCGAGCAGATACACATGCACCTGGTGTACGCCGTCGCCGAGCCGGGCCAGATCTACGTTGAAGCATCCATATACGGAAACGGCATCATGGACAAGATAGGCTGCCAGAGCATCCATATCTTCGAGGACGATAACGGCTGGTGGTCCCTGTGCTACTCGCTTTTTGAGGACGACGAGGGCATGAGCTCAGAGGACACGTATGGCCATATCTATGCCGACACGTTCGAATCCGAAGTCGGTGTCGACTATCATGTGCTCATCACAGTATTTGCCGAGAATGAAAACGGCAGGGACAGCCGGACGTATGAGTACTACGTCACCGGTATTTGAGAAAGGCTGGGGGCTGATGGAAGAAGCTCGTTTTATGGAGCGGACGAACCATCTTGCGGAAAATTTGCTCGAGATCCAGCGGGAGAGGGGGATGAAGCTGGCGGAATTTTCCCGCGAGCTGGGACTGCCGCGCTCTACGCTGCAGTACGTTATGTGCAACGGGAACACCGCGCTGGCTACGCTCGTTCACATCGCAAACTCCCTCGGCTCGTCGCTCGATGAGCTGGTTTTCGGCGGGATGCCGCCCATGAAAGTGCGTGAAAAGCAGGTTTTGGTCAATATCGATAACTGCTCGCGGCTTTCCAGCTTCCAGAAAGAGGCTCTTGTCTGGCACTTCGACGCTATGGTCACATTGATGGAATTGGCAAAGTAGTACAAGATAACGCACAGAGCCGGGCCCCGGGGGCGTTCCCCCGGGGCTTTTTTGGCCCATTTGGGGCCAAAAGCGGGGCAAAAGGGACGCAGAAAGGGGGCCGGGAAGGCTGTTAAGCAGCGGTTAAGCAGGCAAGTCCGGGGCAAGTTGCCGCCGGGCGCAAAAAAACCGCCCCCGGAAAACCGGGGGCGGGAAAACTTGGGGTTTTATTTAAGGTTGCGGGGGATCAGCCCTCAACGGCGGGGTTGCTGGCTTCGGACTCAGCCACCCACTGGAAGCCGCTGATGTTTTCCGCGTTCGCGCCAAGGATAACGTCGAAGGTGAAGGCCTGATTGACAGTGCCATTCACAGCGTTCTCGTTGGAGTAAACGGGGCCGCTGTTGGCGGTGCTCATCAGAGCGACCTGATCGTTCGCGCCGTCAACATTGTGGCGGTAAACCGTGATGGTCTTGGCAACGCCCGGCACGGCGGTGAAGGAGATGACGTCGTTGTTGGCGTCATCAGCGCCGGTGGTGAAGGACCACTTCGCAGCCGGATTGGGGGTGCTGAGGGTCACGGTGTACTCAGCAGTGATGCCGGTGATGACGACCTTCGCGTCAGCGGTGAGGGTGCTGGGGTCGGTCACGAAGGTGAACTGGCCAGCAGTGGAGGTGGCAGTGGCGGTCTTCTCAACACCATTGTAGGTGTAGGAGATGGTCGCCTTGATGCCAGCCTTGACGTTGGCGTTGTTCAGCTTAATGGTGCAGTCCGGATGGCCAAGATACAGATCCTGATCGGTGGTCAGCTTGTCAGTGGAGGTGCCGTACTCGAGGATGTAGCCATAGTCCTTCAGGGCAGTGGCGTCAACGATCCAGTCAGCGTCGATCTTGGTGATCTCGACCTTGTTCACAGAAGCGTTATCGGGAACAACGGTCTCCGGGAACGCAACGTTGACGGTCTTCTCGGTGCCAACAACACTGATGGTGCCGGTGGCAGGCTTAGCAGCGGCAACGCCGTTGACAGAGTACCAGACGTTCACAGTGCCCTTGTCGGTGAGAGCAACATCGCCGATGTAGCCGAGGGTGACATCGAGGTCATCCTTGTAGATGATGCAGTTCTCAATCTCCTGGAAGGTGTGGTCGATGTACAGGGGGGCCTCGATAGTCCAACCAAGCATGGTGGTGTCGAGGGTGACCTCGGCGCTGCCGAACTTGTTGTCAACGACGTAGACGAGGTCGACCTCGCCGGCGGCGTTCAGGTGGTACGCAACGCGGACGGTGTGCTCCCAGGCGTCGTTGTAGTTGTGGCTGACGAGATCCTTCAGCTCGCTGATGGAGTCGACCTCAACATCGGCGTCGGCGCGGGTGTCAACGATCTTGACCTCGGCGCTCATCGGATGGCCCTCGAGGTAGTAGCCGGTGCCGTCGCCTTCCATGGCGCTGTCGCCGAACTCAACGTAGAGGGTGTCGATCTTGGTCAGGGTGTAGAAGCCGGTCCTGTCGTCGATGACGTAGCTGTAGAAGCCGCGCTCGTAGTTGCGGGTCGGGACAGGAACCTTGATGGTGCCAGCCTGCACGCCGTCAATGTAAGCGTAGTCATAGGTGAAGTAGCTGTCGTACACAGTCCAGCCAGCGCCGTCGGAGCCGGTCGGGAAGAAGATGGTGCCGCCAGCGACGTTCAGAGCGCCGTCATAGGCGAAGATGGTGGTGGCATAGAAGTTGCCGGCATCGCTGCGGGTAACGACCATGGCAATGTTCTCGAGAGTGACAGTGCTCACAGGAGTGTTGTGCTTCTCGGCGTAAGCAGCAACCAGCTCGGCAACGCCGGTGTACTTGTCAATGACGAGCTCGTCGCCCTGGAAGCTGGCGATGATGAACTGGACGTTGGCGTTGTTGTAGAGGATGCCGCCGTTGTAGGTGACATTGTTGTACTGAGGATCAGTAAAGCTGACCTCAACGCGGTTGTCCTTGTTCGGGAAGGTGGTGGCGTGGTTGAGGCCAGGCAGGGTCACAACATAGCTGGTGCCGTAGAGCTCTTCCTCGGGGACTTCCTCAGGAGCGTAGGTCTCGTCACCGTACAGCTCGTCGGTGATGTCGAAGTACTTGCCCTGGCCAGCGATGGCGCCCATGATGCCATTGGCAATAGCCCAGGAATTGCGGACGGGGATCTCCTCGACCTCGCCGGTGGCGACGTCAACGAACTGGGCCAGCCAGGTCACGTCGGAGCTCCAAGCGTCGTGAGCGCTGGAGAGCTTGACAGCGCCGGTGTAGTAGGCGACAGTCCTGTACGGGTTGTTGGTGAGGGTGATGTAGTCGCCGTGGGTGTCAAGCACGAAGGCGAACACAGGAGCGCTGTGGTTCGGCAGAGCCAGAGCCTCAACGAGGTCGCGGACCTCGGCAGCGTTCATGAGGGCGAGAGCGGAGGGAGCGATGACGGTGCCGTCGGACAGGGTCACAACGCCCTTGGAGCTCACAGACTTGACGGAGCCGGAAGTGGCGCCGACAGCAGTTACATGCCAGCCCTGAGACTTGTTGTCTTCCTTGCTGGTGGCCTCGATAACGACGATCTGATCGCGCTTGTTGATCTTGCTGATGTCGGTCTTGATGTCGTCGTTCTCAACAGCCTCGCTGCCGATAACAGTGGTCTTCTTGACCTCGGAGCGGGTGCCCAGATTGCTGAGGCGAGCGTAAACCTTGACGTCGGCAGTCTTCACGCCGTCAACAACAACGGCGCTGTTGTCGATAACGTTGTACTCGTAGAGCTTGTCGCCCTTGTCGCCAACGAACAGATCCATGCCGTCGGTGTCCTTGACCTTGATGCTGTTGCAGGTGGTCGTGGTGACCTTCGCCAGATCCTGAACGTAGATGGCAACGTTGCCATTGGTGACGTACCAGACCTTGGCAGCGTGGTACATCATGTCGAGGCCGGTGTTGGCGGCGACATGGAGGTCAGCAGCCTCAGCGGTGTAGTCGTCGGTGGAAACAACGGTCTTGGAGTTGCCCATGGCCTCGTTGTCAACGATGATGCCCTTGACGGGCTGAGCCAGCTTGTAGACGTTCTCGCCGAGGGTGCCGGTGATGGTGGCGCGGTCAGCGAAATCGCCGTACTTGGTGATGTAGTCGCCCAGGGAGGGGCTGTAGACAACGACCTTCACGCCGGTGAGAGCGTTGAAGGCGTACAGGATGGCCTGCTGGCGCTGCAGCGGGGTGTGGTCAGCGCCGACCAGATCGCCGTCGAAGATGCCCTTCTCAAGGGCGTCCTTCGCGGTGTTCAGGCTCCAGCTGCTGCCGACGTACTCGTCGTTGCGGCCGTAGCCAACAGCGCACAGAAGCATCTTGGCCCACTGGTAGCCGGTGAGCTGAGCCTCAGGCTGGAAGGTGCCGTCGCCCATGCCGTCGATGATGCCCTGCTCAACGCAGTAAGCGATGTAGCCGGCGGACCAGCGGTCGGCAGCGACGTCCGTGAACGGGGCCTTGGTGCAACGAAGGCTGTCAGCGTCCTTCGGGCCAAGCTGCATGTAGGCGATGATCTTCGCCGCCTGCTCACGGGTGTAGGTGGTCTCGGGGCGCAGGGTGCCATCGTCGTAGCCTTCGATGATGCCCAGGCCGACCATGACGCCAACGGCTTCGCTGTAGTCAGCGCCGACGTCGGCCGCATCCTTCAGGGTGTCGACCTTGTTGCCGGTATAGGCAGCAGAGGCACCCACGACGGTGAGGCTCAGCACAAGCGCGACCGCGAGCAGAAGGCTCAGGGTCTTCTTGAGAGTTCTCATGTGGAAACTCCTCCTTTGAATAGTACCTCATTTCTGAGGCCCGTTTATGCAATCGCCGATGGACCCGGATATCCGTAAGCCGGCCCACCTGCGGCCGCATCAGCATTGCAAGACCCGTCGTGTATTTATATTTACACGACGATGCCTTTACGGCATTATATTAGCACGGCCGTCCCGGGCAGTCAACGCGGTGGGGGCATCTGTAACATAACTGAAATACGCACCCCGTCCGCACGTGGGCCGCGGACACTTGTGCGCCAGGCACAGAAAGCAGGTAAAATCATTGTCTATGCTGACTCTCTTTTGTAAACAAAGCCGGCAGAAGCTGTCATATTTAGATGACGGGAGCTTCGACGCGGTGCTTGACTGCTGGCTGGGTTCGCTGCGGCTGCGTGTGAAGAGATCGACGTTTTCAACCTATTCCGGCGCCGCGGCGCGGTATATCCGCCCGGCGCTGGGGGCGCTGGAGGCCGGCGCGCTGACGGACGGCGAGCTCTCCGGCCTGCTCACGGAGGCGGAGCGCAGCTATTCGCCGGGCACCGTGCGGATGATACGTTACATCCTGCGCTCGGCGGTGGCCTACGGCCAGGAGAACGGGCGCTGCCCGGAATTGGGGGCCGCCTTCGCCGCGCCGGGGCGGGAGACGCGCGAAACGCGGGTGCTCTCACGCGCGGAGCAGGAGAAGCTGGAGCGCCATCTCGCCGGGCGCGGCGGCTGCGCGGAACTGGGCATTTTGCTATGTATGCACACGGGCATCCGCCTGGGCGAGATCTGCGCGCTGCGCTGGGAGGATGTCTCCGCCGACGGGCGCGTGATAACCATCCGCCGCACATTGCAGCGGCTGCACGTCAGCGACGGCGAGCGCAAGACGGCCCTTGTGTTCGACACGCCCAAGAGCCGCAGCTCCGCCCGGCAGATACCCGTCCCCACGCGGCTGCTCGAGCGCCTGCGAGAGAGCCGCGCCGCGCCGGGCTGCTATCTCCTGACCGGCACGGAGCAGCCGATGGAGCCGCGATGTATCCAGCGCCGCTTCAAATCGGCATTGAAGGCCGCTGGCGTGAACGACATCAACTTCCACGCCCTGCGGCACACCTTTGCCACCAACTGCATCGCCCGGGGCTGCGACCCGGCCACGCTCGCGCGCATCCTCGGCCACTCGGACGTCTCCGTGACGCTGAACACCTATGTACATCCCTCGTTCGAGGCGATGAGCGAGATAATCGACAAAGTATACTCTTCTGCTGAATAAACTACATACTGCTGCCCGGGGACCCGTCGTGTAAATATAAATACACGACGGGTCTTGCAATGCTGATGCGGCCGCAGGTGGGCCGGCTTACGGATATCCGGGTCCATCGGCGATTGCATAAACGGGCCTCAGAAATGAGGTACTATTCAAAGGAGGAGTTTCCACATGAGAACTCTCAAGAAGACCCTGAGCCTTCTGCTCGCGGTCGCGCTTGTGCTGAGCCTCACCGTCGTGGGTGCCTCTGCTGCCTATACCGGCAACAAGGTCGACACCCTGAAGGATGCGGCCGACGTCGGCGCTGACTACAGCGAAGCCGTTGGCGTCATGGTCGGCCTGGGCATCATCGAAGGCTACGACGATGGCACCCTGCGCCCCGAGACCACCTACACCCGTGAGCAGGCGGCGAAGATCATCGCCTACATGCAGCTTGGCCCGAAGGACGCTGACAGCCTTCGTTGCACCAAGGCCCCGTTCACGGACGTCGCTGCCGACCGCTGGTCCGCCGGCTACATCGCTTACTGCGTTGAGCAGGGCATCATCGACGGCATGGGCGACGGCACCTTCCAGCCTGAGGCTCAGCTCACCGGCTACCAGTGGGCCAAGATGCTTCTGTGCGCTGTTGGCTACGGCCGCAACGACGAGTACGTCGGCAGCAGCTGGAGCCTGAACACCGCGAAGGACGCCCTCGACAAGGGCATCTTCGACGGCGACCTGGTCGGCGCTGACCACACCCCGCTGCAGCGCCAGCAGGCCATCCTGTACGCCTTCAACGCCCTGACCAGCGTCGGCGTCGTGGTGTACAGCCCCTCCCTCGGCGACTACATCCTCCGCTACACCGAGTTTGCCGACCGTGCCACCATGGAAGGCACCCTGGGCGAGAAAGTCTACGGCCTGAAGTCCGTTGAAGGTATTATAGTCGACAACGAGGGCATGGGCAATTCCAAGACTCGCGTGTCCGTGCAGAACAAGTACGAGGTCGACAAGACCACCACCGGCGAGAAGGCTGACGTCGAAGTCGCCGCCAACACCGACATCGACATGATGTACCATGCCGCCAAGATCTGGTACACCAGCGGCGGCGCCATCTACGTCATCGACAAGGCCACCGTCACCGCTCTGACCTGCAACAACATCACCTCTTCCGCCGTTGCCAAGCTCGAGAAGAGCACCACCGTTGACAAGACCATCGGCACCGATTACGGCTACGATTACTACGAGTACAACTTCGTTGACAACGGCAGCCTCGGCACCGCCGGCGTGAGCTTCTACTACGACCTCGGCACTCTGGGCGTCCGCTCCGAGACCCGCGAGACCACCGTTATCTATGACAACGACGGCAAGGACGACGTCATGGCTAACAGCGATATCATCAACGATATCAAGGATCTCCACAACCGCGACACCGTTGTTTACATCCACACCAACAGCACGGTCGACAAGACCAACGAGGCCTGGCATGTTTACCCGATCAGCACCACCACCGGCACTGTGAAGGACTACAGCAAGACCCGCGGCACCATCACCATGGCTGACGACACCGTCCTCGAGCTGTCCGTCTTTGTTAAGGACAACATTTGGGACGTCATTAAGCGCAACGCCGTCGTCGCCCTCAGGCTCGACACTCACGGCCACGTCATCGACGCCAACGCTCAGGCTGTCCGCGTCATCGGCTACTTCACCGGCACCAGCCGCGTGACCTCCGCCCACGACGCTTGGTTCCATGACTGGACCTACGCCGCTCAGTTCGTCGATGTCACCACCGGCGAGCCCATCGAGGTCCCTGTGACCAACACTGTTGCTAACCAGCTCGAGAGGACCGCGACTAACAACAACACCAACGGCTACTACGACATCACCACGGCTGTCTACAACAAGACCGCTCTGACCTCCGCCACCGAGCTCTTCGAGAGCAACAACATCTACGCTTCCGCCTACGCTCTCAAGACCGGCGCGAACAACTCCGCCACCTTCACCGCCAGCTCCTTCATGTTCAACACCACGAAGAACAACGGCGCTGAGGGGCTCAAGGTGTTCTACGACAACGACTCTGTGAAGATCTTCGTTGCCTCCGACCGCGGCACCGACCTGACCGTCACCCCGTACGACGGCGTCGACGACATGATCGAGAAGCTGTCCGACGGCTTCACCGCCAAGGAAGTGTACCTGCAGGACATCATTGTCTCCGGCAGCTACGACCCGAGCACCGACGCCTTCTACGCTGACACCATCTTCGCGTTCGAGGCTGCCACTGCTTCCAGCGGCTACCTGTTCCTGCCCGAGGATATCACCTCTGCGGCGCTCAATGATGAGGCTCTGGGCAACGGCCTCTACCGCTTCGAGGGCGCCTACCTGAACGGCTCTGCCAAGGACACCTGGATCACCGTTGACAGCAATGACGGCTACGGCAAGGGCTTCTACAACTTCACCGTGACCAACGGTGTGTACAGCCTCACCGCTGCTGCCCCGATCACTGACTACATCTACGACACGGTCAAGGTCTACAAGCACCCGACCAACAACATGTTCGTCTTTGATCCGGTGCACGAGGGCGTTGAGCGCCAGGTCAGCAGCGAGGCTACCATAGTTGAGCTGCGTGAAGAGGCCGGCAAGCTGATCGTTGACTCCGTCGAGAGCCTTGACGATTTCTGGTACAGCGATTACTCTGACTATGCCAACGCGCTCCTGCAGGTCGGCTACACCTGGAACGCCAGCGGCGTCGTCGACGTCATCTACGTCATCAACCAGAAGTACGGCACTGTCACTGCTTACGGCAACATTACAGGCGAAGGCTGGACGATAGACGCCGGCTATGAGAACGAGCCCGTCATCCTTGACCACGCCGATGTCGATACTCTCGACGCTGGCGCCACGGTCATGGCTGATGTTGACTGGAGCTACCTGCGTACGGGCGCTGAGGATTCTGAGGTCGTCAAATATGGCAAGGCCACGCTTACCGGCACTGTTGTTAAGGACAGCGCTGGCAACAAGTGGGTCGAGCTCGACCTGAGCCCGCTGGCCCCGCACGGCGTCTACAACATCAACCTCAACATCAAGGACGTCTATCGCAAGGTTACCTTCGTGAACAGCCTGACTGATTTCACCCCCTACATCATTGAGGGCACTGATGCTGAGAAGCAGATTGCCAACGAGTACGTTGCCACGCTCGATATCGGCGAAAAGGTGAAGCTCGCGTTTGTGCGTGCTGACGCCAAGAATCTGTCCGCCACTTATTCCATTGAGAACGGCGTAAAAGATGTTGTTGGCACCAAGACCTTTAGCGCGTCCGGCGATAATTTCTGGACCGATGAGTTCGTCCCCGCTGTCGACAAGGTGTCCGTTAAGAGCATCGACGCCAAGATCACCCTGAAGCTCGATTCGGATTCTGGGGCTGTCCAGTACTTCTCCCTCGCCAACGATGCGGCCGTGAACGCTTCTGAGAGCTTCACCGTTACCGCCGGCAACAAGTTCAACGTCGCTCTGAAGTACAACGGCGATAAGAGTGCTCTGGCTGCCGTTGGCGAACAGCTCAGCAAGATCATTGTCGGTGGCGTGAACGTCTCCTCTCAGGAGTCCGCTGCTGATGCCGCCGCTGCCGACAAGGTGTTCACCTACCTCGACATCACTGGCCTGACCACGGTCACCGTTAATGCCGATGGCAGCAACGATGTTACCGTTGCCCTGCAGTCTGGCAGCTGGGGTGTGGACGACAACACCTGATCCCCCCGCTATATTAAAATAAAACATAGTTTTCCCGCCCCGGGCCTCCCGGGGCGGTTTTTTTACGCATCGGGCCGCGGCGCTGTGCCTCCGGGCGCGGCCCGGCGGTTTTTTTATTGCAAATGCCGCACGCCTGCGGTATAATGCTGCTGTCAAGCCCACTACATTATATATAAGGAGGCCACAACCCAATGAGAGGTGTCCACAGCGCGGTAGACGACCTCCGCCGCAGCGTTTTTACCGAGGTCGCCCGCCTTGCCTACGAGGGCGGCGATTATTCGCGCATAGACGAGCTGCCCTACAAAATTATTCCAGGCGAAGACGCACATTACAGGAATGACGTGTTCCTTGAGAGGGCAATTGTCACAGAAAGGCTGCGGCTGGCCTGCGGCCTGCCGCTGCGGACCGCGGCGGAAATCAGCCTTGCGAGCGACGGGATCGAGCAGGCGGCCCTGCCTGAAAAATATTACGAGCCCCCGCTGATAAACATCATCCCCTTTGCCTGCAACGCCTGCCCGCCGAAGGAGATGCGCATATCCTCCAACTGCCAGGGCTGCCTTTCGCGCCCCTGCATGAACGTCTGCCCCAAGGGGGCCATTTCCGTGGGCCGCGACGGCAAGAGCCACATCGACCCGGAAAAGTGCATCCGCTGCGGCCGCTGCATGAACCAGTGCCCGTATAACGCCATCAGCCGCCTTGAGCGCCCCTGCGCCAAGGCCTGCGGCATGGACGCCATCGGCTCCGACGAAAAGGGCAGGGCCAAGATAGACTATGACAAGTGCGTCAGCTGCGGCATGTGCCTTGTGAACTGTCCCTTCGCGGCCATCGCGGACAAGAGCCAGATCTTCCAGCTCATCCAGGCGATACGCAAGGGCGACAAGGTCATCGCCTGCGTGGCGCCGGCCTTCGTGGGCCAGTTCGGCAAGAACGCCACCCCCGCCAAGCTGAAAAAAGCCATGCGCATCCTCGGCTTCGCCGACACGGTGGAGGTCGCCATCGGCGCGGACCTCTGCACCGTGGAGGAGGCGCACGACTTCCTGGACAACGTGCCGGAGAAGCTGGACTTCATGGCCACCAGCTGCTGCCCCGCCTGGAGCGTGATGGCCAAGAAGCTGTTCCCCGAATTCAAGGAAAACATCTCCATGGCGCTGACGCCGATGGTGCTCACCGCCCGCCTGATGAAGAAGGACAACCCGGACGCGCGCATCGTGTTCGTCGGCCCCTGCGCGGCCAAAAAACTCGAGGCGAGCCGCCGCACCGTGCGCTCGGACGTCGATTTCGTGCTCACCTTTGAGGAGCTGCAGGGCATGTTCGACGCCAAGGACATCGACTTTGCCACCCTGGTCCCGGACGAGGGCGACGAGGACTTCGACAAGGGCACCGGCGCGGGCCGCGGTTTCGCCGTTGTCGGCGGCGTGGCCGCCGCGGTGGCGGAGGCCATATCCCGCATCGACCCCGACCGGCATGTGGACGTGGAGTACGGCGACGGCCTGCGCGAGTGCCGCAAGATGCTCACTATGGCTAAGGCCGGCAAGCGGAACGGCTATCTGCTCGAGGGCATGGCCTGCCCCGGCGGCTGCGTGGCCGGCGCGGGCACCATCACGCCCGTCCTCAACGCCACCAGCAACGTACGCAACTACAAGTCCCGCGCGGACAAGCAGAGCGCGCTGGAGAGCCAGTTTGCGGACAGGTTGAAGGAAGTAGAGGAATGAGATTACGAGGGGGACCGGGGGTCCCCCTCGTAGGCTCCCCTCCATAAAAAATGTATGGCTCTTTGGGGCTTTCGCCCCAAAGAGCCATACATTTTGCGCGCCGCACGGCGGCGCGGTTGCGCCTCAGAGGCGCAAGATAAGGTATCCCCGGCAGGCAAAGCCCGCCGGGGATTTTGGCCGCCCTATGCGGGCGGCCATTCCTATGCTTGCGGCGTTGGGTGCCGCTGACCACACGGGGTTTTCTAAGGTGTCCCATTTTGCTTAAGCAAAATGGGACTTAAATACGCCGCCCGCGCTGGGGGCGCGGGCGTGCGAAATGGGCGGGGCGGGCGGAGCCCGCCCACGGACGTGGTTCGCGTGGTTTGGGGCAGGTGCTTGTCGCGGCGTTTATTGGGGGCTCCGCCCCCTTGCCCCCCGATCTGTGTACGTAGTGCCGCGAGCGAAGCGAAGCAACGCACGGTCGGCGGTGCTGAACACCTATTCGATGACGGGATGACCACCTTCGACACGCAGAAAGCCATAAAAGACAGCTCGCGCCTCCGATGCGCACCAAAGCGCTTTTCTTTGGGGCGCCACTCCCGTTTCTTTGGGCAAGACCAAAGAAATGGGGTGGCACCTGGGTCGCAGGGACTTTCGTCCCTGCATCCCCCCGCCTGCGGGCGGGCCGCAGGCAAATGCCTCCAGGCGCAGCCTGGCCGGTCAGAGGACGATCAGCACATCGACCATCGCGCCGTCGCCGGACACGATATTCAGCACGGCGCAGATATCGTCGCTCTCGATGACGGCTCCGGCCGTAATCTCGCTGCCGGCGAGGGTGTATCCGCACTCAGCCGCCGCGGAGGTGGTGGCGGGCGCGAGGGCAAGCGTCAGGGAGCCGGCGGAGGCGTCAAGGCCGAGGGCCTCCGTCCAGCTGGCCTCTTCCAGGCGCGCGAGGGCGCCGGCGATATCGGAGAGCGCAGGCAGCGCGGCGTCCGCTTCAACGAGCGAGCGCCCGCCGGCGATGGCACGGCCGTCTGCCGTGACGTCGATGTTGCGCATCCAGCTGTCCTCGCCGCCGCTGAATACGGCGGTGAAGTCCATGTGGCTGAATTTGCCGTCCCGGAAGCTGATGTCGATGGCGCTCAGGCGCGCGCCGGCGGCGTTGGCGGCGTCCAGGAACTCGAGCGCCGCGGCGTCCTCCAGCGCTTCGCCGGCGGCGGAGAGCTGCTGCGCGTCGAAGGGCTCAAAGCCCTCCAGCGTGTGCGGGTCGGGCTCCCCCCGGGACAGCGCGAACAGGCAGGCCCAGCCCACGAGAAGCGCGGCCACGCACAAAAGCGAGAGCGTGCGCGCGCGCAGCTTTTCGCTGCGGGTGAGGAGGTGTATGGCCAGCACGACGGACGCGATCACCAGTATGACAAGGGCGATGCGCAGCGTGCTGGAAAGCTGTATGCTCGGTTGCATTTTCCCACCCCCGACTTAATATGCGACGCCCCAGATGATCATCTTTTTCGCCGGGCGGCCGCAGACGGGGCAGACTTCGCCCAGGTCCTCCTGCTCAAAGGGCATGCAGCGGCTGGACACGCCGGCGAGCTCCTTCATCTTCAGCTCGCAGGCCTCGTCGCCGCACCACATGGTCTTGACGAAGCCGCCGCCGCGGTTCTCGATGATGTCCTTCACCTCGTCCACGGTCGTAGCGGTGTAGGTGTGCTCGTCGAGGTTGCGCTTCGCCTTGTCGAAGAGGCCCTGCTGGACGGCGGAGAGCAGCTCCTTCACGCTGTCCTCAAGGTTTTCGAGCGGAAGCGTGATTTTTTCGCCGCTGTCTCGCCTTGCGGCGACGCAGACGCCGCCCTCGATGTCGCGCGGGCCCAGCTCCAGGCGCACGGGGACGCCCTTCATCTCCCACTCGGCAAACTTCCAGCCGGGGGAATTGTCGGAGAAGTCGCCCTTCACGCGCACGCCGGCGGCCTTCAGCCGCGCGACGACGGCCTCCGCCGCCTCCGTCACGCCCGGCTTGTGGGCGGCGATGGGCAGCACGATGACCTGGATAGGGGCGATGTTCGGCGGCAGCACAAGGCCGTTGTTGTCCCCGTGCGTCATGATAAGGCCGCCGATGGTGCGGGTGGAGAGGCCCCAGCTGGTCTCGAAGGGGGACTGGAGCTTGTTCTCCTTATCGGAGAAGGTGATGCCGAAGGCCTTGGCGAAGCCGTCGCCGAAATAGTGGCTGGTGCCGGCCTGCAGGGCCTTGCGGTCGTGCATCATGCACTCGATGGTGTAGGTGTTCTCCGCGCCGGCGAACTTTTCCTTGTTCGTCTTGTCGCCGCGGATCACGGGCATGGCCAGCTGCGTCTCGCAGAGCTCGGCGTAGATCTCCAGCATCTGGCGCGTCTCGAAGAGGGCCTCCTCGGCCGTGGCGTGGATGGTGTGCCCCTCCTGCCAGAGGAACTCGCGCCCGCGCAGGAAGGGGCGGGTGGTCTTTTCCCAGCGGAGGACGCTGCACCACTGGTTATAGAGGCAGGGCAGGTCGCGCCAGGAGTGTATCACATGGCTCCAGTGCTGGCAGAAGAGCGTCTCGCTCGTGGGGCGGATGCAGAGCCGCTCGGGCAGCTCCTCGCTGCCGCCCACGGTCACCCAGGCGCACTCGGGCGCGAAGCCCTCCACGTGGTCCTTTTCGCGCTGGAGAAGGCTCTCCGGTATCAGCAGCGGCATGGAGACGTTGACATGCCCCGTCTCCTTGAAGCGCCTGTCGAGGAAGGACTGTATATTCTCCCAGATGGCGTAGCCGTAGGGGCGCAGTATGAAAAGGCCCTTTATGTCCGAATAGTCGATGAGCTCCGCCTTGGTGCACACGTCCGTGAACCACTGGGCGAAATCCTGTTCCATGTCTGTTATCTCGCGGACCCGTTTTTCTTTAGCCATGATTGACCTCCTTGGCCGGCGGCCCTTCCGCCGGGCACATTTTACAGATGATGATTTTATACAGCGCGCGGCGGCTTGTCAACACCCGCGCTCAGTTTATGCCGATATATTCCGCCTGCTGCTTCTCGCTGTAGAGCGGCAGGTAGCAGTCTTTCATGATGGCCTTCACCTGCGCGGATATGTCCGGCGCGCCGGCGAGGGGGTGGTACATGAGCGCGGTGGGCGCGCCGTAGCAGGTGTAGGCGCAGTCCACGTCGCCGTAGCCGTTGCGCTGATAGAACGCGTGCAGCTTGCGGGCCTTTTCCAGCTCCGGGTACTTCGTCACCTCCAGCAATATGCCGTCGAGGGCTGAATACCACTCATTCAGCAGAGAGAGGAACACGCCGCCCACGCCGTGGCCGCGCACGTTGGGGTAAACGCCCAGCCAGCCGAGGAGCACATAGCCGGCGCCGCGGCTCTTGAGCATCAGCGCATAGCCGCACTCGCGGCCCTCGCCGTCCTTTAAGAGCAGCAGCTCTGCGCCCTTCAGCATGGCGGCGTGGAACTCGGCCTCCGTGGGGCGCTCCCAGCTTTCAAAATCGTAGCACATCATGGGGTAGACGCGGTGCAGGTCCTCGTGCCCGCCGCGCCCGATGCGATAGTCTGTGGTCATTTATTTTCCTCCTGATGGGATATGTCCGCCGGACCCTGGGCGTCGAACTGCGACTTCCAGAGGCGGGCGAATTCGCCGCCGCGCGCGAGCAGCTCCTGCGGGGGGCCCAGCTCCGCGATGTGCTCGTCCTCCACCACGGCCACGCGGTCCGCGCCGCGGATGGTGGAGAGGCGGTGGGCGATGATGACGCTCGTGCGGCCCACGCTGAGCGCGTCCAGGCTGGCCTGGATGCGCTGCTCGGTGACGGAGTCGAGGGCGCTGGTGGCCTCGTCCATCACCAGGATGGGCGGGTTCTTCAAAAACACGCGGGCGATGCTCAGCCGCTGCTTCTGCCCGCCGGAGAGCATCACGCCCCGCTCGCCGACGAAGGTGTCGTAGCCGTCCGGCATGGCCATGATGTCCTGGTGGATCTCCGCGCGCACGGCGGCGGCGATGATCTCGGCGTCCGTGGCGTCCGGCCGGCCGTAGCGGATGTTGTCCCTGATGGTGCCGGCGAAGATGAAAACGTCCTGCTGGATGATGCCGATGCTGCGGCGCAGCGACTCCTGCGTCACGCTGCGGACGTCCTGGCCGTCCACCAGCACGGCGCCCTCCGTCACGTCGTAAAAGCGCTCCAGCAGCTGGCAAAGGGTGGTCTTGCCGCCGCCGGAGGGGCCGACCACGGCCAGCTTTTCGCCGGGGGCGACCTTGAGGTCGATGCCGCGCAGCACCCAGGGCTTGTCCTCGCTGTAGCGGAAGCCCACGCCGCGGTATTCAACGGCGCCCTTGACGTCCTTCAGCTCCCTGGCGTCCGGCGCGTCTTTGATGGCGGGCTCGGTGCGCATCAGCTCCAGGAAGCGGGAGAAACCCGCCGTGCCCTGCATGTAGACCTCCGAAAACTGCGCGAGCTTGCGCACGGGGGTGACGAAGGTGGAGACATAGAGCGTGAAGGTCATCAGGTCTATGTAGTCGAGGTCGCCGCGCATGATGAGGAAGCCGCCGGCGGCGATGACCAGCACCTGCATCACGCTGGTGGTGAACTCCATGCCGCTCATGAAGCCGCCCATGGCGTTATAATAGGCTTTTTTGGAGTTCTTATAGCGCTCGTTGGCCTCGGTGAACTTGTCGTCCTCCGTCTTTTCGTTGGCGAAGGCCTTGGCCGTGCGGATGCCGGAGATGCCGCTCTCGATGGAGGCGTTGATCTCCGCGGTCTGGCGCTTGACCTCGATATTGGCGCGCTTCATGTTCACGCGGCGGGAGAGGGTGAAGGCGATGAGTATGGGCAGCGTGACGGCCAGCACCAGCGCCAGCTTCCACTGGATGGTGAACATCACGGCGATCGAGCCGATGATGGTGAGCGCGCTGATGACGATGTCCTCCGGGCCGTGGTGCGAGAGCTCCGTGATCTCGAAGAGGTCGGAGGTGATGCGGCTCATGAGCACGCCCGTGCGGTTGCGGTCAAAAAAGGAAAAGCTCAGGCTCTGCATGTGGTTGAACACGGCGTGGCGCATGTCCGCTTCGATGTACACGCCCATGCGGTGGCCGAGGACGGTGATGAGGTAGTACATCACGCCCTTGAGGACATAGGCCAGGAACATGATGCCCATGACGATGAAAAACGTCTCGAAGAGGCGGTTCGGCAGCAGCTCGGTCATGGAGAGGCGCGAGACATAGGGGAACACGAGGTCGATGACGGAGGCCGTCATGGCGCAGGCCATGTCGAGGACGAAAAGGCCCATGTGCGGGCGGAAAAAGGACATGAACACCCGGAAAGGATGGGCGTTATAGTTTATCTGGCGCTGTTTTTTCAACGTTTCCCCTCCCTGAGAGCGGCGTATTCGTCGCGGCGGCGGACGGCCAGGGCGTCGCAGCGGTTATTGTATTCGTTCTCCGCGTGGCCCTTCACCCAGCGGACGGCGACGGAGTGCTCGCCCAGCAGGCGGTCCAGCTCCTGCCAGAGCTCGAGGTTCTTCACGGGGCCCTCCCTGCGCCGCCAGCCGCGCTTTTTCCAGCCGTCCAGCCAGTGCTCGTTTACGGCGCGCTCGATATACTGCGAGTCCGTATAGAGCGTGACGGAGCAGCGCTCGGTGAGCGCGCCGAGGGCGGCGATGGCGCCGGAGAGCTCCATGCGGTTGTTCGTGGTCTCCTCCTCGCCGCCGGAGAGCTCCTTTTCATGTTTGCCGTAGATGAGGATGGCCGCCCAGCCGCCGGGGCCGGGGTTGCCGGAACAGGCCCCGTCCGTATAGATGGTGACTTCCTTCATTCTTCCTCCGGCTGCGCGGCGCTCTCCTCGCGGTCCGTGCGGGCGACGGAGATGACCTTCGCGCCCGGGTTGGGGCGCATGACGCGCACGCCCTGCGTGGCGCGGCCCAGCAGGCTGATGCTGCCGGCGCCCGTGCGGATGATGGTGCCGTCGTCGGCCACGATGAGCACGTCGTCGTCCTCGGAGACGACCTTCACGTCCGCCACATAGCCGGTCTTTTCCGTGCAGTTATAGTTCTTCACGCCCATGCCGCCGCGCTTCTGCGGGCCGGCGTCCTCGCCGCCGCGCAGGTATTCCTCGATGGCCGTGCGCTTGCCGTAGCCGTTTTCGGTGACGGAGAGCAGCGCGCTGCCCGCGCCCGCCCTGCCGGCGCCCACGGCCCAGTCGCCCTCGCGGAGCTTTATGCCGCGCACGCCCACGGCCTCGCGGCCCATCGGGCGCACGTCGTTCTCGTCGAAGCAGATGGCGTAGCCGTCGTGGGTGGCGATGAGGATGTTCTGCTTGCCGTCCGTCAGGCGGACGGAGATGAGCTCGTCGCCCTCGTCTATGTTCAGCGCGCGGATGCCGCTCTTGCGGATGTTCCTGATGGCGTCCAGGCGCATGCGCTTGACGGTGCCGTTTTTCGTCACCATCACGATGAACATCTCCAGATCCATGTCCCGCACGTGCAACATGGCGTTCACGCGCTCGCCGCTCTCGGCAGGGATGATGTTCACGATGTTCGTGCCCCTCGCCGTGCGGCCGGCCTCCGGTATCTGGTAGCCCTTCTTGCGGTAGCAGCGGCCAAGGCTGGTGAAGAAGAGGATGTTGTCGTGAGTGGAGGCCGTGAACACGGTTTCCACATAGTCCTCCTCGCGGGTGGTCATGGCCTTTATGCCCTTGCCGCCGCGGCCCTGCGCGCGGTATTCGCTGGCGGGCAGGCGCTTAATGTAGCCGCCGTGCGTGAGGGTATAGACGCACTCCTCCTCCTCGATGAGGTCCTCGACGTCGATCTCGTCCTCCACATCCTGGATCTCCGTCTTGCGCCCGTCGCCGTATTTGTCGCGGATGGCGGTGAGTTCTTCCTTCAGCACGCCCTTGATCTTCTCCGGGTCGGCCAGCAGGGACTCAAAATAGGCGATGCGCTCTTCGAGCTCGGCGAACTCCTTCTCCAGCTTCTCGCGGTCGAGGCCCTGCAGGGCCTTCAGGCGCATGTCCAGTATGGCCTGGGCCTGCACGTCGTCCAGCGCGAAGCGGCGCATGAGGTTTTCCTTGGCGTCGTCGTAGCTCTCGCGGATGATGCGGATGACCTCGTCGATGTTGTCCTGGGCGATGAGCAGCCCTTTCAGCAGGTGGGCGCGCTCCTGGGCCTTTTTCAGGTCGTATCTCGTGCGGCGGACGATGAGCTCTTCCTGGTAGGAGAGGTACTCGTCGATGATATGGCGCAGGGAGAGTATCTTCGGCGCGCGCTGGTCGTTCACCAGCGCGAGCATGTTGATGGAAAAGCTCGTCTGCAGCTGCGTCTGCGCGAAGAGGCGGTTGAGCACCACCTGGGGGTTGGCGTCCCGCTTGAGCTCGATGACGATGCGCATGCCGTTGCGGTCGCTCTCGTCGCGCAGGCCGGAGATGCCGTCCAGGCGCTTATCGCGCACCTGGTCGGCCATGTTTTCAATGAGCTGGCGCTTGTTCACCTGATAGGGCAGCTCGGTGACGATGATGCGGATGCGGTCGTGGCCGTACTCCTCCATCTCCGTGCGCGCGCGGATGATGACCTTGCCGCGGCCGGTGGCGTAGGCCGCGCGGATGCCGCTGCGGCCCATTATTATGCCCCTGGTGGGGAAGTCCGGGCCGGTGACGTGCTGCATCAGGTCGCTGAGCGTGGCGTCCGGGTTCTCAAGCACGCAGATGCAGGCGTTTATGACCTCGGTGAGGTTGTGGGGGGGTATGTTCGTCGCCATGCCGACGGCGATGCCGCTCGAGCCGTTCACCAGCAGGTTCGGGAAGCGGGCGGGGAGGACACGGGGTTCCTTGCGGCTCTCGTCGAAGTTCGGGTCCCAGTCCACGGTGTCCTTTTCCAGGTCGCGCAGCATCTCGTCGGAGATGCGGGACATGCGCGCCTCCGTATAACGGTAGGCCGCGGGGGGGTCGCCGTCTATCGAGCCGAAGTTGCCGTGGCCGTCCACCAGCGGGTAGCGCATGGAGAAATCCTGCGCCAGGCGCACCAGCGCGTCGTACACCGAGGCGTCGCCGTGCGGGTGGTAGCGGCCCAGCACGTCGCCCACGCAGGTGGCGGATTTCTTGAAAGGCTTGTCGGAGGTGAGGCCGTCCTCGTACATGGCGTAGAGGATGCGGCGGTGGACGGGCTTGAGCCCGTCGCGCACGTCCGGCAGAGCGCGCGCCACGATGACGCTCATCGCGTAGTCGATGAAGCTGGACTTCATCTCGCTCACGATCTCGCTCGTGACGATCTTCTGGTCGGGGAACATTATATCCTCGGGCTTATAATCTTTGGCCATTTGGGTACCACCTTAAATGTTGTGAAAATGTGGCGTAAAGCCGCTCAGACGTCCAGGTTGACGACGTATTTGGCGTTCTGCTCGATGAATTCCTTCCTCGGCTCGACCTTCTCGCCCATGAGGATGGTGAATATCTCGTCGGCCTTGACGGCGTCGTCCAGCTCGATGCGCTTGAGCGTGCGCGTCTCCGGGTTCATGGTCGTCTCCCACAGCTCGTGGGGGTCCATCTCGCCCAGGCCCTTGAAGCGGCTGATATCGACCTTGGCGTTGGGGTTGTCGCCGCGCAGTTCGGCGCTGACGCGGTCGCGCTCGGCGTCCGAATAGGCCACGCGGCTCTGCTTGCCGCGCGTGAGCTTGTAGAGCGGCGGCACGGCGGCGTACACATAGCCGTGGTCGATGAGCGGGCGCATATAGCGGAAGAAAAAGGTGAGCAGCAGTGTGCGGATATGGCTGCCGTCCACGTCGGCATCGGCCATGATGATGATCTTGTGGTAGCGGAGTTTGGCGATGTCGAAATCCTCGCCGAGCCCGGCGCCGAGGGCGGTTATCACAGGGTTCAGCTTGTCGTTGCTGTAGACCTTTTCCTCGCGCACCTTTTCCACGTTCAGCATCTTGCCCCAGAGGGGGAGGATGGCCTGGAAGCGGCTGTCGCGGCCGCTGGTGGCGCTGCCGCCGGCGCTGTCGCCCTCGACGATGTAGAGCTCGGTGAGGGCCGGGTCGCGCTCGTTGCAGTCGCGCAGCTTGCCGGGGAGGGTGGAGCCCTCCAGCGCGTTCTTGCGGCGGATGTTCTCGCGGGCCTTGCGCGCGGCCTCGCGCGCCTTGCTGGCCGTCTGGGCCTTTTCCAGTATCGTGCGGCCGACTGAGGGGTTCTCCTCCAGGAACTGCTCGAGCCTGGCGCTCACGACGCTGTCCACAAGCGTGCGCATGTCGCTGTTGCCCAGCTTCGCCTTTGTCTGTCCCTCGAACTGGGGGTTCGTGAGCTTCACGGAGATCACGGCGGTAAGGCCCTCGCGGCAGTCCTCGCCGGAGACGCTCTCGCCCTCCTTGAGGATGTTCACCTTTTTGCCGTAGGCGTTCAGGACGCGAGTGAGCGCGGACTTGAAGCCCGTCTCGTGCATGCCGCCCTCCGGCGTGTGGATGTTGTTGGCGAAGGAGACGAGGATCTCGTTATAGCCGTCGTTATACTGCATGGCTATCTCGCACTCGGAGTCCTCGCGCCCGCCGGACATGTAGATGACTTCAGGGTGCAGCTCGTTCTTGTTGCGGTTTATATACTTTACGAATTCGCGTATTCCGCCCTCATAGAGCATGACGTCCTTCTGCTCCTGGCCGGGGCGCTTGTCCTCCGTGCTTATCTTCAGCCCGGCGTTCAAAAACGCCTGCTCGCGCATGCGGGTGTGCAGCGTGTCGTAGTCAAACACGGTCTCCTCGAACATCTCCGGGTCCGGGTGGAAGCGCACGACGGTGCCGGTGTGGTCCGTCTCGCCGACGATGGTCATCGGCTGGGTTATCTCGCCGCGGGAGAACTTCATCTGATAAATCTGCCCGTTCTTGTGCACGCTCACTTCCAGCCAGTCGGAGAGGGCGTTCACCACGCTCGCGCCCACGCCGTGCAGGCCGCCGGAGACCTTGTATCCGCCGCCGCCGAACTTGCCGCCGGCGTGCAGTACGGTGTACACTACCTCGAGCGCGGGCTTGCCGGTCTGGCCCTGTATGTCCACGGGGATGCCGCGGCCGTTGTCCGCCACGCAGATCACGTCCCCCGGCTCTATGGTGACTTCTATGTGATTGCAATATCCGGCGAGGGACTCGTCGATCGCGTTGTCGACGATCTCGTAGACAAGGTGGTGCAGCCCGGAAGCAGAGGTGGAGCCGATGTACATGCCGGGGCGGAGGCGCACGGCCTCCAGCCCCTCGAGCACCTGTATCTGGCTGGCGTCGTATTCCTGTGTTATTTTCTCATTGATATCGGACATGCGCTAAACATCCTTTTCTTTCAGCATTGATGCGGTATCACCGCCGCTGCAGTGCGGCGGGCGAGAGCTGGGAGAGGTAGACGCGCCGCCTCCCGCCCTCTTCACACAGAACGAAGGACCTTGGCAGGTCCTCCGCCGCGTTTATCACCTCTCCGTTTTTTTCGGCGGCCGCGAGCATTTCGCGCGTGGACCGGGCGGAGGTGGTGTTGTCGATGTCAAATATCCCGGCGACGGACGCCCTGGGCACCACGTACTGCCCGCCGAGGTGCAGGTATGTGCCGCTCATATGAGCCTCCCTCCCGAGATGGTGAGCACGCGCGCGCCCGTGCGCTTCGCTATGCCATCATCTTCGCAGCAGGTGATGAGCGTCTGCCCGGAGCCGATGCGGTTGAGGACGTAGTCCTGCCGCTTCGCGTCCAGCTCGCTGAGCACGTCGTCCAGCAGCAGCACGGGGTATTCGCCCGTCTCCTGCAGGAAGATCTCCCGCTCGGCGAGCTTTATCGAGAGCGCCGCCGTGCGCTTCTGCCCCTGCGAGCCGAAGGTGCGGGCGCTGCGGCCGTTGATGCTGATTGCTATATCGTCCTTGTGCGCGCCGGTGAGGCACTGGCCGGAGTCTATCTCCGCGCGGCGGTGGGCCTCCTGGTGCTCGCAGACGCGGTAGAATATCTCCTTTTCGCTCTTAAAGGGGTCGTCCACCGTGGAGACCGTGGCGTATTCGAGCCGCAGCTCGTCCGCCCCGCCGGAAAACTCGCGGTGGATGGGCGTGGCCGCCTCCGCCAGGCGCTTGACGAAGGCCGCGCGGTAACGGATGAGCTTTGCCGAGACGGCGCACATGCGCGCGGAAAAATCGTCCAGCGCGTCCAGCAGCGAGGGCTTTTCCCGCCAGTCGCGCAGTATGGCGCTCTTCTGGTCGTAGAGCCGGGCGTATTCGCCGGCGAGCTTGGCGTAATTGGGCCGCAGCTGGCCGATGGCCGCGTCCATCAGCCGCCGGCGGACGGCCGCCCCCTCGCGCACCAGGTCGAGGTCGTCCGGGCAGAAGAGGACGCTGTTGAGGCCGCCGGAGAGCTCCGAGGCGCTTTTTTTCACGGCGTTCACCGTTATCTGCTTGCGCTGCCCGGGCGTGAGCACGATCCTCACGGTCTGTTCGCGGCCGTGGCTCTCCACATCTGCCAGTATCTCGGCGTTGGAGAAGCCAAAGCCCACCAGCTCGCGGTCCAGCCGCGTGCGGAAGCTCCTGCCGCAGGTGAGCATGTAGACGGCCTCCAGCAGGTTGGTCTTGCCCTGGCCGTTCTCGCCCTTGATGACGTTCGTGGCGCCGGAGAACTCCACGCACTCCTGTTCATAGTTGCGGAAGCCGGAGAGGGCGATGCGCTCGACCCTCATGCGCCCTCCACCCTGTAGAGCGCGCCGTCAAAGGCCACTTCGTCCCCGGCCCGGAGTTTTTTGCCGCGCATCAGGCAGGGCTCGCCGTTCACCCGCACCAGGCCATCGGCGATGGCGATCTTGGCCTCGCCGCCCGTCTCGCACGCCCCGGCGAGCTTCAAAAAGCTGTCCAGCTTGATAAACTCCGTCTCAATATTGATGATATCCGTCCTCATCGCGCGTCATTCCCCGGAGCGCAGGCGCACGGGCAGCACCATGTAGATGAAGCCGTCGCCGCCGTCCGCCGGCAGGAAAACGCAGGGGGAGGAGCCGGTGTTGATGCACACTTCCAGCTCGTCCGCCGGGGCGGCGCGCAGCGCGTCGCGCAGATAGCGGTCGTTGAAGCCGATCTCCGTGTCGCCGCCCTCGCCGGAGCAGGTGCAGACGTCCTCCGCCCGGCCCACGGGCGTGACGCAGGCGAAGTCTATGTTGCCGTCCCCGAACACCAGGCGCAGGGGGCTCTTTATCTTCTCGTCCACCACCAGGGAGACGCGGTCTACCACGGAGAGGAACTCCTCGCGGCTTATCTTCATCTTGAAGCGGAAATTGTCCGGCACGGCGCGGCGGTAGTTGAGGAAGTCGCCCTCCAGGCGGCGGGAGATGACGACCGTCTCGCCGATGGTGAAGGTGACGTGCTTCGCGCCGACGTTTATCAGCACGGCGTCTTCGCTGTCCGCGCAGATGCGGCTGATGTCCTGCAGGGCGGCGCCGGGGATGATGAAGCTGAGCCCGTCGCGGCCGCTGCCCTCCAGTTTTTCGCGCCTCAGCGCCAGGCGGTAGCCGTCCACGGAGACGACGGTAAGCTGGCCGCCGCCGATCTCGAACATGCTGCCCATGTAGACGGGGCGGCTCTCGTTGGTGGAGACGGCGAATATCGTCTCGTCTATCATCGCCTTGAGCGTCTTCTGCGGGAGGGAGACGGCCTCCGCCTCGTCCATCTCCGGCAGCTCAGGGTACTCGGCGGCGTCGATGGCGATGAAGTCATAGGCGCTGCGGCCGCACTTCACCTTGACGGCGTTCTTGCCGTCCACCTCCACGGTGACGATGCCGTCCGGCAGGCGGCGGAGCATCTCCGTGAACAGCCGGGCGTTGAGCACGGCGGAGCCGGGGCGCTCTACCTCCGCCTCGATGGTGGTGTAGATGCCCTTCTTGAGGTCGTAGCCCGTCAGGCGCACGCCGGCGCCGGCCTGGATGAGCAGGCCCTCCAGCGCGGGGATCGGGCTTTTGGCCGAGGCCGCGCGCGCGGCGGTGGCGGCGGCGGACTGTATGAGGTGCTTGTCGCAGGAAAATTTCATGTTCGTGCCTCCTGAGGATAGAAAGGATAGGATGATTTTTAGTAGCAGTAGCAGTAGGGGATGAGAGGTGTTGAAAAGCGGGAAAAAGCGAGCTGTGGCGCGGGTGTTTGGTGTTGAAAACTTTGTTTGGCTTTTTGCCGTTGTGAACAGCGTAAATGAGTTGAAAAAATTACCGACAGATATCAACAGCGGTTCAACAGCATTTTGTGAACAGGCGAACAAAATGTTCGTTACGAGCGGGAGTTGATATTGGAGGAGATGTCTCGCACAGTGCTGGCCACTTCGGGGTCTTTTTTTATGAGGTCCTCCACCTTGCGCACGGAGCTGAGGACGGTGGAGTGGTTGCGGCCCTCGTACTGCTCGCCGATGTCGAGCAGGGAGAGGTTCGTCAGGCTGCGCATGAGGTACATGGATATCTGGCGGGCCATGGCGATGTTTTTGCTGCGGCGCTGGCCGCGCAGGTCGTCCGGCGAGAGGGAGTAGTAGCGGGCGGTCTCTTCGATGATGACGTCCGGCGTGGGGATGTATTCGCCGACGCGGATGACGTCCTTGATGGCGCGCTTGACGGAATTTATGGTGATGGTGTCGTTGAGTATCTCCTTATAGGCCGTCAGGCGCTTGACCACGCCCTCTATCTGGCGGATGTTGGCCGTGATGTTCTCGCCGATGTACTCCACCACGTCGTCCGGCAGGATCATGCCCAGCTGGGCGGCCTTGTTGCGGATGATGGCCATGCGCGTTTCGATGTCGGGGGGCTGCACGTCCGCCATCAGCCCGCCCTCGAAGCGGGTGCGCAGGCGGTCGTCCAGCAGCGACATCTCCAGCGGCGGGCGGTCGGAGGTGATGACGATCTGGTGCCCGGCCTCGTAGATGTTGTTGAAGGTGTGGAAGAATTCCTCCTGCGTGGCCTGCTTGCCGGCGATGAACTGTACGTCGTCCACCAGGAAGAGGTCCACGTTGCGGTATTTCTGGCGGAACTCCTCCGCCGTGCCGGACTGCACGGACTGTATCATCTGGTTGGTGAAATCGTCGCCCTTCACGTAGGCTATCTTTTTTTCCGGGTGGCGGGCGTGTATCTCCTCGCCGATGGCCAGCAGCAGGTGCGTCTTGCCAAGGCCGGAGTTGCCGTAGATGAAGAGGGGGTTATAGGCCTTGCCGGGGTTTTCCGCCACGGCCACGGCCGCCGCGTGGGCGAACTTGTTCGAGGGGCCGACGACGAAGCGGTCAAAGGTGTAGCCGTCCATCTCCGGCAGATGGTCTGGGCCCTTTTTGCGCGAGAGGTACTCCTCAAGCTCGTCGCCCGCCAGGACCTGCAGCTCGAACTCGCAGGAGAACAGGTCGTAGAGCGCGGCGCAGATCGTGGAGCCGAACCGGGACTGGATTATGTTGCGCTTGAAATCCGTGGCCGTGTGCAGCACCAGCTTGCAGTCCTCCAGCTCCACGGGCTCGCAGTCCGCAAACCAGGTGTTGTAGGCCGTGGGCGTGATGTCACGGGCGATTATCTCCAATATGCTCTTCCATACCTCCGCGACGGAATCCATTTGTGATCCTCCCAACTGTAAATGGGCAGTTTTATGCCCGCCGCGCGGCGGGCGCATAACATTATACCAGATTGGCGGCGGGGAATCAAGAAAATACATTATTTTAATATAATTTCCGCCGCCCCGGGCCGGTTGAATTCGCGCCGCTTTGGTGGTATACTCCTTGCTGATGGAAAAGAACGCACTATTGGAAGCATTTTTCGACATACCGGAGGCCGCCGCCCTCCCCCGCGCCGGGGAGGGGGGAGGGCTTCCCGCGCTCATAACGGGCCTGCCGCCGGCGGGCCGGGCGCAGCTGGCCGCCGCCCTGGCCGCGCGGGAGGGCGCGCCGCTGGTGGTGCTCTGCCCGGACGAGAGCTCCGCCGAGGCCATCGGCGCGGACATCGCCGCCCTTACGGGCGCGGAGGTGAACTACCTCTATTCTCGCGACTTCACCTTCTACACGGCGGACGCCGTCTCCCGCCAGGGGGAGCAGCGGCGCATCGGCGCGCTGAGGGCCCTGCTCTCGGGTGCGGAGGTGACGGTCATCACCGCCGCCGGGCTGCTGCAGCGGGCGATCCCGCCGGAGGCCCTGCGCCGGGGCGCGTTTGAAATTTCCCAGCCCGGGCAGCTCGCGATAGAGGACGCCGAGGACGCGCTGCTGCGCTGCGGCTACTCCCGCGCCGGGCAGGTGGACGGGCCGGGGCAGTTTTCCCGCCGCGGCGGCATACTGGATTTCTTTTCCCCCTCCTTCCGCGAGCCGGTGCGCGTTGAGCTCTGGGGCGACGAGATAGACTCCATGGCCTTTTTCGACCCGGGCAGCCAGCGCCGGACGGAGAACGTGGAGCGCGCCGTGATACTCCCGGCGGCGGAGACGCTACCCGGATTGATGCGCGGCGGCAGCGCCGCGCTCGCGTCCGAGATCGAAAAGGCGGCGAAGAACGCCGCGCGCCGGAAAACGGAGACGGCCGCGCTCTATGAGCGCACGCTCCGGGAGGACGCCGAGCTTTTGAACAGCGGGGCCGAGCTGCGCGCGGCGGACCGCTACGCGCCGCTCATCTACGGCGGCATGGCCACGGCGCTGGACTACATACCGCCTGGCGCGGTGATACTCCTCGACCAGCCGGTGAGGTTCGCCGAGCGCGCGCGCAGCTACGCCAAGGAGCTGGGCGAGGACGTAAACACGCTCGTCAAGGCCGGGCGGCTGAACGCGCGCGCGGAGGACTTCTGCCTCCCGCCCGACAGGGCCTTCAGGGAGCTGGCCGCGCGCGGGCTCTATATGGCGGACTCCTTCACCGCCGGGCGCTACCCGGCGGAGCCGAAGAGCATAACGAACATACTCGCCAAGCAGCTGCCCAGCTATGGCGGCAGCGCCGAGCAGGCGGCGGAGGATGTGCGCCACTACCTGTCCACGGGCTTCGCCGTGCTGGTGCTCTCCGGCGACGCGCGGAGGGCGGCCATCATGGCCAGCTTTTTCGACGGGAAGGGGATAAAAGCGCGCACGGCGGGCGAACTCGCGGCCCTGCCCGCGCGCGGCGAGTGCCTGATCGTGCCGGGAGGGCTCTCCTCGGGCCTTGAGTACCCCTCTGCGCGCCTGGCGGTGCTGACGGATACCCAGATAGCCGCCGGCGGCTACCGCCGCGCAAAACGGCGCAAAAAGCCCAGCATGGGCGAGCGCATCGGCTCCTGCGCAGACCTCGCCGTGGGCGACCTGGTGGTGCACGAGAACCACGGCATCGGCCGCTTCGCCGGCATCGTGCGCATGCCCGTGGACGGCGCGCAGAAGGACTACATGAAGATCTGCTACGCGGGGACGGACACGCTCTATGTCCCCGCCACGCAGCTCGACCTGGTGAGCAAATACGTGGGCGCGGGCGAGGACCGGCCCGTGCGTCTCTCGAAGATGGGCGGCACGGACTGGCAGCGCACGAAATCGCGCGCCAAGGCCGCCGCCAAGCAGCTCGCGCGCGGGCTGATACAGCTTTACGCCGAGCGCGCGCGGCAGAAGGGCCACGCCTTCGCGCCCGATTCGCCCTGGCAGGTGGAGTTCGAAGAGCGCTTCGGCTTTGAGGAGACGGCCGACCAGCTCCGCTGCGTTGAGGAGATCAAGGGCGACATGGAAAAGCCCGTGCCGATGGACCGCCTACTCTGCGGCGACGTGGGCTACGGCAAGACGGAGGTGGCCTTGCGGGCCGTGATGAAATGCATCCTCGACGGGATGCAGGCGGCCATACTGGTGCCCACCACCGTGCTCGCGCAGCAGCACTACCAGACGGCCATGCAGCGATTTTTCGGCTATCCCGTGCAGATCGAGGTGCTCAGCCGCTTCCGCACGGCCGCGCAGGTGCGCGAGACGCTGAAAAATGTCCAGAACGGCCGCTGCGACCTGGTGATAGGCACGCACAGGCTGCTGCAGAAGGACGTGCAGTTCAAGAACCTGGGGCTGCTGATCGTGGACGAGGAGCAGCGCTTCGGCGTTACGCACAAGGAACACATAAAAGAATTGAGCCGCCAGGTGGACGTGCTCACGCTCTCCGCCACGCCCATACCGCGGACGCTGAACATGGCCCTCTCTGGCATCCGCGACATGTCCACCATCGAGGAGCCGCCGCAGGACCGGCTGCCCGTGCAGACCATCGTCATGGAGCACGACTGGGGCGTTTTGAAAGACGCCATGCACAAGGAGCTCAGCCGCGGCGGGCAGGTGTATTACCTGCACAACCGGGTGGACAACATCGAGCGCACGGCGCTGAAGATATCCGAGCTGCTGGACGGCGCGGCCGTGGCCGTGGCGCACGGGAAGATGGACGAGGAACAGCTGGGCCGCGTGATGGAGGACATGGCCGAGGGGCGCGTGCAGGTGCTCGTCTGCACCACCATCATCGAGACCGGCATCGACATGCCGAACGTGAACACGCTGATTGTGGAGGACGCCGACCACCTCGGCCTGGCCCAGCTCCACCAGCTGCGCGGGCGGGTGGGCCGCTCGAGCCGCAGGGCCTACGCCTATCTCACCTTCCGCCGGGACAAGGTGCTCAGCGAGGTGGCGGAAAAGCGCCTGGAGGCCATACGCGAGTTCGCGGAGTTCAACTCCGGCTTCCGCATCGCCATGCGCGACCTGGAGATACGCGGCGCAGGCAACCTGCTGGGCGCCGAGCAGTCCGGGCACCTGATCGACGTGGGATATGACATGTACCTCAAGCTGCTGGAGGAGGCCGTGCTGGAGGAGAAGGGCGAAAAGAGCGAGCACCGGGCCTCCACCACCGCCGACCTCACCGTCACCGCCAACATCCCGGAGAGCTATGTGCCCAGCGAGGAGCAGCGCATGGACCTCTACCGGCGCATCGCGCTCATCCGTTCGGAGGCGGACGCCGACGACATGCTCGACGAGCTCATCGACCGCTTCGGCGAGCCGCCCGGGAGCGTCACCACCCTGGTGCGCGTGGCGCTGCTGCGCGGCGAGGCCGGCAGGGCCGGCATAACCGACATCTCGCAGAAGGCCGGGACGCTCCGCTTTGAGCTCGACGGCTTTGACATGGAGCGCGTCTCCGCGCTCTACGCCCGGCCTGAATACAAGGGCCGGCTGCGCGTGGAGGCGGGGAACACGCCGCGCCTCACGCTCAAGCTCCCGCCCAAGGCTAAGGTGATAGACGTGGCGGACGCCTTCGTCTCCGCCTGGGCCGGCACGAAAAAGGACAAAACTTCCGACAACAAGGAGGATAAATGATGAAAAAGACACTGTCACTGCTGCTCGCGGCGGCCATGCTGCTCGCCGCCCTCTCCGCCTGCGGGGCCGGAGGGGAGGATGTGGAGCTCATAGAGAGCCCGGAGCCCTCCGCCGAAGCGGAGGCAACGCCGGAGGCTTCGCCGGAAGCTTCGCCCGAGGCGAGCGCGGAGCCCGCCCACGACTGGCAGGCGCTGCTCGCGAGCCGCGACGCCGACGAGGTGATGATGACCGTTGACGGCAGCGACGTCACCTGGGACGAATTTTTCTACTGGCTCTATGTCAATGTGGACAGCTTTGAGGCCAGCTATGGCCAGATGGACTATTCCACCGAGCTGACGGAGGGCATGACCTATGCCGACTACATGAAGATGCTCTCCGAGCAGTACGCCGTGGCCTACCACTCGCTGAACGTGCAGGCGGCGGCGGAGGGCTACGCCCTCACGGATGAGGACCGCGAGAGCCTGGACGAGGCCGTGCGGCAGACCATCGTCAACAACTGCGGCGAGGACGGCACGGAGGAGGACTTTGAGGAGTTCCTCGCCGGGCAGATGCTCACGCGGCGCGTTTTCGACTTCGTGAACGAGACGACGCTGCTCAACCAGCGCGTGTGGATCGACCGCTACGGCGCGGCGGGAGAGCTCTATCCGGAGGCCGACGCCATCAGCTGGGGCGAGGGCCAGGGCTATGTCACCGTCAAGCACATCCTCGTGCTCACGCAGGACGAGGAGGGCAACGCCCTCGACGGCGCGGCGAAGGAGGAAAAGCTCGCCCAGGCCGAGGGCCTGCTCGAGCAGCTGCGGCCGCTCTCCGGCAGCGAGGAGGTCGTGGAGCTTTTCGACGAGCTGATGCAGGAGAACAGCGAGGACCCGGGCCTCGCCAGCTATCCAAACGGCTACTGCTACACGCCGGGGACGATGTACGCCGAGTTTGAGGACGCGGCCGCCGCCCTGGGCGAGTACGAGGTCTCCGACATCGTGGAGTCCACCAGCGGCTACCACATCATCCTGCGCCTGCCGCTGAGCAAGGACGACATCCTCTTCAACTACGGCTATAACTTGCAGTACGTCGCCGCGCAGATGGACTTCGGCGAGCTCGTCAACGGCTGGGCCGCCGACGCCGAGGTCGTCTATGAGCCGGCCTATGAGGAGCTGGACATCGCCGGTATGCTGCAGTGAGCCGGCGGGAAACTGAATATGGGAAAAAAGCGCCCCGGTGAGCACCGGGGCGCTTTTCCGTGCCGGAGGGGGCCTCTCAGCCGCCGGCGGGGCGGCGGCCGCGCAGGTGCGCCGCCAGGGCGGTGGGCAGGAGCAGCGCGCCGGCCATGATGAGATTGAGGGCGGGGACATAGCGCTGCGAGAGGGCCGTGAGGGCAAAGTTCGTGGGGGCCATCAGGTTGGCGAGGACGAAGGCCGCGGCGGCGAAGAGGACGGTGATCCAGCGCCCGCCGCCCAGCCGCGGGCCCTGCGGGCTCTCCGGCAGGCCGAGGGCCATGCGCACGGCCCCGGAGGCGGCCATCAGCGCCAGCGAGCACATGGCAAAGTCCGAGAACACCCAGAAGGCTGTGACCAGCGCCTCCACGCGGTCCGTGAGGCCGGGGAGGCTGATGTTTTTCACCATGGTGAAGAACGGCAGCTCAAAGCGCGCCGCCAGCGGGGCGCCGAAGCGGCCCACCGTCGCCGCCACGATGAGCGTGAAGAGCGCCGAGAGCGCGAGGCAGCGGCGGAGATAGTCCCGCCGGCGGGGAGTCTCCGCGCCGCCGGGGAGGGAGGTGGCGCAGAGCAGCAGCGTCAGTATGCCCAGCGCGGGGGGCGCGCCGGAGAGCACCGGCAGGGCGTCCTGCGCCGTCACCGGCAGGAGGTTACGGGTATCCGCGCTGGCCAGGCCGAGGGCCAGTATCAGCGCCAGGGCCAGCGCCAGCAGGCCGCGGCAGACGACCGCCGCGCGGCCCAGGGAGCTATAGCGCCCGAGAGCGGGGACGAGGCAGGCCGCCGCCCCCACGGCCACGAAGATGTCCGGGTCCGTGCCGGGGTAGATGGCGATGGTGAAGCGCGAGGAGGCGCTGCGCAGGGAAAAGGCGGCGTAGAACACCAGCCAGAGGGCGTAGAGCACGAGCAGTATGGCGCCGGGGACGCGGCCCAGGCTGCGCAGGGCCAGCGCCGAGAGGCCCTCGCCCCGGCGGGCGTGCCTCATGGCGGAATGGAGGCATTCGCACACGAGCAGCACGCCCGGCAGGGCGGCCAGCGGGCAGAGCCAGGCCGCCGGCCCGGCAGCGGCCGCCCCCAGCCCGGGGAGGATGCGCGCCGCGGCCGTCAGCGAGGCGACAAAACCGAGGGCCGACAGTTCCCGGCGCTTTACAAGGCCTTCTTCCACCGCTCAGCCCCCCTTCCCCCGCGTGGGCGGGTCGTCGTAGCCATAGGAGCGCAGCAGCGTGGCCTCCGCCTCCACATGCAGCTCCAGCTGCGGCAGCAGTGCGTCCCAGCCGCCGGATATCTCCCGCCAGCGGCGCGGCTCCCGGCGCTCCAGCTGCGCGCCCAGGCCGAGGAAGTCCGCTTCCAGCGCCTGCGAGGTGGCCAGGCAGAGCTCCGCCAGGCGAGAGCACTCCGCGGCGAATGCCGCTTCCAATTCCGCCCTTGCCGCCTCCTGCGAGAGGTCCGCGCCGGCGGCGGACTCTGTCAGCGAGCCGCTGGCGGAGAGCGAAAAGCGCAGAGCGCGCAGTTTATCGCCGTCCCAGAGGGGCTCGATATCGCAGGAGCAGGAGATGAGGCGGATCTCCGCGCCGGAGACGTCCAGCTCCGCGCGGCCGGCGCGCGAGAGCAGCAGTCCGGCGCCCAGCGACGCGCCGGCGTCCAGATATCCAACCAGGGCGCCGCCGCGGAGCACGGCGAAGCCCGCGGGGACGGCGGTGTCGTAGTCCCCGGCGGTGGAGCGCTCCGCGCGCACGGCCAGGGCCAGGGCCGCACCGCTGCGCTCAAGGGCGGCGGCTATCTCCGCGCAGCCGGGCACGAAGCCCGCGCCCGAGCGCAGAACGCGGTCTTCCAGCGCGCTGAGGATGGAGGGCGCGTCGCCCTCCGTGCCGCCGGCGGCGAGCACCAGAGAGCGTGCCGTGCCACCGCGCGCCACCAGCAGCGGCGTGTCCAGCCTCAGTTCGCCGGAGCGCTCGACATAGCCGAGGAAGCGCCCGGCGTCCTCCGCCGCGGCCTCCCCCAGCAGGATGTGGCCCGTGCTGTCGAAAAAGAGGTCGCCGCCGGCGGAGCGCGAGCGCATCTGGCGCAGGGCGGACGTCACGTCCACGCCATCGCCGCTCGCGCGCAGGGCCTCGCGCCCGGAGGCGTCCCGGCCCGTGGCGGCGGAGGCCAGCACGCGGCCGTTATCTATATCGAAGCCCAGCGCCTCGACGATCTGCAGCTCCTCGATATTGCGGTAGGTCCCGCCGACGCCGCCCGTGCAGCCGCTGCCGGCGAGCAGCGCGCCGGCGAGCAGGAGCGCCGCGGCGCGCCTCACTTCCCGCCCTCCCCGCGGCGGCGCAGGTTTCCTCCGGCGATGACGCCGCTGCGGCGGCGGTTCGCGCGCACGGGGCGGCTGAGCAGGGCGCGCAGCGCGCCGCGGCCGTCGGCGTCCGTCAGCGGCGTCAGATAGGGCGCGCCGAAGCTCTCAAGGGCGGAGAGGTGGTAGATGAGCAACGCGAGGGCCGTCATCAGGCCGTAGAGGCCCAGGGCCGCGCCCGCGATCACGAAGAGAAAGCGCAGCAGGCGGATGGCGGAGGAGAGGTCGTGGCTGGGCAGGGTGTAGCCGGCGATGCCGGAGAGGGCCACGATGATGACGGCGATGGGAGAGACGATGCGCGCTTCCACGGCGCTCTGCCCGACGATGAGCGCGCCGATGATGGAGGCCGTCTGCCCCACGGGGTCCGGCAGGCGCAGACCGGCCTCCTGCAGCAGTTCGAAGGAGACGAGCATGGCGATCACCTCCGCCGCCGAGGAGAAGGGGACGTACTGCTTGGCGGCGGACATGCTCATCAACAGCTCGGTGGGGAGCATCTCCTGGTGGTACATGGACACGGCCACGAAGGCCCCCGGCAGCAGCAGCGAGAGCGCCAGCGCCACCCAGCGCAGGGCCAGCAGCATGGAGGAGACGGCGAAGTGTGACGCGCTGTCCTCCGGCACGCGCATGAAGGCCGGCAGGCAGCCCGGGGCGAGGAAGCCCAGCGGCAGGCCGTCTGCGATAACGCCCACGCGGCCGTTCAGCAGCTGCATGGCGAAGGCGTCCGAGCGCTCCGTGTGCAAAAGCTGGGGGAAGGGCGTTTTGGGCGAGTCCGCCAGCGCCTCCTCTATTTCCGCGGCGGAGAGCAGGCCATCCGTGTCGATAGAGCGCAGGCGGCGCAGCAGCTCCTGCACGGTGGCGTCTTTGGCCACGCCTTCCACATACAGCACGGCCACGGCGGTATTGCTCTCGCGGCCCAGGGTGAGCTCCGCCAGCTTCAGCGAGGGCGAGCGCAGTTTGCGCCGCACGAGGGAGGTGTTCACGCGCAGCGTCTCCACAAAGGCGTCCTTCGCGCCCTTGATGCTCTTCTCCACCGTCGGCTCGGACACGCCGCGGCCCGTCTGCGAGCGCGTTTCAAAGGTGAGCGCGGCCATCGGGCCGTCGAAGACCACGGCGCAGCAGCCGTTCACCAGGTCGGCGCAGGCCTCCTCCAGCGAGCTGCGGCGCTTGACGGCATAGGAGTACACCGCGCCGCGCTCCATCAGCTCCATGATGCGCTCCGCGCTGCGCGGGAAGGGCGTGCGGCCGCGCTCCGTCAGCGGGCGCAGGACGTCCTCCGTCACCGCCGCGCCGTCCACCAGGCCGTCCAGCCAGCAGACATACGCCTCCCGCCCCGGCGCGAGCCCCGGCAGCACCGCGCGGATGACGAAGTCCGCGCAGCTGGAGAAGGCCGAGCGCAGGGCGGCGGAGTTCAGTTTTTTCGTTCGTTCAGCACACATGCGGCTATTTTGCCCCGCCGCGCCGCCTTTTAATCCCAAACTGCGTTTGGATGCAGTTGCCTGCGGCCCGCCCGCAGGGAGGGGGATGCAGGGACGGACGTCCCTGCGACCTATTTCTGAGAGATTTCTTTTGCTTGCGCCAAAAGAAACCCCTCAGACTCCAAAGGCGGCCAACGGCCGCTGGCAATTGCGCTGCGCGCCCCACTGTTGGAAGCCTTTCGGTAGACCGGGCACAGCCCATTGCCTCCTTATCGCAGCCTGGCTTCGCTTCGCTCGCGCCGCTGGCGGTCGGTCGACTATACGTTAGTGCCGCGAGCGTAAGCGAAGCAGTGCACGGTCGGCCAAGCTGCGCTTGGATGCAAAGAAGCGCGCCTCACCAACGGATGACCTCCGTTAGTGAGGCGCGCAGCGCATCTGCCTCCTTACCGCAGCCTGGGCGTTTTTCTTTGGGGCGCCACACCCGTTTCTTTGGGCAAGACCAAAGAAATAGGGTGGCACATGGGTCTTGCAGGGCCTCGCCCTGCTCAGTCCCCTCCCGCGCGGGAGAGCGCGAAGGCGTGCGAGAGCGCCGTCAGGGTGAGGAGCTCATCGTCGATGTCCTGCGCGCCGGCGACGGCGAGGTGGTGCGTCCAGCGGCCGGGAGCGGCCTCCACCGCCATGGCAACGCGCATCCGGCGGTCCGGCGCGGGCAGCACGAGCGAGAGCAGCACGTAGCGCCTGGGCGCGCCCGGCAGGCGGCGCGTGCCCGGGGAGGCCACGGCGTAGAGGTATTTTTCTGCAAAACCCGTCTGTGTGCGGCGAGGGCGCAGCTCCGTATCCGGCCAGCGCGAGAGCAGCGCCGCGCGCAGGGCGCGGTAAGTGTCCAAAAGCTCCGGATAGGGCAGGAAACACAGCTCGTCCGGGGCGGCGTTTTCCGTCATGGCGGTCCTCCTTTGTTGGGTGCGCGCCTCACGGGCGCGAACTTTGCCGCCCGTGAGGCGCGCAGCGCAGGTCGTGTAGGGCGAAAGCCGCGAAGCGGGAGCTGAGCGGCTTTCATACTTGCAAGGCTCTGTAAACCTCACCGTAGAGCAGGGCACAGCCCACTGCCTCCAGGCGCAGCCTGGGGGAAACCCCCGGCGAGGGTTTCCCCCGGGCCCCCTTCCTGCGCTTTGTGTGAAGGGGAATTTCGCGGCCTGCGGGCCGCGCCGAGGGGCCTGGCCCCTCGACCCCACAAACTTTTGAAAAAGTTTGATCAAAACTTCAGATAATGCTTAGCGCAGCGAACGTTGCGTAGAGCGAAAGCCGCGAAGCGGAAGCTGAGCGGATTTCTTACTTAAAAGTTCCCGCAAACTTTACCGTAGAGCAGGGCACAGACCACTGCTTCCAAACGCAGTTTGGCCGACAAGGACGCGGCCGTCGTCGGTGAGGAGGATGGGGCGTTTGACGAGCATTCCGTCGGAGGCGAGGAGGGCGTACTGCTCGTCCTCGCTCATCTCCGGCAGGCGCTTTGCCAGCCCCAGCGAGCGGTAGAGCTGGCCGCTGGTGTTGAAAAAGCGGCGCAGGGGGAGGCCGCTCTTCGCGTGCCACTCGCGCAGTTCGGCTTCAGTGGGGTTGTCGAGCTTGATGTCGCGCTCGGTGAACTCAACGCCCTGCGCGAGCAGGGATTCGCGGACCTTTTTGCAGGTGGAGCACTTGGGGTAGCAGATGAAGGTCATGTTCGTTACCTCGCTTTCAGGTGTGGTGGAGCTCCGTGTAGACGAGCCGGCCGGCGCGGCGCTCGGAGAGCATCAGGCTGAGGGCGCGGGCCGGGGCGTCCACCGGGCGCTCAAGGATGGTGGGGAGGGCAAAGCCCGGCGGCAGCTGTACGCGGCGGGCGAGCGTCAGGTGGGGGACGAAACGGCGGTCCTCCAGCGCGAAGCCGCGCTCTGTGAGCCCGCACGCGAGGCGGCGCTGTACGGCCAGCAGCGGCGGGCTCTCCGCGCAGGAGAGGTAGCAGACGTCGCCCTCCCCGCGGCGGAAGCGGCCCACGCGGTCAAAACTCAGGGAAAAGGGCCGGAAACGCGCCGCGGCCATGGCCTCGCGGATGTCCGGCACGCGCGCGGACGGCTGCTCGCCGAGGAAGGCGAGCGTCAGGTGCAGGTTCTCCCGCCGGGAGAAGGAGGCGCTCGGGGAGGCGCGCCTCAGCGCGTCCTGCGCGCGGACGAAGGCGGCCACGGGCTCCGGCGGGAAGTTTATGGCGATGAAGAGCCTCATACCGCGGCCTCCTTCGGGCGGTAGGCCGGCTCCGGGGCCAGCGGGCAGGAGAGCAGCACGGCCTCCGCCGCTGAGAGGAACTCGGAGGGCGACTTCGATTTCAGTACGCGCTTCATCTCGCGCTCGCAGTCCGTGAAGGTGAAGCGCAGGTAGTTCCAGAGCTCCTTCATGCGCAGCATGGCGCTGCGCTCGCTGCCGAAATCGGCGGCGCAGGTTTCGTAGATCTCCGCGTGGAAACCGCGCAGGGCGGCGCGGCGCGCGCGCTCCGGGCGCGGCGGGAGGGAGTGCAGGCTGTTTGTCAGCTCAGGCACGGCGGCCAGGCCGCGGCCCAGCATCACGGCGGGGCAGTCCGGCCGCGCGGCGAGGAACGCGCGCACGGACGGTGCGGAGAAAAAGTCGCCGTTGCAGCAGATGGGCGCGCGGCTGTGCTCCAGCGCGTAAACGAACCACTCGCTGCGCGCGCCCGGGCGGTACATGTCCGCGCGCACGCGGGCGTGTACGGTGAGCTCGCTGATGGGGAAATCGTTGAAGATCTCCAGCAGCGGCGGGAACTCCTCCGGCTGGGAAAAGCCGAGGCGCGTTTTGACGGAGACGCGCACATCCACGGCGGAGAACACCTGCTCGAGGAAATGGCGCAGCTCCTGCGGCCGGGAGAGCAGGCCGGAGCCCTTGCCCTTGGCGGTGACGGTGCCGGAGGGGCAGCCGAGATTCAGATTCACCTCGCCGTAGCCCATGCCCGCGAGGGCGTTGGCGGCCCAGACGAAGTCCTCCGCGCTGCGGCAGAGGAGCTGCGGCACGGCGCGCACGCCGGCGTTGTTCGCCGGGGAGAGCTCGCGCAGTACGCGCGGGGGGAACACGTGCTCCCGCGTGGGGGCGAAAAAGGGCGCGAAGTATTTGTCCGCCGGCGCGAAATAGCGCGCGTGCGCGCGGCGGAAGGCGTAGCCGGTGACCCCTTCCAGCGGGGCGCAGTAAAACGCGGTCATCGGCGGGCCACCTCCTGTCGGGACGTTTGGGATAGTAAGGGCGCGGGGCAAAAATGGGGGTTGATAAGGTTAAGGAAGTTGATTATATTGGGAACTGGCGGAGACCCGGGCCTCCACCGGGAGGCAGGAGGGCCGTATAAGCCTGCGCTCCTTTGGTAAGAGGTGCAAACCTCCGGCACCCCTCAGCCAGCTTCGCTGACAGCTCCCCTTAAAAGGGGAGCCAGGCAGCGATAAGGAGGCAGCTGAACCGCTGTCATAAGATGCGCAAAGTCCCAACACCCCTCCGACGCCTGCTGCGCAGGCGCCACCTCCCCTGCACGGCAGGGGAGGCTTTCATACTTGTAAGTTTCTGCGAAACTTGCCGTAGAGCAGGCCGCAGGCAACTGCCTCCACACGCAGTGTGGTCACATGGCGGCGGCGATCTGGGCGGCGACTTTGGCGTTGTTGAGGGCGAGCTGGATGTTGCTGGCCAGGCTCTCGCCGCCGGTGAGGTCCTTCACCTTGGCGAGCAGGAAGGGGGTGATGTCCTTGCCGTGGACGCCGGCCTCGTCGGCGGCGCTGAGGGCCTGGCAGATGACGCCCTCCATCTTGTCGAAGTCCAGGCCGTACTCCTCGGGGATGGGGTTGGCGATGAGCACGCCGCCCTTGAGGCCCATGCCCCACTTGGCGTTGAGGATGTCCGCGGCTTCCTGAGGGCCGGAGACGGCGTAGTCCAGCTTGTGGCCGCTGCGGCGGCAGTAGAAGGCCGGGAACTCGTCCGTGCCCATGCCGAGGACCGGCACGCCCATGGTCTCCAGATACTCGAGCGTGCGGCCGATGTCCAGTATCTGCTTGGCGCCCGCGCAGACCACGGCCACGGAGGTGTGCGCCAGCTCCTGCAGGTCGGCGGAGATGTCCATCGTCACCTCGCCGCCGCGGTGCACGCCGCCGATGCCGCCCGTGGCGAACACGCGGATGCCCGCCATCTCGGCGATGAGCATGGTGGTGGCGACGGTGGTGGCGCCCGTGCGGCCGCTGGCGATGTACACCGGCACGTCGCGGCGTGAGACCTTGCCGACGTCGTGCGCCTCGCACATTACCTTGAGGTCGGCCTCGTTCAGGCCCACCTTGAGCCTGCCGCCGATGATAGCCATGGTTGCGGGGACGGCTCCGTTGTCGCGCACGACCTGCTCCACCTTTGCGGCGAATCCGAGATTTTCGGGGTACGGCATGCCGTGGCTGAGGATGGTGCTCTCAAGGGCGACGACGGGCTTGCCGGCGTCAAGGGCGGCTTTGATCTCGGGCTGGATATCGAGGTATTTATTCATGTTTTTGCTCCTTTTATGTGAAAATTGTGGATATTCATGTCAAAGGGCCCGGAAGGCCGTGACGAGCTCGTACTCCCCGCAGGGCCTGGGCGCGCCCTCCGGGACGAAGCCGAGGGAGGGCCAGAAGCGCGCCGGGACGGGGTTATCGCGCACCCAGGAGAGGCCGGCGCGGGAAAAGCCCGCCGTTTTCAATCCGGCGAGCAGGGGCAGGGCCATCCGCCGCCCCAGCCCGCGGCCGCGTCCGCTGCGGCGCAGCATGAAAAGGCCGATCCAGACGCTGCCGGCGTCCGGGTAGCCGGATATGATATCTGCAAGCCCCAGCGGCCCGGCTTCGTCACGCAGCAGGAGGAAATATTTGTCCTCCAGCCCCTTCCCGGGCGGGAGGGCCAGCGTGTCGGCCAGCAGGGCCTCCGCCGAGGGCTCGGAGCGCATGAAGGCGTAATAGTCGCCGTTGCCGCGGCAGAGTTCGAGCGCCTCCGGCACGTCGCGCTCGCGCAGCAGGCGCGCGTCGAAGCCCGGGAAGAGGGCGGCCGCGTCCAGCGGACGCGCGGCGGGGGCGAGCGTGATGATGCCGGCGCAGGGCGGGATGGGCTCAAAGGCGAGGGCGGGGAACCAGGCGCGGAGGGACTCCGCCACGGGGTAGTTCTCATCCTCGTCCCACTCCTCCCCGGCCTGCTCGCGGCAGAGCGCGAGAGCGCGCGGCGTTTCAAAGGCGACGTCGCCGACGATCACCTCGCCGCCGGGGCGCAGGACGCCGAGGCACTCGCGCAGCAGCCGCACCTGCTGCGGCGTGCTCAGGTGATGTATGGCGTAAGTGCAGGCGACGGCGTCGAAGCTGCCGCCCAGGCCGTCCGGCAGACCGGCGGAGAAATCGGCCCGTATGGGCCGCAGGGAGGGGCAGCGCCGCGCGGCCTCCGCGAGCATCTCCGCGGAAAAATCCACGCCCGTCACGGTGCAGCCGGCCTCCGCGAGGCGCGAGGCGAGGACGCCCGTGCCGCAGCCGAGGTCCAAAACCTTTACAGGCCCGTCAGTCCGGCGGCATCCAAGCACCTGCGCGGCTATCCGGTCCATGAGCTCCTCATATCCGGCAAAGGGATATCGCTCCGCGCTCTCGCGCACATCTGAGTCGTAGCTCTCAGCCCAGCCGTCAAAATCCCTGTTGTCAAACATCTTCACGCCTCCAGCAGACATATTCCCCGAGCCTTTCAAATCCGGCGTCCAGCGCCGCAGCTTCCCCGGCCGAGCCGGCATCGGAAAGGTATGTCACCTTCCCGCCCTTCAGAGCGGCAAGAGCAGTCGAAATCAGGTCCCTCGCGGAGGGCACATCCCGTGCGGCAAGGCCGAATATCTCCGCCCCGCCCTCATATTTGCGCAGGAACAGCCCGGAGTGCACCGGCCGCCCGGCCGCGTATACCCGCCAGTTTTCAAAGCAGGCTTCAAGCCGCGCGGCGTTCCAATAGCAATCCGAAAAATGCTCTTCGTGGAATTTGAGATACTCACCGAGCCTCTCGCGCCCTATCCTTTCCGCCGAAGCGGCGGCACAAGTCCCGCCGCGGGACACAAGGTGTGAGCACCTCTCGCATATGGCAAATCCCAGCTCCTCAAGCGCGGCCGAGACTGTCTCGTTTTCCCCCGCCAAGCCAACAGTCAGCTCACAGCCCGGGCAGAGGGCGGCAAATCGCTCAATGAGAGCACGGGCGGAGGGCACGTCCCCCTCGCGGACAAATATGCCCGTCGTCTGCGCGTAGCCATCCTCCGTCATCGAGAAAAACGCGAGCACTCCCCGCGTCCTCCCGCCGGCTTCAGCAATGCGGAGCAGGCCGCCCTCTTTTGCTCTCAAAGCTATTTCCGCTTCCAGCTCCGCGCCGGAAAGCAGCGGATAGCTGCACGTTTTCCGCACGGACGCGCACTCAAGCGCAAAGGAGAGCAGCTCCGCGGAGGGCGAGTATTCCCTTAAAACGTCCATATGCGCCTCCTGAAGAGCCTCTCACTCGTGAAAATCCCGGAGGAAATCCCCTCAGGAAGTCTCCCTCAGCGCGGATATAGTCCTCTCAAGCGCCTCAACGCTCATATCAGGGCTTATCGTGCGCTCGCTCTGCACGGCGAGGGCGCCGGCCGCGAGGGCCATATCGAGAGTCTCAGCCGCTTCCAGGCCGCGGACGTATCCGTACACCAGCCCGGCCATGAAGGCGTCCCCCGCGCCGTTGGCGTTGGCCATCTCCGTCAGCGGGTGCAGGGCGCGGAACAGCGAGCGGCCCTGGCGGTCGGCGTAGTAGCAGCCGCGCTCGCCGAGGCTGACGGCCACGCGCTGTACGCCGCGGCCCAGCAGCTCCGCGCAGGCGGCGGCGAGGCCGGCGTCCGTGTCCGTCTCGACGCCGGAGAGGACGGAGAGCTCCAGGCGGTTGGGCTTGATGAGGGAGAAGCCGCCCACGAGCGGCGCGACCTTGCGCGCATAGGCCGTGCTCACGGGGTCCAGGAACACGTCCGCGCCGCAGCGAGCTGCGACGGCGATGATGCGCTCCACCGTCTCCAGCGGCAGGCAGGGGTCGCAGACCACGGCCGCGGCGGCGCGGATGAGCGGCTCCTGAGCGTCCACCACCGCGGGGGTGATGTGCTCGAGGATGCCCATGTCCGACATCGCCACCAGCATGTCGCCGTGCGCGTCCAACATGGAGATGTAGCAGCTCGAGTGCGCGCCGGGGACCGTGATGAGGCCGGACATGTCCAGCCCTGCGCGTTCGCTCTCCCGCCGCACGAACTCGCCGTAGAGGTCGTCGCCCACGGCGGAGACCATCCGGGCGCGCACGCCCAGGCGCGAGAGGTTCTCCAGCACGTTGCGCGTCACGCCGCCCACCGACGTGCTCAGGTGGCCGGGGTTGGAGTCGCGCATCACCACGCCCGCACGGCTGCGGCCGTGTACGTCCGCGTTGGCCGCGCCGATGCCGAGGACAAAGGGGGAGTCAGCCATTTTTCACACCTCCATGAAGAAAAATTGATGATAACACAGCCGCGGGGCGATTTCAAGCCCCCAGGCTGCGCCTGGAGGCATTTGCGCTGCGCGCACCGCTGATGGAAGCATTTCGGTAGACCGGGCCGCAGGCAAGCACCCGCAGCCGTTGGCCGCCGGGGGAAACCCCCGGCGAGGGTTTCCCCCGCACCCCTTTCCTGCGCTCTTTGTGTGAAGGGGGATTTCGCTCGCTGCGGCGAGCGCCGAGGGGCTTTGCCCCTCGACCCCACAAACTTTTGAAAAAGTTTGATCAAAACTTTAGATAGAAAGGCGCGCAGCGAACGTTGCGTAGTGCGAAAGCCGCGAAGCGGCAGCTGAGCGGCTTTCCTGCGCATAGGTTTCCGCAAACCTCGCCGTAGACCGGGCCGCAGGCAACTGCATCCGGCCGCCGGCCGGTCAGCAGAGGAGGGTGAGGGCGGCGCGGCGGTTCTCTATCAACAGGTCCTCATAGCTGCCGCCGGGCTCGCCGTCGCGGGTGAAGGGCACGCTCTCGGCGAAGATGAAGCGCACGCTCTGCGAGCGGCGGATGCTGAACATCTCGCCGTCGTACTTGCGCGCGGCCACCTCGGCCATCAGCTTGTTCATGTCCGCCAGGTTCTCCGGGAAGCGCACCAGCGAGACCTCGAAGAGGCCGTCGTCCAACGAGACCAGGTTCTGGTCCAGCTTCACCAGCCCGGCCACGGAGGTGGAGTTGGTCACGCCGCCGAAGATGAAGTTGCCCTCCAGCGCCTGGCCGTCCAGCTCCACGCGCGTCTGGTAGTGCGGCAGCTTGGCCAGGCGGTTGACGCCCTCCAGCAGGTAGGCAAGGTGGCCCAGGGCCTGCTTGGACTGCTGCGAGGTCTCGTAGCTGACGTCGGTGAAGGCACCGAAGGCGGCGACATAGGTGAAATAGCGGCCCGAGCCCATGTAGCCCACGTCCCAGGGGCGCGGCGCGCTCTCCACCATGCGGCGGGCGGCGGCGGCGGGGTCGTTCTTCGGCAGGCGCAGCGTGGTGGCCACGTCGTTGGCCGTGCCCAGGGGGAAGTAGCCCAGCGGCGGGCGCTGCCCGGCCGGCACGCGCATCAGGCCCGTCACCACGTCCGAGAGGGTGCCGTCCCCGCCCAGGCAGCAGAGCGCGTCGTATTGCGCGCCGCCCTCCGCGGCCAGGTCCACGGCCTCGCCCGCGCGGGTGGTGAACCTCACCGTGGGCACATAGCCCGCGGAGTAGAGGATGTGCAGCGCTTCGCCCAGGCCCTGGCGGTACATGCCGCGGCCGGCCACGGGGTTGACGATGACAAGAAGGCTTTTCGTTTCCAAGATGAGCACCTCGCTGTATGTGATCGCGCAGCGCGCGATGAGTGTAAAGTTCGGGATTGAAAAAGCGCGGGAGACTGAGTATAATAGTCCCTGTATCCGCCCGCAGAGGCGGGCTTCAATTAATAATACAACATCGCGGCGGCCGTGGCAACACTGAGGAGCGCATTTTGCGCGCGCCGCGAACAAGGGGTGCTTTTGATGAAGAGGCAGAGGATATCCGGCATCTTTGCCGACGCGCAGAGCTTCGCCGGCGCGGAGCTCACGGTCTGCGGCTGGGCGCGCACGATCAGGGACATGAAGAACTTCGGCTTTGTCGAGCTCAACGACGGCTCCTGCCACAAGAGCCTGCAGGTGGTGCTCGAACGCGCGGCGCTGGAAAACTACGACGAGATCGCCCGCCAGAACGTGGGCGCGGCGCTGATCGTCCGCGGCGAGCTGGTGCTGACGCCGGAGGCCAAGCAGCCCTTTGAGCTCAAAGCGCACGCCGTGGAGGTGGAGGGCGCGTCCACGCCCGACTACCCGCTGCAGAAAAAGCGCCACAGCGTGGAATTTTTGCGCACCATCCAGCACCTGCGGCCGCGCACCAACCTCTTCTCCGCCGTTTTCCGCGTCCGCAGCGTGGCGGCCGCGGCCATACACGAGTTCTTCCAGTCGCAGGGCTTCGTCTATGTCCACACGCCCATAATCACCGCCAGCGACTGCGAGGGCGCGGGCGAGATGTTCGAGGTGACCACGCTCGACCTCAACGACGTGCCGCGGACGGAGGACGGCGCCGTCGATTACAGCCAGGACTTCTTCGGCAAGCGCGCCAACCTCACCGTCTCCGGCCAGCTGAACGCGGAGAACTTCGCCATGGCCTTCGGCGACGTGTACACCTTCGGCCCCACCTTCCGCGCGGAGAAGTCCAACACCCAGCGCCACGCCGCCGAGTTCTGGATGATCGAGCCGGAGATGGCCTTTGCCGACCTCACCGACTATATGGACAACGCCGAGGCGATGATCAAGTACGTCATAGGCCGCGTGCTGGAGCGCTGCCCGCAGGAGATGGAGTTTTTCAACAGCTTTGTCGATAAGGGCCTGCTGGAGCGGCTGCGCCACGTGGCGGGCAGCGACTTCGGGCGCGTCAGCTATACGGAGGCCGTGCAGATACTGGAAAAGAACAACGACAAGTTCGACTTCAAGGCCTACTGGGGCTGCGACCTGCAGACCGAGCACGAGCGCTACCTCACCGAGCAGGTGTTCAAAAAGCCCATCTTCGTCACGGACTACCCGAAGGAGATCAAGGCCTTCTATATGCGCATGAACGACGACGAGCGCACCGTCGCCGCCGCCGACTGCCTGGTGCCCGCCATCGGCGAGCTTATCGGCGGCAGCCAGCGCGAGGAGCGGCTCGACGTCCTCACCGCGCGCATGGACGAGCTGGGGCTGAAGCAGAGCGACTACTGGTGGTACCTCGACCTGAGGCGCTACGGCAGCTGCCGCCACGCCGGCTACGGCCTCGGCTTCGAGCGGCTCATCATGTACCTCACGGGCGTGAGCAACATCCGCGACGTGCTGCCGCATCCGCGGACGCTGGGGTCGGCGGACTTTTGAGGGAGTACGAGGGGGACCGGGGGTCCCCCTCGTAGGCTCCCCTCCATAAAAAATGTATGGCTCTTTGGGGCTTTTGCCCCAAAGAGCCATACATTTTACGCGCCGCACGGCGGCGCGGTTGCGCCCACGGGGCGCAAGATAAGGTATCGCCCCGAGGCAAAGCCCCGGGGCGATTTTGGCCGCCCTATGCGGGCGGCCATTCCTATACTTGGGAGGTTTCTGCCGCTGACTTGACGGGGTTTTTCTAATGTGTCCCATTTTGCGGGGCAAAATGGGACTGGATACGCCGCCCGCGCTTGGGGGCGCGGGCGTGCGAGATGGGCGGGGCGGGCGGAGCCCGCCCACGAGGGGTGGTTTGCGTGGTTTGGGGCGGGGTGCTTGTCGCGGCGTTATTGGGGGCTCCGCCCCCTTGCCCCCTGGGGCGGCTTGTCCTGCGGACTCGCCGCGCTATACTTTGGGACGTATGGCGCGCGACAGCTTTTTCCCCTTAGAGACTTACCGGCCCGCTCTGCGGGACGGCGTCGGGGAGTTTGGTGGTCGCGGAAGCGCGGCCTTCGGCGCAACTGGCGATTCCGGGGCTTACTGCAAACTCAGCGGCGCGAGCGAAGCCGTCCGCTTACGACTCGCTGAAAGCCGTAAAAGACAGTTCGCGCCTCCGATGCGCACCAAAGCGTTTTTCTTTGGGGCGCCACACCCGTTTCTTTGGGCAAGACCAAAGAAATGGGGTGGCACGTGGGTCTTGCAGGGGCTTTCGCCCCTGCTTATTTTACGCCTCGGCGATGACTTCGACCTCGCAGAGCATGTTCTTCGGCAGGGTCTTGACGGCGACGCAGCTGCGGGCGGGCTTGCCGGTGAAGTAGCGGCCGTAGACTTCGTTGAACGCGCCGAAGTCGCCCATGTCGGCGAGGAAGCAGGTGGTCTTGACGGCCTTCTCAAAGGAGCTGCCGGCGGCTTCCAGCACGGCGGCCAGGTTGCGCATGACCTGTTCGGCCTGCTCCACCACGCTGTCGCTGACGAGGTCGCCGGTGGCGGGGTCGATGCCGCCCTGGCCGGCGGTGAAAACAAAGCCGCCGGAGACGATGGCCTGGGAATAGGGGCCGATGGCGGCGGGGGCAAGGTCGGTGTGGATGACTTTCATGTCGGGTGTCCTCCTTTATGGAATGTGTAAAATTATTTTAGCATAATTCATGCAAAATGGGAATTCACAAATTGAAATTTTGGTGATAAAATATAAACAGTGACCGGCTAATAACGTGCAGGAGGTAAATTTGCATGAAAGACATCCAGAATTCCGGTTTCTCCACCCAGGCTGTCCACGCGGGCAACGAAAAAAATCCCTTCGGCGTCCTTGCGACCCCCATCTATCAGACTTCTACCTTCGTTTTCGACTCCTGTGATCAGGGCGGGCGCCGTTTCGCCGGGCAGGAGCAGGGCTATATCTACACCCGTCTCGGCAACCCCACCACCTCCACGCTGGAGCGCAAGGTGGCCGCGCTGGAGCACGGCGAGGACGCCGTGGCTACGGCCTCCGGCATCGGCGCCATCGCCAGCACGATGTGGACGCTGTGCAAGGCGGGCGACCATGTGATCGCCGACTCCATCCTCTACGGCTGCACCTTCGCCTATCTGGAGCACGGCATGACGCGCTACGGCGTGGAGGTCTCCTTTGTCGACACCTCCAACATCGAGGAGCTGCGCGCCGCCATGCGCCCCAATACCCGCGTCATCTACATCGAGACGCCCGCCAACCCCACGCTGAAGGTGGAGGACGTGGCCGCCATCAGCGAGCTGGCCCACGCGCAGGACCACCCGGTGGCCGTCGTCTGCGACAACACCTTCGCTTCCCCCTACAACCAGCGGCCGCTGGACCTGGGCTGCGACGTGGTGGTGCACTCCGTGACCAAGTACCTCAACGGCCACGGCGACGTCATCGGCGGCATCGTCGTCGGCAAGAAGGACTTCATCGGCCAGGTGCGCATGTTCGGCCTGAAGGACATGACCGGCGCGGTCATGGGCCCCTTCGAGGCCTATCTGGTGCTCCGCGGCCTCAAGACCCTTGAGGTGCGCATGATCCGCCACAACGCCAACGCCCAGGCCGTGGCCGAGTGGCTGGACAAGAACCCCAAGGTCGAGAAGGTCAACTACCCCGGCCTGGAGAACTTCCCCGGCCACGAGCTGGCCAAGAAGCAGATGCGCAACGGCTTCGGCGGCATGCTCTCCTTCGAGATCAAGGGCGGCCGCGCCGCCGGCGCCAAGCTGCTCGACTCCTGCAAGCTCTGCACCACCGCCGTCTCCCTCGGCGACGCGGAGACCCTGCTCGAGCACCCCGCCAGCATGACCCACTCCACCTACACCGCCGAGGAGCTCATCGAAGCCGGCATCTCCGAGGGCCTGGTGCGCATGTCCGTGGGCCTGGAGAACATCGAGGACATCATCGCCGACCTGGAACAGGCCTTCGCGCAGATCTGACCAGGCTGCGCCTGGAGGCAGATGCGCTGCGCGCCGGTCTACGGCAGGCAAGCAGAAACTCATAACAGAAAACCCGCGGGGCAGCGCCCCGCGGGTTTTGTTCTACGCGACGTAAAAGCCTCCCCTGCCGTGCAGGGGAGGTGGCGCCTGCGCAGCAGGCGACGGAGGGGTGTTGGAGGTTTGCTCATCTTACCAAAGAACCGCAGACCTTCGGCACCCCTCCGGCCGCACTAAAGTGCGGCCACCTCCCCTACAATGTAGGGGAGGCTTGGGGATCCTACAACCCAGCGGCGCGAGCGAAGCGAAGCCTTCCGCGGCCGCCAGGCTGCGCCTGGAGGCATCTGCCTGCGGCCCGTTCTACTGAAAGGCTTCCGACAGTGAGGCGCACAGCGCAAATACCTGCGGCCGTTGGCCGCCGGTTTTCTCTTTGGAGTCTGAGGGGTTTCTTTTGGCGCAGTCAAAAGAAATCTCTCAGAATAGGTTTGCAGGGGCCCGCCCCTGCGTCTTACATCCCTCTGCGTTTGGCTTCCCGCGCGGCGAGGGCCTGCTGCAATATGGCGTAGAGCATGGCGCAGATGGGCGCGCCGAGCAGCGCGCCGGTGACGCCGGCGATGTTCCCGCCCACCAGCACGGCGCTGAACACCGCCACGCCCGGCAGGCCCACGGACTTGCCCACGACCTTGGGGTAGATGAAGCTGCCCTCCACCTGCTGCAGGCAGAGGATGAACACCATGAACAGCAGCGCCTTCAGCGGGCTGGTGATGAGGATGAGGAAGGCGCCGATGATCTCGCCGATGAAGGAGCCCACGAGCGGCACCAGCGAGGTTACGCCGATGACGATGGAGATCACCTCCGCGTGCGGGAACTGGAAGATGCGCATGCCGATATAGCAGAGCACGCCGAGGATGAGCGAGTCCATCAGCTGGCCGGCGATGAAGTTGGTGAAGGTCTCGGAGGCCATGTTGGCGATGGTGACGAGGCCGCCGGCCGCCCGCTGGGGGAGGAAATTCGTCGCCACGCGGCGGGCGAAGGCGCAGATCTGCTCCTTTTCCGCGAGCACGTAGAGGGCGATGACCAGGCTGAACAGCCCGTCCACCAGCGCGCCGGCCACGGAGGTGCCGACGTTGGTGGCGGTGCCGATGATGTCGCCCATGCTGGACGTGAGGCTGTCGATGAACTGCTTCGTGGCCTGCGACCAGTTGATGCTGAGATCCAGCAGCTCGCCGGATTCGAGGTTGAAGCGCTCGAGCACATGCTCCACCCAGCCGATGAACTTCTCCACATAGGCCGGCAGGCTCTCTGCCACGACCACCACCGTGTCGATCAGCCGCGGGAGCAGAACGGCGAAGAGGATGACCACCACGCCCAGCGTGACCACCAGCGCGCCGACGATGGAGAGCGGCCGGCGCAGCCGCCGCACCGGCGCGCGGCGGTCCTCCGACATGCCGTAGAGCAGGCGCTCTTCAAAGAGCTTCATCGGCACGTTGAGCACGAAGGCCAGGGCCAGGCCCGTGATGACCACGCTGAACACGCCCCAGACCGTCCGCACCGCGCCGTAGATGGCGCCCAGGTTCTGCGCGGCCGTGAAGAGCGCCACGGCGAAGGTGATGATGAGCAGTATCGTGCGCACCGTGCGCCGGTCGAGTTTCAAGCCGCCAGCCCCCTTTTACCCGTTGATATATCATTACCATAATACACCGACATTATCGACTCGGCAACAATAATTATTGAAAGAAAAGCCGCGGGGCGCACCCGCGGCTTTTCCGGCCGTGTTTATTCCAGTTCGAGCGTGGCCAGGGGCGTCAGCACCTCTTCGCCGGGGGTGAAGGTGACGGTGACGCGGTCGCCGGGGCTGAGCACGGCGGCCTCCGGGCAGTCGGCGGCGCTGATCGTGTACCAGCCCTCCTCGCCCTCGAAGGAGAGGTAGAAGAGCGTATTGCCGTCGATGACCGCACTGCGGACGGCCTCCACGCGCGCGCTGAGCGTCTCGCTGCCCTCGGAGCCGGGGAGCGTGCTCACATGGATGTCGTTTTGCAGCAGCAGCTCCTCATAGTTCTCCACGCACTCGTCCACGCTGTTGCCGATGGCGACGATGTTGTACTGCTGGACGTTGACCATGGCGTACATCTTGACGAGCTGGCTGGCGTCCTTGAGGGCCATGAAGTACGTGGGCTGGCCGCCGGTGTTCAGCAGCAGGGGGGCCGTGGCCTGGTAGCTGTACTGCTGCACGGCGCCCATGGCGCTGTCCATGGCGCTGCTCTCCTCCGCGCCGGCGCAGGGGTAATAGCGCGCTTCCTTGGTGCGCTGGTTGACGAGGATGAAGCCGATGTTGCCGCGGTCGCCGGTGACGGAGGTGATGCCCGTATAGAGCCACACGTCGTCGTCCTGGGCGATATAGTTGTAATAGGCGGTGGACTCCGTGCAGCCGCTCTGGCCGAAGAGGCTGTTCCAGAAGCCGCCGTGGTAGAGGCCGTAGTAGTTGTACTGCTCGAGGATGAGGCCGGCGGTGAACACGCGGTCCACCCACTGCGGCACCTCGGAGACGTCGTAATACGTGCTCTCGCCGGTGACGGCGTTCACCAGCACGGCGCCGATGGCGTCCTCGCCGCCGAAGAGGCCCACGCGTTTGGTGACCACGGTGGCCACCCAGTAGGGCTCGCCGTCCTCGTTGACTTCAAAGTTGACGTCCGAGAAGATCTTCGTCGGGTACTTGAAGCGCAGGTAGCGGTCGATGTCGCGGAAGAAATACTCGCTGGGCGAATAGCGGATGCCCTGGTCGATGCGGGCCACCTCCACCTCCTGCGTCACCATGTCGATGACGAGATAGGCGGGGATGCCGGCCTTCTGGTTGTTCAGCCACTTGAACACGTCGCCGTAGTTCAGGTAAGTGACGCGCACGGGGCGGTCGTGGTAGTTGATCTGATAGCTCTCCGGGTTTACCTCGAACTGGCTGACAAGGTCGGCCAGCTCGCCCAGGCGGCGCGTGGCGAGGACGTTGGCGGAGTCGGAATCGAGCATGGGGATCTGGTCGAAGGAGATCTCGGCCACCTCGCTGGCGAAGTCGCCGTCCTCTATCGGCAGCAGGGCGGCGTAGTCCCGCGCGCGGAACACCTTCCAGCCGATGACCGTGCCCACGACGGCCACGGCCAGGCAGAGGCAGACGACATAGAACGGCACGGCCGCGCGCTTGCGCGCCGTGGTCACCCACTCGCGCGCCCCGCTGGCCTGCGCGCCGCTGAGCAGCAGCGTGCAGGCGCCGAAAACGGCGCACAGCAGGATGATGAACACGTAAAGGTCGCCGGAGTGGATGTTGATGGCCGGCAGGCGGAAGTAAAAATACAAAAAGCCGAAAACAAGCGTGACGGCAAGGGCGATGAGCAGGCTCTTGCCGCGGGAGAGCGTTTTACGCGGCTTGCGCGGCTTTTTCTCGCGCTGCGGCTGAAAGCCGTAGTCTCCGCCGTTGGGGTCCTGGCCGAAGCCTCCGAAATTGAATTGCAAAGTCGTTCCTCCTAAAAATGTTTCTGCGTTCTCAGTTCAGGCCCTGCAGGCCGCGGAGGATGAAGTCCGCGCCGTAGCGCGCGATCTCCTCCGGCGTCTCGCGCAGGCCGGATTCCATCCAGTCGTTGGTCATCGACAGCATGCCGTGCACGGCGAAGGAGCAGAAATACTCCTGGTCCCGCTCCGCGGCGCTGCTGCTGTGCTCCACGAAGGAGCGCATGTAGTGGCTCTTGAGCGCCTCCAGCAGCCGCTGCTGGAAGTCGATGTCGTTGTTGCGTATCACCAGCGCGCGGTAGATGTCCGCGCTGTCGCGGCAGAGCGTCATCACATCCGTCAGATAGGTGAAAAGCGCGTCGTCCCCGCTGCGGCTGCGGTTGGTCACGCTGATCTCCTCCAGGCGCAGGAACACGCTCTCTTCCACCTGCGCCAGCAGGTCGTTCACGTCGCGGTAGTGGGCGTAGAACGTGCCGCGGTTGACATCGGCCAGCTCGGCTATCTCCCGCACCGTGATGTCCCCCACGCCCCGTTCCATCATCAGTGCCGTCAGCGCCATGCGGAGCTGCTTCTTCGTCTTTCTCACCCGGCGGTCGGTTTTCGGTTCTTCCATTCGCTGACCCCTCCTGACAGTTTAGCTCCACAGCGGCCAGAAGCCGCCATTGACCCATTGTTAAGAGTATTATACAGGCATTCTGCCCGTTAATCAACCCTTCATATCAAAAATGCGCAGAACCAGGCTGCGCCTGGACGCGGTTGCGCTGCGCGCCGGTCTACGGCAGGTTTGCAGAAACATATAACAGAAAAGCCGGGGAGCTTTCGCTCCCCGGCTTTTGCTTTACGCGACGTAAAAGCCTCCCCTACTTGTAGGGGAGGTGGACGCGCGCAAGCGCGGCCGGAGGGGTGCCGAAAGTCTGCGGTTCTTTGGTAAGATGCGCAAACTTCAAGCACCCCTCCGGCGCCTGCTACGCAGGCGCCACCTCCCCTGCACGGCAGGGGAGGCCCAGGCTGCGATAAGGAGGCGGTTGCGCTGCGCGCCGGTCTACCGAAAGGCTTCCAACAGTGGGGCGCGCAGCGGCGGGGCGAATTGGTGCATACGCAGAAATTTTGCGGGGAGGGAGCGGGATATTTATTCAAAATGCCGCCTTGACTTTGGCGGGGCGGCTGGGTTATGCTGAATGCACAGCTTCCACAGCACAAAGACAGCGAAGGAAAGAGTAACCCGGAAGGAACGGCACAGTGAGCCTCAGAGAGTGGGAATGAGGCGCGGGGGAGCCGGGTGAACATGGTTCCGGAGTCGCGCGGGCGAGCAGCGAGTGAGTCCGCGACGGGTGCGCCCGTTACAGCAGCCGGGGTATGATGGTACCTCATGAGGCCCGCCGCCGCGAGGCGCGGGTGAAGCAGGGTGGTAACGCGCTTTTGTAACTGCGCCCCTGACGCATATCTATGCGTCAGGGGCTTTATTTTTTGCCAAAGGGGCGAGCACATGGCACTTATCGAGATACGCGGCCTGACAAAGGCCTTCGGCAGCGGCGCTGCGGCGGTGACGGCCCTCAACGACGTCAGCCTGGACATCGAGGAGGGGGAGATCTTCGGCGTTATCGGCCTTTCCGGCGCGGGGAAGAGCACGCTCGTGCGCTGCATGAACCTGCTCGAGCGGCCGGACAGCGGCAGCGTCACCGTGGCGGGGGCCGACCTCACGCGCTTGAAGCCGAAGGAGCTGCGCGCGGCGCGGCGGAACATCGGCATGATCTTCCAGGGCTTCGACCTGCTGATGCAGCGCACGGCGCTGGAGAACGTGCGCTTCCCGCTGGAGCTGGCGCATGTGAAGCGCGCGGAGGCAGACGAGCGCGCGCGCGCCCTGCTGGCCACGGTGGGCCTGGCCGGGCGCGAGGGGGCCTATCCCGCGCAGCTCTCCGGCGGCATGAAGCAGCGCGTGGCCATCGCCCGCGCGCTGGCGAGCGACCCCAAAGTGCTGCTCTGCGACGAGGCCACCAGCGCGCTGGACCCCACGACCACCGAGAGCATACTGGAGCTGCTGCGCGAGCTCAACCGCTCGCTGGGCGTGACCATCGTGGTCATCACGCACGAGATGCGCGTGGTGGAGCGCATCTGCTCCCGCGTGGCCATCATCGCCGACAGCCGCATCGCGGAGCTGGGCGAGGTGAAGGAGGTGTTCCTCCACCCGCAGACGGAGGCGGCCAAGAAGCTCGTCCTCCCCAGCCGCAGCGGCAAGCTGGAGGGCTTCAGCGAGGACGGTGCGCGCACCGCCGTTGACGAGTGCCGCGGCGAGCTGCTGCGCCTGGCCTTCGACGGCGAGACCACCGACCGGCCCATCATCGCGGACATGATCCTCTCCTGCGGCGCGCCGGTGAGCATCGTCTATGCCGACACGCGCGTGATCGAGGGCCGGCTCTACGGACACACGGTGCTGCAGCTGCCCAGCGACGGCCGGACGGCGGAAAAAATGAAGCGCTGGCTGCACGACCAGCGCATAAGCTACACGAAGGAGGCGCAGTGAAATGAGCATCTCGGAGATACTGCCCCTGGTGCCGCAGGCCCTTTGGGAGAGCTTTTACATGGTGGCGGCCACCACGCTGTTCGCCTATGTCATCGGCCTGCCGCTGGGGCTCGTGCTGGTGGTGACGGACCGGGACGGCATCCGCCCCATGCGCACGCTGAACGCGGTGCTGGGCGCGGTGGTGAACTTCCTGCGCAGCGTGCCCTTCATACTGCTGCTGTTTTTCCTCAACCCCCTGACGCGCCTGGTGATGGGCACCACGGTGGGCTCGCCGGCGACCATCGTGCCGCTGACGGTCTCCGCCTTCCCCTTCGTGGCGCGCATGGTCGAATCCTCGGCAAAGGAGGTGGACCGGGGCGTTGTGGAGGCGTCCCTCTCTATGGGCGCGAGCAACTGGCAGATCATCACCAAGGTGCTGCTGCCGGAGGCCCGGCCCGGGCTCATCAACGGCGCGGCCCTCTCGGCCACGACCATCCTCGGCTACAGCGCCATGGCCAGCATCAACGGCGGCGGCGGGCTGGGCGCGCTGGCCATCAATTACGGCCACTACCGCAGCAACTACACCGTGATGTTCGTGATGATCGTCGTCATCGTCGTCTTCGTGCAGGTGCTGCAGGAGGCGGGCACCCGCGGCGCGCGGCTGAGCGACCGGCGCATCAAATGAGCGGCCGGGACATACCTATATTAAATAATCGATTACCACTACATTATTAAACTGAAAGGGAGAACAAAAATGAAGAAGATCGTTGCGATAACTCTGGCGGCTGTACTGTGCCTGGGGGCCCTGGCGGGCTGCGGCAGCGAGGACGACAAGGTGATCACGGTGGGCGCGTCCATCACGCCGCACGCGGAGATACTGGAGGCCGTCCGCGGCGAGATCGAGGCCCAGGGCTATGAGCTGGAGATCGTGGAGTACACCGACTATGTGCTGCCCAACGAGTCCCTCAACGACGGCAGCCTGGACGCCAACTACTTCCAGCACGGGCCGTACCTGGAGACCTTCAACGCCGAGCACGGCTATGACCTGGCCAGCGCCGCGGCCATCCACTACGAGCCGATGGGCATCTATCCGGGCGCGAAGAGCAGCCTGGACGAGCTGGCTGAGGGCGACACCATCGCCATCCCCAACGACGGCTCCAACGAGACGCGCGCCCTGCTCCTGCTGCAGGACGAGGACTACATCACGCTCAAGGAGGGCATCAACGCCAGCTCCAACGCCACCGTCCTCGACATCGCCGAGAACCCCCTGGACCTGGACATCCTGGAGATGGCCGCTGAGAACATCCCCAATTCCCTGCCCGACGTGGCCTTCGGCATCATCAACGGCAACTACGCCCTGCAGGCCGGACTCACCGGCAACGACGCCCTCGCCAGCGAGGACGCCGCCAGCGACGCCGCCCAGACCTACGCCAACATCGTCGCCGTGCGCCCCGACGACCTGGAGAGCGAAAAGACCCAGGCGCTCGTCAGCGCCCTCACCAGCGAGACCTGCCGCGAGTTCATCGAGAGCACCTACAGCGGCGCCGTGGTGCCCATCTTCTGACCAAGCTGCGCTTGGATGCAATTGCCTGCGGCCCGCCCGCAGGGAGGGGGATGCAGGGGCGAGGGACCCTGCAAGACCCACGTGCCACCCCATTTCTTTGGTCTTGCCCAAAGAAACGGGTGTGGCGCCCCAAAGAAAAACGCTCTGGTGTAAACCGGAGCGTTTTTTGCGTGTTTTTACAGCTTTACTGTTATCAAAAGTGGTCATCCCGCCGGTGAATGAGTTTATTGCATCGCCGGCCGTGCGTTGCTTCGCTTCGCTCGCGGCACTAACAATTACAATCCCGGTAGCGGCGCGAGCGTAAGCGAAGCCAACCGCGACCGGCGTTGAGCAAGGCTATCCGACTACGGGATGACCACCTGAAAGTCCGTCACCACCCGAACTAACGGGCAGATTTTACGTATCGACAAGCACCAAAAGCGCTTTTCTTTGGAGTCTGAGGGGTTTCTTTTGGCGCAAGCAAAAGAAATCTCTCAGAAGCCCCCTCGCGAGGGCATTCCCTCAGCACGGCGCGCAGCGCATCTGCATCCAAGCGCAGCCTGGGGAAAATTAATATTTGATGCCTTGACCTGATGTGGTATACTAAACTATAATACTTGGCGAAATTGCGTCACTTTCGGAGGTGGCCGTTATAGACAGGCAGAAATATATCAAGGAGCTCTCGCGGCTCCTGGCGGGCATGGCCCCCGCGGACCGCGATGCTGTGCTCCGCGGCGTCAACGCCCGCTTCGACGAGGCCGGCGACGACAGCGCCGCCATAAAAGCCCTCGGCAGCCCGACCTACGCCGCCGTGCAGGTCCTGCGCGGCTATGTGGCCCCCGACCCCGAGGAACACCCCGAGGCCTGGGTGGTCACGCCCGAGCCCGAGGAGGGGCCGGCGGCGCGGCCGGATGCGGAGGCGGCGGCAGAGCCCGCCCCCGCCACAGAGGGCCCTGTCCCGGAGGCCGAGGCCGCCGTGGAGGTCGCGGAGAGCGCCCCGGAGGAAGCCCCGGAAGAGGAAGAAGCCGCTGAGGCGGCGCCCGCCGGGACGCCGTGCGCCGCCGGGCCGGAGGCGGAAGCGCCCGCGGACGCCGCGGCGGAGGAGACGCCCGACGAAGCGGAGGCCGAAGCCGTGCCGGAGGAGGCCCCCGCGGCCGGGGAGGCTCCGGACGCGGACGGTCCCGAAGTGCCGCCGGAGGCGGCTGAAGCGGACGTGGACACGCCGGAAGCGCCGCAGGAGCCGCAGGAGGAAGCGCCGCTGCCGGAGGCCGCTGAGGGCGCGGAAGACGCCGTGGATGCGGCGGCGGACGACTTCCCGGACATCAACGCCATCCTGTCGGAGGCGGAGGCCGCGGCCTCCGCGGAGAGCGGAGACGTGGCCGCGCCGCAGGAGCCGGAGGAGGAAGCGCCGGAGGAGCCGGGCTGGGGCGGCGTGCTGCCGCAGGACCCGGAGGGGCTGGGCAAGCCCGTTTCCGGCCCGCCGAAGCCGCGCGCCAAGCCCGCGGCGCTGGTGTTCTACTCCATCGCGGCGGTGATCGTGGGCATACCGGTGACGGCGCTGCTGGCCGCGCTGGCGCTGGCCGTGCTCGCCGCGGCGGCGCTGGTGCTCTTTGCCGGAGGGCTGGCCATATCGTTTTGCTTCCTCGGCCTGACCGTGGTGGCGGACATCCTGATGTGCGCCGGCGCGGGGCTGGTGCTGATCGGCGTGGGCCTGCCGCTGGCCTACTTTGCCGTGTGGATCTTCGTGCGCGGGGCTGTCGGCTTCGTGAACCTCGTCATACGCAAGGGCGGGGACTGGTGCTATGACCACGGGGAGGTGACGGGACGATGAAAAGGACCTGGAGCATCATACTGGCGCTGGCGCTGCTGCTGCTCGCGCTGGGCGGCATCGTGTTCGGCCTCTCGCTGATCATGGACGCCGACCTGCTGCGCGTGGCGGACGCCGTTTTCGCGCGCTACGACCTGGCGAAGGTCATCGTCGCCGTGCAGGACGCCTTCGGCGGGCTGGCCTCGGTGTTTGGCGTTTCGATATTTGGCATATAAAAGAGGGGGCATGGCGGCCGCGGGCCGCGAGCGATGAAAAAGAAAGTATTAAAGAAGCAGAACAACAGCCGCAACTGCTTCGTCTGCGGCGTGATGAACGACATGGGGCTGAAGTCCGCCTTCTATGAGCTGGAGGACGGCACCGTCGCCGCGCTGGTGGAGCCCAAGCCGGAGCACCAGAGCTATCCCATGCGCGTGCACGGCGGCGTCATCAGCGCCATGCTGGATGAGACCATCGGCCGCGCCATCAATATAACGGAGCCGGACACCTGGGCCGTCACCGGCGAGCTCACCGTGCGCTTTAAAAAGCCCGTACCCTACGGCGAGCAGCTGCTCGTCACCGGGCGCATCACGCGCAACACGCGCCTCATCTTCGACGGCGAGGGGGAGATCTACTCCGCCGACGGCACGCTCTGCGCCACGGGCCGGGGGCGCTATGTCAAGCAGCCGCTGGACGTGATAGGCGGGCTGGAGTCCCACGGGGATTTTTGGCGCTGCTTCCCCTCCGAGGACGATCCGAAGGAGATCGACGTGCCGGAAAAGTGAGCGGCAGCACAATATATTGTATTCGCCGCGGCAGATATGCCTGTATCTTGGGCATTTCTGCCGCGGCGAAAAAAATCTCGAATTTTTTGAAAAAAGTTGTTGACAAAGGCGCGAGGAGGTGGTATATTAATCAAGCGCTCGGGACACGGCACTGTGAAAGATGACCAAAACCTGACGCGAGTGCACCTTGTAAATTAAACAATGTAAGCAAAAAGCTTATGCAAATAAGCACCAGAGAAGGGTTCTGGAGTGGCTTTTTGAGAGCCGCTCAAAAGATTCTTTTGAATTTAGCTAAGAGATTAGCTCTTTAAATGATTTAAGCGGCCGGAAGGCTGTTTAGATAAGATTTATAGAGAGTTTGATCCTGGCTCAGGACGAACGCTGGCGGCGTGCCTAACA
>CALXGN010000009.1:0-80397 GCA_944387865.1 Candidatus Scatomorpha stercorigallinarum | reverse complement strand
TGTTAGGCACGCCGCCAGCGTTCGTCCTGAGCCAGGATCAAACTCTCTATAAATCTTATCTAAACAGCCTTCCGGCCATCTAAATCATTTAAAGAGCTAATCTCTTAGCTAAATTCAAAAGAATCTTTTGAGCGGCTCCTTAGAGCCCCTCCAGAACCCTTCTCTGGTGCTTATTTGCATAAGCTTTTTGCTTACATTGTTTAATTTACAAGGTGCACTCCGCACCGCCGTGGCCATCGCTTTCGTTCGTGGCTCTCGGTGAGGTGCTTGATTAATATAGCATCTCATCCGCCCAATGTCAAGCACTTTTTTCGCATTTTTCAAAAAATTTTTACAGCGTCCGAAACCTGCCACTAAAAGTGCGAAAATTGGCCAATTTTGCCGGAATTTGAAACGCCGGGCTGCCCGTGTCCACAGGCGGCCCGGCGAAATGCGGTTTCTTTTCTCAGCGCACGGTATTTTCCAGGGCGCCGATGCCGTCGATCTCGCAGCGCACGACATCGCCCCTGGCCATGTAGCGCGGCGGCTCGGAGCCCATGCCGACGCCCGCCGGGGTGCCCATGGCGATGATGGTCCCGGCCTTCAGCGTCATGCCCTGCGAGAGCTCGGAGATGACCTCGGCCACGCCGAAGATCATGTTGCGCGTATTGCTGTCCTGGCGCAGCTCGCCGTTCACCAGGCAGCGGATGCCATACTCGGGCGGCCAGGGCGGCTCGTCGCGGGTGACGATCCAGGGGCCCATGATGGTGTGCGTATCCAGGCTCTTGCCGAAATAGAACTGCTTATGGGCCTTCTGCAGGTTGCGGGCGGAGATGTCGTTGAACACGCTCCAGCCGAGGACATAGTCCTCCGCCTCCTCAGCGCTCACCTTCACGGCGTCGCGCCCGAGGACGACGGCCAGCTCGGCTTCATAGTCCAGCCCCTCCACTATATCAAAATGCCCGTCGATATCGTCCCCGGGGCCAATGATCCAGGCGGCGCGCTTGGAAAAATATACGGCCTTGCCGGCGTTCTTCACGAAATCGTCCTTGCCCCAGCGCTCGGCCTCCACGCTGTGGTCGCGGTAGTTCATGCCCAGGCAGATGACGTCCTGGCGCGGCTCGGGGATGGGCGCGAGGAGCTTCACGTGCTCCAGCGGCACGCCCTCGCCGCGCATCAGCTCCGGCCCCGGCAGCTCGCCGCCGAGGGAGTCTATGAGCGCGTTCATGTCCTTCGCGGCTTCCCAGACGTTCACGCCGTCGGAGACGGCGGCGAAGCGCCGGCCCTCATATTCACAGGTCAACAGTTTCATATTCGGCACCTCATTTCAGAAATTTCAGCCCGCCGATGACCGGCAGCGGCTTCCGGCGTCCCTTGGAGACGTTGCTGAGCCCCTTGCAGAGCCACACGATGGCGCAGACGGTGCCCACCGCCCCCGCCAGGCCGCCGAACACCGGCAGCCAGTCGCAGATCGACACGAGCACGCAGAACAGCGCCAGGGCGATGCCCTGGTTGCAGTGGAAGCGCAGGAAGGCCGAGTTTGGCTTCGTCAGAAGCGGTATCAGCAGCAGCGGGCCCAGGTAGCAGAGATAGCCCAGGCTCCTGTTTTCGCGCGCGTCGGCGCGGTATTCGTTGGCGTAGGCCCGGCGCTTGGCGCGGCGCGCTTCCTCCCTGGCGCGCTGCTCCTCCTCCGCGGAGGGGCCGTAGCTGTAGCTGCGCGCCTCCTCGCCGGCGCCATAGCTGTACGCCCGCGCGCCGCTCTCCTCGCAGCGCGGCTCCCGCTCGGGGCCGGGCGCGGACTGGGAGCGCGCAGCGTCCTCCGGCGACCAGCCGCAGGCCAGGCAGCGCGTCTCGCCGTCCGGGATATATGCCCCGCATTTCTGGCAGTAACTCATGTCTTTCCCCCACGTTATCCGCGCAAGCGCGGCTTTTATGTAATTATACTCCTTCCCCCGCGCGAGCGCAAGCGCACCGCTTGCCTTTTCTGCCGGCGGACATTATAATGTGTTCAAACACCTCAAAGGAGGCGCCATCATGTCCGACGGCATCGTCATCACCCCCATCGCCCGCGTGTGCAGCGACTTCGGCGGCAAATTCGGCATCCCGCGCCAGAGCGGCGTGGTGCCGGAGCTGAGCGCAACGGTCGTTTTTGAGCCCGCCTACCGCGAGGCGGAGGCCCTGCGCGGGATCGAGGGCTTTTCCCACCTCTGGCTCATCTGGGGATTTTCGGAGAATTTTGGCAAGCCCTGGTCGCCGCTGGTGCGCCCGCCGCGGCTCGGCGGGAACACGCGGCTCGGCGTTTTTGCAACGCGCTCGCCGGTGAGGCCGAATCCCCTCGGCCTCTCCTGCGTGAAGCTGGAGTCCGTGGAGCTCTCCACGCCCGAAGGGCCCGTGCTGCGCATTTCCGGCGCCGACCTGATGGACGGCACGCCGATTTTCGACATCAAGCCCTACGTCCCCTACGCGGACGCGCACCCGGCCGCGCTCGGCGGCTTCACCGCCGCCGAATGGGAGCGCTCGCTCGCCGTGGAGATACCGTCCGCGCTCGCGGCGCGCTTCCCGGCGGAAAAGCTCGCCGCCCTCACGGGCGTGCTGGCGCAGGACCCGCGCCCGGCCTATCAGCGCGACCCGGGCCGCGTTTACGGCATGACTTTCGCCGGATTTGACGTTAAATTCACCGTCAGCGACGGAACGCTCACCGTCACCGATATTATAAAGCTATAACGCAGCGCAGCAGCGCCGCCCGGCGGGCGGCGCTGCTGTTTTTTTACGTAAAAACGGCCCCGGGGTTTCCCCCGGGGCCTTGCGGTTTAGTCGAATACCTCCAGGTAATTCATCAGCACCTGGGCCACCTCGGCGCGGGTGGCGGTCGCCCTCGGGGCGAGGACGCCGTTGCCCTGGCCGTTGATGATATCATAGGCCACAGCCCAGTTCAGCGCCGGGCGGGCGTAGACATGCGACGTGTTCGCGTCGCTGAACCCGGCCAGGTAGTCATAGCTGATGGCCGTGTCCTTGCCCTTGAAGGCCGCGTAGCGGCAGAGGATGGCGGCCAGCTCCTCGCGGGTGACGGCCGTGTCCGGCTCATAGGCCGTGGCGGTCACGCCGTTGACGATGCCGTTGGCCTTCGCCCAGGCGACAGCCTTGGCGTAATAGGCCGTGTCGGCCACGTCGCTGAATCCGCTGTAACCGCTGACGGACGGCGAGCCCTCAAGGCGGTAGAGTATCGTGGCCAGCATGCCGCGGGAGAGGTCGGCCTCGGGCGAGAAGTAGTGCGTGCCCGTGCCTTCCATGATGCCCTTCTCGTGGACGAAGCGCACGGCCTTGTAGTACCAGTCGCCGCGGCTTACGTCGTAGAACACATCATAGTCCTTGACGCGGAAGGTGACCTTCACGTCCACGTTGGTGCCGGGCATGGTGAACAGGAAATAGTCATAGCTCAGCTCCGTGACCTTGACGCTCCTGCCCAGGCTGTCCGTTACGGTGACGCTGTCCACCTCATAGCCCTCGTCGGGATAGGCGGTTATGTAGACCCAGTCGCCCTTGTCTGCGTAGCGGCTGGACACCTTGGCGTCGCCGTGGTCGCCGGTGATGACGTCCACAGTGGCCCCGTCGGTGAAGCGGGCGTAGACCACCACGTCGGCGGCGGGCATGGTGAAGTAGTAAGCGTCCCAATAGGTGCTGTACTTCACTTCGGCCTCGTCCCAATAGCCGTAGTAGCCCTTATCGCCGTAGGCCCAGGGCTCGCCGTAGAACACGCGCAGGCTGGTCAGGCTCTGCCCCGCGTTGGGGGCGGCCTCTATCCACACCGTGTCGCCCTTGTCCGCCGACGAGCGCACGTAAATTGAGCCGTCGCCCTCCACATCCTTGGTGATGCTGTAGCGGCCGGCGTAGTCGAAGTAGACGTAAATGGTCACGTCGTCGTCCGGCATGGTGAAGCTGTACTCGTCGTCGTACGCGCTGTAGTCGAGCGAGACCCTATTGCCGGTGCTGTCGTTCAGGACATAGACATCGTAGTCATAGTAGTCGTACCTGTAGTTATGCCAGACACGGAAGGTGACCGTGGAGCCGGCCTTCGCCATGTCCGCGTCGTTGCCGACGCTTATGCCGCCGTCGATGCTGTTGGACCAGGTGTCGATGTTGTACCAGTCGCTCCAGTCAGGCCAATCCAGCGGCCTGCACTCAACAACGATCGCGACGGTGTTGTCAGGCATCGTGAAGCTGTAAACGCCATTGACGGCGGTGAGCTTTTCAGTGCCGGCCCAGACGCCCACCACCTTATAGCCGCTGTCCGGCTTGACGGTGAAGCTGACAACTTCGCCTTCCACGCGGTCAGCGCCGCCAACGATGTAGATGTCGGCGTTCGGGGCGCTTACCGTTATCTTGTGGGTCTCCGGCTCAGTCTCCACCTTCTTGAACGTCGCCGAGACGGTGACGTCATCGTCGGGCATTGTGAACGTGTTGCCACTGAAGGGGACCGGTATGTCGCTGCCCGTGGTGACGGTGTATTTGTCGAGTACATAACCTTCATCAGGCACCGCAGTCAGCGTGACCGGGGTGCCTTGGGCGGCCCGGGCCGCCGACGCCGTCACTCTGCCGTTGGCTATGTCATCGTCCACGGTGATGTTGTACTGGACTTCGACGTTGAAGTTGACGTATATCGTCGCAATCGAGGCAGGCATTTTGAAAGAATACTTGCCTTCGGCCTCGGAAACGTGCTCAAGTTTGCTTGCGCCAGCAACGACTAAAGTTCCGATCTCGTAGCCCTCAGCGGGCTCCACGGTGAAACTGACAGTATCACCGGCTTGGGCCGTCTGCTTATCCACGGTCACGGTGCCGCCGGCCTCCGGATTCCTATTCACTTTGATGCTGTAGGTCTTTGGGGGGTCGGGCTCGCCAATTTCCTTGAATTCAGCGCCTATTTCCACATCTTTGTCGGGCATATTGAACCCAAACATCGTCGCTTCATCCGTAGTTCCAGCGGAAACTTCAAGAATAGCGCCATCAGTTACGCCTTTGTATCCCTTCGGCCCCACCACTTCGTAGCCCTTATCGGGTGTAGCAGTGAAGCTGACGCGCGTTCCTTTGGTGGCCGTAAGTTTGCCGTCCGCGCCCGGGGTCACATTCTTCACGGCCACAGTGCCGCCTTCGTTCTGCCTCACAGTAATGGTGTGGCCACTACTCGTGGCTGTGTCCAGCTTGAAAGTAGCGGTGACGGTGACGTTGAACTCGGGCATGCTGAATTCTTTATTGTAAACTGGTACAGTATCAGCGCCGCCTTCCTTGGTCACAGTCACCTCATCCAGCTCATAACCAGGATTGGGTTTTACTGTTAAGGTGATCGTATCGCCTTCTGCGGCCTCAGTCGGAGATGCAGTCACCGAGCCGTGCTCCGAGGGATTCACGGTTATTTTATAGACCTGGACCTGCTCGAAAATAGGGACTATCCAGACTATACTGTCTGGCATCTCGAAGGTGTACGTTCCATCATTATTATCGGTGTAGTTAACTGTGCCGCTGCCGCTGAGGATGTTCAGATGCTCCAGCCTGTAGCCCTCGCCAGGCGTCACGGTGATTTTGACCGAATCGCCCTTAGCAGCCTCCTCCGGGCCACTGACGGTGCCTCCTTCCCCATTCTGGTAGCTTATACTGTGCCCGCCGTCGCCCGGGCCGCCGTCGGGGAGCTTGACGTCGTCGGGAAGGGCGGGGCCGGAACCGCTGCCACCAGATCCGCCATCCGCCAAAGCGCCGATGCCGAGGCTCATCATCAGGCACAGGGCCAATATCATGGCTATAAAGCCCTTGGTTTTGTGTTTCATTTAATTTACCTCCTTAAATAGTAATATATCACGCAGAAGTTTTCATAACGCTTCGTTTTCCCTGCCAATGTCCCCTCCTCCTAACGGAAATATCCAAACTGTCCTATTTATCTCTATACGCCCATGTTACCACGTCCGGGCGCATGATGCAACACCTCTGTGGAAAATAAATGTTTCCAGTGTGTTACATCCCCGGTATGACGAAGGAAAGCCCCCCGGGGTTCCGGGGGGCTTTTTGCCATTTTCCGCCGTAAGGCCGCGCCCTACTCGGTCTTGTACTCATATTTGCCATATTTATCCATGTCATATGGCATCTTCGTAATGTCCCTCCGCTCCATTTTGTCGTAGTGCCGGCAGAGGAAGGGCTCCACCACGTGATAGAGCAGCTTGCCGTCCAGATCGAAGTAAAACACGGCGAACAGCCCCGCGTACAGCGCGGCCGCGCCCCCCGCGGCGGCGAGCAGCAGCTTTTTGCCTTTTTTCATGTCCGTCCCTCCTGTTTTTACCAGCCCAGCGAATCGTCAAAATCGAGCAGCGTCGGGTCCAGCGGCTCCTCGTGCATGACGGTGAACATATAGTCGTTGATGATGCGGCGTATCTCCGCGCGGGAGACCGTGCGGCTGTCCGGCAGCGCGTGCGGCATCCAGATGGCGTGGATGTTCCGCTTGCGGAACTCGTCCTCGAACATGCCGGTGATGCCCTGCATGCCCTTGCACTGTATCTGGTCGTACATCATCACCATGTCGCAGTGGAAGCGCTCCATATTTTCCCAGAGCTCAAAAATGTGCTTATACCCGCCGACCGCCATGCGCCGCATGGGCGCCCATTCGTTATAGAGCGTGAAATCTTCCATCAGGTGCTCGCGCGTGTCCGTCCGCATGTCGATGTCGAACATCAGACTGTCCATGTTGATGACCACCTGCAGGCCCCAGCAGTTATACGCCCACGTGGGCCAGAAGGAATAATAAAGCGGCGCGCAGCTCCAGGCGATAACGCGGTGGCGCGCTTCGGGGAAGCAGTTTATCTTCTTTTCCACGCAGCGGTGGAGTATTTTTTTCACGCGCTTGTCCGTCTGCGCCCAGATGTCGCGCCAGCCGGCCTGCGAATAATAAATGCGGTAGAGCGCCTGCGCGCTGCCGCAGATGGGGTAATAGGGGCTGTTCGCGGCCACGTCCCACTTCTCGTGCTCAAAGCGCGTGAGCTCGTTGTAGCGCTCGATGTACTTGACGAAGCAGTCGTAGTCGAAGGGCATGCCCGTCTGCTCCTCGATGAACTTCCAGCATTCCTCGATCTCCCGGCGGCAGTGCTCCTGCACCAGCGGGTCGTCGAACTGCATGGGCTGCGGCATGGCGAAAAGCGGGCGGTCGTAGGCCCAGTCCTGTAGTATGCTCGTGCCCACCGAGCCGTCGCAGGCCTCGTTCGAGGTGACGAGGAAGGGGAAATAATCGGGCATGTCGTCGAGTATGGAAAGCCCCGCCTCCGCCTGGCACATCGGGCAGGGGTCGCCCGGCAGGCCGATGGACTGCACGGCGTCGATGTAGTGCAGCACCGTGTGGCAGTTGACGTGGCAGGTGACGAAGTACGGCACCATCTGCAGCGGCACGTCGTCCATGCGGTCGCGCCAGGGATAAAAGATGGCGCCGGCCACCGTCTCGTCGTGGGCGGCGGTCTTGTGCCAGAGCTCGTTGTGCTTGCCGCCGTGCAGGTTGGCGTCCGCGGAGAACATGCGCATGAACTGGCGGATGGTCTCGCTGGTCATGGCGCGGTAGTGCCAGGCGCTGGCCGCCAGCGCGGGCCCGCGCAGGCCCTCGAAGCCGCGGTCGTACCAGTGCATGACGGTCAGGTAGGTCTGCCCTATCCAGCGGTAGCGCCAGACGCCCTTGGCGAAGTTGACGATGCCGCCGTAGCGCATGACGTCATAGACCATCATGCCGTAGTTATAAAGCCAGATACGGTTGAAATAATACATCGTATCCTTGATGCCGCGCCACTCGCGGTGTTTATACAGGCCGGTCTTGGGGACGTACAGGTCGCCCAGACGGCGCTCGCTGTGCGGCTTGCCGTAGACAAAGTCGCGCAGTTTCTTTTTCACGTCCTTCATACCCATCTTCACTTGCCCTCCTGTATCTTCTTGATCTCGATACTCTCGACAAAGGCCTGGAAGCGCGTCCGCAGCTGGCCGGAGGCGGAGTTGATGTATTCCTTCTCGATGGAGCAGACGGGGATGCCGAAATCGCGTGTGAGCACGATGGTGTCGATGGTGCGCTCATAGCTCCAGTATTCGCAGAACTTGTTGCTCTCGACGATGATGCCGTCCGCGCCGTATTCCTTCGCCAGGTCGGCCAGGTACTGCTTGCGCTCCCTCATCACGTGCTGCTCCATGTAGCGCGGGCACATGCTGGTGTCTATGTAGTGGCGGGCGATGGCGTCCAGCGGGCTCTGTCCCTCCGCCACCTTTATCTCCTCCCGCCCTGGCAGCGAGCCGTAGCAGTAGCGGTCGGCCGCCACCATGGCCCCGCAGCTCTCGATGAGCTGGGTGAAGCCGGGGTCGTCGCATTCGCTGCCGGCGAGCACTACCTTGCAGCGGAACCAGGGCTTTGGCTCCGGCTCGCGCGTGCGCAGCTCCTCCGCCGTCTCGCGCAAGTAGGGCAGTATCAGGTACTTGGGACACACCAGCGACACCAGCTGTATCACGTGGAATTCATAGCCGGTGATGTTAGGGTTGGCGTCCCGCCGGTGGCTGCCGATCTCCGTTATCAGGCGGCAGACCTCGTTGTGCTGCCCGATGGCGCGCAGCAGCGCCTCGTCGGAGGTGTCGATGCCGAATTTTTCGCTCAGCTTGTCCAGCACATGCGCCTGGAGCTGTTTTTTGAAGTGCAGGTAGCTGTTCTCCGTCTTTTTGAAGGGGATGTCGCTGAATTCGCAGAAGAAGTCCGGGTTCTGTATCACGTCCATCATCTGCAGATGCTCCTGGAAGCGGCAGGTGACGGTGCAGGTCTCCGTGGCCATCTGCGCGTCCAGGAAATTGTAGCCGCCCTCCAGCGCGCGCTCCAGAAGGCTGCGGCCATAGTGGCAGGTGCGGCTGGACATGTAATAAGTGGCTATGTCCGGCGAGGTGCAGCGCGGCGCGCGCAGCCTGACGCCGAAGCAGCCCTCCAGGTCGAGCAGGACCTCGGGCATGAAATAGCAGGTGTATCCCAGGGCCCGTTTCCCCTCTGCCTTCGCCTGCTTCACGAGGGAGTTGTTGGCCTCCTGGAGCAGGTCCTCAAAGAAGATCAGGTGCTTCAAGTCTCTCATATGCAAACCCCCACAGACGCCCGTCGATTTGCCCTGAGGGATGGCACGGGCATCCCATTCTTATAGTCAAGAATACCAAAATGCCAATCGATTGTCAAACATATTCTCAACACTTATGCGAATTTTTGTTATATTTTCAAATATTGTGCAGTCAATATCCGCTTAATTGACACATCCCGGGTTTTTGCCGGTTTATTTCGCGCCGTCCCCCGGCGCGGGCGCAAAAAAAGATCCCCGCGCGCCGCATGGCGCGCGGGGTGGCTGTGTCGTGATATCCGCTCAGTCCACGAAAACATAGCCCGGGTCGTCTGAGGGCTCCGGCGAGGGATCTTCAAAGACATAGCCCGGGTCGCCGGAAGGCGGCGTGGGCGTCGGCTCCGGGGTGGGCGTGGGCGCCGGCGTGGGGTAGACGATGTCCTCCTCGTGGTAGTGGTACTCGCTGTAGGCCTCCAGGTCGCGGCTTATCAGCTCGCCGTCCGCACTGTAGACGTTGCGGTAGGTCGCCGCGCGGTAGCCGGTGGCCGTCTCCGGGTACTGGGCGTTGTTGTACACCGACCAGGTGGAATAGGTCATCTCCACATAGCTGCCGTCCACGTCCGTGCCGTAGAAGCTGACGGTGACGCTCTTGTCGCTCTGGTTCACGCTGGCCTCGATGCGGATGGGCCAGTCGCGGTCGTTCGTAAAGCGGAACTCCGGCCCGCCCCAGCTGACGGTGGCGTCCATGCCCGGGTTTACATAACTCACCGGGAAGTAGTGGCAGGTGCGCGTGTCGATCTGCAAATTTGAGAGCAGCGCGGCGTAATACACCATCGACGACACCTGGCAGATGCCGCCACCCACCTCCTGCACGACCTGGCCGCCGGAATAGGCGCCCGCGGCCTTGTAGCCGCGCTCGGTGGTGCGCTCGCCCAGCGCCTCGTTGTAGTCGAACTGCTGCCCCGGCGCGAGCACGATGCCGTTTATGCTCTGCGCGGCCAGGGCCACGTTGTCGATACGGTTCTGCGTGCTGCCGTAGAGGTAGGTCACCACGGTCGCCAGCTCGTCGCGGAAGAGCATCCCCTCGACCTCCTCGGTCGTGTGCTCGGGCTCCGTGACCGTGCAGGGTATATCCACCACTTCGCCCAGCTGCGCCGCGTCCCAGAGGCTCAGGGCCTCGTTTTTGTCAAAATCCAGCCCCGTCACGGACTCGGACACCTCGCCCGTCTCCGGGTCGTAGGCCGCGTCCTGCGCCTCGCGGTGCATGCTCTCATAGAGCGCGTCCACGTCCAGCTGTGCGGCCCCTTCCTCGTCCACGGCGTAGTCGAGCGTGCCGTATCGCCGCGCGGCAAAAGCGTCGCAGAAGAGCCGCGTCAGCTCCGCGGTGTCGATGTCGAGGTCCGTCGCGCCCTTGACGACGCTGATGACGCCCCTGTCCTCGTCCACCTCCACGCCGGAGGCTTCCAGGTCGTTGAGCGTATCCGCCACGGCGGCCTCCACCGCCGACTGCACGGCGGCCTCGTCCACGTCGATGACGGTCTCCACGCTGCCGCCGGAGAACACGCAGTTTACATAACGCATAAGCCCGCTGAGGAGGTTCCCCTCGTGGCAGTAGTCATAGGCCGCCTGCGCGGCCTCTTCGGCCGTCACCGACGCCCCGGCCTCGGCGGCCGTGATGGTCAGCGTGTGCTCCGCCGGCAGCGGGACGCTGACGGACTCGTCCTCCTTCACCCAGCCGGCGGCTGTGAGCCTGTCCGCGGCCTCGCTCACCGTGAGGCCGCCCAGCTCCACGCCGTCGAGCGTGACGTTGGGGAAAATGGTGCCCGTGCGGGAGACATAGACGGCGAAGCCCGCCGTGCCGCCCAGCAGCAGGGCCACGACGATCAAAATGGCGATGAGGGCCTTTTTCAGGCCGGAAGCGCGCTTTTTTTCCCTGGCCGGCTCGGCGCGCCGGCCGCTGTCGGCCACATTGTAGGCCCGCTGCGCGCTGTGCTGCCCGCCGCGGGAGGCGTGGGCGCCGCCGCTCTTCGCGTGCGCGCCGCCGCGCCGCCCCTTCGGGCGCTGGCCCACGGCGGCGAAGTCCGCCGTGTCCTCCAGGCGGCCGCCCGCTGTATTTCTATCGCGATCGCTCATGCGGTCATCCCTCCGTTATCTTCTCCCGCGCCGCCGTTTTTTATATTCCTCGGCGAAGAGCTCCTCCTCGCCCGGCGGCAGTTCCGTCTTTTCCTCGGCGTCGAAGGCGGCCTTCATCCATGGCGTGACCTCCACGCGGCCGCTGGACTGCGACTCCAGCAGCGCGCCGATGAGGATGTTGGAGAGCAGGAAGCCCTGCGGCGTGAAGTGCCAGCTCCCGTCCTCCTCCTGCACCGCCCAGCCCTTTTGGGCAAAGATCTGCAGCGTGCCCTCGATGGGCGCAAAATCCGCCAGGCAGATGCGCGTGTACTCCGCGGCGTTGACGCCGCGCACGGTGCGCATGCCCAGCATCAGGTATTCGCTCGAGCGCTCGAGCGAGTTCACGGGCTCGTACTCATCGACGATCTTCTGGTCGCCGAGCACGCCGACGATATAGGCGTCCGCGTCGCGGACGTAGCTGAAGCGCGCCCCGCCCACGCAGGAGTGAGCCCCCGCGCCGAAGCCGAGGTAGTCCTCCAGCCGCCAGTAGCGCAGGTTGTGCCGGCTCTCGTAGCCCTTGACGGCAAAATTCGATATCTCATACTGCGCATAGCCGTAGTGCGCGAGCTGCTCGACGGCGTAGAGGTACATGTCCGCCTGCTCGTCCTCCGAGGGCAGGAAGGGCGAGCCCTTGTACTTGTACATGGGCGTGCCCTCCTCCAGCGTCAGCCCGTAGCAGGAGATGTGCTCCGGCCGCAGGTCGATGACCTTCATCAGCGTATCCGCCCAGTCGGAGCGCGTCTGGCTGGGCAGGCCGTAGATGAGGTCGATGCTCAGGTCGTCAAAACCGGCGTCCCGCGCGGCCTGCACGGCCTGCTCGGCCTGCAGCCAGTTGTGCCGGCGGCCGATGAGCTTGAGGATGTCGTTGTTCGCGCTCTGCACGCCGAGGGAGATGCGGTTGAAGCCCTCTTTCCTCAGCAGCCTGAGGTCCTTCAGGCGGGCGCTGTCCGGGTTTGCCTCCAGCGTCACTTCCGCGTCGCGCCGGACGCGCCCGCTGTTTTTCAGCTCCGTCCACAGCTCGGCCAGGCGCTGCGCGCCGTAATAGCTGGGCGTGCCGCCGCCGAAATACACCGTGTCCACCTCGTAGCTTTTGAGCGTGCCGTAGCTCTCCCGGATGTGCGCCACCAGCGCGTCCTGATACTTGGGCATCAGCCGGTCGCAGCCCGCCAGGGAGTAGAAGTCGCAGTAGCCGCACTTGGAGGCGCAGAACGGTATGTGTACATATATGCCGAGCTTCCTGCTCATGGGCGAACTCCTTTAAGTGTTTATGGTGCGCTCAGAAGAGCGAGCACACGTCCTCGGCGTACTGCGCCGGGTCGGGCAGCTCCTCGCCCGCGATCAGCAGCGCCTGCGCGTGCAGTATCTCCACCAGCTTGCGCGCGCGCTCCGGGTCGGCCTTGACGGCGCTCTCCAGCGCGGCGAAGGCCGGGCTGTCGGCGTTCAGCTCCAGGACGCGGGTGGCCTTCGGCGGCTGCATCCCCGTGTCGGGCATGCTGCGGAAATAGCGCTCCATCTCCAGCGTCACGCCGCCCTCGGTGGTGAGGCAGACGGGCGCGGAGACCAGCTTGTGCGAAAGCTTGACCTTTGCCACGCGCTCGCCCAGCGTCTCGCGCACGAAGTCGAGCGTCTCTTTGGCGTCGGATTCGCGCTTTTCGATGTCTGCGCGCTCTTCCTCGCTCTCCAGGCCCAGGTCGTCCGTGACGATGTTGCAGAAGGGCTTTTCGGCGTAGGTCCCCAGCTGCTGGATGATGAACTCGTCCACCTCGTCGGTCATGCAGAGCAGCTCATAGCCCTTCGAGCGCACGAGCTCGGCCTGCGGCAGGTGCAGCGTGCGGGCGACGGAGTCGCCCACGGCGTAGTATATCTTCTCCTGCTCCGCCGGCATGGCGTCCGTGTACTCCTTCAGCGTGCGGGTCTTGTCCACGTCGACGTAGTAGAGCAGCAGCTCGCTCAGCGACTGCACGTTCTGCCCGTAGTTGGCCACCGCGCCGTAGCGCAGCTGGCGGCCGTAGTTCTTATAGAACTTCTCATACTTGGGCCGGTCGCTCTCGAGCATCTTGGCCAGCTCGTTCTTGATGCGCTTGTTGAGGTTCTGGGCGATGATGCGCAGCTGGCGGTCGTGCTGGAGCATCTCGCGGGAGATGTTCAGCGAGAGGTCGGGCGAATCGACTATGCCGCGGACGAAATAGAAGCTCTCGCTGAGCAGGTCGGGGCAGCGCTCCATTATCATGACGCCGCTGCTGTAGAGCTGCAGCCCCGGCTCGAAGTCGGAGGCCATGTAGTCGAGCAGCTGCCGCCCTGGGATGAAGAGCAGGGCCTTATAGCTCACCTGCCCCTCGGCGTTCACGCGGATGACGGCGGCGGGGTCGGTCGTGTCGTGGAATTTTTCCTTATAGAACGCTATGCAGTCCTCGTCGGACACCTCGCTCTTCGAGCGCTGCCAGATGGGCACCATGCTGTTGACGGTCTCGCGCTCGGTGGTGGTCACGGTCTCGTATTTCGGGCTGCCGTCCTCGTTTTTCTCCTCCGTCTCGCGGAAATCGCTCTTTTTCACGTCCATCTGGATGGGCCAGCGGATGTAGTTGGAGTATTTCTTGATGAGCTGCATCAGCTTCCACTGCTGCAAAAAGTCGCCGTAGCGCTCGCTCTCGTCGTCGGGCTTGATGTGCATGATGACGTCGGTGCCCACGCCGTCCTTCTCGCACTCGTCGATGGTGTAGCCGTCCGCGCCCTCGCTCTCCCAGCGGTAGGCGGTGCCGGCGCCGTAGGCCTTCGAGATGACGGTGACCCTGTCGGAGACCATGAACGCGCTGTAGAAGCCGACGCCGAACTGGCCGATGATGTCCACGTCCGCGCCCTCGCCCTCGTCTGCGCCGAGGCCGTCCTTGAAGGCCATAGAGCCGCTCTTTGCTATGACGCCCAGGTTCTGCTCAAGTTCCTCCCTGGTCATGCCGATCCCGTTGTCGGAGACGGTTATCGTCCTCCCCGCCTCGTCCGCCGAGACGAGTATGCGGAAATCGTCCCGCGTCATGCCCACCTTGTCGTCGGTGAGCGAGAGGTAGCACAGCTTGTCGATGGCGTCGGAGGCGTTGGAGATGATCTCGCGCAGGAAGATCTCCTTGTGCGTGTAGATCGAGTTGATCATCAGGTCGAGCAGGCGTTTGCTCTCGGCCTTGAACTGCTTTTTGGACATTTATCTGCTTCCTCCTGAGAATTGATATACATTATAATTAAAACACCCTTGCGGGCAGATAAGTATTATAGCACGAATCTGTAACTTTTCAATACAGGCGGCGCAAATTCTGCCGCCTCCGGCCGCGCGGGCGCATTTTAAGTTGCCTTCGGCCGCGCCGGCGTTATATAATGGGCCTATCACGCGGAAAGCGGGGGATCGACATGCCCACATCCTGGCATCGCACGCCGGAGGAGCTGCACAAGATATATGTCGCCAACACGGAGGCCTTTTACCGCGTCGCCGGCCGCTCCACGGCGGGCGAGCTGGACAAGTTCATGACCGACTGCGCCCTTGGGCTCTGGCGGCGCAGCGGCGCCGTCACGCAGCAGCACGTGGACGCTGCCAACGAGCTCTACTCCAAGGGCCGCGAGCGCGGCTCCTGGCTGCTCTGGGACCTCACGGGCGCCGTCTGCCGCGCGCAGGACGCCCTGCCGCCGATGTTCCTCTGGAGCCTTGCCGAGCGCGACCGCCGCGAAGGGCGCGACAGCTCGCGCGTGTTCGTGCGCATGGTGACGAACATCCTCCTGCACCTGGCGGCCGTGGACGACGACGTGTCCATGGCGGAGGCTGAGTACATCACCGACGTCTCCGACCGCCTGTCCGCCGTCTGCGACTCGGCGGGCGTCAAGCCCTCCAGGGGCGCGCTGAACGCTGCGGACTATGTCACCAGCGGCGAGCCCTCCTTCATCGACAAGCACCCGCCCGCCGCCTCCGCCGCGGCGGAAGCGGCCGCACCCGAGCCGGATAAGGCCGCCGCAGGCAGCGATAAGGCCCCCTCGCTGGACGAGCTGATGGCCGAGCTGGACGGCCTCATCGGCCTCGGCGAGGTGAAGCGGGACGTGAAGAGCATGGTCAACCTCATCAAAGTCCGCCGTCTCAGGGAGCAGAACGGCCTGCCCGTCCCGCCCATGAGCCTGCACCTGGTGTTCACCGGCAACCCCGGCACGGGCAAGACCACCGTCGCCCGGCTGCTGGGCGGTATCTACGCCGCCATCGGCGTGCTGAAAAAGGGCCAGCTGGTGGAGGTGGACCGCTCCGGCCTGGTGGCCGGCTATGTGGGCCAGACCGCGCTCAAGACGCAGGAGGTCATAAAAAGCGCCCTCGGCGGCGTGCTCTTCATCGACGAGGCCTATTCCCTGGCCTCCGGCGGGGAGAACGACTTCGGCCGCGAGGCGATAGAGACGCTGCTGAAGGCGATGGAGGACCACCGCGACGAGCTGGTGGTGATCGCCGCCGGCTACGACGGCCCCATGGAGCGCTTCATCGGCTCCAACCCCGGGCTGGAGAGCCGCTTCAACAAGTTTATCCACTTCCCCGACTACAACGGCGCGGAGCTGCTGGAGATGTTCCGCCTGCAGTGCAAAAAGAACGGCTACAGCCTGACGCCGGAGGCCGAAGCGCGCGCCGCGGAGCTCTTCAATGAGCTATACGAAAACCGCGACGAAAACTTCGGCAACGGCCGCACGGTGCGCAACCTTTTCGAGGACGCCGTGGTCCGCCAGTCGGACCGCGTGGCGGCCCTCCCCTCACCCGGGCGCGAGGAGCTGATGGCCCTCCTGCCCGAGGACCTGGAAAGCGAGGACGAATGATGGACAAGAGCGCCCTTTTATCCTGCGAGCTGTTCCTGCTGGACATGGACGGCACGCTCTACCTCGGCGACGAGGTGTTCCCCGGCGCCGTGGGCTTTATCCGCACGCTCGAGCGCACGGGCCGCCGCTACATCTACCTGACGAACAACTCCTCCCGCGCCGGCGAAGATTATGTAAACCGCCTGCGCGGCCTCGGCTTCCCCTGCGAAATGGAGAACGTTTTCACCTCCGGCATGGCCACCGGCCTCTACCTGCAAAAGACGCACCCCGGCGAGAAGGTCTATCTGCTCGGCACGCCGGCCTTTGAGCGCGAGCTGTTGAGCTACGGCGTGCAGCTAACGCGCGCGGACGACGCCACGGTGGTCTGCGCCGGCTTCGACACCACGCTCACCTATGAAAAGCTCGACCGCGCGGTGCATTTCCTGCGCCGCGGCGCGGCCTTCATCGCCGCCAACCCGGACTGGGTGTGCCCGATGCCGGCCGGGGAGGTGCTGCCCGACTGCGGCAGCATCTGCGCCCTGCTCACCGCCGCCAGCGGCGTCAGGCCCTTCTATATCGGCAAGCCGAACCGCAGTATGGTTGACATAATATCAGAAATGGCCGCCGTCCCCAACGGGCGCATCTGCTGTGTGGGCGACCGGCTTTACACGGACATCGCCGTGGCCGTCAACGCCGGCGCGCAGTCCGTGCTGGTGATGAGCGGCGAGACCACGCCGGAGATGCTCGCAGAAAGCGACGTGAAGCCCGGCTACGTCTACCCCGACGTTGCCGCCCTGGCCGCGGAGTTTGATATTATGTAAACTTACAGACGCAAAAAAGCGGAGGGCCGGCGGCCCTCCGCTTTGCTCTCCGCGTTTATTCGGAGTAGTTCTTGAAATAGTTCTGCACCACGATGATGGGCGTGCCCTTGTCGCCGCTGCCGCTGGTGAGGTCGCAGAGGGAGCCCACCAGGTCCGTCAGGCGGCGGGGCGTGGTGCCCTCGCTGGCCATGCGGCCCTTGAGGTCGGCGTCCTTCCGGCGGATGCTCTCGCGGATGGCGCTGGTGAGCTGCTCGCCGGAGAGGCCGGCGAACTCGTTGTCGGCCAGGTACTTCAGCTTCAGCTCGTTGGGCAGGCCCACAAGGCCGGCGGTGAAGCCGGGGCTGACGACGGGGTCGGCCAGCTCCCAGATCTTGCCCATCGGGTCCTTGAAGGCGCCGTCGCCGTAGACCATGGCCTCCACCGCGGCGCCGGTGCGCGCCCTCAGCTCGTCGCGGATGCCGTCCGCCACCTGCTGGGCGTTCTTGGGGAAGAGCTTTACGCGGTCCTCGGTGGCCTTGTTGGAGCCGAGCAGGCCGAATTCCGGGCAATAGCCGCTGCCGTTCACCGGCGCGTTGAGGATCTCCGCCAGCGTCAGGGCCTTTTCCGCCCCGGCGGCGAGGATGTGCCGGCGGGTGCGCTCGCGCGTGTGTATGTCGCAGCAGAGCACGCTGGCGGCGTGGCCGACGATGGCCTCCGGCCGATTGGAGAAGAGGATCTGGGCCTCCGCCCCCTCTTCTTCGATGATGTTCCTGTAGTAATCGACATAGTCAACGCCCGTGAAGGGGTGCACCCGCACGCCGAACGCCTGGCGGTACTGCTCGAGCGTGAGCACGTCGCGGTAGGGGTCGATGCCGCTCTCGTCCAGCGCGTCCATGTCGAACAGGTGGTTGCCCACCTCGTCGGAGGGATAGGAGAGCATGAGCACGACCTTTTTCGACCCGCGGGCGATGCCGCGCAGGCAGATTGCGAAGCGGTTGCGGGAGAGGATGGGGAACACGACGCCCACCGTGCCGCCGCCGAGCTTGGCGCGCACGTCCGCCGCGATGTCGTCCACCGAGGCGTAGTTGCCGTCCGCCCGGGCCACGACGCTCTCCGTCACGGCGACGATGTCGCGGTCGTGCAGCTCAAAGCCGTCCTCGGCCATGGCGCGCTCCACACAGTCCGCCACCAGCTTGACTATGTCGTCGCCTTCGCGTATTATAGGGGCACGGACACCCCGGGAAATGACACCGCTCATGTAAAAAACCTCCATAGAAACTAAACTGCCGAGAAAATAATAGCCTTATCAGCGCAGAAAGTCAACACTACATTATTAAATTATAGAGGAGCGATGTAAGATGGTCATAAAAAACGGCAGGGTCTACCTCGCCGGCCAGGGCTTCACGGACTGTGACCTCGGCTTCGGCGAGCTCATTGAGGCCGCGGGCAGCCTCGGCGAAGGCGGATATGACGCCTCCGGCTGCTATGTCGTCCCCGGCTTTGTTGATATCCACACCCACGGGGCCATGAACCGCGACTTTTCGGACGGCGACGCCGCCGCCATGCCCGTGCTGGCGGACTACTACGCGCGCAGCGGCGTCACCAGCTTCCTCGCCACCACCATGACGCTCAAGGAGCCGGAGCTCACGCGCGCCATGCACGCCGTGCGCGACGCGGGGGACACCGGCGCGGCCCGCTGCGCGGGCGTGCATCTTGAAGGGCCCTTCCTCTCCTACAACAAGCGCGGCGCGCAGAACCCGGACAACCTCCACGCGCCGGACGCCTATATGCTCGAGCGGCTGGACGCCGCTTCCGGCGGCGCGGTGCGCATGGTGACCGTGGCCCCCGAGGTGGAGGGCGCTGAGGCGTTCATCCCCCGCGTAGCGCGCCTCTGCACCGTGTCCGTCGGCCACACGGAGGCCGATTACGACACCGCCGCCCACGCCTACGCCCTGGGTGCCAGCCACGCCACGCACCTCTTCAACGCCATGCCGCCCATCCATCACCGCAAGCCGGGCGTCATCGGCGCGGCCTTCGACGCCGGCGCCAGCACGGAGATCATCTGCGACGGCCTGCACGTCCACCCCTCCGCTGTGCGCATGGCCTTCGCCATCTTCGCCGGCCGCCTGTCGCTGATCTCGGACTCCCTGCGCTGCGCGGGGATGCCGGACGGCGAATACGAGCTGGGCGGCCTGCCCATCCGCCTCTCCGGCGGCGTGGCCCGCCTGCTGGATGGCACCATCGCCGGCAGCTGCATCAACGTCGGCGAGGCCGTGCGCCGCGCCGTCTCCTTCGGCGTCCCGCTGGAGACGGCCATCGAGGCCGCCACCATCGTCCCCGCCCGCGCGGCGAAGCTGGACGACTGCGGCTCCCTCGCCGCCGGCAAGCGCGCCGACATCGCCGTCCTCGACCAGGACCTGAACATAAAAGCCGTGTTCATCGCCGGCCGCCAGCATGTTATGTAAACCCATTCCGCGCAAAATGCGGGATGGCAGCTCGCCATCCCGCATTCTTTTTACTCACGCCGGCCTCATCGTCCCCGTGCGCCTGCAGCGCTCGTGCCAGCTCAGCGCCTCCGAGAGGAGGTGCGGCGTGTGCCCCTCGCCGTCCGCGCACTGCGCGGAGGCGCGCTCAAAGTAATCTTCCAGCAGCGGCCTGTAGTCCGGGTGGCTGATGCGTATCATCTCCCGCGCGCGCTGCCGCGGCGACTTGTTGCGCAGGTCGGCGACGCCGTACTCCGTGACGATCACATCCACATCGTGCTCGGTGTGATCGACATGCGGGCACATCGGCACGATGGAGGAGACCGCGCCGCCCCTGGCCGTGGACAGCGTGAAGAACGCCGTCAGCAGCGCGTTGCGCGCAAAGTCGCCGGAGCCGCCGATGCCGCTCACCATGCGCGTGCCCATGACGTTCGTGGAGTTCACGTTGCCGTAGATATCCGCTTCCAGGATGTTGTTCATGGCAATCACGCCCAGGCGGCTTATCACCTCCGGGCTGTTGCACACCTCGGCCGGGCGCAGTATGAGCTTTTGCGCATATTCATCGATATTCTCCAATATGTCGGCGGCAAACGCGGCGTCTATGCTCAGCCCCCCAGAGGATATGTATTTGACCCTGCCGCTTTTCAGCAGCCGCGCCGCGCCGCGCCGGGCATGAAGCCCTCCGTGAACATGCTCATGCCGTCAAAGCGTTCGCCCATGCGCTCGAACACCGCGTCGGCGATCGCGCCCGCGCCCGTCTGCACCGGCGGCAGCGGCTCCGGCAGCCGGCCCTCGCGCACCTCGTTGTCCAGGAAGGCGATGAAGTGCCGCGCTATGGCCTCGATCTCCGGCGAGGGCGCGGCGACGTTCCACATCGGCCCTGTCTCCAAGGGCGTGTCGGATATCACGACGCCCTTCACCCTGTCCGGGTCCACGCTGTAAAACGGCTCGCCCACCCGGTCCATCACATGCGTCACATTTATCGGCGCGCGCCGCCCGCCCACCGGCCCGCGGCGGTAAACGTCGTGCAGCTTATAGAGCCCCGTTGGGAAATGCGGGCTTATCTCCAGCAGCACCTGCTCCGCGCACTCCAGCGCCACCGGCGTGTAGCCCTGGTCGAACAGCGGCAGCAGCTTCCCCTCCTCCGTCACGCCGCCACAGGAGACGATGGCCACGTCTAGTTTGCCCAGCTGCCCGTGCCGCAGCATGTCCGGCACGGCGCTCAGGTGCGGGTCCTGGAACTCGATGCCCCCCGGCGTGTTCACCAGCCGCCTCACCGCCGGCGAGCCGAAAAAAATCATCCGCCTTTTGAGTATGCCGAGCCGGCACCAGTCGCGCTCGAGCCGCTCGTTGGCGTTCGCGGTCTTGATGAGCCCAAGGCGCAGCGTCTCTCCCCCGTCGCGCACGCGCCGGGTTATGGCGTCCACTATCGCCATCGGGTTTGTGTACGAGCCGAAATCCGGTATCGCCACCGTCATGCCGTCTGATATCTCCATGGCGGCCTGTTCCGCCGGAATAATCCTCTCCCTGAACGGCGCGTATTTTATCCTCTCATCAATGATACCCATCGCTGCCGCCTCACATTTGTCCTTATAGTAGACTAATTGTCATTATTATAGACTATATGTATTTTACCATCTGTTCCCCGCCGATGCAATGCGCAGCTTGGATAATGTTTTTCTGTGAAAGTTGTCATAAACGCCAAAAACCGCCGTCCGGGCCTTCCGGGCGGCGGTTTTTCCTGTATGGATGCCTTTATTTATACATGCTCCAGCCGAGGTCGCTGGATATCCTCTTGCTGGCCTGCAGCCCCTCGCGCACGAAGTCGTCAAGGATGAGCTTCATGTGGTTATACTCATCCGAGGTGCTCAATATCCCGCAGAGGCTGTTGTTGCGGTCATAAATGGGGAACGAGACGCAGAAAGTATTGTCCATATACTCGCACTCGTCGAGCGAATAGCCGCGCTGGCGTATCAGTTCGAGCACCTCGCGCAGCTTGCCGATGTCGGTGATGGTGTTTTCTGTGAAGCGCGTGAGTTCCATCGTCTCCAGGCGCCTCTCCTGCTCCTCCACGGGCAGGTGCGCGAGGATCATCTTGCCCACGCTGCTGGCGTGGCTCGGCACCATATTGTACTCCAATTTGGCAAATTCCACGCTCTTTGACGAAGTATAAGCAACGATAGCGACATTTTCGGAATTGATGTAAGCTATACGTGCGACCAGGTCGTACTTCCGTCCCAGGCTGTCAACAAAGCGGCGCGCGGCCACGACCAGCGGCTGGTTTTCCGGGTAGAGCATGCCCAGCTCATAGATCTTCCCCGTTATGTAATAACGGGAGGTCTCCTCGTCCTTGCCCACATAGCCCCTGCTCATCAGCGTGTTCAGCAGGGCATACATCGTGGTGCGCTGAACGCCGACCTCCTTGCAGATGTCCATCACTGACATGGGCTTCATGTCCCGGGAAAGCACCTCGAGCACAGCCAGCCCGCGCTCTAGCGACTGTATCCTCGTCCTGGACGCCCCATTCTCTTTCCTGTTCGCCGCCGACATACTACAACTCCTCAGAATTTCGATTATCGTAAATAATAATTATATCATGTATAAGCCAGAGTTCAACCAAGATCATATAAATTGTTGCATTGCCTAAAATCCGGCCAATAATTTAGTCGGATAATCCAATTGACAACATGTCGCGATATTTATACAATTAAGTCAGCGATGTAGTCATGATGTCTACAATGCAGACATGTCTGTAAATATCTAAACACATTGGGAGGCGATACGCTTAATATGTTTTATTCATTATAGCATCTAACACCGTCTATTTCAACCTTTCTCGAAAAGAGGCTCATGTATTAAAAAGGAGAGAAGTATGAATAAATCTTTTCGCTTCAGAGACGTATTCATGATCTGCTTCCCTGTTGCAGCCGTTTGGATCGGAGGCCAGGTGGGCCCCGCCCTTGCAGCCGGCACTACTGCGAAGACCTATTTTGCCAGCTTTGGCTCGTATGGCATATGGTCTGCTATCATTTCACAAATTGCATGCGGTATTCTGATTTTCTTCGGCTCTGAACTTGGACGTATACGCAAGTGCCGCGATTACAAGTCGTCTTCCCAGTTCGCGCTTGGACGTCTTGGCGAAATCAAGTGGTTTTGGAAGCTGTATCTGATCCTGACAGATATTCTCACCTTTGTCGCCATGTGTTTGACCTCCGCCCTGATGTTCAACATGATGGGGCAGGTGCTTATAGCGATCTTCCATTGCAGCACTTTTGTTGCGTATGTGATATGTGCTGTACTCTTTGTCATTTCTGTCATGTGGGGCACCGATGTCCTTGCCAAACTGTCCACCGGCCTTACCATCGCAATGGTATTCTGTTTCGCGCTCATATTCGGCTTTGGCTGGGTCCTTTCCAAGGAAAACGCTCTGCATTTCTTTAACGTATTCGACACCCTTGGCACTACCGGCTCGCAGGCATTTGCCATGTGCTGGGCATATATCGGGATCCAGTATGGGTTCAGCCGCACGTGCTGCATGTTCAACCAGCGCTTCACTTCCTGGAAACACAGTCTGTGGATGGCCATTGCCGGCGTCGTAGTCAACTGTGTGTTCCTTATCCTGTCCATCCTCAATGTCCTTTGCTATTATCCCGAGTCCTTTACCTATGATGCCCCTCACCTTCAGATAATCCTCAATTTCTACTCTGAAATTGCCCCCTGGATGCAGTGGATCTACTATATCACCATGATCCTCGCCTGCGTTTCCACCGCTGTCACCGCCATAATCAGCCTCGTCGTCCGTTGGAAACCGATCGTGTTCAAGAACAGCAAGCTCAACGATTTCGCCCAGCAGGGCATCCTTTCTTCTGTACTCATGGCCATATGTATAGCGCTCTCATTCCTCGGCATGACCACCATCATGTCCGAATACTACTCCAAGGTCGGCACGCTGAATCTCTGGATGGGCATCATACCCTATCTTGTTATCTGGCCGATCAACTATTTCCGCATGGGCAAGAAGAAACGCGAGGAGCTCGCCGCTATGCCTGAACTGTCCGAGCGCGGCGAAACCGCATGATCATTTCCGTCTTTAATCCTGAGTATCAAGGAGGAATCGCGTATGAAGATATCTCTTCCGCAAAATCGCTGGTACGGTAAAGACCCCGTTTGGATCGACATCCCTGACAGCTGGGAAACCCATATAGCCGAGATGGCGGGAGACCAGCTTCCCGTGCTGAGCTACGAACAAATACGTCAGAAAATCAACGCCCCGATCGGCTGCCCTGCACTATCCGAGCTCGCCGTCGGTAAACGAAGCGCTGTCATCCTTTTCGACGACATGAGCCGGGGCACGCCCTGCCAGGAGGCCGCTCATATCATTCTTGAAGAACTGCTGAACGCCGGTATTCCCAAGAATAAAATCACATTCCTTTGCGCCCAGGGTATGCACGGCGCATTGGAATATGACGACTTTGCCAAGAAACTCGGCCAGGACATCGTGCGCGAGTACCCTGTGTTCAACCACAACCCCTATGAGAATCTTGTCCACGTAGGTACGACCAGCCGCGGTTTTGACGTTGAGATCAACGCCGAGTTTATGAAATATGACCTGCGCATCGGTATCGGCGGGCTTGTGCCGCACCCCACGGCTGGCTTTGGCGGCGGCGGCAAGATCGTCCTTCCCGGCGTTACCGGGCTTGACACCGTAGACCTGAATCACAAGGCGGTCTTTGGGTACGTCTTCCTCAACAAGAGCGCGCCTTTCACAAATATGATAGGTAATCTTCAAAACAAGGACTTGCGAGAAGATGTTGAAGAAGTCGCCATGCTCGCCGGGCTTGATTTCAAGGTCGATATCTTAATGAACACAAATTGCGACATAGTGGATGTGTTCAGCGGCCATCCGATCAAGGAGTATTATGAAGGCGTAAAAAAAGCTTTTGAAGTATACGCAATGGACCATTTTGACAAAGTCGATGTGTGTATAGCTAACGGCAATGCCAAGGGAAATGAAGCGGGCATGGCCGCCACAGTGGCTGCCGAGGCTGTCGTTCCCGGTGGAGACATCGTTCTCATCAACTTCTGCCGTACAGGCCCCGTCGCCCATTATCTCGTCAGCGGGTGGGGAATGACTATCGGCGGCCGTCAGTACGGCGGGCATAAAATTGGACAGCCACTGCCTAACGGCGCACGTAGAATGATAATATACAACCCCTGGGGTACATTTGAGGATGCCATGAGCTTTGGCACACTCGGTGAAAACGTCTTTCTCGCCAGCACTTGGGAAGAGGTCATGAGCCTGCTCGGCGACCGCGGCCCAGGCACGAAATGCGCAGTGATAAAAGAAGCTCTCATGAGCATGTACTCCGACCCCTTCAAAATGGACTACACTCCGGTAAACCTGAACCTGGAAAAACAAAACCTTGTTATCGAATAGGCTGCTATCAACCTATAAGGAGGCAACACAATGGCAGGAAGAATAAGCGACGAGCTGTTGGGCTCGAAGATGTTCCTGTACGGCGCCGGGCGCATAGATGAGGAGATCGAACGTCCCTACGTTGGCATATGCAGCACCTGGACGGAGCACTTCCCAGGCCACAACCACCTCGACAAGCTCGCAAAGGCGGTTTCCGACGGCGTTTACATGGCGGGAGGCACCCCCTGCATATTCGGCACCATCGCCATCGCCGACTGCACGATCGGCAGCGGCAAAATGCCCAACGCCTCGCTCCCCAGCCGCGACCTCATCTGCGACTCCATCGAGCTCATGGCCTACGGCAGCAAGTTCGACGCCCTCGTAATAGTTTCCGGCTGCGACAAGATAACCCCCGCGGCGCTGATGGCCGCGGCGAGGCTCAACATCCCCTGTATCATCGTCACCGGCGGGGCCATGCTCCCCGGCGAGCTGGGCGGGCACAAGATCGACCTCTGTTCCGGCCCGTTCCTGCAGGACGAGAACCGCGCCGGGCGACTGAGCGACGTTGAATATGCACGGAAGGATGAATGCACCTGCCCCGGCAGCGGCTCCTGCGCCGGGCTGTTCACGGCCAACTCCATGGCCTGCCTGGCGGAGATCCTCGGCATGGCCCTGCCCGGCAACGGCACCATCCCCGCCGTATACGCCGAGCGCACCCGCCTTGCCAAGCACGCCGGCATGAAGGTGATGGAGCTCTATGAGAAAAACATCCGCCCGCGGGACATCATGACGCGCGAGGCCTTTGAAAACGCCATCCGCGTGGACATGATGATGTGCGGCTCCACCAACACCCTGATACACACGCTGGCCATCGCCAACGAGGCCAAGGTACATGTGACGGCCGACGACTTCGCGGGCATCAGCGCGGTAACGCCCGCCCTGGTGAAGATAACGCCCTCCGGCAGCCACTTCATGACCGACTTCTACCGCGCCGGCGGCATCCAGGCGCTGATGAAGGAGGCCCTGGACGCCGGGATGCTGCACGACGGCTGCCTCACCTGCACGGGCAAGACCGTGCGCGAGAACCTGGAGGGTGTCTACGTCCGCGACCGCAGCGTCATCCGCCCGGTGAGCGACCCCTACTCCAGGACCGGCGGTTTGAACGTCCTGCGCGGCAACATCGCGCCGGAGCTCGCGGTGGTCAAAACGGGCGCCGTGCCGCCCAACATGCACCATTTCCGGGGCGTGGCCAACTGCTATAACAGCGAGCAGGAGGCCCGCGCCGGGCTCGAGCGCGGCGAAATCAAGCCTGGGCAGGTCGTGGTCGTGCGCAACGAGGGCCCGAAGGGCTTCCCCGGCATGCCGGAGATGGCTTCGCTCATCATAATGATGCAGATGGCCGGGCTCGGCGACAAGGTCGCGTTCATAACCGACGGCCGCTTCTCCGGCATGACGAGCGGCCCGTGCATCGGCTATATCTGCCCCGAGGCGGCGGTCGGCGGCCCGATTGCCCTGATAGAGAACGGGGACATCATCGAGTACGACTGCGAGGAGGGCTGGATCCACTGCGAGGTGGACGACGAGACCTTCGCAAAGCGCCGCGAGAAGTGGGTCGCGCCCAAGCCGAGGATAACCAGCGGCTACCTCGGCAAGTACTGGGAGCTTGTCGGCCCGTCATCCAAGGGCGCGCTGGTCAAGTGCCACATGGACGAGGACACGGAAGAATAAGCGGCCCCGCACAGTTACCGCCCGCTTTCACAAGCGGGCGGTAATGTAAGGCACCTTTAATCGGAGAAAGGCTTTGAGAATATGCCAAAAATAGTAGTTAACAAGAACAGATGCAAGGGCTGCAAGCTGTGTATCGTCACTTGCCCGCAGAAAATAATCGGCCTGAGCCGCGATTTCAACGACCTCGGCGGCCAGTACGCCGTGCAGCTCGACGAGTCGAAATGCACCGGCTGCAAATTCTGCGGCATGATATGCCCTGACAGCGCGATCAGCGTCTATCGGTGAGGTGAGGAAATGGCAGAGAAAGTACTTATGAAAGGCAACGAGCTGATCGCCGAGGCGGCGGTGCGCTGCGGGGTGAATTTCTTCAGCGGCTACCCGATAACGCCGCAGACCGAGCTGCTCGAATACATGTCCTGGCGGCTGCCGCAGGCCGGCGGGCACTTCATACAGGCCGAAAGCGAGGTGGCCTCCTCGGCCATGCTCTTCGCGGCCTCCACCGCCGGGGCGCGGGCCATGACCGCCACCTCCGGCCCCGGGCTGTCGCTGATGGCGGAAAACCTGGCGCTCATGTGCCTCTCCCGCCTCCCGGGGCTGATCGTGGACGTGCAGCGCGCCGCCACGAACATCACGCCCGAGCAGAGCGACTACAACTTTGTGGTCAAGGGCGTCGGGCACAACGGGATGCGCGGCCTTGTCTACGCCCCCGCTTCATTGCAGGAGGCCGTCGACCTCGTGTCGCACGCGCTCGACAAGGCGGACGAGTACATGGTCCCCGCATTCCTGATGACGGACGGCATGATAGGCCAGATGGAGGAGCCCGCCGTGCTGCCCGAGTACAAAACGGAGCGGCCCTTCCTGCACTACACCGCCCCCACGGGCTGCGCCGGGCGCGAGCCCATCATGGGCCGCAACCAGCCGCGCCACACACAGCCCAATGAGAGCGACGAGGACGCGCTGGAAAAAGCCCGCATGGACTATTACAGGCTCTACCGCGAGTGGGTGGACACCGAGGCCATGTATGAGGAGTACATGATGGACGGCGCAGAGTACGTGATATTCGCCTACGGCGGCAGCGCCCGCATCATGCGCGACGCCGTGAAGATACTGCGAGAGCGCGGCGTCAAGGCGGGCATGTTCCGGCCCATAACGCTCCACCCCTTCCCCGAAAAGCAGGTGGCCGCGATACGCGCGAAGGCGGCGCTCTCCGTGGAAATGGCCATCCCGCCGATGTTCTACGACGATGTGCGGCTGCACCTCGACCGGTCGATACCGCTCCGCTTCTACAACCGCTGCGGCGGCAACATGGTGGACGAGTACGAGGCTGTCGAAGCCATGCTCAGCCTCATAGAGGAGGTCAAGTGAATGGAACTGATATATAAGGCCCCCGAGGCCATGAGGGATGTGGCCACCGGCTACTGCCCCGGCTGCTTCCACGGACTGACGCAGAAGCTGATAGCCGAGGTCGTGGACGAGCTGGGCATCCGCGAGCGCGCCGTTTTCGGCGGCTCGGTCGGCTGCAACGGCATGGGCGCGGGTTATGTAAACTTCGACTCCTATGGCTCCAACCACGGCCGCGCGGCCGCGGCCGCCTCCGCCTTCAAGCGCTGCAGCCCGGAGAGCGTCGTGATCGTCTATCAGGGCGACGGCGACGGCGCCGCCATCGGCATGGGTGAGACGGTGAACGCCGCCTTCCGCGGCGAAGCGATAACGGTCATTTTCGCCAACAATGGCCTTTACGGCATGACCGGCGGCCAGCTCGCCCCCACCACGCTCAACGGCGCGCGCACGAAGACCACCGTGAACGGCTACGCGGGCTTCCCGCTGCACCTGCCGGAGATGATCGCCACGCTCAAAGCGCCGGACTATGTGGCCCGCTGCGCCGTACACACGCCGAAGTACATCCTCCAATTCAAAAAAGCCCTGAAGCACGCCCTGACCAGGCAGATCGAAGTCGGCGCCTACTCGATGATCGAGGTGCTCTGCGCCTGCCCCACGAGCGGCGGCTTCAAGAGCGAGGATGCCCCCAGGCACATGGAAGAGGTCGTGATGAAGGAATTCCCCCTCGGCGAATTCAAGCGCGACGGCGAGAAAGTTTGAGGTCTGCAAATGGAAAAGAGTCTATATTTGGCCGGCGTCGGCGGCCAGGGCCTCCAGGTCGCCGGAAAAGCCGTCGTCGAGGCGGCCATGGGCCTCGGCTATAACGTCACCTATTCCCCCAAGTACGGCCCCGCCAAGCGCGGCGGCCTCACCTCCTGCTACCTTGTGATAAGCGACGAGGAGATAGGCAACCCCCGCAAAAAGCGCCACGACATCATGCTCGTCATGGAGCCGATGGCCTACGCCCAGTTTAAAAACGACGTCAAGGACGGCGGGCTGCTGCTCGTCAACAGCTCGCTGGTGAAGGAGCAGGAGGCCCCGGGCGGCGGATACCGCCGGCTCGACGTGCCGATGTACGACGTCTGCTACGAGCTGCAGAACACCAAGGTCATCAGCTCCGTCGTGCTCGGCGTGCTGGCGGCGCTGCTGACGGATGTTTTCCCCGACAGCGGCCTGCTGCTCAGCCAGATGCTGGAAAAACTCAAAAACAAGGCCAGCCTGGTGGAGCTCAACCGCTCCGCTTTTGAAAAGGGCTTCGCCCTTGTCCGGCCGGGAGGAAACGAATGACTGGCGCGCTGGAGCGCATACGCTGCGATGCGCTGCGCGGCAGGGTCATCAGCGCCGAGGCCGCCGCCGCCATGATAGAGGACGGCATGAACGTCGTCGTCCCCACGTTCACCAGCATCGACCGCCCGCTCAGCATCGCCAGGGCCGTGCTGCGCCGGGCAGAGGCGACGGGCTCGCCAAAAAACCTCACGCTGATCACGAGCGCCAACGGCCACGACATTTTTGACAACAAGTGGGCCCAGGCGGGGCTCATCAAGCGCCGCCTGGACTGGATCACCGAGCCCGTCATACGCCGGCGCGCCAACACCCCGGGCGACGTGGAATTCCAGGACGTACACCTCAGCCACGCCGCGGACCAGCTGAAGCACGGCTGGTATGGGGATATCGACTGCGTCCTGCTCTCGGTCACCGGCGTGACGGAGGACGGCAGGCTGCTCCCCTCCTTCTGCCAGGGCTTTTCCCCGCTCGCGCTCGCGGCGGCAAAAAACGTCATCCTCGAGATAAACACCCACACCAGCGACGCCATACACATCCTGCACGACGTCTACGACGCCGGCCGGCTGCCGCAGCGCGAGCCTATCCCCATCTGCCGCCCCTGCGACATCATCGGGCGCGACTACTATGAATGCAGCCTTGACAAGATACGCGGCATCGTGATAAGCGACGAGCCGCTGGATATCCCTCCCGCTCCCGCACCCGTGGAGCGCGGCGGCCCGCTGGCCGCCATGGCCGGGCACTTCATGCGCTTCCTGAAAGATGAAGTCGCCGCCGGCCGGCTGCCTGAAAACCTCCTGCCGCTGCAGATCGGCGTCGGCGCCGCGGCGGATGCCGTCGTCAGCTTCCTCGGCGAGAATTTCAGCGGTCTCACCATGTACAGCGAAACGCTCGGCTTCGGCGCGATGGAGCTGCTTGAAAAAGGCATCGTGACTTGCGCCTCGACCGGCGGCATATCCGCCCCGGCGGAGATGCTAGGGAGCATAATGACGGACCCGGAGCGCTACCGCGGACGGCTCATCATCCGGCCCACGGAGATCACCAACAACCCGGAGGTCATCCGGCGCCTGGGCCTGATCGCCATGAACAACGCCCTCGAAGTCGATATTTACGGCAACGTCAATTCCACCCACGTCATGGGCAGCCGCATCATCAGCGGTATCGGCGGCTCCTGCGACTTCTCGCGCAACGCCTACCTCTCCGTCTTTTTCACCCTCTCGACGGCCAAGGGCGGCAGGCTCTCCAGCATCGTGCCCTTCTGCTCGCATATCGACTCCACGGAACACGATGTGAAGATCGTCGTCACCGAATACGGCGTGGCCGACCTGCGCAACTGCTCGCCCTGCGAGCGCGCGCCGAAGCTCATCGCCATCGCCCACCCCGACTACCGGCCAATGCTCCAGGACTACTACGAGCGCGCCGTTGAAAAATGCGCGGACGGCTGCGGCCACACGCCGCACATCCTCAGCGAGGCCCTCAGCTGGCACGTAAGAGCCGCTGCAACGGGCTCGATGCGCTGAACTCATTCGTTGTGCAAGCCATTTTCACCTTTCTACCTTTCCCCTCGCAACGCCCCGCTGCATATCATGCAGCGGGGTGATCTTTATGAGCGGCTACAACACCTATGGATACGACCGCGCGCACGCCGTGGCCTATGCGCGGCGCTGGGCGCTCTCACGCAACCCGCTCTTCTACGATTTCACCGGCATCGGCGGCGACTGCACGAATTTTGTCTCCCAGTGCCTGCTGGCCGGCTGCTGCGTGATGGACTACGAGCCCGTATTCGGCTGGTATTACCGCTCCGCCGCCTCGCGCTCGCCCTCCTGGAGCGGCGTGAGATACCTCTATGACTTCCTCACCGGCAACACGGAAGGCCCCGGCCCCTTCGGCCGCGCCGTAGTCCAGGAGCAGCTGCTGCCCGGCGACGTGGTGCAGCTGGGCCACGGGGACGGCGGGTTTTACCACACCCTGCTCGTCACCGGCGCGGGCCCGGAGGGCCGCCTGGTCGCCGCGCACAGTGACGACGCCCTTGACCGCCCGCTGCGCAGCTATGACTACCGCCAGCTGCGCGCCATCCACATCGAGGGCTTCCGCGCCCCTTCCCCGCCCCCGCCGCCGGCCTTTGAGGCGCTCTACAACGCCCGCCGCCTGCCATAGCCCGTATTGACATGTCCGCCCGCCGGGCGTATGATCGTCTTATCCTGAGATAGCCCAAGGAGGGAATACTATGAAAACTGTATGGCTGGAGGACATGTCCTGGTCCGATGTCGAGGAGGCGCTGCGCTCCGGCGTGGACACCGTCATCGTCTGCGCGGCTTCCAACGAACAGCACGGCCCGCACCTCGCCGAAAACACCGACTATGAGATCGGCCGCGCCGTCTATCAGTCGGCGGCGGAAAAGCTCGGCAACACGCTGGTGGCGCCCATCATCCGCCCCGGCCTCTCCGCCCACCACATGTGCTTCCCCGGCAGCCTGACGCTGCGGCCGGAGGTGTTCCGTGGGCTGGTGGAGGACTATGTTGATTGTTATGTAAACCATGGCTTCAAGAACATCGTCCTCGTATCCTCCCACGGCGGAAATTTCGCCACCATGGCGGCCCTTGCGCAGGAACTGGACGCCAAATACCCGGACAACAACATCGTCAGCGGCCTCTCGCTGGACGACTTCCTGGAGGTCTTTAAGGAGACCGAGCGCATCTTCGGCCTGCCCGCGGGGGCCTGCGGCGGGCACGCCTGCTGCCTGGAGACGGCCATCATGCTCCACATCCGCCCCGACTGCGTGCGCATGGACCGCGCCCAAGCCGGGTGCATGGACGGCGGCAGCCAGAACGAACAGGCGCAGAAGCTGTTCAAATACGGCATGAAGGGCATCTCGGAGATCGGCGTCATGGGCGACCCCACCCCCGCCACGGCGGAAATGGGCAAAGCCTGCCTGGACATGCTCGCCACGCGCGTCTGCGAGTCCGTCCGCGCGGCCCTCGCCGCAAAATAAAACGCCGGAAGATTGACTTCCGGCCGCCAGGTGTGTTATAATCAAATCGCAAAGGGCTTATACCTCCTTTCCGGCGGTCAGCTCTTGAAGTTAGGCGTCTAATTATGTATTAGAAACCGTCACTTGGCAGAGTGGCGGTTTCTGCTTTTGATGATGAACTGTATCGACATTGCGCCGATAAACGACAAAAGCCCCGCGATCTCCATAGAGATCGCGGGGTTTCTGGCAGGGGAAGAAGGTTTCGAACCCTCGGCCTACGGTTTTGGAGACCGTCGCTCTGCCAACTGAGCTATTCCCCTACGCCGTTTCACGACGCTATAATAATATAAACCACAGCGCGCCGATTGTCAAGATGTGATTTTATCTGCGTTAATAAAAACTTAAAATTTCCCCGCCCCGCCCGCTGTTGACAATTACTGCCCTATAGTGTAGAATCGTCTGTGTCAACCTAAGTCATACAGCGATTGGAGGCTGCAACATGACCCACCTGAAACGTTTCATATCGCTGGCGCTCTGCCTGGCGCTCGTGTTCGCCCTCTCCGCCTGCGGCGGCGACACGCCCGCGGCGGAGGAGAGCGAAAACCCCACCGGACTCGTGTGGACGGCGGATTACGCCGACCTGGATGTCGATCTGAACTACATCCAGAGTGCCGCCTATGCCAACGGGAAGTTCTACTTGACCGGCAACAGCTATAACGAGGAGACCTATGAGAGCCGCAACCTGCTTCTCTCCGCCGACCCCTCCACGGGCGAGGCCTCGACCCTGCCCGGCTACACCGCCCCCTCCCTGCCCGAGGAGGCCGAGGACGGCAGCGTGAGCGTGAACGCCATCGCCGCCGGGCCCGACGGCGGGCTCTGGGTGCTTGAGGACATTTTTTACCATTTTTTTAACCTCCCGGAGGGTTTTTCGGGCACCGATGAAGAAAAGTATAACTACTCCGAATACCGCAACAGTGCCGCCCTCCGCCTGCTCGATTCCACGGGCGCCGAGGTGCTGAGCGTGGACCTCAGCAGCCTCGCCGGCGAGCAGGACAACTTCTATGCCTCCGCCATGGCCGGCGACAGCGAGGGCAACGTCTATCTCGGCGACCAGAACGGCGGCTTTTACGTCTTTGCGCCGGACGGAAGCCAGCTTTTTGCCGCCGCCCCCGGCAGCCTGGGCGAGCTGAGCTACATAGACAAGATACTCACCCTCGGCGACGGCCGCGCGGCCCTTGTCACCTATGACAGCGCCACCTCCGGCAACGTCCTTCGCCCCTTTGATACGGCGGCCAAAAACTTTGGCGAGAGCATCCCTGTCCCCACTTCCGGCTACTACATGTACAACGGCGATGAAAGCCACCTCTTCTACTACATAGAGGGCGCCTCCATGTACGGCTTTGACGCCGCGACCGGCGAGGGCACGGCCCTCTTCAACCTCGTCAACTGCGGCGTCAATGTTGACTCCCTCAGCCTTTTCGTCCCCACCGGCGGCGAATACCTCTGCCTCGTCAGCGGCTTTGGCGGCGGCCCAAACAGCGAATACACATTTGAGCTGGCTACGCTGAAGGAGGTCGAGGCCGCCTCCCTGCCGCAGAAGACCACCCTCACGCTGGCTGCGCAGTACCTGGGCAATGATTTGAGGGCCGACGTGCTGAATTTCAACCGCAGCAGCGACAAATACCGCATCGAGGTCACCGACTACTCCGAGTTCAACACCGAGGACGACTACACTGCCGGCCTCACAAGGCTGAACACCGAGATCATCAGCGGCAAGGCGCCGGACATCCTGGTGGTGGACGGCCTGCCCGTAGAGCAGTACGCCGCCCGCGGCCTGCTGGAGGACCTCTACACCTATCTGGACAGCGATGGCGAGCTCAGCCGCGACAGCCTCTTCCAGAGCATACTCTCCGCGCTGGAGATCGACGGCAAGCTCTACACCGCCGCGCCCAGCTTCAATCTGCAGACGCTCGTGGGCCGCGCCAGCGTGGTCGGCAGCGAGCCCGGCTGGACGGTGCGCGAGCTGATGGACCTCTATGCCTCCGCCCCAGCCGGCACCAGCCTGCTGGGCAGCACCACGGCCTCCAGTATGCTCTACACCATGATGCAGTTCAACTTTGACCAGTTCGTGGACTGGGAGACGGCCACGTGCAGCTTCAACAGCCAGGAGTTCATCGACATACTGAACTTCTGCGCCCAGTTCCCCGCCGACTACACCTACGATGAGAACGCGCCCAGCGAGCCCAGCATGATACAGAGCGGGCAGCAGCTGCTGTACACCGACTACATCAGCCAGTTCACGGACCTGCAGTTCACCCGCGCCATGTTCGGCGAGGACATCTGCTTCAAGGGCTATCCCACCTCCAGCGGCTCGGGCACCTATGCCTCGGTCAGCGGCGGGCTGGCCATCACCTCCACCTGCGCCGACAAGGAGGGCGCGTGGAGCTTCGTGCGCCAGGTGTTCACGGAGGATTACGCGGACGACCACTGGATCTTCGGCTTCTCCATCAACCGCGCGGCCTACGACAAGGCCCTCAAGGAGGCCATGACGCCGCAGTACTACACCGACCCGGAAACGGGCGAGCAGGTGGAGCAGTCCATGGGCGGCATGGGCTACGACGACTTCATGGTGGACTTCTACGCCACCACCCAGGAAGAGGCCGACCAGCTCGCCGCGCTCATCGAGAACGCCTCCGCCGCCGGCAGCTATGACGAGAACATCATGGCCATCATCACGGAGGAGTGCGAAGGCCTCTTCTCCGGCCAGCGCACCGCCGAGCAGGTGGCCGACGTCATCCAGAACCGCGCCGGGACCTATATAGCGGAACAGAGCTAAAGAATTAAAAATAGAGCTCCCTGTGGGAGCTCTATTTTTATATAAGCCCCGTGCCGCTGCGCGGCACGATGGCGTTGCGCTCCGCTGCGCGCACAAACAAGGACCAGTCTGCGGACTGGTCCTTGTTCGCACACTCCGCTGTGCGGGCGGTATTTTCGGCGACGTACACGCCGCCGCCGAAAATCTCAGATCAAACAGTTTCCTGCGCCGGGAGCTTTTTTGCTCAGTGGCAGCAGCCGCAGTCGGATACGAAGGGCTTTACGTCCTTCACGGCCTCCTTGGCGCAGATCTCCACGTCGCCGTTGTCCATGTCGATGAGCTTGTAGCGGTCGTTGCCCATGCCCATCTCCTTCATATAGGTGAGCTGCCTGAGCCCGTGGCGTGACTCGATGCGCTCCACCAGGTCGTGATTGTCCTCCGGCTTCATGGCGTACACCAGGTCGATGCAGGCCTGGTCGATGGCCAGCATATCCAGCGAAGCGAGGATGCCGACGTTGGGCGTCACCACGGGGGCGGCGTTCACGCCGTCGCAGTCGCAGTCCACGGACATGTTGCGCATCACGTTCACATAGCAGACCTTGTCGCCGAAGAACTCCAGCACGGCCTTGGAGGCCTCGACCATGCGCTCCATGAACTCCTCGTCGCCGATGCTCCACATGTTGTCGCTGCCCTCGGCCGTGTGCTGCATGGCCTTGCCAACGTGCCCGTCGGCGCAGCCGATGGCGATGTTCTTGTTCGCGCCGCCAAAGCCGCCGCGCACATGGCCCTTGAAGTGCGTGAGGGCGAGCATGGAGTCATACTTGCTCAGGTTGCGGCCGATGCTCATCTCCTTGAACCACTTGCCGCCGTGCAGCGGCCACATGGCGGCGCCGTCCTCGTCGAGGATGTCCACGGGGCAGAAGTCCCAGCCGTTGACCTTCAGCGTCTTGCGGTGGCCCTCGGTGGTGTAGCGGTCGCCGTCATAGTAGGTGTTGGTCTCCACTATGACGCCGCCGGGGATGTCCTTCTCGATGAGCTCCTTCACCCAGGGGCGGGGGATGATGTTGGGCCCGTGGGGCTCGCCGGTGTGCAGCTTTATCGCCACCTTGCCCGCGAGGACGCTGCTGACGCGCTCAAAGGCCTTGATGAGGCCGGCGGCAGAGAGGTCTCGGGTGAAAAACACGACGGACTCGGGGCCGCTGCGCTCGGAATACGGGATATAGTGGTCCCCGCCGGTGCCGGGAACAGGCTTATTATCGGACATGTCTATTCCTCCTTACAAGCATCTCGAAAACGGCTTCCTCCGTTTTTTTAATTATGCACCACTTTAGCGAAAAAATCAAGCCTCCTGATGAGACTTCAGCGCTCAGCTCAGCGTTGACTTCACATGCAATGTATGATATTTTCAAGTTATCCTAACGCTTGAAATAATTATACTGGAGGTGGGTAAACAATGACCAACAAATCCCCTGACACCGGGCACGCCCCGTCATGCAGCCGCTCTGCAAAAATAGCTGTCGTTGTCCTTTCGGTACTGCTGCTGATAACAGCCGCGGCCCTGGGCTTCGTTGCCGCTGAGCGCTGCCGCCTGGCCGACCGGGAGCACGCCTTTCGGGCTACATATGTGCGCCTGGCCCAAGGGCTGTTGGGGATCTATGCCAGCTCCGCCGGCGACCTGGCCCTCGACCTGAGCGGCGAAGCGGAGGATGCGCTGAGCAAAGACGGGCTGGAAAGTCGGAATGCCCTGCTGTGGGCCGTCTGGGACCTCCCCACCAGGATGAGGAACATATACACGGCAGGCCGCGCGAACTACGATGACAAAGATTTTTATAATAACGCCTACGACACGCTGCGGAGCGCGGTAAGGTGTTTGACCCCCGTCTATGAGCAGCTTGTTCAGCTGCCGGACGAAACGAAGCTCGAGCTGTCCAAAGCGTACCGCGAACTCAGTAAACAGCTGTCTTCGGAAACAGGGGCATACGGCGCCGTTTTTGGCATTGAAACGGAGCCTGAGAAATTTACGGAAGCCATCGGCGAGCTGAAGCCCGTTATCTCGCAGATCGACCGGCTGCTGGCCGGATGAGCTCATCGCACCGTATCCCAACATCTGATGACCCTGTAAAGGGCGCTTGCGGCAAGCGCCCTTTTTGTTTTTGCCGTCCTTGTCCACATCGCACATTTAATTTTGATGAAAAGTGAAAATTCCTGTTGACTTTGCCGCTTGAAAGTGATAACTTAGATTTAGTCAAACGGTTGCATAAGTAAAAGGCCGTGCACCCGCAATATTGCACAGTACCAGAGCCACATTTTATGCAACATGCACTATTATATTGATTACTCAGCAGATTATTGACGATAAATATTGAGCAAACGTTTGCTCAGGAGGAACTATGGCGGCTACGATAAAGGATGTTGCGCGGGCGGCGGGCGTTTCCGCCTCCACGGTCTCGCGCGTGCTCAACAACAAGGGCACCATCTCCGAGGAGACGACCCAGCGGATAAAAAAAGCGATGGAGGAGCTCAAGTATGTGCCGAACGACTTCGCGCGCAGCTTTGCCAACGGCTCCCCGCGGGCCATCGCGCTGGTGATAGACGTCGCGGACGCGCGCTCATATGCGAACAGCTTCTTCAACAACACGGTGTACGGCATTGAGACCGCCGCCCACCGCAACGACTACAGCCTTGTGGTCACGAACGGGTCTCCCAGCTGCGGCGGGATATCCAGCGCGGAGCGGCTGGCGCTGGGCCGCAAGGTGGACGGCGTGATATTGCCCATCTCCCTGTTCGACCGCGCTTTCCTTGCCAAGCTGGACGAGCTCAGCTTCCCCTGCGTCATCCTCGGCCGCACCGAAGAGCGGGACGCCGATACCAGTTGGGTGGACATAAACAACACCCAGGCCGGCGTGCTGGCCACGCGCCATCTCGTGCAGCGCGGATACAGGCGCATAGCCTTCGTGTCGCACTCCGGCAAGGAGACCTTCAACGCCGACCGCATCTCCGGCTACTGCCGCGAGCTCGACGCCAGCGGCCTGGGCGTGGACCAGTCGCTCATAATACATGCCGAACCGGGGATAGACAACGCCGTTGCGCTCATAAGCGCATTGCTCAGGTCGGCGGGCCGGCCGGACGCCGTGCTCTGCGGGAGCGACATCGTGGCCCTCGGCGCGCTGAGGGCGGCGAAGCGCGAAGGGCTGAGCGTCCCCGAAGACCTGGGCATACTCAGCTTTGACAACACCGTGGTGACCGACCTCGCCGAGCCGGGCATAAGCAGTATGGACGTGGACACCTACGAGCTCGGCGAACAGGCGGCGGAGATACTTATAAACCAGATCGAAAACCCGGGCTCGAGCATCCGCCAGGTGCTGCTCTCCACGCGCGTCGTGGAGCGCCCGTCCACCGCCCGCAGTGCCGGGGTCGGATCGTGAGGAGGGATGGAGCATGAACTTGCCGGCGGTCATCCACCGGCCCACGCTGGAGTACGCCTGGCCGCGCTCGCGGGAAACGCTTTCCCTGCGCCTGAGCGCGGCGGCGGGCGACATGGCGCAGGTGGATGTGCTTTACTGGGGGCGCTATGAGACGGAGCCCTCCGCCCGGCGGCGCAGGCCCATGCGCGCCGGGCTGCGGGACGGCATGCGCGACCACTTCACGGCGGAGCTGCGCTGTGAGGGCATCGCGGCCTATATACGCTACTGTTTTGAACTCAGGGGCGTGGACGGCGAGCGCCTCTGGCTGGATGCGGAGGGCTTCAAGCGCGAAGAGCCGCCGATGGACGGGGGCTCTTTCGAATTCCTCTGGCCCAACCTGCCGGACGGGCACGCCGCCCCCGGCTGGAGCAGCGAGCAGGTCTACTATCAGATCTTCCCCGAGCGCTTCGCCAACGGCGATGAGTCGCTCGACCCGCCGGGCGCCGTGCCCTGGGGCAGCGCGCCGACGCGCGAGAATTTCATGGGCGGCGACCTCCGGGGGATAACCGGCAAGCTCGACTACATAGCCGACCTGGGGGCGACCTGCCTGTACCTGACGCCGGTGTTCGCCGCCATATCCAACCACAAGTACGACACCATAGACTACTACAGCGTAGACCCGGCCTTCGGGACGGCGGAGGACCTCCGGCAGCTGGTGGACGGCGCGCACGCGCGCGGCATCCGCGTACTGCTGGACGGCGTTTTCAACCACTGCGGCTTCTACTGGCCGCCCTTTCACGACGTGGTGGAAAACAGCGCGCTCTCGCGCTATAAAGGCTGGTTCTTCGTCAATTCCTGGCCCGCCCGGCCCGACCCCTGCAGCTACGACTGCGTGGGGCACTACAAGTGGATGCCGAAGATAGACCTCTCCGACCCGGAGGCGCGGCGCTATTTCATCGCCGTGGGCAAGCACTGGCTGCGCGAGACCGGCGCCGACGGCTGGCGCCTGGACGTGGCCGACGAGGTGCCCGTCAGCTTCTGGGACGAGTTCTCCTACGAGCTGAAGCGCGAGTTCCCCGGCTGCGTGCTGATAGGCGAGGCCTGGGGCGACGCGGGCAAGCTCATAGAGCCGGGGCGGCTGGACGCGGCCATGAACTACCTCTTCCGGGACGCCGCGCGCGACTGGCTGGCCCTCGGCAAAATAAGCGCCGTGGAATTTGCCCACCGCGCCAACCGGCTGCTCTCGCTCTACCCCTATGAGACGGCGCTGCGCATGTACAACCCGCTCGACAGCCACGACACGCCCCGCTTCCTCACGCTCTGCGGCGGCGACAGGGAACGCCACCGGCTGGCGGTGGCGTTACAGATGACCTTCCCCGGCTGCCCCGCCGTCTATTACGGCGACGAGATAGGCATGGAGGGCGAAAACGACCCGGACTGCCGCCGGGCCATGGACTGGGAGCGCGCCGGGCGCCGGGCGGAGCCATACGGCTGGTACAGGCGGCTCATAGCGCTGCGGAAGGGCTCCAAGGCCCTGACAGGCGGCGATTTCCACATCGCCCTCGCGGACGACGGGGCCAACGCCTGCGGCTATTGCCGCACGTGCGGCGGCGAGAGCGTGCTGACGGTGATAAACGCCGGCGGCCGCCCGCTTTCCGCCGCGGCCGCGGTGCCGGAGGCCGGCGGCGAGTGGCGCGAGGCGTTCTCCGGCGAGGCGCTCGTGTCCAGGCCCGCGCCTTACGCCGCGCGGGATGCGTACAACGCGGGATATACGGGGACGCTGTCCGTCACGGTCCCCGCGCGTTCCGTGAAAATATTTATCAAAAAATGAAAGCGAGGTACGTCATGAAAAAGAAGAGCTTTGCAAAAATGCTGGCGCTTGCACTGGCCATGCTGTTGATGATTGCGGCATTAACAGCCTGCGGCCAGGAAGCGCCAGACACCAGTTCACCTCCGCAGGAGAGCGAAGCGCCCGTGCAGGAGCCCGCCGTAGAGCCCACCACGATCAACTTCTGGCACCACTACAGCGCCCAGTCCGCGGAGAATGAAACCCTTATGAATGTGCTCATCCCCAAATTCGAGGAGGAGCATCCCGAGTACAAGGTCAACGCCGTCTCCCACGAGTGGCAGGACCTGCACGACAAAATAATCATCAGCGCCAGCAGCGACACGCTGCCCGACGTCGCGCGCCTTGACATCGCCTGGGTGCCCGAGTTTGAGGAGATGGGCATACTCGTCGCCCTCGATGAAGAGATGACGGACTTCGCCGACGTCGCCGCCGGGCTGCTACCCAGCGCCATGAGCACCGGCGAGGTGGACGGGCACAACTACGCCCTCGCGCTCAACACCAATTCCAAGATCATGTTCTATAACGCCCAGGCCTTTGCCGACGCCGGGCTGGAGCCGCCCGCGACCATCGACGATATGCTCGCCGCCATCGCCGCGCTCTCCGGCACGAACGAGAACGGCCAGCAGGTCTGGGGCCTCAACGAGCCCGCGCTCGCCGGATGGAACATCCTGCCCTACATCTGGAGCATGGGCGGCGAGATAACCAACGAGGACTACACCGTGGCGACGGGCTATCTCAACAGCGAAAAGACCGTGGCCGCCGTGCAGATGCTCGCCGACCTCTACGCGAACGGCCAGCTCACCGGCTTCAACAGCGGCGACATCCCGATGACCGACGGCTTCGGCACCGGGCGCTACATGATGCTGCTCGAAGGCCCCTGGAAGACCGCCGAGATGGACGGGGCCTACCCCGACTTTGAGTACGGCATGTGCGACATGCCCGCCGGCGAGGCCGGCTCCATCTCCGTGCTCGGCGGCGAGGACATCGCCATGTTCGACACGCCGAACAAGGAAGGTGCCTGGGAGTTCATGAAGTTCATGACCGGCGAGTGGGCGCAGGAGCAGATGGCCCAGTGCGGGCAGATCCCCGTCAACACCGCCGCCCTCGAGAGCGACACCGTCGCCGCACAGGACTACGCGCCCTTCCTGGAGGCCATCACCACCGCCAAGGCCCGCCCGCCCATTGCCTGCTGGTCGGACTTTGACAGCGCGCTGACCAACGCCGTCACCGACATCATCGTGAACGGGGCGGACGCCCAGAGCACGCTCGACGCGCTGGCCGCGGATGTGGATGCGATGCTCGCCGGGTAAATATTATATCAGAATCCCTTAAAAAAGGCAACTGTGCAGCCGGGCCGCCGCGCCGCGCGGCGTTCCGGCTGCCGCTTTTACGGAGAAAGGAGCGGGTATGGAACTCAAGCCGCGGCGGAACCGCATCCAGCTCGGCGCATTGCTGCTGCCGGGGATCGCGGTGTTCGCTATTTTCACCATTTATCCCATCGTCAAGCTCTTCATTATGAGCTTCCTCGAATGGGACCGCGCCAATATGTTCGAGCACGGCTTCGCGGGCCTTGCAAATTACAAAGCGGTGCTCACGGACAGGACGTTCTGGATATCCTTCACGAACACCATCGTCTACACCGTGATCACCGTGCCGGCGCAGATGGCGCTGGGCCTGCTCGCGGCCGTGCTCATCAACTCCATCCCGCGCTTCCGCGTAACGTTCCGCGTCATCTATTACCTGCCGGTCATCACTTCGTGGGTCATCGTCTCGCTGGTGTTCCGCTATATCTTCAACACCGAGGGCATGCTCAACTACCTGCTGACGAACGTCCTGCATCTGACGGAGTCCAACGTCCGCTGGCTCGATACGCGCTGGGGCGGCATGACGGTGGCCATGCTGCTGGGCATCTGGAAGGGCGTGGGCTGGAACCTGGTCGTGTTCCTGGCGGCGCTGCAGAGCGTGCCCGGCGAGCTCTATGAATCCGCGGAGATGGACGGCTGCGGCCCGTTCACGAAGTTTTTCTACATCACCCTGCCCAGCATCAAGCCCACCATACTCTTCGCGCTGGTGATGCTCACCATCGGCGGCTTCAACGTGTTCACCTCCATCAAGATGATCACGGACGGCAAGCCCATGCACGAAACGGAGGTCATCCTCACCTGGATGTACAGCAAGGCCTTCAACTCCGGCGAGTTCGGCTACGCCGCGGCGCTCTCCTTCATCGTCGCCGTGACGCTGATCTTCCTCGCCATATTGCAGTTCAAGGCCATGAAGAACCGCGACGCGGCCTGAGGAGGCGTTTATCATGACAAGAAGACACAAGCTCACAAAGCGCAGCGCCTCGCTGGCCGTGCAGTACCTGCTGCTGCTCATCGGCGGCGCCGTCAGCATACTGCCGATGGTCTACATGGTCAGCACCTCGCTCAAGCCCAACGGCGCGCTCTATGAGTTCCCGCCGCGTTTCCTGCCCACGCTGGAGGAGCTCACGGCCGAGAATTACCAGTACATTTTCACGCAGGAAAAGTTTTACCTGAATTTCCTCAACAGCGTGGCCGTCACGCTCCTCACCGTCGTGATAGCGGCCTTTATCGCCACGGCGCTGGCCTTCTGCCTCGCACGCTTCCGCTTCCCGGGCCGCAGGCTGCTTTTCGGCCTCGTCATCGGCACCATGATCATCCCCGGCACCACGCTGATACTGACGCAGTACCAGCTGGCCACCTTCCTCAAGCTGACGAACAGGCTCTTCGGCCTTGTGCCGTTTTACGTCGCGTGGGTGATACCCTTCTCCACTTTCATGATAAAGGGATACATAGAGGGCATACCGCGCGAGTACGACGAGGCCGTGTATATGGACGGCGGCAGCGTGTTCGCCGTGTTCTTCAAGGTGATCTGCCCGCTCGCCAGCCCGGCCATAGCGAGCGTCAGCATCTTCAACTTCCTCACCGCCTGGGAGGAGTTCACCTGGGCGATGACCGTCATCAACGACGACCTCAAGCGCACGCTGCCCATCGCCATCTCCGGTTTCTTTGGGCAGCACCAGTTCACCCAGTGGGGCTACGTATTCGCCATGAGCGTTTCCAGCCTGATACCGGTGCTCATCGTGTTCATCTGCTGCCAGAAGTTCTTCGTCTCCGGGCTGCAGGCCGGGGGCATCAAGGGCTGAAAAAAGCGCATGTAAACAGGGCCGCGGGAAAAACATCTCCCGCGGCCTCTTTGCGTTCAAAGCCCCTGTCCGCCAGCAACGCCGCTGTTTGCCGAATATTCGTCATTATAGCCAAATAATCGGCATTATATTTGTCGAATAATGTGCTATTATGACAGCATGGGAGGTGACGGCGATGCAGCGGAAGAACAATCTATCCGAGACGCTGCGGCGTCTTCAGCGCGAACGCGGCATGACCCAGTGCGAGTTCGCCCAGGCCCTCGACATCCCGCGCAGCACGCTGCAATCCGTCGCCACCCGCGGCGAGGCCAGCGCCGACACGCTGATACGCATCGCCAACGCCGCCGGCCTCACGCTGGACGAGCTCGTGTTCGGCGCCCCGCCGCCATCCGCGCGTGATAGCGCCGTGCGCTGCCTGGAAGCGTTGGGGTTTTACTCCCGCCTGCCAAAAAACAGGCAGCAGCTGTTGAAACAGCACGTTTTGAGTATTTTGGAACTGCTGGAAGAAAATTGACCGCCCGCGCCAGCGCGCGGCGTATAAATGCCCCATTTTGCTTTCGCAAAATGGGGCATCGTGCCCGCAGGCCCCCCAACAGTCCCCCGCCGGCGATGGCAGAAAAAACAAGATCGCGGCCCAGCAAAGCGGTCGCGATCTTGAAAGGAGGCGCAAGGGAACGGACGCAGTTTTCGGCAAAAGGCGAAGCCTGCCGCCGGAAACGGAGTCGAGCGGACTTTGCGCCGACGCTGGAGCGGGTGAAGGGAATCGAACCCTCGTATTCAGCTTGGGAAGCTGATGTTCTGCCATTGAACTACACCCGCATAGCCAGAACAGTATAACACAACCGCCCTGGCATTGCAAGCAAATTATTTCGACATTTCCTCGATCACCGCAGCGGCGAACTCGTCCGTCCCCAGCGTGCCGCCGATGTCGCGCGTGACGCGCTCGCCGCCGGCGAGCAGGGCCATCAGCGCGCGCTCTATCTTATCCGCCGCCTCGCGCTCGCCCAGGTGGCGCAGCATCATCACGGCGGAGAGGATGAGGGCCGTCGGGTTGGCGTCGTTTTTCCCGGCGTGTTTGGGCGCGGAGCCGTGCACGGCCTCGAAAATGGCGCAGTCGCGGCCGATGTTGGCGCTGGGCGCCAGGCCGATGCCCCCCACCAGCCCGGCACAGAGGTCGGACATGATGTCGCCGTAGAGGTTGGGCAGGACCAGCACGTCGTACTGCTCCGGCCGCTGCACGATATGCATACAGGCCGCGTCCACGATCTCGTCCGTGAACTCGATCTGCGGGTATCCCGCGGCCACGCCGCGGCAGACGTCCAGGAACAGGCCGTCCGTACACTTCATGATGTTCGCCTTGTGTACGGCGGTGACTTTTTTGCGGCCGTTGGCCACGGCGTAGTCAAAGGCATAGCGCGCGATGCGCTCGCTGCCGGGGCGCGTGATGAGCTTGATGCTCTCCGCCGCGTAGTCGCCGATCATGTGCTCGATGCCGGCGTAGAGGTCCTCCGTGTTCTCGCGCACGACCACCAGGTCCACGCCCTCATAGCGCGTTTTCACGCCCGGGAGCGAGCGCAGCGGGCGCACGTTGGCATAGAGGTCGAATTCCTTCCTCAGCGCCACGTTCACACTGCGGAAGCCCGAGCCCACAGGCGTGGTGATGGGCCCCTTGAGCGCCACGCGGTCGCGGCGGACAGACTCCAGCGTCCCCGCCGGCAGTGGCGTGCCGGAGGCGGCCATCTGCGCCTCGCCCGCCGGGCAGACGTGCCACTCTATCTGCGCGCCGGAGGCGTCCACCACCGCGCGGGCGGCGGCGGCGACCTCCGGGCCGATGCCGTCGCCGGGAATGAGCGTGACCTGATGCATACGGATACTTCCCTTCACTTTTTGTCGTCGAAAATTTTCCCGTGCTCGCGCTCGAACTTCTCGATGCAGTCGCGGATGAGGATGCGCACCTGGCTGTTCGCCGAGCGCCCCTCATAGTCCGCCACGTAGTGCAGCTTGTCGAGCGTGTCGCTGTCGATGCGGATGGATATGGCTTTCATCGTCACAAGGATCACCTCTGGATAGTTTGCGCCACGGCGGCGCTAATTTGATTCCATTTTAGATGCACCTTGTGATATTGTGTTCATTTCAGTATCATTATCATGCCGCAACGATGTTGAATAAGCATCGCTTTGGCGCTGTCCGGGCGCTCACACCCCGCCGTCGCGGATGTAGTTCAGCAGCCCGCCGGCGAGCAGGATGTCGCGCTGGCGCGGCGTGATGTCGAGCAGCAGCTTCACCTCACGGCCGCCGAACGTGGCCGTGACCGGAGTTCCCTCCGCCGCGGCGCGTATCTGCCCCGGCGCGCCGGCGATGACGATCTCTTCGCCCTCCGCCGCGGCCTCATAGTCCTCCGCGGAGGTGAAAACGAGCGGCAGTATGCCGTTATTGAGCAGGTTGGCGCGGTGGATGCGGGCAAAGCTCTTCGCCAGCACGGCCTTTACGCCCAGATAGAGCGGGGCGAGGGCGGCGTGCTCGCGGCTGGAGCCCTGGCCGTAGTTCTCGCCGGCCACGATGAAGCCGCCGCCGGCGGCCTTGGCCCGCGCGGGGAAATCCTCGTCGCAGGGCGTGAGGCAGAAGTCGGCCAGATAGGGGATGTTGGAGCGGTAGGGCAGCAGCTTGGCGTTGGAGGGCATGATGTGGTCGGTGGTGATATTGTCGCCAAGCTTGATGAGCGCCCTGCCCGCGAGCGTCTCCGCCGGGGGCGCGGTCCTGGGCACGGGCTTGATATTGGGCCCGCGCACGACCTCCACCTGCGAGCCGTCGCGCGGCGGGCGGATGAGCATCCCGTCGTCGATGTCGAAGAGCTCGGGCACGCGGTAGGGCGGCTCGCCGCCGTCCCAGGTCTCCGGGTCGGTGAGGTGCCCCGTGACGGCGGAGACGGCCGCCGTCTCCGGCCCCACGATGTATACCTTGGCCGAGGGCGTGCCGCTGCGGCCGTAGAAATTGCGGTTGAAGGTTCGCAGGCTGACGGCGTCCGTGGCCGGGGCCTGTCCCATGCCGATGCAGGGCCCGCAGCCGCACTCCAGCACCCGGGCGCCGGCGGCGATGAGCTTGGCCAGCGCGCCGTTGGCCGCCAGGGCCTTCAGCACCTGGCGCGAGCCCGGCGAGACCGTCAGGCTGACGTTGGGCGCCACGTGCCGCCCGGCGAGTATGCCCGCCACGCGCATCATGTCGCAGAAGGAGGAGTTCGTGCAGCTGCCGATGCACACCTGGTCGATGGGCAGCCCGGCGATCTTCGAGACCTCGGTCACGTTGTCGGGGCTGTTGGGCTGCGCGGCCATCGGGTGCAGGCTGGAGAGGTCGATGGTGATCTCCTCGTCATACTCCGCGTCCGGGTCGGCCAGCAGCTCGCGCCAGTCGCCCGCCCTGCCGCGCGCGGCGAAGAACTCGCGCGTCTTGCGGTCGCTGGGGAAGATGGAGGTGGTGGCGCCGGTCTCCGCGCCCATGTTGGCGATGGTGGCGCGCTCCGGCACGCTGAGGCTCATCAGGCCCTCGCCGAAGTATTCGAATATCTTGCCCACGCCGCCCTTGACGCCCACGCGCCGCAGCAGCTCCAGTATCACGTCCTTGGCGGCCACCATCGGCTTCAGGTGGCCGGTGAGCGTCACGCGGCAGACCTTGGGCATGGTGAAATAATAGGCCCCGCCGGCCATGGCCACGGCCACGTCAAGGCCGCCCGCGCCGATGGCGAGCATCCCGGCCGCGCCGCAGGTGGGCGTGTGGCTGTCCGAGCCGAGGAGCGTCTCCCCCGGCAGGCTGAAGCGCTCCAGCTGCACCTGGTGGCAGATGCCGTTGCCCGGGCGCGAGAACCAGACGCCGTGCTTGGCGGCGACGGTCTGCAGGTATTTGTGGTCGTCGGCGTTCTCCGGCCCGGCCTGCAGCATGTTGTGATCGACATAGGCCACGGAGCGCTTTGTTTTAACGCGATCGACGCCCATCGCCTCCAGCTGCAGATAGGCCATGGTGCCCGTGGAGTCCTGCGTGAGCGTGTGGTCGATCCTGATGGCCACCTCGCTTCCCGCTTTCAATTCCCCGCTCACCAGGTGGGAGCTGATGACTTTTTCAACGATGTTCATCCTCGCGGCCTCCTTTCAAGCTCTCGTATACCTCCGCCAGTTCCGCGCCGCCGATGTTCGTCACGCGCCCGGACGCATACTGCGCGTCCACCCAGCGCTTGAGCGCGGCCACGTCGGGGTCCGACTTCTCCACCGGCCGGCCCGTGTGGTGCGAGAGCCAGACGGCCAGCCCGGCGGCGCCGGAGTTCTTTGATATTATAACTCTCGGCGGGCTGTTGAGGAGCTTAGTGGTGTCAAAAATATTGTATATTTCCTCGTCTTTCAGCAGGCCGTCGGCGTGGATGCCCGCCTGCGTGACGTTGAAGTTGCGCCCCACGAAGGGCGTGTTGTCCGGTACGTGGAAACCGAGCTCGCGCTCGTAGTAGTCGGCGATCTCGCGGATGACCGTGGGGTCCATGCCGTCCAGCGAGCCCTTGAGCTGGGCGTATTCGATGACCATCGCCTCCAGCGGCGTGTTGCCCGTGCGCTCGCCGATGCCCAGCAGCGAGCAGTTCACGCCCGCCGCGCCGTAGAGCCAGGCGGTGGCGGAGTTGGCGACGGCCTTGTAGAAGTCATTGTGGCCGTGCCACTCCAGCAGCTCCGCCGGGAAGCCGCCGTAGTTGCGCAGGCCGTAGATGATACCGGCCACGCTGCGCGGCAGCGACGCGCCGGGATAGGGCACGCCGTAGCCCATCGTGTCGCAGGCGCGTATCTTGATGGGCCGCCCGCTCTCGCGCATGAGGTCGCTGATCTCGTGCGCGAAGGGCACCACGAAGCCGTAAAAATCCGCCCGGGTGATGTCCTCAAAGTGGCAGCGCGGGTCAATGCCGGCGTCCAGCGCCTCCTTGATGACGGCCAGATAACCGTCCGCCGCCTGCCGGCGGGTCTTTTTCAGTTTTTTGTAGATGTGGTAGTCCGAACAGCTGACGAGTATGCCGCACTCCTTCAGCCCCAGGCCCTTGGCCAGGGCGAAATCCTCCTTCGTGGCGCGTATCCAGCCCGTGATCTCCGGGAACTCATAGCCCAGCTCCTGGCAGCGGCGCAATGCCTCGCGGTCGCGCTCGCTGTAGAGGAAAAACTCCGACTGGCGGATGACGCCGTTCGGCCCGCTCAGGCGGTGCAGCATCTTGAACAGCTCCACGATCTGCCCGGGCTCATAGGGCGCGCGGCTCTGCTGCCCGTCGCGGAAGGTGGTGTCCGTTATCCAGATGTCCTCCGGCATGTTCGCGGGCGTGAGCCGGAAGTTGAAGGTGCACTTGGGCGGCTCGGAATAGGTGAACATGTCCCGGTAGAAGTTGCCCTCCTCCCGGTCCTGCAGCTGATACTTGTATTCACACTCCATGAGGACGTGTTTTTCGCGGTTGAGCTCTATCACGGGGAGCGCTCCTTCCCTGGGTATTGGCTTTAGTATAGCAGATAAAATGAATTTTGCAAGTATAAATTTTGCAAATTATCTGTTAACGCGCGCTTTAATCCCGCTTATGCACGTGAAATTTGAATTATTTGTGTTCATAACTTGCATTTTGGTCCATCCCCGCGCCCTCTGCCGCGCAGCGCACTTGCTAAATGTGGCCTGCGGGTGGTATGATAACAATGGAAGGAGGGACGCGAAATGGCAGTTTCCGGGACGCCCTGGTACCGCATGGACAACGCGAGCGTGATGTACTCGGCCATCCAGCGCGAGGAGTACTCGGCCATCTACCGCTTCTCCGCCTGGCTGCGGGAGGAGGTAAGGCCGGACGCGCTGCAGCGGGCGGTGGACCGGGCCATGCCGCGCTTCCCCGGCTTCGCCGTGCGCATACGGCGGGGCTTCTTCTGGTATTATTTCGAGCCCAACCGCGCGAACGGCCCCTTCGTGCAGCCGGACAGCGCCGACCCCTGCCGGCCCGTCCGCTTTGGCGAGGACAACGGCTGGCTGGTGCGCCTCCTCTACTACGGCCACCGCGTCTCGCTGGAGGTGTTCCACGCCGTGGCGGACGGCGCGGGCGCGCTGGTGTTTTTCCGCGCCGTACTGGCCGAGTACCTGCGCCAGACGGGCGAGGACGTGCCGGTGGACTGCGCCGTCGATCTGGACGCGCCGCCGGTGGCCGAAGAGTGGGAGGACGCCTATCTGCGCTACAGCTCGCGCGTCTCACGGCGGATGCCGGGCGTGAAGCGGGCCTATCAGGACCTCGGCACGCCGGAGCCCTTCTACACCTTCCACGTGACGATGGGTTTTGTTCCCATCGACCAGTTGAAAGCGCGCGCGAAGGCCCTGGGCGGCACCATCACGGAGTATCTGGCCGCGGTGCTGCTGCACCTGCTGCTGGAAAAGCAGCGGCGCGAGACGCCGCGCCGGCAAAAGCCCGTCTCCCTCGGCATACCCGTCAATCTGAGGCAGTATTTCCCCACGGAGACGCTGCGCAACTTCATCATGACCGTGCCCGTTTTTGCCGACCCCGCGCTCGGCGAATATTCGCTCGCCGAGCTCGTCAACCTTGTCCGCTGCCAGCTGCGGCTGCACGCCACGCCGCAGGAGCTGCAGGCCGTGCTCACGCGCGGCGTGCGCCTGCAATATAACCCCGTTTTGAAGGTCATCCCCCGCGTGGTGAAGAACGTCATCATGCTCCGCAGCTACCCGAAGAGCGGCGTCCGGCCCTTCACGGCCACTTTCACCAACCCCGGCTATTTCGCCCTGCCGGAGCCGATGGCCTGCCATGTGGAACACATGGAGGTGGTGCTGGGCCAGGCGGCCGTGCCGCGCCCGCACGTCTCGGCCATCGGCTATGGCGACACGATGGAGATCACCGTTTCCGGCGTGCAGCGCGAGCGGGACCTCGAGCGCGAATTTTTCCGTTTCCTCGTGCGCGACGGCCTGCACGTGCGCGTTGAGAGCAACCGCCGTTGAAAGGAGGAGGACATGTCCTACTGTGTACACTGCGGCGTCGAGCTGGGCGCGGCGGCGCAAAAGTGCCCGCTGTGCGGCACGCCCGTATACGACCCTGCGAGTCCGCCGGACGAGGGGGCCGAGCCCTTCTTCCCCACGCGGAAGGAGGAGGTAGCGCCCGTCTCCCGCCGCGAGGCCGGGCTGCTGCTGAGCGCCATGTTCGCCTCCGTGGCCATCTGCTGCGCGGTGCTGAACCTGATATTCTACCGCGAGCTGTGGTGGTCCTTCTTCCCCGGCGGCGCGGCGGTGATGCTCTGGGTGTGGTTTGCCCTGCCGCTGCTCTTCCGCACGCTCAGCCCCTGGTACCGCCTGACGCTGGACACGCTGGCCATCGCCGTCTATGTCCTGCTCATCGCCCTCGCCGTGCGCGGGCTGGGCTGGTACTTCCGCATCGCCCTGCCCATCCTGCTCTTCGTCATGGCCGTGTTCCCCACGGAGATCTGGCTGCTGCGCTACCGGCGGCCCTCCCTCCTCTCCTCCGCCATCCTCGTGCTGCTGACCGTCGGCATCTTCACCGCCGTCATCGAGCTGGTCTGCGACCTCTACATCAGCGGCGTCTGGCGCCCCGGCTGGTCGCTCATCGTGCTCATCTCCTGCGCCGGGCTCTGCGTGCCCCTGCTCGTCATCAGGCGCGTGCCCTCGCTGAGGGAAGAAGTGCGCCGGCGCTTCCACTTCTGACCGGCCTGCGGCCGGCGGCAATTGCGCTGCGCGCCGCACTGACTGAAGGCCCCCGCGCGGGGGGGCCTTGCCACCCCATTTCTTTGGTCTTGCCCAAAGAAACGGGTGTGGCGCCCCAAAGAAAAACGCTCCGGTGCGAATCGGAGCGTTTTTTGCGTGTTTTTACAGCTTTTCAGTTGTCAAAAGTGGTCATCCCGTCGGTGAATGCGTTTCCTGCATCGCCGACCGTGCACTGCTTCGCTTACGCTCGCGGCACTAACAATTACAATCCCGGTAGCGGCGCGAGCGAAGCGAAGCCAACCGCGGTCGGCGGTGTGCAAAGTTATCCGACGACGGGACGACCACCTGAAAGTCAGTCACCACCCGAACTAACGGGCAGATTTTACGTATCGACCCGCACCAAAGCGGTTTTCTCTTTGGAGTCTGAGGGGTTTCTTTTTGACAAGACAAAAAGAAACCCCTCAGGATTTGGTCGCAGGGACTTTAAGTCCCTGCACTCCCCCGCCTGCGGGCGGGCCGCAGGCAATTGCCTCCACACGCAGTGTGGTCAGACGAGTTTGTCGCTCATGTCCGCGCCGGCGAGGATGTGGAAGTGCAGGTGCGGCACGGTCTGGCCGGCGGCGGCGCCGGAGTTGGTTATGACGCGGAAGCCGTCCTTCAGCCCCTCCTGGGCGGCGACCTTGGCGATCACCTCGAAGCAGCGCGCCACGGCGGCGCTGTTATCGGCGGTGATCTGCGCGGCGGAGTCCGCCGCGTGGGCCTTGGGTATGACGAGGATGTGCACCGGGGCCTGCGGGTTGATGTCCCTGAAGGCGAGGACGCTCTCGTCCTCATAGACCTTGTTGGACGGTATCTCGCCCGCGGCGATCTTGCAGAACAGGCAGTCGGACATTATCGTTTCCTCCTTATTCTTTGTTCAGGCCCAGCTTCATGGCCACGAAGTTATCGACCATGGCAAGGGCATTGTCGAGCATGAGCACGTCCTTGCCGCCGCCCATGGCGCTGTCGGGCTTGCCGCCGCCCTTGCCGCCGGTGATGGCCGTCACCTGGCGGATGATGTCCCCGGCCTTGACGCCGGCGGCGACGGCCTCCCTGCCGCAGACGGCCAGGAAGGTTATCTTGTCTTCATGCGCGCTTGCGAGCACGGCGACGATGTTCTCCGCGCGGTCGCGCAGGAAATCGCCCATGCGGCGCATGTCCTCCGTCCCCGCATCGCCCGGGAGCGTGACGGTGACCACGCGCAGCGCGCCCACGGCGTGGGCGGAGGCGATGAAGTTGTCGATTTCGCCGGAGCGTATCTTGTCCTGCAGCGCGTCCACGCGGCGGCGCAGCTCGCGGAGGCTCTCCATGGCCGCGCGGGTCTTTTCCACTACCTCCTGCGGGGAGGACTTGAGCATGTCGGCCATCTCCAGCAGCTTGCGGTTGTTCTCCTCGTTCTCGCGGAAGAACTCGAGGCCGGTTACCGCCTCGATGCGGCGGACGCCGCTGGCCACGGAGAACTCGCTCTCTATCCTGAAAGGCCCGATCTTGGCGGTGTTGTCCATGTGCGTGCCGCCGCAGAGCTCGCTGGAGAAGCCGCCCATGGTCACCACGCGGACGGTCTCGCCGTATTTCTCGCCGAAGAGGGCCTGAGCGCCCTCCGCGCGGGCGGCGTCCAGGCTCATCTCGCGGGTGGCGATGCCGTCGCCGGCGAGGATCTCGTGGTTGACCAGCCGCGCGACCTCCAGCAGCTCCTCGCCCGTCATGGCGGAGAAGTGCGTGAAGTCGAAGCGCAGGCGGTCCGGCTCCACCAGGCTGCCGGCCTGATGGACGTGGTCGCCGAGGACCTTCCTCAGCGCCGCGTGCAGCAGGTGCGTGGCGCTGTGCGCGCGCATGATGGCACGGCGACGCTCAACGTCCACGGAGGCGGCCACTTCGTCGCCCAGGCGCAGGCTGCCGCGCTCCATTTTGCCCGTGTGCAGGTATTTCCCGCCCTTGGTCTTCTGCACGTCCGTGACGGCGAACAGCGCGCCGGAGGCGGTGCTTATCGTGCCGTGGTCGGCCACCTGGCCTCCCATCTCGGCGTAGAAGGGCGTGCGGCCGAGCACCACGGAGCCCTCGGCGCCCTCGATGAGCTCGCCGGCGAGCTCGCCTTCGGCGATCAGGGCCTCCACCGCGGCCGTGTCCTCCAGCGTGTCATAGCCGGTGAAGGCCGTGGGCGCGCCCTCGAGCCCCAGGTCGAGGCCCGTCCAGCCGGAGATGTCGCCGCGGGCGGCGCGGGCACGCTCGCGCTGCTCGGTCATGAGCTTGTCGAAGCCCTCCGTGTCGGCGGTCATGCCGGCGTCGGAGAGGATGTCCTGCGTGAGGTCCAGCGGGAAGCCGTAAGTGTCGTAGAGGCGGAAGGCGTCCGCGCCCGGGAGCACGCTCTCGCCGCGCTCCTTCATGCCGGACATCAGTTCGCCGAGTATCCTCATGCCGCCGTCTATCGTGCGGGCGAAGCTCTCCTCCTCCGTCCTGATGACCTTGGTGATGAAGGCCTGCTTGTCTACAAGGTCGGGATAGGCCGTGCGGTTCTCGTGGATGACGGTCTCGCAGACCTTGTAGAGGAAGGGCTCGTCCATGCCCAGCAGCTTGCCGTGGCGCGCGGCCCGCCTGAGCAGGCGGCGCAGCACATAGCCGCGGCCCTCGTTCGAGGGCAGCACGCCGTCGCCGATGAGGAAGGTGGCGCTGCGGATGTGGTCGGTGATGACGCGCAGGGAGACGTCCGTCTTGTGGCTCTCGCCGTAGTGCGCGCCGGTCAGCTCGCTCACCCTGTGGGTGATGTTCATGACGGTATCGACGTCGAAGAGGCTGGGCACGTCCTGGCAGACGCAGGCCAGGCGCTCAAGGCCCATGCCGGTGTCGATGTTCTTCTGCGCGAGCTCGGTGTAGTGCCCCTCCCCGTCCGAGTTGAACTGGGAAAAGACGTTGTTCCACACCTCGATGTACCTGTCGCAGTCGCAGCCAACGGTGCAGGTGGGCTTGCCGCAGCCGTATTTCTCGCCGCGGTCGTAATACACCTCGCTGCAGGGGCCGCAGGCGCCCGTGCCGTGCTCCCAGAAGTTGTCCTCGCGGCCGAAGCGGAAGATGCGCTCGGGGGCAATGCCGATCTCGTCGCGCCAGATGTTGAAGGCCTCGTCGTCGTGCTCATAGACGCTGGGGTAGAGGCGGTCGGGGTCCATGCCAACCCACTCGGGGCTGGTGAGGAACTCCCAGCACCAGGCGATGGCCTCGTGCTTGAAATAGTCGCCGAAGGAGAAGTTGCCCAGCATCTCGAAGAAGGTGCCGTGGCGGGCGGTCTTGCCGATGTTCTCTATGTCGCCGGTGCGGACGCACTTCTGGCAGGTGCAGACGCGCTTGCGCGGCGGGGTCTGCTCGCCGGTGAAATAGGGCTTCATCGGCGCCATGCCGGAGTTTATCAGCAGCAGCGAGGGGTCGTTCTGCGGCACGAGCGAAAAGCTCGGCAGGCGCAGGTGGCCCTTGCTCTCAAAGAACTGCAGGAACATCTCCCGCAGCTCGTTCAGTCCGAATGCCTTCATATGTTATCCCTCCGAATCTGTCCGCTTTCGCATTCTCTTATAATAATCACGCCGCCGCCGAAAGTCAAGAGCGCAAGCGCGCTTTTGGGCAAAGAGCGGCGTTTTTGGCCCGCGCACGCTGGTATTTTGCCGCCGTTTGTGCTATCATTTCAGCGGGGTGACGCCGATGGAACTGCGGGTGCTGCGCTATTTCCTCACCGTTGCGCAGGAGGAGAACATAACCCGGGCCGCCGAGGCCCTGCACATGACCCAGCCCACGCTCAGCCGCCAGCTCTCGCAGCTGGAGGAGGAGCTGGGCGCGCGCCTTTTCGAGCGCGGGGCGCGGCACATAACGCTGACAAACGAGGGCGTGCTCCTCCGCCGCCGGGCGCAGGAGCTCATATCCCTCGCCGACAAGACGGAGCGGGAGCTGGCCGCGCAGTCCGAGCTGATGGAGGGCGAAATATCCCTCGGCTGCGGTGTACTCGACTCTGTCGCCGTGCTTGCCGACCTGATGGACAGTTTTTCAAGGCTGAACCCCGGCGTGACCTTCGAGGTATTCACGTCCGCGGCGGACGTGATACGCGACCGAATGGACCGCGGGCTCACCGACGTTGGGCTGCTGCTCGAGCCGGTGAGCATGGACAGCTATGAATTCATCCGCCTCGGAGTGCGGGAAAGCTGGATGGCCGTCATGCGCCCGGACGACCCCCTCGCCGCGCAGGAGAGCGTCACCGCCGCCGACCTCGCCAGGCGCGAGCTCATCATGCCTCTGCGCGAGGCGGTAAAAAACGAGCTTGCGAGCTGGTTCGGCGAGCTCTACCCCTCCCTCAGGATCCGTTACACCTCAAACATAAGCACGAACGCCGCTATCCTCGCGCAGAAGGGCTTCGGCATTCTTGTCGTCATAGCCGGTTCGCTGCCCTTCCTCGACGCGAGCAAGCTCGTTATGCGCCCGCTCTCGCCCGCGCTCTGCTCCAGCTCCATCCTCGCCTGGAAGCGCGGCGTGCCGCTCAGCCGCGCAGCGGTGAGCTTCATCGAATACGCCCGATGCTCGCTGGGCATGGAAACACATGAAATATGAGCATTTGACGCCCCGGCGGGCCGGGGATAGAATATGACTGTCCCGCCGCGGCGGGAAGGAGGAACATATGAAGGCCCTTATCATCTATTATTCCCGCTCCGGGGCCACGGAGGCCCTCGCGCAGCTCATCGCCCGGCTGACGGGCGGAGAGCTCTGCCGCGTGCAGCCCGCCGAGCCCTACAGCGACGACTACCGCGCCACAGTGGAGCGCGCGAAGGCCGAGCTCGCCGCCGGCGCGGCCATCGGGCTCGCGGGGCGGCTGCCGGACGTCTCCGGCTTTGACGCCGTGCTGGCCGGGACGCCCAACTGGTGCGGGCTGATGGCCCCGCCGGTCTCCTCCGCGCTCGCGCGCCTGCCGCTGGAGGGCAAGCTGCTCGCGCCCTTCTGCACGAACGGCGGCGGGGGCTTCGGGCGCATCGAAGCGCAGCTGGCCGCGCTCTGTCCCGGCGCGCGGCTGCTGCCGGGCTATCAGTGCCGGCGCGCGGACGAAGAGGCCGTGCGCGCCTGGCTGGCCGGGATAGATCTGCTGTGAGGTGGTAAGATTGGACAGGATAGAGGCCTGTGAAAAGAAATTCCCCCAGCTCTTCGGCGGCGCGAAGCCGAACGCCGGCGAGGGCCCGGACCCGGAGCTGATGCAGATACTGCAGCGGCTCATCTTTGGCGAGATCAGCTACACGGGCCCGCTGGACGACAAAATGCGCGAGCTCATCACCTGCGTGGTGCTCTCCGCCTATCAGTGCCTGCCGCAGCTGAAGAGCCACGCCGCCGCCGCGCTCAACACCGGCGTCACGCCGCTGGAGCTGCGCGAGGCCGTTTACGGCTGCATGCCCTTCATCGGCTGCCCAAAGACGCTCAACGCCATCGGCGCCGTGAACGAGGTGTTCGCCGCCAAGGGCATCGCCCTGCCGCTGGAGGGCGCGGAGCGCGTGCCGGAGAGCGAGCGCCTCGCCGCCGGGCGGGCGATACAGGAGGGCATTTACGGCACGGAGATACGCGACGAATTCGCCTCCCTGCCCGAGCCGTTTGACTGCGAGCTGCCCGACGTGCTCACCGGCTGGCTCTTCGGCGACTTTTACACCCGCGGCGTGCTGGACACAAAAACGCGCGAGCTGCTCGCTCTTGTTGTGCTCGAGGCCCTGGGCTCGGAGGCCCAGCTGGGCGCGCACGTCCGCGGCTGCCTGAAGTGCGGCTGCACGGCGGAGGAGATATACGCCGCGCTGCTGCACGCCCTGCCCTACACAGGCTTCCCCCTGGGCGCAAACGCCATCCGCGCCGCCAAGCTGCGCTTGGATGCAGTTGCCTGCGGCCCGCGCCCCTCTAAGTCGGTAATATAATCGACTTACTTAACCAAATCAACCCACGATTTTCCTGAGAGGTTTCTTTTTGTCTTGTCAAAAAGAAACCCCTCAGACTCCAAAGAGAAAACCGGCGGCCAACGGCCGCAGGTATTTGCGCTGTGCGCCTCACTGTCGGAAGCCTTTCAGTAGAACGGGCCGCAGGCAGATGCCTCCAGGCGCAGCCTGGCGGCCGCGGTTGGCTTCGCTTCGCTCGCGCCGCTGACGGGTCGATAATTTGCAAGGTAGTGCCGCGAGCGAAGCGAAGCAGTGCACGGTCGGCCAAGCTGCGCTTGGATGCAAAGAAGCGCGCCTCACCAACGGATAGCCTCCGTTAGTGAGGCGCGCAGCGCATCTGCCTCCAGGCGCAGCCTGGGCGTTTTTCTTTGGGGCGCCACACCCGTTTCTTTGGGCAAGACCAAAGAAATGGGGTGGCACTGCCCCCCCTTGCGGGGGCCTCTCGTCAGCGCGGCGCGCAGCGCATCTGCCTCCAGGCGCAGCCTGGGCGTTTTTCTTTGGGGCGCCACACCCGTTTCTTTGGGCAAGACCAAAGAAATGGGGTGGCACTGCCCCCCCTTGCGGGGGCCTCTCGTCAGCGCGGCGCGCAGCGCATCTGCATCCAAACGCAGTTTGGCGTCGGCGCGAAAGATCCGGCGGAGCCGCGGCTCCGCCGGATCTTGGTCGTCTTTTTCAGAAGGAGACGCTTTTTTCTTCCCTCTCCGTCTCCACGCCGGCCTTTTCGGCCAGGTAGGCGATGACGGCGCGGCGGGTGAGGATGCCGCAGAGGATGCCGCGCACGTCCACGATGGGGACGAAGTTCTGGCTCATGATGGCGGTGATGACGTCCGCCTCGTCGGCGTCGATGCCGAGCGGGGGGCAGAAATCGTGCCGCACGATGTCTTTGATCTGCTTGAGCTCATAGTCCCTGGGGTCCGTGGAGCCGACGGAGACGAGCAGGCGCAGAAAGTCGCCCTCGTTAACCGTGCCCACATATTTCCCCCCGGCGTCCAGCACGGGGATGGCCGTGTAGCCCTGGCGGCGCATGAGCTCCATGCCCCGGCGGACAGAGCTCTCCTCATGCAGGAAGGCGGTGAGCACTTTGGGTATCATGATCTTGGCAATATTCATCAATTCGCGGCCGCCGCGGGAGCCCTCTCCCGGCGGTCATGCCTGAGGACCTCCTGTCTATCCATGGTAACTACAGTATAGCACGCGCGCCCGGGGAGCGCAAGCGCCCCGGCACGCTTCGCGCATATTCGACAAAAGAACGTTGCAAACGCTGTCAATAATGTCGGTAACCCCTCCCTGCCGCGGCTTTTTCCGCCGCCGCCCTTGTATTTGCCGGCCGCGTATGCGATAATGAAGTGTCGAATAAAAACACTACGGAGGATGAACGATGGACTTCATGACCGAATACAAGAGCAAGCTCGGCACGCCCGCGCAGGCCGCCGCCCTCGTGCGCGACGGCGACTGGGTGGAGTACGGCAACGGCACCACCTTCGCCGCCCTCTGCGACGAGGCCCTGGCCGCGCGCCGCGACGAGCTGCACGACGTCAAGATCCGCGGCCAGATCATGTATGGCCCGCTGAAGGCCGTGGAGTGCGACCCCACCGGCGAGCACTTCACCTACAACTCCTGGCACTGCTCGGCCTATGAGCGCAAGCTGCTGGACCGTGGCCAGGGCTTCTTCTCCCCCATGATATTCCGCAACCTCGCCTGGTATTACCGCGAGAACATCCCCAGCGACGTGGCCTTCGTGCAGGCCACGCCCATGGACAAGCACGGCTACTTCAACTTCTCCGTCTCCGCCGGCACCACGCTGGATATCGTCGGCCACTGCCGGGCCATCGTCATCGAGGTCAACAGCCATCTGCCCAAGGTCTACGGAGCGTGGAACGAGAGCATACATATCTCCGACGTTACCATGGTCGTGGAGGGCGGCGACCGCCCCACCCCGCAGGTGCCCTCCCGCGCCCCTTCGGCGGAGGACATCGCCATCGCCAACCATGTGATACCCTACATCGTGGACGGGGCCACCTTGCAGCTGGGCATCGGCGGCACGCCGGATGCGCTCGGCTCCATCATCGCCCAGAGCGACCTCAAGGACCTTGGCATGCACACCGAGCTGTGCACGGACGGCTTCCTCGACCTCTACAAGGCCGGCAAGCTCACGAACAAGCGCAAGAACATCTTCCGCGGCAAGGGCGTGCTGGGCCTCGCCACCGGCAGCCAGGCGCTGTACGACTGGCTGGACGAGAACCCCGGCGTCATCGCCCTGCCCATCGCCTATGTCAACGACCCCGCCGTCATCTCCCAGATGGACAACTTCATCAGCCTCAACAGCTGCGTGTCCGTTGACCTCTACGGCCAGGTGAGCTCCGAGAGCGCCGGGCTGAGGCAGATATCCGGCACCGGCGGCCAGGTGGACTTCCTCACGGGCGCGGCCATGAGCCGCGGCGGCAAGGCCTTCATCTGCGTGGCCTCCTCCCGCGTGGGCAAGGACGGCGTGCGCCGCAGCAACATCGTGCCCCACTTCAACGGCGAGATCATCACCTCCCCCCGCGCGCAGGCCTACTACATCGCCACGGAGAACGGCGTCGTCAACCTCGCCGGGCGCTCCACCTGGGAGCGCGCCGAGGGGCTCATCGGCCTGGCGCACCCGGATTTCCGCGAGGAGCTCATCCGCGCGGCGGAGGAGCAGCGCATCTGGCGCCGCTCCAACCGGCGCTGAGGGCGGAAAATTATCTCAACTTTTCTCTTGGCGGCGGCGCAGGCTTATGTTATACTTGACATAACACCTGAAAACACGCGGCGCCGCCCCGGCAAAAAGCCGCCTGGCAGCGCCGCCTCAAGAGAAAACGGAGGTATACATAATGAAGTGCCCGTTCTGCGCCTACACCGAGAGCAAGGTCATCGACTCCCGCCCCGCCGAGGAGGGGGCGACCATCCGCCGCCGCCGCGAGTGCCTCTCCTGCGGCAAGCGCTTCACGACGTACGAGATAATCGAGCGCCTGCCGCTCGTGGTGATAAAGCGGGACGGATCGCGCCAGACCTTCGACAAGGTGAAGCTCATCAACGGCATGGTGCGGGCCTGTGAAAAGCGGCCGGTGCCGCTCTCCGCGCTGGAGCAGATCGGCGACGACATCGAGCAGGAGCTGCAGGGCGCGCTGGAGCGCGAGGTGAGCACGACGGAGATCGGCGAGATGGTGATGGACCGGCTGAAGGATGTGGACGAAGTGGCCTATGTGCGCTTCGCCTCCGTCTACCGCTCGTTCAAGGACATCAACACCTTCATGGAGGAGCTCACCAAGCTGCTCAAGCAGAAGGAGTCCGGCCAGCGCCCCAACTGAGGGCGTTCCCCTCTCAAAGACAGGAAAACCCCCGTATGGCTTTTGCCATACGGGGGTTTTTGTTTGTTACTCCTGGGGGGCGTCCTCGCCGGGCTCCTTCTCCACGGTGATCTCCACCGTGATGCCCTCGCCGGCGTCCTCGTCCTCGTCGCCGGCGCCGGCGCGCTCGGCCTCGTCCACCACGCACTCGAAGGAGACGTCCACCGGCTCGCCGGACTCGTTCACCACGGCGCGCAGCTCCTCGAGCTCGGCCTCCAGCCGCTCGACGGCGGCGTTGGCCAGCATCACGCTGTCAAAGGCGCGGATGTAGGGCTCGGGGACGTTCTTTTTGTCCGTGGCGTCGAAGAACAGGCGGCCCACCTCGGCGTAGGCGTCCTTGGCGTTGGCCTTCTCGGCGGCGATGTCCAGCTTCAGCCTGGCGATGCGGGCCACGGCCTTGGCCTTCTCGCCGGCGTCCCCGGCGATGTCCTTGGCGCGGTCGCCGGCGGTGGCGGCCAGGTCCTTGGCCATGTCGGCCACGCCGCTGGCGGCGGCTTTCAGGGAACGGATGATCTCGTTGTAATCAGGCATCGTTATTTTCCTCCTGTACAGTGTCGGTCTGGTTTATGTTATCGCCCGCAGGGGCGGAGCCGTCTTCGTTGGCGGCGGGTGACTCCTCCGCCGCGGCCTCCGCGCTCGCGGCGGCCTCCGCTGCGGCGGCGCGCAGCACATATGGCTCGCGGTGGCGGCGCGCGGAGTTATAGAGCAGGATGATGAAGCCGGCGATCATCGATACCGCGGCCACCACCTGCGAGATGCGCAGCTCCGTGCCCGGTATGTAGAGGCTGTCGGTGCGCAGGCCCTCTATCCACGAGCGGCCCGCGCCGTACCACATGGCGTAGAAGATGAAAACCTGCCCGTCGTACTTCCTCCGGTCCTTTTTCAGCCAGAAGAAGTTGATGATGAGGAAGCCTATGAGGTTCCAGAGGCTCTCGTAGAGGAAGGTCGGGTGCACGTACACCGTCTCCTCCCCCGGGCGGGTGAGGCCCATGCGGCAGAAGATGTCGGTCTGGTAGCCGAATGCCTCGCGGTTGACGAAATTGGCCCAGCGGCCGATGACCTGGCCCAGTATCAGCGCCGAGCCGGCCACGTCCAGCGTGGCGCCGACGGGTATCTTCTTCGCGCGGCTCCAGATATAGACGGTTATCACGCCGGCGATTATGCCGCCGTACATGGCTATGCCGCCGTCCCGGATATAGAGGATCTCAATGAGGTTGTCCTTATACCTGTCCCACTCGCTGGCGACGTAGTACAGCCTGCAGCCGATTATTGCCATGGGCAGTACCCACAGCACGAGGCTGTATATATCGTCGCCCTTGATGCCCATCTTCGGCGACTTGTGGGCGGCGTAGAGCACGGCGGCGATGAAGGCCACGGCCATCACCACGCCGTAGAAGTAGATGCGGAAGCCGAATATCTCAAAGCTTGCGGGGAAATTTACCGACCAGTCGCCCAGCATGGGGAAGCTGATGGCGGCGTCGCGCATCATTGTCGGTATGCTGCTGTCCATTCAAGGTCATCCTTTCGCGCCCCGCGGCCGGACCGTGGCGAGCGCCAGGCGCTCCGGGGCAAAGTTCTCTCTTATATACTGCGCGCAGTCCTCCGCCGTCAGCGAGCGGCTGAGAGCGAAGACGTCGAGGTAGTCGTAGCCGTTCATGGCCCCTTCCGTCAGCTGGCGGGCCAGCGTGCGGAAGGAGTCCAGATAGCGCAGGGAAAGGCCGTAGTCCGCGCGGCGGGCGTTCTCAAAGGCCGCGGCGTCCAGCCCGTTCTCGCTCACGCGGCGCACCTCGGCGTTGAAGCGCTCCAGCACGCGCCCGGGCTCCGCGCTCTCGCCGCCGAGCTCGAAATAGGCCGTGCCGCAGGTGCTCTCCTCGCCATAGCTGAAGTCCGCGCGCAGCAGCCCCTCGCCGTAGAGCGAGGTGTAGAGCCGGGACGAGCGGCCCACCAGGCAGCGCAGCGCCAGCTCGCACAAAAGCATCTGCCGCAGCTGCTCGCGCCCCTGCGGGCAGGGGAGCTTGCCGCCGATCAGGAATTGCGGGGCGGAGACGTCCATGAAGAGCTCCGCGCGCGCCGCGGCGGGCTCCGCCGCCTCCGCCGGGCCGAAGTCCGGCTGCGGGACGGGCATTTTCTCCGCCGGCAGGATGCGCAGGGCCGTTTCCGCCACGGCCTCCGGGTCCAGGTCGCCCACGGCGCAGAGCACCATGTTGGACGGCGCATAGAAGGCGCGGTGGCAGTCGTAGAGCGTCTGCGGCGTGATCTCCGCTATGCTCTCCACCGTGCCGGCCACGCTGTCGCGTATGGGGTTGTGCTCATAGAGTGCGCGCAGGAAGGCGTAATAGAGGGCGAAGTCCGGGCTGTCTTCGGTCATGCGTATCTCCTGGCCGATGATGCCCTGCTCCTTCTGCACGCTCTCCGCCGTGAAATAGGGCGTGCTGACAAAGCGGCAGAGCAGCTCGAGGCCGTCGAAAAAGCCCTCCGTGCAGTCGAAGTGATAAGCCGTGATGCCGCTGGAGGTGAAGGCGTTGGCCCGCGCGCCGCGCTGTGAGAGCATGGCCAGGGCGTTGCCCTCCGGCAGGTCGAACATCTTGTGCTCAAGGAAGTGCGCCACGCCGGCGGGCGTATCGACGGCCCGGCCGTCGAGCGTGAAGCGGCGCATGGCCCCGCCATATTTGGTGGCGAAGAAGGCAAGGCCCTTCGCATATCCCGGCCGCGGGCAGACGAGCACCTGCAGGCCGTTCGGCAGCACGGCGCTGTAGAGCGCCTCGCCGGTGTCGGGATAGTCACGCCTGGTCATCATCGCTCTCGCCCTCCCCCGCTTTGAGATAATAAATGGCGTCGCAGTCCGTATTCTGCGCGATGCGCACCACGTCCTCGGCGGTGACGCCGTCGCAGGCGGCGGCGATGTCCTCCGGCGAGGCGTCCGAGCCCGCGATATTCATCGAGAGGTAGTGGCTCTCCAGCGCGAAGGGGTCGTCGCCCATGGAGGCGTAGCGGTTGCGGACGGAAAGGCGCGCGGCCTCCAGCTCCTCAGCCGTCACCTCGCCGCGCTTCATCGCCTCCAGCTGGGCGAAGATCTCGTCCCGCGCCGCGCCCAGCTTGTCGAAGGCCACGCCGCTGGAGACCAGCAGCAGGCCCTTCTGCCAGTCGAGGCCGGAGGAGGCGTAGTAGCAGAGCTGCAAGCGCTCGCGCACGTTCATGAAGAGCTTGCTCGTCACGCTGCCGCCGAAAACGGCGTTGAACACCAGCAGCGCGGGCACGTCCGGCTCCTCCATGCTCTCGCCCAGCCGCCAGCCCATGGCCAGCTTGCCCTGGGTGACGTCCATATGGTCCGTGAACTCGCGCGGGGCGCTCTCCATGGCGTTCATGCGCACGTCCGTGCCGATGTCCGCGTCGAGCTCGCCGCGCGGCAGGCCCGTGAGGGCCTCCGCGAGCGCGTCGGAGACGGCCTCAAAGCCCTCCGAGCCGCAGTAGAAGAGCTCGATGGGCGCGGCGGCCGTCAGCTCGCGCCAGCGGCGCGTGAGCTTCGTGTAGTGTATGGCCTCCGCCGACTCCTCGCTGCCCAGCGTGCCGGCGGCGACGGCCTCGCAGGGGCACATCAGCTGCACCAGGCGCTGCACGGCGTAGGAGTCCTTGTCGTTTTTCTGCGCGCGGATGCGCTCGCAGAGCTTGTCGCGCTCGCTGTTCACATAGTCCGGCAGCAGCAGCCCGCCGCGCGTGTTGGGGCGCAGCAGCAGCTCGCCCAGCAGGGCGGACACCTGGCGCAGCAGCGACGCGCGCTCCGGCAGCAGGCGGTCCTCCGGGAAGGAGGAGAAGAAGCCGCTGCACTGCACCTCGCCCACGCGGCGCACGGCGCTCTCCGCCTGCGCGCCGTAGAGGGAATCCAGGCGCGAGGCGATGCTCTCCATGTCCGGCAGGCTCACCGTCCCGCGGCGCAGCACGCTGGGTATCAGCGCGTGCATGGAGGCCGTCTCCGCGTCCAGCTGGCTGAGCAGCGTGAGCGTCAGCGTCCCCGTTTTGAATTTCCCCGTGCGCAGGGCCGTCAGCCACACGCCGGGCAGCAGTTCTTCGCGCCTGTAGTCCATGCAGTTCCCCCCATCGGCCTTTCTGAAAAGCGATTATAGCACACTTATTTCAACAGCGCATCAATTTTCTTCCCCCTTTGGTAAATTATTTGTGAACTGGTATCCGTGCTCCCGGCCGGCGGCGTCCGTCCACTTCGCCTCGAAGCCCCAGCCCGGCGGGACGCAGGGCGCGAAGCGCACCTCGCCGTTTTCCAGGCGCAGGCCCAGCAGTTCCTCCGCCGCGATGCGGAAGAGCCAGCCGGCCGAGCCGGTGTAGCCCGTCCAGCCCGCCTCGCCGTAGCGCCCCGCGGCGGCGCAGATGTCCGCCGGCACGGCGTGGGGCTCCGCGCCGTATCTTTCATCGCCGCGCGGCAGCGCGCAGCGGATGACGCGCAAAGCGTCCTGCGCGCGGCCGTTTTTCAGGCAGGCGAGGGCCAGCCAGAGCGCGCCGTGCGTGTACTGCCCGCCGTTTTCGCGGAAGCCGGGGCCGTAGCCGTTGATATAGCCCGCGCTGTCCGCTCCGGGCGCGAAGGGCGGCGCGAAAAGCCGCGTGAGCGGCGCGTCCGGGTCGAAGAGCCGCGCGAGGGCGGCGTCGAGGGCGGCGTTCCGGCGCTCCGGCGGCACGGCGGCGCTCATGGCCGCCCAGGCCTGGGCGATGACGTCGATCTCACAGCCGCGGCTGCCGCGGCCGCCCAGGGGCGCGCCGTTGTCGTACCAGCCGCGGAGGTACCACTCCCCGTCCCAGGCCGCGAGCGCGGCGCGCTCGCTCTCCTCCGCGAGCGAAACGAGCCCGCCGCGCTCCGCCTCCGGCAGCAGCGGCGCGAAGGCCCTCGCCGTGTGCGCGAAGAACCAGGCCAGCCACACGCTCTCGCCGCGGCCGCCGCTGCCCACGGCGTCAAAGCCGTCGTTCCAGTCGCCGTCGAGCATCAGCGGCAGGCCGTGCGCGCCCGCGCCGCGGGCTTTGTAGAGCGCGAAGGCGCGCCGGCAGTGCTCCAGCACGGTATACGTCTCCCCCGTGCGCTCCGGCTGCTCATAGCGACTGCGCTCCCGCCCGTCGAGGGGCCTCGAGCGCAGGAAGGGCGCTCTCTCCTGCAATATTGCCCGGTCGCCGGTTTTTTGCACATACTCCGCCACAGCCCAGGGCAGCCACAGGTAGTCGTCCGAGCAGCGCGTGCGCACGCCGCGCGAGACGCCCTCCTGCGGGTGCCACCAGTGCATCACGTCGCCCTGCTCGTACTGGTGCGCGCAGGCGTCTATGATGCGCCCGCGGGCGAGCGCGGGGTCGATGAGTATGAGGTTGACGGCGTCCTGCAGCTGGTCGCGGAAGCCGTAGGCCCCGCCGCTCTGATAGAGCCCCGTGCGCCCCAGCAGGCGGCTGGCCAGCGCCTGATAGGCCGCCCAGCCGTTCACGAAGCGGTCCAGTCGCTCGCATGGCGTTTTTACCTGTACGCGGCGCAGCAGCGCGCGCCAGTGCGCGGCCGTGCGCCCCAGCTCCGCGCGGGCGCGCTCCAGATCCGCCAGCTCCGCGGCGAGGCGCGCGTCCGTGGAGACAGCCACGGCCAGGTCGGCGGCGGCGAACTCCGCGGCGAAGCAGGGCAGCAGCCCCGCCCCCGCGCGGCCGTCCATCTCCCCGGCCAGGGCGGAGGCGAGGTCGCCCGTCCAGCCTGTGGGCGGCGCGGAAAAGGCCGCGCTCACGCCCGCCCCCTCCCAGCAGGGGGAGGCGGCGTGGAACGAGCCGTTTTCAAACTCCACCGTCACGCAGCGCGCATCGCGCCCGTTTTCCGCCAGCGTCAGCGCCGTGCGCCAGGATATGCGCCCCGGCGCGCGCTCTATGAGCAGCACGCGGGCGTCCAGCCCCGGCGGCACGAAGGCCGTCACGGACGCGCCGCACTTTTCCCAGCGGGCGAAGCCGAAGCCGTAGGTGACGCGGCAGTTTTCCCCGTCCGCGTCCGCGAACAGGCTCAGCCGGTGGCCGGAGGCCACCGTCTCCAGCGCTTCCGGCCCGCTGACTGCGAGGTCGTCGTTGACCCACTCGTTGATGCGGCGCAGCCGCGCGTTGCCCTGCCACATGCAGCCAAGGCCGCTGTCCGCCGCCAGATAGCCGAAGAGGCCGTTCGAGAGCATGTGCGTCCAGCAGCGCGGCGGCAGTTTGCCGCGCGTTTCAAAAATCAACGAGCCGTCCGGCAGCCATTCGGCCTCCGGCATGGCCGTACTGTTCGTGCGGCGGCGCGGCAGGGGCGGGTATGCCCCCGGCGCGCGCCCCGCCCCCGGCGCGTATGGCGGCAGCAGCTCCGATGCGCCGTCCGCGGCCATCGTATACTGCGCCGCGGCGGCGCGCTCGATCTCCGGCGCGGGGCGCTCGGCAGTGTGCACGCCTCCGTGCTCGCCGGCCAGGCCCTCCAGCCCGCACGCGGCGAGCAGCTCGGACACGGCGCGAGCCAGCGGGCGCATATACTCCCCGCCGTCCGCGGTGATGAACACCAGGTCGCCCGTCAGGCCGCAGGCGCGCAGCAGGGCATGGCGGCGGATGAGCGCGAGCGCCGCGTCGCGCTGCTCGAGGGACTCGAAGCGCGCGCAGACGATGGGCTCGTCGCCGGAGACGCCGTAGCGCCACAACTCGCGAGACGACGCCACGTCCTGCGAGCGCGCGAGGGGGAAGGCGAGGGCGGAGGCGAGGTCCATCGCCCCGGCGATGTCGCCCGCCCCGAAGCCGCCGCGCGCGGCCAGCTCGCCGGGGATGTCGGCAAAGCCCTCCGGCCCCATGGCGAGGGCGGCGCGGGCAGAGGCAAGTGCCGAGCGCCCGTCCGCAGCCAGGGATATGGCCAGGCGCAGCCGCCAAGCCTCCCCCGCCCCCGCTTCCACCGGCGCGGCGAGCGTGACGCGCGGCCGGTTCAGCCAGCCGAGGGGCTCGCCGTCCTCGTTCGCACGCCAGGAGCACGCGCGGTCGGCGAGCGCGCAGAGGCAGAGGGCCGGCGTGTCCCCGCGCGGCAGGCGCGTTATGAGCAGCGCGCCCTCCTTCACTTCCGCGCGCAGTCCCAGCCGCCAGAAGGCGGGATGGTTTACATAATCGTTGAGCCGCGCCAGCATGGGCACGAACTCCACGCGCAGCTCGCCCGCCAGTTCATCGCTGCGGAGCGTGAATTCGCGCAGTTCCGCCGTGTGCCCGGCGGCCACGGCGGCGAGGGCGCGCGTCTCCAAACCCTCCCCGCGGCCCGTGAAGGCGGCAAAAGCGCCTGTGAAAAGGTGCTCGAAGGCGAGGCCGCCCTCCGCGCCGGGCAGGGGCAGCAGATCCACGGCCCGCCCGCCGCTGATGAAGCGGGCGGAGACGCCCGCCGGGCCGCGCAGGGCGTCCTGCGCGCCCAGATAGACGCCGTAGCCGGCGGAGGATGCAGTAGAGAGGCCGGTGTCAGTTAACATAACATTGTACACGCCGTTCGACAGCAGGCAGACTTCGGGCCGGGCGGCGTCCGCGGACGCGCCGCGGCGCTCACAGGCGGCCGCCGGGACGCGGCCCGGTTTGGCCGGCGGCTCCTCCCCGCCCGGGCGCAGCGTGACGGCCCGGGCGCTGGTGCGCTCGGCCAGCAGCGGGGCAAAGGCCCTCATCTCCGGCGCGGACATGAAGCGGCGCGCCATCACGCCGTCCAGCAGGCAGTTGGCCGCCGCCGTGATGCTCATGCCCAGGTGGTGGGCCATCACGCAGCGCACGGCCCGCGGCCCGTCCGGGCAGCGCGCGGGCGTGAAGTCCACGGCTTCGCAGAGGCCGAATGGCCCCTCCGCGCCCAGGGCGGCGAAGCGGCGCAGGTTCTCAACGGCCTCCCGCGGGCAGACGCAGAGGGCGAGGTAGCTCGCGTAGGGCGCGGCGACGGTGTCCGCGCCCATGCCGCGCTTGAGGGCCAGCGCGGCGCAGCCGTGGGCCTTGTAGCGGTAGTTTTGCGCGCCGTCCAGGGCGTAAAAGGCGCTCTCCGACTCGCCCCAGGGCAGGCCGGGCGGCACGTCGCACCGCTGGGCGTAGAGGCAGAAGCGCGCGCTCTCCCAGAGCGCGCCGCCCGGCGCAAGCGGCAGGAAGAGCTCGGGCATCAGGTATTCGAACATGGTGCCCGTCCAGCTGGCCATGCCCCGGCGCGGCCCGCAGCGGACCATGGCGCGGCTGAGCGCGCGCCAGTGGCGGCGCGTGACGAGGCCGCGGGCCACGGCGTAAAAGCCCGTCAGGCGCGCTTCGCTGCTCATCAGGTCGTAGAGCCCCTCGGAGAGCTCGCCGCGTTCGGCGTCGAAGCCGATGCGGAACAGCCGCCGGCGCCCGTCGAATAGCGCGGCGAAGTCCATGCCCTCCGCCAGCGCCTGCGCCCGCTCCGCCAGGCCGCCGCGGCCGTATTCGCGCAGCCCGGCGGCCAGGGCCGTCAGGCAGGCGGCCAGGTTGCCGCTGTCCACGGTGGAGACGTAGCGCGGCGCGAGCGGCGCGAGCGCCCTGATGTCGTACCAGTTATAAAGGTGCCCGCGCCACTTGGGCAGGGACTCGAGCGTGCCGAGCATGTTTTTGATGAGCGCGAGGGCGTTTTCCGGCTCCTCCACGCCGAGGTCGGCGGCGGCCAGGGCGGAGATGAGGGCAAGGCCGATGTTCGTCGGCGAGGTGCGCTCCGCCGCGCCCACGGGCGGCTGCTGCTGGACGTTGTCCGGCGGCAGATAGCCGTATTCCGGGCGGCAATAAGCGGAAAAATAGCCCCACATCTTCTTCACCTCCCCCAGCAGTAAGTCGCGGCCGTCCTCGTCGAGCGCCTCCGCGCGCAGCGGCCCGCCGGCGAGGTATCTGCCCACCGCCGGCCCGGCGAGCCAGAGGGCGCACACGCCCGCCGTGGGCGCGAAGGGCGCGGCGGCCAGCGCGGCCGCCCCCAGCAGGCACTGCGGCCACATGGCGCGCACGTGCGCGGCAAAGGTGCCGGAGGCGCTCTCGCCCTGGGCGGCGGTCTGCCATTGAAGCAGGTCTTTTTTTGTCACGAAGCTGCGCCAGAGGGCGGTGGCGGCCGCGCCGGTACAGACGGCGGCCTCCGCCGGCAGCAGCAGCGCCTTTACGCCGGCGCGCAGCAGTTCCCCCGCCGCGCCGCGGTGGGAGAGCGTCTCGCCCCGCCCCTCGCGGCGCGCGGCGAAGCCGTAGGCCGCCGCGCGCGGGACATGGGCGAAGAGGGCCGCGGCGGCCACGCCGGCGGCGGCGAGCGTCCCCGCGGATGGGAACACGGCGGCGGCAAAGAACGCGGCCGTACTGCCCAGCGGTTCCATGCTGCGGCGCAGGCTGTCCGCCAGGCGCGCCCGCTCCACCCAGGGCAGGGCGGAGCCGGGCGCGATGAAGCGGATGTTCTGCCAGTCGCCGCGCGTCCAGCGGTGCAGGCGCTTGAAATACGGCAGCGGCGCGGAGGGGAAGGAATCCATGAGGGCGGTGTCGCTCATATATCCGCCGCGCAGCAGCGCGCCCTCCACCGCGTCGTGGCTGAGCACGCCCGGCGGCAGGGCCGAACAGCAGCCGAGCAGGGCGGCGGCGTCGATGATGCCCTTGCCGGAAAAGCCTCCGCGCCCGGTGAGGTCCATCCACACCTCGCCGCAGGCGGCGTTATAGGGGTCCGTGCCGCCCTCGGGGGCGAAAACGCGCGCAAAGCGCGTGGCCACCGCGCTCTGCAGCTCCGTGTCCATGCGCGGGTGTATGAGCCCGCGGCCGCGCACCACGCGGCCATTTTCCACCACGGCGCGGTTGAGCGGGTGCAGCATGGCGCCGATGAGCTCCTCCGCCGCGCCCGGCAGCAATCGCGTGTCCGCATCCAGCGCCAGGATATACTCCGCCCCGCGGATGAGCGATATGTCGCCGCTGGCGGCTTCCAGCTCGCTCTCCCGGCCCTGCATCAGCGCGGCCAGGGCCATGATGGCCCCGCGCTTGCGCTCGCGCGGCAGCCAGCGGCCGTCGCGCGCGGAATATGACCGCCGGCGGCAGAGGAGGAGGAAGCCGCCGCCGTATTTTTCGTTCAGCGCGTCGAAGGCGCCGCGGGCGGCGGCGATGCGCGGCGCGTCCTCCGGCGTCTCCGCCGTTTCCGCCTCCGGCAGGTCGGCCAGCAGGGCGAAAACGACGCGCCCGCCGCAGCCGCGGGCGGCACAGCGGTATTCTTCCAGCCGCGCGGCCAGAGCGGGGCCGGAGCCCTCCTGCGTCAACAGGGCGGAGATGGCGCAGACCGTGCGCCCCTCCTCCCCGGCGCACCCGTCGAGCTCCATGCGCGGTATCAGCCGCGGGCGCGAGCAACGGAGCACCGCCGCGTCCGTAAACCCCTTCGCCAGGGCGGATGCCGGCAGCAGGGCGAGCGCCGCCGCCGTCAGGCTGCGCGCGAACACGCCCACGGCGGCGGAGACGGCGGCGGTGAGGGCCGCGTTGGCCGCCAGATAGGCCGCCGCGGGCAGGGGTGAGGGCTGTTCGCGGCCGAAGAGCCACCAGCCCACGTGCCGTGCCTCGCCGGACGAGCCCTCCGAGAGGGCGAGGATGCGACGCGCGAGCTTCTGCTCGCCGGAGCGCTGTTTTTTCGCCAAGCGCGTGATCTCCGCCAGGTACATGCCGCGCGTGCGCTCGTCCATGCGCGGATAGACGCCCGCCGGGTCGCGGCGCAGTATGGCGTCCGTCAGGTCGGCGCGCTCCAGCGCCGGGCCCAGGTCGAGCGTGGAGAGCGCGCGCAGGCTGGTCACCGCCGCCGAGATGCAGCCGGCGTCGCGCACGTTGGCGGCGGCGAAACGCACCAGCGCCGCGCGCACGGCGTCCGCAAAGCGCGTGAGCTCCGCGCGCTCCAGCGGCAGCACGCTCTGGAATCCGGCCAGGAAGGCCTCCAGGCGCTCCGCCGTCACCTCGCCCCGGCCCGCGCGCACCAGCGCCGCCGCCGCGTAAGCCACCAGGGCCCCGCCCCTGACGGCGCGCAGGCGCGGCGCGCTGCGGAAGCCCTCCGCCGCGGCCAGGCCCTCGCGCTCGATGAGATAGGCGTTGTCGAGCAGCCACTCGGCCGCCGCGCCGCCGCCGGCCTTCGCCGTCTCCCGCTCGCGGCGCAGCCGCGCGAGCGCGCGCGCCACGGCCCGGCGCTCCCCCGCCCCGCCCGTGCGGCCGCGCGGGAAGCTGCATCGCGCGGCGTTGGCGGCGAAGGCGGAGAGCCGCTCCAGCGGTATATATTTTCCATCAGCGCCCATGGGCATGGTCTTCACCCTCCGTTTTGTCGTTGTTGACTAATTTGCCCGCCCGCGCGCCGCGCTATACCGTCAAATAAAAATGCTTGACAGCCGCCGCGCCCGGGGGTATAATCATCGAGGCTGTAAAGGGCTGCGCTTTTACAGGCCCCAATTTTTCTCCGGAGGCGACCGCCGTGGCGGACGACACCGTTTTCCGCACCATGCTCTTCGATTTTTACGGCGAGCTGCTGACGGACAAGCAGCGCGAATACTTCGACCTCCACTACAATGAGGACCTCTCCCTGGCGGAAATCGCCTCTCTCAGCGGCGTTTCGCGCCAGGCGGTGTGGGACAATATCCGCCGCGCGGAGAGCCAGTTGAGGGAAATTGAGGACAAGGTCGGCCTTGTCGCGCGCTACCGCCAGCAGCGCGAGGCCCTCGCCGGAGTGGGCGAGGAGCTGCGCCCACTGCTGCAAAGCGGCGACGAGTCCGTTCGCGCCGCCGTGAGCCGCGCGCTCGAGCGGCTGGACGGCATAGAGTTTTAAGGAGGGCTGGCATGGCATTCGAGGGCCTTTCAAGCAAACTGAACGAGACCTTCAAGCGCCTGCGCGGCAAGGGGCGCCTCTCCGAGCAGGACGTCGCCGAGGCCATGCGCGAGGTGCGCCTCGCCCTGCTCGAGGCCGACGTGAGTTACAAGGTCGTAAAGGACTTCGTCAAGCGCGTTTCCGAGCGCGCGAAGGGCGCGGAGGTACTGGAGAGCCTCTCCCCCGCCCAGATGGTAATAAAAATCGTCAACGAAGAGCTCTGCGCGCTCATGGGCAGCGAAAACCGCAAGCTCAGCATCTCCTCCAAGTCCCCGAGCGTGGTAATGCTCGTCGGGCTGCAGGGCGCCGGCAAGACGACGAACGGCGCGAAGCTCGCCGCGCTGATGAAAAAATCACAGAACAAGCGCCCGCTGCTCGTGGCCTGCGACGTCTACCGCCCCGCCGCGATAAAGCAGCTCGAGACCGTCGGCGGTCAGCTCGGCATCCCCGTTTTCCAAATGGGGCAGGGCGACCCGGTGGAGATAGCCAAGGCCTCCATAGCGCACGCCAAAAAGCACGGCAACGACCTGGTGTTCCTGGACACGGCCGGCCGGCTGCACATCGACGAGGCGCTCATGGACGAGCTCCGGCGGATAAAAGAGGCCACGGACCCCGCGGAAATCCTCCTGGTGGTGGACGCGATGACCGGCCAGGACGCCGTGAACGCCGCCTCCGCCTTTGACGAGCAGCTCGGCATCACGGGCGTGATGCTCACGAAGCTGGACGGCGACGCCCGCGGCGGCGCGGCCCTCTCGGTAACGGCCGTCACCGGCAAGCCAATAAAATTCGCCGGCATCGGCGAGAAGCTCGACCAGATCGAGCCCTTCCACCCCGACCGCATGGCGGGCCGCATCCTCGGCATGGGCGACGTGCTCACGCTTATCGAGAAGGCCGAACAGGCAATGGACGAGAAGAAGGCCGCCGAGATGGCCGAGCGGCTGAAGCAGAACCGCTTCACGCTCACGGATTACTACGAGCAGCTCACCCAGCTCAAGGGCATGGGCTCGATGGAGGACATAGCCGGGATGATGGGCCTGAGCCCCAAGGCGCTAAAGGGCGCCAAGGTGGACGAGAAGGCCATGGCCCACACGGAGGCCATCATCCTCTCGATGACGCCGAAGGAGCGGGAAAACCCCAACATCCTCGGCAACTCGCGCAAAAAGCGCATCGCCGCCGGCAGCGGCACCTCCGTCATGGAGGTCAACCGCCTGCTCAAGCAGTACGACATGATGCTCCAGCTGGTGAAGCAGATGAACGGCGCGGGCGGCAAAAAGATGAAGCGCCTGGCCAAGATGAGCGGCATCCCCGGGATGCCCGGCGGCTTCCCCGGCCTGGGATAAAAAAAGCGGACACCGCGGCACGCCGCGATTTCCATATACGCAATAACGACATGGAGGTGAAAATAAATGGTCAAGATCAGGCTCCGCAGGATGGGCGCCAAGAAGGCTCCCTTCTACAGGATCGTCGTTGCCGACTCCCGCAGCCCGCGCGACGGCCGGTTCATTGAGGAGATCGGCCTCTACGACCCGCTGGCCGACAGCGAGAAGCTGAAGGTGGACCTCGAGCGCGCCAGGTACTGGATCGCCAACGGCGCCCAGCCGACCGATACCGTCAGGGCTCTGCTCAAGAAAGCGGAAGCGTAAGGAGAGCTGCAGCAGCAATGAATGAACTTTTGACCTATATCATACAGAACCTTGTCGATGAGCCCGACAAGGTCTCTGTGACCGAGCGCAAAGCCGACGGCGAGACCGTTTTTGAGGTCCGGGTCGCCGACGGCGACATGGGCAAGGTCATCGGCCGCCAGGGCCGCATCGTCAAGGAAATCCGCACGCTGATGAAGGCCGTCGCCCAGCGGCGCGGCCAGCGCGTGAGCGTGGAGATCCTCGACTGATCAATCTGCCGGAAAAGCGCCGCCAAGGCGCTTTTTCGGCATGTAACGGCAGGTGTTATCAATGGAGCGCGAGCTCATAGAAATAGGAAGGATCGTCAATACGCACGGCATCAAAGGCGAGCTGAAGCTGCTGCCCCATGAGGAGTCGCCGGAGGACCTGCGCGGCCTTTCCGCCCTTTTCGTGGACGGGCGGGAGCGGAAGATACGCTCCGCGCGCGTACACAAGGGCGCGCTGCTCGTCATGCTCGAGGGCGTCGGCGACATGAACGCTGCGCTTGAATACAAGGGCCGCGCCGCCTTTGCGGACGCGGACGACCCCGGGCTGCCGGAGGGCTTTGTGTTCATGGACGAGCTCTTCGGCTGCGCCGTGCGGACCGAGGACGGCGAGGAGCTCGGCACGCTCGAGGAGATAATCGACTCCCCCGCCAACCAGGTCTACGTCGTGCGCGGCGCTGGCGCGGAGCGGCTGATACCGGCGATACCGGAGTTCGTCGTCAGCGTGGACGCCGAGGCCGGCGAGATCGTCGTGCGCCTGATACCGGGGATGTGACCATGGCCTACAGGATAGACATACTGACCCTCTTCCCGGACAGCATGTCCGCCGTGCTGGGCGAGAGCATCATCGGCCGGGCCAAGAAAAAGGGCGCGGTGGAGATAAACTGCGTGCAGATACGCGACTACACCGAAAATAAGCAGATGCAGGTGGACGACTACCCCTACGGCGGCGGCTGGGGCCTTGTCATGATGGCGCAGCCGCTCAAAAGCTGCCTGGACGACGTGATGCGCCGCGCGGGGCAGCGGCGCAGCCGCGTCATATACATGTCCCCGCAGGGGAATCCCTTCAACCAGGAGGAGGCCAAGCGCCTCCGGCGCGACTACGACCACCTCGTGCTCGTCTGCGGGCACTACGAGGGCGTGGACGAACGCTTCATCGAAGAGTGCGTGGACGAGGAGCTCTCCCTCGGCGACTTTGTGCTCACCGGCGGGGAGATCGCCGCCATGGCCGTGGCGGACTGCGTCTGCCGGATGGTGCCGGGCGTCCTCGCCGACGAGGAGTGCTACACGGGCGAGAGCCACTGGGACGGGCTGCTCGAATACCCCCAGTACACCCGCCCCGAGGTCTGGGAGGGCCGCGCCGTGCCGCCGGAGCTGCTGACGGGCGACCACGCCCTCGTGGCGCACTGGCGGCGCAAAAAACAGCTCGAACGCACGATGGACAAGCGTCCGGATATGTTTGAAAAACTCACGCTAACTTCAAAGGAGGACAAAAAGCTCATGGAAGAGATAAAATATGAGCGCCTTCCGGAAAAAATGAAGCTGAAATTTGAGCCCCGCCGCTCCACGGCGGAGGACATCCCCGGCGTGATGGAGATCGTGCGCCAGGCGCAGCGCTACCTGCGCGAGAGCGGCACCGACCAGTGGCAGGACGGCTATCCCAACGAGGACGTCCTCCGCTCCGACGTGGAGCGCGGCCGCGGCTGGGTGTTCGAGTGCGAGGGGCGCATCGCCGGCTATGTCTGCATCTCCATGGACGTGGAGGCCAGCTACGCGCACATCGACGGCCGCTGGCTCACCGAGGGGGACAACTACGCCGTCGTCCACCGCTCGATGGTGGGCGACGATTTCCGCGGCTCCCGCCTGGCGGCGGAGATGTTCTCCCTCGCCTTCGACCTCGCCGCCGGGCTCGGCAAGCAGAGCGTGCGCGTGGACACGCACCGCGACAACAAAGCCATGAACCGCCTGGCGCAGAAGCTCGGCTTCACCTTCTGCGGCGAGGTGGACGTGAGTTTGATGGACCCCTGCCGCGACCCCAAGCGCAACGCTTACGAAAAGCTCGTCTGAGCGGAAAGGATGAGGGTCATGGCAGCGAAAAAGGAAAAACGTTTCATAATAAAAGAGCAGCAGGACCTCGGCTTCGGGGCCATGTATGTGCTCGCGGACACAAAAACCGGCGTGAACTACCTTGCGACCGTCGGCGTCGCCGTCTCCGGCATAACGCCGCTGCTGGATTCCAACGGCAATGTCGTCATCGACAGCACGGCGCAGTACGCCGCGGAATAATCCACGTGAGGTGATTTGAATGGTCATCGGCATAGACATGGGCGCCTCCGCCGTGAAAATAGCCGCGCTGGAGGGGGACAGGATAGTCCTGACGCACTACGAGCCCGGGCGGGAGGCGGACGTGCCCGCGCTGCTCTCCAGGCTCGGCATCAACCCCGCGAGTGCGGAGCGCGTCGCCGTCACCGGCCTCTCCGCTCAAAAAGCCGGGCTCGAGGCCCTCGGCTGCACTCCCGAATACCTGAGCGAGCCCGCCGCCATCGGCGCGGGCGCGCAGTGGCTCACCGGCCGGGACAACCTTGTCGTCGCCAGCATAGGCACCGGCACCGCCTTCGTCCACGCGAAGGGCGGCGAATACCATCACATCTGCGGCACGGGCGTCGGAGGTGGGACGCTGCGCGGCCTCGCCTCGCGCGTGCTCGGCTATGAGAACATGCGCGAGTTCGACGTGCTGGCCCTCTCCGGCGACACGCGGAGGGTTGACCTGCAGATCGGCGATTTTGTGGAGAGCTACGGCCAGCTCGACCCCTATCTCACCGCCTCGAACCTCGCGCGGCTCGACGGCACGGCGACGGACGCCGACTGGGCCGCCGGGCTGACGAACCTTGTGCTCCAGGTCATCGGCACGATGTCCATGATGGCCCTAAACGGTGCGCGGGCCGAGGCCGTCGCCGTCATCGGCGCAATGGCCGGCACAGCCGCCTCTCGTGCCAATTTCGCCAACTTCACGCGCGCGTACGGCCTGGAATTCCTGATCCCCGAGCACTGCGAGTGCGCCACTGCCATCGGCGCGGCGAGGCTGATATCATGAACCCGGCAAATCCCGCGGAGCTCCGCGCCGCGCTGGAACGGCACGGCTTCCGCTTTTCAAAATCGAAGGGCCAGAACTTCCTGATCGACCCCAACATCCCCCGGCGCATCGCCGAGTGCTCCGGCGCGGACGAGGGCAGCTTCGTGCTGGAGGTGGGCCCCGGCGCTGGCAGCCTCACCGTGGAGCTCGCGCGGCGCGCCGCGCGCGTCTGCGCCGTGGAGGTCGATAACGCCGTGCTGCCCCTGCTCCGCGAGTCCCTGGATGGCTTCGGCAACGCCGAGGTCGTCTCTGCGGACGCGCTGAAGATCGATTTATGTAAACTTGTCTCCGAGCGCGCCGGCGGCCTGCGGCCGCTGGCCTGCGCCAACCTGCCCTACAGCATCACTTCCCCCCTGCTGGCAAAATTCATCGATACCGGCTGCTTTGAGAGTATCACGGTGATGGTCCAGCGGGAAGTGGCGCAGCGCCTGGCCGCCGCACCGGGCACGGCGGACTACGGGGCCTTTACGGTTTATGTAAACTGGCGCTGCCGGCTCGAGCGGCTCTTCGACGTGCCGCCCAGCTGCTTCATGCCGCAGCCGAAGGTGACGAGCAGCGTCATCCGGCTGACGCCCCGCAGCGCGCCGCCCTGCGAGGTGGCCGACGAGGCGTTCATGTTCCGCTGCGTGCGCGCGGCCTTTTCCCAGCGGCGCAAGACGCTCGCCAACGCGCTTTCGAACGGCCTGGCCATACCGCGCGGCGCGGCCGCCGCGGCCATCGAAACCGCCGGCTTTTCCCCCACGGCGCGGGGCGAGACGCTCTCCGGCCCAGATTTCGCGCGGCTTTCGGCAATACTCGCGGAATCACTAAAAAAGCCTGAAAAAAGGCTCTAAAAAGTACAAATAATACACTTGAACTGCGCAGGGAAACATGATATACTTTGCAAGGTCGTATGATACGTTTGAATCGTATCAAACACCGTCATTACTTCGTGTCCAATTACCCATAAACATACTCTCTGAAAGGACGTTGAACGATGAGTAAAAAGTACGTTTACCTCTTCTCCGAGGGCAACGCCAACATGCGCGAGCTCCTGGGCGGCAAGGGCGCCAACCTGGCCGAGATGACCAACATCGGCATGCCGGTGCCCCAGGGCTTCACCATCAGCACCGAAGCCTGCACCCGTTACTACGATGACGGCGAGAAGATCGCCCCCGAGATCGAAGCCGAGATCTTCGAGTACCTCACCAAGCTCGAGAATCTCGTCGGCAAGAAGTTCGGCGACAAGGAGAACCCCCTGCTGGTCTCCGTCCGCAGCGGCGCCCGCGCTTCCATGCCCGGCATGATGGACACCATCCTCAACCTCGGCATCAACGACGATGTGGCCGCCACCCTGGCCGAGAAGAGCGGCAACGTCCGCTGGGCTTACGACAGCTACCGCCGTTTCATCATGATGTTCTCCGACGTGGCCATGGGCTATGACCGCCTGAAGTTCGAGGCCATCATGGACGAAGTGAAGGCCCGCCGCGGCGTGGCCAACGACGCCGGCCTCACCGCCGACGACATGAAGGAGATCGTGGAGCGCTTCAAGGTCCTCTACAAGGAGCTGGCCGGCGTTGAGTTCCCCACCGACCCGAAGGTCCAGCTCATGGCCGCTGTCCGCGCCGTGTTCGGCTCCTGGATGAACGAGCGCGCCATCGCCTACCGCCGCATGAACGACATCCCCAGCAGCTGGGGCACCGCCGTCAACGTCCAGATGATGGTCTTCGGCAACATGGGCGACGACTGCGGCACCGGCGTCGCCTTCTCCCGCGACCCCGCCACCGGCGAGAACAAGCTCTACGGCGAGTTCCTGATGAACGCCCAGGGCGAGGACGTCGTGGCCGGCATCCGCACCCCCCAGACCATCGACCAGCTGCATGAGACCAACGCGGCCGCCTACGACCAGTTCGCCGCCGTTGCCAAGAACCTTGAGAAGCACTACAAGGACATGCAGGACATGGAGTTCACCATCGAGCAGGGCAAGCTCTACATGCTCCAGACCCGCAACGGCAAGCGCACCGCGCAGGCCGCCTTCAAGGTCGCCGTCGACATGGTCAGCGAAGGGCTCTGCACCAAGGAAGAGGCCCTGCTGAAGATCGACCCCAACGCCATCAACACCCTGCTGCACCCCCGCTTTGACGAGGCTGCCCTGAAGGCTGCCACCCCCGTGGCCTCCGGCCTGCCCGCCAGCCCCGGTGCCGGCTGCGGCGCGGTGTACTTCACCGCCGAGGAAGTCAAGGAGCACGCCAAGAACGGCCCCGTCCTCCTCGTCCGCAACTTCACCAGCCCCGAGGATATCGAGGGCATGGCCGTCGCCCAGGGCATCCTGACCGCCACTGGCGGCCGTACCAGCCACGCGGCCGTTGTCGCCCGCGGCATGGGCGCCTGCTGCGTTGCCGGCTGCGGCGCGCTGCACATCAACGAGGACGAGAAGTACCTCACCATCGGCGATGTCCGCGTAAACGAGGGCGAGGTCATGAGCATCGACGGCAACACCGGCAACGTCTATGTCGGCGCCATCCCCACCGTCGACGCCACCATCAGCGGCGATTTCGCTACCGTTATGGAGTGGGCGGACAGCGTCCGCAAGCTCAAGGTCCGCACCAATGCCGACACCCCGCGCGACGCTGCCAACGCCGTGCGCCTGGGCGCTGAGGGCATCGGCCTCACCCGTACCGAGCACATGTTCTTCGACGCCGACCGTATCCCGGCCATGCGTGAGATGATCCTCTCCACCGATCTTGAGCACCGCACCGCCGCCCTTGCCAAGCTGCTCCCGATGCAGCGCAGCGACTTCGAGGGCATCTTCAAGGCAATGGAAGGCCGCCCGGTGACCATCCGTCTGCTGGATCCCCCCCTGCACGAGTTCCTGCCCACCGCCGAAGAGGACATCAAGGCCCTCGCCGACGACATGGGCCTCACCTATGAGTACGTCAAGGGCACCATCGAGAGCCTGCACGAGAACAACCCGATGATGGGCTTCCGCGGCTGCCGTCTGCCCGTCAAGTACCCCGAGATCGCCGAGATGCAGACCCGCGCCATCATCGAGGCCGCCATCAATGTCAAGGCCGAGTGCGGCTATGACATCGTGCCCGAGATCATGATCCCGCTGACCTGCGAGTTCAAGGAGCTCAAGTACGTCTCCGGCATCGTGAAGGCCACCGCCGAGAAGGTCAAGGAGGAAAAGAGCAGCGACCTCAAGTACCTGGTCGGCACCATGATCGAGATTCCGCGCGCGGCTCTGACCGCCGACGAGATAGCCAAGGAGGCCGAGTTCTTCTGCTTCGGCACCAACGACCTCACCCAGATGACCTTCGGCTTCTCCCGTGACGACGCCGGCAGCTTCCTGCCCAGCTACTACGAGAAGCAGATCTTCGACAACGACCCGTTCGAGCGCCTCGACCAG
>CALXGN010000008.1:0-84889 GCA_944387865.1 Candidatus Scatomorpha stercorigallinarum | reverse complement strand
GGCGCACCCACAAGCATGGGACGGGGTGAAACTCCCGTGGAGCTGTTGCCAGCAGCCGTCCGATGAAAAGCCCATTTCCTATTTACGGAAAGGGGGATTTTCTTTGAAGAAAGACAATTTGCTTCGATATAGTATGCAGCTTGCTTTTCTCAAACAACTTTTAGAAAAAAAGCTGATTTCTGATAGAGAATATTCCCTAATCAAAAGTCGTCTGATGAAAGACTACAAAATTGTTTCCGATCTACTGTCTTGAATTGCTGCTCTATATGTGTTACAATAACACTATGATAGGAACACAAAAAGGAGGAGCGATATGAAAGACGTAGAGATTATAAAAGCGCGTAATGTGCTTTCGTCCAGAGCAAGGACAAACTTGACAAAACGCCTGCGTGTTGCTGCCTATTGTCGAGTAAGTACCGATAGTGAAGATCAGCTCAACAGTTACAAATCACAAGTTCAGCATTATACTGACTTGATTAAAAGCAAATCCGAATGGGACTTGGCTGGTATCTATGCAGATGAAGCAATTACTGGTACACAGGTAACGAAGCGGGAGGACTTTCAACGGTTGATTAACGACTGTATGAACGGTGATGTCGATATGATAATCACAAAGTCTATTTCTCGCTTTGCCCGAAATACGCTGGACACGTTGAAGTACGTTCGTATGCTCAAAGAAAAAGGTATTGCCGTTTTCTTTGAAGAAGAAAATATAAACACTTTAACGATGGACGGAGAGTTGCTACTTGTCATTTTGAGTTCTGTTGCACAGCAGGAAGTTGAGAATATTTCCGCTAATGTTAAAAAAGGCTTAAAAATGAAAATGCAGCGCGGCGAACTGGTCGGGTTTCAAGGGTGTTTGGGATATGACTATCACCCAGAGGATAAGAGCATTACAATCAATGAGGAAGAAGCTGAAATAGTACGGTATATCTTTCGACGCTATATCGAGGGAGCCGGAGGTTCTGTAATTGCACATGAGCTTGAAAATTTAGGATATAGGACAAAACGCGGCAGTACCCGATGGGCGGAAACAACTGTTATCGGTATAATCAAAAATGAAAAATATAAAGGCGACATTTTGATGGGGAAAACATTTACACTCGACCCTATCTCTAAACGCCGTTTGGATAATTTCGGTGAAGAAGATCAGTTTTATATCCGAGATCACCATGAAGCCATAATTTCAGAAGAAATGTTTGAAAAGGCGCAGGAGATTTTGAAGCGTCGCGCAAAGCCGCGTCGTTTAGGCACAGACGGCAAGCGTGAAAAGTTTAGTCGGAAATATGCCTTTAGTTGTATGCTGGAATGTGGCTTTTGCGGAGGTACGCTTACAAGGCGAAGTTGGCATAGTGGCTCACAGTATAACAAGATTATTTGGCAATGCGTAACTGCCACCAAAAAGGGCAAAAAGTTTTGTCCTGATAGTAAAGGTATTGCCGAAGAAACGATTGAACAGGCATTTATAGAATCCTATCGGCTTCTATGCCAAAATAACAAAGATGTGTTAGACGAATTTATTGCCCGAACAGAAGAAACTCTTTCGGACAGTAATGCAAGCAAGCAGTTAGCCAAAGTAGAAAAGGATATTGCTGCATTGGACGTGAAGCGGGCAAAGTTGGTTGACATGAGGCTTGAAGAAATCATTGACAAAGAAACATACGAACAAAAGTATTTTGAATTGAGTAGCCAGATCGACCAGCTTCAAAAGCAACGCGAGGATTTGCAGCAATCCACAGAAACAGAAAGTACCATGAAAAGACGCATTTCAGAGTTCCGAAAGACATTGGAGCAGAACGAAGTGCTGAACACTTTTGACCGATATGTTTTCGAGAGCATAGTTGAAAAAGTGATTGTCGGGGGCTATGATGATAATGGAAACAAAGACCCGTCTATGCTAACATTTATTTATAAGACCGGATTTGAGAATAGTGTGGACGGGACAAACTTCAAGCCGCCGAGAAAGAATAGTAAGGCTGCGAAACAATGCGCTGATTTGTGTTCCGATACAACCGACGAGGTAAACGCTATGTGTTCCTATCATAGCAACGACACACGTCGAGACGGTTGTTCTACTTTCCAAGGGCGAGATCGACTCCAAGAAAGTGCGTGTGGAGTTTTCTCTGGAGGGCATGGATATGTCCGGGTTCCAAAAGGATGCCACATACCCCCAAATCAAAGAGCGCGTGTTGCAGCAGACTGGCCTGAAGGTATCCTCCCTCTATATCGCTCAGGTCAAGCAGAAGTATGGTATTACTGAGCGAGAAAACTACAATAAGCCGAAAGCCGAAAATTCCAGGCAGCCGAAATGCCCGCCGGAAAAGGAAGCGGCCATTGTGGATGCGCTGAGGCATTTTGGACTAGTTCCCGATGGAAATTATACTCAACTTATGATATAGTGTATATCAACTTACTCCGATAGTAAATTTGGCGATGGCGAAAGGAGCGGGTGACTGTGCTGCAACAGAAAAGCAAGTCTGTTCTGGGGTTCTCTCGCGCCCAATGGTTTTTGTCGGCGCTTTTTGCTATCTATATGTTCGAGTATATGGTCACCCTGACCTTTATCGACCAGCGCAGCGCCGCCATAACCGGCCCGACATGGCAGCTGTATCTGCACTACATCGACTACGCCCTGGTGGTGCTTGGCTTTGTCTCCTTCGCGCTGCTGCGGAGGGCATCGGAACAGTTCACATTCCGCAGGACGCTCCTGCTTCTGCCCAGCATTGCCTATGGCTGCGCCGTGCTGCTGCTGTTCCTTTTGCAATCTGTGGCGGCATTTTCTGCGGCTGCCATGGGAGCGGCCTATTTCCTGGGCCTGCTGGGGGAAATGGTCTACTTCTGTATGTCTGCGGCACTTGCAGACAGCAATAAGATGGGCCGGGTGATGGCTCTGGGTGCGTCCGCAGCGGTGCTGCTGCAATATCTGCTGCAGGAGTACTGGCGCATCACGGCCGGCATCCCCATTGCGCTGGCGCTGGGCTTCTGCGCCGCTGTGTATCTTGCCGAGCGGCGCCCATGGGAGTGGCTGACCGAGACCTGCCTTCCCTACGAAGCGCCCATGCCGGAAAAGACCCGCGCCATCACCGGAACGCTGGCCCGGCTGTGCCTGAACGCTCTGTGCCTGTATGCGATGGGAACGATCTACGACCGGCAGATGATGCTGCTCAACGTACATAGCGGCTATGAGGATTACAACCTCTATGCCTGGCCCCGGCTGTTTTTGATCGCGGGATACCTGCTGGTAGGGTTTCTGAGCGATGCAGGAAGAGGAAAGCTTCTATCTGTCGCAACTCTGTGCGCGGCTCTGGCGGCACTGCTCAACCCTGTGCTGTTTGACGATCCCGCTTTTTACACGGTCAATATGTGCCTGTTTTATCTCTACCTTGGAGCCTCTGTCTCTTATTACAATCTGGCTTTTTGGCGCGTTGCGCCCAGGACCGGCTGGCCGGAGCTATGGGCCGGTATGGGGCGGATCGTCACCAACCTGTTCTCCGCCCTGCTTACCCTGACCCCGGTGAGCCAGCTGTCCATGGCGGCGGCCATCGGGGTGGCTGTGGCCCTCTTCGGCGTGCTGTTGGTGAGCATGGCGGCAGGGGGAGAACTGGCCCTGAGCCTCCCCGCGCGGTCTGAACCAACAGGGCCGACGCAGGAGCAGAAGCTCGATGCATACTGTGCGCGCTGCGCCTTTACCCCGAGGGAGAGGGAGGTCTTTGAAAAGCTCATGACCACCGAAGACGACCTGCAGTGTATAGCCGACAGCCTGTATATTTCCCGGCGGATGGTACAACGGTACGTTACATCCATTTATGAAAAGACCGAGACCAAAACGCGGCTCGGCCTGTTCCAGAGGTATATGAATTTTTCTAAAGACTGAAATATATTCAGCCGGAGCGCCGCTTCCACGTCGGAAGCGGCGCTTTTTTGCGCGTTTTTCAAAATGGCGCACATACGAACCCCCTTTTTGAAAGGTTGGCGCACTTGTGAACTGCAAAACCTCCCGCATCCCTTGTATCATTAGAGTATCCCAATGACAAACAAGGAGGGGAAGCAAATGTTCAAAATGACCAAGCTTTTAAAAAGGACGACCGCAATCGCGATGGCAGCGGCGATGCTTCTTTGCACGGCGGCCATGGCGGATACCGCTGCGTCGCGGCGGCAAAGCTCGCCCGGGTATCATTCCACGGACGCGATACGGGAGCGGGGCGTGCTGACCATTGCGGTGAGCAGCAACTCAAAGCTCAACTATGTCATCCCCGGAGACCCGGAGGGCACGAGGGACGGCGTGGTGCCGGAGCTCTGCCGCCGCCTTGCTGAGGGTCTGGGAGTCGAGGCTGTGTTCGTGCAATATGAGAGCACCGAAGCTCAGCTCAGAGCCGCGGCGACCGGCGAGGTGGACATTGCCGCAGACAACTTTGTCATCAGCTCAGAGCGCCTCGCCCTTTATGATATGACCGACGGCTTTCATATTGGTGAAATCGAAGGGGATCAGGTCTTTTTGAGCGCGGAGCCCAAGTCCGGGAACAGGGTGAAGAACGAGGCGGCGCTTGCCAAGGCCCGCATCGCCGTAGTCAAGGGCACGGCCCAGGCCAGGAACACCGCCATCCAGTACCCGCAGGCGGAGCTGGCGGAGCTGGCCGACAATCAGGCGATATTCGATGCCCTGATAGCCGGGGAGGTGGACGCCGGTGTGTTCACCATGCTGAACAAGGAGCTTGCGGATGCGCTCAATCAGGCCATAAAGCAGGGGACAGTGATCCTTAGCAGCTACGAAGTGGCGCTACACGACGGCTACGGTTACGGGCTCGTGCTCATGAAGGGCAACACGGAGCTCTGCCAATACCTGAGCCGGGTCATCGGCCACCTCCAGAGGAACGGCTGGCTCCACAACTGCTATAAGACGGAGGAGCTGGAATCGGTCGAACGCGGCATCATCTCACACAGCGAGATGACGTACCAAAACATCCGTGTGAACCGGGACGACTGCCCGTCTCTCGATTTCGACGACCTGGACACGGATGCCTGGTACCATGAATATGTGGACTACGCGATGGAAAACGGCCTGATGAACGGCACGGGGACCTATATCTTCTCCCCGTACTCGACTCTGACAAGGGCGCAGGTCATAACCGTGCTGTGGCGGCAGGAAAACGAGCCCAAAGCAGATCACGAGATAAACTTCAATGACGTCACCGAAGGCCAGTGGTTCACCGAGCCCGTTCGGTGGGCGGTGAGCGAAGAGATCATGGAGGGCTACGGCGGCGCCTTCGGTCCGAACGACCCAATCACATGGGAGCAGCTTGCGGCGATACTCTACCGTTATGCCTTGTACAAGGGCTATGACGTCAGCGTAAAGGGCGATCCCGCCTCCTTCACCGACGGCTCCGAAATAAGCGGCTGGGCGTATGAGCTGATGCAGTGGGCCAGCGGAGCCGGTATTTTTGACGGCGTAGGCAGCGGCCCCATTAAGCCCACGGGCAACACAATGCGCTGCGAGTTTGCATCGGCAATCACGATGTTCATTGAGGAGGTCGCAAAATGAAACAATGTGACAACGGTCATTTCTACGATGAGAACCGCTTTGACAGCTGCCCCTATTGCCGGGACAACGCAATGGTCGGAAAGACAGTGGCGGGAGGCATGTCAGGCGCAACGACAGCAGCCGCCGCAGCGGGCGCTACATCTGACTCGGATCGCGGCAAGACGGTTGGGATAATCAAAAAGAAGCTGGGCATAGATCCCGCCGTCGGCTTTCTGGTGTGCGTCTCCGGACCTCACCGCGGCGCGGACTACAAGCTGGTGTCCGGACGCAACTTCATAGGCCGAGCTGCGGCCATGGATGTGGCGCTGGCGGATGACGACACCGTGTCCCGGGAGAGCCATGCACTGATCACTTACGACGTAAAGCACAACACCTTTTCCCTCTCTCCCGGGCAGGGCCGGGGCATCACCTACTGCAATGACGAGCAGGTGGAAATGGTGCGTCCGCTGAAGGCATACGACGTGATAGAGGTGGGCAAGAGCCGCCTGCTGTTTCTGCCGCTGTGCGGCGACAGGTTCAAGTGGGATGAGGAATAATGTATGGAGGCTGTGCTTTCGTGGCTGAACCGGCCGCTTGTGCCTGACAGCCCTATCCTTATCTGGATGGCCCTCGCCCTCTGCGCGGGGCTCGCGCTGGCGCTGATACTTGTGCTCGCCCTCGTTCGGAAGCGGAAGAAGAGGGCAGCGCACGAGAAAGACCCCGTCACGGCAAAGCCGGGCCCCCTGCCGGTGCTGGAGCTGGCCAATCTGCAGGGGCTCGGCAGCCGGGAGGAACAGCAGGACGCCTTCGGCATCTCACCCGTGTCTCGCCTTGAGGAGGACGGCCTTCTGGCGGTGCTCTGCGACGGGATGGGCGGCATGGCCGAGGGAGGACGGATAGCCGGTGAGACGGTCTCGAAAATGTTGAGCCTTTTCCCCTGGAAGGACGATCTGGCCGTGCCGGAGTTGATACGGCAGTGGAGCAGCCTGGTCTATAAGCAGTTCCGGGGGCATGGCGGCACCACACTGGTCGCCGCCGTGCTCAGAGGGCAGGCGCTTCACTTCTGCTGCGTCGGTGACAGCGACCTCTTCCTGCTGCGTGACGGCAGGCTATATTCCCTGAACACCAGGCAGGAATTTAAAAACGATCTGGTGCTGCGGGCACTGGATGGGTCGTTCCCGGTGGAGGAAGCTCTTACAGACCCGCAGGCGGGCGCTCTTACGGAGTATATCGGGAAAGAGGACCTGCGGTGCGACTGTACGCGTCTGCCCTTCACACTGCTGCCGGAGGACGCATTGCTTCTCTCTTCAGACGGCGTGAGCGACACCCTGACCCTAAAGCAGATCCGTGAGGCCATGGCTCTGCCGCCCCGGGCCTGCTGCGACAAGTTGGAGGCGGAGATCATGGCAGCCGGGAACCCTGATCAGGACAATTTTACGGCGATCGTATTGAAATACCACGGTAAAGGGGAGAAAGAAAATGAGTAAAAGAGCAGGCGCAAAGCGGATCGCCGCCATCATTCTGCTTGTTATCGGGTTTGGCGGCATAGTGTTCGGCGCGCTTGGAATAGCGGGCGGCGGCAGTATAGAGCCATATGAGGCCCGTCATGGGATCGTATTGGTATACGCGGTCGCCACAGCATACTATGAGGACGGCACCGTAGAGCAGGCAGGAGGGACCGGAACAGGCTGGGCTGTCGGCACGCCGGGAGAACCGGTGCAGTATATTGTCACCAACGGCCACGTAGTGGAGGCTGCATATACTTATCCAAGAACGTACAGCAATGTCACAGGGACAATACAGGTTTATTATTCAGCCGCAGAGAATGACTCTGTCCAGGCAGAGGTGGTCTACTACTCCCCGCAGACGGAAAAGGATATTGCCATCCTCAAGCTGCCCACCCCAACGGAGAAACGCACTGCCCTAACTCTGCGCGGCTCTGAATCTGTCAAAATGAGCGAGACGGCTTATGCGCTGGGCTATCCCGGGGACTCCTCAAGCAGGCAGAACCTTCCCGCCTATGACCTTGACGACGTGACAATCACCAAGGGGATAATCAGCAACCGGGTTACCACCAAATGGTCAACCTACGAGGCCTTCCAGATGGACGTATCCATAGCGCCTGGAAACTCCGGCGGCCCCCTGGTCGATGAGAACGGACAGGTCATCGGCATAAACGCTTCCGGAGCGGCTGACCCTGAGACGGGGCTCATGCTGGGCATGAACTACTCTATCATTATCGACGAGCTGACCAAGATACTCGACCAGGAGAGAATTCCCTACACCATGACAGGCGCCCTCAGCTGGGTGCCGGGGTGGTTCGCCTATGTATTCCTGCCCATCGGCGCACTTGCCCTGGCAGGCGGCGCGCTGCTTCTGGCGATACCGGCGTGGAAAGGCGGAGCGGCGCCGGCTGTCGGAGGCAGTGGGAGCCGGAAAAAATACGCGGCAAACGGCCTCGGCCCTGTGTGCAAGTCTGCGGTGCTGCGCGGCGTTACGGGAAAATACGCCGGACAGAAATTTGACCTGATGAGGGGCAAAATAGTTATCGGGAGAGACCCGACGGAGTGCAACATCGTCTATGATAAAAACACTCCGGGCATCAGCGGACGCCATTGCCAGATCGTCTACGACGGCAACGAAGACCGCTTCCTGATAACCGATCTGGGGTCTTCTTACGGCACCTTCCTGGGCAACGGAAAAAAGCTGACGGCAAACGTGGCGGAAAAGCTCTCTGCCGGGGACACCTTCTACCTGTGCGACAATGGCAACAGGTTTGTCGTCGCCAAGGAGTAAGGGCCCATGACAGATACATACTGCTTGGAATACAGAAGTCTGCATTATCCTTCGGAAGACAAGACCGCCGGCCGGGAACCGGCGGCTGTCTTCCACCTTTCCGCTGACGGCGTGCTGCGGGAGGACTCGGAAATTCCGTGCTTGAGGGAGGGAGAGGGGTTTCTCATGTATTCAGGAGACTTTTATGTTTCGCCACTTGATATCAGAATAGAGTTTTTGAAGGCCGCCAGCGCGCGGCGCTGGCTGGAAGCTCTTGTCCTGCGGCATGTGGAAAGAGTGCGTCGGGTGGAGGATGACCTTTGGGTGCTCGCGGGGATCGAGGAGGTTCGCCATGGATCCTGAACGTATATGTTTCGGCTGCTTTCAAGAAAAAGAGCCGGGCGGCTACTGCCCGTATTGCGGATTCAGCGAAAACGAGGAGCAGCCCTATCTTGCGCTGCCGCTGGGAACTCTGCTCAACGGCAGGTACATGCTCGGCAAGGTGCTGGGAACGGGCGGTTTCGGCATTACCTATCTGGGTTATGACCTTACGCTGGACATAAAGGTCGCCATCAAGGAGTACATGCCCTCGTCAATTGCCACGAGAAATGCTGACCGCTACAACGTTACGCTCACCGGGAGAGCGGAGGATGACTACCAGCTGGGCATGGAGCGCTTCCTGGAAGAGGCTAAGATACTTGCCAAGCTGCAAAACACTCCGCATATCGTTTCTGTACAGAATTATTTCCGAGAGAACAACACGGCCTATTTCGTGATGGAGTACATAGACGGGATGAGCCTCAAGGACTACCTGGCAGACCAGGGCGACAAGATCCCGTATGCACAGGCGTTTGCCATACTAGGCCCCATCATGGAGGCGCTTGTCCAGGTACACGCGCTCAACCTCCTGCACCGGGACATAAGCCCGGACAACATCTATATCACATCCCGGGGCGAGAGCCGCCTGCTGGATTTCGGGGCCGCGAGGTTTGCGCTGGGCGACGGGAAAAGCGTGTCGGTCATACTAAAGCACGGCTATGCGCCTGAGGAGCAGTATTCAAGTCACGGCAACCAGGGTCCCTGGACGGACGTGTACGCCATGGGAGCGACCTTTTACCGCTGCATCACCGGCATGCTGCCGCCGGACTCCGTGGAGCGCATCCGCGCGGACACGCTCAGGCCTCCTTCGGAGCTGGGCGTCCGCCTGCCGCAGAACGCCGAGCGTGCTATCATGAAGGCGCTGGCTGTAAAAGCGGAGGAGCGCTTCCCCAACATGCACGACTTTCTCCGCGCCCTTAGGGGCGAGGTCTCGGTGCAGAAGCAGGTCGCCGCCAGCGTGAGCGAGCGGGCACAGAATTCCTTCCTCAGGCAGTCGTCATATGACGTAAAGGACGCAGCTGCGCGCAGGTCCGGGGTTTTCTCCCGGATCGCCGCAGTCTGCAGGGCCAAGCCTGCCATTGCCGGGCTTGCCGGCGGCGGGCTGCTGGTCGTGATCGCCCTGTGCATCATCCTGCCCATAGCGCTCTCCGGCTCAATGGGGGGCACGTTGCCCGGCGGCGCCGCGGTCGGGAAAGATCCCGGCGTCAGCGCAGAGGCAGCAGCTCCGGGCGTCACGGCAGAGCCGTCTGTCCCGCCCGTCTCCGCGCCGGAGCTGGAGACTCGTGACCTCGGCATACTCAGCGCCAGCATAGGTGTCCCCTCTGACTACGTGGTGAGCGCGGACGGCTTCAGCTTTGCAAACGAGGAGAGGGGCTGTGCAGTCACGACCAGTTTTGTCTGGAACCTTGGCGTGCCGATATATACCCTCTCGGACGTGGAGCTGCACCTGGACGAGATAATAGCCTCTGTGATGATGGGCTTCGACGTGGCGGACTACACCATCTACTCCGCCGAATACGGAGCCGTGGGCGGCCGCGATGCATACCAGGTCTGTTTAGAGGGCACAGACGCCTCCGGCGTCTCCATGGATATGCTGTATCTGGCCGTGCAGGGCGAAAACCCATTCGGCTGCTATATAATCCTCGGCGCCTGGTCCAAAGGCGACGAGGCCGGCAGGCGGGAGATCGAAGATATCCTGCAGAGCTTCCGCTGCAGCGGCGTGCCGGACATGACCTACAGTATGTGGTACAGCGATAATATCGGGATCAAGTTCATTATCGACGATTCTCTCGCCCTTGGGAGCGTGTGGGAGACCGAGATACAGCTTGAAAACGGTGTGGCCGAGATCATAGCCATCTATCCGACGGAGGCAGCCATGGAGATCGGCCTGGGCGACGTGAACTCTCCCGATTCAGGAGGAGTGGAGGTCGGATATGTCTCGGAGTATGGCTACGGTACACCGGAGGAGATGCTCGATGGCAACGCCGCTTCTGTAGAGGCGTCAGGCGGGACTGTGGGAGAGAGGTACGCTGCGGTCTCAGGCGGCGTGGAGTGGCTTTGCCAGAACTACTCTATCGGCTCATTTTACTTCAGCAGCGCCGCCACCGTCATCGAAGGCCGGTGTATCTATCTGAGTGCCATGTACAACGACACCAGTCAGAAGGCGGTAGTGGCTCTGTGCAATCAGGTGATGGCCAGCGTCCGTCCTCTGTGAGCGGGGGTGATAACAATGCCGGGGCTGAAGGAAAACCTGGGCTGCCCGCGCCGCATGGCCGTGTTTGCCGTGTTTGACGTCATTGACAGGCTGGGCGGGGAGTATGAGAAGGCCATGGCCGGCGACATCAAGGCGAGGCTGAATGTGCTCGGAAAGACCGGCGAGTACGCCTTTGCCGTGACGGAGCTGAGTCCGGAGGCGTCCATTCTGCATATTTCGCTGCTTCATACAATGGAATGGCTGACGGAGGAGGAAAAGCAGCTGTCGCTGCGCTATCTTATGGACAGCGTGCTGTATCATATTGATGAAGCGTAGGCGCTTAAAACTTGAAAATACTAAAGTCAGGATGGTCTTCTATGTGGAGATATTTCGATATAAGCGTCTCAGATTTTGGAATCATATTGGTAGCGTGTGGAATCGTGTGCGTCATTCTGGGGCTTACTCGCCGGGCCCATGCGCCGAAGCTGAGTTTGATCTTCGGATTTCTTCTGCTGCTCTGCGGCGGCCTGATGTGGCTTATTCCGCGGCTCGATATTCCTGAAAATACAATGACAAAGCTCACCTTTCTTCTGGTCGGCGCTGCCCTTCTGTCGTTTGACCTGGTGAACTATTTCAAGCGGCGGAAATGTACCGTTCCCTGGCGTGGTGAGTATCGAGATATCAGCACCTACGGTAGAAGAAACAGCGGTCTCGTTTGCGGCTCGGCAGTTTTCAGCTATATTGTTGACGGTGCTCTATATGAGCGTGCGAGCCTGGACAAGCGCTTCTGGCTGGGCTTCATGAGCTCGCCCTTTAAGAAAAAATTCACGGTGGGCGACTGCTGTGATATTTATCTCGATCCCCAAAATCCCAACCGTATCGCCCTGTCCAGACGGCCGCACTTCGGCCTGCTTTCATACTGCGGGGCGCTGCTGCTCGTGGGGGCAATGCTTTATTGATCTCACTGAATAATTGCATATGTCAATGGAATACCGCTGCATAGTTTGGGTAATACAAACTGCGCAGCGGCGCTTTCCTTTGCTGTAGATGCGTCCAAATGAAAACGGCGTTTCACTTTGAGATAAAGAATCCGAAGTCCGGTCATTGGATACATTCCATGTGGATTCAATGCCTTTCTTCACCAAGTCCAGCCGGTCAAATGGATAAAACAGTGACAGATATTTATCTGTCGCCATAGATTCTTCCTTGATAAAGTGGTTTTTCGGTAGATATACTGCCTCATAGTCCATAAAGGACGGTGTGGTGGGTAGGGCAGTCATCAGCCCAAGCAGACCATAGCGAGTTATAAACTCCATTATCGCCTTTTCCACCTCTGCATCTGGCTTGCACCCCATCATCAGCATACCTACATTCAGCGCATTCAGAACAAGGCTCGGAACCTCTTTCAGCGGATTGTAAACATTCGGATTTGCACTCCTGCCGGGGGTAATGTACCGCTTACCATCTTCCGTCGTTTTCAGCTCGTAATGATCGTACCGCACCCAATGGGAACGTGACCGCTCAAATAAATTCAACATCATGTAAGCCCTCTCAGCTTCATAATTTGATACTATTTCTACTATTCGCTCCTTATTTTAGGGGCGTTTTTTCTTCTTTCTTGTCTTTGTCTTGTTTTCTCGTCGAATCACGGCGTCCTTGCCCTGCTTCTCCGCAACGGTCGAATATTCTTTTATGAATTGGCGTTCCCTCAAAGTCAAGCTACTTCCATTCTTACCTGTTGTTGAGAAGCAGGTGCTCTGGTCGAAGCGGTGCAAGGACAAAAGCCTTGTCGGAACAGTGAAAGAGACTATCATGCAGGTCAGCCGAAGCAAGAAATGGGAGTCCAAACCTGCGCTCGACGCCGATGGAAAGCCAATGTTGAACGCAAAAGGCAAAACAGTTTTGAAGTCATCCTACAGTGTGCTGCAGGATGACTTTTTTCGTTTTATGCGCTCATCAGGGTATGAAGATATTGAAAGAGGCGAACGCGGGAGTACAGAGGAACACCTGACCGTTACGCAGTTCAAGGTTCATGCGGAACAGCAGCGGCTGGAGGCCGTGACTGCGCAAGTGGCCAAAACGGAGCAGGCGTTGACAGCTGTGAAAGAGGAAATGCGGACGACGAAAACTGCCGCTCTCACGGCTCGCGAGATCAAAGAGATGGGAAAGAAGAATCCAGTCACCGGCAACATATCATTGACGCCGCAGGAAAGCAAGGCGATAAAAAAGTACGCTGTCATCGGCCTTGCATTGAAAGCGGAAAACGCCAAATTGCATGAGCAGCTCACTGCCGCTAAAAAGGCAGCCGCAGTCTGGAAGCAGCGTTACAATGCACTGCAAGAAAAATATGAGGAACTCAAGAGGAAATCTCAGACCTACCTCTCCGCGCTAAAAGCTGCGCCCGAAAAGGTCAGGGCTTTTATCTCAGGCATCCTCGCGCAGACGCGGGATGAAAAGGAACATAACTCTCCCCATCACGGAGGCAGGGATATTGAAATTTGAGTTTGGAGGTGTTGCTTATTGACAAAATACTACGTTAATCCAGAGTATAACGCTGCGTTCGACCGCTGTATAGACGTAATGGCAAGGTTATTGAAGAAGTATGGGCCGCGCCTGCTTGAGCAACAAGAAGAAACCAAGCTCGATAAGGCCGCTTAAAATATTTACACGTTGCGTATCTATGTAGCTTATGCTATAATAGGTGCGCAACGTGCATTTTTACTTTTTGAGGTAATTGAAATGGACTGCAAAACCAAAATAAAGGAACTGCGCGAAAGCACAGGTATGAACCGCAAGGAATTTTGTTCTTACTTTCGGATCCCGTATCGCACCGTGACGGAGTGGGAACTCGGCAACCGCCACGCACCGGAATACGTCCTTCGTCTGATTGAATATTACATTCAGAACGAGGGCTTAGCACAGGCTCCTATATGTAACGAAACCAGCATAAAAGGAGGTGGCACTCTGCGTGAAGAATAAGGCTAAGACTAAATGTTATCTATACACGCGAGTGTCCACCTCCATGCAGGTTGATGGCTACAGCCTTGACGCTCAGCGTGATAAGCTTCGGAAGTATGCCGAGTACGAAAGCATGGAGATTGCCGGTGAATATTCTGATGAAGGATTCTCCGGAAAGAACATTCAAGGCAGACATGAATTCCAGCGGATGCTGCAAGACATTCAGGACTGCAAAGACGGCGTTGAATATGTGTTGGTGTTCAAACTGTCCCGGTTTGGCAGGAATGCTGCCGATGTGCTGAATTCCTTACAGCTGATGCAGGATTTCGGTGTCAATCTGATTTGTGTGGAAGATGGCATTGACAGCTCAAAAGATTCCGGCAAGCTGATGATCTCTGTCCTCTCTGCGGTAGCAGAGATTGAGCGCGAAAACATCCGCACACAGACGATGGACGGACGGGAACAGAAAGCACGTGAAGGAAAGTGGAACGGCGGTTTTGCTCCATACGGCTACAACCTTGAAAATGGAGAACTGCTGATTGCCGAGGATGAAGCCGAGGTCATTCGAGTTATATTTGACCGCTATATCCACTCCAATGATGGTGTCAATGGTGTTGCCAAATATCTCAATCAGCGCGGATATACTAAGAAGTTACGTCAAAACGGTACGCTTCCGGGCTTCTCTGCCAGCTTTGTGAAAAGTATTATTGACAATCCCATCTATATGGGAAAAATCGCCTATGGCAGACGCCGCACAGAAAAGAAGATTGGAACACGCAATGAGATGCACGTAGTTGCGCAGTCGGAGTTTCCAATGTATGAAGGGCAGCACGAAGCAATTATTTCTGCAGAAGACTGGAACCTTGCGCAGGAGAAACGGAAAGTCAATGCTTACCGGCGTGAGAAGGTCAACAACCCTACTCACGCACATATCCTGTCCGGTATCCTGAAGTGCCCCTGCTGCGGCAAGAGTCTGTACGGGAATGTTTCCAAGGCTCACAGCAAGGACAAAAAGACGCGCTACTACTATTACTGCAAGAACACGGTTACCCCGACAGGTCACGAGTGCACTTTCCGTCAGAGCATTGAGCAGACTGAGATGAATCGCCTTGTTGCGTCCATCGTCTCAGCTATGGTGAAAGACCCTAGGTTTTCAAATGCTATTAAGTGTAAAATTGGGTCTGCTGTTGATACGCAGGATTTAGAAAAGCAGCTGGAGACGCTACAGGTACAGCTCCGTCAAGCCTTAGGAACAAAAACACGTCTTGAGCGCCAGATGGACAGTCTGGACGTTAGCGACCCGTATTATGACCGGAAATTCTCTGATTTGCAGCGCCGCTATGACGAACAATATGTCAAAGTAGATGAGATCGAAATCCAAATTGACGATGTGCAAAGCCAGATACGGAGCATTCGTCAGGAAAGAATCTCCGGTGACAACATCTACCGCCTGTTGCTCGCTTTCGACCATGTCTATGAAGCCGCCTCTGAGGTTGAGCGCAAAGAGCTTATGCGCGCATTTATCGAGCGCATCGAGTTATTCCCGATAAAGCAACCGGGCGGCAACTGGATAAGGAAGATCATCTTTAACTTTCCTGTTCCAATAAACGGTTCAGAAGTGAAAGAATTGCCCTTGGAAAATGAATCAATTGTAGAGACGGTAGTATTATTGTCCAAGCTCAATACCAAGCAGAATATTGAGGCGTAGTTCGATTGGGGTGGCTGGGTCAGGCAATTGGGTGAAACGATGGATCTGCTCAAATTTTACAATGAAGTAGAAGCAATAAATGGGAATATACGCCTTGAAAAGCCTTTATATGCGGCTATAACCCGATGAATATGTTCCGTGTTGGAGTTTTAATTTATTGTAATCATTTTGTCCTCTGAACATTAACGGAACAGTTCGGAGCATAAACTCTGAGGTCGTCCTGCAATTAGATGAGAATTCTAATCAAAATGTTATCGGGTATTACCTCGCAAAACAGCACATGTAAAGCACGCACATGAATGTCCGCGCATGGCTGCGGCCGCCTGACTGTTGACAAGGTCAGGCGGCCGTTTACGCATTATTAAAGGTTTTTCGTTGCCTGGCCGGCAGTGCTTGCCATGGCGAGCGCTGTGTGATACACTCAGCATGGACGCACGCCCGCGAGCCTGAAGGGGGATACGCACATGAACAAACAACGTCTGGCCGCGGCCGCCGCGGCGCTCATCGCCTGGGGCTGCCTTACGGGCCTGGCATTGATAAGGCTCTGGGCCGTGCTCTATGGCGCGCTCTCCGGCCCGGTGCTGATGGCGCTGGCGGCGCTGCTGGCCGCCGCGGCGCTGGCCCTGGCCATAAAGCTGCGGCTCTTCCACCGCTGGCTGCTGCCCTTTGGCCGCAGCTGGAAAACGGCCCTGCTTGCTGTGGCCGCCTTTGCCCTCGGCGCGGCGTTTGATATCAGCTACGACCTCTTTTACGTTGGAGAATACACTGTGGGCGCGCTCCCCTTCCGGCTGGCCAGCGCCGCCGGAAGCGGCATCGTGCTCGCCGCCGTCGTGCTCACGGCCGCCACCGCCCTGCGCGAATTTGGCCGCATCGAGTGCCGCTGCGGCCGTACCCTGCTGGCGCTGGCGCTGGCGGTAAACGTCATCGCCGCCTGGTACTGCGCCGGCAGCGCCCGCGTCTATTACTGGGACAACGCCACCTACTGGGACATAAGCTCCATGCTCGCCGCCCAGCCGCTGGACATCGAACAGCTGCGCCTGGTGCTGCGCAGCACGGTCACGGAGGAATACAACTACCTCCTGGCCTGGCCCATCTCGCTCGTGATGCGCCTGCTGGGCACCAACCGCTATGTGTTCATCCTCTCCACGGTCAATTTCTACGTGCTCCCTGCCCTCTGGGGGCTGCTCGTACTGGGGCGCCGCAGCCGCCGCGGCGGGCTGTTGCTCTGCTGCGCCGCGCCGATGCTGCTCTATACGGCCCTCGTCGGCTTCGTCGATGTGGCGGCGGCCGGCGCGGGCATCTGGGCCTTCATTATCTATACGGACCGCAGCCGTCCGCAGTGCGCGCGCGGCGTGCTCACGGCCATGCTGCTGGTGCTGATGTTCCTTTTGCGGCGGTACTTTTTCTTCTTCACCGTCTCCTTTGGCTTCGCCGCCTTCGCCTCGCTGCTGGCAGACAGGAAACAGTGGAAGTCCTTTGCCGCCCTGGTGGCCACAGGGCTCGCCTGCTCGCTCTATTTCGGCCAGAGCTTTGTCGTGGAGCAGGTGCTTTCCGCCAACTATTTCGACACCTATTCCGCCTACGACCAGGGCCGCTGGGTGGACGCCGTGATGTTCTGCCGCTACTTTGGCTGGATACTGCCCGCCGTGGCGGCGGCCGCCCTCGTCTGGCTGCTTGCGCGCCGGCGGGAATGGCGCTACGGTGCGCTGCTTAGCCTGCTGCAGCCAGCGCTGTGCTTCCTGCTCTTCACCAGCGTCCAGTCGCACGGCCAGCAGCACCTGCTGCTCTATCTTCCCGCCCTTGCCTGCGCCCTGGCCGGCGGGCTGGAAGCCCTGCCTGAGCGCCGCTGTGTCCGCGCTCTTCCCTGGGCGCTGGCGCTCTGCGCGCTCGTCAGTTCATTCATCCCGCGCGAACAGCCGTCGAGCAGCCTGGAGGTGAAAACGCTCTCTCCCCTGCCGAGCTTTACCTATGCCCCGCCACAGCGGCAGGACATCGCCCAGCTCGTGGCCCTGCGCGCCTATGTGGACGGCCTCTCGGCGGACGGCGAAAAGACCGCCGCCGTAATTGCCTCGTCCTTTACTTTCAACTCCGCCATTTTGGAGAACACCTACCGCTCGCTGGGTATCCCCCAGCCGGACGCGCCGCAGACGGAGATCGTCTACTTTGCCACCGTCGACAAGCGCGACGCCTTTTCCTGGGACGCGCTGGAGGCCGATCACCTCATCGTCGCCGACCCCATACAGACACATCTCGGCGCGGACAACCAGCGCCTGGTCGATGTCCTCGCGCAGCCTGTCCTCTCCGGCGAGGGGCTGGGCACGGCCTACGAGCGGCTGGACACGTCTTTTGCGCTCGAGGACGGCGTCACGGTGTACATTTTCCGGCGCACAAGGCCCATCACCGCCGCCGAGCGGCAGTATATCTCCGACACGCTCACAGGATATTATCCCGAATATGCGGAGCTCTACGCCCTGCCCGAGGACTGAAAACCCCGCCCGCTGGACTCAGCGGGCGGGGCTATTTGTTATTCATGCGCCTTCAGCGGCTTGCAGGGCCTCCGTTTCGCGCATCCGCGCCGTCAGGTGCCGCCAGTAGGGCACGAACAGGATGACCGCCACGGTCGTCGCCACCAGGTCGGCGATAGGCGTGGCCCAGACGATGCCCTCAATGCCGAACATCGCGTTCATAATGAACATGAACGGTATGTCCAGCCCGCCTTTGCGCAGCAGCGACAGTATCGACGGCTCCAACTTCTTGCCAACGGACTGGAAACATGTGATGGACAGCATGGTGATGGATATGAAAGGCGCCGTGAGGCAGATGATGCGCTGGAAGAGCTGCCCGTAGCGTATGGTCTCCGCGTCGTCGATGAAGGCGCGCACGATGGGCGCCGCGCAGGTGAAGAGCAGCACGGTCTCCGCTACGGCGATGGAGAAGCTCAGTATGAAGTCGAAGCGGATGACGCGCTTCATGCGCCGGTAATTGCCGGCGGCGTAGTTATAAGCTATGAGCGGCAGCACGCCCTGCGACATGCCCGTGGCCACTGCGAAGGCGATCATGTCCACCTTTTTCGCCACGCCCAGGCCCGCCACGGCGGCGTTCGTATAGCTGGACATCAGCTTGTTGAGCGTGATGTTTGAGAGCACGGCCATCATGTTCATCAGGCTGCTGGGCAGGCCCACCAGCACCACCTCGCGCGGTATCCCCTGTTTGACGGAGTAATAACGCGGGTCAAGGCAGATGTCGCTCTCCTCCCCCTTGCGCAGGATGAGGACGATGAAATAAATGCTTGCTATGGCGTTGGAGATCATCGTCGCCATCGCCGCGCCGGCGATCTCCAGCCCCATGGGGAAGATGAAAATGGGGTCGAGGATGATGTTCAGCACGCCGCCGAGGGCCAGCCCGAAGCTTGCCTGCGCCGAGTGCCCCTCCGAGCGCACCAGGTGCGCGAGCACCTGGTTGAGCACGCTGGGCACCGCGCCGATACAGACCGTCCAGATCAGGTACTGGTTGCAGAACTCATATGTCTCCTCGTCCGCGCCGACGGCCGGCAGCAGCACGGGCCTGACGAGCAAAATGACTATGCCGTAGACGAAAGCGACGCCAATGGCCGTCCAGATACTGAAAGCGCCGGTCCTGCGCGCCTTGTCCCTGTCCCCCACGCCCAGGCTTCGGGCGATGAGGCTCGCCCCGCCGATGCCAAAGAGGTTGGCCACGCCCGTCATGAAGATGAACATCGGCAGGCAGAGCGAGGCCGCCGCCACCTGGTTGCGGTCGCCTATCTGCCCTATGAAGAACGTGTCCGCCATGTTGTAGATGACGGATATCACCTGGCTGATGACGGTGGGCACCACGAGCGAGGTCACCGCGCGCCACACCGGCGCATCCTCGAAAAGCGCCTGTTCGTGCGTTTTCATGCCATTGCCTCCCCCGCTGCGTGCAGCCCGGCGGCGATGCACTCAATGGCGTGCCGGTAGCTCTCATCCGAGCTCACAGGATAGTGCGTAAAGCCCCCGGCCTCTTCATGGGCGGCGAAGCCGAACATCACGGCCCGCAGCATCCGGTGCCAGTGCACCTGCTCCACCTCCGTCAGCCCATAGGGCTCCAATACACGCAAAATGGGCCGCACGACCGCCTCCGCGCCGCTTTGCAGCGGCGTGCTCCCGCCTTTGGGCAGGCCGATGATGACGCGGTAGAGCCGGTAATGCTCGCGGGCGAACGTCCGGTACGCCTCAGCCAGGGCGAACAGGGCCTCGTCCCCTTCGCGCCCTTCAAGCGCGTTTTCTTCCACCTCTACCAGACGTGCGATGGCATAGAGCCCCACGTCCTCCAGCAGCGCGTCCAGGCTCTCAACGTGGTTGTAGAGGGACGCCGTTTTCACGTCCAGCTTCTTCGCCAGCCCGGCCATGGAAAAGCGCACCAGCCCCTTTTCCTCTATCAGTTCTGCTGCCGCCTGTACGACCTTGGCTTTATCAAGGCCCTGCCTTGGCATGTGACCGCCTCCAAAAAACTAATTCCATTAGCAAAGTATATGCTAATGCCATTAGCCAGTCAAGCCGTGCATGGTTGATGTGCGTAAAAAATACCGGCCAAGCGGCGTTATAGCCGTCTTGACCGGTATTTTCCATATATTTGTACGTGTTTGGAGCTTTGCCGGTGCTCAGTACCTGAGCACCGTCCCTTCCGCAGCTTCCGCCACATGGCGGCAGAGCACCGCCGTGGTGACGGCGCCCACGCCGTGGGGCACAGGCGTTATGGCGCCCACCAGCGGCTCCACACGTTCAAAGTCCACGTCGCCGCAGAGCGAGCCGTCAGGCGCGCGGTTCACGCCCACATCAATGACGGTCTGGTCCTCGTTGACATATCCGGGATCGACCATCCGCGCCCTTCCCACGGCAGCGATAAGTATATCCGCCTCGCGGCAGACGGCGGCAGCGTCCGGCGTGCGGCTGTGGCAAATGGTGACCGTAGCGTCCCGGGAGAGCAGCAGCATCGCCGCTGGCCGGCCAATGACCAGGCTGCGCCCGAGCACGGCCGCGCGCCGCCCGCTGAGCCCCACGCCATAGTAGTCCAGCATCTCGATGCACGCGCGCGCCGTGCAGGGGGCAAAACCGCGCCCTTCCCCCGTGAAACAGCCGCAGAGCGAAGACAGCGTCACGCAGTCAACGTCCTTTTCCGGTGCGAGCGCCTCGCAGGCGGCGCGCTCGTCCATGTGCCCCGGCAGCGGCCTCAGCAACAGGCAGCCGTGGATACCCCTGTCGCTGTTGATGGAAGCGATGACAGACAACAGTTCGCCCTGTGACGCCCCCTCCGGCAGCGCAAAGACGCGCGCATCTATGCCCACGGCCCCGCAGCGCTTCGCCGCCCCGCGCTCATAGGAAACATCGCCTGCCTTTTCACCCACGCGCACGATGGCCAGCGTGGGCGTGACGCCGCGCGCGCGCAGCCGCTCCACCATGGCCGCCGTGCCCGCGGAAAGCGCTTCCGCCACCGGCTCGCCGTACAGTATCTCCGCCATATTTTCCCTCCCGCGCGGCGTACCGCGCACGTTCTCCTGCTAACTTGTGTTCAGCCGCAGCCTGTCCACATGGGATCGGTGGCCGCGCTCAGGCAGCTGTTACAGCTTGGATCTGATGAGCGCGCCCAGGCGCTCCATGCCCAGCTCTATCTTTGCCGGCGGCACGTTGCCAAAACTGATACGCATACAGTTGCTGCCCTTGCCGTTCCCTTCCACGAAGAAACCGGCCCCGGCGATGTAGTGCAGCTTGTTCGCGTTGGCCTCCGGCAGCAGGGCCCCGGTGTCTATGCCGCCCGGCAGCTCCACCCAGGTGAAAAGCCCGCCGTCGGGATACACCCATTTTGCGCCCTCTGGCATGTATTTTTCAAGGCAGCTCATCATAACGTCCCGCCGCTCACGGTGTATATCGCAGACTTTTTTCAGATGCTCCGGGAACAGCCCGCGCTTGAAAAACTCGGCGCACACCACCTGCACCAGATTGGAAGTGTGCGAATTCGTGGCCGTCTTGGCGTCAAGCAGGCGCAGGAGCATGTCTCGCTCGGCATAGCAGAAGCCGAGGCGGCTGCCAGGCGAGAATATCTTCGAAAAGCTGTTGGCATACACCGTGTGCCCCGTAGTGTCATAATACTTTATGGGCCGCAGCGGCTCTCCGCTGTAGCGCAGCTCCTGATAGGGGTCGTCCTCAAGGATGATGACGTCGTATTCGCTCCCGAGCTCGGCCAGCCGTTTGCGCCTGTCCGCCGGCAGCGTCTTGCCGGTGGGATTCTGGAACGTGGGGATGACGTAAACGAACTTGGGGTGCAGCTCCTTTATCTTGCGCTCCACATCCTCCACGACCACGCCCTTATCGTCGCACTGCACCGCCACGCATCTGGCCTGGAACATCTCGAATATCTCCACGCAGTGGACGAAAGTCGGAGACTCGACAAGTATCACGTCGCCGGGGTCGATATACAGCTGGCACATGAGGTTCATCGTTTCCAGGCCGCCGTTGACGATGGCGATCTCGTCCGGCGAGGCGTCCAGCCCTTTCGGCTTCAACAGCACGTCCACCACGGCCTGCCTCAGGTCGGGCACGCCGGCTACGGAGCCATATTGCAGCGCTTCCACGCCGCGCCTGTCGCGCGTCAGCACCTCGTTGCAGATCTCGCGCAGCTCCTCCACGGGTAGCCCCTCGCTGGCCGGCGCGCCGCCGCCGAAAGATATCATGTCCGGCGAGCCCATGGCGTTGAACAGCGCGCGGATGATAGTGGCCGTGCCTTCCATATCGTACATTCTCCGGGCCAGTTTCGGCATTTGCTTTACCTCCTTTTTCGTTAGTCCTTTGCCCTGTCACTTCCTGAACCGCGGCGCCATCTCGTCGAACAGCGCCGTAAACTCGGCGATATCGCCGGAGATCTTGTATTTATGCTCCGGCGCGGGGAACTCGCCGCTTTTAACCTCGCGTATGTAATCGCTCATCCCCTGCGTGGCCACGGCGGCGATATCGGCATATTTTTTCGTAAACTTTGGCGTGAAGTTCCTGTACATGCCCAGCAGGTCGGCGGAAAGCAGCACCTGCCCGTCGCAGTCCGCGCCCGCGCCGATGCCGTAGACGGGGATGGGCAGCATCTTGTGCACATAGGCGCAGACCTCCTCGGGCACGCCCTCGAGCAGCAGCGTGCGCGCGCCGGCCTCATATACGGCGATGGCGTCCTCTATCACGGCGCGGGCAGAGTCCGTCGTGCGTCCCTGGGCCTTGAAGCCGCCCATGGAGGCCGAGCTCTGCGGCGTCAGCCCGATGTGCCCAAAGACGACCATGCCCGCATTGACGATGGCGCGTATCTTATCCGCAACTGCCACGCCGCCCTCCAGCTTTATGGCGTCCACGTCCGCTTCCTTATAAAAGCGCACCGCGTTGCGCACGGCGTCCTCACAACTTGCGTGATAGGAGCCGAACGGCATGTCGCCGATAAGGTAGGTGTTGGGCGCGCCGCGGCGCACGGCCTGGCAGTGGGCGATGCTCATGTCCATCGTGACCGGGACCGTGCCCGGCCAGCCGTAGACGATCATACCCATGGAGTCGCCGCAGAGTATCATGTCTATCCCCGCCTCCTCGGCATAGGAAGCGAATACGCTGTCATAGAGCACGATCCAGCAGGCCTTCTCCCCGGCCTCTTTCATCTTGTATAGATCAAGTATGGATTTCTTCCTGGCCATAGCGAAGCTCCTTCCACGTTAAAGTACGATCATTTTATCATACCTGCGCCCTGCGCTCAACAGCAAAACGGTGTTTTTGCCTCCGCTGCGGCGCGGCGCCCGGTTTGCGTGGACAAAGCGGCCGCTCCATGGTAATATATGATCAAGTATGCCGCCCCAGGCGCCGCCGTGGAGCGAAGGATCAGCCAATGACGAAAGGAGCGAGATATGTCCTTTGAGAAAATACTGAGCGGATACCCCGGCCTGGACGAGGTGCTCGACAATATCCGCATGGGCGACAACGTCGTTTGGCAGGTGATGGATCTCTCTGAGTTCCGCCTCTTTGCCCAGCCCTTTGCCCGCCGCGCGATAGCGGACGGCCGCCGCACGCTCTATTTCCGCTTCGCCAGGCACGAGCCCCTGCTCGAGCCCTGCGAAGGCCTTGATATCATAGCCCTTGACCCGGACGAGGGCTTCGAGCCCTTCACCGTCGCCATCTACAACGCCATCACCGCCGCCGGCGAGGGCGTATTCTATGTATTTGACTGCCTCTCCGATCTGCAGTCCGCCTGGTATACGGACCAGATGATGGGGAATTTTTTCCGCGTCACCTGCCCATATCTGCACGAGCTGGACACGGTGGCCTATTTCCCCCTGCTCCGCGGCCGGCATTCCTATGACGCCGTGGCCCGCATCCGGGACACGACGCAGGTGCTGATAGACGTCTATACCAGTGATACGGACGTGTATATACATACGCTCAAGGCCACAGACCGTGACTCAAACGACCTCTATCTTCCCCACGTCAGCCGCAGCGGCGCGCCCTTCAAGCCGCTGAACGGAGGCGTGGCCATAAGCCGCTACTACCGCCTGCTGGAAGACCTCTCTGCGAGCACGCAGGACCAGAACTTTGACAGCCATGACCGCTTTTTTGCCGCCGCCAAGCACGATTTCGGCAGCGGGCGGCTGAGCGAAGACACCATGGACCGTGTCATCAACAGCATGATGAGCAAAGACCCCAAGGTCAAAAGCCTCATCCGCCAGCTGTTCGACCCCAAGGACTTTTTCACGCTGCGCGACCGCATGATAGGCAGCGGCTGCATCGGCGGCAAGGCCTGCGGCATGCTCCTTGCGCGCAAGATCGCCGATATCTGCCTGCCCAATTTCCGCGAGGTGACGGAGCCGCACGACTCGTTTTACATCGGCTCGGACGTGTTCTACACCTACATCGTTGACAACAACTGCTGGAAAACGCGCATCGAGCAGCGCACGCAGGCCGGGTATTTTTCCCGCGCCGAAGCGCTGCGTGAAGCGCTGCTCGCCGGACGCTTCCCGGAAAACATCCGCGAGCGCTTCCGCACCATGCTCTCGTATTACGGCCAGAATCCCATCATCGTGCGCTCGAGCAGCTTCCTCGAGGACGGCTTTGGCAACGCCTTTGCCGGCAAGTATGAATCCGTGTTCTGTGTCAACTCCGGCCCGCTCGAGCAGCGGCTGGAGGAGTTCGAAAACGCCGTGCGCCGCGTCTATGCCAGCACGATGGACCCCTCCGCCCTTGAATACCGCCGCCAGCGCGGGCTGGAGAAGGTGGACGAGCAGATGAGCATCCTCGTACAGAGGGTCTCCGGCTCCTGGGCCGGGCATTATTACCTGCCCGGCGTGGCCGGTGTGGGCTTCAGCCGATGCCTCTACCGCACGAGCCCGGACGCCGACCCCGAGGCCGGTATGCTGCGCCTTGTCGTCGGCCTGGGCACCAAGGCCGTGGACCGCACGGAGGACGATTACCCCCGCATCGTCAACCTCGACAAGCCCGCTTCCAGCACGCTCACCACGCTTGCCGACCGCCACCGCTTCTCACAGCACCACGTGGACGTCATCGACCGCGAGCGGCGTGAGTTCCGCAGCGTCACGGTGGACGAGATCGCGCCCTGCCTGCCCGCCTGGTTCCGCACGCTGATGATGGAGCGCGACTATGAAGCGGAGGCCGCGCTGCGCGAGCACGGCTTCAAAGACCCCGTCTGGTTCATCAGCTGCCAGCGGCTGTTGGAGGAGTCGCCCTTCCCCCGCGTGATGCGCGCGCTGCTGAAAACGCTGGAGAACGTCTACGGCACGCCGGTGGACATCGAGTTCGCCGTCAATACGGATGAACAGGGCGACTTCGTCGTCAACCTCCTGCAATGCCGGCCGCTCTATATGGGCCAGGCCGCGGGCATCGTTGCCCCCCCTTCCCTGCCGGAGGGCGAACTTTTCTTTGACCTCGTGCGCTCGTCCATGGGCCCTTCTTCTTCCACGGACATCGACGCCGTAGTGCTCATCGACCCGCGCGGCTACCGCGACCTGCCCTACGCCCGCAAGCCGCAGACGGCCGCCGCCGTGGGGCAGATCAACCGCTACTACAAAAACAGCGGCAAGCGTCTTTTGCTGCTCGCCCCGGGGCGCATCGGCACCAGCTCGCCGGAGCTGGGCGTGCCCGTGCGTTTTGCCGACATCTCCAGCTTCACCGGCATCTGCGAGGTGTCCGACCCCGCCGCCGGCTTCATGCCGGAGCTCAGCTACGGCAGCCACATGTTCCAGGATCTGGTTGAGGCTGACATCTTCTACTGCGCCATCTGGAACGACGAGCGCACGCTCGCCTACTTCCCGCAGCATCTCGACGGCCTGAAGGATCTGTTCCCGCAGATATGCCCCAATATGCCGCAGTTCAACGGCCTCATCCGCGTTGTGGAGCCGCAGGGCCTGCACTTCTGGCTGGACGCTGTGAGCAACCACGCCGTCTGCGGCTGGCCCGACGGCAAAAAAACGGCATATCCTGCAAAATAGCTCTTGAAATACACGCCATCTTGTGTTATAGTACCATTTGCTATTGCTGAATAACGCCGAAAGGAACGATATAAGTGGAAATCTTCCTCACCATCCTGCAGCTCATCTCCGCCGTCGCCGTCACGGCCATCGTCCTCATGCAGTCGGGCAAGCGCTCCGGCCTCTCCGGCGCCATTGCCGGCGGCGCGGACACCTTCCTCTCCAAGGGCAAGGCCAAGACGCTCGACGCCCAGCTGGCCAAGGCCACCAAGTGGGTCGGGCTGGCTTTCGTCGTGCTCACTCTCGCGCTGCACTTTGTCTGAGAACACAAAAGGGCCCTTTAAGGGCCCTTTTCGCGTATATATGCGCATATGGATATGAAAATCGCCCCGGATATCCGGGGCGATTTTTTACGCCAGCGGCAGCGTGATCTCCGCTTTGAAAAGGTCGCCGTCCGTGCTGATGCTGAACTGCCCGTGCTGCAACTCGGTCAGGCTTTTGGCGATGCTCAGCCCCAGCCCGGAGCCCTCCGTGGAGCGCGAGGCGTCGCCGCGCACAAAGCGCTCCATCAGCTCCCCGGCGGATACGTTCAGCGCCGCGCGGGAGATGTTCTTCACGGATATGACGGCATTCCCCTCCGACGTGCGCACGTCCACATAGACGCGCGTCTCCGGCATGGCGTATTTGACGACGTTGTTGAAGAGGTTATCCATCACCCGCCAGAGCAGCCGCCCGTCCGCGCGCACTGCCGGCGCGGGTTCCGGCACGTTGATAAGGACGGAGAGCTTGCCGGCCTCCATGCGCTGCCCGTACTCGGCCAGCGACTGGTTGATGATCTCCAGAGTGCTTGTGGGCGCGAGCGTCACGCTCATGTTGCCGGTGGACGCTTTGGACGCCTCCACCAGGTCCTCCGTCAGTTTTTTCAGCCGCTTTGATTGCCGCTCGAGCACTTCCAGATACTCTGCGCCCTCCTCCGGCGTATGCGGCCGCTCCAGCAGGTCCACATAGTTGATGATGGAGGTCAGCGGCGTCTTTATGTCGTGCGACACGTTCGTTATCAGCTCCGTCTTGAGCCGCTCGGACTTCATCCGCTGCTCCACGGCCGCGGCCATGCCGTCGCCTATGGAATTCAAATTCTCCGCGTGGTGTTTGAACTCCCAGTACATATGCTTGGTGTCTATTTTGTACTCAAACTCTCCCGCCGCGAGCTTTTCCCCCGCCGCCTTCAGGCTCCTCATCTGCCAGGCCCCGAAGCACGCCAGCAGGAAAACCAGCGCCAGCAGTACCAGCCAGCAGAAGAGCGCGAAGTCGCTATAGCGTATGCTTATGGCCAGGCAAAAGTTTGTGACGAGCACTACCAGGACGATCAGCGCCGTGCGCCAGACTATGGGTATCTTCGTCGTCATGTACCACACGCCGCGGCAAAAGGCCTTTATCTTATCCCAGCACCAGCGCAGGACGCGCAGGCACAGCCGCAGGGCCATGTATATGACCGTGTTCCGCCACCAGATGCCGCCGCCTGCTTTTACCCGCGTTGCGAAGGAGAGGAACGGCGCCAGCGCCACGATCCCCGCCAGATAGAACACCAGCATGGCGAACGCAAGGAATGTCAGCCCCTCCGGGCTGAAGGCGAAGAAGAACCCCATGCTCTCCGTCAGATCCACGAAAAGCAGCAGCCAGACAAACGCTAGCGCGAAACAGCCTGCGGCGTACAGGTCCAGCGGGATTTTGTCCAGCAGATTCAGCCTGACGCCCTCCTCCCCTTTTCTGCGGCCAGCCGCCATGAAGAGGAACACAAGGCAGGCGATGGCACCCGCCGCACCGACCAGTACGGCGCACAGCCACCAGCCGGACAGGTTGTAAATAAGCCTCATCAGGTTTTGGGCATAAGCCTTGCCTGCGCTGTTCAGCTCGTCATAGCCGTACATGTATTCGAGCGACCCGGCAAAATCGTCTGCGTTTTTGTACGACGGCAGCTCGCCATACTGCATCATGGCTTCAAATATCCCTGCGGCGAGAACGGCAAGGAATATGCCCAGCAGCACGAACGCCAGTATCTTGGCCCACAGCTCGTGCGTGAGCTTTATTTTTTTCTTCTCCATCACTTTCGGCCCTCCATTTTATAGCCCTGTCCCCAGACGACCTTGATGTAGCGCGGGTCGCTGGGGTCGATCTCGATCTTCTCGCGCAGATGCCGTATGTGCACGGCCACCGCGCCCTCCGAGCCGTAGGCGTTTTCGTTCCACACCATCTCATATATCTGCCGCGAGGAATACACGCGGTTCGGGTTGCGCATGAGCAGCAGGAGTATGCTGTACTCGATCGGCGTCAGGCTCACGGCCTCCCCGTCCACGGTGACGGACTTTTCCGCGTCGTTGAGCTCGATGCCGCCTATCGTTAGCACGTCCGGCCGCGGCTCGGCCTTTTTCTGCCCGCCGAGGCGCATATAGCGCCGCAGCTGGCTGCGGACGCGCGCCTGCACCTCCACCGGGTCGAAGGGCTTGGTGATATAGTCGTCCGCCCCGATGTTCAGCCCCAGCACCTTGTCGGAGCTCTCGCTCTTGGCCGTCAGCAGTATGACGGGGATGTTGTATTCCTCCCGCAGCCTGGCCGTGGCGGTGATGCCGTCCATCTCCGGCATCATGATGTCCATGAGCACCAGGTCGATGTCGTTGGCCTTCACGCAGTCCAGCGCCTCCCGTCCCGTGCTGGCGGTGAACAGCCTGTAGTCCTCACTGGACAGATAGATCTTCAGCGCGGAAACGATGTCCCGCTCGTCGTCAACGATAAGTATGTTTGCCATGCCCTCACCTCATGCTCATTGTACGCCCCGCCGGATTAAGAAAAAAGCGGCCGCTACTTTAAGTTTCCTTTAACATCATTATAGCACCCATCGCGCCGCTTGCAAGCCACGCTGGCATATGGTAAGCTATACACATACCTGACAGGAGGCGGAATATGCCGCAGAAGATATTAGTAGTTGACGACGAGCGCGAGATCGCCGACCTTGTGGAGCTATATTTGAAAAACGAAGGATTCGCCGTGCGGAAATTCTATAACGCGGCGGACGCCCTCGCCTGCGTCCGCACGGAGGAGCTGGACCTCGCCATCCTGGACGTGATGCTGCCGGACATGGACGGCTTCACGCTCTGCGCGCGCATACGCGAGGAGCATTTCTGGCCTATCATCATGCTCACCGCCCGCGTGGAGGACATCGACAAGATCATGGGCCTCACCATCGGCGCGGATGACTATATCACCAAGCCCTTCAACCCGCTGGAGCTGGTGGCGCGCGTGAAAACGCAGCTCCGGCGCTATACGCGCTACAACCGCCCGGAGGGCGAGGCCGTGCCGGCGCAGGAAAACGAGCACGACATCCGCGGCCTGGTGATAAACAAAGACACGCACAAATGCACGCTCTACGGCAAGAACATCGCGCTCACGCCCATAGAGTTCGGCATCCTCTGGTATCTCTGCGAGCACCAGGGGCGAGTCGTCTCCTCGGAGGAGCTCTTCGAGGCCGTCTGGGGCGAAAAATACCTCGACAACAACAACACGGTGATGGCGCACATCGGCCGCCTGCGGGAAAAGCTCGGCGAGCCCCCGCGCAAGCCGCGTTTCGTCAAGACCGTCTGGGGGGTGGGTTATCAGGTTGAGTGACTCTGCCAACACCGCCGGCGCGCCGCGCCCGGCCGCTCCCATGCGCCGCTTCCGCCGCTCGCTGACGCGCCGCGTGCTCACGCGCTTTATCGTGGCCATCGTGCTCTATACGATCGTCGTCTTCGTCGGGCTGTTCGTCAGCGTGCTGGTCTGCGCCGCCATCAACTGGGACTACATGAACCCTATCTACCGCCTGCTGCAGTGGATAAGCAGCTATCTTCCCCTCGTAGTTATCGTCGTGCTCGCCGCCGGCTATGTCGTGCTCTTCCTCCACTACTGGGCAAGGACGCTCTCCTACCTGGAGGACATAGTCTCCGCCACCGAGCAGATATACCGCTCCGGGGACGATCCCATCTCCCTCCCCGACGACCTGCACGAGGTCGAAGTGCAGATGAACCGCATCAAGACCGACATGCTCGCCAGCCGCCTGGCTGCACAGGAGGCAGACCAGCGCAAGAACGACCTTGTCGTCTATCTCGCGCACGACCTGAAAACGCCGCTGACCTCAGTCATCGGATACCTCACGCTTCTGCGCGACGAGCGGGACGTATCCCCCGAGCTGCGGGAGCATTACCTCTCCGTCGCCCTGGACAAGGCCGAGCGGCTGGAGGACCTCATCAACGAATTCTTCGACATCACGCGCTTTTCGCTCACCAGCCTTACGCTGGAGCTGAAGACGGTCAGCCTCTCGCGTATGCTGGCGCAGACAGCGGACGAATTCGCCCCGCTCCTTGCGGAAAAGGGCCTCGCCTGCCGCGTCATCGCCCCGCCGGATGTGAGCATCACCTGCGACCCGGACAAGCTCGAGCGCGTGTTCGACAACCTGCTGCGCAACGCCATCAACTACAGCTACGAGGGCACGGACATCACCGTCACGCTCGCCGTTGACGGCGACACCGCTCACCTCAGTTTCACCAACGAGGGCGACGACATACCCAGGCACAAGCTGGAGCGGATATTCGAGCAGTTCTACCGCCTGGACTCCTCCCGCGGCAGCCGCACCGGCGGCGCCGGCCTCGGCCTCGCCATCGCCAAGGAAATCGTCGAGCTCCACGGCGGCTCGATAAGCGCCGAGAGCGCGGAAGGCCGCATCACCTTCCGCGTCTCCCTCCCGCTCCACCCGTAAGAAAATCGTAAGATTTGCGTCATAGAAACATCGGTGTTTGTACATCCCGCGCGCAAAAACTCCGCCTTTGCACCTGATAGTATATCACTGTCAGGAACAAGGGCGGAGTTTTCCGCATATACAGGAGGCAACACCATGGAAAAGAAAAACATCGCGGTCATCTTCGGCGGCTGCTCGCCCGAGCACACGGTCTCTCTCACCTCGGCCGCCGCCGTTATAAGGCATATCGACACCGAAAAGTATGAGGTCGTCCAGCTCGGCATTACCGAGGGCGGCGAGTGGTTCCGCTTTTATGGCTCCTCGGACGACATAGAGGCCAACACCTGGCGCGCCGACCGCACAAAATGTATCCCCGCCGTCATCTCCCCCGACCGGGACCAGCACGGCATCCTGGAATTCCGCCTTTCCGGCGTCCGCACGACGCGGCTGGACGCCGCCTTCCCCGTCCTGCACGGACGCAACGGCGAGGACGGCACCGTACAGGGCCTCTGCGAGGTGGCCGGTATCCCGCTCATAGGCTGCGGCACGCTCGCCTCCGCCCTCTGCATGGATAAGGACCGCGCGCACAAGCTGGTGATGCTCGCTGGCGTGGCCGTCCCCCGCTCCGTGCTGCTTGAAAAGCTGCCCACATCCGCCGAGCTCGCCGCCCTGGCGGAGGGCGTCGGCTACCCGCTTTTCGTCAAGCCCGTGCGCGCCGGCTCCTCCTTCGGCGTCACCCGCGTGGAGGCGCCGTCTGAGCTGCGCGCCGCCGTCAGGGACGCTTTCCGCTACGACAACAGCGTGCTCCTGGAGGAGGCCGTGCCCGGCTTCGAGGCCGGCTGCGCCGTCATCGGCAACAGCGAACTGGTGACCGGCCGGGCGGACGAGATCGAACTCTCCGGCGGTTATTTCGACTTTGAGGAAAAATACACGCTCAAAACCTCAAAAATACACATGCCCGCCCGCGTTGACGCCGCCACCGAGCAGCGCCTGCGCGAGACGGCCTGCCGCATTTACCGCGCCCTCGGCTGCCGCGGCTTTGCCCGCGTGGACATGTTCCTCACGCCGGACAAGCGTATCGTTTTCAACGAGGTGAACACCATCCCCGGCTTCACCTCCCACAGCCGTTTCCCGAAGATGATGTCCGGCGTGGGCTACGATTTCCCCGCGCTCGTCGATGCCCTCATAGCCCTGGGGCTGGAGGTGTGACCATGGCAGGTATCTACAGCGGCAGCCTCATCCTCGTCAACGCCGAGCACCCGCTGCGCGACGGCCGCCGGCCTCCGCTGGCCCCCGCCGCCCCCGGCAGCAGCGTGCTGCTGGAGACGCGCGCCTCCGCCATGCTCACCGGCGCGCTGGAGCGCCTGGGCGCCGTAGGCGAGATCGTCCCCGTCAGCGGCTGGCGCTCCCGCGCCGAGCAGCAGCAGATATGGGACGATTCAATGGCCGAAAACGGCGAGGACTTCACGCGCAAATACGTGGCCATACCCGGCTGCAGCGAGCACCAGACGGGCCTCGCCATAGACCTGGCCCTGCGCTCGAACAGCATCGACTTCATCCGCCCCGACTTTCCCTATGACGGCATCTGCGGCCGCTTCCGCGCCATCGCCGCCGACTACGGCTTCATCGAGCGCTATCCGGCGGGCAAGGAAAAAATAACGGGCATTGCCGCCGAGCCCTGGCATTTCCGCTATGTCGGCCGCCCGCACGCGCGATTGATGCGCGACATGGGCCTCACGCTGGAGGAATATGTCGAGCTCCTGCACGGCTATCCCTATCCCGGGCGGCTGCTCAGCGCCGCCGGCGGAGGATACGACGCCTTCGTGGGCTTCTCCCGCAGCTACACGCCGCAGGAGCACCGCGCGCCCTGCCAGGTCTCCGGCAACAATGTGGACGGCTACATCCTCACGCTATGGAGGCTGCCGGCATGAGCGCGCGCAGCTACCGGGGCATAGACCTCTTCCGCATCGCCGCCGCGCTGCTCGTTGTGGCCATACACACCTCGCCCCTCGCCTCCTACAGCGCCACGGCAGATTTCATACTCACGCGCGAGATCGCCCGCACGGCGGTGCCGTTCTTTTTCATGGCCAGCGGCTTTTTCGTCCTTGGCGATGCGCGCCGCACCCGCGCCTTCCTAAAAAAGAGCTCCATCATCTACCTCGCCTGCATCGCCCTGTACCTGCCCATAAACGTCTATGCCGGGCGCCTGAAAGAGCTCACGCTGGGAGGACTTTTTACGCAGCTCTTCTTTGAAGGTACCTTTTACCACCTCTGGTATCTCCCCGCCGCCATCCTCGGCGCGGCGCTCTCCTCCTTCCTGCTTGAAAAGCTCGGGCAGCGCGGGGCCTTTGCCGCCGCCGCGGCGCTTTACGCCTTCGGCCTCCTGGGTGACAGCTATTACGGCCTCGCCGCCGGCGTACCGGCCATGCGTGCGGCGCTGGACGCCGTCATCGCCGTCACCGGCTACACGCGCAGCGGGCTTTTCTTCGCCCCGCTGTTCATGCTGCTGGGGCACGGCCTGCGCACTGCCAAGCCCCCGCGCCGCTCTGTCTGCGCCGCCGCGCTCGCCATCACCGGCACGCTGCTGATAGCCGAGGGCCTCGTCCTGCGCAGCCTTGGCTGGCAAAAGCACGACAGCATGTACCTTATGCTGCCGTTCGTGATGTATTTCCTCTTTGCGCTCCTCGCCTCTGTGCGTGGGAATTGCCCGCGCTGGGCTGCTGATTTTTCCCTGCTCATATATGTCCTGCACCCGGCCGTGATAATCGCCGTGCGCGGCTCGGCACGCATCCTCGGGCTGTGGGAGCTGCTCGTGGAGAACAGCCTCGGCCACTACCTTGCCGTTTGTGCTGCGACATGCCTGATATCCACCGCTTTGCTGCTGTTTGTCCGCCGTTTTGCCGCCAAATGCCGGCCGGATTCCCGCGCCTGGGTGGAGGTGGACGCCGACGCCTACCGCCGGAACGCCCGCGCGCTGATGTCGCTTATGCCGCCCGGTCAGCGGCTGATGGCCGTATTGAAATCCAACGCCTACGGCCTCGGCGCGCAGCAGGCCGTCGCCGCGCTGCAAGCGGAAGGCGTACGCGACTGGGCCGTCGCCACGGCCGCCGAGGGGGCGCAGCTTCGCCGCTGCGGCGCGCGCGGCACGATACTGATCCTGGGCCGCACCCCCGCTTGCGACATTGCCGTGCTCCGTCGCTACCGCCTGACGCAGGCGGTCGTATCCCTTGAGCATGCGCGCGCTCTCTCCGCCCGCCGCTGCCGGATAGACGTACACATAAAAGTGGACACCGGGATGCACCGCCTCGGCCTCCCCTGGCAGGATCTTGACGGCATTGACAGCGTCTATGACCTGCCATACCTGCGCGTTACCGGCATGTTCACGCATTTTTCCTCCGCCGACAGCGCCCTGCCCGAGGCCGGGAAGTTTACAGTGGAGCAGTCGCAGCGCTTTTTCGCCGTCGTGGAGGCGCTCAGGGCCCGCGGGCGGGACACCGGCGAGGTGCACACGCAGAGCAGCTACGGTTTTCTCAACTATCCTGATGAACGCTGCACGCTTGTCCGCGCCGGCATCGCCCTCTGCGGCGTGAAAAGCGCGGACGCGGACCGCGCCGACCGCTGGCCCGGCCTGCAAAGTGTCCTCAGCCTGCGCGCGCGGGTGACAGAGGTGCGCGAGGTGCCCGCCGGCGATGGCGCGGGCTATGACCTGGCTTTCCACGCACAGCGGCCCACTGTGCTCGCGGCCGTGCCGGTCGGCTATGCGGACGGTATTTTCCGCGCGCAGGACGGCGCCTATGCCCTCATAAACGGCCAAAAAGCCCCCGTTGCAGGCCGTGTCTGCATGGACCAGCTGCTGCTCGACGTCACGGACTGCGGCGCTGTGCGCCCCGGCGATATCGTCACCTTCATCGGCCGCGATGGGGGCGCTGAAATACGCGCCGAAGAGCTCGCCGCCGCCTGCGGCACCATCACCAATGAGCTTTTCAGCCGCCTCGGCCCGCGCCTGCCGCGAGTGTGGCGCTGAAGCATATAAAAGGGCCGCCCTGGGCGGCCCTTTTGCTAAAATACTATACATATCAGGCTTCCGCTGCCCTCGTTGACGATGCGCTGCATGGTGTTGCGCAGTTTGTTGCGCACGGGCGCTGGCACACGCTTTATCTTAGATTCCAGCCCCTCCTCAGCTATGTCGTAGAGCGACTTGCCAAAGATGTTCGATTCCCAGATGCGGCTCACATCGCCGTCGAAGCCCTGCAGCAGGAAGCCCATGATCTCCTCGCTGGCCTTCTCCCCGCCGAGCGCGGGCGTGACCTCCGTCTCGATATTTGTCATCATCATATGTATGCTCGGCGCGCTGGCCTTCAGCCTGACGCTGTAGCGGCCGCCGGTGCGCACGATCTGCGGCTCCTCCAGCCGCAGCTCCCCCGGCAGCGGCATCACCACGCCGTATCCGGTCTCCCGCACGCTCCTGAGCGCGTCACTTATGTGGTCATAGTCGGTCTTTATCTCCCTCATGTGCGTCAGCAGCGTCATCAGGTCGCCGTCGTCGGCGATGTCGAAGCCGCTCTGTTCGCTGATGGTCTTGTAGTAGAGGCTGCGCGGCATGTCGAGCTCGGCCGTCACCTGGCCGGTGGCCATATCCACGCGCTTGACCCCGGAGGCCGACACATCCTCGCGCCCGGCGAGCGCATCCATGATGCTGAAGGCGTCGCGCACGCGGGCCATATCCGCCGAGGCGGAGGCGATGCCCTCGTAGAGCCCTGTTTTCAGCGGCGCGTCCTGCGGCAGGGCGTCCAGCCACGGCGGGAGGTAGATGCCCAGCTCCGCGATCGGGAACTCATAGAGCGCGAACTTCAATATCTCTTCTATGTCTTTCTGCCCGAGCTCCAGGCAGGAGACTGCCAGGCAGGTGACGCCGTATTTCTCCGACAGCTCCGCTCTCAGCTCCTGCGCCTCCTCGCTCTGCGGCGCGGCGCAGTTCAGCAGCAGTACAAAGGGCTTGCCGATGGCGCGCAGTTCGCCTATCACGCGCTCCTCGGCCTCCACATAGTTCTCGCGCGGTATGCCGCAGATGCTGCCGTCCGTCGTCATCACGATGCCCAGCGTGGAGTGGTCGTTGATGACCCGCCGCGTGCCCTCCTCCGCGGCCTCTGAGAGGCTGACCTCGTGGTCAAACCAGGGCGTGGTGACCATCCGCTCCTGGCCCTCCTCCATCTGCCCCGCCGCGCCGGGCACCATGTAGCCCACACAGTCGATGAGCCGCACGGAGAAGCCTACGCCGCCCTCAAGTTCCACATTGGCGGCGTCCTCGGGGACAAATTTCGGCTCCGCCGTCATGATCGTGCGCCCTGAGCCGGACTGCGGGAGCTCGTCGCGGGCCCGCTCGCGGGCGTAGGCGTCGGCGATGTTAGGGATGACAAGCGTCTCCATGAAGCGCTTGATAAATGTGGACTTGCCCGTCCGCACAGGGCCGACAAGGCCGATGTAGATGTCTCCCCCGGTGCGCGCGGCCATATCCTGATATATGGAAGTATTCATGTTCCGCCCTCTTTCCCCTGAACTCTTGATAGACGATATGATGTCCGGGGCGCGATTATTACCATCCTGTCCGAAAAAGGGCCGCCCCTGTATCCGGGGCGGCCCTTTGCTTAATATAATGTTGTCACACCTTTTCGGGATACACGGCGCGAACTCCGCCGATGAGCTTCGGCCGCGTCCTTGCGGCGTTTACCGCCGCCTCGCCCACGTGCTTGACGCCCAGACGCAGCGGCACGGCCACATCGCGCAGGTGCATGCCGATAAGCGTGCAGCCAATATCGAGCCCCGCGTGCGCGCGCACGTGCTCCACCGCCACCGGGTCCGCCATGTGCCTCCATGCCGCGGTGGCAAAGGAGCCGCCGGCCTTGGGCTGAGGTATAACGCAGACAGGGTCGTAGCCAAATTTCTCCGCCGCCTCGCGCTCCACTATGAGGGCGCGGTTGAGATGCTCGCAGCACTGCGCAGCCAGATAGAGCCCACGCTCCTGCAAAAGCGGCATTATGCCCTCCAGCACGGCCTCAGCGGCCTCCGGCGTGCTGCCCTTGCCGATCCTGGCGCCCATTATCTCGCTCGACGAACAGCCAACGACCACCAATCCGCCGCGCGGGACGTTCGCCGTCTCCAGCAGCTCGCGCATCGCCGATGCGGCCTGTTCCCTGATCTCTTCGTACATGAAAAGCGCCTCCTTTTCTGTAAATATATTTTACCACCGTCCGCCGGATTTGACAACTGCCTGGCGGTGAGGTATCATACATAAACAGACTACAGACAGCTGTGAGGTATTGATATGAAACGGACACTGTCAATATTGTTGGCCGCCGCGCTGCTGCTGGGCCTCGCCGCCTGCGGCGCGGACATCGAGGACCTGGTGCCCACGCCCAGCCCCACTCGCGAGCCTCTGCCGTCCACGCCGTCCACCCCGGAGCCCACTCCCACCCCGGAGCCAACGCCCACTCCCCCGCCCTACACGGACCCGCTCAGCGGCGAGGGCATAGATGAGGACATCAGCGCCGTGCGCCCCTGGGCCATCATGATAAACAACATCGAGCAGGCCCTGCCCCAATGCGGCGTCTCCAACGCCGAGATCATATATGAGATACCCGCCGAAGGCGGCGTGACGCGCATGATGGCCATCTTCACCGACATCTCCGATGTGGAAAAGATAGGCAGCCTGCGCAGCATACGTCCGTATTACGCCGATGTCGGCATCTCCTACGACGCCATCGTCATCCACGCCGGAGGCAGCGAGGAGAGCTACACGGAGATGTCCGGCTACAACGTCGATCACCTGGACGGCGTGCTCGGCACCTATACGGAAGGCGCGTTCTACCGCGACCCTGACCGCATGAAATACGGCCTTGAGCACAGCATGTTCTCCGAAGGCCCGGCGCTCGTGCAGGCCGCACAGGATCAGGGCTTCCCCCTTGAGCACGAGGGCGGGGCGTATGACTACGGCCTCACTTTCTCCGAGGACGCCGCCGGACAGTGTACGGAGACGGCGGAATATCTGAAAGTGACATTCAACAGCTACAAATCCACCGTTTTTGAGTACGACGCGGAGAGCGGCAAATACCTCGCCTGGCAGTACGACGAGGAATACATCGACGCCGGCACCGGCGAGCAGATGAGCTTCACCAACCTGCTGGTGATGAACACCTCCATGTCCGTGCTGGACAGCGTTGGCCGCCTGGCCGTGCGCACCACGGGCGAGGGCGAGGGCTATTTCGCCTGCGGCGGCAAGTACGTGCCCATCAAGTGGTCGCGCGCGGACAACACCTCCCCCTTCAAATACACGCTTGCGGACGGCACGCCGCTCGACTTCGGCGTTGGCAACAGCTACATCGCCGTCATCGCGCCCTACAGCTCCGTCTCCTTCACGCAGGACAGTGCCCAGTGAAAGAGAAAGCGCCCGCACACGCGGGCGCTTTTTTCAGCTCTGTTCGGCAACGTAGAGGCTGACGCGCTCCTGCACGCGCGCCGCGGCCTCCTCGGCCGTGCGGTTGCCGGCGAAGTATTCTTCTGCTTCTTCTATGATTATGTCAACCACCGTTTCATCATAAACAGCCATGTGTTCCGGTAGCTCTATGATCTCATACAAATCAAGGACATCCTGTTTGTTCTCTATTTTTACACCTTTGAATTCATCAGTGCGGTACAAACTGACTGTTGCGGCAAGCTTCGGCCTATACAGAGGCAAGTACCGCATTTGCAAACTCAGTTCCGGGTTTTTGACATAGTATTTTATAAACTCCCAGCAGGCGTCTTTGTGTTCACTATTTGTACATATACCAACCGGGCCCATGAGTTCAAAGTCCGACCCACAGCTTCCGTCAGGTGTCGGCCAGCCAATATAAGCGATTTTACTCTCTGAAAACGCTTCGTCTTCTTTGATTGACGAGGGATTTGAAATGTATGCAGCACCGACGATCAACTGGCCCGCGCCGATCCTCTGCCATGCTGTTGTAAACGATTCCAACGTTTCAAATTCTTCAGTATTATCGTCCTTTACCCTGCCTGCGGCTTCTAATATTTCTATAAACTCGCTGTTGTTAAAATCACAGGTGCCCTCTTTCCAATTGATTGCATGCCGGGAATACCGGCCTCCTATATTCTCCAAAAAATAGTGGTCATTCATATAATAGCACATGGACTGCCAGGGTTCAAGCGATGCTTCAATATCCAAATACTCCTGTATCGTCCAGCTTGTACGCTCGCCAAACCTTTCGCTTAGCGCCATTGCTGTAAGTATTTTGAACCCGTTTCCGAGAATATAGATCCCATCAAACTCGTTAAGAGCATCAACATTTACTAAATCATCATATGACAGTTCGTCGTCTTCGGCCAAATATTTGCCCATATCCACAAGCCAACCTCGTGACATGTACGAGAGATGTGTAATTCCCATTACATTATTTGCTTGACTACTTTTGTCTGCAAAGGCTATCATGTCAGGACCGTTTCCCGCGCCTATCTCCGAGTTCAGTCGCAATAGAGCCTGGTCCATACTTATGCCTCCATCGCTGTAATCAACTACATCTATTCTAAAGTCAGAAGCGTTGTCCGTATAGTTGAACCGTGCAGCAGCGGTGGTAAGCTCTTCATATCCGCGGCCAAACACAGCTAAAGTCACGCTTGTCCTTTCATCATCAGGTGCAACCGTCGTTTCAGAAATCTCTGAAGGCTCAGCGCCGCAGGCGCTGAGCAGTATGCAAAGCAGAAGAAGTACAGCTATATATTTTTTCACGTTATCCTCCTTATAGAAATGCGGCCAACGGGTTTTCCCGGGGCCGCATTAGTTCCGATATTAACTATTCAAACTCAATAGACGTTGAAGTATATGGCCTTAGCATAGCCTCTAATCTCGCTTGGATAATAGTACTGCGCTAAGTTTGTTGCCGGGTCAGGCGTACCAAGATACCAGGTGGCGCCAACGCTCAAATTGCTTACATGGAACTTGTCGCCTTTCCGAAGTTTTCTTCTACTGAATATTAATATATAATATTTTCTACAATAAATCAATTATGGGTTATGACGAATTCTGATAGCTATTTTTGTTGATTATACCTATTTAATATGACGTATCACCGCGTAAAAAGTTCCGCACAAAAACACAGGCCGGGAAATTCCCGGCCTGTGTTTTTATTCTTCCTCGGTTACATGCTCCCAGCTAACGTCCCCGATGCTGAACTCTGCCGAGTTCGGCACATAACCGGCGGCGAAGCCGAGGCCCTCGAGCGTGAGCACGCTGCCGTCCGCTGCGGTGAAATCCGCCGGCAGGTCGTAGCGCCCGGACACCATATCACCTATGCCCTCAAAAAAGGCTATCTCATTGCCCGTCGGCAGGTCCTTTTCGCGGCTGTAGGTGACGCCGTTGACGGTGATATCGCCGCTGAGCGTGCCCGGCTTTGTCAGCGAGCGCTGCAGGATGAGGTCAAACTCCGCCTCGGCCTCCGTGCCGTCCGCTGTGACGACTGTCAGCGTGCCGGCGGCCTCCTGCGGGCGCAGGTTGAGCAGCGCGACGATGATGCAGAGCACGACGGCGACGCCGATCAGTATCCACTCGCCGCGGGTCATCTTCCAGCTCTTTTTGACCTTCCCCGCGGGCTTTTTTTCGCTCTCCGCGGGCTTTTCCGCCTCGGGGGCGGGCTGTTCCTGGCTGTTCTTTATCTCTTCGCTCACTTCAAAACGACCTTATTGAAATTCTTCTTGCCGCGGCGCAGCACAACGCCGGCGCGCAGCTCTTCGGCGGTGAAGGTCTTGGCGATGTCCTCGACCTTCTCTTCGTTGGCGGTGACGCCGCCCTGCTGCACATTGCGCCGCGCGTCGCTGCGGGAGGCGCAGAGGCCGGACTTCACGAGCAGCGCCAGTATATCCGCCGCGCCGTCGGTGAGCTCGTCCTCATGTATCTCCGTCTCCGGCATGTGCTCAGCCGCGTTGCCGCCGCCGAAGATGGCCCTCGCGCCCTCGCGGGCCTTTTTGGCCTCCTCCTCGCCGTGGACAAGGCTGGTGAGCTCGGTGGCCAGTATCTCCTTGGCCTCGTTGATCTTGGCATCCTTCCAGGTGGACATCTCGTCGATCTGCTCCAGCGGCAGGAAGGTCATCTTGCGCAGGCAGTTCATGACATCCGCGTCGTCGATATTGCGCCAGTACTGGTAGAACTCATAGGGGCTGGTCTTGTCCGGGTCGAGCCACACGGCGCCGGCCTGGGTCTTGCCCATCTTCTTGCCCTCGCTGGTGAGCAGCAGGGTGATGGTCATGCCGTAGGCGTTCTTGCCCAGCTTGCGGCGGATGAGCTCGGTGCCGCCGAGGATGTTCGACCACTGGTCGTCGCCGCCGCACTGCATGACGCAGCCGTACTTCTGGAACATATGGTAGAAGTCGTAGCTCTGCATGATCATATAGTTGAACTCAAGGAAGCTGAGGCCCTTCTCCATGCGCTGCTTATAGCACTCGGCGCGCAGCATGTTGTTGACAGAGAAGCAGGCGCCCACGTCGCGCAGCAGCTCGATATAATTGAGCTTGAGCAGCCACTCGGCGTTGTCCAGCATAAGCGCCTTGCCCTCGGAAAAGTCGATGAACTTGCTCATCTGCACCTTGAACTTCTCTGCATTGGCCTGTATCTGCTCCTGGGTGAGCATCTTGCGCATGTCCGTGCGGCCGGAGGGGTCGCCGACCATGGTCGTGCCGCCGCCGAGCAGGGCGATGGGCCTGTTGCCCGCCAGCTGCAGGCGGCGCATCAGGTTGAGCGCCATGAAATGGCCGATGTGCAGGCTGTCCGCCGTGGCGTCAAAGCCGATATAGAACGTGGCCTTGCCGGCGTTTATCAGCTCCCGGATCTCTTCCTCATCCGTAAGTTGGGCTATCAGCCCGCGTTCCTTGAGTTCTTCAAAAATCTGCATCGATCTTTCTCCTTCACAATTTAAAATCGCGCGTACCCTCTCTGAAATACGGCGCTGTTGTACGCCGCCAGCGCCTGGCGCGCGGCAATACGGCGCGTTCAGCGCGCTGTCACGGCGGCCAGGCCTGCATAAAGACGCTCTGCCGCCGGTTTTCCGGCAGTGTCGTCATTTTTCTTCGTATTTTTCGATGAGCCCGGCGGCGTGCTCCGCGCACCAGGCCATGTACTGCCTGCAAACGGACTTGTCCCCGCCGTTCTTTTCCATCAGGTCGGTACAGCGGATGACTTCAAAGGCCTCGCGGAAGCCCTTCCCCAGCTCTGACACATACCCGGCCAGCGGCGCGTCGGGTTCCCCGGCCTTTTCGCCGCGCGCCAGGGCCATGCCCATGGCCAGCACCGCGCCGGCATAGGCCCCGCAGGCCTCTCCCGCGCGCAGCCCGCCGCCAAGCCCGGCGCTCAGGCGCTTCGCCGTTTCGATATCAAGGCCCACCCGCTCGGCAAGCGCACAGAGCACGCTCTGGGCGCAGTTGCAGCCGCTGTCGCGGAACTCCAGCGCTTTTTCCCCGTAATTCATCCCATTCCCTCCTGCTTATACTTTTCCGCCGCGTCGAGCTGTTCGGCGGCGCTTGCCAGCGTGATATCCGTTATATTGTCGCCGCCGTGCAAACGGGCGATCTCCCTTATCCTTCCCTCGCGCTCGAGCGGCGTGACGGCCGTATAGGTGCGCCCGCCGCGCTCGCGTTTTTCGATGTGGAAGTGCGTGTCCGCCATGGCGGCGATCTGCGGCAGGTGCGTCACGCAAATGACCTGCTTGCGCCGCGAGATATGCGCCAGCTTCTCCGCCACGCGCTGGGCGGCGATGCCGGAAACGCCCTCGTCTATCTCGTCGAACACCAGCGTGCCCACGGCGTCTCGCTCACTGAGCACGTCTTTCATCACCAGCATGATGCGCGCCAGCTCGCCGCCGGAGGCTATCTTCGATATGCGCCCGGGCGTCTCGCCCGCATTGGCGCTCATCAGGAAACGCACCTCGTCGCAGCCAGTGTCGTCAAACCCCGGTTCGCCCGCCTTGGGCGTTATCTCCACCAGAAAGCGCACGGAGGGCATGGAGAGCTCGCTCAGCCCCTCGCGTATCCGTTTTTGCAGCTCTTTTGCCGCGGCGGAGCGCTTTTTTGAAAGCCCTTTTGCGGCATTATACGCCGTTTCCCGCTTTTTGGCAAGTTCACCTGTCAGTTTTTCACGTTTTTCATCGGCGTATTCGATATCCTCCAGGGCGCGCCGGCTCTCCTCCAGGATGGCGATCAGCCCGGCTTCATCAGCGGCATACTTTTTCTCCAGCCGGTGCAGCTGCGCAAGGCGCGTTTCCAGCTGGTCGTACTCCTCTGGCGAAAAGTCCAGGCTCTCGCGCAGGTCGCGGATGCGCTCGGCGGCGTCCTCCATCGTCAGCCGCGCGCCGTCGATCTCCGCGGCCGTGCCGCTCAGCTCCGTTGCCCAGGCCGCCGCGCGCGACACCTGCTCCGCCGCCGCCCCCGCCATTTCGCAGGCGCTTCCGTCCGCGCCGTACAGCGCGTCATAGGCCGCGTCCAGCGCCTCGGTGAGCCGCCCGGCGTTGCGCAGCAGGTCGCGCCGCGCGCTGAGCTCGGCCTCCTCGCCCTCGCGCAGCTCAGCCGCCGAGAGCTCCTCCACCCGGTAGCGGTAGGCGTCCGCCAGGCGGCGCTTCTCGTCCTCGCCCATGTCCAGGCGCCGCAGCTCCTTCAATGTGTCCGTGTACTCGCCGTAGACGGCCCTGTAGGCCTCAAGCTCGGGCCCCATCCCGGCAAAGCCGTCCAGGTACGCGCGGTGGCGCGTCTCGTCCATCAGCTGCCGGCCGTCGTTCTGGCCGTGTATGTCCAGCAGCTGCGAGCCAAGGGCGCGCAGCTCGGCGGCGGTGACGCTCTCGCCGTTGACGGAGGCGCTGCTTTTGCCGTCCGCGCTCACACGGCGGCGGATGACGATGCCCTCGTCGCCGCTCTGGGCGTCATAGGCCCCGACGGGCTCGAGGTCGCGCTCCTTCAGCCAGGCCTCGGCCCGCTTGTCGCTGAACACCGCGCTGACGCCCGCGCGGGCCGCGCCTGTGCGCACAAGCTCGCGGCTGGTGCGGCCGCCGAGCACGGCCTGCAGCGAGTCGATGACGATACTTTTGCCCGCGCCCGTCTCGCCGGTGAGGACGTTCAGCCCCGGTCCCGGCTCTATGTCCGCGTGCTCAATGACTGCTATGTTCTCGATGTGGAGCTCTGTAAGCATCCGTGGTCCTCCGAAAACGCCGTCCTGTTCAGAACAGCTTCTTGATCTCCTCGCAGAGCGATTCGGCGCTCTTCACGTCCCGCATGGCGAGGAAGGCCGTGTCGTCGCCGGCCAGCGAGCCCACCAGGGCGGGGATGTCCATGCCGTCCAGGGCGGAGCCGGCCGCGTTCGCCAGGCCCGGCAGAGTCTTGATGACGATGATGTTCATCGCCGTTTCACAGCTGATGACGCTCTCTTTGAAGATCTTCTTCAGCCGTTCGCTGTGCTCGCCCGCCTCGTCGTGGGAGGCCGGGGCATAGCGGTAGCGCCCGCTGGGCGCCAGCTCCTTCACCAGGCGCAGTTCCTTGATGTCGCGCGAGAGCGTGGCCTGCGTACTGCTGACGCCGCGTGCGGCCAGCGCCTGCATGAGCTGGTTTTGGGTCTCGATGTCGCTGGAAGCAATGATCTCCAAGATCACATTTTGTCTTGCGGACTTCATTATCAACACTCCCTCAGCATTATTTGGGGTCCGTCCCGCCGGAGGCGGGTATGTCATTGCTTATTTACCAGTGAGTTTGTTCATGGCGGACTCGTAGAACGTAGTCACGCCCATGTCCGCCATGATGACGGACTTTTCGCTGCGGCGGATCAGCACCTCGTCGCCTGTCTCCATGCGCACGGCCTCCGTGCCGTCCACCGAGAGCAGCGTGACATGCGAGCGCTGCCAGTCCGGTTTTACGGCCACGCGTCTTGCCGGCGAGAGCACGAAGCTCTTGGCCGCCATGATGTGCGCGCAGATGGGCGTGATGATGATGTTCTCCGCCTCCGGCTCCACGATGGGCCCGCCGGCGGACATCGAATAGGCGGTCGAGCCCGTGGGCGTGGATACGATGACGCCGTCGCCCATGAAATCCGTGACTTTCACGCCGTCCGCCGTGACGGCCAGGCCGATGCAGCTCACATCGCTTTTCACCACCACGTCGTTCAGCGCGCAGTCGAGCACGCTCTCCCCGTTTTCGCGCCGCAGCTCCACGTCGATGAGCATCCGGCGGCTGCGGCGGAACTCCCCCGCGGCGGCGCGGCGCACGAGCCCGATGTCCTCCGGCTCGAGCGAGGCCATGAAGCCCTTGGTGCCCATGTTCACGCCGAGCATTGGAATGGGCAGATCCATCACCTGGCGGGCGACGTGCAAAAACGTGCCGTCGCCGCCAAAGGAGATGATAAGCTCGGCGTCCTCCGCCGCGCGGCGCAGGGGAATCATGTTGGAGTCCCCCGGCACATCGACGAACACAGGGCTGATCACAGTCTCCCGGCCGTCTGCTTCCAGGAACGCCTTCGCCCGCATGGTCAGCGCCAGGCTCCGGTCCCGGTACGGGTTTGGGGAGAGGACGATCTTTTTCATTTGACAGCATCACCCCCGTGCGAGGCGGCGACTACGTCCGCAGCGGAGAGCTGCGGCGCGTCATGCGCGCCCTTTTTCAGCCACGCGAGATATTCGATGTTCCCCTCAGGGCCGCGGATAGGCGAGAAATCCAGCCCCAGAAGGGTACATCCTGCGGAGGGCACAAAGTCCATGAACTCCCGCAGCACGCGCTCATGCACGGCCGCATCCCGCACCACGCCTTTTTTGCCCACATCCGCCTTGCCGGCCTCGAACTGAGGCTTGATGAGGCAGATGATATCGCCGTTTTCCTTCAGCAGCGGCACTACTGCCGGTATGATGAGCCGCACCGAGATGAACGAAAGGTCCATCACGGCCATGTCCATGCTCTCGGCGAACATGTCCGGCGTCAGGTTGCGGGCGTTGGTGCGCTCCATGACCGCTACGCGCCCATCCTGCCGCAGGCTCCAGGCCAGCTGGCCGTAGCCCACGTCTACGGCATAGACCTTCGCCGCGCCGTTTTTCAGCAGCACGTCGGTGAAGCCGCCGGTGGAGGCGCCGCAGTCGATGCACACCTTTCCCTCCGCGCTGACGGGGAACACGCGCAGCGCCTTTTCCAGTTTGAAGCCTCCGCGCGAGACATAGGGGCAGGCCGTGCCCCGCAGTTCTATTTTCGCGTCCTCCGCCACGGGCATGCCCGGCTTGGTGGCCTTCTGCCCGTTGACATAGACGAGCCCGCTCATGATATCCGCCCGCGCGCGCTCCCGGCTCTCGGCCAGGCCCAGCGCCGTCACGGCGACGTCCAGTCTCTCTTTTGCCATCACATCAGCTCCATTGCCGCCCGTTCGATGCCGGCGGCGTCGATACCGGCGGACGCTCTCAGCTCCGCCGTCGTCCCCTGCTGCACGATGCCGGCGCCCAGGTCCAGCAGCCGCGAACGGAAAGTGAACTTCCCCGCAGCTTCCTTCAGGATGGCCGAGCCCGCGCTGCCGGCGGCGCAGGCCTCCTCTGCGACCACGATGCGCCCCGTCTTTTGCAGCGAGGCGAGCACAGGAGCGTACTCGATGGGGCACACGCGCCCCAGCTTTATCACCTCGGCGGAGACGCCGCGCCTGTCGAGCGCGCCGGCCGCGGCCAGCGCCTCGTTTATCATCGTGCCGTATGCCACGAGCGTCACATCCGCCCCCTCCCGCAGCACTGCCGCGGGCCCCGTGTGCATCTCGCGGTACGGCCCCTCGCCGCCGCGCGGATAGCGCACGGCCACGGGGCCGTCCATGTCCTCCACAGCTGTTTTCAGCATCTCACGCAGCTCGGCCAAGGAGGCGGGACAGAGTACGCGCATCCCGGGCACGGTGGAGAGATAGGCCACGTCAAAAATGCCGTGGTGCGTCTCACCGTCCTCGCCCACCAGCCCCGCGCGGTCTACGGCGAGGACGACGTGCAGCCCCAGCAGGGACACGTCGTGGATCAGCTGGTCGTAAGAGCGCTGCAGGAACGTGGAGTAGACGGCCGCCACGGGCACCAGCCCCTGTTTCGCCATGCCGGCGGCCATGGACACCGTGTGTTCCTCGGCGATGCCTGTGTCAAAAAACCTCTCCGGGAACTTCTCCGCAAAACCGGACAGTCCCGTGCCGTCCGCCATGGCGGCGGTGAGCGCCGTCACGCGCCCGTCCCCCTCGGCTATGCGGCAGAGCGCGTCGCCGAATTCGGCGGAAAAAGTGCGCCCGCCGCCCTTGATGACGCCCGTCTGGCGGTCGAAGGGGCCCACGCCGTGGTATTTATCCGGATGCAGCTCGGCGAAGGGGTATCCCCTGCCCTTTTTCGTCAGTACATGTACGAGCACCGGAGAGCGCATGTCCCGCGCCCAGGAGATGGCGCTCTCCAGCGCAGAGATATCGTGCCCGTTCACAGGGCCAAGGTAGTAGAATCCCAGGTCGTCGAACATGTTCCCGGGCAGCACGGCCTCTTTCACGCCCTCCTTTACATGGTGGATGGCGTTATAGAGCGGCTTCACGCGGCCCACGGTGGAGCGGTACCAGCGCTTGAAACCGATGTAGCCCGGCTTCACCCTCATGCGGGAGAGCAGCCGCGCCATGCCGCCGACATTGCTGCCGATGGACATCGCGTTGTCGTTGAGGATGACGACCAGCGGCTCGCCGGACTGTCCGGCGTTCGACAGCCCTTCGTAGGCCAGCCCGCCGGTGAGCGCCCCGTCGCCGATGACGGCCACAACGTCGTAATCTTCCCCCAGGCGCGTCCGCGCCCGGGCCATGCCCAGCGCCACGGAGACGGAGTCCGAAGCGTGGCCGGCGATGAAAGCGTCCGCTGCGCTCTCCCCCGGCTTGGGGAAGCCGGAGACGCCGCCGGACTTGCGCAGGCGCTCAAAGCCCGCGCGCCGCCCGGTGAGCAGCTTGTGCGTGTAGCACTGATGCCCCACGTCGAATACGATGCGGTCGCGCATGGGGTCGTACACGCGGTGCAGCGCCACTGTCAATTCCACCGTCCCCAGGTTGGAGGCCAGGTGGCCGCCCGTCCTGGAAATGGCGGCGATCAGGAACTCGCGTATCTCCGAGCAGAGCCCGGGCAGCTCGCTCTCCGGGAGGCTGCGAAGGTCCTGATTTGTTTTGATTTTGTCAAGTATATGCAAAAATATGACCTCTTTAGTGCTCTCTTTTACGATCAACGTGTTCAGTCGAAAATATCTCACTATTAATATAACAAAAATCGCCCGCTATTTCAATATAGCAGGGCGATATTTGAATATATTCATTGGATGCTTTTTTACCCCCGCCGGGACGCCATTTTCTTAGCCAGCGCCGTGAGGAAGCCGTCGGTGTCCATGCCCGCGACTGTGGCGCAGGCCTGGGCGGTGATCTTTTCGACCATGCGCGCGCAGCGCTCCTCGCCGTAGAGGCTCATGAATGTCGTCTTTCCCTCGCGCTTGTCGCTGCCAATGGGCTTACCGAGCTCGCCGACGGTACTCAGCACGTCGAGCATGTCGTCGCGTATCTGGAACGCGGCGCCAAGCTGCGCGCCGTATTGCGAAGCGAGGTCAACGGCAGGTTCATCCGCCCCTGCCGCCGCAGCGCCCAACATGCAGGCGGCGGAGAGCAGCGCGCCCGTCTTGCGGCCCTGGAGCGCGCTCAGCTCCTCGGCGGAAAGGGCGTGGCCCTCGGCTGAAAGGTCCATGAACTGCCCGCCGCAGATGCCGTCCACCCCCGCCGCCCCGGCGAGGATCTCCGCGCATCTGGCGCGGGCCTCAACAGGCAGCGCCGAGCGCAGTATGGCTCCGAAGGCCTCCGCCTGCAGCGCATCCCCCGCCAGCACGGCCGTGCTCTCGCCAAACACCTTGTGGTTGGTGGGCTTGCCGCGGCGCAGGTCGTCGTTGTCCATACAGGGCAGGTCGTCGTGTATCAGCGAATAGGTGTGCAGCATCTCCACCGCGCAGGCCGCGGGCAGGGCCTTTTCCGGCTCCAGGCCGTTCAGGCGCGCAAATTCCAGCACCAGCACCGGGCGTATGCGCTTGCCGCCGGCCGTCAGGCTGTAGTCCATGGCGTCCAGCAACCCGTCGAACTCAAAGCCGCGCCGCGCGCCGAAATACTTCTTCAGCGCCGGTTCGATGATAGCCAGATATGACTTGTAGCGCTCGTCGTAGGTCATTTTTCCCCCTCCTCGAAGGGCAGCTCCTGCGGCTCCCCGTCCGGCCCTTTGCGCAGTTTCACCACGCGCTGCTCGGCCTCGTCCAGGGCCTTCGTGCAGCTTGCGACCAGCCCGGCCCCCTCTTCAAAGAGTTTGAGCGAATCGGCCAGCGGCGCGTCGCCCTTTTCCAGCGTGCGTACGATCTCGCCCAGCCGCTCAAGGCTGCTCTCAAAGCTCTGCTGCTTTTTCTGTGCCATCTGTGTCTCCTTTGACGCTGTCCACTGTGCATTCTGCCTCTCCCCGCGCGAGGAGCAGGCGTATCTTGTCGCCCGCCGCGAGCTCGGAAGCGCCGCGCAGGGCCCTTCCCTCGCCGTTGAGGGCTATCGAATATCCCCGCCCCAGCACCTTCAGCGGGCTCATGGCGTCGAGCTTGGCCGCCAGGGCGGCATACTGCGCGCGGGAAGCGGAGATCCTGCGCTCTGCCGCCGCGTCCAAACGCAGGCGCACGGAGTCCAGCTCCAGCCGCCGCTGGTCGATGAAGCCGGTGGGGCTCTGCATCACGCGCCGGGAGGCGAGGTCGTCCAGCGCCGTCCGCCGAGACTTTATCTGCTTCATCACCGCCTGATAGAGCCGCGCCCCGGCGGAGGCGATGGCCTCGCGCAGCTCGGCGCTGTCCGGCGCGGCCAGCTCCGCGGCGTTCGAGGGCGTAGCCGCCCGCAGGTCGGCCACGTAGTCGGCTATCGTCACGTCCGGCTCGTGCCCCACGGCGGATATCACCGGTATCTCGCAGTCATAGATGGCCCGCGCCACGCGCTCGTCGTTGAAGGCCCAGAGGTCCTCCATGGAGCCGCCGCCGCGCCCGGCGATGAGCACATCGGCCAGGCCGTGCCGGCTGGCGTAGCGTATGGCCCCCGCGATCTCCGGCGGGGCCTCCACACCCTGTACGCGCACTGGCAGCAGCAGGACCTTGGCCAGCGGCCAGCGCTTGCGCAGCACGCGGATGATGTCGTGCACGGCCGCTCCCGCTTCGCTGGTGACGACCGCCACGCGCTCAGGATAGCGCGGTATGGGCTTTTTGTGCGCCCTGTCAAACAGCCCTTCGCGCTCCAGCTTTGCCTTCAGTTCCTCGAAAGCCGCCTGCAGGTCGCCCGCGCCGCCGGGCAGCAGCTCGTCGCAGTAGAGCTGGTAGGCCCCGTCGCGCGGATAGACGGAAACGCGCCCGATGGCCGTTGCGGACATGCCGTTCTCCGGCCGGAAGCGCAGGCGGGACGCCGAGCTGCGGAACATCACGCAGCGCAGGCTCGAATCCTGGTCCTTCAGCGTGAAATAGTGGTGGCCGGAGGGGTATATCTTATAATTTGAAAGCTCCCCGCGCACGGCCACAGAGCCGAGCGCGGGGTCGGAGTCCACCAGTAGCTTGATGTGCGCGTTGAGCTCCGATACGCTTACGGGCTCGGCGCGGTTCACTTCGCGCCCTCGCCGCGCATATATCCGCCCAGCACGCCGTTGATAAAGGCCACCGTTTCCGGCTCCTCATAGGACTTTGCAAGCTCCACAGCCTCGTTGATGGCCACGGCGGGCGTCACGTCCTCGTCCTTGAGGAACGCGATCTCCGCCAGGGCGCAGCGAAGCAGGGCAGCCGCCGTGCGCGAGATGCGCTCCGGCCGCCAGCCCTCGGAATAGCGGGCGATGATGTTGTCCAGCTCGTCCCGGTGCTCCGCGCAGGCGGAGACCAGGCGCTGTATGTACGCCCTCTGCGCTTCGTCCGGCGCAGAGGCAAAGAGCTCGTCCTCCCCGGCCAGGGAGGCAAAGTGCTCTTCATCGAAGAATCCGTCGAGGACCTCTCCGGCGTCCTCGTCCGACGCCCCCTGGGCGTAAATGAGCCTTACGGCCAGCTCGCGCGCCTTTGTCCTGGTCATTTGTCAAAAGCCACGCCGGAAACGTGGACATTCACCACCGGGCTGCCCATGCCGGTCATGGACTCGACGGCGGAGGTCACCTTGTCCTGCACTTCCCTGGCCACGCTGACGACGTTGCAGCCGTAGCGCACCATGATGATGGCGTCCACGGTGATGACGCCGTCGTTGATCTGCACCTTCACGCCCTTGGAGGCGGACTTGATGCCCAGCAGCTCGGCCAGCTCGGTGCCGGCGTTGTTGACGATGGAGGCCACGCCGTCGATCTCGTTGATCACAGCGCGCACCATGGAGAGGAGCACGTCCTCAGATATGTTGATGCTGCCCTTTTCGGCCTGGCAGGTGATGTAGTTCTCGCCCATAATGAGCCCTCCTTTGCGTTGTGGCAATACAGTATAGCATATCCGCACGGGAAAATAAAGCGTTTTGTTCCGCTCACTCCCAGGATTTCCAGACCTCCGGCTGAAAGCCCACAGTGGCCTGGCGGCCGTTACGCACCACCGGCGTGCGGATATTGTCCGGGTATTCAAGCAGGCGCTCGAACCGGTCGGCGTCCGATGCCATGTATTTAATCAGGTCGCAATCCGGGGCCTTTTCGTCTATCAGGGCGTCGAGCCCCACCGCCGCCCGGACGCTCTCCAGCTCCCGGCGGCTCATGCCGAAGCGCGGCAGGTCGATGAGCTGGTATTTTATCCGCCGCTCTTTGAAATAGCGCTCGGCTTTTTTTGTATCGAAACACTTGTTGCGGCCAAATATCTGTATGTTCATGCCGTCCTCCCCAGTATCCTCAGGAGATCACCGTAAAAAATATCCTGCACGAGCTCCTCGCTGTGCCCGCGCTCCAGCAGCGCCTCATAGAGCTTCCACATGTCCTGTACGCCATAGAGGCCGCGCGGCACGGCGGCGATGCCGTCGAAGTCCGTGCCCAGGAACAGGCTCTTTTCCCCGCCCAGGGCGAGGAAATGTTCGATGTGCGCGCAGCAGGCGCCAATGTCCCGCCCCAGGCCGATGAAGCCGGCGCAGAGGTTGAGCCCGGCCCCGCCGCCGCACTTCACCAGCGCGGCGAACTGCTCATCGGTCAGGTTGCGCGGGAATTCGCTTGAAAGCGCAGCCGCGTTCGAGTGGCTGGCGATCACGGGTTTTTGCGCCGTTTCCAGCACGTCCCAGAACGTGCGCTCCGAGGCGTGCGAGAGGTCCACCGCCACGCCGGCGTCCTGCGCCGCGCGCACGAACGCCCTCCCGGCGTCAGTCAGGCCGCTCCCGCTGTCCATCGCCGCCCCGCACAGGGCGTTGTCGCTGTTCCAGCAGAGGTTTATCATCGCCAGCCCGTCCCGCTCGCGCGCTTCGCGCATCCGTTCTATGGAGCAGCCGAGTATTTCCGCACCCTCCACGGAGAGCAGGGCGGCCACTTTGCCGGCGGCATTCGCCTTGCGCACCTCCTCCGCCGTGCGGCAGAGGACGGCCCGGCCGTCGCGCGCCAGGCCGCGGCGCAGCAGCGCGAGCTTTTCCTCATAGTGCCCGCCCCAGATGGCGAACACCTGCGCCGCCGGGGAATATGCCGACAGGCGGTCGATATCCACCTGCGCGGCGTTGGCACCCAGCGACCATTCGGCCCCGCGGCTGTGCAGCACGCTGAGCGTGTCGCAGTGCGCGTCAAAATAGGGTATGCCCAACGTTTCCTCCCGTCAGACCTCGTTTATCACCGGCAGTATCATCGGGCTGCGGCGCGTGGCCTTGTAGAGATAGCCCGTGAGGTTGGTGCGGATCTTGTTCTTGATGGCCTGGTAGTCCGAGATGCGCTGGTGCCGGCAGCTTGCCAGGCTCTCGTGCACGACGCGCTTCATCTCGTCGATGAGGGCGTCGGCCTCCCGCTCATAGACAAAGCCGCGCGTGACGATCTCCGGCCCGGCGAGCAGCGAGCGGTCCTCGTCGGAGAGCGTGAGGGCCACCACGATGACGCCGTCCTCGGCCAGGTGCTTGCGGTCGCGCAGCACCACGCTGCCCACGTCGCCCACGCCCGCGCCGTCCACCAGCACGCGCCCGGCCTGCACGCCGTTTTCGGCCAGCTTGATGCTCTTGCGGCTTAGCTCGATGACGGAGCCGTTCTCGGCGATGACGACGTTGTTCTTTTCCACGCCCATCATATAGGCCAGGTCGCGGTGCTTGCAGAGCATGCGGTACTCGCCGTGGATGGGGATGAAGAATTTCGGCTTCACCAGGGCGAGTATCATCTTCTGCTCCTCCTGGCAGGCGTGGCCGGAGACGTGCAGCCCCAGCCGGCGGTCGTATATGACCTCCGCGCACTTGTGGAAGAGCTCGTCGATGACGCGCGAGATGGTCGTCTCGTTGCCGGGGATAGCCGAGGCGGAGATGATGACGCGGTCGCCGGCGTCGATATTTATCTGCTTGTGCTCGTTGAAAGCCATCCGGTAGAGCGCGGACATATTTTCGCCCTGGCTGCCGGTGGAGAGGATGACCGTCCGCTCCTTGGGCTGGCTCTTTATCTGCGTCAGGTCCATGAGCACGCCGTCCGGCACGTCGAGATAGCCGAGCGTCATGGCGACCTTCATCATGTTCTCCATGCTGCGCCCGGTGACGGCCACTTTGCGCTTATACTTGGCGGCGCTGTTGACGATCTGCTGCATGCGCTGCACGTTAGATGCGAAGGTCGTGACGATTATGCGCTTGTCGCAGTCCTTGAAGAGCTCGTCGAACTTGGCGGCCACCATGCGCTCGGAATCCGAGTGGCCCGGCCGCTCCACGTTCGTGGAGTCGGAGAGCAATGCGAGCACGCCCTGGCGGCCCAGCTGGCCCAGGCGCACGAGGTCTATCATCTCGCCCTGGATGGGCGTGAGGTCGATCTTGAAGTCGCCCATGTGGATAACGGTGCCCACAGGCGTCCTGATGGCGAGGGCGACGGAGTCCGCTATGGAGTGGTTGACGTGGATGAACTCGATCTCAAAGCAGCCGAGGCGGAATTTATCCCCCGCCTTCTTGGTGAATATCTGCGTGTTGTACAGCAGGTCAAATTCCTCGAGCTTGAGCTCGATTATGCCCGCGGTGAGCTGCGTCGCGTAAATAGGTATGTCGAGCTCCCTCAGGACATAAGGTATGGCCCCGATGTGGTCCTCGTGGCCGTGGGTTATCACCATGCCCCTTATGCGGTCGGCGTTCTGCCGCAGGTAGGTGACGTCCGGGATGACGACATCGACGCCGTAGAGCTCCTCGTCGGGGAAACCGAGGCCGCAGTCAACGATGACGATGTCCTGCCCGTATTCGTACACGGTGAGGTTCTTGCCGATCTCACCGAGGCCGCCGAGCGGGATGATCTTCAGTTTTGCCATATAGTACTCCTTATCTCAGTTCTTTATGTATGTACGACGGTTATCCTGCATTATAACCGCTGAGGACAGAAAATATGCCTACATCTCCACGCGCCCTTCCAGCGCGCGGCTGAGCGTGGCGTCGTCCGCAAATTCCAGGTTGGAGCCCACGGGGATGCCGTAGGCCAGGCGCGTCACTTTGACGCCGAAGGGCTTGAGCAGGCGGGAGATGTACATGGAGGTCGTCTCCCCCTCCGTGTCCGGGTTGAGGGCCATGATGACCTCCTCCACCCCGCCGGCGGCCACGCGCGAGACCAGCTCGGAGATGCGCAGGTCGTCCGGGCCCACGTGGTTCATGGGCGAGAGCACGCCGTGCAGCACGTGATAGACGCCGTTGTACTCCCTGCCGCGCTCAAAGGAGGCCACGTCCCGCGGCTCCGCCACCACGCAGATGACGCCCCTGTCGCGCCTGTCGCTGGAACAGATGGGGCAGACGTCCGAATCCGTCAGATTCTGGCACACGGAGCAGCAGTGTACGCTGCCGCGCGCGTCCAATATGGCGGCAGCAAAGCTCTCCGCCTCCCCCTCCGGCAGTGAGAGCACGAAAAAGGCCAGGCGCTGTGCGCTCTTGCGGCCTATCCCGGGGAGCATTGCGAACTTTTCTATCAGCGTCTCCAGCGCTGCGGGAAAAAATGACATCTCGTCTACCTCTGTCTCAAAGATCTGCCTTCACGTCCGCCGCCATGCGCAGCTCGCGCACAGCCTCCGCCCTGTCGCCCCTGCCGAACACGGCGCTGCCGGCGACGAGCACATTGGCCCCGGCGTCCACCACCAGCGGGGCCGTGGACGGGTCTATGCCTCCGTCCACCTCTATCTCGCACGCCGGGTTCATCTGCTCGACAAGCGCGCGCAGCCCGCGTATCTTGGGCAGCTGGGCGGACATGAAGCTCTGCCCGCCGAAGCCGGGCTCCACCGTCATCACCAGCGCCATGTCCAGCTCGCTGATATAGGGCAGCAGCACGGTGGCCGGCGTCAGCGGCTTGATGGCCAGGGCGCATTTCTTCCCCCGGCCCCTGACCTCCTCTATGGCCGCGAGTATATCCTGCGGCTCGTCGGCCTCCGCGTGGAAGCAGACAAGGTCGGCCCCCGCGTCGCAGAACGCGCCCACATAGCGGTGCGGGCGGTCGATCATCAGGTGTACGTCAAGGAACATGTCCGTTTCCGCGCGCAGGCTTTTGACGACGGGGATGCCGATGGAGATGTTGGGCACAAAAAGCCCGTCCATCACGTCTACGTGTATATAATCGGCGCCGGCGGCCTTTGCCTCCTCGACCTCGGCGGCGAGCCGGCCAAAATCAGCGGAAAGTATGGACGGGGCGATCTTTACCATCTTGCTCCTCCTGCGTTGCGGCCGGATGCGGCCGGTCTGTGAATGACACCTAATCAGTTTATTATACATCCGCGCAGCTTTTCATGCAATAGTTTTAGTTTTTCTTGACGCACTATATTTTTAGATATAAAATGCCAGTAGGCCAAATTGCAGGAGGTCACAGCCTTGAAACAGAAAAAGCGCGGCTCCGCCGCCCCCATATACGCATTTATCGCCGCATGGCTCGTCTGCGCGCTCATTTTCCCGCTCTACGAGCTCGTCTGGCTCATACTGTCCTTCGCCGTCTCCCTCGCGGCCGGCATCGCCACCGCCGCGGTCACGGGGCGCAAAAGCTCCGCCGGGGCCGCCCCGTCCGGGGACGGGCAGCAGTCCGCCAGGCCGACCGAGCCAGCCCCTGATGAGGAAAAAACGCGTTACAGCCCGGAGGTGGAAAAAATCATCGCCGACGGCAAGCTCGCCATGCGGGAGATGGGCCGCCTCTATTCGACGATAGAAGACCCCGAGGTGCGCAAGAAGATCAACGAGATCATGCGCATATCGGACAAAATAGTGCAGGACGCCGTGCAGGACGAGTCTGACGTCCCGCAGATAAGAAAGTTCCTTGACTACTACCTGCCCACCACCATCAAGCTGCTCAACGCCTACGACCGCATGAGCGACCAGGGCATCGCCGGCGACAACCTCACGCGCTCGATGAAGAGCATCGAGGAGATGCTGGACACGGCCATCGAGGCCTACAAAAAGCAGCTCGATTCCCTGTTCGAGAACCAGGCGCTGGATATCGAGACCGACATCAGCGTCATGAACCAGATGCTCGCGCGCGAGGGCCTCACGGGCGGCGGCGGGCTGGACGACCTGATTACGAAGGCGGCGCGCTCCGGCGCTGACCGCGGCTGAGAAAGGACGAATACACATGGACGAGAACAAAGAATTCATCCCCACCCTTACGCTCGACCCCAACGCTGCGGCAGCGACGGCGGTCTCCGCCGCGCCGGAGGCCGCGCTCCCGGCGGAGAAAAAGCCCGAGGCCCCCGCGGAAAAGCTGGATATCGACCGCCTCTCCCCCGCCGAGCAGGCCGCCGTGCGCGAGTTTGCCAAGCAGATCGACGTCACCAACGCCGAGCAGATACTGAACTACGGCTCCGCCGCGCAGAAGAACGTCGCCGATTTTTCGGACGCCGCCCTGGGCAAAGTGCGCACCAAGGACATGGGCGAGATCGGCCAGGAGCTCTCCGACCTGGTCATCGAGCTGCAGGGGCTGGATTTTGAGGAGGCCGAGGAGAAAAAGGGCTTCATGGGCCTCTTCAAAAAAGCGCGGCAGAACATCGCTTCGCTCAAGGCCCAGTACGACAAGGCCGAGGAGAACGTCGACAAGATCACGGCCGAACTGGAAAAGCACGAGCTGACGCTGATGAAGGACATCGCCATGATGGACAAGCTCTATGAGCGCAACCAGCAGTACTACAAGGAGCTGACGATGTACATCGTGGCCGGCAAGCTGCGCTGCTCCGAGCTGCGCGAAAAGGACCTTCCCGAAGCCCAGCTGAAGGCCCAGCAGAGCGGCCTGCCGGAGGACGCGCAGGCGGCCAACGACCTCGCCAACATGATCGGCCGCTTTGAGAAAAAGCTGCACGACCTTGAGCTGACGCGCATGATCTCCGTGCAGATGGCGCCGCAGATACGCATGATACAGTCCAACGACGCCGTCATGAGCGAAAAGATACGCTCCTCCATCGTCAACACCATCCCCCTCTGGAAGAGCCAGATGGTGCTCGCGCTCACGCTGCACCACTCTCAGCAGGCCATGGAAGCCCAGCGCGAGGTGAACGACGTCACCAACCGCCTGCTGCGCGCCAACGCCGAAAAGCTGCACCAGGGCAGCGTGGACATCGCGCGCGAGAGCGAACGCGGCATCGTGGACATCGAAACGCTGCAAAAGACCAATCAGGAGCTCATCGCCACGCTTGAGGAAGTGCGCCAGATACAGGCCGACGGCGCGAAAAAGCGCGCGGAGGCGGAGGCCGAGCTGGGCCGCATCGAGGGCGAGCTCAAGCAGAAGCTACTGGAGCTGAGGGGCTGATAGGATGGATTTTTTCAAATCTAAGGCCGGCGCGCTGCTGCTCGCCGTGCTCGTTGTTGCTGGCTCCACGCTGCTGAACACCCGCGTGAAGCTTGGCTCCGCCGTCAACGAGATCGAGGACAAATTCTACACCGACATTGAGGGCGAGCGCAGCATCTACTCCCGCCTGGAGGAAAAGCTGTCCGCCTCGAACGGCTACGCCGCCGTGCTCTCGTCCTATGACAAGGAGGCCGCGGACGCGCTCTATGAGGAGCGGGACAGCCTTCTCTGGGCAACCGAGGGCGACGATATTGACTATATGGCCTATTGCAGCGAAAGCCTCGACCGGGCCTTCGACGAAGCGCAGCGCTCTCTCGCCGGATATGAGCTCAGCGAAGGTGACGTCTCTGATGCAAAATACTACGCCGAAATATACGAAGGCGCGCAGAAGATGATAACTGAAAACAGCTATAACAGCGCCGTGACGGACTTCACCCGCTCCGTATACAACACCTTCCCCACTGATATTCTCGCCGAGCTCGCCGGTGTTGACGAGCCTCAGCGCTTCAGCTGAGCGAAAGGCGCATATGAAAAAACGTATTATAACTTTGCTGCTCGCCATCGCCGTCCTCTCCCTACCTGTCCTCGCCGCGGACATACCCGACGCCGGCACGGGAGACGATTTCTACGTCCACGACGAGGCCGGCACGCTCTCGGAGAGCACGCGCGAGCTCATCCTCGACGTCAACGGCCCGCTCGAGCAGTATTGCTCCGGCGCGCAGATCGTCGTCGTCACCATCAACTACCTGCCCGAGGGCTATGACAGCGAGCAGTACGCGAACCTGCTCTTCCGCTCCTGGGGCGTCGGCAGCGAAACGGAAAACAACGGCATGCTGCTGCTCCACGTCGTGCGCGAGGACCGCGGCTGGCTCGTCCAGGGCTCCGGCATCGAGAGCCAGTTCAGCACGGACGACATCAATGACCTGCTCGACAATGTCTTCTGGCCGCTGTCGGATGCCGGCGAGTACGATGAGGCCGTGGCCCGCCTCATCCCGCAGCTTGTCGCCGTTTACTCGGACATTTACGACACCAACGAGCTCTACGGTGGCTCTGGTGACATTTCTTCGACCAACACTGTCATCGACGAACTCTGGGATAATTACCGTCGCCAGCAGCGCCAGTCCTGGCTTGTACTGTTGGCCGTGATCGTCATCGTGCTCGCGCTGCTGTTCACCCGGCGCCATCGCTATTACCGCTCTTATGGCCTTCACCTGCCGCTGTTCTTTTTCTGCGGCCCCGGCGGCCCGCGCGGCCCGCGCGGGCCAAGAGGCCCGAGGGGCCCGGGAGGCCCGCGCCCGCCCTTCGGCGGGGGCGGAGGCTTCCACGGCGGCGGCTTCGGCGGCGGTTTCCATGGAGGAGGCTTTGGCGGCGGCGGCCGCCCCTCCGGCGGCGGAGGAGGCCGCAGGTAAATACAAAACGCACCCCGATGTCCGGGGTGCGTTTTTTCATCCGTGCATATTCACAGCGCCGGCCTGTTTATTTCCCGTTCAGGCCCATCTTTTCCGGCCGGAACAGCCGCGCGTCCATCTCGCGCAGGTCTGGCGCGATCTCCGGCACGAATTCCATCTTGCCCAGGATGTCCCGTTCAAGATCGACGCCCGGGGCGATCTCCGTCAGCGTCAGCCTGCCGTCGATCACCCTGAACACGGCCCGTTCGGTGATGAACATCACCTGCTGGTGCGTCTCCTGGGCGTACCGGCTGGAAAACGTCACCTGCTCGAGCTGCTTCCTGAATTTGACGCCGCTGCCGTCGCGGCGTATCACCAGCTTGCCGTCCTCGACGGCTATATCCGATCTCCCGGAGGTGAACGAAAAGGCGAAGCACACGCGGGGCGTGTTCTGCGATATGTTGACAAAACCGCCGGGGCCCACGCAGCGCCCGCCGAACTTGGAGACGTTCACGCTGCCGGATGGATCGGCTTCAGCGCAGCCGAGGACGGTCAGGTCGAGCCCGCCGCCGTCATAGGTGACGAACATGTCCGCCGAGCGGGAGATGGAATCGGGGTTGACAGCGGAGCCGAACAGCGTCCCGTCCAGCGGCACGCCGCCGTAAACGCCGGTCTCCAGCGAGAGCGTAAGCTGCCCGCTTATCCCCTCCTCGTTGGCGACATTGGCGACAGAAGCCGGTATGCCGATGCCAAGGTTGACGAGCATGCCGGGCTCAAGCTCCATGGCCGCCCGGCGGGCGATTACCTTTTTGCCCGTCAGCGGCATGGGCGGCACACCCTGCCCTTCCGGCATGCGGATGTCACCTATCATCTGCGGGAAGTAGCCGAGCGCTATGTTGGCCTGTTTGTCCGCGCGCACGACGTAGTCCACGCTCGACTTGTGTATCAGCACATGCCTCGGGTCGAGCGAGCCCGCTTTGACGACCTCGTTCACCTCGACGATGACGGTGCCGCCGTTGTTGTGTACCGCTGACGCCAGCTCCAGCAGATCGCTCTTGAGCGGCTCGTTCTGAGCCGAGATGTTGCCGTCCTCATCGGCCAGGCTGGCGTGAAGGATGCAGGCGTCTATCTTGAAAGCCTTGTAAAAAAGATAGTCCCTGCCGTCTATCTGCATCAGGCGGACGATCTCCCGGCCCTGTTCCTTGGCCCTGCCGTTGATGCGGCAGCCCTCCTGCCGCGGGTCGGCGTAAGTGTGCAGCCCCACGTGCGTGATGACGCCGGGCCGGTGCCCGCCTATCGCCGCCATCAACTGGCCATATACCCCCAGCGGCATGGTGTAGGCCGCGATCCTGTTCTCGCTGCACGCCCTGCCGACAGCCGGCGACATGCGCAGGTGCGACGCGATGAGCGTGTCGATGATGCCCTCGTCCTTTATTTTGGACATGCCGCAGCCGTCCTCCATGAAGTCGCCGGGCGCCACGCCGGAGACGATCGTCAGCGCCCTGGGCGTCCCCTTCTCGCGGAAGCTTTTGCCCATAGCTTCCAGGATAGTGTCCGGCGAGGCGAACGCGCCGAAGCCGCTCACACCGAGGGTCATGCCGTCGTGCATGAGCTCAACGGCCTCGGCGGCAGATATGATCTTAGCCAAATTTATCCTCCTTTTCTGTAGCGCTGGCCGTCCCGTCATGTGACGTCCGGCAGCGCTTTGTTTACCTGTGCCCGGCGGCGCCGCGGCATTTAGTATTTGCCGCAATGCCCCGCCCTATCTCCGCCGTTACGCAGCAGATGCGCTCCCGCGGTGGGATACTCCTGCAAATGCTCCTGCTTTCCAGTTAAATCCGATTATCGGAACAATGTTCCGAGATTATAGCAATAAAAAATCGCGTTTCCACAGGCAGCAGTTGCGGGTGCATTTGCCTGAAACCGCCCAAACTGCCGCCGCTGCATGCGTCCCCCGGGAAACGACGCTGTTTCCCGGGAGATCTGCCATGCATTTATGCCGTCATGGCCTTCAGCGTCAGGTCCGCGAGCTCCTGCACGCTGATGCCGAGCATCTCCGCGCCCTTGGTGATGACGTCGCGGGAGCAGCCGGCGGCGAACTTCTTGTCCTTGAACTTCTTCATTACGCTCTTGACTTCCATGCCCTCATAGCCGGTGGGGCGCATCAGGGCCGCGGCGCCGATGAGGCCGGTGAACTCGTCAACAGCGAAGAGGTACTTCTCCATCAGCAGCGTGGGCTCCACGTCGCAGACCAGGCCGTAGCCGTGGCTGGCAACGGCGTGGATGACGCCCTCGTCGATGTCCAGCTCCTTCAGCAGCTCCTGCGCCTTCACGCAGTGCTGCTCGGGCCACTGCTCAAAGTCGATATCGTGCAGGATGCCGACGGCGGTCCAGTAGTCCTCCTTGCCCGGATCGTACTGCGCGGCGATGTAACCCATCACCTTGCCCACGGTATCCGCGTGCTGGATGTGGAAAGCTTCCTTGTTGTACTGCTTTACAAGCTCAAGCGCCTGCTCCGGTGTCGGGATGTAACTCATGTCCTCAGCCTCCTGCTCTACGTCTTTTTAGTATAATAATACTTTCGCGTGTGAAATGCAAGCCCTGCTGTGCGCACCCACCGCCCTTTCCCGGCATATTCTGAGACGAGGGCCACGCCCTCTCAGGAATTCCCAAGGAGGAATACGCATTGAACAGTAACAGCAACCAGACCAGCGGCTGCGACTACAGGACGGGCGACCTTCCCCAGTGCGCCCCGCTGGCCGCGGCCTATGTGCCCATGCAGCGCGCGGCGGAGCCGGCCTATGACAGCGGCGAGGCGCTCTCGCGCGGCACGCTCTTCCCCGGGCTCGACCTGCCGTTCATGAACATCGTCAACCAGATGCCGGCGGACAGCACGCCGCTGCGGGAGCTGATGGCGCTGGATTTCGTGCTGCAGGAGCTGGCGCTCTATCTTGACACGCACAGTTCCGACAGCGCGGCTTTCACGACCTACAAGAGCTTCCTGCAGCTCTATAACGAGGGCAAGGCGAAGTATGTGGCCCAGTACGGCCCCATCACCCGCTCCGACCTCGCCGGCGCGGCCAGTTACACCTGGCTGAACGATCCCTGGCCCTGGGACTACAAGGGCAACACGGAGGGTTGAGCCATGTTTGTGTATGAGAAAAAGCTGCAATATCCCGTAAAGATCAAGAACACCAACCCGGCCCTGGCGAAGTTCATCATCTCCCAGTACGGCGGCCCGGACGGCGAGCTGGGCGCGTCGCTGCGCTACCTCAGCCAGCGCTATTCCATGCCCACCGCCGAGCTCAAGGGGCTGCTCACAGACATCGGTACCGAGGAGCTGGGCCATTTGGAGATGATCGGCGCCATCGTCCACCAGCTGACGCGCAATTTGACGCCGGAGCAGATCAAGGCCGCCGGCTTCGACACCTATTTCGTCGATCACACCGCCGGCGTATACGCCACCGCCGCCTCCGGCTTCCCCTGGAGCGCCGCCAGCATCGGCATCAAGGGCGACGTCATCTGCGACCTCAATGAGGACCTGGCAGCAGAACAGAAAGCCCGTGTGACCTACGACAACATCCTGCGGCTGTCTGACGACCCGGACGTGAACGATGTCATCCGCTTCCTGCGCGAGCGCGAGATCGTCCACTACCAGCGCTTCGGCGAGGGCCTGCGCATGGCGCAGGAGAAGCTCGACCAGAAGAACATCTACGCCGTCAACCCGGCCTTTGACAAATGACGCCCGGGGGCACAGCCCCCGGTACATAAGCTCCCTGGGTTCCTGGATGCAAAAAGGCACAGCGGCGCGCCGCTGTGCCTTTCGTTTTTGTCAAGCTCAGCCGTTCAGGTAATCCCAGGCGACCTGGGCGTAGGTGGCTGTGCCGTTTTCCATGGCGGTCTCGTCTATGCAGAACATATCGCTGTGCTGGGGGGCCTCCCCGCCGCCGCCGAGTCCGGCGAAGGCGCAGGGGATGATGTGCGTATAGGCGGAGAAGTCCTCGCCGCCCATGGTGCGCCTGAAGGGGGCCACATTGCCTGCGCCGACGACCTTCTCTATGGACGCCGTTGCGAGGGCGGCCATATTGGGCTCGTTTACGAGCATATCGCAAAGGATATTGTATTCAAGCGAAGCCGTGCAACGGAACGCCGCGGCGGTGTCCTTGGCTATGCGCTCCATCATGCCGGGTATCTGCTTGTGCAGCTCCTCATCGAACAGGCGGACGGTGCCCTCCATCTCGGCGTGGTTGGAGACAACGTTGAAGCGGGAGCCGGAGTGCATGGTGCCGACCGTGACGACGACGGGCTCCAGCGGGCTGAACTCGCGGCTGGATATCGTCTGCAGGTTCATGACTATGGCGGCGGCCGCCACAGTGGCGTCAACGCCCCTGTTCGGCTCGGCGCCGTGGCAGGTCACGCCCTCGACGCAGAGCTTATAGCTGTCCGCAGCCGGGAGGATGACGCCCGGGGTCATGCAGACCGTTCCGGCCGGCGCCTGGGAGAAGATGTGCATACCGAACGCGGCGTCAACGCCCTCAAGAGCGCCCTGGGCGATGATGGTCTTTGCGCCGGAGCCCAGCTCCTCGGCGGGCTGGAACATCAGCTTGACGGTGCCGCAGAGCTCGTCTTTGAGCGAGGATAGGACCTTCGCCGCGCCCAGCAGCATGGCCGTATGCGTATCATGGCCGCAGGCGTGCATAAAGCCTTCGTTTTCGCTGGCGTACTCCAGGCCGGTGTTCTCCTTGACGCTCAGCGCGTCGATATCCGCGCGCAGGGCGATGCACTTGCCCGGCTTTCCGCCGACGATCTCGCCCAGCAGGCCGGTGGGCTCGAAGCGGCGGTAAGGGATGCCCATCTTGTCGAGCTCCTCGGCGATGCGGTCCGTGGTGCGGAACTCATGGTAGCTCGGCTCGGGATGGCGGTGGAAATCACGCCTCATCTCCACGACGTAGGGCCAAACATCCTTGGCAAGTTTCTTGATATCAGGCATGTGTGTTTCCTCCTTGGAAAATATCGAAAGGTTCAGCTCTGAGCGCCGGCCTTAGGCAGCTTGGAAAGTATCTTTTTCGCTGTGGCGACCATGGCGGTGACGCCGTACTCCAGCGCCTCTTCCTGGAACGTGCAGCGGCTGTCGTGCAGGGAATAGGGCGTGATGCCCAGATAGCCGGCGTTGAGCAGCATGAACAGCGAGGGCACGCCGGCGGCCTGGCCGTAGCGCCCGAAGTCCTCGCTGAAGCTCAGCGGCTCGTCGAGGTAGTCCATGTAGCCCTCGCCCAGCTCCTCGGTCACGGCCTCGTCGGCGATGGCGATGAGCTTGGGGTCGTTCTCCACGGAGCTGTAGCCCTCGATGTGCTCCACATCCAGGCGGCACTCGGAATACTCCTCGATGCCGTGGGCGATCTTCAGTATCTGGTCGCGGATGATGGCGCGGGCCTCCTCGCCATAGGTGCGGCAGACCATCTCCATGCGCACGTGGCTGGGGATGATGTTGACGGCCTCGCCGCCGTTGATAAGGCCGACGGAGACGATGGCGGTCTTGACCGGGTTGATGCGGCGGGCGACGATCTGCTGCGCGGTCACCACGAACTGGGCGGCGGCGAGGATGGCGTCATGCCCGCGGTGCGGCTGGGAGCCGTGCGCGGTCTGGCCGTTGACCTCGACGTTGTAGAGGTCGAAAGCCGTGGTGGCAATGCCGTTGTAGACGCTGAAAGAGCCGACCTTCGGCCCGCCCGGGGAGATGTGCAGGGCCATGATGGCGTCCACAGTGGGGTTTTCCAGCACACCGGCCTCGATCAGGGGCTTGGCGCCGCCGTTGGGGGCCTTCTCTTCCGCCGGCTGGAAAATGAGCTTCACCGTGCCGGGCAGCTCGCTGCGCATACCGCAGAGCACCTTGGCCGCGCAGAGCAGCATGGCCGCATGCGTGTCGTGCCCGCAGGCATGCATGACGCCCTCGTTCTCGCTGGAAAAGGCGAGGCCGGTGTTTTCCGTCACCGGCAGCGCGTCGATATCAGCGCGTATAGCCACGCAGCCGCCCGGCTTCTCGCCCTTTATCAGCGCGACAACGCCCGTCGGGCGCGGGCGCTCGACGCTGTCGCAGCCAAAGCTCTTCAGCAGCTCGGCGATCTTGTCGCTGGTGCGGAACTCCTCGTTGGAGAGCTCAGGATGGCGGTGGAAATCGCGCCGCCAGGAGATCATCTCGTCAAAATTCTCGTGTACCTTGCTTCTGATATCGCTCATTCTCATCTGTCCTTTCTTTGATCGGTCCGGTGCGAGGGAAAAGCGCTGGACGGCCCGCGCGCCTGGCCCGGTGCGCAGCCGCCGTATAATACTTAATATACGACAATTTCTTTGTGATTGCAATGAATTAAATCAACATTCAGCCAATATTATTGAAGTTTAGCCAATAGCGGCCCTCCGCAGCCGTCCGTACTGTGCACTTTGAGCGCTCATTACAGCGACAGCGCGCGCAGCGCGTCGCTGATCTCCTCGAAGGCCATGGAGTGCGAGGCCTTCACCAGTACGCGGTCTCCCCTTTTCAGCAGCCGCGGCAGGGCGGATATGAGCTCCGCCTTGCTGGCAAAGTGCTCGCCGCCCATGGCGGCGCTGCGCTCGCCTGCCGTCAGCAGCAGCGCGCCGGCCGCTCTCGCCGCCTCGCCCACCTCGCGGTGCATCTGTTCGGACTGTTCCCCCAGCTCCAGCATGTCGCCGAGGATGCACACCAGCCGCCCGCCGAGCGCGCCGGCGGAGGCGATGGCCATCTTCACGGAATCGGGATTGGCATTGTAGCAGTCGTCGATGACAGTAAGCGACGGCGTCTCGATGATGCGCGCGCGGCGCCCCACCGGCGCGTAATCCGCCGCCCCGGCGGCGATCTGTCCGTCGCTCAGGCCAAGCTCGATGCCCACGGCCGCCGCTGCCAGCGCGGCGTAGGCCAGATGCCGGCCATAGGCCGGAAGGAAGATCTCTATCCGCCTCTCCCCTGCCAGCACGGTCAGCGCCGAGCCCTCCGCCCCGCGCGGGGCGAAGCCCACGCCGCGCACGTCGCAGCCCTCGCCGAGCCCGAAGGTCAGCTTGCGCCGCGCGGGACGCCAGGCGGCGAGCTTTTCATCGTCGCCGTTGACAATCAGCATCCCGTCAGGCGGCATGTGCTCCACAAGCTCGCCCTTGGCCCGCAGCACGCCGTCCAGGTCGCCCAGCGCCTCCAGATGCGAGCGCCCGATGAGCGTGTAGACGGCGATGTCCGGCTTCGCCATGGCGCCCAGTCGGCTCATCTCGCCGAAGTGGTTGATGCCCAGCTCCACCACCGCCGCGCCGTGCTCCGGCCCGATGCGGAAGAGCGTCAGCGGCACGCCCAGCTCGTTGTTGAAATTCTTCTCCGTCTTTAGCGTGTTGTATTTTTGCGAGAGCACGGCGGCGCACATCTCCTTGGCCGTGGTCTTGCCGCTGCTGCCCGTGATGCCCACCACCGGGATGCCCAGCCTGTCGCGGCATGCGCCGGCGATCTTCGCCATGGCCGAGCGCACGTCGTCCACCAGTATCACCGGCCCCGTCACGCCCTCCGGCACATGCGTCGCCAGGCAGCAGGCCGCGCCCTTTTCCAGCGCGGAGCGCATGTATTCGTGCCCGTCCGCGCGCTCGCCCGGCAGCGCGCAGAACATCAGCCCCGGCCCCGCCTCGCGGCTGTCGATGACGCCGCCTGAGAGCGGCGCATCCTGCCCGCAGCCGGCAACGCGCCCGCCGGCGGCGCGGGCGGCCGAAAAAATGGTCATATCCCTCATGCGTACTTCTCCAGCGAGGCGTCGATGATGAGCTGGCAGAGCTCGGGATAGCTTATCCCCAGCACCGCCGCCTCCTGCGGCACCAGGCTCGTGGGCGTCATCCCGGGCAGGGTGTTGATCTCCAAAAACCACAGCCGCCCCTCGGCGTCAAGTATGAAATCCGCGCGCGAGATGGCGCTCAGCCCCAGCGCGCTGTACACCGTCATCGCCGCGCGCGCGACGCGCTCCTCCGTCTCCGCCGGGATGGGCGCGGGCGTTATCTCCTCCGCTGCGCCGGCCTGGTACTTGTTCCTGTAGTCGTAAAAGCCCACCAGCGGCCTTATCTCGATGCTCGGCAGCGGCTTACCCGCCAGTATGCCTATCTGTACCTCGCGCCCGGCTATGTACTGTTCCACCACGGCGCGCGAGCTCTCCCGCGCCGCCGCCGAGAGCGCTGAGCGCAGCTCCTCGCGCGTATGCGCGATGGAGACGCCGATGCTGGAGCCGGAATCCACCGGCTTCACCACCGCCGGCAGCGCGCACTCGCCGCAGGCAGCGTCCAGGTCGAGCTGCGCGAGCTCATAGGTGCGCCACTCCGGCGTGAGCACGCCCAGCGGCGCGACGATGCGCTTGGTGAGGTCCTTGTCCATGGCGATGGCGCTGCCCAGGTGGCCGCTGCCCGTGTATTTTATCCCCATCAGGTCGAACACCGCCTGCACACGCCCGTCCTCGCCGCACTGCCCGTGCAGGGCCATGAACACGATGTCCGCCATGGCGCACAGCTCCAGTACCCGGTCGCCGAACTGGCTCGCGCTCTGCAGCCTGCGCGCGGCCTTCACGGCAGCCATGTCCGGCGCCGCTTCCTCTATCACCGTACCGAAATCCTCCGGCGGGCGTTCAAAAATATCCTCCAGCCCCCCGGCGTAGTCCTCCAGCCCGAAATACATATCGACAAGCACAACAGCGTGGCCAAGCTCCCTCAGCGCGGCGGCGATCTTCGCGCCCGAAGAGCGCGAGACGTTCCTCTCCGGCGATAGACCGCCGCACAATACCACGATCTTCATCCCGTCAGCCTCCTTTCTCAAATGACTGTGCCATTATACCACGTAGAGCAAGCGTATTCAAAGGATATTTGCCGTCCGCCGCAGCGGCTTGACATCGCGCATCGTATGTGGTATATTTATCACATTATAAGCGAAATACATCACACACAAGGAGGCCATCCCATGAGCCTGAAACGCTGGCTGTACGCTTCCACCGGCCTGCTCTCGCTTCTCGGCTTCATCGGCGTGTTCACGCAGGCGCGTGTTTTCCTGGCATTCTTTGCCTTTGCCGTTGACTTTGAGTATTTCTTCATCAAGTCCGATGAGATGATGGAGGAATACATGAACAAGTCGGCTTCGCGCGCGTTCTACAGCGGCATGGCCGCCGTGGCGCTCGTTTCCCTCGCCTGTTTCATCGCCGGCAAAGGCGGCGGGACAGACGCCCTCATGACCGGCCTCGCCGCCGGCTGGGCGGCGTCCGTCGTTGTCTATGCGTTCTCCACCGCCTACTACGGCTTCAGGGAAAAATGGGGGCTGGGACGTGATAAAGAATAGGATCAGGGAATACCGCGCCAGGCACGATATGAAGCAGGAGGAGCTGGCAAAACTGGTCGGCGTCCGCCGCGAGACCATCGGCAACCTTGAAAAGGGCCGCTATAACCCTTCGCTGGTCCTGGCCTGGAACATAGCCAGCGTCTTTGGCGTTTCCATCGAGGAGATATTCACAGTCGAGCCCACGCCGGAAGGCCCCGGCAAATAACGCCGATGCAGCCCTGTACGAGCCTTCGCCGCGCCGGAAAACCCGGCGCGGCGCTTATTTTGCCGATTGATATTCGCATGGCCATGTGCTATAATTGCTGAGAATGTGTTTCCGGAAGAGGGTAGGTACTCAGATGAATTATGTGGTGGTGGACCTCGAGTGGAATCAGGCGATGAACTCGCAGGCCTCCGTATTCAACAAGCTCCCCATCCGCCTCCGCGGCGAGATCATAGAGATAGGCGCTGTGAAGCTCAACGAGGACATGACGCCCGGCGAGGAGTTCACCGTGGACGTCAAGCCCGTCTACTTCAAGCGCATGCACTACAAGGTCAAAAAACTCACCGGCTTTGACAAGGAGCGGCTGAATAACGGCCTTCCTTTCCCCGAGGCCCTGGCAAAATTCCGCGAATGGTGCGGCGACGGCGTGACCTTCCTTACCTGGGGCTACGACGACCGCGGTATCATGGAGCAGAACATCATCATCCACGACCTTGACTGGGACTGGATAGAGGACTGGGTGAATCTCCAGCTCATATACAGCATGCAGGTCAGCGGCGACCGCGAGCAGAAGTCCCTGGCCTCCGCCATGGAGCACTTCGGCATAGAGCAGACCCGTGTGGCGCACGACGCGCTGGGCGACGCGTATAATACCGGCCTCGTCTGCTCGCATCTGGACATGGAGAACGGCCTCCGCCATTACCACGAGACGGCCTCCCGCTCCGGCGACCTGCCCAGCTCCGGCAGCAGCGGCCCCGAGCCGCTGAAGCACGACTGCATCTCCGCCTTCGCCTCAAAGGGCGACGCCTTTGCCGACGAGCGAGTCAGCCTCCCCCACTGCCCCGTCTGCGGGCGTGAGCTGTCCCTGTCGAAGTGGGTCGATCAGGGCGACCACCGCTATATGAACCTTGCCGACTGCCCGGACGACGGCAAATACCTCCTCAGGCTGCGTTTCCGCCGCGGGAGCGACGGCCAGTACACCGTCAACCGCCTGATCTACGAGGCCGACGAGGCCATGCAGAACTACTATGCCGCCAAGGCCGCCCAGCCGCGCCGGCGCGGACGCGGTCGTTCGAAGCGCAAGAAAAAAGTCGCTCAGAAGAAGGGGGCCGTTGAATGAACATCATCGTCATTGGCGCCGGGCGCATGGGCCAGGGCCTTTCGGACAGGCTCATCGACGAGGGGCACAGCGTCACTGTCATCGACCGTGACCCGGCCAAGATCGAGCACATAACCACCAACTACGACGTCATGGCCCTGCAGGGCAACGGCGCAGACTACGAAGTCCTCACCGAGGCCGGCGCGGAGGACGCCGACCTGCTCCTCGCCGTCACCGACGACGACGCCGTCAACATGCTCTGCTGCCTGACGGCGCGCAAGCTGGGCATAAGCAACACGGTCGCCCGTGTGCGCACGATGGAGTATTTCCGCCAGCTCGTGTTCTTCAAGGAGGAGCTGGGTCTCTCCCTTGTTTTCAACCCCGAGCACGACGCCGCGGCGGAGATCTCGCGCATCCTCCGCATCCCCTCGGCCGCCAAGGTCGAGTCCTTCGCCAAGGGCCGCGCGGAGATGGTGGAGTTCACCGTCACGCAGGAAATGCCCATCTGCGGCCTCAAGCTCTCCCAGCTCGGCAGCCGCTACGGCTCCGGCATCCTCGTCAGCGCCGTCCAGCACGGGTCCGACGTGGTCATACCCACCGGCAGCTACCGCCTGGAGGCGGGCGATGTGGCGCATGTCGTCGGCGCGCCGGTGAGCATGAGCGCCTTTTTCAAGGCCATCGGCACCTATAAGCGCAGTGTGCGCGACGTGATGATCCTCGGCGGCGGCCGCATCAGCCTCTATCTGGGGCGCGAGCTTATCGACGCCGGCATCCGCGTCAAGATCATCGAGGAAAACGCCGACCACTGCGAGACCATCAAGGAGATACTGCCCAGGGCGGAAGTCCTGTTGGGCGACGGCACCGACCCCCAGCTGCTTGAGGAGGAGGGCATCAGCACGGCGGACGCCTTCGTGGCCCTCACCGGCAGCGACCAGAACAACATCATCACCTCCATGTTTGCCGCCAACAGCGGCGCCGGCAAGGTCATCACCAAGATAAACCAGGACGTTTACCGCACGCTCGTGGGCTCCCACAAGCTGGACAGCTTCGTCACGCCCACCAACATCGCCGCGGACAACATCGTCCAGTACGTGCGCGCCATGCAGAACTCGCTGGACGCCAGCGGCATCGAGTCCCTGCACGAGATAGCGGATGGCAAGGCCGAGGTGCTTGAGTTCCTCATCCGCAAGGACGCGCCCTACCTCAACATCCCCCTCAAGGACCTGAACATCGGGCACGACACGCTGCTCGCGGCCATCATCCGCGGCAACACCTGCATCATCCCCGGCGGCAGCGACGTCATCCGCCAGCACGACAGCGTCATCGCCGTCACCGCCCGCTTCGGCATCCAGCGTTTTTCGGATATTTTCGAGGACTGACCTGTGAACTACCGGATGATATCGAAGATACTCAGCCGCGTAATGGGCGTCCTTGCCGCGCTGATGCTGCTGCCCGTCGTCACCGCTCTCTGGTACGGCGAATCCCCCGCCAGCTTCCTCTACACGATGGGCATCGCGGCCGCCCTGGCCGTGCTGCTCGCGCTGCCCAGGCTCAAGCGCAAGGATTTCTATGCCCGCGAGGGCTTCGTCAGCGTGGCCCTCGCCTGGCTGCTGATAAGCCTTGTGGGCGCGCTGCCCTTCGTGTTTGCCGGGGAGATACCCCACTATGTGGACGCCTTTTTCGAGATCGTCTCCGGCTTTACCACCACTGGCTCCTCCATCCTTACGGATGTCGAGGCGATGAGCCACGGGCACCTGCTCTGGCGCAGCCTTTCGCACTGGATAGGCGGCATGGGCGTGCTGGTGTTCATCATGGCCGTGGTGCCGCTGAGCGAGGAGCGCAGCATGCACATCATGCGCGCGGAGGTCCCCGGCCCCGTTGTGGGCAAGCTGGTGCCGCGCATTCGCCGCAGCTCCGCCATCACCTACCTCATCTACGTCGTCCTCACGGTCATCCTCATCATCCTCCTCTGCGCCGGCGGGATGCCGTTCTTCGACTCCGTCAACCACTCCATGGCCACCGCCGGCACCGGCGGCTTCAGCGTAAAGGCGCTCTCCATCGGCTATTACGACAGCGCGTACATAGACATCGTCACCGGCATCTTCATGATGCTCTTCGGCGTCAACTTCAACATCTATTTCCTGCTTCTCATCCGCAAATTCCGCGCAGCGTTCACCAACAGCGAGTTCCTCGGCTATTTCGGCATCGCCGCCGCCGCCTCGGTGCTCATCGCCGTGGACCTTCTGGGCGGCTATTATGAGTCCTTCTGGACGGCCCTCAGATACGCCTTCTTCCAGGTCTCGTCGGTGATGACCACCACCGGCTTCGCCACCACGAACTTCGACCTCTGGCCCTCGTTCTCAAAGGCGATACTGGTGCTCGTGATGTTCATCGGGGCCAGCGCCGGCAGCACGGGCGGCGGCCTGAAAGTCTCGCGTATCATCCTCCTGGCCAAAACGGCCAAGCAGGAGATCGTCAAGATGCTCAACCCGCGCCGCACCTACTCCGTGCGCATGGACGGCCGCTCTGTAGAGGCCACCACTATCCGCGCCGCGCTGGTGTTCTTTGTGCTTTACATCACCATCACCTTCATCTCCACGGTGCTGGTGGCGCTGGACGGCTTCGACCTCGTTACCACCTTCACCTCTGTCGTCACCTGCATCTCCAACGTCGGCCCCGGCCTTGGCGATGTGGGCCCGATGGGCAACTTCAGCGCCTTCTCGGACATCTCCAAGCTCATCCTCAGCGCGGACATGCTCCTCGGCCGCCTGGAGATATTCCCCATCCTCATCCTCTTCACGCCCAGCACCTGGCGCAAGAGATAAAAGCAAGCGTCCCGCCCGAAGCGGGACGCTTTGTTCAAAGACCCGGCCAATGCCTGAGGCATTGGCCGGGTCTCCTGCTGTCCGTCACTGTGCGCTTTCACGCGCCGCGAGCCATTCGCGCGCCTTCTGCGCGCAGCGCATGGTACCGCCCTTCTCTGCGGCGTATCCGTAACGCTCGGCGGCCATGTCCGTATCGCCCATGCGCTCATAGCAGCGGGCGGTAAAATAGGTGTATTCGACCAGGCCGGCGTCGGTGGAGTCGGCCCGCCTGCCGGCCAGTTCAATGGCCGCGGCGTATTCCCCGCGCAGCGCGCTCAGCGTAGCCTGTACACCATAGTTGCCGCGCTTCAGCTTGCCCGCGCGGGCTGCCGCCGCCCTCGCGCGCGGCTCGTCTCCGGCGTATGCGGCCTCGGCATAGTCTACCGCACACAATGTGTCGCGGTAAAGGTAGCCTTTGCGCCTGAGCCAGCCGTTTTCCATGTATTCCCGCGCCTCTTCCACGCGCCCGGAGGTGCAGAGCAGATGCACGAACCCGTTTTCCAGGCTGAAGTACAACGAACAGCGCATATCGAAACGCCTGTATATGCGCTTCTCCTTGCCGTAGTCCACGGCGCGGCGCAGGACGCGCAGGCAGAGCTCCTCGTCGCAGTCCCGCGTATATATGCGCATGACGCGCCGGACCCTCCGCGCTCTGTCGGCAAAATACAGGGACAGCTCCGGCGTGAAGCCCAGGGCCATCCATACCGCCCACATATATGGCTTCGTGTCCAACCAGCCCTCATAAGAGATGGTAAAAAGCAGCGCGTCCACCTCATAGGAGAACGGAGTGCCCAGCAGCGCGCAGAGCACGATGAATGAGAGCAGCGCAAAGACGAAGGAGCCGGCACATGCATATAACCAGGGCGGCCACGCGCGCCCGTACGTCTTTTTTACCAGCTTGTCCACAGCGGCGTCGTCCATTGTCCCGCCTCCCTTCTTTATTTACTATAACACGCCACGTCAGATAACGCAACAAAATAGCAGACGCATCCGTCAAAAAAGCCCGGCTCTGCCGGGCTTTTTTTCTGCCGCCCCTCCTGTACGGTGGGGCGCTCGCGTATTTTCACTTGTCCTGGCCACCAAAATAGCGCCTTGTGGTCTCCGCGTCGTGCAGGATCTGCTCGCGCAGCTCTTCCGTACCGGCAAACCTGCGCTCGTCGCGTATGAAGTGGTGGAACTCCACCCGCACCGTGTGGTCATAAAGGTCGCCGTCAAAATCGAGGATATAGCTCTCCACGCTCACGTGGTCGCTGCCGGACACCGTGGGCCTCACGCCCACGTTCGTCACCGCCATGTGCTCAGAGCCGTCGTCGAGGAACACTTTGGCGGCGTACACCCCGTGCCGAGGCACCAGCACGCCCTCGGCAAAACGCATATTGATAGTCGGCGTGCCCAGCCTGGCCCCCAGCTGGAAGCCATAGTGCACCGTGTCCACCAGGCAGTGCGGGTGGCCAAGCAGGCGGTTGGCCTCCTCCATATCGCCTTCGGCTATCGCCCGGCGTATGCGTGTTGAGCTCACCACCTCGCCGTCGAGCTTGACGGCGTCGATGATATCGCAGCCCAGACCGTGCTGCGAGCACCAGCCGGCAATGTTCAGCGCGCGGCCCTCGCCGCGGTAGCCGCAGCTGAAGTCGTATCCCACAACGACATGCACCGCGTGCAGCTCGTCCACCAGCGAGCGCAGGAAGTCCTGCCAGGGCATCTGCATCACCGCGCGGTTGAAGTGGATGAAAATAACGCTGTCAATGCCGCATACGCGGCGGATGATCTCCGCGCGCCCCTCCGGCGAGTTGATGAGCGGCACCTCGACGCCCTTCACCAGCGTATCCGGATGCGTGTCGAAGGTAAGCACCGCCGGCGTCACGCCGCGCTCCTGCGCGCGCCGCCTGGTCATCTGCATCAGCGCCGCGTGGCCCAGATGTACCCCGTCAAAAAATCCCAGCGCGATAACTCTCTTTGTCTCCGCCATATATCAGACCTCAAAAAAGCTCTTTATCGTGTGCAGCACGCCCTCATGCACCGCGCCGAGCATCAAAAATTCCCCGTCCGCGGCGTAGACGCGCACCTCACCTTCCGGCGCGCCCGCCGGCGCGGCCACGTCCGAGCCGTTGCGCACGGCGCGCTCGTCCCTCCCGCCGGCGAGCGTCAAGGCGGGCCTCTGCGCAAAAAGCGTGTCCACCGGCAGCAGGCAGCTCATAACGCCCCGCTCCTCTATCTCCGCGAGCGTCAGCGCGTCCTCAGCGCGGAAAGCGCCCGAATACGTCCGCCTCAGCGCCGACATGCACGCCCCGCAGCCCAGGGCCGCGCCGATATCCGCGCAGAGCGAGCGTATGTAAGTCCCCTTCGAGCACTCGACGTCCAGCTCAAAGTCCCCATCGTCCAACGGCCCCGCGCAGTCTAAGCGAGTTATGTAAACCTTTCGCGCCTTTCGCTCCACTTCCCCGCCCGCGCGGGCGATCTCATAGAGCTTGCGCCCATTCTGCTTGATGGCCGAGTACATGGGCGGCACCTGCTCTATCTCCCCGCGGAAGCGCGGCAGGACCGCCTCGATCTCCGGCAATTCCGGCCTCTCCCCGCCATCGGAGAGCACCCGGCCCTCCGTATCCAGCGTGTCGGTCGTGATGCCGAAGCGTATGCGCGCGCGATAGCCCTTCACCTGCGCTTCGGCGAACTCGGCCGCGCGCGTGGCGCGTCCCAGCAGCACGACCAGGACGCCCGTGGCCATGGGGTCGAGCGTCCCCGCGTGGCCCACGCGCCTGGTGCCTGCCAGGCGGCGCACCTTGCCCACCACGTCGTGGCTCGTCCAGCCGGCGGGCTTGTCTACTATCAGTATCCCGTTCACAGCTGCGGGCATTTTTCGTCTATCGCCTTCAGCATCAGCCCCAGGGCCTCCTCCGGCGGGCAGTTGAGCGTGCAGCCGGAGGCCATGGCATGCCCCCCGCCGCCGTACACGGCACAGACGCGCGAAACGTCCACGCCCGGCTTGCTGCGGGCCGATATCTTGCAGTCGTTCTCGCCCAGCTCGCGGATGAGCAGGCTGACGGAGCAGCCCTCCACCTTGCCCACCAGCCCGGCGAGGTCCTCGCAGTCGTCCTCCGTGGCGCCGCACTCGGCAAGCAGCGCGCGCGTCACCAGCGCGGCGGACACCTTGCCGCCGTGGAAATAGCGCATCCCGGCCATGATACGCCCCTCGAGCGCCATCCGCGCGCGGGAAATGCTGCGGAAAAGGCGTATATTGAGCGCGGAGTTGTCCGCCCCCAGCTCTATGAGCTCCGCCGCCGCGCGCAGGGCCGGCGCGTTGGTGTTGGAGTACTGGAAGCAGCCCGTGTCCGTGCTCACGGCCACATAGAGCAGCTCCGCTTCCTCCGCCGTCACGTCCCCGCAGAGCTCGCGGATGATCTCCAGCACCAGCTCGCCGCAGGCGGCCTTCTCCGCTGCGATGCAGACGTTTTCAGCAAAGAGCGTGTTGGTCGGATGGTGGTCGATGGCCAGCTCCACTTTCCCATCAAAGCCCTCCGGGAACAGCCGCTCACTGGCCACGTCCACGGATATCACCGTATCAGCGCAAAACCCCTCGCCCGCCAGGTACGGCGCGGCAAAGGGGGCGAACATGCGCTTTATTCCCTTGTTGTCATAGCAGAAGGCCGTTTTCCCGGCCCGGCGCAGCGCGGAACAGAGCGCTGCGCCGCTGCCGATGGTGTCGCCGTCCGGCCTGATATGGCTGAGGATGATATACCCGTCGCGCGCCTTCAGCCAGGCGGCGCACTCACTCGCCGTCAGGTTCTTCATGCCTCTCTGCCTCCTCGATGTCCTCTATCATGCGGCTGATCTTGGCCCCGTACTCAATGGAGTGGTCGAGCTCGAATGTCAGCTCCGGCGTATAGCGCAGGGACAGCGCGTCGCTCAGCTCGTGCCGCAGCCAGCCGGCGCAGCTCTTCAGCCCGCGCTTGAACTCCTTCTCGTTCAGCTCGCCAAGCACGGAGAGCCAGACCTTGGCATAGCGCAAATCGCCCGTGGTCTCCACGCGCGTAACGCTTATCATCCCCTGCTGCACGCGCGGGTCCTTCACAGAGCGCAGCCGCTCGGCCAGCACGCGCTGTATGTCGTCGTTTATCCGCCCAATGCGGTTGGAAGTTGCCATAAGCTTACCTCTCAAACAGTAATGGAGGCGTTCAGCGCCTGAATTTCCCGCTCTTCCTGAGCCTTATCATCACGACCACGGCTCCGATAACAGTGTAGCCGATAAAAGCGGCCGCATACACACCGCCGAGCGGAAGCAGCGGCATGAGCAGCCCCGCGGGCAGTGTGAAGCGGCCAACGCAGCGGCAGACCGCCTTTTCGTCGTACTTTTCCCGCTCGGCGCGGCTCTTCGTGTTGAATCCGGCAATGAAATCGCCGCCGCGTCCCGTCATGAGCACAATGGATATTATTATCAGCGGGAGCGCGATGACGGAGCAGACAGCGACAGCCGTGATCTGTTCCTTAGTCACAGGCGTACACCTCCGCCGCAGGCGTTGCGGCAGTTAATTCTCTATCTGCTTCATCACGTAGGCCTCGATGATGTCGCCCACGTGCTCGTCGTTGAACTTCTCTATCTGGATGCCGCACTCGTAGCCGGAGGCGACTTCCTTCACGTCGTCCTTGAAGCGGCGCAGCGAGGCCATCTCGCCCTCGAAGATGACGATGCCGTCGCGCACCACGCGCACCTTGCAGCCGCGCTGCACCTTGCCGTCCTGCACGTAGCAGCCGCAGACAGTGCCCACCTTGCTGACCTTGTAGAGCTGCCTGATCTCGATATGGGCGATGACCTGCTCAGCGAACTTGGGCGCGAGCATGCCCTTCATGGCGGCCTCGATCTCGTTGATGCAGTCGTAGATGACGCGGTAGGTGCGGATCTCCACATTGGCCCGGGCGGCGTAGTCCCTGGCGGCGCTGTCGGGACGCACGTTGAAGCCGACGATCAGCGCGTTGCTGGTCGCCGCCAGCATCACGTCGCTCTCGCTGATAGCGCCCACGCCGGAGTGGATGACCTTCACGCGCACTTCCTCGTTGGTAAGCTTCTCCAGCGAGGTCTTGACGGCCTCCGCGCTGCCCTGCACGTCCGCCTTGACGATGATATTGAAGTCCTTGATCTCGCCCTGCTGGATGCGGGAGAAGAGGTCGTCGAGCGTGACCTTTTTCGCCACGCCGAGGGTCTTTTCCTTCTCCTTCTCCTTGCGCTCCTCCACCAGCTCGCGCGCCATGCGCTCGTCGTCAACGGCGTTGAACACGTCGCCCGCATTGGGCACCTCGCTCATACCGGCGATCTCCACGGGGATGCTGGGCCCCGCCTCGGTGACGCGCTGGCCCTTGTCGTTTATCATGGTGCGCACATGGCCCACGGCCGTGCCGGCGATGATGATATCGCCCTGGCGGAGCGTGCCGTTCTGCACGAGCACGGTCATGATGGGGCCGCGGCCGCGGTCCAGCCGCGCCTCGATGACGGTGCCCTTGGCCGCGCGGTTGGGGTTGGCCTTCAGCTCCAGCACCTCGGCCAGCACGACCAGGTTTTCAAGCAGATTGTCAATGCCCTCGCCGGTCTTGGCGGATATCGGGCAGACGATGGTGTCGCCGCCCCACTCCTCGCTCACGAGGTCGTACTCGGTGAGCTGCTGCTTGACGCGCTCGGGGTTGGCGCCGGGCATATCCATCTTGTTGATGGCCACGACGATGGGTATCTTCGCCGCCTTGGCGTGGTTGATGGACTCTATCGTCTGCGGCATGATGCCATCGTTGGCCGCCACCACCAGGATGGCGATATCCGTGACGGACGCGCCGCGCGCGCGCATGGACGTGAACGCCTCATGGCCCGGCGTGTCGAGGAAGGTGACGGGGCTGCCCTTGACATTGACGGTGTAAGCGCCGATGTGCTGGGTGATGCCGCCGGCCTCGCCCGCGGCCACGTTGGCCTTGCGGATATAGTCGAGCAGGCTGGTCTTGCCGTGGTCGACGTGGCCCATGACGACGACGACCGGCGCGCGGGGCACCAGGTCCTCCGGCGCGTCGACGTGGTCGTCGATCAGCCGCTCCTCCACGGTGACGACCACCTCGCGCTCGACCTTGCAGCCGAGCTCCATGGCCACCAGCGCCGCGGTGTCATAGTCGATGATGTCGCTCAGCGACGCCATGACGCCGTTCTTTATCAGCGTGCGCACGACCTCGGCGCCCGTTTTCTTCATGCGGGAGGCCAGCTCGCCCACGCCGATGGTGTCGGGTATCTGCACCTTCGTGGGGGCCTTTTTGGCGATCTCAAAGTGCAGCTTCTGCATCCGGTCGCGCTCTTCCTGGCGGCGCTTGGTGCTGGCGGCGGCCTGCTGCTGGCGCTGCTTCTGGCGGTTCTGGAACTTCTCCTTGCCGCCGCGGTCGGAGCGCTTCCCGCCCTCCTGCGCGCCGTGCGCGCCGGCGGCCAGCCGGTCGAAGCGCTCGTCATACTTGCCGAGGTTTACGTTGCCGCCGCCGCGCGTGTCGATGACGCGCTTTTCCGGCACCTGCCGCGGCTGATGGGGCTTCTGCTCCTTGACGGCGGCCTTGGGCTGCTGCGCGTGCTGCTGGGCGCCCTGAGCCGGCTTTGCCTGTGCGCTCTGCTGAGCCTGCGGCTGCTGGGGCTTGGCGGGCTGCTGCGGAGCGGGCTTTGCCGGCTCCGCGCCCTTTTCCGCGCTCTTTTCCGCCGCCTTGGGCTGCTCAGGCTTTGCAGGTATTTTGAAAAGGTCCTCCATGCTCTCGCACTGGTTGTGCTGGGTGAGATAATCAAAGATCACGGAGAGCTCGCCGTCCTCGAGCACCTGCATATGGTTCTTGGGCGTGGTGGCATACTTCGTCAGTATCTCGGCGATGGCCTTTGAGGTCATATTGAAGTCCTTCGCCACCTCGTGTACCCTGTATTTTTCAAAACTACTCATGGTGTTCCCTCCCCGATTTCCTTTTAACATCCCTGCGCCGCGACGCTTTTTCGGCCCGCCGGCGCATCTCCTGCGCCATGCCGGCGTAAGCGCCGCCCTCTTCCCCCCCCGCAAGGGCGGAGAGGAACGCGGCCGTCAGCCCGAAGTCCGTACAGGCGGCCATCGAGCATCCGCTCTTGCCGAGCTTTTCCGAAAGCTGCTGCTTCGTATATGGCAGCGGCACCAGCAGCGCCCTGCGCCCGATGAGGAAGCCCTCCGCGCGCCTGCGGGCGTTTTCCGAAGCGTCCGCCGCCAGCAGCACGGCCCGCGCCGAGCCATGGCGCACGGCGGCGTGCGTATTCTCTTCTCCTATCTCTATCCGCCCGGCGGCGCGCATCAGCCCCAGGTAATTAAGCGCCCTGTCCGTCTTTACCTTCCTCCAGTTCCGCCGCGAGGCGCTGCATGACCTCTTCCGGTATCTCCGTCTCCAGCGCGCGGGAGAGCGCCCTGGTCTTGATGGCTTTTTTCAGGCAGTCCGCATTGGGGCAGACATAGGCCCCGCGCCCGGGCTTTTTGCCGCGCGTATCGAGCGACACCTCGCCCTCCGGCGAGCGCACCACGCGCAGCAGCTCGCGCTTGGGCTTCATCTCGCGGCAGCCGAGGCACTGCCTCATCGGTATTTTCTTCACCATGGCGCACCTCCGCTGCCCGCCCGTCTCAGGACTCCGAGACAGGCTTGATGTCTATCTTATATCCGGTGAGCTTGGCGGCCAGGCGGGCGTTCTGGCCCTCCTTGCCGATGGCCAGCGAGAGCTGGGCGTCCGGCACCACCACGCGGCAGCTGCGCGCGTCGTCCAGCAGCGTGACGCTGACGACCTCCGCCGGCGCCAGGGCGGCGGCGATGTACTCCTCCGGCTGCTCGCTGTACTTGATAATGTCGATCTTCTCGCCGCCGAGCTCCTCAACGATGCTGTTCACGCGCCCGCCGCGCGGCCCCACGCACGCTCCGATGGCGTCGATCGCCGGGTCGCTGCACCAGACGGCCATCTTCGTGCGGCTGCCCGCCTCGCGGGCGATGGACTTGATCTCCACCGTGCCGTCAAATATCTCCGGCACCTCCAGTTCGAAGAGCCGCTTCACCAGCCCCGGGTGCGTGCGGGATATCATCACCTGCGGCCCGCGGGTGGAGCGCCGCACTTCGACGACATAGACCTTCAGCCGGTCGCCCTCGTGCAGCTCCTCGCCGCGTATCTGCTCGCCGGGGGCCAGCAGGGCGTCCGTATATTCGGAGTTGGAGCTGATCTTGATGGACGCCGCGCCCGTGCGCGGGTCGATGCGGGAAACGACGCCGGTCAGTATCTCGTGCTCCTTGCTGGTGAACTCGTCGTATATCATCCCGCGTTCCGCCTCGCGTATGCCCTGGATGATGACCTGCTTGGCAGCCTGGGCGGCGATACGGCCGAATTTCTTCGTCTCCACGGGGATGGCGACGGTGTCGCCCACGCTGTAGCGCTTGGAGAGCTGGTGCGCGCTGTCCACGTCGATCTCCGCTGTCGGGTCCTCGACCTCGTTCACAACAGTCTTGTTTATCACGAGCTCGATGCGCTTCTTGTTCTCGTCGAGGATGACTTCCACATTTTCCCCGTACTCCGGGTTGTCCTTGCGGAAGGCGGCGAGCATGGCCTGCTGTATCTTCTCGTACATGTAGCCGCGGGGGATGCCCTTTTCCTTCTCGATGTCCTCAACAGCGGCGAAAAACTCTGCGTTCATCTTCCCAAACTCCTTCTCATATCGTCATGTGCAGCCTCACTTGGGCCACCTGCGCTTTTTTGAACACTCTCTCGGCGCCGTTCACCTCCACCGTCACGTCGCCGTTATCATATCCGCGGAGCAGCCCCACATGGCTCTTCGCCCCGTCTATCGGCTGATAGTGCTTCACTTCCACCTGCTCGCCGATGAAGCGCTCAAAGTCCCCCGGGCGCTTGAGCTCCCGCTCCGCCCCGGCGGAGGACACCTCAAAAACATAGCTTCCGGGGACGGGGTCCGCCTCGTCCAGCACCGGGTCCAGCGCGCGGGAAACGGCCTCGCAGTCGTCTATCCCCACACCGCCGGGCTTGTCGATATAAACGCGCAGGTACCAGGCCCCCGCCTCGCGGACATATTCCACGTCCCAGACCTCGCATCCGCACTGCGCGGCGACGGGCTCGGCCAGCGAGCGCACCGTGTCAACGAGCTTTCCCATAGCAACTCCTTACCAGCTTTTGACAGTTGATTTTTCTCCAACAAAAAGAGTGGGACGCGCCCACTCAAACCACAACACTACAACTTACCCTGAGATAATACCATACATATAGCCGTAATGCAAGACTTTTTTGACGATATCCTGTGTTTAAGGCCGCAAAAATGTCCCCCTCGGGCGTCCCCCGGCCCGCTCGGGGCAGGGGACGCCGCAGATAAAGGGACAAGGCCGCTTTTGGCGGCCTTGTCTTACGATCACAGAGCGTTGGAGCGGTTGACGAGCACGGAAAGATCGACGTAATCCTCGGGCTCGGAGTCGGCCTCCTCGTCCATCTCGCTCTTTACATTGCGGTAGAGCGAGAGCCCGGAGCCGGCGGGGATGAGCTTGCCGATTATGACGTTCTCCTTCAGGCCCACCAGATGGTCCACCTTGCCCTTGATGGCGGCGTCGGTCAGCACCTTGGTCGTCTCCTGGAAGGAAGCGGCGGAGAGGAAGCTGTCCGTGGCCAGCGAGGCCTTGGTGATGCCCATCAGCAGCTGCGTATAGGTGGCGTCGCAGAGCTCGCTGCCGTCCTCGCGGCGCTCGCCGGCCTCCCTGCGGGCGGCGACGGCGGCGTTGGCGGCCTTCAGCTCGGAGATATCGACCATCGCGCCGGAGAGCAGCGCGGTGTCGCCCGCCTCCTCCACGCGCACCTTGCGCATCATCTGGCGCACGATGACCTCGATGTGCTTGTCGTTGATATCGACGCCCTGCTGGCGGTAGACCTTCTGTACCTCCTGGATGAGGTAGTTGCGCACGCCCTGGCGTCCGAACTCGTCGTCCTCGATGCCGCGGATGCGCAGCACGTCGTGCGGGTTGAGCGCGCCGGAGGTGAGCTCCTGGCCCTTGTCCACATGGTCGCCCTGCGCGACAAGTATGCCGGCGGAGAAGGGCACGGTGTACACGCGCGTGTCGCCTTCCGCCTCGTTGGTGACGGTAATGGCGAACATCGCGTTCTTGCGCGTCTCCTCCAGGGAGACGGTGCCGGATATCTCGCTCAGCGTGGCCATGCGCTTGGGCTTGCGGGCCTCGAACAGCTCCTCGACCCTCGGCAGGCCCTGGGTGATATCGTCGCCGGCGATGCCGCCGGTGTGGAAGGTACGCATGGTCAGCTGGGTGCCCGGCTCGCCGATGGACTGCGCGGCGATGACGCCGACAGCCTCGCCGGGGTTGACGGGCTGGCCCACGGCCAGGTTGATACCGTAGCACTTGGCGCAGACGCCGCTGCGCGCCTCGCAGGTGAGCACGCTGCGGATACGCACGCGCTCGATGCCGCGCGCGGCGAGCACCTCGGCGTCCTCCGGCTGCAGCATGTGCTCGCGGCCGAAGAGCACCTCGCCCGTGGCGGGGTCGGTGATGGGCTCGGCCGGGAAGCGTCCGCTGATGCTGACGGCGAAGGACTGCACTTCCTGCCCCTTCTCATACACGGCGCTGGCCCAGATGCCGTCGTGCGTGCCGCAGTCCTCCTCGCGGATGATGACATCCTGTGAGACGTCGACCAGGCGGCGGGTCAGGTAACCGGAGTCCGCGGTGCGGAGGGCGGTGTCGGCCAGGCCCTTGCGCGCGCCTCGGCTGGAGATGAAGTACTCCAGAACGGAAAGGCCCTCGCGGAAGTTGGCCTTGATGGGGATCTCGATGGTCTTGCCGGCGGTGTTGGCCATCAGGCCGCGCATACCGGCCAGCTGGCGGATCTGGTTCATGGAGCCGCGGGCGCCGGAGTTCGCCATCATATAGATGGGGTTGTACTCGTCCAGGCAGTTCTGCAGCGCACCGGTGACGTCCTTGGTGGTCTGCTCCCACTCATCGACGACCAGGCGGTAGCGCTCGTCGTTGGTGATGAAGCCGCGGCGGTACTGCTTTTCGATGTCCAGCACCTTCTTCTCCGTGGCCTCGATGAGCGTCTGCTTGCTGTCGGGGACGGTCATGTCGGCAATTGAGATAGTCAGCGCGCCGATAGTGGAGTACTTGAAGCCGAGCGCCTTGATGTTGTCAAGCACCTCGGCGGAAATCGTGAACCCGTACTTCTGTATGCAGCGGTCGATGATGTCGCCCAGCTGTTTCTTGCCCACCTGGAAACTGATCTCGTGGTCAAAGGCGTGCTCGGGGTCACTGCGGTCAACATAGCCCAGGTCCTGCGGGATGGGCTCGTTGAAGATGATGCGCCCCACGGTGGTGCGGATGAGCTTGTGCGCGGGGACGCCGTCGACGGTCTTTTCAATGCGCACGAGGATCGGCGCGTGCAGGCCGATGGCCCCGGAATTATAGGCCATGATGGCCTCGGCGCTGGTGACATAGGCGTGCAGCGGGCGGTATTCCGCCTCCCTGCCGCCGTTCTTTTTGGCGGCCTTGTTGGCGGCGACGAACTCGTCGGCGTCCACCACCTCGCCCACGGGCAGGCCCGTGTCGCCGGCGTCGGTGACGAAAACGCGCTCCGCGCCCTTCTCCGCCTTGCCCAGGCGCAGATAGGTCAGGTAGTAGGAGCCAAGGATCATGTCCTGCGTAGGCACGGTGACGGGGTGGCCGTCCTGCGGGCGCAGCAGGTTGTTGGCGGAGAGCATGAGGATGCGGGCCTCGGCCTGCGCCTCGGCGGAGAGCGGCACGTGGATAGCCATCTGGTCGCCGTCGAAGTCGGCGTTATAGGCCGTGCAGACCAGGGGGTGCAGCCTCAGCGCGCGGCCTTCCACCAGGATAGGCTCGAAGGCCTGGATGCCCAGGCGGTGCAGCGTGGGGGCGCGGTTGAGCAGCACGGGGTGCTCCTTGATGACCACGTCCAGCGCATCCCAGACCTCGGTGCGCTGCTTATCCACCATCTTCTTGGCGGACTTGATGTTGTTGGCCACGCCGTCCTCGACCAGCTTCTTCATGACGAAGGGCCGGAAGAGCTCGATCGCCATCTCCTTCGGCACGCCGCACTGGTAGATCTTCAGGTCGGGGCCGACGACTATGACGCTTCGCCCGGAGTAGTCGACGCGCTTGCCGAGCAGGTTCTGGCGGAAGCGGCCCTGCTTGCCCTTGAGCATGTCGGACAGGCT
>CALXGN010000007.1:0-91721 GCA_944387865.1 Candidatus Scatomorpha stercorigallinarum | reverse complement strand
AAGATAGACGAAGCAGAAAAGAAGGCACTCAAGGGCCGCGGGATAATAATGACTAACGACGGGGAGCACTTTGTGGCTCGCGTCGTGTCGAGCAACGGCGTGTTCTCGAACGCGCAGCTGCGCGCGCTCACCGACGCGGCGGAGAAATACGGCGACGGGCGCATCGCCATGACCACGCGCCTCACCGTGGAGATCCAGGGCGTGAGCTATGAGAACGTGGAGCCGCTGGTGGCCGCGGTGGAGGCCTGCGGGCTGGTGACGGGCGGCACGGGCAGCGTGGTGCGCCCGGTCGTGCCCTGCAAGGGCACAGTGTGCGTACACGGCCTTGCGGACACGCAGGCCTTCGCCGACCGCATCTACAACGAGTTCTACCTCGGCTGGCACAGCGTGAAGCTGCCGCACAAGTTCAAGATAGGCATCGGCGGCTGCCCGAACAACTGCGTGAAGCCGGGCCTGCACGACTTCGGCATCGTCGGCCAGAGCGTGCCGGACTACGACGAGGACAGCTGCAACGCATGTAAGAAGTGCGCTGTCGTCGCGAAGTGCCCGGTGCACGCGGCGAGCCAGGACGAGGACGGCAACCTGGTCATCGACTGGGAGAAGTGCACGAACTGCGGCAAGTGCATCGGGGCCTGCCCGTTCGACAGCATCGAGGAGAAGGAGCGGGGCTTTGCGGTGTACATCGGCGGCATCTGGGGCAAGACGCAGCGCCTCGGGACGCCCATCGGGGGCATCTACAGCGAGGACGAGGTGATGAAGCTGATAGAGAAGGCGCTGCTGCTCTACCGCGAGCAGGGCCAGACGGGCGAGCGCTTCGGGCGCAGCATCGACCGCATCGGCGTCGAGAACTTCATCGCCCAGCTCAAGAGCGACGACGTCCTCGACCGCAAGCAGGCCATCCTCGACGCTAAGCTCCACCTCTCCGGCGGCGCCACCTGCTGAATTAGATACTTTTCACTCCCGTTTCACCGCACGGCGCAAAATGCGCCGTGCGGTTTTTTGCCCGCGCCTCTGGTAATAATCCACTAACGATGCCATCTGCGCACCCTGTTTCTGCAAATATTGCCGAAAATCACAACTGTATTGGCCCGCGCTGTACAGAAATTGAGCTCTCTTACTTGTAGATAAATATCCGGATATGCTATAATCTGCATTTGGAAAACACTCGTATGCCGCCGCGTTCAAAAGCCGCGGGGCATGGAAAAGAGGGGTAAAATTGCCGGAGACCGTTGTATTCTCTGACGCCTACGTGTGGACCTTCCTCGGCCAGCTGGGCATCCTTTTCATCGCCATACTGGTGGGCAACGTCCTGCGTACGCGCGTGCCGTTCCTGCGTAAGCTCTACATACCCGCCGCCATCATTGGCGGCTTCCTGGTGCTGTTTTTGAAGCAGATTCCGGCCCTGACGCCGCTGGTGGACAACGCCACCATGGAGATCATCACCTACCACTGCCTGGGCCTCGGCTTCGCCGCCATGGCGCTCAAGACAGCAAAGGAGGAGAAAAAGGTCTCCACCGTCAAGGTTGTCGAGTCCGGCGCGATAATGGCCGGCGGCTACCTCATCCAGGCCCTCATCGGCCTCGTCATCTCCGTGGCCTTTTTCTTCATCAACGGCTCATTCTACGCCGCCGGCCTCATACTGCCCATGGGCTTCGGCCAGAGCACGGGCAGCGCCCTCAGCTGGGGCAGCAACTTTGAGGCCAATTACGGCTTCGTGGGCGGCAGCAACTTCGGTCTCGCCGTGGCGGCTATCGGCTTCATCGTCGGCAGCGTGTTCGGCGTCATCTACCTCAACATAGCCACGCGCAAGGGCCTCGTCAAGCCCCGCCGCGCGGAGGCCGCGGAGCGCGACCGCGTGATTGTCGAGGACCCGGACGAGATACCCAACAGCGAGAGCATCGACAAGCTCACCGTACAGCTCTGCCTGGTTGCATTGGCCTACGCCGGGGCCTACGGCATCATGCTGCTCCTGGCCGCCGTGCCCATCAAGGCCGTGGGCGACCTCGCCTGGGGCCTCAACTTCCTCTGGGCGCTCGTTTCCGCCTTTGTAATTAAGACCGTTATGGCGGCGCTCAAGAAAAAGGACGTAATCAAGCGCTACTACACCAACAACCACCTCATGGACAGGATAAGCGGCACGATGTTCGACGCGATGATCGCCGCAGGCATCATGGCCATAGACATCGAGGACGTAATCGCCAACATCTATCTGCTCATCGTCACCTGCGCCATCGGCACGATCGTGACCTTCTGGTACGTGCGCAAGGCGACGAAATACACCTACAAGGGCTATGAAATTGAGAGTTTCCTCACGAATTTCGGCACCCTCACGGGCACGCTCAGCACCGGCATGGTGCTCCTGCGTGAGATCGACCCCGATTTCGTCACGCCCGCCAGCAGCAACATCGTGCTGCAGAACATCCCCTCCATCGGCTTCCTGGCCCCGCTGCTGCTGACGCTGGGCTTCGCCGCCAGCAGCCTTACGAACACCTTCATCATGTTCGCCGTCTACCTGATACTGTTCACGGCCTATAACGTGTTCCTCTTCCGCCGGCGCATCTTCAAAAAGCGCTACGCCAACAAGCCGGAGGAGGTCTGGACGGAGTGAGCGCCGAGCACAAAGCGCGCAGGAAGCCGGACGCCTATTACCGCCGCATCTATGCGCTCTTCCGCCCCATTTTCCGTCTGGTCGCCTGGGGCGCTTACGGCGTCCGGGTCCGCCGGCCCGTGCGCTACTCCGAGCCGGTGCTGATACTGGCGAACCACACCAGCGACCTCGACTTCACGGACGTGGCGTCGCACATCCGCAACCACATGTACTTCGTCACGAGCGACCACGTGACGGCCATGGGCCTCTTCGGCCGCCTCTTTGAGCGCTGGTTCGACCCCATCAAGGTCACCAAGGGCTCGAGCAAGACCGGCGGCGTCATCGACATCATGCGCCGCCTGCGCCGCGGCAACTGCGTGCTCCTCTTCTGCGAGGGCCGGTTGAGCCACAACGGCCGCAGCACATACATCGCCCCCGCGACGGCCAAGCTCGCCAAAAGCGTCCGCTGCAAGGTCGTCACCTTCAGGGCGTCCGGCGGATTCTTCATCGAGCCCCGCTGGCAGAATTACCTAAACCGCGGCAAGCTCTTCTCCGCCGGCATCGTGCACGAATACAGCGCCGCCGAGCTCTCCGCGATGACGAACGAAGAGGTGCTCGAGCGTATCCGCGCCGACCTCTACGTGGACGCCTACGCCGAGCAGGAGCAGCGGATGCAGCGCTTCAAATTCAGGCACGGCGTGCGGGACATCACCCGCTACTACGACGTCTGCCCCCGCTGCCGCAGCGTAGACGCGCTCAGCACGGAGGGCGACGGCATGGCCGTCCGCTGCTCGTGCTGCGGCTATGAGCTGACGATGGACAGCTGCGGCTTTTTCCACGGCGAGGGTGGCCTCGTGCGCACCTGCCCGGACTGGGAGGCGCTCCAGCTCGAAACTTACCACGCGCTCTTCGAGCGCGGCGAATTCTTCCGCGAGGATGGCGTGGAGCTCCTCTCCATCGGCGAGGGCTTTGAGCAGGCGCCCGTCTGCACCGGCGAGCTCATAAGCAGCGCGGAGGGCCTCAGCATCGGCGGCGTGCTCTATCCCTTCCGGGATATGACCCCGCCGGAGATACTCAGCGGCGGCCGGAAGCTCGAATTCACCTGCGCCGGCAGCAGCTACATGCTGGCAAAGGAACAGGCCTGCCTCAACAAATACGTCGAGCTCTACCACTGGGCCGTGAATAAATGACCGCCAAAAGCCGGCGGGGGAGCATCGGCTCCCCCGCCCTTTTCATATCCTCTTTGTGCACTCCGCCGCCAGCGGGCAGGCCTCGCAGCGCGGCGTCTTTTTGCAGCAGCGTATCCCCAGCTCCAGCAGCAGCCAGTGCAGCGCGCCGCTCACCGCCGCCTCCGCCGGCAGCGCGGCGGCGAAATAGGCCCGTATCTCCGCGTCCGAGGCAAAGTCATGCCCCATCCGCGCCAGTATCCGCCGCGTGTAGGCGTCCACCACGAACACCGCCCGCCGGAAGGCGTAGAGCAGTATCACGTCCGCCGTCTCCTCCCCCACGCCGCGGATGCCCAGCAGCTCCGCGCGCAGGACGTCCGTGGGCACACTGGCGAGCGCCTCGCGGCTGTAGCCATAACGCGCGTACCACTCCGTCAGCGCGCGCACCGTCCGCGCCTTGCCCTTACAGAAGCCGCAGGGCCGGATATGCCCCTCCAGCTCCTCCTGCCCCATGGCGGCGATATTGGCCGGCGACAGCGCCCCGCCCATGGCGGCGCAGGTGCGCTGGACGTTCGTCCAGGCCGTGTTCTGCACCAGCACCGCCTGGAACATCACCGTGTAGGCGTCCTCCGACCACCAGGGCGGCCGCCCATAGGCCGCCAGCAGCCGCCCATATAGCCCCTCGGCGCTCAGCATGGCTCATCCCCCTGGCAGCGCGGGCAGAAAACGCTGCTGCGCCCGCCGATGACCATCCGCCTCAGCGTCGCGCCACAGGCCGGGCAGGGGTCTCCCTCATGGCCATACACCTGCAGATACGGCGTGTTGCGGTATTCCTGCCCCTTCGTGGCGAGGTAATCCTCCGCCGAAATGGCGTTCTTCTCGATGAAATAGGCCAGCCGCTCCGGTATGGCCGCCGCCAGCCGCCCCCACTCCTCTGCCGAGAGCGTATTGGCCGCCCGAGCCGGGTGTATGCGCGCGGCGAACAGTATCTCGTCCGAGTAGATGTTTCCGATGCCGGCCACCGCCTCCTGATCCATCAGGCACACTTTTACGGCCTTTTTGCTCCCGCCGAACCGGCTTTGCAGGTATCCGGCCGTCAGCGCCGGGTCAAAGGGCTCCGGCCCCAGCTTTCCCGCGCCGCTGCGCTCGTCCTCCTCTCCCGCCTCCAGCAGCCAGAAGCGCCCGAAGCGCCGCATGTCGGAAAATCGCAGCTCCTCCCCGCCGTCGAGCGCGAACACCACGTGCGTGTGCCGCTCCTCGGGATGATCCGCCGGCGCGAGCAGCAGGCAGCCCGTCATACGCAGGTGCAGCGTCACGCGCCCGCCGTCCGCCAGCAATATGCTGAGGAATTTCCCTCTTCTCCCCAGGCCGGCGATCTCCCGCCCGGCCAGGCGGGCGCAAAACTCCTCCGCACCCGGATGCGCTACCACCTCCGGCCGGCGGACGCTCACGCGCTCTATCCTCCGCCCTGCGCAGAGCGGCCCGAGCACGCGCCTTACCGTCTCCACCTCCGGCAGCTCAGGCATGGCTCTCCTCCTTCCGCGCGGAGCGCTTTATCTGCTCGTGGTAAAAATAATTCACCACCACCGGCGGCGCGTCAAACGGCCGCGACATGCTGTCGTCATTGGTCACATAGTCCAGCCCCAGCGAGCGCGTGAACTCCCGCAGCTGCGCGTCCAGCGCCTCCCAGTACTCCCTGCGCCCGCGGTCGTAGATGTCGCGGTAGAGCGGCAGCAGCCGCGGGTACTTTTCGGCTATGTATCCCATGATGGCTCCCTTGAAGCTCCCCCGCAGGTTGAGGTTTTCCAGCCAGATAAGGTTGCAGATGCCCTTCGCGCGCCGGATGATATCCTCCACCTCGCTGATGCCGGGGAAGATGGGCGAGATGAAGCAGGTCGTGCGCACGCCCGCGCGGTGGAACTCCTCCATCGCCCGCAGCCGCCGCCCGATGGAGACAGCGCGGTCCATGTCGTCCTTGAAGCCCTCGTCCAGCGTGTTCACGGACCAGGACACCCGCGCGCCGGGGAAGCTCTTTATGAGCTCCAGGTCGCGCAGCACCAGGTCGCTCTTGGTGGCGATGCTGAGCTTTATCCCGCTGCCCTGCAGCTGCTCCAGCAGCGCCCTCGTGCGTCCGTACTCCGCCTCCTGCGGCAGGTAGGGGTCGGTGACGGAGCCGAAAAACAGCTCCTTCCCCGCCAGGCGCGCGGGGTTTTTGATCTCCGGCCAGTATTTCACGTCCAGAAACTCGCCCCAGGGCTCCGTGTGCCCCGTGAAGCGCTTCATGAACGACGCATAGCAGTAGCGGCAGCCGTGCGTACAGCCCACATAGGGGTTGACGGAGTAGTCGCTCACCGGCAGGTTGGACTTCGTCAGCACGCTCTTTACTTCAATTTCCCTTATCAGCAGCTCCATGCCCATTTCCACTCTCCCAGACCATCTTTATGTGCGGTATCCCGTCCTCCAAAAACTCCTCCGAGCAGGCCCTGAAGCCCGCCTTTTCATAGAGCCCGCGCGCGTACACCTGCGCTTCCAGCACGATGCGCCCCGCGCCCAGCCGCTCGCGCGCCACGCGCATGCCCTCGGCCAGTATGCGGCTGCCCAGCCCCTGCCTGCGGCGCACGGCGATCACCCGCCCTATGGACACGTCGGGGAAGTTCACGCCCCGCGGCAGCACGCGCAGATAGGCCTCGATGCCCGCCTGCGAGCGCAGCCAGACGTGATAGGCCTCGCGGTCGGCGCGGTCCACCTCCTGATAGGGGCAGCGCTGCTCCACCACGAACACCGCCACGCGCAGTTCGTATATGTCGGCCAGTTCAGCCGCCGAAAGCTCGCTGAAATGCTTTACGACAAGTTCCATTTCCTTCTCCCCCATTGCAGAGCCAATAAAACGGCGCAGCCGCGGCTGCGCCGTTTTGTCCGTATCTCCGGGCCTTTATTCCGCCGCGGCGCTGTTTTTCTTGCGCCAGGCGTCCAGCACCGCGCAGAACACCAGCGAGAGGTAGGTCTCCTCCTCGTCGGCGCTGCGGCTGGTGAGCGCTATCGGTATCCTCGCCCCGACAACGGCGCCGCAGGTCAGCGCGTGGGCGTGGATGAGCCAGCTCTTGACCAGCGTGTTGGCCGTGGAGAGGTCGGGCGCCACGATGCCGTCGAATCCGCCGCCGGACCAGGGGCAGTCGTAGTGCTTCAGCCTCGCGGCCTCCTTGCTCAGTATCAGGTCGTAGGAGATGGGCCCCCAGAGCTCGCAGTCGGCAAAGGGGCGCTGCTTCTGCTCGTGGCAGAGCCGCTGGGCCTCCACCGTGTCCTGCATGTGGAAGGTGACCTTCTCCATCAGCGACAGTATGGCGAACTTCGGGTTCTCATAGCCGAAGGCCTTCAGCGCGTCCGCCATGTTGCGGATGATCTCCTTCTTCTGGCTGAGGTTGGGCTTGATGATGACCGTCATATCGCTCAGCGCCAGCAGCTTGGGATATTCCGGCAGGCTGGCCAGCGAGACGTGGCTCATCAGCCGGTCCGTGCGCAGGTTATTGCCCTTTTCCAGCACGGTCATGAGGAAATCCCGCGTGGGGATGTTGCCGCGCATGAGCACGTCCCCGTCGCCCTCGTTGATGATGTCGATGGCCGTCTGGGTGATGTTGTGCCCCGGCGGCGTGTCCACCATCGTGTAGGGCTCGCGCTCGAGGCCGAGCTGCTCGAGCACGGTGATGGTGCGCGCCCGGTCGCCGACAAGGACAGGCTGGGCAATGCCCTTTTCCTGCGCGGCGAACAGGCCCTTGAGCATGTTCTCCCCGTCCGAGCCCGCGAGTATCACGCGCATGGGCCGGCTCATCTTCGGCACGCGCTCGAGGATGTTCTCAAAGCTCTTCAGCTCGTTGCTGTCCATATGCACTCTCCTGTTCAAATATTTTCCGGCGTTGCCGCCAACACGTCCTGGATATGAGTATATACGACTTTCTTAACAAAAACAAGTCCAAAAAAGCCGGCCGCGGGCCAAATGCCCGCGGCCGGCGCCGCATCTCTTATTCTCCCGCGCCGCCGGTGTAATCCTGCGTGGCGGTGAAGGCCTCGAACTCCTCATAGGTGGTGAAAAACTGGTGCGTGCCGCTCTCTGTGTCCAGGGCGTAGTACATATAGTCCGTCTGCCCCGGGTTGAGCGCCGCGTTGACGGAGGCCAGGCCCGGGTTGGATATCGGCCCCGCCGGCAGCCCCGTGTTGATATAGGTGTTGTACGGGCTCTGCACCTGCGTGTCCTCAACGGTGAGGTATTCTTTGTGCTCGCCCAGCGCGTACATGACCGTGGCGTCGATCTGCAGCGGCATCCCGGCGTTCAGGCGGTTGTAGATGACGGAGGCGATGATGGGCCGCTCCTCGTCGTTCGCCGCCTCGGACTCGATCATGGAGGCCACGGTGATGACCTCGCGCAGCGTCATGCCGCGGTTGTCGGCCTGGTTGAGCATGTCGGTGGTGATGCGCGTGTTGAAGTTCTGCAGGAACTTGTTGATGACGCTCGAAGCCTGCTCGTCCTGATAGAACTGGTAGGTGTCGGGGAACAGATAGCCCTCCATCCTCTGCGCGTCGCCCAGCGTCGGGTCAAGGAAGGAGTAGTTGAACACATAGTTGGCCGCAGCGTCCTCCAGCTCTTCCACGGTGCTGACGCCGTTCTCCTCCAGCTTTTCGAATATCTCTGCCATGGTGCTGCCCTCGGGGAACATCAGCTCCACCGTCACCTGGATGGCGGAAGATTCGCGCATCCTCAGCACCAGCGCGTTGTAGTCATAGGTCGTGTTCAGCTCGTACGTCCCCGGGTCGATGTCCGTGGCGGCGTGCGAGATGTCGCAGAAGAGCTTGAATAGCGGCTTGTACTCGATGAGCCCCGCGCTCTTGAGCACGTCTGCCACATAGTCGATGTCCGCGGCCAGCTCCGTCTCCGTGCCGGTGACGTTGCCCTCGTCGTCGGTGATCTCCACCTCGACTTCGGAGAATATCTCGTCCGGCAGCGTGATGACCGCCGTCAGCTGCGGCTTGTTCAGCGCAAGGACGTCCATCGCCGCCATCCAGCCCACCGCGGCCAGGATGACGCTGACGCTGACGACGAAGGCGAAGTACATTATGCCGCCCATGCAGCCGAGCCTGCCGTCCCTCCGCTGCCTGATGGGCCGGAAGTCGCGCTCCGTGAACTCTTCTTCCTCCTCTTCGGCGCGGCGGCGCTCAGCGCGGCGCTTTTTGCGCTCCTGCGCGCGCTGCTCGTGCTTCTCCGGGTCGTATATCATGCTGTCCAGCTTGTGCAGCAGCCCCATCGCCCGGCGCTCGGACTCGTCCTCGCCGCCGGCGGGGCCCTCATCGGCCGCGGCGGCAGGTACTTCCCCGCCGGCGTCCTCCGCAGGCCCGTCCTGCGCCTGCACAGCGTCCTCCGCGGGCGGCTGGCTGGGGGCCGCAGGCTCTTCCGCGCCCTCCGGCAGACCGCCGTCCTCCGCCGGGCCGGTGTCCGGCAGCGGCGCGTCCGCGCCCTGCGGCGGCTCCTGCCCGTCGCCGTTGACGCCGAATATCCTGTTGAGCTTGTCAAATTCGTTCTGCATCCGGGTATCTCCCAAGTAACGTGTTTGCCCCGGCGGGCATATTATGGCGCAGACGGTGTGTACCGGCGCCGGTCGCCGTCCGGCACTAAGAGAACTCGCCCCCGGCCCCCGCGCGGGCCGGGCAGGCACCAAAATCAGTTGCGCGGAGAAAGGGTAAATAAAATGTTCTGCGGAAATAACAATGGCGGCTGCTTCTGGATCATAATCATCCTTCTGCTCCTGTTCAGCTGCGGCGGCAACACCGGCTGCTGCAACAACTCCTGCACCTGCGACAACAGCTGCAACTGCTGCTGAGGCGTATCACCACTCCACAGGGCTCTCCGGAGCCCTGTTTTATTTTATCCGCAGCGCCCTTTCCTCCGTTACGACGATATCCACCGCCAGATCGTTCCACTCCCGGGGTATTTTTTTGCGCAGCAGCCGCTCGCGGCAGAGGCATATGGAGACGGCCCTGCAGCCCGCCAGCAGCCGGTCGTAATAGCCGCCGCCCTGCCCGAGCCGGTATCCCGCCTCGTCGCAGCAGAGGGCCGGCACGATGAGCGCGTCCCCCCTGCCCGGCAGCAGCGCTTTCGCCTCCGCCGGCGGCTCCGGGATGCCGTAGCGCCCCGCGCCCAGCTCGCCCGTATGGGCGGCAAAATACATGCGCCCCGCGCCCTGCGTTTTCGGCAGGGCCACGGCCTTCCCCGCCGCCACGGCGGCGGCGATGATGCCGGCGGTGGCGCACTCGCGCCCCACGGAAAAATAGGCGAACACCCGCCCCGCGGCGGAGAATTCCGCCAGCGCGAGCACATTTTCCATTATGCCCGCGTCGCTGCTCGCGATATACCCCTCCGGCAGTGAGGCGATCGCCGCGCGCAGTTGCGCTCGCAGGGCGGCCTTCTCGTCTTTTATCACAGCGCGCCGCGCACGATGGAGAAGATCTCCTCGTGTTTCTCGTCTATCTCGCGTATCTCCCCGTCCTTGCGCAGGGCCACGCGCCGCCAGCCGTAGTGCGCGGCCGCGCGCTCGCCCGTCTCGATGCAGCGGCGGAGATATTCCGCGTCCCGCTCGTGGATGTCCCCGGGCCGGCCGGTCTTTTCCTGCCGGTGGCGCATCCGCGCCAGGCTCGTCTCCAGGTCCACTTCCAGGTATACCACCAGGTCGGGCCGCGGCAGGCCCAGCTTACCATATTCGAGGTCATACAGCCAGTCGAAAAAAGCCGGCTGCTCGCCCTCGCCGAGCTTCGCGCCCTGGTGCACGGCGTTGGAGGTCGTATAGCGGTCGAGCAGCATCAGCCCGCCCGCCTCATAATAGTCCTTCCAGTCCGTCATGAAGGACGCATAGCGGTCCACGGCGTAAAAAATGGAGGAGGCGAAGGCGTTCACATCGTTCGGGTCCTCGCCGAACTGCCCCGAGAGGTACATGCGTATGAGCGCGGAGCTCTCCTGGTCATAGCGCGGGAACACCGCGCTGCGGAAGGCGATGCCCTCCCGCTCCAGCCGGGCGCTCAGCCTCCGGTACTGCGCGCTCTTGCCCGAGCCGTCGATGCCCTCAAGGACGACGATCTTACCTCTGTTTGCCATGCTCTCGCTTCCCCTTTGCCCGCTGCCCCGCCGCTTCCACGACGAACAGCGGCAGCTTCATCACGCGGCCCAGGCGTTTGGGCTCCTTTATCACGCGGTAGAGCCACTCGAGCCCCAGCCGCCGCCAGGCCTCCGGCGCGCGCTCCACGCGCCCGGCGAACACGTCCAGGCTGCCTCCCAGCCCGGCCATCAGCCCCGCGTTCAGCCGCCCCGCGTGGGCGGACATCCACAGTTCCTGCTTGGGCGAGCCCAGGCAGACCATCAGCAGGTCCGGCCCCGCGGCGTTTATCTCCTCCACTATGGGCGCGTCGTCCGTAAAATAGCCGTCCGCCGTGCCGGCGACGATGAGCCCGGGGAACATCCCCTTCAGCTTTTCCGCCGCTTCCACGGCCACGCCCGGCTTGGCGCCAAAGAGGAAAACGCTCCCGCTCCTCTGCGCCAGGCGCGCCATCACGCCGGAGGCGAAGTCTATCCCCGGCACGCGCGATTTCAGCGGCGTGCCGAGCATGGCAGCGGCCTTCGTCACGCCCACGCCGTCCGCCAGCACCATGTCGGCGCTGGCGAGCGCCGAGCGCAGCGCCGCGTCCTTTTTCGCGGCCATCACGATCTCCGGGTTGGGCGTGCAGGCATAGCGCGCTGCGCGCCCGGACATGAAGCCCAGCGCCCGCTCCACGGCCTCATCCATCGTGAGGTCGTCAAAGCCGACGCCGAGCACGTCGATACGGCTCATACCTGAGAAAACACCTCGCCTATCTTTTCATGGATGACCAGGTCGGCGTACCGGTCATACGGCGTCTCCGAGAGGTTGACCAGGGCCAGTTTATTGCCCCGGTAATAATTTATCAGCCCCGCCGCGGGGTAAACGCCCAGCGACGTGCCGCCGATGATGAGCACCTCCGCGCCGCGGATATACTCCAGCGCGCGCTCCATCACCCGCTGGTCCAGCGGCTCTTCATACAGCACGATGTCCGGCCGCACGATGCCGCCGCAGCGGTCGCAGCGCGGCACGCCCCGGCAGTGGTTCATGGCCTCCGCCGGGTAGGGCGCATGGCAGCGCGTGCAGTAAGCGCGCAGTATGCTCCCGTGCAGCTCGAGCACGTTTTTGCTCCCCGCCGCCTGGTGCAGCCCGTCGATGTTCTGCGTGACCACGGCGCGCAGCTTGCCTTCGCGCTCCAGCTCCGCCAGGCGCAGGTGCGCCCGGTTGGGCTTCGCGCCGTCCACCACCAGCTTCGCGTGATGGAAGCGGTAATACTCCTCCGGGTCGCGGTCAAAGAACGTCCGCGAGAGGATGGTCTCCGGCGGATAGTCCCACTGCTGGTTGTAGAGCCCGTCCACGCTGCGGAAATCCGGTATGCCGCTCTCGGTGGACACGCCGGCCCCGCCGAAAAAGACGATGTTGTCGCTCTGCGCGATCCACTCGCGGAGCTTTTCGACTTTTGCGTCCATCTGCCTCGCCTCCGGGAAAAAATACGCTCAAATGCGCGCGCCGGACCCGGGCGGGCGCCGCAGCGTCCGCCCGGGCCGGCGGATATGTTTATTCGTGGGAGTGCATGGTGTAGTTCGGCGCTTCCTTGGTGATGTAGATGTCGTGCGGGTGGCTCTCCTTGAGGCCCGCGCCGGTGATGCGCACGAACTTGGTCTTGGTGCGCAGGTCCTGGATGGTGCCCACGCCGCAGTAGCCCATGCCGGAGCGCACGCCGCCCATCATCTGGAAGATGGTGTCGGACACGGGCCCCTTGTAGGGCACGCGGCCCTCGACGCCCTCGGGGACGTACTTCTTGCTGCCGGACTGGAAATAGCGGTCGCCGCTGCCCTTCTGCATCGCGCCCAGCGAGCCCATGCCGCGGTAGACCTTGAACTGCCTGCCCTGATAGATCTCGCTGTCGCCGGGGCTCTCCTCGCAGCCGGCGAGCATGGAGCCCATCATGACGACGCTGCCGCCGGCCGCCAGGGCCTTGACGATGTCGCCGGAATACTTGATGCCGCCGTCGGCGATGATGGGCACGCCGTACTTGTCGGCCATCTCCGCCGACTGCATGATGGCGGTGATCTGCGGCACGCCGATGCCGGCCACCACGCGGGTGGTGCAGATGCTGCCGGGGCCGATGCCGACCTTGACGCAGTCCGCGCCGGCCTTGATGAGGGCCTCGGTGCCCTCGGCGGTGGCGACGTTGCCGGCGATCAGGCCCACGTCGGGGAAGTGCTCCTTCACCAGGCGCACGCAGCGCATGATGTTGGCGCTGTGGCCGTGGGCGGAGTCGAGCACCAGCGCGTCCACGCCGGCGGAGACCAGCGCGCCCGCGCGGTCAAGGATGTCGTTGGTGACGCCGATGGCGGCGGCGCAGAGCAGCCTCCCGTGGCTGTCCTTGGCGGAGTTCGGGTACTTTACGACCTTCTCGATGTCCTTGATGGTGATAAGGCCCTTCAGGTGGAACTCGTCGTCCACGATGGGCAGCTTTTCGATCTTGTGCCGGCGGAGGATCTCCTTCGCCTCCTGCAGCGTGGTGCCCTCGCGCCCGGTGACCAGGCCCTCGCTGGTCATCACCTCGCGTATGCAGCGGGACTTGTCCTCCTCGAACTTCATGTCGCGGTTGGTGATGATGCCGATCAGCCGCCCGTCCGTGTCCACCACGGGCACGCCGGAGATACGGAACTTGGCCATCAGCGCGTCCGCCTCGGCCAGCGTGTTTTCAGGCCCCAGGTAGAAGGGGTTGGTGATGACGCCGTTCTCCGAACGCTTCACCATGTCCACCTGCTCGGCCTGCATGTCGATGGGCATGCTCTTGTGGATGACGCCGATGCCGCCCTCGCGCGCGATGGCGATGGCCATGCGGTACTCGGTCACCGTGTCCATGGCCGCGCTCATGATGGGCGTGTTGAGCTTGATCTTCTTCGTCAGGTATGTCGAGAGGTCCACATCCGTGGGCAGGACGTTGCTCTCCGCAGGGACGAGCAGGACGTCGTCAAAGGTCAACCCCTCGCCGACAAAGCGATCGCTAAGGTTCATACGAAACGCACCCCCGTAAAATTTTTATATATTGATGGGTATTTAAGAGATTATATAACCAAGCTGCGGCCAAGTCAACCGCTTTTGTCCCGTTCCCGCTCGCGGAAGAACATATACTGCTGCGCCAGGCCCGCATATTCGCCCAGGCTGGCCGGGTCGAAGCCCGCGGGCATGTGCTCGCGCAGGGCTTTTTTCACCCAGACGTCGATGGGGAAGGCGTCCATCCGGTGCAGGCCGAAGAGCACGGCGCAGTTGGCCACCTTGTCGCCCACGCCGGGCAGGCGCTTGAGCGCCGCGCGGCAGTCCTCCGCCCGCGGCAGCAGCGACACGGCCTCCAGGTCGAGCGTGCCGGAGTCCACGGCCCGGGCGGCCTCCAGGATATATTTCGCCCGGTAGCCGGAGCGCAGCGGCGCGAGCGCCTCCTCATCCAGCGGCGCCAGCTTTTCCGGCCCGGGGAAAGCGTATACCCTCCCCCAGGGCGCGTCGAGCTCCTCGCCGAAAAGGGCGCACAGGCGCTCGACGATGCCGCGTATGCGCGGGATGTTGTTGCACTGGGAGATGATGAAGGAACACAGCGCCTCCCACTTGTCCTGGCGAAGTATGCGTATGCCGGCGCCGTAAACGGCGCACTCTCGTATGTAGTCGCAGACCTCCACGCTCTCGCGCGCGGCGGCGTAGTCCGTGCCGAGGTCGAAATATTCCCGCCAGAAGGGCAGGTCGCGCTCCTCCGCCTCGATATAGACGTCCCCGCCGCGCGGATACACCCGCGCCGCCCGTCCGCCGGCGACGCCGCGGTAGACTCCGTCCTCTCCCGGCCGCCAGCGGAAGCACTGGCCGCACTCAAAGGTCTTCACCACGTCCAGCTCTCGCTCCGGCAGGAGATACGATTCCGTTAATTCCCTGACGACCGGCATTTTTCCGCCCCCATCCCGTAGTAATGGCATTATATCCCCGATTTCCGCACAATTCAAGACGGCAAATATGTTTGCTTATTGGTACAATTTGTGATATACTAGCTTTAATATTCATTTTTTCAAGAAAGGCAGGGACCAAACATGATGAGTTGGCAGAATCAGATCACCGAAGGCATCAGCACTGCGGCCCAGCTGGCCGCAGCCATAGGCCTGACCCCCGAAAAAGAGGCCGAGATTGCGCGCATCACCGAGCGTTACCCGATGATGATAACGCCCTATTATCTCTCCCTCGTGGACAGAAACGACCCTGACGATCCCATTGCCCGCATGTGCATCCCCTCGATGGACGAGTTCGGCGAGGGCGGCTCCTTCGACACCAGCGGCGAAAGCTCCAACACCAAGATGGACGGATTGCAGCACAAGTACAAGCCCACGGTGCTGCTGCTCTCCACCAACGTCTGCGCCATGTACTGCCGCCACTGCTTCCGCAAGCGCCTCGTCGGCTTGTCCGACAGCGAGCTGCTCGAGGTCGCAGACGAAGCAATAGCGTATATTTCCTCGCACAAAGAAGTCAACAACGTGCTCGTCACCGGCGGCGACGCGCTGATGAACCCCAACCACGTCATCGAGCGCTATCTCAGCGGTCTCACAGCCATCGATCACCTCGACCTGGTACGTTTCGGCTCCCGCCTGCCCGTCACGCTCCCCGAGCGAATTTACGGCGACCCGGAGCTGCTCGGCCTGTTTGAAGAATACGGCAAGCGCAAGACGCTCATCGTCGTCACCCAGTTCAACCACCCGCGCGAGCTGACCGAGGAGGCCGCGCGCGCCGTGCGCGAGCTGATGGTGCGCGGCGTGCAGGTGCGCAACCAGACGGTGCTGCTGCGCGGCGTGAACGACAGCGGCGAGGTGCTGGGCGAGCTCCTCAGCGGCCTCACGCGCATCGGCGTCTCCCCCTATTACATCTTCCAGTGCCGCCCGGTCACGGGCGTCAAGGGCCGCTTCCAGGTGCCCATCGCGGAGGGCATCGGCATCGTGGACGACGCCAAAGCCCGCCAGAACGGCATCGGCAAGTCCATCCGCTTCGCCATGAGCCACCCGCGCGGGAAAATAGAGATAATCGGCCGCCTGCCGTCGAGCGGCGAAACGGTGTTCAAGTTCCACCAGGCGAAATACGATTCCGACATGTCCCGCATCTTCACTCTGAAGCTGGACGGGCACGAGACCTGGCTCGACGACGAGCTGCACGGCATCTGAAAAACTACCATCAGCGGGAGATGACACCCCTTGCACAGAAAAAACAGCCCGCAGCGCCAGGAAAAGGCGCCGGAGGGCGATAAGACCTATCTCTTCGAGTCGGCTCCCATCGGCACGGCCGTCATCACGCTCGCCGTGCCCACCATCATCAGCTCGCTCGTCACGGTCCTCTACAACCTTGCCGACACCTATTTCGTCGGCATGCTCAACGACCCCATCCAAAACGCCGGCGTCACGCTCGCCGCGCCGGTGATGCTGGCCTTCAACGCGGTGAACAACCTCTTCGGCGTCGGCGCTTCCAGCCTCATGAGCCGTTCTCTCGGCTGCAAGGACTATGACGCCGTGGCCAAGAGCAGCGCTTTCGGCTTTTACTGCTCGCTCTTTTCCGGCCTGCTCTTCTCGCTGCTGTGCTTCACCTTCCGCGCGCCGCTGCTGGACCTGCTGGGCGCGGATGAGACGACGCGCGAGGCCACCAACGGCTATATGCTGTGGACGGTGTATCTGGGCTCCGCCCCCAGCATCCTCAACGTCGTCATGGCCTATCTGGTGCGTGCCGAGGGCTCGGCCATGCACGCCAGCATCGGCACCATGAGCGGCTGCCTGCTGAACATCGTGCTCGACCCCATCTTCATCATGCCCTGGGGCTTCGGCATGGGCGCCGCCGGCGCCGGGCTCGCCACCTTCATCTCCAACTGCGTGGCCTGCTGCTACTATTTTGTCCTGCTCGCTGTCAGGCGCGGCCGGACCTACGTCTGTGTTAACCCTCGCAAGCTCAGCTTTGAGGGGAGCATAGTCCGCTCCGTCTGCGTAGTCGGCATCCCCGCCGCGATACAGAACCTGCTGAACGTCACCGGTATGACCATCCTCAACAATTTCACGAGCATCTACCGGGCTGAGGCCATAGCGGCGATGGGCATATGCCAGAAGCTCGCCCAGGTCCCGATGTACGCCGCCCTCGGCTGCTCGCAGGGCGTGATGCCGCTCGTGAGCTACAACTACTCCAGCGGCAATACCAAACGCATGAAGGACGGCGTGCGCCTGACGCTCACGGCCAGCCTGATATTGATGGTCGTCATCACGATGCTCTTCAGCGTATTCCCCGGCTTTTTCATGCGGCTTTTCATGCGCGACGAGGCCGTCGTCGAATATGGCAGCCACTTCCTCGTGGGCATGAGCCTCGCGCAGCCGTTCATGTGCATCGACTTCATGGCCGTGGGCGTGTTCCAGGCTGTGGGCATGGGCGGCCACGCCCTGGCCTTCGCCGTGCTGCGCAAGGTCGTGCTGGAGATCCCCGCGCTGATCGTGCTCAACGCCATCTTCCCCCTCTACGGCCTGGCCTACGCCCAGCTCTGCGCGGAGTTCGTGCTCGCCATCGCCGCCGTCGTAACCCTCACGCGGCTCTTCCGCCGCCTGGACTCGAAAAAGCCCGCGCCGCAGAAGGCCGTTTAGCCGCCCTGCCAGAGAAAGGAGGCCGTGGCATGGACCCTCTGGATGAATATTTCCGGCCCGAGCTCGTGCGCAAAGCGCAGGAGCAGAACCCGTTCCTCAAGCTGAACGACGTCGTGTATGGCATCATCGAAAACGGCATCATCCACGGCACGCTGCCTCCGGGCACGCGCCTGGGCGTGGTGCGCATCGCCAGCCTGCTCGAAGTCAGCCGCACCCCGGTGTCGGAGGCCCTCGAGCAGCTCAAGAGCGAGGGCCTGGTGGTGACGCCTCCCGGCCGCAAGGGCCACTACGTTTTCGACATCAGCCACACCTCGCTCGAACATCTCTTCATGGCGCGCAAGGCCCTTGAGGGCACGGCCGCCTATATCTGCGCGCACCAGAAGGCCCTCATCGACATGGACCGCATGCGCTCCCTGGCCGTGCAGTTCCGCCAGGCCTTCGACAAGCGCGATTTCACCAATTTCGCGGAGATAGACCAGGAGTTCCACTCGCACATCGTCATCTCCAGCCGCAACCCCTACCTGGTGAAGATGTACAAGGCCATGAACCGCTTCATCTCCTACTACTCCATCCGCTCGCAGGAGTACCTCCTCTCGCTGCAAAACGAGCCCACCTTCGCCGTTTTGGCCGGCGAGCACATGGCCATTTACCGCGCCATCGAGCTTGGCATCCCCGAGCTGGCGGAGGCCACGTCAAAAAACCACCTCAGCACATGCTATAACCTCTGCATGAGGTATCACACCACGGCCGGCGCGCTGTAGCGCCTCCTGTCCGGCCGTAAGACGGCAAAAGCCGGCCGCCCTGTGGGCGGCCGGCTCTTTTTCATCTGTTTGACGCCGGCGCGCAGCCGCTCAGCGCCCCTCCTCACCCAGGAAGGCGTCCAGCGCCGCGCTGTAGAGCTCCGGCGCGGCGAGATAGCACAGCGCGTGCTTCGCCCCGGGCACCTCAAGCAGCGTCCCACGCCCGCCGCAGGCCGCGGCTATCTCCCGCGCCATCTCCAGCGGCACCGTCCGGTCGCCGCCCCCGTGCACCACGAGCACCGGCAGCCCGGAACGGGCGGCGGCCTCCGGCGTCCTCGCGCCGGTGAAGCCCCGGCCCAGCACGGCAATGCCCGCCAGCGTGCCCAGCTCGATGAAGGGGAAGCGCGGGAGCGCATACCGGCGCGAAAAGTTGTAGGCGAGTATGTCCCGCGGGCTGGTGAACGCGCTGTCCGCTATCAGGCCCGACACCTCCTCCGGCAGCCCCAGTCCGGCCGCCATCAGCACGGCCGCCCCGCCCATGGAAACGCCGTGCAGCCATATCTCCCCGCCCAGCTCCCGCGCCAGGGCGCGCGCCCAGTCGAGCACGTCACGCCGCTCGCGCAGGCCGTATGCCAGCTCGCGCCCCCCGCTCAGGGCGTGCCCGCGCTGGTCTATGAGCAGTATGTTGTATTCCCTCGAGGCATAGTAGTCGAAAATGCCGCAGAAATCATTCTCCCCGCTCGAGTGATAGCCGTGTACGAGCAGCACCGAGCGTCTGCCCTCCCCGCGCAGCAGCCGCCCGTGCAGGCGCAGCCCGTCGAAGGACGTTATCCAGCGATCCTCCCAGGCGGCGGCCCTGATATGGGCGATGCCCTCGTCCAGCTGGGCGGCATAGGGCTCCCAGCGGCGGCCGGCGCGCTCTTCCGGCCGCGAAAGGTCCCTCGCGCGCTCCGGGCGCATGTTCTGTTTTATCATCACGTAGGTGGCGGCAAACACCCCCGCGGCGGCAGCCGCGGCCAGGCCCGCCGCCCAGCACAGCAAACGCATGGCGGCACCTCATTTCAAACTCCGCCCATCATACCACGCCGCGCCCGCTTTTGCAAACCGCACCTCCTGCGGTGCGCAAACGGCCCGCCGCCCCCGTTCCGCTCCCGCCCGGCCCCTCTGGATGGCTGATACCTATTTTTTGGCTTGGATTTTGACGCGCCCTAGTGCGTGTTTTATAATATTGACATAAGATAAATCCTTCAACGTCAATAAATTTTACATTATGCACAACGGTTGAGCAAGGAGGCTGCCATGAACTGGAGAGAAAAGTACGCCCACAAGCTCGTAACGCCCCAGGAGGCCATCAGCCATATCCGCTCCGGCGACACGATACACTCCACCATGTACTCGTCCCTCCCCTACGCGCTCTTTGAGGAGCTGGGCGCGCAAAAAAACCGGCTCGAGGGCGTGAACATCTACATGGGCTTCGGCGGCGGGCTCTACCGCCCCCTGGCGAAGGCCTGCAACGGCCATGTGGACGTGAACAGCCTTTTCCTCGGCCCGGCCGAGCGCACCTTTATCTACAAAATGGGCTCGCGCGTCCACACTCAGGTATTGCAGCTCTCCCGCACATACGACGACCGCGCCAACGTCCACCCCGGAGACGTCATCATGATGGCCGCCACTCCCCCGGACGAAAACGGCGTGATGAGCTTCGGCCTCACGCCCATGGACACCGCCCTCTGCCACGCCGCGCGCGACGTCATCGTGCAGATCAATGAGAACGTCCCCTACGTCTACGGCAAGGACAACATGATAAACATAGAGGATGTCACCTGCGCCATCGACAAGACCGAGGAGCTCTGCGTGATGCCGGACTCCACGCCCAGCGAGCTGGACAACAGGATCGCCGACCTCATCGCCGAGCGCATCCCGGACGGGGCCTGTATACAGTTCGGCATAGGCGGGCTCGGCATAGCGATGGGCTACCGCTGCAAGGCCAAGCGCCACCTGGGCATCCACACGGAGCTCTTCGTGGAGTCGATGGTCGACCTGATGGAGTGCGGCGCGGTGGACAACTCGATGAAGAGCATCGACCGCGGCATCACCACCTTCGGCTTCGCCATGGGCAGCAAACGCATGAACGCCTTCCTCGACCACAACCCGCAGTGCGAGTCCCGCCGTTTCATGTATTCCAACGACCCGTACATAATTGCCCAGAACGACAACGTGATATCGGTCAACTCCGCGATGCAGGTTGACATAACAGGGCAAGTCGCCTCCGAGGGCATCGGCTTCCGGCAGTACAGCGGCATCGGCGGCCAGCTCGACTATGTGCGCGGCGCGCAGCTCAGCCGCGGCGGGCACTCGTTCATCGCCCTCAGCTCGACGCACGTTGACAAAGCCGGCGTCCCCCACTCGAAGATCGTCATATCGCACCCGGCCGGCACGCCCGTCACCACCCCGCGCGCGGAGGTGGAATATATCGTCACCGAATACGGCGTCGCCGACCTCAAGTACGAGACGCTGGAGAACCGCGCCAGGCGCCTGATCGCCATTGCCCACCCCGATTTCCGGGACGAACTCACGGCCGAGGCGAAAAAACTCGGGCTCATAATCTGACGCAACGGTAAATATCCGTTAATTATAATTCTAAGAAGGAGTGACGCATATGAAAATCGCAATGATAGGCTCCGGCGCCGCCGGCAGCGTTTTTGCGGCCTATCTGCGGCGCGGCGGCGCGGACATAACGCTCGTCGACCCGTACAAGGAGCACATGGACAAAATTGCCGCCGACGGTCTCACCTTCGTCATAAACGCCGGAGAGGGAGAGACCTATCAGCTCACCGGCTTCAAAACGGCCTATGACGCCGAGAATATCGGCACAATGGACATCATCATCTTCATGACCAAGACACCGCAGCTCGACTCCGCGCTCAAAACCGCCGCTCCCTGCATCGGCGAGAACACGGTGCTCGTCTCGCTGATGAACGGCCTCGGCAACGAGGACAAGCTGGCCAAGGTGGTCCCCGCCGGCCGCATACTCTACGGCAACGGCGTGATCGGCACGGAGCTGGACGGCCCCGGCAAGTGCATCTCCTCCCCCTCGGCGGACGGGCTGCAGATGAACTTCGGCGCACTGGAGCGCGGCCCGCTCACCGAGGCCGCGGGCGCGGAGCTGGAGCGCCTCTTCACCGCCGGCGGCTGCCCCTGCAAGTTCTGGGACGACGTGGCGCCGCACTTCTGGCAGAAGATCATCACCAACTGCACCTTCAACCCCCTGTGCGCCATACTGCGCCTCAAATCCAAGGACATCATGAAGGATATGAACGGCGCCGGCCTCGCCATCGGCGTCGTCACGGAGTGCTGCGCGGTGGCCACGGCCCGCGGCTGCAAGATGGAAGTCCCCGCCTTCATGGCCGAGCTGCGGCGCACGGCCAGCGGCGGCAGCATCGAGGACTATTACCCCTCCATGGCCCAGGACGTGCTGATGTACAAGCGCCAGACGGAGATCGACACCCTCAACGGCGCCATCGTCAAATACGGCAAGCAGTACGGCATCCCCACGCCCTATAACGACTTCATCACCAAGGCCATCAAAGCCATACAGAAGAATTACGACAAGCAGTATCAGGAGTAGGAGATGAAGCAATGAACAAAGCGAACGTTGTGGCGAATCTCTGCAAGAGCTGCGGCTATTGCGTGAAATTCTGCCCCAAAAAAGCCATCTCCATTGGCGACAAGCGCAATAACAAGGGGCACTACTACCCCGTCATCGACCATGCGCTCTGCATCGGCTGCGGCACCTGCGCCGTCGTCTGTCCGGAAGCGGCGATGGAGATCTGGAAGGAGGAGGGCTGAGCATGGCCAAGGTATTTATGAAGGGCAACGAGGCCATCGGCGAGGCCGCCGTCCGCGCGGGCGTGCGCTTTTTCGCCGGCTACCCCATCACGCCCCAGTCCGAGCTGCCTGAGTATCTCTCCTGGCGCCTGCCGGAAGTCGGCGGCGTGTTCATCCAGGGCGAGAGCGAAGTGGCCTCCATAAACATGGTCTACGGCGCCGCCAGCACCGGCGTGCGGGCGATGACCGGCTCCTCCAGCCCCGGCATCAGCCTCAAGAGCGAGGGCATATCCTATCTCTCCGCCGCCGAACTGCCGGCGGTGATCGTGAACATGCAGCGCGGCGGCCCTGGTCTCGGCTCCATACAGCCGGCGCAGCAGGACTATCTCCAAGCCACCAAGGCCTCCGGCCACGGCGGCTTCCGTATGCTTGTGTTCGCGCCCTACACCGTGCAGGAGGCCGTGGACATCATCTACGAGGCCCCCGAGTATGCCGAGCGCGACCGCAGCCCCGTGCTGATACTGATGGACGGCTGCCTGGGCACGATGATGGAGGAAGTGGAGCTGCCGCCGATGAAGGAGCTTCCTGAAAGCCCCTGCAAGAGCTGGACCGTCGGCTACGACGGCACCAAGCGCGGCGGGCACCTCATCACCCCCATCTACCCCGAAGCCGGCCTTGAGGGCAAGAACAAGCTGGCCGTGCAGCGCACAAAGCGCTGGGAAGAAAACGACGTGCGCGTCGAGGAGTTCATGGTGGAGGACGCCGAATGGGTCATCGTGGCCTATGGCATCACCGCGCGCGTGGCCAAGCAGGCCGTGCTCGATCTGCGCCAAAAGGGCGTCAAGCTGGGCCTCATCCGCCCGATAACGCTCTTCCCCTTCCCCAAAAAGGCCATTTCCGGCCTGGACTACAGCCGCGTAAAGGGCCTCATCGATATCGAGATGTCCATCCCCGCCCTGATGAGGGAGGACATCGAGCTGCAGGTCCTGGGCCGCGCGCCCGTGTACGAATACGGCCGCAGCGGCGGCATCCTCGTGGATGACGAGAGCACACAGGCCGCCATCATGAAGATCATAGAAGGAGGCGAGCAGTGATGGCCGAAAAAGTTTACACCAAGCCCAAATGCCTGCTCCCGCTCTCGAGCGGCTTCTGCCCCGGCTGCCTGCATTCGCTCGCCACCAAGCTGATAGCCGAATCCATCGACGAGCTCGGCGTCGCCGAGCGGGTCATCAACGTCCTACCCGTCGGCTGCGCCACCATGAACAGTCTCTACTGGAAACTGGACATGGTCACCTCCGCCCACGGCCGCGCCCCCGCCGTGGCCACCGGCATAAAGCGCTGCCGGCCCGACGCGCTCGTGTTCGCCTATCAGGGCGACGGCGACCTCGCCAGCATCGGCCTTTCGGAGATCATGATGGCCGCCAACCGCGGCGAGCACATCACAATATTCTTCGCCAACAACTCCACTTACGGCATGACGGGCGGCCAGATGGCGCCCACTACTCTCGTTGGCCAGAAGTCCACCACCTGCGTTTATGGCCGCGACCCGGACACGATGGGCTACCCCCTGCGCATGTGCGAGCTCATCAAGGAGCTGGAAGCGCCCGTGTATGTGGCCCGCTTCTCCCTCAGCAGCCCGGCCAACATCCGCAAAGCGAAGGCCGGCATCAAAAAGGCCATGCAGAATCAGGTGGACGGTCTCGGCTTCTCCTTCGTGGAGCTGCTGACGAACTGCCCCACGAACTGGCACATGTCACCGATAAAGACGCTCGAATTCATGGAAGAACACACGATGAAGTATTTCCCCTGCGGCGTATTCAAGGACGTGACGGCAAAGGAGGCGGATAAAGCATGAAATTTACGCTCATAATCTCCGGCTCCGGCGGCCAGGGCGTGATGTCTGTGGGCATCTCCCTCGCCTCCAGCGCCGTGGAGGGCGGCCTGCACGCCACGTTCATGCCGCTCTACGGCCCCGAACAGCGCGGCGGCAGCGCCAAGTGCACCGTCATCGTCTCCGACGAGGAGATCGTCTCCCCCCTGCCCCGCCAGTCCGACGGCCTCATCGTCATGAACGAGACATCGTTCAAAAAGTTCACCCCCGAGCTCAAAAGCGGCGGCGTGCTCGTCCGCAATGTGAACCGCACCACCTCCGCCCTCAAACGCAGTGATATCGTGGTGGTGGATGTCCCGGCGGACGACATCGCCCACGGACTCGGCAGCGACAAAGTGTCGAACATCGTCCTTGTCGGGGCCATGCTCGGCTACTCCGGCGCGCTGGACCCGGAGGTATTCATGGCCAGCCTGCGCCATAAGTTCGAATCGAAGGGCGAGGCGGTCGTCGAGCTCAACCGCCAGGCCCTTTACAAAGGCATAGAGCTCGGCAGATCCGTCAAAGACGCCTGAAACAGAGAAAGGAGAAACACATGGGACAGTACGGCTGGAACAGCAAGATCGGCGACCTGTTGAAGGACGAGCGCTGCGTTGCGGTATTCAAAGAGATCCTGCCCGCCGCCCTTGAAAGCCCGCTGCTGAAGCTCGTCAAGGGCAAGGAAGTGGGCGTGGTCCTCGACAGCCAGAAGAAAATACCCCAGGAAAAGCGCGACGCCCTGAAAGCCGCCCTCGAAGCCATCGAATAACGAAAGCCCGTGCCAAACATCATTTAAGGAGGAAAATAAAATGGCGAAGTATTCTTTTGAGACCACCACCGTCGGCGAAATGCTCGACACCCCGGAGATCATGGAGATCATCCAGAAGAACATCCCCGATGTCCTTGAGCACCCCCTGCTCGAGGTCGGCCGCAGCTTCATCTTCAATGATGCCCTGCCCTACATCGAGGACATGGTAACGGAGGAGAGCCTGGCCGCCTTCAAGGCCGACCTTGAGGCCCTCGGCTGATAAAAAAAGCGCCCGGCTCCCGCCGGGCAGAAAAAGGGGAAAGCCCGCGGGCTTTCCCCTTTTTTGTTGCGCCTCAATAGTTCTCACAGTTGAGCTCGAAGTAGCTCTGCGGATGGTTGCAGGTGGGGCAGACTTCCGGCGCGCTGGTGCCGACGACGATGTGCCCGCAGTTGCGGCACTCCCAAACCTTCACCTCGCTCTTGGCGAACACCTCGGCCATCTCCACATTGCGCAGCAGCGCGCGGTAGCGCTCCTCGTGGTGCTTCTCGATGGCCGCCACCAGGCGGAACTTGGCCGCCAGCTCAGGGAAGCCCTCGGCCTCCGCCGTTTTGGCAAAGCCGTCGTACATGTCCGTCCACTCGTAATTCTCGCCCTCCGCGGCGTGCAGGAGGTTTTCCGCCGTATTGCCGATGCCGTTCATCTCCTTGAACCACATCTTCGCGTGCTCCTTCTCATTGTCGGCGGTCTTCTGGAACAGCGCGGCGATCTGCTCGTAGCCCTCCTTTTTTGCGACGGAGGCGAAATAGGTGTATTTATTGCGGGCCTGGCTCTCGCCGGCGAAAGCGGCCTCGAGGTTCTTCTCAGTCTGGGTCCCGGCGTACTTGTTCATATCCTTTTCCTTCCTTTCTTCGTTACAGGGTATCATTTCCAGCAGTTTCTTCGCCACCTCCACAGGGAAGCCCGTGGGCGGCGCGGCCACGAGCCCCTCAAGCAGCTCGTGCGCCGCCGCGCTCTGCGGCAGCATATAGCGCGACTCGCGCAGCAGGTCCTCGTTCACCAGCCGCATCGAGCCGGCGGCGGCCTTCATCAGCCTTTTCAGCCCCTCCGGCGCGTTCTCCGCCAGCTGACGGGCCATTTTTTCCTCGCGCGCCTTGCTGGACGTCAGCGCGCGCGTCTTTTCCAGCACGGCCTCGTCCTTCGGCTGCTGGGGCGGGTACTCCTCCGGCACCATGGATATGGCCCCGCTGGGGCAGGCCCCGGCGCATACGCCGCAGCCGATGCACTTGCTCACGTCGATGACGCTGTCCTCGGTGTCCGTCGCGCCCGTGGGGCAGACGTACAGGCACAGGCAGTCCTTTGTGCAGAGCCTGAGATTGCGTACAGCAACTTTTTTCATACTTCCGCCCCCTTCAAACACGCTCGAATTTCCACTCCGGCACCTTGCACACCGGGCAGATCTTCGGAGGCTGTTCGCCGGCGTAGATGAATCCGCACACCGTGCAGAGCCAGAGCTTCCTGTCCTTAAAGGCCTCCTCGCCCCCGCTCCGGTACATATCCAGCAGCGAAGCGAGCATATTTGTCACCTTCTCGCCCCAGGTACACACGCGCAGCGTGCCCCGGTCGCCCTGCGCCGCGGCCGCCTCCCTGGCGGCGGGATAGCGCTGCGTGAGGTCCGCCTTCAGCTCGGCGGCCAGCGCCGCCGCCTCCGCCTCCGGCACGGGCGGCGTCACGGCGGCAAAATAGTCCGCCAGCTCGCGGTAGAGCGCCGCCGCGCCCTCGTTGTACTGCTTCTCGCAGCCGCGCGCCAGGTTCGAGCACAGCGCGGCCAGCTCCCCGGCCGTCAGCTCCCGCAATTCCTCCGCCGGCTCCATCACGGGCGCCGGCTCAGCTTTTGCCTTGGCCTCCGGCTCCTGCGGCCCGCCCGCGCTCTCGAACGCCGTCTTGGGCGCGGTGCACACGGGGCAGCGCCAGTCCTCCGGCAGCTCGCCGAACGGCTTGCCCTCGCGCTCCTCGTCATAGACGTAGCCGCAGACCTTACATACGTACTTCACTCGCATTCTCCTTTCTCGTCCGTCTTACACTGCTCCGCCCGGCACTGCGGGCAGAGGTAATACACCTTCAGGTCGTAATAGGAAAAGTCCTCCCCCAGCTGAGCGCGCAGCGAGGCGGTCAGGTCGTCAAAACTCACATCCGCCAACTGCCCGCAGCGCTCGCAGACCAGGTGGTCGTGCTTCTCCGCGCGGTCGAAGCGCTCCGGCGAGCCCTCGACGCTGATGCGCCGCAGCAGCCCCGCTTCACACAGGCGGTTGAGGTTGTTGTAGATCGTCGCCAGCGACACCGTCGGATAGACCTCGCGCAGGGCGGAAAACACCTGCTCCGCCGTCATGTGATCCCGCGAGCTGTTGACGATGCGGTATATCTCCTTTTCGTATTTTGTCATGTGCCTCAGCCTTTTAGAATATTTCTAAAAATATTATATCTGTTCTAATCTCATTTGTCAAGCAGGAAAATAAAAAAGCGGGGAGCTGAAGCTCCCCGCTTTGCAGTAACAGCCTTTATCAGTCGTCGTAATCGCGCTCGGCCTTGAGCACGGCGCCGCTGTAGGCGTCGATCTCGTACTCATACTCCATGCCGCCGGCCTTGAACTCCACCTCGTAGAGATAGACCCCGTCGTCGCGGTCGAGCTCTACTTTCATCTGGTAGGTGTCGCCCTCGGCCACGCCGGCGTGGCCCAGCGCGGCGGCCTTGGCCGCGGCCTCGCCGATGTAGCCCCCGGCGGTAGTGCCGCCGGCAGCCGCGCCGCCCGTCTGGGCGCCGCCCTGGGAGGCGGCAGGGCGCGCCTCGCGCTCGGACTTGAGTATCGCGCCCGTGCTGGCGTTCACCTCGTAGTCATACTCGGCGTCAGCCGTGATGAAATCGAGGTCATAGACCATCACGCCGTGCTCCCAGTCCTGCTCGGTCTTTATCCAGGTGGCATCGGCGGCGGCGACGCCCGCGTGCTCCAGCACGGCGGCCTTGGCCGCGTCCACGCCGATATAGCTGTCCGTGGTGCCCGCGCCGGCCTGGGCCGCGCCGCTGCCGCGTACCTCGCGCTCGGACTTGACGATCTCGCCGCTGGTGGCGTTCACCTCGTAGTCATACTTGGCCTCTGCCGTGAAGAAATCGAGTTCGTAGACCATCACGCCGTTCTCACGCTCCAGCGCGCACTTGGTCCAGGTAGCGTCGGCAGAGGCGACGCCCGCGTGCTCCAGCACGGCGGCCCTGGCGGCCTCTTCGCCGATGTAATCGTCCATGGAGACGGCGCCCGTCTGCACCGGCGGGGCCACGGCGCCCTGGCTGCCGGCGGAGGTGCGGCGCACCTCGCGCTCGGACTTGACGATCGCGCCCGTGAGGGCGTTGACTTCGTAATCGTACTCGGCGTCGGCGGTGATGAAGTCGATCTCATAGATCATTATGCCGTTCTCGCGGTCAAAGCTGGCCTTCGTCCAGGTGACGTCGCTCTCGCTGAGGCCCGCGTGTTCCAGCGCGGCGGCCTTGGCGGCGGCTTCGCCAATATAGTCGCTGCTCGCGTTGGGGCTGCTCAGCCCGCTGCCGCTCTGGTCGCGCTCATACTTGACGATGGCGCCGTCGAGCGCGCTGATGTCGTACTCGTACTCCACGTCCCCGGCCAGGAACTTCACCTCATAGACCATGATGCCGTTCTCGCTGTCGTAGTCAACGTAGGAATAGCTGACGTCCGCGGCGGAAACGCCCGCGTGGGCATAGGCGGCGGCCTTTGCGGCCTCCTCGCCGATGTAGCCCTTGTCGCTGGCGGAGCCGGTCTGGGTGACGCTGGAATCGGTCAGTGAACGGGAAGCGGCGATGAGGGAGATGTCGTTCACGCTCAGCCCGGCAAGCGTCTCAAAAGTGAGCGTGGGGTCGAGCAGCACGACCTTGCGGATGAGCTCCGCCTTGCCCTCGGAGATGCCGTACTGCTGGGCAAGGGCGCTCAGCTCGTCGTTGTGGCTGACGGTCTGGCTTATCACGGACGCCTGCAGGCCGTCGCTGCTCAGCGCGCCGCTGACGAGGGCCGTCACGCGCTCCTGCAATGTGGCCGCGCGGGCGGCGTCGCCGTTCTCAACGGTGACCAGGATGGAGTTCGTGATGTCGTCGATATAGCCGTTCAGCAGCATGGAGCCGATGAGGGCGTTCACCGTCACGTCCAGGCTGGAGCCAGTGAAGTCCATGTCGCCGACGACGATGTTGCCGTCCGCGTTCAGCGGCGTGACGGCGAGGACCTTCTCCTCCGCGTCCACGCTGATGGACACGCTGGGGTTGACGTCGAGCATGATCACCGAATCCTCGGTGGGGGCGGCGGTGCGGCCGTAGCCGTAGCCTATAAAGCCGGCGGCGCAGATGAGCGCGACGGCGGCGGCGACGGCAACGATGGCCGTCCAACGGGGTCTCCTCTTCTTCACTTCGGTATTCATATCGATTATTATTCCTTTCCGGGCGTCCTGCTGACAGGCTGCGAGTATGTCGCCGAGCTTATCGGGCGCGGCGTGCCCGGCCAGGTCGCGTATGCGCTGTTCGAGCTTCTCGTTGTCCATCACTCAGCCTCCTCAAGGGACTTCCCAAGCTTTTTTATGGCGCGGTTGTACTTCGACAGGACGGTGGGCAATGCCAGGTCCAGCATGGCGGCGATCTCCCGGTGCTTGAGCCCGGTGAGCGCGTGCAGCGTGACGATCTCCCGCTCCTCGTCGGAGAGCGTCTCCAGCAGGGCTTTCAGCGTCAGCTTATCCTCCTGCGAGACGTCCGGCCGGTCGGCGAACTGTTCCTGCCAGTCCTCCGGGGACATCGAGACCGTCCTCCCCCGGCCGCGGATGCGCATCAGCGCCTCGTTGCGGGCGATGGTCATCAGCCAGGCCATGGGCCTGCCGGAGCTTTTGTATTGCCCCGCCGCGTGGAACGCCTTGACGAAGGTGTCCTGCATCACGTCCTCGGCGTCCTGTACATTTTTCAGGAGGGACAGCGCGTAGCCGTATATGGCCGCGTGCGTCCTCTCATAGAGCCCGGAAAGGGCGTCTGTGTCCCCGTCCGCCATACGGACAAGGCAACGTTCGAGCGCCTCCGCTCCGCCTCCGGAAAGCGTAGCTCCAAGCGTCATTAACAAGGCCGCAACCTCCTGACTGCCATAATAATGCCTGGGCGGCGCGTTTTATTGCACCGCCCGGAAAAAAATTTTCAGCGTTCTGATTATACCAGCAAAATACGGCTCATTCAAGCCGTTATGTCACTTTTCCGCCTCAGCGCGCGCCTCGGCCAGCGTGAGGCCGTTTTCGCGGGCGATGCGGGCGATGTCGTCATACTCCGCCTTCCGCTTGCTCACGCCCCAGCCCTCCGCAGTCTTGACGCGCACGGGGCCGAAGCGCGTTTCCGCCGTCTCGATGCCGCGGCTGAGCGTCATCCGCTCCGGGCGGTAGATGCGCACGCCCAGCGTGGGCGTATGGCGCAGCAGCAGCCGGCCCATCTCCTCTTCCTTATCCGCGGCGCAGAGGCAGCAGAGCAGCGTGGCGGGGCGGTTCTTTTTCATGCCGATGGGCACGGTGAACACGTCCAGCGCGCCGTTTTCCAGCAGCACGTCCATGGCAAAGCCCAGCTCCTCGGGCGTGGCGTCGTCGATGTTGCACCTGAGCTCGCTCACGCGCGGCAGCCCGCCCCGGCTCTCGCCCAGAAAGGCGCGCAGGCAGTTGGGCGTGCCGAAATCGCGCGTCCCCAGGCCCACGCCGACGGCCTCCGTCTCCATCTCCGGCATGTGCCCGAACTCCGTGGCGAAGTGCTTCAGCAGCGCCGCGCCCGTGGGGGTGCACATCTCGCCCTCCAGAGCGCCGGCATAGATGGGCACGCCCTTGAGCAGCGAGGCCGTGGCCGGCGCGGGGACGCTCAGCAGCCCGTGCGCGCACTTCACAGTGCCGTACCCCACGCGCACAGGCGAGGCCACCACGCGCTCCGGCGCTATCGCCTCCATCAGCAGCGAGACGCCGACCACGTCGGCGATGGCGTCCAGCGAGCCCACCTCGTGGAAGTGCACCATGTCCGGCGCGGCGCCGTGCGCCTCGCCCTCGGCCTCCGCGATGGCGCGGTAGACCGCGCAGGCGTTCTCCCTCACTCGATCGGACACCGGCAGCGAGCCGATGAGCGCCAGGACGTCGCTCAGGTGCGGCCCGTGATGGTGGTGCTCGTGCCCGTGTTCATGCTCGTGAGCGTGCTCATGGTCATGGTCATGGTCGTGCTCGTGCTCATGAATATGCTCGTGGCCGTGGTCGTGCTCATGCGGATGTTCATGCACGTGGTCGTGCGGATGTTCATGGGGCTGCTCATGGCCGTGCCCGTGCCCTTCATGGCCGTGCAGGTGCTCGTCCTCCTCCAGGCCGTGGACGGTCACGGCGGCGTGGGTACCGGCGATGCCGTGGCTCTCCGCGCGCGCGAGCTTCACCTCCACGCCGGGCAGGCCCAGCTCCGCCATTTTGCGCAAAAAGCCCTCGCGGTCGGGCGCCAGCTCATAGAGCGCGGCCATCAGCATATCGCCCGCCGCGCCCATGCCGCAGTCAAGATAAAGTGTTCTCATTGCTTGGTCCTCACAGGTGATTTATCATACTGGCCAGATAGCCCGCCCCGAAGCCGTTGTCGATGTTGACCACGGACAGGCCGCTGGCACAGGAATTCAGCATACTCAAAAGCGCCGCCACGCCGCCAAATGCAGCGCCATAGCCCACGCTGGTGGGAACGGCGATCACCGGGCAGTCGGCAAGCCCGCCGATGACGCTCGGCAGCGCGCCCTCCATGCCGGCCACGGCCACGATGCAGCGGGCGGTGACGATGTCGTCCGCGTGCTCCAGCAGGCGGTGGATGCCGGAAACGCCCACGTCATAGAGGCGCTTCACGCGGTTCCCCAGCGCCTCGGCGGTCAGCGCCGCCTCTTCCGCCACGGGGATATCCGTCGTGCCGCCGGTGGCGACGACGATGGTGCCCACGCCGTCCGGCTCCGGTATCTCGCCGGCGATGCCCACGCGGGAAACGGGGTCGTAGCGCAGCTCATGCCGCTCGCCCACATAGTCCGCCGCCTCCTGCGACATGCGTGTGGTCAGCACAGTCGGCGCGCCGTTGTCCATCAACGCGCCGATAATTTTCGAAATCTGTTCCGGCGTCTTCCCCGCGCCGTAGATGACCTCGGTCGCGCCCTGGCGCAGCTCGCGGTGCAGATCCACGCGCGCGAAGCCGAGCTCCTCGATGGGCTCCAGCTTCAGCCGCGTGAGCGCGTCGTCGGCCGAAAGGCGCCCGGCCTCGACCTCTTTCAGGATGTCCAAAACGAATTTTTTCTTCATAGCATACCTCAAAAACCCGCAAAGGGCCGCCCGCGCGGGGCGGCCCTCGCATTTTTCCATGCCCTCAGCAGAGCATATTGTAGTGGTCGATGGTGTTGATGTCGGAGCCGTTGATCTCCGCCTTGGTCAGCTTGCCCTCGCAGACGTCGATTATGAGGTCGAAGAGCTCGTCCGCCACCTGGGCGTGGCTCTTTTCGCCGCGCAGGCTGGCGCTGCAGTCGAAATCGAGCAGGTCGTTCATCCACTCATAGGTCTGGTGGTTGCCGGTGATCTTTATCACCGGGCCCACGGCGCAGCCCATCGGGTTGCCCATGCCGGTGGTGAAGGCCACGGTCTGGCAGCCGCTGGCCAGCTCGCCGATGGTGGAGAGTGGGTCGTAAGCGCCGGTCTCCAGGAAGGCGGGGCCGCGGGTGGTGATCATCTCGCCATAGGCGTAGCAGCCGGTGAAGGGCCGCGTGCCGCTCTTGTTGATGCAGCCCAGGCTCTTCTCCTCCAGCGTGGTGAGGCCGGAGCGGATGTTGCCCGGCGTCGGGTTGGAGTTGCGGATGTCCTCGCCCATCTCGCGGTAGGCGTCGTCCTTCCACTTGATGGTGTCATAGATCTTCTGGCCGATCTCCGGCGTGGCGCCGCGGGCCTTGAGGATGTGCTCGGCGCCGATGGCCTCGCTGGTCTCGCTGATGACGCTGCTGCCGCCCATATCGACCAGCCGGTCGGAGACGATGCCCAGCGCCACGTTGGCGCAGATGCCGCTGGTGGGGTCGCTGCCGCCGCACTCCAGGCCCAGCATCAGCTCGCCGATGGGACAGGGCTCGCGCTTGCACTTTTCGGCCTCCGCCATCAGCTCCTGGACGATGGAGATGCCCCTGGCCACCGTGCGGCCGATTCCGCCGCACTGCTGGATGGTGATGTACTCCACGCGCTTGCCGGGGGAGCGCTCCTCCACGGCGTTGAGGTACATGTCCTTCTGCATGGTCTCGCAGCCGAGGCCGACGATGAGCACGCTGTGGACGTTGGGGTTGGCGAGCAGGCCGGCGAGTATCTTCAGCGTGATCTGCGTGTCGCCCTGGCTCTGCACGCAGCCGTAGGGGTTGGTGAGCAGCGTGGAGCCCTTGCAGCTCTCCGCGATGCGCCTGGCGGCGATCTCCGCGCAGTTGACGCCGGGCATGACCACGACGTGGTTGCGGATGCCGACGCGGCCGTAGGGGCGCTTATAGCCCATAAAAGTGGTCTTATCCATGTTCACGCCTCCTGCAGGTGCCCGACGGGCTTCAGATTGTGGGTGTGGACGTAGTCGCCCTTTTTGATATCGCAGCTGGCTATGCCGATCTTCTGGCCGTACTTGTAGACGAACCCGCCCTCCGGCACGTCCACGATGGCGATCTTGTGATAGATGGGCGAGTCGCCCAGGGCGGTGACGGTCTCCACCGTGCCGTCCGCCAGATGGTACTCCACGGTGTCCCCGGCCTTGACGGGCTCGGTGACGGTGACGCAGGAGTCCTTGTCGTCGATATGGACCGCGTGAATAGTGCTCATTTGCTTTCCTTTCCGCCGGGCCGCGTCGGCGGCCCGGCCTCACTCTTTATTTCAGGCTTCCTTGAGCTTGCGGAAGGCGTTGTTGATGGCGTCCGGCGTGCCGAAAGCGCCCGCTTTGGTGACCATCTTCACGCCAGCGGCCTTGCCGCCGATAAGGCGCATCATGGGTATGCCCACGCTGACCTCGGAGAGTATCTCCGAGCCGTCCGCGCCCAGGCTCTCCAGCAGGCCCAGGGCCGTGTCGCCGCCCGTTACGAACACGCCGCTGACGGCGCACTCGCCGAGCACGGCGGCGGCCATCTCGCCCATCGTGAAGCGCACATAGTCGCTCACCTGCGGCAGGCTCATGCCCTGGCGCTCGCCCTCCGCCCTGGCGGCGTCGAGCTCGCTGCGGCTGAGCGTGCTGCTGCTGACGAGCATGGTGTCATGCCCGGCCTTCAGGCTCTCCACGGTGGCGTTCACATACTCGGCCTGCCCCTTGGCGCCGGAGAGTATCTCGTGGAAGGGCACGACCACGCTCTTGACGCCCGCGGCCTCCGCCGCGCGCACCTGCCCGCCGGATACGTCGCTGACGCTGGCGATGACGCCCATCACGGGCGGCACCGTGCTCTCCAGGGCCATGATGTTGTCGGCCATGGCGGCCGTGCCGATATAGAGCGCGCGCTTGCCCGTGGCCTTGGCAGCCGCGATGACGGCCTGCATGTCCTGGTCGGAGACGCTGTCGAAGGTAAAGACGCGCCCGCCCCCGATGGCGAATCCGTTGCGTATCTCGCCGAGCGAGACGTGCGTGACGCTCTCCGTATAGGCCGCGGCCAGCAGTTTGTTGATGTTGTCCTCGCGGACGGGGTTCTTGGGGTCCTTGGCGAGCTCCGTTTCCGTCAGGGGCACGCCCTTCAGGCAGTGGACGCCGTTTTCGGTGGTGCGGCCCAGCGCGGGCAGCGCGGGCATGAAAATGATGAGCTCCGGCTTATAGGCCGCGTCCATGGCGGCCACCTCGGCGGCGATGTTGCCGCGCAGGGTGGAGTCCACCTTCTTGATGACGTACTTATAGTCGTCAAAGTTGACCTCCGCGCAGGCGAGCGTCACGGCCTCGGCCGCCTCCTCGGGGGAAACGCCGCGGCTCTCGGTGTCTATCACCACGCAGTCGCCCTCCGGCAGCTTCTTGCCCGCGAAGATGACGCTCGTGGGCAGCCCCCGGCGGCGCAGCTGCACGCCCGTGTCGTTGGCGCCGGTGAAATCGTCGGCTATTATCAGATATCTGTCCATTTGATCACTCCCAGTGCAGCGCGAACTGAGTGGCGCACTCGATGGAGTTTATCAGGCTCAGCTCGCTGGCGTTGCCGTGTCCCGCGTGGCCCATGGCCGTGCCGTGGTCAACGCTGACGCGGATGATGGGCAGCCCGCAGGTGATATTCACGCCCGCCACGGCGCCCCATTCCTTCTTCTCCTGGTCATAGACGAAGCCCACGACCTTCATCGGTATGTGCCCCTGGTCGTGGTACATGGCCACGACCACGTCGAACCAGCCGCCGCGCAGCTTGCTGAACACGGTGTCGGGCGCCACGGGGCCGGTGCAGTCGATGCCCTCCGCCTTGGCGGCCTCCACCGCCGGGGCGATCTCGTCCAGGTCCTCGCGGCCGAACATGCCGTTCTCGCCGCAGTGCGGGTTGAGCCCGGCCACGCCCACGCGCGGGTCTTCAATGCCCAGCTTGCGGCAGGCGTCCGCCGCCATGCGGATGCAGTCGAGCACGCGCTCCTTTTTCACCCTGTCGCAGGCCTCGCGCAGCGAGACGTGCGTGGAGACGTGGACGACGCGCATGTTCTCATGCACGAGCATCATGGTGTACTTCTTGGTGTTGGTGTAGTGCGCGTAGATCTCCGTGTGCCCGGAGAAGTGGTGCCCGGCGAGGTTGATGGCCTCCTTGTTCAGCGGGTTGGTCACCGTGCCGTCCACCTCTTTGGCCATGGCGAGCTCGATGGCCTTAACGACGCACTTGAAGGCCGCATCGCCCGCTTCGGCGCTTATCTTGCCGGGGACGACCTTATCCATGCCCTCAAGGCCCGGGTCTATGACGTCTATAGTGCCGAATTCGAACTTCGCGTCTGCCACGGACTTAATCTCGTTGATTCTTATGTCGCTCCTGCCGGTGAAGCCGGCGGCGCGCTCCATTATGTACGGCGAGCCCACGACGAGCGGGCGGCAGTACTCATATACCTCGCTCTTGGCGAGGGCCTTGACAGATATCTCCGGCCCGACGCCCGCCGGGTCGCCCATGGTGATGGCAAGGATAGGCTTCATTTCGCGCCTCACATCCCCGCCATGCGCATGGTGCGCAGCACGTTCTCCGCCGTGAAGGCCAGGTTCTCCTCGGAATGCTCCTTGAGCACGGAGAAGTCCTGCGGCAGGCGGTTGATCGGGAAGATGGCCGTCACGCCCTCGCCGTAGGCGGCGTCAACGTCGTAGTCCGCGCCGCCGACGATGGCAACGACGGGCTTCGCCTGCTTCACCGCGCGGCGCGCCACGCCGATGACGACCTTGCCGCGCAGGCTCTGGGAGTCGATCTTGCCCTCGCCGGTGAAAATTACGTCGGCATCCTTGATGGCCTCGTCGAAGCCCACGGTGTCGAGCACGGTCTCGATGCCCATCTGCAGCCGGGAGCCGAAGAAGGCGACCATGCCGGCGCCCATAGCGCCCGCGGCGCCCGCGCCGGGGATCTCGGCGACGTCCACGCCCACATCGCGCTTGATGACCTCGGCCAGATGCCTCAGCCCCTGGTCGAGCGACTCGACCATCGCCGGGTCGGCGCCCTTCTGGGGCCCGAAGATGTAGGCCGCGCCGGTCTTGCCGTACATGGGGTTGTCTATGTCGCACATGGTGACGATCTCCACGCTGTTCAGCGCCGGGTCGCGGCTGGACATGTCGATGCGCTCTATGTCCTTCAGCGTGCCGCCCACGGGCACGAAGCTCTCGCCCGCGGCGTTGTAGAACCTGACGCCCGCGGCAGCGGCCGCGCCGCAGCCGCCGTCGTTGGTGGCGCTGCCGCCCAGCCCGACGACCAGCCGCCTGGCGCCGGAGCGCGCGGCGTCGGCGATCAGCTCGCCCACACCGAAGGTGGTGGTGCCGCTGGGATCCTTGTGGTCACCCACCATCGGCAGCCCGGCGGCCGCGGCCATCTCCAGCACGGCGGTGGCGCCGCCGTCGATCAGCCCGTAGTAGCCCTCGCACTGCTCGAACCAGGGGCCGGTGACGGTCTTGGTCACCTTGTCGCCGCCAACGGCGGTGAGGAAGGCGTCCACGCTGCCCTCGCCGCCGTCGGCGACGGGGATGGACTGCACGGCGCAGCCGGGGAATATCTTCTCGATGCGCTCAGCTATGAGCTGGCAAACGCGGGTGGAAGACATGGTGCCCTTAAAGGAATCGGGTATAAGAACCGCTTTTTTCAATGCAAAAACCTCCGCTTGCTTACTTTTCTTGCAAAAACAGCCGTGCGGCTGTATAAAGAAAGCGCCGGCCCCGGCGGGGCCGGCGCTGCTGGTCATGCCGGGTCAGTTAGGACGCGCGATCACACCACCATGACGGACACGCCGTCGGGGATGGAGAGGATGGAGCCGTCCTTGATGCCCTTGGCGGCGAGGATCTCGTCGGCCTTGGCCAGGGCCTCATCCATGGAGTGGGCGGGCACCATGTGCAGGTCGGCGACCATGTCGTCCGGGGCGTCGGAGACGAAGACGACGGTGGCGCGCATCAGCAGGCGGGCGAAGATCTGGCTCTGCCACTGGTCGATGATGGTCTCGGTGGGCGGGGTGGCGATGAAGGTATCCATCATGCGCTGCAGGTTCTTCTCGTCGCGGAAGGTCTCGTAGAACACCTTGCCGCCGTGGCCGTCGTTGCACTTGCTGAGCATGATGATGACGCCGCCCTCTTTAACGGTGGCCTCGGCCGCGGTCATGCCCTTGACGGACTGGTAGATGTTCTGGTCCAGCGGATAGCCGCCGTTGGTGGAGATGACGATGTCGCTCATGTTGGCGGGCACCTGGCACTGGCTGCTCAGGAACTCGCGGCCGACACGGTGGGCCAGGTCGACGTCGCCGGCGACGGCGTAAATCGGGGTCTTGTTGGAGTCGTTGATGACGTTGACGATATAGGCCAGGTGCGCGGCGCGGGCGGCATACAGCATATCGTTGTGGATGGGGTTGCCGTCCACTATGCCGGTGCGGCTGTGCGGATCGTCGATGAACTTGCCGTTGTGGTTATAAACAACGGTCTTGCGGGAGGCGATGCCGGGCAGGATGCTCTTGCGGCCGCCGGAGAAGCCCGCGAAGAAGTGGGGCTCGATGAAGCCCTCGGCCACCAGCAGGTCGGCCTCGACGGCCAGCTTGTTGACGATCAGGTCGCCGCCGCTGGGCAGCTTGCCGATGTAGACGAGGTTGTCGGTGTCGTCGCAGTCGTGGACGACTATCTTCTCGTTGGCGACAATGTCCTCACCAAACTTGTTGATGAGCTCTTCCTTGGTGGTCTCGCGGTGGCAGCCGGTGGCGATCAGCAGGGTGATGTCGGCGTCGGGGCTGCCCTTGCGGATCTCCTCCAGCATCGGGGGGATGATGACCTTGCTGGGCACCGGGCGGGTGTGGTCGGAGCAGATGATGACGACCTTCTTCTTGCCCTCGGCCATGACGGCCAGGGTCGGGGTGCCGATGGGGTTGGCCATGGCGGCGCGGACGAGCTCGTCGGGGGTGCCGGCGGGCTTGTACTCGTGCATGTGGCTCTCCATCACGCCGGCAAAGCGGCTCTCGGGAATGTCAAGGCTCAGAAAATCCTTGCCGTACGGGAATTTAACTACAGGCATTTTAACTACCTCCAGATATATAAATTGGTTGTGTCCTTACATGCCACTGGGCAGGTGGCAAAAACCGCCTGCCCTGATGGTTTTTATGTAGCTCAGGCCTTGCCGGCCTTCTTGGCGGCCACCTTGGCCTGACGCTTGACTTCGTACCTGTGCAGGAAGTTGACGAAGATCGGGCAGAGGATGGCGGTCACGATGCAGCTCGCGGCCATCTGGGCCGTGGCGGCAGTGACGTAGGGGCTGAGGGAGGTATCAGCATCCGCAAGGGACTGCGGAGTGCCGGCAGCGTTGCCGGCGGTGGTGCCGATGGCGCCGCCGCACTCGGGGTGCTTGCTCTTGATGAGGCGCATGCAGAGGTAGCCGGCGCCGCCGGTGAGGATGCAGCAGATAACGCCGAGGAAGATGCCCGGGATGCCCGCCTGCAGCAGCTGGCCAAAGTTGAGGCCGGCGCCGAGGGGGAACGCGAAGAAGGGGATCAGCATGGTAGCGCCGGGGGCGCAGAACTCGCGGATGTCCTCGTCGAGGTTGCCCAGGATGCAGCCCACGGCGATGGGGGCCACGCAGCCGACCAGGACCATGAAGGGGATGTCGGCAATGCCGCCAACGCCCATGGCGACCATGGTCAGGAACGGGCCGTCGTTGATGGAGAGGATGGAGACAGCGCCGACGTCAGTGGAGTCGCCGAACTCGCCGGACAGGGCGGCATAGAGGCCGCCGTTGGAGTTGGTGATGGCGCCGATAAAGGCCAGCGGGGTAATGCCCCAGATGCCTTCGGGGCCGACAAGCTGGTTAACGATGATGCCGATGGCAGCACCGATGACGAATTTGATGACCGTCAGGATGACGCCCTTGGCCAGGGGTATACCGGCGGACTTGACGTTTATCTGGGCGCCGTTGCAGAACAGGAAGGCAGCCAGGATGGGCATGGCGCCGCTCTTCCACAGATAGGTGGTGAAGGTGCCGTCGCCGCCGAGGGTGATGGCCTCGGGCAGCCAGGTGTTGAACGCCGCGCCCAGCAGCAGGGGTATGACCATCAGGCCGCCGGGGATCTTCTTTACCGTCTTAAGGATCTTCATTTCTTCCTTTTCCTCCTCAAAGTAGTGTTTTAATCTGCGAAATATACCGGAAACCCCTCTCGTTTCCGGGAAAACTACACCTCCTTTGCCAGTTAGAAATGCAATTTTCTGGCAGTTTTACTGCCATTTTTCACAGTTCCTATCTCATTTTGGAGCTGTCCGTGTTGAAAATTATACAATAACCTCATGTTATTGTCAAGATAAACGCGCAGAAAAAGATGAGTTATTGAGCGTTCCCCAATATGCACAATATGCAGTATTCACCGCTTTCGCGGCAAATACTGCATATTTTACACCATATATATTATTTCATATTCATTTTGTCCGTCCCGCAAGGTCAACTGTTACACGAGAAAAGGACGGCAGCAGCGCCTTCAGCACCCTCTCCCTGTTTTGCACAACGGCGGGCAGCTGCGCGGCCGGCAGCTCGAGCCTCGCGCCCGTGCCCTCCAGCCTCAGGCGCAGGTCGGAAAAGCCCATTTCCCGCAGCGCCTCCTCCCCGCGCTCCACCTTTTCCAGCGCCTCGCGGGTGATGGCCGTGCCGGTGGGCACGCGCGTCGCCAGGCAGGCGTAGGACGGCTTGCGCGCCGTGAACAGCCCGGCCTCCGCCGACAGTTCGCGCACCTGCGCCTTGGTGACGCCGCACATCCTCAGCGGCGAGAGCACGCCCAGCTCGGCGATGGCCTGCATCCCCGGCCGGTCGTCCACCTGGTCGGAGGCGTTGGTGCCGTCGATGACGGTGTCGTAGCCATCCCGCCGCGCGCGCTCAAAAATGAGCGAAAAAATCGCCCTCTTGCAGTAATAGCAGCGCCTCGGCCCGTTCTCCGCCACCTCCGGCAGCGCGAGCACGTCCGTCTCGATGACCTCCATCTCCGCGCCCAGCTCTTTTGCCAGCCGGCGCGCGTCCTCCAGCTCGAACTGCGGCTGGAACGGCCCCTTGACAAAATAGGCCTTCACGTCCGCCCCCAGGCGCCGCGCCTCACAGAGCAGCAGGGCGGAATCCGTCCCGCCGGAAAAAGCCAGCGCGCATTTGGGGTGGCGCTCGAAAAATTCCCTCAGTTCCATGGCGTCATATCCAGCAGACGGGCATCCGGCAGAAGTTCATGCACAGCTGCGCCGCGCAGAGCCCCAGGCAGAGGCTGTTCATGCCCCGCCCGCCCATGTTGAAGCCGGCGCGCCGGTCGGTATAGACGGTGCCGCCGTGCTGCAGCTCCTCGAGCAGGCTGCGGTAGTCCTGGTTGCCGGGCTCCATGCTGACGGCGCGCTGGGCGTATTCGATGGCGGTTATGCGGTTGCCAAGGCCGGAGTTGGCGATGGCCGCCAGGTAGTACCAGCGCGCGTCCCGCTCCGCCGCGGGGACGGAGGAGAGGGCGGTGAAGGCCTCCTGGAAGTGCCCGGCGCGGATATAGTTCTCCGCCGCGCGGTACTCCGTGCGCTCCTCCTGGCCGTACTGCTGCTGATATCCCCCGCTCCAGGCCTGCTGCCAGGCTGTCCAGGGGTCCTGCTCCTGCTGTCCATACCCGTAGCCGTAACCGCCGTAGCCGCCGGCGCCGTAGCCGTTGGACCCGTACCTGTCGGCCTCGCCGCTCTTGATGGCGTCGTAGGCGGCATTTATCTCGTTCATCTTTTCCGCCGCAGCCTTGTTGCCGGGGTTGCGGTCGGGGTGGTATTTTTTTGCCAGGGCGCGGTATGCCGCTTTGATCTCCTCGTCGCTCGCGTCGCGCGAAACGCCGAGTACCTCGTATGGGTCACGATTCAACGGCTGCTCCCCCTTCCTTCCTGTGTCGTTTCTCCATCTCGATATTATATCGCAGCCAGACGCCGGAATAGAGTATATTTCGCATGAGGTCCACGTCCCGCAACAGCGGCAGCCGCTCGAACTGCTCCGCCGCCTCCCCGATGAGCACGGTGAGCAGCGCGTGCAGCTCCTCCTCGCTCTTGCCCTCGGCGTATCCCGCCAGCGGGTTGTAGCGCCCGTGCGCGGCGTCCTCCGGCAGGTCCACGGCCGCGTCCATGATGTAGATGAACTCGCCCAGCTCCTCCCCGAAGCGCCGTATGCGCGGCGACCAGGTGCCGTCGAGCCCATAGTCGAACACCTCGCCCATCAGCCGCCCGAAGCAGCGCGCGCCGGCGTCCGGGTCCGTCTCGCCGCGGCTCTCGATATCCGCCAGCTCGGCCAGCCGCTCCTCGATAAAGCCGCAGCGCTGCGGATAGTCGGCCTTTACGCGCGCGTAGGCCCCGGAGAGGGCCGCGGCCTCCGCCCGGCTGAGCAGCCGGCGCTCGTCTCGCCAGTCGTCCAGGCAGTTTAGATAGGCCAGGGCCACGTTCATGTCCGCGGCGTAGTCCGTAAAGGCGCTGCATATCCAGGGGTGCTCGCTGAGCGGATGGGCGGCGCAGCGGCCGCAGCCGCTCTCTTCCTCCTCCGGCTCGCACATGGAGCTGAGCAGCAAAACAAGGAAGGTCATGTCGTAGTTGAGCGTGAACCTTGCGGCGGCGCCGTGCCTGCGCTTGAGCGCGCGGCAGAGGCCGCAGTAATACGCCCGGTAGCGCCCCACCTGCTCCTCGGTCATGATCTCCCTGTCAGCGATAACATAGCCAAACATCTCAGGTGTTCCTTATGAATGACGTGCCGCACTTGCGGCAGACGATGCGTATCTTGCCCTTGCCGCGCGGCACGCGCAGCATCGTGCGGCATGAGGGGCAGCGGAAGAACCTGTAGTCCCGCCGCTGGGTCCAGCGCTCGCGCAGCCCGCGGAAATACCCGCGGACGGAGGCGGTGGCGTTGAGGAAACGCGCGTTCTCCTGCCTGCGCCTGGCCACGTTGCGCGAAAACACGCGGAAGTATACATATATGGCCGCGATGATGGCGATGAACCATATGGCCAGCTGCGCGTCGGTGTCCATGAACAGCGAGAGCACCAGCGCCACGCAGACAACGATGGATATAAATCTCGTCAGCTGGTCGCTGCCGTTGCGCCCCGCCATGAATCTTGCCAACTTTTCCCGCATTTAGCTTCACCTTTCTGCTAAATATATATCGAATTGCCCCGGGGGGCATAAATTACAGTAATTATATTAGCATTGTGCTTGCGATGATTTGTCAATAATCTGTGAATTTGGCGGCGGCGGACGCAAAATATTGTTCTATTTCTGCCCTTGACGCCCGGCAGGAGCCCTGTATCATGGTGCCCGTCCCGCCGCCGCGCCCGGATATCGCGGCGTTTATTTCCCTCGCCGCGGCCCGCAGGTCCACGTTCCGGCTGCCGATTATATAGCGGTAATCGCCGTCCACCCCGGAAAAAGCGGCGCACACGCCGCCCGCGGCCTCCATCCCGGCGTTTACCAGCTCGCGCAGCGTCACGGCGTCCATGTCCGGCTCGAAGATGCACATATTGCCCTCCGTGGGGCGCAGGGCGGCGGCTTTCACGCGCAGCAGCTCTTTTTTCAGCTCCGTCACCGCGGAGTGCTCCTCTTCCTTCTCGCAGAGCACGCGCCGCACGGCCGCGGCCGTCTCCAGCCGCTTGGCGGAAAGCGCCGCGGACACGGCCGAATTCTGCACATAGACGGCGGCGCAGTCGTGAAACGCCGCCTCGCCGGCGAGCACGGTCAGCCGCGTGCCCTCGCGGCGGCGCACGGAGTCGAGCACCTTGATGAGCCCCACCTCGCCCGTGTGGGCGACGTGCGGCGCGCAGCAGGCGCAGAGGTCCACGCCCTCGATCTCCACCAGGCGCACCTGGCCGCTGAGCTCCTTTTTGCTGCGGTAATCGTATTTTCCCAGCTCCTCCGGCCGCGGCAGCAGCGTGCGCACGGGCGCGTCGCGCCAGACGGCGCGGTTGGATTCAAGCTCCACGCGCGCTATGTCTTTCGGCGACAGTTCGCCGGAAAAGTCCAGCGTCATGAAGTCGCGCCCCATGTGGAAGCCCACGTTGTCATAGCCGAACAGCCGGTGCACGGTGCCGGACACGATATGCTCGCCGGAGTGCGACTGCATCCGTGCGAAGCGCACGTCCCAGTCGAGCGCGCCCTCAGTTTCGGCTCCCGGCTCCAGCGGCGCGGGCAGGATGTGGGCGATGTCCCCGTCCTCCGTCTCGCGCAGGGCCAGCAGCCTCATGCCGCCCAGCGTGCCGCTGTCCGCCTCCTGCCCTCCCCCGCCGGGGAAAAAGGCCGTGCGCTCGAGCCGCACGTCGTATCCCCCCTCACACGCCCCGCAGGAGGCGACGCGGGAAACAAAGCGCGCGCAGTGCCCGTCCATATAATAAAGCCTCTCGGTCAAGCTCAACACCTCAAAACGGCAGTGTAGCACATTTCCCGCCCTTTTTCAATCAAAATATCGCTCTCCCGCCCGCGTTTCCCGCCCTGCGCCATTCCTGGGCGCGTTCTGGCCGGGTTGACGGACGCAGGCAGTTATTATATACTTGGCAGGAGCTGAAAAAACTGCTGGAGGCGCAAGATGAAAATACTGTACCTCATAAATTACGCCGGCAAGGCGGGGACGGAGAAATACGTGGAGAATCTCGTGCGCATTTTCTCCGGGGCCGGGCACGAGTGCCACTTCGCCTACTGCGTGCCGGGCGAGCTGAGCGAAAAGATGGCCGCACGGGGCGTACCCTCACTGCGGCTCGACCTGGGCCGCCGCGGCGCGCTCACGGCCCCGAAACGCCTGGCGCGCTACTGTGAAGAGCACGGCATCGAGGTGATACACGCCCAGTACCCGCGCGAGAACATCATCGCCCTGCTCTCCCTGCGGCACTATGCCGCGCCGCGCGTGGTGTATACCAACCACCTCACCCAGCGCTCTGGCGCGCGCTGGCGCGTGCTCAACCGCATCTTCACCCCCCGCGACCACAAGATCATCGCCGTCTGCCGCGAGGGTCGCGACATCATGATTGAAAACGGCGTCTGCCCCGAGCGCATCGAGGTCGTCTATAACGGCGTGGAGCCCGCGAAGGACCGCAGCAGGGACCACTCCGCGCGCATGGGCCTCGGCGTCGGGGAGGATGACTTCATGATGACCATCCTCGCGCGCTACGCCCCGGAAAAGGGCCTCGATTTCCTGCTCGACTCGCTCGCGCTGCTCCGCACTCTGACGGACAGGCCCTTCCGCTGCGTCGTCTGCGGCGACGGGGAGGGATACGAGGCCTTCGCACAGCGCAAGCAGTCCCTCGGGCTCGGCGGTGTGGTAATTCAGGCCGGCTTCCGCCGCGACACGGCGGACATACTGCGCGCATCCGACCTCTACCTCAACACCAGCAGCTGCAACGAGGCCATGAGCTTCGCCATCCTCGAAGCGATGAACGCCGGCCTCCCCCTGGTGGTGACGGACGTGGGCGGCAACCGCGACCTGGCGGAGACGAACACCGTCTGCGGCCGCGTGCTCGACTATGGCGACACGGAGGGCTTCGCCCGCGCCATCCTGGAGCTGATGGAGGACGATGCGCTGCGCGCCTCCCTCTCCGCCGCCGCCGCTCGCAAGATAGACGAAGAATTCGACCTCAACAAGCTCGCGTGGGACGTTTTCCGCGCGTATCAATAAGCTTTAAACAACATCACCGGAGGTAATCAGAAATGATCGACGAAAAAGGCAGGCTCTTTGGCAAGGTCAATATAGTGGACCTGCTCATCATCCTCATCGTACTGGCCGCGGCGGCCTTCCTCGGCTACCGCTTCCTGGGGCCCAACAGCAATGTGGCCAACACCGAGCCCGTGCGGCTCACGCTCTACTGCGAGGAGTCCGCCGACTACGCCGTCGAACAGCTTGTCGAGGGCGCCGAGGCCTGGGACTCCGAAAATAACGTCACTCTCGGCACGCTCACCGAGTGGCGCGTGGGCGATTCCAAGAGCTATGTCACCGACGCCAACGGCGAGGTCATCCAGCTCGCGCGGGACGGCTACTGCTCCGCCACGCTCACCGTGGAGGGCCAGGGCGTCGTCGGCTCGCACGGCGTGACCATCGGCGGCACGCTCTACGCCGTGGGCCAGTCCATGAGCGTCTATTTCGACGACTGCAAGCTCTTCCTGCGCGTCTCCGGCATCGAGGTGATGGAATGACCTCCGCCAACTCCCGTGGGACGGAGGTGACGCGCCTTGCTTAGCGGCAGTATCCTCGGCCGGCTGTACGGCTGGTGGCTCTGTTCGGCCATCTTCAGCCTGCTGCGCGGCGTCTACCGCCCCTTCTCCCGCGCCTGGCCGCACAGCGCGGTGGTCAACTTCTTCCGCCGCCCCCCGAAGATAGAGGCCTGGTACGCAAACAGCCTCGTCAGCCGCGCCATTAACGCCGTCTGGCGCCTGTTGCTGCGCATATGCGCCGCCGTTATCGGCGCGCTGCGCCCCGCCGCGCCGGGCAGCTTCTTCGTGCGCGCCGCCTCGGGCTCCTGGTTTCTGCGCTTCGAGGTGCTCTTCGGCGGCTTCACGCTGCTGATGTTCATCGCCCCGCACGAGCTGTGGTCGAATTCCTACGCCGTCCTCGGCGCGGCGGGTCTCTTCGGCCTCGCCTTCCTGATGTCCGCCGCCGGCGCGCGGCGGGCGGTGTACCCGCGTGAATTCGGCCTGCCCTTCCTGCTCTTCGTGCTGGCCTGCCTGGGCAGCCTCGGCTTTACCTCGGACCGCTCCGACAGCTTCCGCGTGCTGATGTTCTTCGCCGCGGCCTTCCTCTTCATGTTCGCCGCCTATACGGGCCTGAACACCAGGGAACAGCTCCGGTGCGTGATGGGCTTCATCTACGCCGCCGTCATCCTCACGGCCGTGTACGCCTTCTATCAGCGCCTCATGGGCGTGGAGGTCAGCGCCTCCTTCACGGACCTCGACCTCAACGCCGGCGTCCCCGGGCGCGTATATTCCACGCTCGACAACCCCAACAACTACGCCGAGTTCCTGGTGCTCTTCACGCCGCTCTCCACGGCCTATGCGATGACGGAAAAGCGCGCCTTCCGCCGGCTGCTGTTCAGCTGCGGCATCGCCCTGCCGCTGATGGCGCTGGTGATGACCTACTCCCGCGGCTGCTGGCTGGCGATCATGGTCTCGGTGGTGATCTTCGTCTACTACGCGGACAAGCGCCTGATCCCGGTGGGCGTCGTGGCCTGCATATTGCTGATACCCTTCCTGCCGGACAGCATCATCACCCGCTTCTCCACCATCTTCAACTCGCACGACAGCTCCGCCAACCACCGCCTCACCACCTGGCGCGGCATACTGCGCATGATCGGCGACTACGGCCTCACGGGCATCGGCATGGGCCCCAACACCTTTGCCGAGCTCTACCCCGCCTACGCCCTCACAGGCGCCACCAAGGGCGTCTACCACTCGCAGATGCTCTACCTGGAGCTGATACTGGAGACGGGCGCGCTGGGCTTCCTATCCTTCATGTGGTTCTGGCTGCGGGAGATAAAAAACGCCGCCTTCGACCTCTTCAAGGCCCGCTCGAACGAGGTGCGCCTGGCGCTCATCGCCTGCGGCGCGGCCTTTGGCGGCATCGCGCTGGACGGCGTGTTCGAGTATATCTGGTTTTACCCGCGCGTGCTCTTCGGCTTTTTCATCCTCATGGGGCTGATGCTCTCCGCCGCCCGCCTGGCGCGGGAGGAGGGCGCCGCCCGGCCCTGAGCCGCGCCCGGAAATCACTTGGACTGCCCGGCGGCCGCGCCGTGTTATACTCCCTTCAGCGCCTAAAAAACCGCTGAAAGGAGCAAACAAAAATGAAAAAACGTCTCTTAGCGTCCCTCCTTGCGCTCTGCCTGGTCTTCGCCCTCGCCGCCTGCGGCGAAGCGCCCGCCGCGGAGAGCGGGGAGCCCGCCGCCTCGGAAGAGCCGGCCGGCGACCTCGTCGCCTACGAGCTCGACGGCATCGGCACCGCCTATCTGCCCGCCGGCGGCGAGGTCACGGTCACCCCGGTCACCGAGCCCCTGCCGCAGATGCAGGCCACCATCGCCTTCGAGGGCTTCACCGTCCATATCGGCTCCACTGGCCCGGAGGCCTACGAGATCTCCGGCGTGGACTTCCCCGCGAGCGTCGAGGAGTTCTCCCAGCGCAGCGGCCCCCAGTCCTTCGTCCCCCAGGGCAGCGAATTCGCCTATGACGACCACGGCAACTACTTTGTCCAGTTCGTGCGCGACGGCCAGGACAATTATTACGTCATCAGGCTCGGCGAAGAGACCGCTTACGCCATCACCTTCATCTGCCCGGAGGGCGAGCTGGCCAACTACGACGCCGCCAGCTGGATATCCACCTTCGAGTTCATCGAGCTTGCCCCTTTTGAGGAAGCGCCCGCGGCCGCGGCCGAACTGGCGGCCTATGAGGTCGAGGGCGTGGGCACCTTCTATTTCCCCGCCGGGGCCACGGTCGAGCGCAACGTCGAGGAGGAGCCCCTGCCCGTGATAAACGGCTCCATCGACCTCGGCAACGGCGTCTGCCTGGTCTACGGCTCCACCGGCCGCGACGCCTTCGAGCTTGCCGGCGTGGAGTTCCCCGTTGACGCCGAGGACTACGCCACCCGCCCCGCGGTCGTCGATTACGTGGGCGAGAGCGCCGAGTTCGCCTATGACGGCTGCGGCAACTATTACACCCGGTACACCAGAGACGGCAGCGACGTCTACTATGTCGCCGAGCGCAACGCCGCCCGCGTGAACGCCATCGTTTTCTACTGCCCCGAGGGCCAGCTCGGCAGCTACTCCCCCGCCGAGTGGATCTCCATGGCGGAGCTCTACGGCGACCCTTCGGAGGAGCTCACGGCCTATGAGGTCGCCGGCGTCGGCACTATCTACATGCCCGAGGGCGGCGAGGTGTACAGCGAGGAGCAGGCCGAGCCCCTGCCCAACGTGCAGGCCGGGATAAACCTCGGCGACACGAACATCCACTTCGGGGCCTTCACCGCCGCGTCTTACGAGGCCGCCGGCGTGGCCTGGCCCGCCGACGAGGTGGAGTTCTCCACCCGCTCCGGCGTCACCTCCTCCATCCCCGCAGACGCCGTGTTCGAGTACGACGATTTCGGCAACTATGTCACCCGGTTCACCGTTGACGGCGAGGACCACTACGTGGCCAGCATCGTCACGGACACGCTGGTCGTGCTCGCCAACTTCACCTGCCCCGAAGGCCAGATGGACGCCTACCAGCCCGGCATCTGGCTCTCGCTCTCCGATTTCGCCGGATAAGCAGAAAAGATCCCGCCCCTCTGCGAGGGACGGGATCTTTGTATTTGTCACACACCGCCCAGCTTGAACACGATGCCTACCGCGGCGCTGGCCGCGATGTAGATCACCGGATGCAGCTTCTTGGTGGGCTTGAAGTTCGTCAAAAACAGCAGCACGGCGGCGAGGATGATGGGCCCCACGCAGAAGAAATCCGCGATGTTTCCCGTCTGCTCGTAGAGCGAGGGGGAAAAGAGCGATTCGCCCAGCACCCCGATGCCGGCCGCGGCGATAAGGGCGGTGGAGGCCGGCCGCAGCCCGTAGAACGCGCCCAGCACATACTTGTTGTCGTGGAAGCGCTGCAGCGCCTTCGCCAGCAGTATCACGAGGATGATGCCCGGCAGGATGGTGCCCAGCGTGGCCAGGATGGCCCCCGGCACGCCGCCGCAGGTGTAGCCAACATAGGTGGCCATGTTGATGCCGATGGGCCCGGGCGTCGATTCGCTGACGGCCAGCATGTCGAGCACCTGCGCGGAGGTGTACCAGCCGGTCTTTTCGCCGAGGTCGTAGAGGAATGGCAGCGTGGCCATCCCGCCGCCGACGGCAAAGACGCCGATCTTCAAAAACTCCCAGAAGAGCTGGAGCAGCAGCATCAGGTAGGCCGTCATTTGCCCTCGCCCCCCTTCTTCTTCGCCGCCGCGGCGGTGATGGAGCTGATGACGATGCCGGCCACGGCCGCCGCCACCACCAGCAGTATGGGCGAGGCGTCCGTAAAGGCGCTCAGCGCGAACACCGGCGCAAATACGATGACCAGCGCCTTCCAGTCCACGATGGCGCTCTTCCAGAGCTTCACCAGCGCGTTGACGATGAGCACCACCACGCACGCCCGGATGCCGGCAAAAGCGTTCTGCACCACCGGGTACTCGGCAAAGCGCGTGAGGAAGGCGGCGATGATGGTGATGATGACCAGGCTGGGGAAGGCCGACGCAAAGCCGGCCACGAAGCCGCCCAGCGTCCCTTTCCGGTGCTGGCCGATGAAGGCCGAGGTGTTTATCATGATAATACCCGGCAGGCACTGCGCCATGGCGTAATAGTCCATTACCTCCTCCTCGGTTGCCCAGCCGTATTTTTCAACGATGTCGCGCTGCAAGATGGGCAGCATGGCGTATCCGCCGCCGAAGGTGAGCCCGCCGACCTTGATGAAGGCCCAGAAGAGCTGCAGGTATTCTTTCATAACTTACTCATCCCGATTTCCCGTATTTTAGCCGGGCGGATAACTCCGCCCGGCTTCGTTGCATGTTTTGCGCGCCTTTACTTCCTCAGCCCCTCGGCATAGGCCGCGTAGCGCGCCACGCGCTCGTCGCACTGCTCGCGGCTCTCGCCCTGCGCGAGGATATAGACCTTGATCTTGGGCTCCGTGCCGCTGGGCCGCACGATGAAGGCCGTGCCGTCCGCCAGCTCGAAATAGAGCACGTTGGAGCCGGAGATGTGCGTCTTGCCCACGACGCCGATGTCCGCCAGCATGATCTTGCCGCTCTGGTAATCGCGCATGCCCAATATGGCCGTGCCGCCTATCTCCTTGGGCGGCTTGGCGCGCAGGGAGGCCATCAGGGCCTTCATCTTCTCCAGCCCGTCGAGCCCCGGCATCACCAGGTTGAGCGTTTTCTCCTCGAACCAGCCGTACTTCTCATAGAGCTTCTCCAGCGCGTCGGCCAGCGTCATGCCGCGTGAGAAGTAATAGGCCGCCATCTCCGCGATCATCATGGAAGCCGTAACGGCGTCCTTGTCGCGGACGTAATCGCCCATCATATAGCCGTAGCTCTCCTCATAGGCGAGGATGTACTCATAGGAGCCGTCGCGCTTGTACTCGGCGAGCTTCTCGGCCATGAACTTGAATCCGGTGAAGGTCTCGTCCACGTGGATGCCGTTGCGCTCGGCGATCTCGCGGCCCATGTTGGTGGTGACGATGGTCTTGATAAAGGCCGCGTTGGCCGGCAGCGTACCCTTTGCGCGGCGGGCGCTGATGATATAGTCGAGCAGCAGCACGCCCATCTGGTTGCCGGTGATGGTGTGATACTCCCCGTCCGCGCCGCGCACCATGGTGCCCACGCGGTCGCTGTCCGGGTCCGTGCCGATGATGAGGTCGCTGCCCACCTGCTTGGCGAGGTCCACGGCCAGGTAGAATCCCTCGGGGTTCTCCGGGTTGGGGCTCTCAACGGTGGGGAAATTGCCGTCGATGACCATCTGCTTCGGCTCGGGGAAGAGCTGCTTCACGCCCAGGCGCCGCAGCGCCTCCGGTACGAGCTTGTATCCCGCGCCGTGGAAGGGCGTATAGACGACCTTGAACTCGTCCGCCACCTGCTTCACCACGTCCGGGTTGATGGACATGCTCATCACGTTCTGCAGAAAGGCCTCGTCCGTCTCCGCGCCGATGACGGTTATCATGCCGCTCGCCTTCGCCTCGTCGAAGCCCATGCGCCGCACGCCGTGGAAAATGTCGATGCGTCCCATCTGCTCGGCGACGGCCGCGGCGTGCTGCGGCGGCAGCTGCGCGCCGTCGGACCAGTACACCTTATAGCCGTTGTACTCGCGCGGGTTGTGGCTTGCGGTGATGTTTATTCCTGCGGTCGCGCCGTAATGTATGACGGCAAAGCTGAGCTCCGGCGTGGGGCGCAGCGCGTCGAAAATGCGGACCTTTATGCCGTTTGCCGCCATCACGCAGGCCGCCTCGCGCGCGAAGCTCTCGCTGTTCAGCCGGCAGTCGTAGCAGACGACCACGCCCTTCTCGCAGGCCGCCTCGCCCTCCGCCTTCACCACTTCGGCGAAGGCCTGGGTGGCCCAGCGGATGACGTGCACGTTCATGCGGTTGAGGCCCACGGCCATCACGCCGCGCAGCCCGGCGGTGCCGAACTCCAGCGGGGCGTAAAAGCGGCTTTCTATCTCCTTCTCGTCCCCGGCAATCGAGGAGAGCTCCTTCCACTCCTCCTCGCCCAGCGCGGGGCTGTCCAGCCAGTACTGATACTCTTCCTTATAGCTCCTCATCGTTCACTGCATCTCCTTCAAGTATGTTACGCGCGTCCTCCAGCAGCGTCTCGGGGACGTAGATGTCCACGCCCTCGGCGCTCATGCCGAGCATGAGGTTGCCGAAGCCCCCATAGTGCGGATAGCGCTTGAAGTGCGGTATCCCCGCCGAATCGAGCAGGCCCTCGACGATGGCGTCGCCCATGTCGAGCTGCGTGCAGCTCGTGAGCTTGGCCGGGGCGACATATCCGCCCTTTCCGTCCTTCGGCCAGCTGTCGGCGAGCTTCCCGGGCAGATCCCGGCTCCATTCCGGCACATGTTCCATTCAAAGACCTCCCCGGCTCATTTGTGATAGCGCGAGCCGTTGTTTATCATGAGCGCCCGGTACACCTGCTCGGCGAGCATCACCCTCGCCAGGTGGTGCGGGAACGTCATCTCCGACATCGAGAGCTTCACGTCCGCGCGGCGCTTCAGTCCCTCGTCCAGGCCGTAGGAGCCGCCGACGATGAAGCAGACGCGCGGCCTGCCGCCCTCCGCGGCGGCGGCGAGCATCCGCGCCAGCCCCTCGCTGGGCGTCTGCCGGCCCTCTATGCACATGGCCACGGTGAGCGCGCCCCTGGGCAGCGCCTTTTCAATGGCCTCGCCCTCTTTTTTCAGCGCGGCGGCGATCTCCGCCTCCGCCGGCCGCTCGGGCAGCTTCGTCTCCGGTATCTCCTTCAGCTCGAAGCGGCAGAGCGCGCCCAGCCGCTTTTCATACTCCGCGAAGGCCGCGATGAAATGCGCCTCGCGCATCCTGCCCACACAGATGAAGGTCACGCCGAGCATCGCTTTTCCTCCAGCACCAGCGGCCCCAGCGGCGGGGCCACCAGCAGCTCGCAGCGCCCCTGCCCGCTCTCCGCGAGCGCGGCGCTGACGGCCTCATAGGCCGCCTGCGGCGTGTTGTTGTGCCGGCTCAGGTGGCCGAGTATCAGCGTCTCCGCCCCGGCGGCCGCCAGCGTGACGGCCAGCTGGGCGCAGTCCTCGTTGCAGAGGTGCCCGTGGTCGGAGAGGATGCGCCGTTTGAGATGATATGGATACGGCCCGCGGCGGAGCATGCCCACGTCGTGGTTGGCCTCGATGAGCGCGCCCTCCACGCCGCAGAGCGTGTCGAGCACCTCGTCCGTCACGCAGCCGAGGTCGGTGCAGACGCCGAAGGAGCAGCCCTTGCCGTCCAGCCTGTATCCCACGCTGCCCGCGGCGTCGTGCAGCGTGGCAAATGGTGAGACATACGCGCCGCCAAGGGCAAAGCCCCTGCCCGGCGCGATCTCTTCTATGTATTCCCCGTATCCGGGGACGAGCGCGCGCAGCTGCCCGGCGGCGCGCCCCGGCGCCAGCACGCGCAGCGGGAAGCGCTTGAGCAGCATCGGCAGCCCGGAGACGTGGTCGCTGTGCTCGTGCGTAATAAGCACGCCGTCCAGCTCCTGCGGCGTCAGCCCCTCCCCGGCGAGGAAGGCGCAGACGCGCCGCGCGGAGATGCCCGCGTCTATCAATATATTGGTCCCGCCGGCGGAAAAAAGCGCGCAGTTCCCCGACGAGCCGCTGGCGAATATGCTTACGCGCATCAGCCGGCGCTCGCGCTCTTGACGCTGCCGGGCTCGTCTGGCTCGGAGACGAGGGCGATGTCCGCGCCCAGGCTGCGCAGCTTGCCCACGAAGTTCTCATACCCGCGCTCGATGTAGTGGATGTCCTCCACATAGGTCGTGCCCTCGGCACAGAGGCCGGCGATGACCATCGCCGCGCCCGCGCGCAGGTCGCAGGCGGCCACCGGCGCGCCCGTCAGGCGCTCCACGCCCTCGATGACGGCCGTGCGGCCGTCCACCTGTATCTGCGCGCCCATCTTGCGCAGCTCGTTCGTGTACTTGAAGCGGTTGTCATAGATGCCCTCGGTGATGACGCTGGTGCCGTTGGCCAGGCAGAGCGCCGTGGCCACCTGCGGCTGCATGTCCGTCGGGAATCCGGGGTAGGGCATGGTCTTGACGTTCACGCGGCGCAGCTTGCCGCTGCTCTTGACGACCACGGAGTCCTCGCCCTCGATGATGACGACGCCCATCTCGCGCAGCTTGGCGCTGATGCTCTCCAGATGGCGGGGGATGACGTTCTTGATCTTCACCTCGCCGCCGGCCGCCGCGCAGGCCACCATGTAGGTGCCCGCCTCGATCTGGTCGGGGATGATGGTGTAGCTGCCGCCGTGCAGGCGCTCCACGCCGTTGACCTTGATGGAATCGGTGCCCGCGCCGCGCACGTCCGCGCCCATGGAGTTGAGGAAGTTCGCCAGGTCGACGATATGCGGCTCCTTGGCGCAGTTCTCTATCACCGTCCGCCCGCGGGCCAGGGAGGCCGCGAGGATGATGTTCATCGTCGCGCCCACGGACACCTTGTCCAGATAGATGCGCGAGCCGTGCAGCAGGCCGTCCGGCGTGCTGGCATAGACGAATCCGCCGGCGACCTCGACCTCCGCCCCCAGGGCCTCCATGCCCTTGATGTGCTGGTCGATGGGCCGCGCGCCCAGGTTGCAGCCGCCGGGCATGGTGGTCTTGGCCGCGCCGAAGCGCCCGAGCATAGCGCCGATGAGGTAATACGACGCGCGTATCTTGCGCATCAGGTCATAGGGCGCGTCCGTGTAGCGCACGTCCGTGCAGTCGATCTCCACCGTGCTCTTGTTCACCGTGCGCACCCTGGCGCCCAGATGCTCAAGTATCGTCAGCAGCATGTCCGCGTCGCTGATCTGCGGGATGTTTTCCAGCCGGCACACGCCGTCCACCATCAGGGCGGCGGGTATGATAGCCACAGCGGCGTTCTTCGCCCCGCTCACTTCGATCTCGCCGTGGAGCTGGCGTCCGCCCCTGATAACATATTTTTCCAAAGTCTCACACCTTCCAAAGCATGGGCCGGGACCCTTGTGAACCTGTTGACTGTATTGTGTCCGCAATGAACCTATACTAACAAAGTATTTTAACACATATCTGCCAAATGTTCAAGACTTGCGCGCCTTTTGAGCGCATCTTATGCCCTTCTGCCCAATTTGCCGCTCTGCGCTTCGTCTTTCTGCACAAAACGTTCAATGTGCGCGCTCAGCCGACGTTGTCCACGCTCGCGCCGGTGATGGCGTTCAGGTAAAAATCCCCCGTGTCCGTGACGATGCGCCACACGGGCTCCAGCGTGCCGTCGCCGGCGGCCGTGGCGGTGAAGAAATATGCCAGCGTAAAGGAGCGGATCTCCGAGCACACCTGCCCCCGCTCCCGCAGGAGCTCCAGGAAGCGCATCAGCGAAGTGGGCGCGTCCAGCAGCTCCGCCTCCCCGGAGGGGGAAACGGTGTCCAGCGGCCTCGTGCCCTCGATGACGACGGAGTCCCCGCCGAACGTGAAGACCAGCCGGCAGTTGGCGATGAGCACGCCCTCGTGCGCGCAGAAGAGCACCACGCTGCCGCCGTCCCCGCTCATGTTCACCTGCGCCGTGCCGCTGCCGGAGAGCACCTCGATGCCCAGGTCGGCGGCCATCTGCCGCGCCTCGGCCTCGGCGTCGGGCACGTCGCCGGCGCTGCGGCCCCCAAGGCGCACCTGTATGCCGCCGACGCCGCGGAAAGTGGCCTCGCCGCTCCCGTCCAGCGCGTAGTACGTGATGATGCTGCCGCCGAGGTCCGTGTATTCGCTCTCGCCCAGCAGGGCGTCCACATGCTGCCGCTCCAGCTGCTCGTCGCGCGCCGTGGAGTAGACGTACACCGGCCCCTCGGGCAGCTCCATCTCCCCGGCCACGCTGATGCCGTTCTCTTCGAGGACGTCCACCGCCCCCTCCAGCGCCGCGCGCCGTGATGACGCCGAGCGCGCCATGTCCGCGCCGATGAGCGCGAGCAGTATGGCGTCCATCAGCAGCAGCACGATGATTATGAAGTTTTTAGCCTTGAACTTATCCATATCACTTGACCGGCCAGTTGACCGTCACGCCCTCCGCGCCGTCGATGTACGAGAGCCGCGGCTCCCCGCCGCCGGCGGCGTCGGCGATGGAGGCGGCCATGTCCACGGGCAGGACGTTCTCGGTGGCGTTTTCAAGCGTATACGCCCTGAAGCGCAGCTCCACGTCGTAGACCGTCCTCCCCACGAGCCTTATCACCGCCGCGTTCTGCCCACCCGGCAGTTCCACCGGCAGGCCGTTCAGCGAATAGCTGAACCACAGCTCATAGGCCTCCGCGCTCTCGTCGAACACGATATAGGAGAGCTGCACCTGCGCGCCGCCGCTGACGCGCCCCAGCGTGGCTTCCACCAGCGCCCGGCCCAGTTCAATGGCCGCCGCCGGCCCCAGCCTCTCCACCTCGCCCGGCTCAGGCTGGGGGGAGGAATAATACACCGTCCCGTCCGTGCCCACGCGCATCGTGCTCTCCCCGTCCACCCAGACCAGCGTGCCGTCGGATTCCGGGTAGCTCTGCGCCAGATAGCTGTTCATGCCGAAGGCGTCCATGGCCGCCGCCTCGCCCAGGTCGGCAAAGGAGCTGTGCGCCGTGGCGGAATAGACCTGCGGCGTGTCCGCCGTCATCACAAAATACGGGTCGATGTGCTCATAGCCCGCGCGCTCGAAGCGGAACTCCGCCCCGTTCGGCACGGCGGAGCTCAGCTGCCCTGCCAGCGCGTCCGCCGGCAGGGCCGTCTCGCAGCGGAAATAATAGCGCCCGTCGTTGGCCCGCGGGCGCACGTAATAGAGCGCCACAGCCCCGTCCTCGATGGCCAGGCAGATGCGCCGGGCCGTGTGCCCGGAGGAGTCGCCCGTCATCGTCGTACCCAGCCAGATGGCGTAAGTCGATAGCAGGAAATCATTGTAAAAGTCGAAATATACGCCCTGCCCGCCGAGCGCGGCGCGCCAGTCGTCCTCGGTGACGGCCTCGGCGCCGAAGGAGGAGCCCAGCGCCTCGCCCAGCATGGCGGAGAACCGCCCGTAGGTCTCTGCCAGTTCCTCGCCGCTGTACATCACGGCGCAGTGCGCGCCGTCCTCCGGCGTGAGGACGATGCAGTAGGGCGCGGCGGCGGGGGCATAGCCCTCGTCCGCCTCCTCCCCGCTCTGCGCCTTCCCGGCCAGCCAGCCGGCGACGACGTCCGCCGGCAGCAGCCCGCCGGCGGCGCTCAGCGCCACGCCCAGCACCAGCAGCAGGACGATAGCCAGGTCCTGCAGGGCGCTCACCGTGCCCTTTTTCAGCCGGCGGCGCGGCTTTTCAGCGATGTTTTTCATCCTTCGGCCCCTCCACGGGCAAATAGACGGTTATCGTTGTGCCGTGCCCCAGCCTGCTCTGCAGCTCGATGCGCCCGCCGTGGCGGACGACGATCTCCTGCGCTATCGAGAGCCCCAGGCCCGTGCCGCCGCTCTCGCGGCTGCGCGCCTTGTCCACGCGGTAGAAGCGGTCGAACACCTTGCCCGTGTCCTCGGAGGGGATGCCGATGCCGTTGTCGCGCACGGTACACCAGACCTCGCCCTTCTTCGTGCCGGCGCTGACGCTGATCTGCCCGCCGTCCTTGGTGTATTTGACGGCGTTGGAGACCATGTTGATGAGCACCTGCTCCACGCGCTGGCGGTCGCCACGGATGCGCGGCATGTTCGGCTCCAGCTCGAGCACGAAGTTGTGCCCGTGCGCCTGCGCCTCCATGGCCATGGCGTTATAGACGTCGCGCACGGACTTCTCAAAGCTGAATTCGTCAAAGGAAAACTCGATGCTGCCCGCGTCGAAGCGCGAGAGCGTCAGCAGGTCCTGTACGATCTTCGTCATGCGGTCGCTCTCGTTGAGTATGACCTCCAGGAAGCGCTGGCGCGTGTCCTCCGGCATGTCCGGCTCGTCCTCCAGCGTCTCGGCGTAGCTGCGGACGCTGGTGATGGGCGTGCGCAGCTCGTGCGAGACGTTGGCCACGAATTCGCGCCGCATCTGCTCGGACTTCGTCAGGTCGTCCAGCGTGTCCTCAAGTTGCCCGGCCATGTCGTTGAACGTGCGGGTGAGCACGCCGATCTCGTCTTTGGAGTCGTTCTCCACCTTGTCCGTGAAGTCGCCGCCGGCCACCTTCTCCGCCGCCCGGGTGAGGTCCTGGATGGGCGAGGTGATGGCCCGCGCCAGGATCAGGCACAGCAGCACGGAGATGACCAGGCCCACCACGAGCGCGTCCACGATGATGCTGATGAGCTGCGCGTTGAGGCTCTCCATGGTGGCTTTGTTGTCCACAACGTAGATGATATAGCCGTTGCTGCCGCTATCGATGGGCAGCGCCACGTCCATATAGTCCGCGCCGGGGTCATAGTCATACCCGTTGCCGCCCCCGATGGCGGTGACGATGTTGGGCGTGATCTCCACGCCGTTCTCCGGCTGGGTGCTGCCGGCCAGCCAGGCCCCCGTGTCCCCGGCAAGGATGTGGAAGTTCCTCGTCCCCGAGTCGATGCCCAGCTGTCCGGCGTAGGTGCGGATGATGGCCGCCATATGCTCATAGTCGCCGGCGGCCGCGCTGTCGCGCAGGTCCTCCGCCAGCCCCGTGCTGGAGAACACCTGCTGCATCTGGTCGTAGAAGTCGTTCGTGTAAAAGCTGCTGACGCCGCGCGTGAGGAACACGCCGGTGACGGCCATCAGCGCGATGATTAGCACGAATATGATGAGCACGAGCTTGGTGTAAAGGCTCACGAGCCCCGAGCGCGCGCGCTTTTTCCCCTCCTGCTGCTTCATGCGTCAGTCGGCGAAGTAGTAGCCCGCGCCGCGCTTGGTCATCACGTACTCGGGCTCCGAGGGGTTGGGCTCCAGCTTCTCGCGCAGCCGCCTGATGGCCACATCCACGGCCCGCAGGTCGCCATAGTAGTCGTACTGCCAGACGCGGCTCATCAGCTCCTCGCGGGAGATGACCTTGCCCGGGTTCTCCGCCAGGTAGAGTATCAGCTCATACTCGCGCTGCGTGAGCTCGATCTCCTTCCCGTCCTTGAAAACGGCGTGCCGCGCCTTGTCTATCGTCAGGTCCTTGGCCCGCAGCTGGTCGCCGGAGGGCTCCGGCGCGCTCTGCGGGGCCATCGCCACGGCCCGGCGCATGTTGGTGCGGACGCGCGCCACCACCTCGCGCATGGAAAATGGCTTGGTGATGTAGTCGTCCGCCCCCAGCTCGAGGCCGAAAACCTTGTCCGTCTCCTCCTCGCGCGCGGTTATCATGATTATCGGGACGTTGTTGCCCTCCGCGCGCAGCGTGCGGCAGACCTCGAAGCCGTCCATCACCGGCAGCATCACGTCTAACAGTATCACGTCCGGATCGCTCTCGCGCGCCAGGCGCAGCCCCTCCCCGCCGTCGTAGGCGCAGACGGCCGTCATGCCGTTTTTCTCCAGGTTGTACTTGAGGATGTCCACTATCGCCCGCTCGTCATCGACGATGAGCACCTTGTTGTTCATTTCCTGCCCTCCAGATATTTTTCCGCCTTCAGCACGGCGATCATGGTCTTGGCGTCGTCTATCTCCCCGCTCATCACCATCTGCGACAGCTCCGCGAGCGGGTGTTTTTCCACGTTCAGAAATTCCCCCGGGTCCAGGTGCGCCTGCCCCTGGTGCAGCCCCAGGGCGAGGTAAATGTGCAGCACCTCCGTCGAAAATCCCGGCGAGGTGCAGCATCTCCCCAGGTCGACGAGCTCGTCCGCCGTCAACCCCGTCTCCTCCGAGAGCTCGCGCCGGGCGCACTCGGCGGGGTCCTCCCCGCGCTCCAGCTTGCCCGCCGGCGTCTCCAGCATCTCGCGCTGGAAGGGATAGCGGAACTGCCTCACGCACCAGACGGTGCCGTCCGGCTCCACGGGTATCACCGTCACGCCGCCGGGGTGCTCCACCACCTCGCGCCGGACGACGTCTCCGTCCACCAGCTGCGCGCGGTCCATGTGTACGTTCACGATCACGCCCTCATAGAGCGTCTTGCCGTCTATCCGCTTTTCAAAAGCCATAGCAGTGCCTCCGCTTCAATATGCTCACCGTCATTTTACCATATCCCGCCGGACAAAACAACAGCGGAGCCGCCTTTTTGCGCCGATGCGCCGCCGGCCTCCCCGCGCCTCCCAATATATCCATCCTGCGGCCCTTTGTCAACCGTTGTGGCAAGTCCCCTCCCCTGCCAGTATTTTAAACTTGACGGCGGGCGCCGGATGGGGCGATGATAGCAGCACGGAGGTATCGACCATGGAGATCATATGCGCCACCGCCGCCTCGGCGGCCCTTTTCGTCCCCGGCGAGCCGGACATGCGCTCCGCCGCCGCCCTCGTGCGCCGCGCGCTCGCGGAGCGCGGCCTCTCCCCCTGGCCGCGCACGGAGCTGGAGCTCTTCCCCGGGGAGGGCGGCTCGCTCATCCTCGCCCGCCCCGCGCCGGACGTCTCCGTCGCCGTGGCGGACTACGCCCTGCCCTTCCTGCTGCGCTGAAACGTAAATGTTAACAAACCGGTGTTTATTTCCCTTGACAGATGTGTTATACTACCGCACAGTGAGCCCGTAAAGGAGGTGGAGCGCCATGGCCAGGGCGCAGGGCGTCAAACAGATAGCGCAGAACCGCAAGGCGTTCCACGATTACTTCGTCCTCGAGCGCTACGAGGCCGGCATCGAGCTTTTCGGCACGGAGGTCAAGAGCATCCGCGCCGGCACGGTGAACCTCAAGGACTCGTTCTGCACCATCAAGGACGGCGAGCTATTCGCCCGCGGGCTGCACATCAGCCCCTATGAAAAGGGCAACATCTTCAACCGCGACCCCATGCGCCCCAAGCGCCTGCTGATGCACAAGCGGGAGATAAACCGCCTCAACGCCCGCATCATGCAGGACGGCGTGGCGCTCATCCCCCTCTCGCTGTATTTCAAGGACAGCCGCGTGAAGGTCGAGCTCGGCCTCTGCAAGGGCAAGAAGCTCTACGACAAGCGCGCCGCCGCCTCGGAGCGGGACGCCAGGCGCGACATCGACCGCGCCATGAAGGAGCGCAACGGATGAAAAAGCTTGCCGCTGCCCTGGCCGCAGTTCTCGCCCTCTCCCTGCCCGCCTCTGCGCAGTATGCCCCCGCGCCTTTCCCGGACGTGGCCGCGGGCGCGTGGTACTATGAGCCGGTCATGGAGATGGCCGCCTCCGGCGTGATAGATGGCTTTGAGGACGGCTCGTTCCGCCCCGAGCAGGGCGTCACCGTGGCGGAGGCCGTGACCATGGCCGCCCGCATGGCGTCCGCCCCCACCGGCGCGGACAGCGCACACTGGGCCGGCGTCCAGCTCTCCCACGCGGAGGAAAACGGCTGGCTGCCTGCGGATGCGTCCCCGGACGCGCCCGCCACGCGCGAGCTCATGTGCCGCGTCACCGCCGCCGCCTTCGGCCTCTCTGCCGCGGAAGGCTCCGCGCTGTCCTTCCCGGACTCATCGGAGATCTCCCCGGACTGCGCCTCAGGCGTCCTCGCGCTCACGTCTTCCGGCGTTGTCGAGGGCTTTGAGGACGGCACGTTCCGCCCCCGCGCCGGTCTCACCCGCGCGCAGGCCGCCGCCATCCTCAGCCGCGCCGCCCGCCCGGGCGGGACGCAGCCGGAGGGCGGCTCCCTCATCACCGCCGAGGGCTGCACGGCGGAGGAGATCATCGATTACTTCTGCGACGTGGCCCTTGGCTCCGAATACGGCGACGCGCGCGAGAACGTCGTCCGCTGGTCCGGCCCCATCCGCTACCACATCGCCGGCTCGCCCACGGAGGAGGACCTGGAGCTCTTCACCGCTCTGGCCGCGGCCCTCAACGGCGTGGAGGGCTTCCCCGGCATCTCCGCGGCGGAGGACGAAGACGGCGCCAACCTCACCGTCAATTTCGTCGCCCAGTCGGAGATGGACGATATCCTCGGCGAAGGCTATAATGGGTATGTCACCGTCTGGTGGCACGGCGATCACGACATCTACGAAGGCGAGATCTATTACAGCACGGACATCAGCCAGAAGCTGCGCCGCGCCGTGATCGTGGAGGAGCTCTGCCAGGGCCTCGGCCTGCTGACGGACACTTACGACCACCCCGAGAGCATATTCTATCAGTATCACCTGACCACGGACTGGCCCACTGAGCTGGACTGGGCGGTCATCCGCCTGCTCTACAGCGCCGCCATCTCCCCCGGCATGGACGGGGACGGGGTGCGCGCGGCTGCGGCCTCCGTTGTCGGATAAAGAAAGAAAGGACGAATGTATATGCCAAACCCGATAGTCACCATCGAGATGGAGGACGGCGGCGTCATCAAGGCCGAGCTCTATCCTGAAATCGCCCCGAACACCGTGAACAACTTCCTCAACCTCGTGCAGAGCGGCTTCTATGACGGGCTCATCTTCCACCGCGTCATCCCCGGCTTCATGATCCAGGGCGGGGACCCGGAGGGCACCGGCATGGGCGGCCCCGGCTACCGCATCAAGGGCGAGTTCAAGCACAACGGTTTCAGCAAAAATAACCTCAAGCACACGCGCGGCGTGCTCAGCATGGCCCGCAGCATGATGCCGGACACGGCCGGCAGCCAGTTCTTCATCATGCACGACAAGGCCCCCCACCTGGACGGCGAATACGCCGCCTTCGGCATGGTCATCGAGGGCATGGACGAAGTCGACAGGATCGCCTCCGCCCCCACCGACTACAACGACCGTCCGCGCACGGAGCAGCGCATAAAAAAAGCCACTGCCGAGACCTTCGGCGTCGATTACCCCGAGCCGAAGAAGTTCTGACCCAAAGCCGGTAACGGCGGGCGGCCACCCCCACCCGCCTTACTATAAATTTCAGCAGGCATGCCCTGCAAACTGAGCCACGCTTCCAAAACCAAAGCCGCCGGCTTTGGTTTTGAGAGGAGGCGCAACGGAGCGAGCGCAGTTTTCGGCAACAGCCGCAGGCTCTTGCCGGAAACGGAGACGAGCGGACTTTGCGCCGACGACGAGGGGGCGTACTGGTTTCGACGGGGATGCGGATCTCGGAATAGCGGGCGGATGCGCCTAACATCCTAAAAATGGGCAATTATAAATTAAAGAACAACGAAGATACTGTTCTTCTCGCTGCCTAAGCAGTGAGCGTCCCCGCCGGGAGGGCCGCGGCCCGGCTGCGGGGCGTCGATCAGCGGCGAACGTGAGTGCGCAAAGCTTTGAGCGCACCATGCACAATGAAGCTACCAAGCCCCCGAGTGTGAGCGTCCACGCCTGGGTAAGGGAAAGCAAATGACTCTCTGCGCCCGGAGAGGTTCCGAAGGAAGCATTTTCGGACGGGGGTTCGATTCCCCCCGCCTCCACCACGTCGCCGCGGACGGCATATCGTTCGCGGCGGCTTTTTGCAAAAGTCACCTCTCACTCATTCTGTCGCGGCTCCTTCCCAACTGCGACCCGCTACGCTCGCCGGGGCGGGCGTCACTGGCCATGCGGAAGGCAAAGCCCACAGGCTCAGCGGCCTGTGGGCTTTTCCCTTGCGGCGACTTAACGGTTTGAGAAACGTATCATGACATCCTGCCAGTTGCTATTATGCAATATCTCCGCGCTTTCCCCCAGGAACGCCGCCGCAGCCGCCTCGTCCCCGCGGAGCTGCCACATAAACCAGGCGGTCACATACCCATCACCTGAATAGAGCATTTTGCCATGATCTGTATTGCTCCGCCGTGCGGCGACAACATCGGCGGATATCTTTTTGACCATATCATCCAGTCCTTCGAGCGAGATAACATCATCCGGAGCGCCGGCAAGGATCATGACAGGTATCGTCGTTTTGGCAGGATCATAAGGCATTTTCAAGGCCGCCGCAATATCTTCCTGCGTAGGGGACAAGCTGACGGCGCATTTATACAGCCCCTTATGCTCCGTTTCGTTGATCGCGTTGAACACGCCAACGCCGCCCTGTGAGTGTCCGGTAATACCGATATTATCCGTATCTACCCGATGATAGAAAATACTGGTTTCGTCTTCATTAGCCGCCAGGAGCCACGCCAGCGTTGCGTCCGCCTTCTTCCCTTCCCATGTTGATGGATCTTCATTGCCAACAGCAATGAAGCCCCACGATGCAAGATGTTCAAACACCGGCTCATATCTGGAAGCGGCGACACCCGTGCCGTTTACGAATAAAACAACCGGATACTTTTCGCCGCTTGTCTCCAGCTCTTTCGGGTACCAGACCTCGATTTTTTTGATATCCGCGTTTTCTGCATATTCCGCCTCAAAATATCCGACCTGACAGCTCCCCGCCGCCATGTATTTTGCTTCCACTTCGCCGCCGGCCGTCACTTCTGAGACATAGTTTTCCGGGGCCATTGGCGCAGTTAAAATGTTCTTCCACAGCTTTTTCAGCCCAAAGCAGCCAAGCGCAATTAAAATTGCAAGTATGATGGCAACGATCAAAATGACTCTTCCCACTTTTTTCACCTTTTTGCTCCCGCCTCAGTCCACCGGCATATATTTATCCAGATACGCTTCCACCGTTTCCATCCACTGCCTGTAAACGGCATTGTCGTTCTGCAGGCCGTGGCCGGAGTGGGTGCATTCAAAATACTGATAGTCAACGCCGTTTTCCTCCAGCGCCGCCCTGAGCCGGAGGGACGCCTTAAAGGGCTGGACACGGTCGTGCGTGCCATAAGCGACCACGGTAGGCGCCGAATCCGGCGTTATCCAGTCCACGGCGGAGATGGGCTTCATTTTTTCAAGGTAGGCCCCGCTCTTTATCTCATCCGCGCTTATCTCCGCACCCGCCATAACGCCAAACAGCCCGGCCATGCCCATGTCGCTTTCCGGCGTATTCCGGTAGAATCCGTAATTGTCCCAATCCTCCGTGTGGAAGCAGGAAGGGCCGACAGCGCCGAAAGTGAGTGCGACCGGCACCGGCGCTTCCGCCGCGTCCCGATAGGCATACAGCATGGCAAGGGCGTGCCCGGCGGAGCCGCCCGCCACGGCCAGCTTATCGATGGTATAGCCCTCTGCCTCTGCGGCTTCTATGACTTTGGGTATGGCCGCTTTTATCTCATTGGACTGGCTGAGCACGCTGGCATCGTTTATATCCGTGCGCAGCGTGTAGTTGATGCCGCAGGCGGCATAGCCCTTGCTGCACAGCCAGGAGAGCATTTCCGCGTCGCCGCTCTTGTCGCCCGATGTAAAGCCGCCCGCGTGGAGGTACACCACAAGGCCGTAATGTCCTTTCGTGTTGTCCGCCGGCAGGTACAGGTCAAACTTATTTGCCTCCCCGCCGCCGAAGGGAATGTCAATTTTCCGTGTGCCGAGTTCATCGCTCCACTGGACAGCGTATTTTTCCGCCCATGACGGCTTGATGACGAGCTTTGACGCGGCGCCGCCGGCAAAAGCCAACGCAAAAATTAGTATCCCGATTCCTACAGGCACGGCTTTCACCTTCTTTTCTTTCGTTCTTTTCCTCACAGGAAATTCCCTCCAAACAGTGTGCCGCCCAGCAGCAGGTTCATGAATGCCCGCACCGCCAGCCTGCCTGAAAGAAAAGCTGCTGCGGCAATGATAAGAATGAGCAGAAGTCTCTTTCGTGCAAGGGTCATTTTAAGCTCCTCTCCGCCGTATTCCATTGACGGCCTCATTTTTCTGTGCTATAGTGTTGATGCTACATTTGTTTCAGCGATACAACCGTATCATCGAATTTATTGAATGTCAATAGGGTGCAGAAAAATGAGACAGATCAAAAGAAATGTATCACCAATGAGCAACGAGGGGCGAAACGCCTATGTCATCGAGCACATCACAGACGCCTTGCTGAAGCTGCTGCGGGAAAAGCCGATAGAAGCGATCTCCATCAGTGAACTGTGCGAGCAGGCCGGGATAGGCCGCGCGTCCTTTTATCGGAACTTTAACAGCAAGGAAGACATTTTGCGCTCATATATCCACGGGCTTTTTCAGGAATGGGCGGCGGGAGTCCCTCCGGAGGAGAACAGGCCGCTCAGCGAGCTTCTCCGCTCCCTGTTTGCCCATTTCGAAAAGCATCGTGATTTTTATGCGCTGCTGGACCGGAGAGGCCTCACTTACCTTTTGAAAGACGTTATCACCGGGCTTTGCGGCCCGCGGCCGGAGGACTCCAAAGAGGAGGCATATGCGAGGGCCTATGTCGCCTATACGCTGTATGGCTGGATCGAGGTCTGGTTTCAAAGGGGGATGCGGGAAACGGCGGAGGAGATCGCGGGTATGTTTAAGGACCGGGGGCTTTAAACCGGGTAAAAAACCATCAGGCCGCGTTTGCCGGCCTGATGGTTTTTGCCTCATATCATCGCCCACGAGAGCGGCGGTATCTCATGGCCGGCGTAACTATACCCGGTCTCAGCTGCATTGATGGCTATCAGCAGCTTATCATCCGGCGCCCTCCGTTCAAACACGAGCACCTGTTCGCCCTGTTCTGCGCGCAGGAAGCGCAGCTCGCCGCGGCGGAGGGCCGGGTGCTCGCGCCGCAGGGCTATGGCCTCGCGGTAAAACTCCAGCAGCTCCCTGTCCCCGCTCCGCCAGGGCATGGCGCGCCGGAAGTCCAATTCGTCCGTGCCGGCCACGCCGAGCTCGTCGCCGTAGAACACGCAGGGCATGCCCGGGAAGCAGCACATGAACATGACGGCCAGCTTCAAGCGCCGCACATCGCCGCCGCAGAGGTCGAGGAAGCGCCCAACATCGTGGCTGTCAAGCAGGTTGAGCTGCGCCGCGGCGGTCTGTCGTTTGTAGCGCATGAGCATATCCGCGCAGCGCCCGGCAAAGGTGCGCGCGTCGATGCTGCCCTCGGCGAAAAAGTGCCGGCAGTGGTTGCGGAAATCATAGTTCATGGTGGAGTCGAACATGTCGCCGCCGAGCCAGTGCCTGGCGCCGCCCCAGACTTCGCCTATGAGCAGCGCGTCGCCCTTGACCGCCTTGCAGCGGCGGCGGAACTCGCGCCAGAAGCCGTCGTTCGGCTCGTCTGATACGTCGAGCCGCCAGCCGTCGATGTCAAATTCGCGCAGCCAGTGCTCGCCGACGGCGCAGAGGTAGTTGCACACTTCGGCGTTCGACGTGTCCAGCTTCGGCATCAGCCGCTCATAGCAGAAGCATTCGTAATTCGGCCGCTCCCCGGCTTCGGGGTATACGACGGGAAACTGCAGGCGGTAAAACCAGCTCGCGTAGCGGCTTCGTTCCTGCTTTTCGAGCACGTCGCGGAAGGCGAAAAACTGCGCGCCGCAGTGGTTGAACACCCCGTCGAGTATGACGCGCATGCCGCGCGAGTGGCACTCGTCCACAAGGGCGCGGAGGTCCCCGTCCGTGCCGAAGCAGGGGTCGATGTGCAAATAGTCTATCGTGTCGTACTTGTGGTACTGCCCGGCGGCAAAGACGGGATTCAGGTAAATGCAGTTGGCGCCGAGCGCGGATATGTAGTCGAGATTCTCGCGTATGCCGTTTATTGTGCCGCCGAGGCGCGAGCGCGAAAGGGCGCCGCCGGCGCGCTTTTCCATCCCCCTCCCAACGATGGCGCGCCGGGAGCTTGCAAAGCTGTCCGGGAAGATGTTGTACACCACGGCGTCCGAGGCCCAGTCAGGGACGCGGGCGATGTCCGCACGGTGGTTGAAGGGGAACTTGAAGTACTCCGAGCGCTCCGCGCTGGGCTCGGTGAAGAACACCTCGCCGGAATAATACAGCGTCTCGCCGCCCGTGAGCTCAAAGTAGTAATACAGCCGGTGGAATGTGCCGCGCAGCTCCGCCTCCCACCAGTCGCAGTTTTCACCGTGAAACTTGAGCGCCATCTCCGCGGGAAAGACCGGCACCGGCGTCTCCGGGCTTGAGCTGTCGCCGTACCAGAGCGTGCAGCGTGTAAGGTCGCCGGGGGCGCAGCGCAGCCGGAATACCGTGGTGTCCTCGTCGAGGCCGAAGGCGTATTCGCTCATTGGACGGTGAAATATCGCTTCCTTTTTCATGCTTATCCTTTCACGCCGCCGGCGGTGAGGCCGGAGACCATGTATTTTTGTATCCTGAAGAAAATCAGCAGCAGCGGGATGGACGCGAGTATGCTCGCCGCCGTGAACAGCGGCCACGAGCGTGTATAGTCGTTGCTCTGCAGCTGATAGAGCCCGGCCGCGAGCGAATAGTAGTCGCTGTCCAGCAGGAAGGTGGTGGCAAAGAGGTACTCGTTCCAGACGGTTATCAGCACCATCACGCAGGTGACGACTATGGCCGGCTTCGCCAGCGGCAGGACGATGCGCCATATCATCTGCGCGTCGTTCGCGCCGTCTATCTTCGAGGCCTCCTCTATCTCCACCGGGATGGAGTCGAAATATCCCTTCATGTTCCAGACGGCAAATACGCACATGCTCCCGGCGTAGATGAGCATCAACCCGGCGTGGGAGTTGAGCAGCCCGGCGAGGCGCAGTATGCGGTAGTAGGCAAAGAGCGTGAGCACCTGCGGGAAGGCGTTGAGCACCAGCAGCGCCATGAGCAGGCTCCGCCGTCCCCTGAACCGCCAGCGCGAGCAGGCGTAGGCCGCCGTCACGGCGCAGAGCATGGCTATGGCCACAGTCCCCGCGCTGAGCAGCAGCGAATTCTTGAGCCAGAGCAGAAACGGCTCGTCGAAGAGTATGGCGCGGTAATTCTCCAGCGAGGGATCTTCCGGCAGAAATGTAAAGTCCCCGGAGAGCGAGCTGCCCGGCCCGGAGAATGACACATTCACCGCATAGTATATCGGTATCAGCGTGACCAGGCAGAGGAGGATAAAGGCCAGGTTCAGCGCGGCGTATCCCAGGCGTTCTTTCGTTTTCCGTTTCATGCTCAGCCCTCCCTCAGGCTCCGGTTGGTGGCCAGCGAGAAGATAATTATTATCACGAAGAGAAGCATGCTCACCGCGCTCGAAAGGCCGTAGTTATTCGATACAAAGGCGTTCTGGTGGACGTAGGTTATCACCGTGTTCAGCGTCGCGCCGGTCATGTAGCCGCGCTGCTGCGTGAGCAGATAGATGATGTCGAACTGCTTGAAAGTGATGAAGGCCGTCATCACCGCCGCAGGAGCAATGACGGGCCTGATGCTGGGTACGGTTATTTTCAAGGTGCGCGTCCAGAAGCCCGCGCCGTCGAGCGTCGCGCTCTCATACAGGCTGCGGTCCACGCTCTGCAGCGCGCCGTCGATGGTGGAGATCATGAACGGCAGCGCCATCCAGAGGTTGAGCACGAGGCAGGACGCGAAGGCCATGGCGTTGGTGGCCAGGAAGTCTACTTTTTCAAAGCCCAGCGCCGTTATCCACTTGTTGAGCAGCCCGAGCTCGGTGTTGAACATCCCCACGCGCCAGAGCAGGATGGAGATGTACGCCGGCATCGCCCAGGGCACCATCAGCAGCGTCTTGTAGAGCCGGCTGAGCCTCAGCTTCGGCGCGTTGAGGCCGAGGGCTATGAGGAAGCCGAGAGCGAGCTGGATGGCCATGTTGAGAACGGTCCACAGTATGGTCGTCCCGAGCGCGGAGAGGAAGCCGGAGTCGAACTTGAACAGCGCGCGCTCATAGTTGCCCAGCCCTGTCACCTCGTAGTCCTGCCAGTGATAGAGGTTCATGTTCGTAAGGGAGATGTACCCGGTGTAGATGATGGGGAATACGATGATGACAAGTATCAGCAGCACCGCCGGCACGCACCAGCACCAGGGCTTCAATTTTCGTCTAAGGCTCATGGCAAGGCCTCCAAAAACGGGGCGGCGAAGCCGCCGCCCCTTAATAGCACGTTTGGATTCACTGCATATCCGCTATGGCCTGGAGGGCCGCGGCCTGCGCTTCCTCGGCGGCGGACGCCGCGTCCTGGCCGTTTTTGTTCACAGCCGCGAGCATGCTGTCCACCGGGCCCCACATGACGTTCATCTCCGCGGCGTTCGGCATGGGCTGGGCGGTGTCCGCCGTGTGCTCTATGGCCATGATTATCTCGTCGGCAGCGACATCCGGGTCGTCATAGGCGAGCGAGTTCGCCGGGGCGCAGCCGCCGGCCTTCGCGAGGGCAACGCCCACCTCGGGCGAGGCGAGGGCTTCGAGAGCCAGCGCGATGGCGTCGCCCTTCTCCTCCGCGGCGACCTTCATGACGCCGATGCCCTGTACGCCGGAGAAGGGCGCCATAGGCTCGCCGTTGGGAAGGGTCATGTCGGAGAGGGAGGCCACGCCGAGGTCGATGCCCGCGGCGCGGATACCGGCAACGAGCCAGGGCCCGCCGATTATGGCCTGCGCCTTGCCCTCATTGAAGAGGGTGGTGACGGTGTTGTAGTCCCCGTCGGCCTGAAGGTCGGCGAATTTCTTGTTGTACTCCACCGCCTCGATGGTCTTGGGGTCGTTGAGCCCCGGGTTGCCCTCGCCGTCGAGTATGTACCCGCCGAAGCCGTTTATAAAGGGCGAGACGTTGTACGAAGTGGAGTGCTGGTTGACGACGGCGTAGGTGCCGGCGGCGGTGTCGGTGTTGGCTACCATGTACTCATAGAGCTCCTCGGTCGTGGCCGGGATGTCCCCCTGCCAGAGGTCCTTGTTGTAGAGGAAGAGCAGCGTCTCGAAATACACGGGCAGCAGGTACTGCGTGCCGCCTATCTGGCCCGCTTCGACCGTCAGCGGCAGGTCGTCGGCGAGCACGCTCTCGTCGATGAGGTCCGTCAGCGGCTCAAGGATGTCCATCGCCACGAAGGTGCCGAGGCTGTCGTGCGCCCAGAGGTACATGTCGGGGCCGTTGGCCGCGTCGCCGCCGTAGAGCTTGAGCTGGTCGGAAAGGCCGGTGCGCTTTTCAAAGGTGAGCGTCACGCCCGTCCCTTCGAGCAGGGCGTTGGCGGCGTCCGCCATCGCCTGCATGAGCGCTTCGTCGTTGTCGTGCCAGACCGTGAGCTCGACGCTCTCGGCCGGCTCTTCCGTCTGCGGCGCTTCCGGCGCGGGCGCAGCGCTCTCCGGCGCGGCGCTCTCGGCGGCGGGCTCGTCCGCGCTGCCGCAGGCTGCGAGCAGCGACATCAGCATCAGGGCGCTGAGCAGTATGGCCAGGAATTTCTTCATTTTTTCATCCTCCGTTCTTGTCATTATAGTAAAACGTTTTACTTAGTGTACACTTACAATGCGCTCAAATTTTGTACAATACGCATCTCTTGATTTGAAGTATAGTCAGTAAATTTGTGTAAGTCAATAGAAAATGCAATATTTCTCTTGATTTATTTACGAAAACGTTATACTATATAGCCAGGGAGGGATGAAAATGCCGGCCACCATTAAAGACGTCGCCCGCGAAGCCGGGGTGAGCATATCCACCGTCAGCAAGGTCATGAACGACGTGCCGGGCATATCCGAAGCAACGGCGCTGAAAGTAAAGGAGACCATGCGGAGGCTCGACTACGCCCCAAACAGCCGCGCCGCCGGGCTCGCGCGGAAAAGTGCGCGCTGCATCGCGTTCCTGGCGAAACTGGACGAGTTTGAGCCCTACACCAACCCGCACCTTTTCGACATCATGTGCGGCATCCAGGAGGCCCTTTGCGCGAAGGGCTACAGCCTGATGCTGCTGGATGCGACGCTGACGGATGTGGAACAGGTGATGCTCTCGCGGGCCATCGACGGCATCGTCGTCCACGGCGGCGCGCTGACGAAGCCCATCCATCAGCTCCTTGTCACGCGCAAATTCCCGCACATAGTAATAGGCCACCCGAGCGACACGCGCATAAACTGGGTGGACACGGACAACGCCCTCGGCGGGCGCATCGCCTTCGAGCATCTTGTGGAGTGTGGCTGCCGGGAGATAGCCTTCATCGGCGCGCTCAGGAACGACGACATATCCAACGAGCGCCTCATAGGCTTCCGCGCCGCCGCCGCGGAGCACGGCTGCGAATGCCGCGAAAGCTGGATCAAACACACGGACGGCACGCTGCGCTCCGGCCGCGCCGCCGCCGCGGAGCTGCTGGCCGCCCCCGACAGGCCGGAGGCCGTGGTTTGCAGCAGCAACCTGCTCGCCTTCGCCTTCGCCGAGGCGGCGCGCGAGCTCGGCGTGCGCATACCGGACGACATACAGCTGATGACCTTCGACCGCTACCCGTACAGCCCGCTCATCAGCCCCGAGCCGACGCTGGTGCAGATAGACGTCCGCGACATGGGCCGCGCCGCCGCCAGGCAGCTCCTGCAGGAGCTGAAGAAGCCCGAACTGCGCGTCCAGAGCTTCACCACCCTGCCGAGCCTCATCGTGGGAAAGAGCACCCGTCCGCTCTGACAGCGGCGCGCCATTTGACTTCCGCCGCGATTGCAGATATAATGTCTTTATTCTGTATTTGGAGAGGATGTGAAGGGCCATGCCGCCGTATGACGACTTTTTTGACACGCTCCTGCCCGGCAATTACGCCCTCACCAAGTCCATGGAGCTCACCCGCGTGACCAACTCCGGCACGCTGTGGTACACAAAGAAGTTCCTCACGCTGTACTACTACGTGTTCCTCTCCAACGACATCGAGACCAGCGCCTACCGCCCGGCGGTGGTGGAGATCTTCGACCGCTATATCGCCAGCCTGCCGGAGGCCGTGAGGGAGCGCGCCGAGCGCTTTTTCTACCCCGAGGACGGCGCCATCAACTTCAAGTCGGAGGACTTCAACCTCTTCGCCAATTTTGCCGGCCGCCGCGTTTTCGGCGCCCGGGCGGAACGCACGGAGTATCTGCGCGGCGCGAAGAAGTACTATTTTGCCCTGCTGATGGGCTCCGGCGGCCAGACCGGCATCAAGGCCCGGCTGAAGGAGGCCGTGCGGCGGCCTGGCTTCGTGTATTCGCACGAGGCCATTGAAGATATCATCTTCCGCGAGGCCATCGCCGGCTGCGTCCGCGAGCTCAACAGCTCCGGGAGGATAGCCGACCGCTCCATCAAGTACGTCATCTCCCCGCAGGCGCTGGAGGCCGCCGGCCGCCTCGCGCTCACGCGCCCCATCGGCGAGGGGGACGTCCTCCGCCTCTGCGAGGAATTCCCGCACCCGCGGCCCAATTACCGCGGCATCGAGAGCTACATGGCGGCCTTCATCCGCAACGAGCGGCAGATATTGTACTACTACGGCTACTTCCACTCCCGCTCCACCGGCGCGGCCGACTTTGAATTCAGCAGCCTCACGCCGGTCGGCGAGCTCGCGTTGCAGGCCAACGCCGGCGAGTTCCTGCTCCTCTGGGAGCACCAGAAGCTGAAAATGATATCCCAGCCCGCCACCGCGGAGATCAACCAGATCGGTCCCGCTCCCGGGCCGGAGGCCTTCGGCGTGAGCTTCACGCCCTATACGGACATACTCGGCTACATCCTGCGCCGGGGCTCGATGAGCCTCGACGAGTACAAATACATCGTCTCCCGCCGCCGTCACAGCTTCGGCGATGAAGAGTGGGAGGCCCTCGAGCCCGAGCTGGCCGCGCGCCTGCCGGAAATAAAGGCGCGCGTGGCCTCCTTCGGCCGGGCGCGGGACTGCGAGGACGAGGACGGCCGCAAAGAACTGCTCAAGTACCTGCTGGGCGTCCGCGGCGACCTTCCATACGACTGCGGCGCCGCCCCGCTCGGCGCGCTGCGCATGCGCCGCTCGCGCGTCGAGGCGCCGGACCGCCACATGCTCGCGCTCATCTACGACGTCTACTCCCGTCTGGAGGACTACAAGCAGCAGCGCTACGGCGCCGTCCTCGCCGGCAGCGAAGCGGAGCTCCGCCGGCGCTATGTCTCCGCCGCCAACGGAAACGGCGTGGAGTTGGACGGCCTTGTGAAGATAAAATGGGACCTCTATAACATCCACGCCGACCGCTTCATCCTGCTCTCCGCCGCCGCGCTCGTCTCCGCCGTCTCCCTCGGCTTCGGCGGCGTCCGGGAACTCTCGCGCGAGCGGCTCGAGGCCATCGCAGCCCACGCCTCCGCCGCCTTCGGCGGCCTTTTCCGCTCGCTCGGCATACGCAGCGCGGCCGCCATGCGCCGCGAGCTGCAAAAGGCCCTCGCCGCGCTGGGCGCACGCGATTACAGCGCCTACCTCGCCGTTGAGGACGCGCACGGCCAGCCGGCCCTGGCCCGCTACCGCACGGAGAGCGCCGCCGGTCTGCTTGAGCGCATCGAACAGCTCTCCGCCGCGGCGACGGTGTCCCCGGCGGAGGACCGCCAGCGCAGCGCCCAGCTCGTGAACCTGCTCAAGTCCTATTACATGCGCGCCTGCGCCGAAAACGGCACGCTCCGCTGCGAGTGCTGCGGCGAAGAGGCGTTCATCACCGCCGCCGGCGAGCCATATGTGGAATTCCACCATCTGATACCCTTCGGCATCGCCTACGGCCCCGACCACTACCTGAATCTCTTCGCCCTCTGCCCCAACTGCCACCGCCGGCTCCACTTCCAGGCCCCAGCGGACAAGCACGGGCTCTACTCCGCGCTCAGCGGCGGGAACTACCTGCGCCGCAGCTTTGCCGAGCGCCTGCGCGCCCTGCGCGCGCAGAACCTGCTGCGCTCCTATCATCTGGAGTTCCTGCTGGCGGACGGCGCCATCACGGCCGTGGAATACGACAGCATCGCTGCGTGAGGTGTACCATTTTGGAACTGAAGGACATACGCCATCAAATATTCAACGCCCGCGCGGACGAGCTGCTGCCCGAATTCCCCGCCGACAGCGTGGACCTGGTCGTGACCAGCCCGCCCTATGACGACCTGCGCGACTACCAGGAGGGCGCCGTCTGGAACTTTGAGGTGTTCAAGGCCATCGCGCGCGAGCTCTACCGCGTCGTAAAGCCCGGCGGCGTGGTCGTCTGGGTCGTCGGCGACAAGACGGCCAACGGCGGCCGCTCGCTCACCAGCTTCCGCCAGGCGCTCTTTTTCCAGGAGCTCGGCTTCAGCATGTACGACGTGATGATATACGAAAAGGCCGGCTCCGGCCCCCCTCACCCCAACCGCTATTTCAATGCCTTCGAATACATGTTCGTCCTCAGCCGCGGCAGACCCGCCACCGTGCACCTCCTGCGCGACAAGCCCAACCGCTGGGCGGGATACACGACCTACGGCGACGTCACCCGCCGGGAAAAGGACGGCTCGCTGACGAACAAGGGCAAAAAGACCGTCAATGAATTCGGCGTGCGCACCAACGTCTGGCGCTACGCCAACGGCCGCGGCTTCTCCACCCGGGACAAGATCGCCTATGAGCACCCGGCCATTTTCCCGGAAAAGCTGGCCGCCGACCACATCGCCACCTGGAGCGACCCGGGCAACCTCGTGCTCGACCCCTTCGGCGGCAGCGGCACCACGGCCAAGATGGCCCAGCTGATGGGCCGCGAGTGGGCTCTCATCGAGCCCGTTGAAAACTACTGCGACATCGCCAGGGCAAGATTGGAGAGCATCCGCTGATGCAGACCGTGATAACCGACGCCGGCTATGAAAAAACGGCGTCGCTCCTGAAAACAGAATACGCCAGCCTCTCCGGCAGCGGCAGCTTCTTCGCCCTGGTGCGCACGGAATACGACGCCATGGGCAACGTCGTGCATGACTTCCTCGACGTCATCGCCGCCGCCACCGCCGCCGGCTATGACTACGTCAACACCATCGTCTACCCGGTGGCGGAGGCACAGCGCTGCGCCTTCACGGACAATGCCAAGTACGTCGTCTGGCTCTGCAAAAATCACGCGCAGATGTCCTTCAACAAGGACGCCGTCCGCGAAAAGCACATCTGGAAGGACGTCGAGTGGGGCAAGCGGGCCAAGAACTACAACCCCCGCGGCAAGGACCCCGGCAACGTCTGGATACCGACAGAGGACGACGGCCGCGCGCACATAACCCGCCACATCATGCTCGGCGATGAAGGCGTCGTCGCCCGCCTGCTGGCCATGTCCGGCTGCGGCGGCGACTACGTGCTCTGCCGCGAGGAGCGCTCCCCGGCGGAGCTCGCGCTCCCTCCCGCGCCGCCGCGCCGCGCCGTGGACAAGCCGCGCAGCCGCGTCGTTTTCCGCTCCTCCGAAAACATGGAGGAGATAGCCGACGGCTCCGTGCAGCTGGCCGTCACCTCCCCGCCCTATTGGAACCTCAAGGACTACTTCAAGCCTGGCCAAATCGGCCAGGAGAGCTACCCGGACTATCTGCGCCGCATCCGCGCCGTCTGGGCGCAGTGCTACCGCAAGCTGGAGTCCTCCGGCTCGCTCTGGATAAACATCAATATCCGCGTCCAGGCAGGGAAGGTCATCACCATCCCCCACGACTTCGTGGAGATGTGCCGGGAGATAGGCTTTTTCTACAAGGGCATCGTCATCTGGCACAAGTCCTCCGGCATCCCCACGGGAGAGAAAAACGTCGTCGATCACCACGAATATGTGCTTGTGTTTTCCAAAAGCGAGGCCTTTTCCGTGGACCGCGGCGTGTTCGCCCAGTTCGGCGACTATAAAAACGAACTCATGAACGGCGGCGCCTTCTGGAACATCAACCGCAAGGCCGGCAGCGTGGGCAAAAAATACATTCACCCCGCCATCTACCCCACCGAGCTCGTCTCGCGCATCATCCGCGCCACTACCTCCCCCGGCGGCCTCGTGCTGGACCCCTTCCTCGGCAGCGGCACCACGCTCATCGCCGCCGAGCAGTGCGGCCGCGCCTGCGCCGGCTATGAGTACAACGAGGGCTTTGAAGAGCTCATGCGCTCGCGTTTTGCCGCCGAGATACCCGGCGTCGAGGTGGATCTCCTCGCGCCGTAAGCCAGGCATGCACATGCCGCCCTGGCCCTCCGGGCGGCATTCCTCTTGCGCCGGCGCGCCCGCATTTTCCCCCACATGGCCGCTCCCCTGTTCAAAAACGCACAAATTTACTGTGAGAACAGAAGAAATTTTGCCCCGCAGGCATGGAAAGCGCTGTGTAATTCGTGGAAATGGGCTTTGCCTTCTTGACAGTGCGGCTTTGCTGTGTTAAATTGCACTCAACTCACAGAAAGGAGCCGCGCCGATGTTTGACCGTCACTTTGAGCGAACTTTTAACAGCTTTGACGCCCGCGGCTCTCATTGCGCGGACTTTGCGCCTGCCTGCGCTCATTCCTTCAGCGACGATTCTGCCCGCCGCGATAATACTGCCTGCCTGCTTAGCCTGGACACCGCTCTTGCGGTGTCCATTTTTGCTGCCCTGCGCCTTATAATTATACGCATAGCGCGCATCGCCGCCAGCATTATCGTACTTGTTGCCGCCGTAGTAGTAGCCCGCCGCAGCAACACCGAGCCAGGTATGGTACCGGCACACTGATTTGGAGTATACTTCAAACCGGTCCCGGCCATCTGGCCGGGGCCGGTTTTTTGTATAAAATCGCATTTTAGGAGGCAAACATGAAAAAGTTCTTCTCTCTTGTCCTGGCTATGCTGATGTGCGTATGCCTGATGGCCGGCTGCGGCCAGGCCGAAGACCCCGCCGAGGAACCCTCCGAGGCCCCCGCCAGCGGCGAGCCCGCCGCCGAGGAGCCCTCCGGTGAGGAAGAGCCCGCCGCCGAAGGCACTGCGTTCAAGTTTGGCGGCGTCGGCCCCCTGACGGGCGACAACGCCATCTACGGCACCGCCGTCATGAACGGCGCGCAGATCGCCGTCGATGAGATCAACGCCGCCGGCGGCATCAACGGCTATCAGATCGACTTTGACTTCCAGGACGACGTGTCCGACGGCGAGACGAGCGTCAACGCCTACAACAACCTGATGGACAACGACATGCAGGTCCTGGTCGGCCCCGTCACCACCGGCCCGGCGATCTCCGTCTCCGCCGTCGCCTATGAGGACCGCGTTTTCACCCTCACCCCCAGCGCCTCTTCCCCGGACGTGGTCGCGGGCAAGGACAACGTCTTCCAGCTCTGCTTCACCGACCCCAACCAGGGCATGGGCTCCGCCACCTACATGGCCGCCAACATGCCTGATTCCAAGATCGCCGTCATCTACCGCAACGACGATGCCTACTCCCAGGGCATCCGCGACACGTTCGTTGCCGAGTGCGAGAACCAGGGCCTGGAGATCGTCTACCAGGGCACCTTCACCAATGAGACCGCCACGGATTTCTCTGTCCAGCTGGCCGGCGCCCAGTCAGCCGGGGCCGACGTCGTGTTCCTGCCCATCTACTACCAGCCCGCTTCCGTCATCCTCGCCCAGGCCGACGCCATGGGCTATGAGCCCACCTTCTTCGGCGTGGACGGCATGGACGGCATCCTCACCCTCAAGAACTTCGACATGAGCCTGGCCGAGGGCGTCATGGTGCTGACCCCCTTCTCTGCGGACGCCACCGACGAGCTCACCGTCAACTTCGTCGCCGAGTACAACGAGCGCCACGGCGAGACCCCCAACCAGTTCGCCGCCGACGGCTACGACTGCATCTACGCCCTCAAGCAGGCGCTTGAGAACGCCGGCTGCACGCCCGACATGAGCGCCGAGGAGCTCTGCGACGCCCTCATCGAGCAGTTCACCACCATGAGCTTCGACGGCCTCACCGGCAGCGGCCTCACCTGGGGCACGGACGGCACCGTCAGCAAGCTGCCCATGGCCGTGGTCATCCACGACGGCGCGTACGTCTCCGCTGAGTAAAAAAAGAAGAAGGGCGGCCCTCCCCCCTTCCTCTCCCGATCCATTGCGCCTGGCTGCCGGGGCCCCGGCAGCCACGGCGCGTCTGCGGCGTCTGCGGGGGCGGCGCCACTCCCGCCCCGGCATATGCCGCAGAACGTTCACAGTGAGCACAGATAAAACGAGGTGAACTGCATGGAATTTCTTTCCTATCTTATCAGCGGTGTCAGCCTTGGCAGCGTCTACGCCATCATCGCCCTCGGCTACACGATGGTCTACGGCATTGCCAAGATGCTGAACTTCGCCCACGGCGACGTCATCATGGTGGGCGGCTACATTTCCCTTCTGAGCATGAGCGCGCTGGGCCTGCCCTGGTGGGTGGGCGTGCTGCTGGCGATACTGGTCTGCACGGTGCTCGGTATCGTCATCGAGGGCCTGGCCTACCGCCCGCTGCGCGCGGCGCCCAACCTGGCCGTGCTGATAACGGCCATCGGCGTCAGCTACTTCCTGCAAAACGCCGCCCAGCTCCTCTGGGGGGCGAATCCCCAGTCCTATACGCCCATCGTCAGCGGCTCCATGCAGCTCTTTGGCGGCCGGCTGAGCATCTCCTACATCTCCGTCGCCACGGTGCTGATGTGCCTGGTCATCATGGCGGCCCTGACGCTCTTCACCGGCAAGAGCAAGATCGGCAAGGCCATGAGGGCGTGCTCGGAGGACAAGGGCGCGGCCCAGCTGATGGGCATCAACGTCAACCACACCATCTCCCTCACCTTTGCCATCGGCTCCGCGCTGGCGGCGGTGGCGGGCGTGATGTACTGCTCCTTCTCCACCTCGCTGATGCCCACGACGGGCTCCATGCCCGGCATCAAGGCCTTCACGGCGGCGGTGTTCGGCGGCATCGGCTCCATCCCCGGGGCTTTCCTCGGCGGCATCCTGCTTGGCATCATCGAGTCGCTGGCCAAGGCCTATATCTCCACCCAGCTGGCCAATTCCATAGTGTTCGCCGTGCTCATCGTCACCCTGCTCGTGCGCCCGGCGGGCCTGCTCGGCAAATATGTGCCGGAGAAAGTGTGAGGTGCGCATGAGATCGACAGCAAAGTTCAAAAGCGGGCTGGACAGGCTCCGCGTAAAAAAGACCGCCCTCATCGACTACGGCACCTATGCCGGCGTCATCATCGCCTTCCTCATCGTAAACTCGCTGCTTGACCGCGACATGCTCAGCCGCTCCTTCAGCGGGCAGCTGGTCCCCATCTGCTGCTACATCGTGATGGCCGTCTCCCTCAACCTGACAGTCGGCATCCTCGGCGAGCTCAGCCTGGGCCACGCGGGCTTCATGAGCGTGGGCGCCTTCTCCGGCATCGTGGCGGCCATGAGCCTGCAGTCGGCCATCCCCTCGGATGCGCTGCGGCTGGCCATCGCCCTCGTGGTGGGCGCGGCCTTCGCCGCCGTGGCCGGGTTCATCGTCGGTCTGCCCGTGCTGCGCCTGCGCGGCGACTATCTGGCCATCGTCACGCTCGCCTTCGGCGAGATCATCAAGGAGCTCATCAACTGCCTGATCGTCGGCTATGACGAGAACGGCCTGCATATCGTGTTCAACGCCGCCGGCACGCGCAGCGTCAGCGACCTGGGCCTGACGGAAAACGGCGTCGCCATCATCAAGGGCGCGCAGGGCGCGACGGGTACGGACACCATCGCCACCTTCACCGCCGGCTTCATCCTCATCATGGTCACGCTCGTAGTGGTGCTGAACCTGATACGCAGCCGCTCCGGCCGGGCCATCATGGCGCTGCGCGACAACCGCATTGCCGCCGAGAGCGTGGGCATCAACGTCACCAAATACAAGCTGATGGCCTTTGTCACCTCAGCCGCCCTGGCGGGCGCGGCCGGCGCCCTCTACGGGCTGAATCTCTCGAACGTCGCCGCCGCGAAGTTCAATTTCAACACTTCGATACTCGTCCTCGTATTCGTCGTGCTCGGCGGGCTGGGCAATATCTGGGGCTCCATCATCGCCGCCACCGTGCTCACCATACTGCCGGAGGCCCTGCGCGGCTTTGACGACTACCGCATGCTCATCTACGCCGTCGTGCTGATACTCGTGATGCTGGCCACCAACAACCCGCAGCTGCGCGCCCTTGTCGCCCGCCCCTTCGCCGCGCTGCGCGGCGCGCGTGAAAAGAAAGGAGGCGCAGTCCGTGGCTAAGGTAAAATCGAACATAGAGAGCCCGCTCGTGCCCATGCCCAGCGGCGCGTATATCCCCGAACGCGACCTGGACAAAATGCCCGTGCTGGAAGCGCGGCACCTGGGCATAGATTTCGGCGGGCTGACGGCGGTGGACGACTTTAACCTCGTCATCGGCCGCACGGAGATAGCCGGCCTCATCGGCCCCAACGGCGCGGGCAAGACCACGGTGTTCAACCTGCTCACCAAGGTCTACCAGCCAACGCGCGGCATCATCATGGTGGACGGGCGCGACACCGCCGGCATGAGCACCGAGCAGGTGAACAAGCTGGGCGTGGCGCGGACGTTCCAGAACATCCGCCTCTTCTCCAACCTCACGGTGGAGGACAACGTAAAGCTGGGCCTGCACAACCAGATAAAATACGGCATGCTGGGCGGCATACTGCGCCTGCCCTCCTACTGGAAGCAGGAGAGCATCGCCCACGAGCGGGCGATGGAGCTGCTGAGCATCTTCGACATGCAGGACATGGCTGATAAAAAGGCCGGCAGCCTGCCCTACGGCGCGCAGCGCCGGCTGGAGATCGTGCGCGCCCTGGGCACGAATCCCAACCTGCTGCTGCTCGACGAGCCCGCCGCCGGCATGAATCCCTCCGAAACGGCGGAGCTGATGGAGAATATCATCAAAATACGGGACACCTTCCAGATCGCCATCATGCTCATCGAGCACGACATGAATCTCGTCATGGGCATCTGCGAGGGCATCTGCGTGCTGAACTTCGGCAAAGTCATCGCCAAGGGCACGCCGGCGGACATCCAGTCCGACCCCGTGGTCATCGAGGCCTATCTGGGCCGCAAAAAGGAGGCCTGAGCGTGGAGCAGATACTGAAAGTAGATAACATCAACGTCTATTACGGCGCCATCCACGCCATCAAGGGCGTCTCCTTCCACGTGGACCGGGGCGAGGTGGTGACGCTCATCGGCGCCAACGGCGCGGGCAAGTCCACCACGTTGCAGACCATATCCGGCCTGCTGCGCTCGCGCACCGGCTCGGTGGAGTTCCTGGGCGAGAACATCAGCCGCCTGCCGCCGCACAAGATCGTGGAGCGCGGCCTGGCCCAGGTGCCGGAGGGCCGGCGCATCTTCCTGCAGATGACCGTACAGGAGAATCTGGAGATGGGCGCCTATACCCGCAGCGGCTCCGGCGTGGACGAGGACCTGGAAAAAGTGTTCGCGCAGTTCCCGCGCCTGAAGGAGCGCCGCCGCCAGGTGGCGGGCACGCTCTCCGGCGGCGAACAGCAGATGCTCGCCATCGGCCGCGCGCTGATGAGCAGCCCCAAGCTGCTGATGCTCGACGAGCCCTCCATGGGCCTCGCGCCCATCCTTGTGGAGCAGATATTCGATATAATCCGCCGCCTGCACGAGAACGGCACCACGATACTGCTCGTGGAGCAGAACGCGCAGATGGCCCTCTCCGTGGCCGACCGGGCCTACGTGATGGAGACCGGCTCCATCAGCCTCAGCGGCACGGGCAAAGAGCTCGCCGAGAGCGACCAGGTGAAAAAAGCCTACCTCGGCGGCTGAAAAACCACCGGCGTCAAAGCGCCAGGGACACTTATGACCCATCATATTCAGGAGAGCTAAACAGATGATAAAAGTGCTTTTTGTCTGTCACGGCAGAGCCTTAACACAACCCTGAAACCCTTGATATTAAAGGGTTTTCTCCCACACCGGGCATGAAATTTACGACACTTTTACGACACGAGTCAGGCTATGATAAAACGCCGCCCGGATTCCGGGCGGCGTTTGCACATTTATTTCAAGTTTTCCGCAAACCGCATCAGCATTGCGGCGGCTTGCGCTCTTGTGGCGGTACCCTGCGGCTCAAGCGTCGTGGCGGTCGTGCCGGTAATTATGTCGTGCTCGACGCACCAGCTCATAGCGTCTACCGCGTATGCGCTCACGCTCGCGCCGTCGGCGTAGCCGGCGAGGTTGGCCGCCGTGGCGGGCTCGCCCGCGTAGCGGTGGAGTATCGCCGCTAACTGTTCGCGGGTTATCTCGGCGTTGGGTGCGAAGCTCGTGTCGCTTACGCCGGTGACTATGCCCTCGCTCGCCGCCCAGCGGACGGCCTCGGCGTACCACGCGCCGCCGTCAACGTCGGTGAAGGGCATTAAGTAATTCACAACCGGCTCGCCTTCCATGCGCCAGAGGATGGTGACCAGCATCGCGCGCGTAAGCGTTGTGTCCGGCGCGAACTCGCTCGCGCTCACGCCGTCCATCAGGCCGTTTGCGTACACATAGCTCACCGCGTCATAGTACCACGCGCCCTCCGCCACGTCCGCAAACGTCATGGCGTGGCTCCTGTCGTCGATAACGATCGCGTACTGGCTGGCGTGGGTCATGCGCAGAGCGGCGCTGCCGTCGGCGGCAATGCGCGCGCTCGTCTCGAACGTCAGGCGCTCGCGCGCCTCGTCGTAGTGGTAGAGATTTGCCCACAGGCCCGCGTTCCCGCGGCCCAGCGGCGCGGTGAGCGTCAGCGCGAAGCCGAACTCGCCGTCGTGCGCGAGCGTTATCTGCACACTGCCGTATTCGCCCGTGACCGCGTTAATCACGTCCACGGAGATGCCGCTCGTGCCGAGGTCAACGCCGAGGTTCAGGTCGGTGAGGTTGGCGGTTTTGGGGATGTCCTGCCCGTTCACCGTCCAGCTCACGCCGCCGGGCACGCTGATCTCCAGCGTCACATCACGGCCCGCCAGCGCCTCGAACACTTCCTTGTCCAGCCTGGTCTGGCCTGTGCTGAGAGTGATTTTTACCGTGACGCCGTCCACGGCGTCCTCGATTTTGTCTATGGCCTGCTCACTTGGGGTCTTGACGGGCGGGATGTAGGGCGGGTTGTACTGCCAGTTTGCCGTAATCGTGGTATCGGCTGCGGGCATGGTAAAGGTCGTGCTTGCGCTGGAAGCCTCGGCAAAGATGCCACCATTTGAGGTTGTCCAGCCCGTAAAGCGGTAATTGCTGCGGCTGCCCGCGTCAATGTTGACAACTGCGTTCTCGGCGAATTCCCCGCCTGTGGCACTGCCGCTGCCGCCGTTTAAGTTCACTGTGAGGGTGTACGTATACGCCGGGATCGGGATGGTCAGCACATTACTCACATTATTAACCGCGTCTTTCACGACGATGTGGATATACTCGCCGGATAAGCTATCGAGGGTAATCGTCGTTTCTTCATTGGCGTTACAGGAAGACCCTTCACCGGAAGTATCTATGCTGTCCGGTGCGGTTTCGCTGTTGTCCAAGACGTAGTAATAGCTGCCCGCTTCGTCGCTGGTAAACTTCACCGTCGCGGTGGTTGCGCTGTCGCGGGTAGCCGAGCCATTGGAAAGCGTCGGGGCGGTGGTGTCAACAGTGGGATTACTGATTTCTTTAAGCGGGCTGGCATAATCGGTCATTTTATCGCCGTTGTACTGCTCGTTGAACACATACAGCTTTGTATCATTGTCTAACATTACGCCCGCAGGGAGCGTAAAGCTTGCCGTTCCGCTTGCGCTTTCCGGCTGCAAAATGCGCCCGTAGTGGGTGATTTCGTTGTTGGTTTCGAGCACAACGGAGATATATTCATTCGTCCCGGTCTGTGCGCCCGAGTAGGAGAAAGCTATTGTGTCGCCGCTGCCGTTAATCGTCGCGTTGGAAATTTCAAAGTTTTTGTGTTCGTCGTCCAAAAGGGTCAATTTCCACTCGTTGGTATCCGTATCGTTAATTTCAAAAATCGCGTCGGCGGCTTCGCCGCCTTGACCGCCGCTTTCAGCGGCGGGGATTTTGCCGCCTACGGCGGCAGATGTGAAGAGGACAGAGTTCAGATCTAAATTAAAAGCGGGGCGCGCAGCCCTGGCGTAGACCACAATGCTGTGGTCCACGCCGCCGTTGTGGCCGACGAGGCCCGCATAGCCCGTATTGTCCGCGGAGGGAGAGCGGAGCCACCAATAGCCCGCGCTGCTTCCATAGCCGCTGGTTTCCGCTTCCTCTGCCGACAGGAAAAACACCTTGTCCCCATTTAGAATATTGTTGGAAGCGGCAAACTGGATATTATAGAAGCTGCTGGTAAATGCTTCGTCACTTTTCGTCGTTGCCAAAACCGCGCCCTGCTCCTGCGTGGTTAAGTTGTTGCTGTAAAAGGTACTGCACCACGACTGCGCGTCGCTGCCCTGCCATGTGTTGCTACACGGTTCTGTGTTGTCAAAATACACGCCGCCATTGGTGCCTGTCCCCAACAGAACATCAGACAGCAGAAAAAGCCCGTCGCCCTCGGTGGCGTTTGCCATATTGGTTTTCGTATCCAGCACCCGCCATTTGATGGGGCTGTTGCTCCATGTGCCGTAGTAGATATAGTCGTAGCTGTTGCTTTCGTTGTCATAGCCGCTGATGTTGCCTGTGCCCAGCATGATGGCCTTGTCGGCGTCCGCCGCCCAGGCCGCCGTGGGCAGCAGGCCCGCCAGCAGGGTGAGACACAGCAATAATGCGCCGATGCGCTTCGGGATGAGTTTATGTTTCATTTGTGCGTGTACCTCCCTAAGGATTTCATATTTGCGTGCAGCTGCCGGGCGCGGCTGGCGCGCGCTTTGCCGCCGCCTCCCTGTCTGAGAATTTGGTTGTTTAACGGGAATCGTTTGGTGGGCACCAAACGGCAAAAGGCGTACGCCTTTTTCATGGGCATTTATTTACGAATCATTTTACCACATCCCGCGCCGGGATGCAATGAGGTTGTGAGATGTTTGGGTGCGTTACGGGGCAGAACGTACCTCGGCTTTTCAATACCACCACGGCAACTCGAGCCACAGGTCATCCATCGACTGTGCGTGGAGATTTTTTGCGCGGTGTCCGCTGAGGTGGAAGCGCCGCGCGGCGGCGGTGAGCGGGTGCTCTGTGCCGTCGGTGAAGCCGTAGCGGTATAGCAGCCAGGTCTGCTCGCGGGCGGTCAGGTTGTCCAGCCCGGCGTACAACTCGGCGAGCTGCTCGCGGCGCAAGACGACCTGCTCCGGCGTCTGCATGTGCGGGTCGGCGACGGCCTCTATGCGCAGCAAACGTTCGTCAACGTCGAGCACGTCGTCGAGGTACACGCGCTGTATGCCGTCGCCCTCGAGCCGCCGCTCAAACTGCGAGAGCGCCGCGCGGACGCAGTCCGTCATGGCGTTGCGTATCGCCGGGGCGGCGTAGGTGAGGAATTTCATCCCGCGCGCAGCGTCAAAGCGGTCAATCGCGCTCAGCAGCCCTATGCAGCCCTCCTGCACAAGGTCGTCCACGTCGAGACCGCTTTCACCGGCTTTGCCGTACACTTCAAGCGCCGTCCTGCGGATGAAGCCGAGGTTGCTCTCGAGCAATCGCTCCCGCGCATCTGCGTCTCCCGCCTGTGCGAGCGCGCAGAGCCGCTCATTGTCCGGCATCCTGCTTCTCCTTGGCGTAGTCCATGGTTGCCCGCGCGAACTCCGTGAGCGCCTTACCGAGCTTTTCAAGCGCCTCGGGCTGTGCGCCCTCCATGCCCGCCACGCTTTGCGTGACAGCTGACGCGAACAGTTCAGGTGTCACCTGCGCCTTTTGCACATCCCCGCCCTTGGTCAGCGAGACGTACATCTGCCGTGTGACCTCCTTGGTCAGCGTCTGCGCCGCTGTGAGGTCGTTGCCCAGCTCACGCTTGACCTCTTTGAGCGACGCCATGAAAGCGTTTTGTATCGTGGTCAGGTCGGCTTGGTAAACCGGCACGCGCTGCCGGTTCGCGTCCCGCGCGGCCTGCACTGCGGCATCGGTCTTGACGTCGCGGCGCAGCATGGCGCTGATGGTGGCGTACATCTGGTTCTGCGCGGCGAAGCCCTCCGCGAGCGTGTCGTTGAAATACTGCTCAATCATGTACGTGACCTCGGCAAAGCGCGGGCTTTCCAGCAGCCGGTTTACAATCTCCGCATTGACCTTGCCGGTGTACAGATTCCGCGCCGCCTGCACTGAGAGTCCCAGCTCCTCGACGTCGTAGTTCTTGCGGTCGGGGACATTGACCACTCCGAGTAGGAAGTCCGTGGAGACGTTAAAAGCCTTGGCAATGCGGATGATGTACTCGGCGCTTATCTTATCCGTCTTGCCGGATATGAAGCGGCTGACGGCGCTCTCCGTGCTGCCGATACGCGATGCGAGCTGCGCCTGAGTAATTTTGCGCTCTTTCAGCAGCTCCTGAATCCGCTCCCGGACGTTTCCGGGCAAGTATTCGCCAGCCATGTACGGCACCTCTCTTTGCAAAGTTCTTCGGTTATTATACTTGAATTGAGCCATTCTGGCAATATTTTCAGCCGTCCTGCGCTCTTGCACTTTTGCAAGAGTGAGGGGCGGCTTTTTTCTTTTCTTGCAGTTTTGCGGGATTTCAAGGCTAAGGGGCATTTTCTCCGTATATTCAGGCAGACGGGCAAAAACCCGCCAATCTTTTTCAGGAGGTAATGCCTTTGAATCTGTATGAAACCGTAAAAGCGTCGGTGAGCGTGCCGGAGGCAGCGGAACGCTACAGGCTGGACGTGGGGCGCTCAGGCATGGCGCGCTGCATCTTCCACGATGACCGGCATCCGAGCATGAAGCTCTACGAAGACCACTTCCACTGTTTCGGCTGTGGCGGGCACGGCGACGTGATCGACCTAACGGCTCGGCTGCTTGGCCTGAGTAACTATGAGGCAGCGCGGAGGCTGGCCTATGACTTTGGCCTGTCCGCGGACAGGCCGCCGCAGAATAAGCCTCGCTCGAAAATGGACGAGCTGCGCCAACGCCTGAGTCAGCTGCGGCGGTGGAAAGCCGAGTTTGCTCCGCGCTCGCCGCTGGACGAGCCCGATGAGCGCTATGTCGAGGCGTGCAAGGAGCTGGACTACATTGAATACCTGATGAAGGAGGCGCGTTGGAATGGCGAAGGGCAAAAGGTCGGCTGAGGCGCCCTTTTGGTTTGACGGCAAGAGCATCAACGAGGCTCTCTTTTGCGACGACTTCCTCAGTCGTCACAGGCTCGTCTACATGAACGGCGCGTTTTTCACGCCCGATGGGCGCGTCACAGACGAGCTGCCGTTGCGCGGCAAAATCTTTGAGGAGCTGCGCTGCTGCGCCGTGAGCAACATTCCGCGCAAGATAAGCAACATCATAGAGCTTATGAAGCTCGCGGCGCGTGTTGAGGACTTGGCGCCGGAGTCAGACCGCATCCACCTTGCTAACGGAACGTTGTTTCTGGACGGCACGTTCACCGAGGGCAAAAGCAAAATTGTGCGCAGCCGCCTGCCGGTTGCCTACACCCCCAACGCTCCAAAACCCGAGCGCTGGTTGAAATTCCTCGGCGAGCTGCTCTACCCTGAGGACATACCCACCTTGCAGGAGTTCATAGGCTACTGCCTCATACCCAGCAACAAGGGGCAGCGCATGATGGTCATTAAAGGCAGCGGCGGCGAGGGTAAGAGCCAGATTGGCGTGGTGCTCTCTACCCTGTTCGGCAGCAACATGAAGGACGGCAGCATCGGCAAAATCTCTGAAAACCGCTTTGCCCGCGCCGACCTCGAACACGTCCTTCTGTGCGTCGATGATGATATGCGCATGGAAGCACTGCGCCAGACCAACTACGTCAAGTCCATCGTCACGGCGCAAGGCAAGATGGACTTGGAGCGCAAGGGCAAACAGAGCTACCAGGGCTGGATGTTCGCACGGCTGCTCGCGTTCAGCAACGGCGACTTGCAGGCGCTCTTTGACCGCAGCGACGGCTTTTACCGGCGTCAGCTCGTGCTGACCACGAGGGAAAAGGCCGCTGACCGTGTGGACGACCCTGACCTCGCCGAGAAAATGAAGGCCGAGGTTGAGGGCATCTTCCTCTGGGCTTTTGAGGGCTTGCAGCGATTGGCAGAAAACAATTTCAAGTTTACCGAGAGCGCGCGGACTAGGGAAAACCGCGAGTCTGTCAAGCGTGACAACAACAATGTCTATGAATTTCTGGAATCCGAGGGCTACATCCGGTTGAAAGCGGATGCGTCCATAAGCTCGAAGGATTGCTACGAGATATACCGGATGTGGTGCGAGGAAAACAGTCTGACCGCGCTAAAACCACGCAGCTTCAGTGACGCGCTTGTTGCAGCGTCAGGCAAATACAATCTCGAGCACTGCAACAACATCACCAACTCTGCGGGGCGGCGCGTGTGGGGCTTCATGGGTATTGAAGCCATAGTGCGCCCGCATATAAATGAGTTTTGCGGCGATTCGCAACGTACATACGTACACGAGCGTTGAGCCTCGGTACGTATGTACACAGCGTCTTAGCGTAAAACTCATATATGCAGCAGCAACATTTGCGGCTGCATATATTGCTGACCAGCAGGAAACATCTGCCTGTTTTCTGTTGGTCAGCGCGTCCACCGCAGTGGGCGCAATACCCCCTCGGAGAGCCCACGGCACTTTGCAGCCATTGGGATGAAAGTGTCATAGTGGGTTATTACGCTTTCCGCAGAAAGCGCCTCCACGCCCCCCCTCGTCCCCAATTCCACAGGAAGGAGCGTATTCCATGGCAAGAAACGACGGTGTCAACCGCACCATCGTCCGCAACCACGACCTGAAAGCTCCCGGCGACGTGGCGAAGATACAGGAGCACAATGAGCGCGAGAAAACGCAATACTCTAATCAGGACATCGTCCAAGAGCGTGCGGAGATGAATGTACACTTCAAGGCTCCGACCGCAAGCTATACCGAAATGTTCGAGCAGCTTGAGCGTGAAAAAGTTATCTCCACCCGCGGCCTCAAACCCGACGCCGTGAAATTCGGTGAGCTGGTCTTTGATGTGAACTCCGCATACTTCTACAACCATGGCGGTTACGAGTTTGCCAAACAATTCTACGCCGACGCCTACAAAGCCGCCGTGGAGATTGTGGGCGGTGAGCAGTTTATCCTCTCGGCTGTCATGCACGCCGACGAGCAAAACCGCGCGATGTCCGAGGCGCTGGGCGAGGACGTCTACCACTACCACCTCCACGTCGTCTACATACCAGTCGTAGAGAAACAGGTGCTTTGGTCGAAGCGGTGTAAGGACAAGAGCCTCGTCGGCACAGTGAAAGAGACGTTCATGCAGGTCAGCCGGAGCAAGAAATGGGCGTCGAAGCCCGCGCTCGACGCCGACGGCAAGCCCATGCTAAACGCAAGGGGCAAGCAGATTTTGAAGTCGTCCTACAGCGTATTGCAGGATGACTTTTTTCATTTCATGCGCTTGGCCGGCTACGATGACATAGAACGCGGCGAGCGCGGCAGCACTGAGGAACACCTGACCGTGACGCAGTTCAAGGTCAAAGCCGAGCAGCAGCGGCTGGAGGCCGTGAGCGAACAGGTGACACAGGCTGAGCAGGCGTTGGTGGACGCGAATGCCGCAGCCGAGAAGCAGGAACAGCGGCTGCACGCGCTGAAAAAGGAAACGAAAACTGCCAAAGTTGCCGCGCTCACGGCGCGCGAGATTAAAGAAATGGGCAAGCGCAACCCGCTGACCGGAAGCATTACTCTGACTGCGCAAGAGTGCGGCGAGCTGAAGAAACACGCCGTCAAGGGGCTCGCCGCCAGAGCGGAAATTGTAAAGCTGAGCGACAAGCTCAGCGCCGCCGAACAAGCCGCCTCTGTCTGGAAGCAGCGCTATGATTCGATTCACGAGAAATATGAGGCACTCAAGAAGAAAGTCCAGCCCTACCTCACGGCGCTCAAGGCCGCGCCGGAAAAGGTCAGGGCTTTTATCCGCGACGTTCTTGCACATGAGCGCGAGAATCCAGAACGCAAACACCCATCCCACAGCCAAGGCCGGGATATGGAAATTTAATCTTGGAAGGAGCTATGCCTATGGTAAGAGAACATGAACAGTTTGACGATAAGTATGAGATTCCCATTTGGCGAAAGTACACCCTCAGTGTACAGGAGGCCTCAAAATACTTCCACATCGGCGATAAGAAGCTGAGGAAACTGATAGATGAAAATCCGGGTGCAGATTTTATTCTCTGGAACGGCACCCGCCCTCAGATTAAGCGCAGAGTTTTTGAACGATACGTTGACGAAAAACTGTCTGCCATATAACGCAAGTAAATAATCGTGTGACAAAAGAGCCGGGATTATGATACAATATCCGTATCATAGCCTGGCTCTTTTCTTAGTTGGAAAGGAGTAGCAATGTCTGAAATAAGGCGAGACAAAAAAGGCCGAAAACTATGGACTGGAGAGAGCCAGCGAAAAGATGGAAAGTACGAATACAAGTATCAGGACGTGTTCGGCAAACGGAGGACGGTCTACAGTTGGACTCTGACGAGCGCCGACACCGCTCCGAAAGGCAAACGCAACGACCTGCCTTTACGGGAAAAGGAGAAGCAGATTCAACGGGATTTAAACAGCGGGCTTGCCACAAATGGCGGCGACTTGACCGTGCTCGAGCTGGTGGAAATGTATGTTGCCCAAAAAAGAGGTGTCCGGCACAACACGCGAGCCAACTACAATTTTGTTATCAACATCCTCAAGAAAGAGGACTTCGGGTGCAAACGCATTGACCGAGTCAAGATTTTCGACGCTAAGGCGTGGCTGATAAAACTACAGGACGACGGGCGCGGCTACAGCACAATTCATTCCGTCCGCGGCGTCCTGAGGCCGGCGTTTCAAATGGCGGTCGATAACGACCTTCTGAACAAGAACCCCTTTGAGTTTCAGCTGAGCACGGTAGTTGTGAACGACAGCGTAACCCGCGAGGCACTCACGCGCAAGCAGGAACGCGCCTTTTTGGAGTTCGTCAGAAACGACAAGCACTTTAGCCGCTACTATGACGGCATCTATATTCTCTTCAAAACGGGGCTGCGCATTTCGGAGTTCGCCGGCTTGACCGTCGGCAACATTGATTTTGAAAACAGCCGGATTATCGTAGACCACCAGCTCCAGAGAACCAGCAACATGGAGTATGTTATAGAAGACCCGAAAACCGGCTGCGGCACCAGAATGGTTCCCATGACGCCTGAGGTAAAGGAGTGCTTTGCCCGTATACTTGTCAACAGGAAACCGCCAAAGGTGGAGCCGGTGGTACAGGGGTACAGCGGCTTTCTCTTTCTCGACAAGAATGGGCGTCCAATGGTGGCTCTCCACTGGGAAAAGTACTTCCAGCACATCTGCGCCAAGTACAACAGCATATACAAGGTGCAGATGCCCAAGATTACGCCGCACGTATGCCGTCACACGTTTTGCTCCAACATGGCAAAGTCCGGGATGAACCCCAAGACGCTGCAATACATAATGGGTCACAGCGAGATTGGTGTAACGCTCAACACCTATACGCATCTCGGCTTCGAGGATGCAAGGGCAGAAATGTTGGAGCTGAATGCCGCCTCGGGTAGACAGGAGAGGCGGCGCGAAAAACGTGTGTCGTAAGTTTTCCGGATTTACGACAGATTTACGACA